>CAJTXT010000002.1 GCA_910583875.1 uncultured Vampirovibrio sp. | reverse complement strand
TTTAAGGAAAAAATCATGACATTTGTAGTAAATTTTGTTAACATTTTGTTACAAATCAAGAGAAAATATTTTCTGATTATGTGCTATACATTGTGTGCAATATGGTGTTTCAAGATAATTCTTATTAGAAAAATCTATAAAATCAGAACCGCATTTTCCTCTATTATCTCCGCATAATAAAGGACAAGAAAATATTCCGTTAATTGTCAATGTTCTGCTTTTTGCACATTCTAAATGCAGTTTCTCAAATTCAGTATTTTCCGGAATTTCAACTTGTTTTTCTTTTTGCATTAATGGAATAATTTTAAAATTAATATCTGTTGTTTCAAAATTAAAAGAATTACATAGTTCTTTAAATCTATTTTTAAGCTCAGTTATTGGCATATTTTGATAATTTACAATAGAAAGAATAGGATTGAAATCGTATTTAACAAGACTTTGAATTGCATGTATTGCCTTTCTAAAGGAGCCTCTTCCTCTTTGTTCATCATTTTCCTTTTCATTATAATTATCAATGCTAATCATAAAAATAATTTCATTTCCAAGATTATTTTCTTCTTCTACTTTTCTTAAAAATCTTGCTTTTTTGTCATTTATATTTAGTGCATTTGTTTGAATGATAACAGAAGAATGTTTAAGACAAAGTCTTAGAATATGGTTAAAATCGGGATGCATCATAGGTTCTGCACCTGTTAGATGAATATATTTCAAGTCTTTTTTATTTATAGTATTAAGTGTTTGTTTTACTTTTTCCAATGGAATAAAATCTTTAACCTTTTTATCTTTAAAATCTATATAACAATGTTTACAGCGAAGATTGCAATTTTGTGCTGTCATCTCGATAAATAATGTTTCCATTTTTTCCATACAAATACTTGGTGCTTTAATAATAGTCTTATTCATAAAAAATCCTCATTTTGACTTGTATGAATAATTTTTAGCATTGAAAAAATTTTTCATAAATTAGCCATTTGTATATAATCTGAAACAGTTTTACTAAATCAATAGGGGGATATTTTTAAAGATTTATAAATTTATTTCGTAAAACAAATTATAAATATTGTTGGAGGATAAAGTTATGGCAGTAATTATCGAAAATGCTTTAGGAAGAAGAAATATAAGATTAAATACAAATGATATTATAGATATAGTAAGAGAATATCAAAATGTTTCTAAAGGCAGTGTATCTTATGAAGAAATTAGAACAAAGCTAAATGAAGTTGAATTTTATTTACCTGAAGAAATAATTTTATAAATATATCCATATAGCGAATTTCATTTATACTTGTATAGTGTAATGTTTATTCATAAAGGAGGAATTAAAATGAAAAACATTATAACTATATTATTAGTATTAGTAGTGCCTATAGTTGCTTATTTGGTTATGAGTAAAAATTCTGATGATTTAAGTGCAATGGCAAATGATAGAAATCATCCGTCTATGTTGATATTTACATCAACTATGTGTATGGATTGCCAAAAAATGAAATCTATTTTAAAAGAGGTAGAGCCGCAATATAGCAATAAAATGAATTTTGTACATATTAATGCTTTAGATAAAAATAGAAAAGTACAGGAAAATATCAAAAAATATCAAGTTGTTCTTGTCCCAACAATGGTTTTTGTTGATGAAAACGGAAACCAGACAAATAAAATTGAGGGGTCTATTTCTAAAGAAGCACTTATTACAGAAATAGAGGAAGCTATAAATGGATAATTTACTTCAAGCTTTTTCTGTATATTCTGCCGGAAATGCATTTGTAATGCCTTTATTGTTTCTTATTGCATTTTTTGCGGGGGTTCTGGCTTCATTATCACCCTGTAGTTTAGGCATGCTGCCTTTAATCATTGGTTATGTTGGCGGATATTCAAAACAAGGGAATAAGAAATTGTTTATACAAATGCTTTCTTTCTCACTTGGTTTATCTGTGGTATTAAGTATCATTGGTGTTATTTGTGCATTATCAGGCAGAGCTTTTACAGGATTTGCCTCACCAATTGTTATCTTGATATTTGCTTCTGTAATTATCATATTAGGTCTTAATTTAGTAGGCTTTTTAGACTTTCAATTTCCCGCAATAATTAAAAAAATGCCTCAAAATAAAACGGGCGGTTTATTTTTGCTTCCATTTCTTGTTGGTACTTTTTTTGCATTGGCAGCTAGTCCGTGTTCTTCTCCTATATTAGCAAGTATTATGGCTATTGCTACAATTTCAAGTAATATATTATTTTCTATAGCTTTATTATTTTGCTTTGCATTAGGACAATGTATAATAGTAATTGCATTTGCATTATTTACTTCAACATTAAAACATATGAATTCTCTTGCTAAATATTCAGGTGTACTTATGAAAATAAGCGGAATTCTTTTGATTATTACCGGTTTATTTATATTTTATTCAATATTTAGAAATATTTAGTTATATCTTGAATATTTTTTGATATAGAAATATTCAAGATATAATATAAATATGAAAAAGATTTGTATATTAGCCCTAATATTTATAGTAAATATATCAAGTTGTCTTTCAATAGAAGATGTGGATAAAATCACAATAAAAGAAGCAGTTGAAATTGCAAGTAAGAACAACCTTGATATGCAATCTTCAAGACTTAATTTGAAGATAGAAAAGAATAATATAAAAGCTGCGAATAGATTACAAAATCCCGGAGTAGGTGTTTTTTATAATCTTGGTAAAGCGGGCAAGGGTAATCCTCAAGAAATAGGTTTAACGCAAACTGTTGAAATTGCAAAACGCGGTGTAAGAAAAAAACTTGCTAAATCTATGTATGAACTTGAAGAGAAAAATATTGAGTATCTTGAAGTAGATTTAAGAATGGATGTGAGAGAAGCATATACAAATCTTTTGGCTAAGAAATCAGTACTTACAACAATGCAAGAGCAGGCAGATTTCATAAAAAGGCTTATTGAGGTTGCACAAAACAAGTATAAATCCGGTAATGTAGATGAAATAGATGTATTGCAATCAAAGCTGTTATTAAACCAAATTAATACAGAAGTAAATTCAGCAAAATACGATGTAAAAACTGCATTATATGATTTTAATAAAGTTATAAACTGTCCAGATAGGTTTTATGATGTTGTAGAAGATAAATTTACAGATGATTATCAGCCTTTATCTATGCCGAAACCTACTTCTAAAATGCCTGATTTTGAAAAGATTTCAGTAGATGCAGTAAATAATAGAGTTGATATTAAAATTGCATTACAAGAGATTGAAGTAGCAGAAAAGAATTTACTTGTTGTATTAAGACAAAAAGTGCCCGATTTAGAATTTGAAGGTGGTTATGGCTATCAAAATAAAGGGCAGTCAGATGATGGTACTTTTAAACATGGTGCATTTGTAGGGGTAAATCTTGTTAATTTGCCAATTTTATATAATTATGGACCGGAAATTAAAAATGCAAAATTAAAATTAGAACAAGCTCATTTAAACTATGCTTCTGTTGAAAATAAGGCTATGAATGATTTAAAGAAGGCTTATGAAAAGTTTTTAACTGCACAAGTTAACTTAAATTATTATAATGATGAATTGTTAGCAAGTTCTGAAGATTTAATTAAAGCTTCAAGAAAAAGTTATAGAGAAAATAAAATTGATTTAACGACATTAATTACAATGGAAGAGTCATATCGAATGATTATAGTAGCCTATACTTATGCGCTTGCCGACTATTATAATGCTTGGAATTTCTTTATTCGTGAAGTTAATAATGAAAATTTTGATATAACTATTGATAATACAGAATCTTTATAATAAATAATGTTTTTTGTTTTTATAAAAGTCAAATTTGCATTTAGATTTTAGCTTTTCTTTTCTTTATTTCTAAAGCTTGTTTGTAAGCTTTTGCGTCTTCACATAAAATGTGAGATTTTTTCATAAACCCATTTATTGCGTATGTAGGACAATAATAACAATATTTACAGTAGTCATATTTTTTGCATTGATTTTCATTTTTTCTTTTCAATTCCTTATGAAAATCACTTACAAGCTTTTTTCGTATTTCTTTTAATGAAACAAAATTATAATTCCCAAGTATAGAGTTAAAGTAAACACAAGGAGTTATATTTAATTGAGGAGTTATACTTATTCTATCAATACCTCCGCTACATTTTGAATTATTTCGTATATTATTAATATCTATATTTTCTCTATAAAAATTTGTAATTTCTTTTAAATTAAGTTTTATATTTATATTTTTATTTGCCGGATTATTTATAAATTTGCAATCAATAGTTATTTTTGCACCTATATTATCAGCAAATACTTTTATGTCCTTGTAATCCTTGTAATTATGTGAACTTATAAAACAAGCAATTACAGTATTAATATTATTTTTTCTTAATTCTTTTATAACGGTTATTGCTTTATTATGAGAACCTTCTACTTTTGTAAATTTATCATGGTTATCTTCAATCATACTATATAAACTAATTTGTATTTCTGTTGGAGCAATATTAATAATATTTTGTAGTAATTTTTTATTATCATAAAAGTTTTGTGCATTTGTTAATATATGTAGTTCCAGATATTTTTCTCTAACATATTTTGCAATTCTAAAAAAATCTTTATTAATAGTGCATTCACCGCCCGTTAATACAACAGCACTTATTCCGAGTTCAATTGCTTCATCAATAATTTTTTTTGCTATTTTAAAAGAAATTTTCTCTTCATTGATATTTTTTGGATTGCAGCAATGTATGCAATTTAGATTACAACTATAATTTAGTTCAAGAAAAAGAGTGTCCAGAAATTTATTAGATATTATAAATTCTTCTTTTTTCTTCTGAAAATATTTATAATTTTTGCTTTTTTTATTTATTGCATTTTTTAGATATTTAATCGGTTTTATTATATTATTATTTGTTTTTATTAATTTCTTTTGATTTAGTTCAGATAAAAGCTGTGTTAATTCGTTTATTAAACTATTTTCTTGTGCATATTTATAACTTTTCTCTAAATCTTTATTGTTAATAATAAAGTTCCATAAATTAGATATTTCATTTTTTAATATGTAAATTGTATCTGATTGAAGGTCTTCAATAAAACTAATAGATATTTTTTTATCAATGCGATAAGTTTTAGAATTAATATTGTTATTTATTAGCAAAATCCGTGCCTTACATCACAACCTTTACCACAGCGGTTTGAACCATCAGAATAACTTAAAAAGAAGGTACTATCTTCTATTTCAATAATATCTGAATATAATTCATTAATTTGTTCAATAGTTAAGTTTTCTAAATCTTCTTTTTCAGACATTTTAATTCCCTTTCAAATTTAACATATTTCCAAGTTTTAAATACCAATCTTTATATTTTGGAGCAAAAAGAATAAATCCGGAAAACGGAGTAAACGTCATTTCTACAAAATATAATTTATTTTGGTATATCATCCAGTCAATTCGTACAAGTTTAAATTCTTTTGCAAGTATTTTACTTAATTCAACAGCTTTTTTTAAATTGTTATCTGCTGGTTCATTAGTATTAATGTCTTCTTGTAAAAAAATTAAATCGATATTTTCAAAATTTTCATTATAGGCACTGCTTATACGATATTCATGTCTATCATTATATTTATATTTATGAAAAAGCTGAGGTTTTCCATTAAAACACCAAATTTCATATTCAATAGGCTGGCTATTTATGTTGTCGCGAAGAAGAGGTTCTATTAGAATTTGTGGTTTTATATCTTTATATTGAGTTTCAAAATCAGACCAGCCGAAGAACGTTTGGCTCATCCAACCATTTATTTGTTTTTTTGTATATTCATATAATCCATTTTTATTATTTAGATATTCTTCTTTATCTTTAACAATAAAATGCCACTTACAACCGTGATTTGTCTTGATAAAAAATGAATTTGGCAGAGCATTAAAAGGTATTTTATCGAAATTTTTCCCAATCCAAAGAACAGGTTTTAAATATTCATTGCCTATTTTGCTTTGAATCCAGCTGCGAACAAGAACTTTATCCGTTAATTCGGTCTTTATGGGCAAGTTATCATATATTTTTAACCATTGAATTTTTTCATTAATATTTTTTGGAGATTTAAAATTTAACTTTTGTCCAAATTTTAAATAATATGCCTGAGAAAGATATTTAGGGTAATCTTTTGTTTTTAAAGAAACCATAAAATCATAATTAAAAACCGCAGCGCCGTTGAATCTCAGGTGTTGAATAGGCGCATTAGATAATTCTTTATTTCTGTTTAAAACTTTTTGTTTAAAAAAATTCATGTAATTTTTAATCATATTTTTAATCATTTGTGTAATGTTTCTTTTTAATTATACAACATAAAATATCATAAAGTATACAAAATTACAATATACAAAATTGTTTATAGCCCCAGGTTTTAAAATTATAATTATAAAGAGGTTGTAATGAATGAACAGTTAATGAAATTGCAGTTGGGTCTTAATATTAAAAAATATAGGCATAAATTAGGGATTACGCAGGAAGAGTTTTCTGAATATATTGGAGTTACTCAACGACAAGTTTCTTTAATAGAAATAGGTAAAAGTTTTCCTAAACCGGACACTCTTTCTAAAATTGTTAATTTTTTTAATTGTTCAATTTCTGATTTGTTTGATTTTGATACTATAGATAATGTTGAACATTTAAAAAATAATCTGTTAAAAATTATAGATACATTGCCTGAAGATAAATTAAGAATACTGTATTTAGTAGGGAAAAATATATAAATATTGGTTCCGGTAAACTTTGTAATGCGATATGTGCTGAACTAATACTCCAACTAATAAATATTTTTATAGTTTACCTTGTATAAACTCTTGATAAGCGTACTTTTAGACGGCAAATTAGTTCATAGTTGATTGTGTTTAGAATATTTGCCCATTCATTAATAGAAATTGTTTCTTTATCGTCTGTTCCAATTAACGTTATTACGTCGCCCTCATTTGCTTCAATCCCTGTAATATCAAACATCATTTGATCCATTGTTATATTGCCGATTTGTGGAACTTTTTTTCCGTTTAATATTCCGCAAATTTTATTTGAAAGTCCTCTATCTACGCCATCAGCATAACCAACAGGAATTGTTGCTATTTGCATTTCTTTAGCTGCAGTATAAGTATGGGAATAACTTACACCTGTTCCTTTATGTGCGGTATGAATATTTATAATTCTTCCTTTTAAGCTCATTGCAGGAATTAAATCAGGCTGCCTTTTTGCAAAATCCGGTAAATCAGGAACTAAACCATAGATAGCAAGTCCTAATCTTACCATGTTATATTTGTCTTCATTGTATTGAGATATTGTTGCTGCTGTATTAAAACAATGAAGAATTAAACCTTTTGTATCAACTTGAGATAAAACATCATTCCAAATTTTTAATTGTTCTTTTGTTTTTTCTTCTGTTTCAGCACAGGCAAAATGTGTAAAAATACCTTGAAGCTCAATTGATTCCATTGACTGAACCTTTTTTATAAATTCAACGGCGTCTTCTTTTTCAACACCAATTCTATTCATGCCTGTATCAAGTTTAATATGTGCTTTAGTTTTTAAACCTGTTTTTTTATAAGTTAGTTCTGCTGCTTCCAAGTGGTTTGGAAGAAATAAAGATAGTGAAATATTGTTTTGAGCTGCATAATCAAATGCCCAAACAGGTGCTGCACCAAGCACCAGAATAGGACATTTGAATTTATTGTTTCTAAGTTCAATACCTTCATCTATTGAAGCTACACCCAGATAATCAACACCTGAAGCTAAAAGAGTTGGCGCAATCATAGAACTTCCATGCCCGTATGCATCTGCTTTTACTACTGCGAGAATTTTTGTATTATCTTTTACAAAAGATTTTAATTCAAGAATATTATGCTCTATTGCGTCAAGATTAATCTCAACCCAAGCATCTCGTTTTGTATTTATATTTGATAATCTTTGAAACTTCATATTTATATTTTAGTTCAAAAAAAGTAAAATAAGTGAATTATGTAAAACTTTACACTAAAATAGCTGAAGTTGTCACCCTGAACTTGTTTCAGGGTCTTACAATTGGTAAGATTCCGTGGGAAACCAGACATTTTTCACAAAATCAAAGATTTTGGAAAAAGTAGTCAAACAAGTTCGGAGTGACATTATGACTATATTCTGAGCATGTTTAGTGTAAATTTCTATATAATTCCCTAAAATAATAAACATGTTATAATTATTTTATATTAGGGAACATAAAATGAACAAAGAAGAACAATTAAAAATAATAGAAGAAATGCAAGCTGTAGTTGAACAAATGAGGCTTGATGATATAGAAGAAGACCCGACATTAGCAGATGAAATGTTTGAATGTTCTTGCTGCGGAAAAACTCAGCCGTTAGCAGGTTCTGTTCAATACAGCAAATATCGTTTTTGTAATGATTGTGTTTTGCTTGCTGAAACAGGTTTTGCAATCGGCAAATTTAAAAATGCCGATGAACTTATTAAAGCAATGGAAGATACAAGACTCAAAGAAATGTGTGACTTTATAAAACAGGAAGAAAAAAGAGAAGTAAATTAGTATGCACAGGCTTACTTATTTAAATGAGAATCTTAAAAACGGAAAACTTGTAAGATGGCCACAGCAATGCATTCCTGTACCTGTGTATATTGAACCTTGCAGTTGGTATTCTATGTCAGAACTTGACAGATATAATTATATGAATATGGTTATAGAAGCTTTTAATACTTGGGAATCAGTAAGTCAGGGGAAAGTTTCTTTTTTTCTTGTAAATAATCGTAATGATTCACAGATAGATGTTTCATGGCGAAGAGTGGATAGAAAATCACTTGGAAGCTGTTCTTTTTCTTTTGATTCACAAGAAAGACTATATTCATCAGAAGTTTCAATCGGTATTTCAGATGGTATCATTCATAAGCAATATATGGATGAGAATGAAGTTTTTCACACTATATTGCATGAAATCGGGCATGCTTTAGGATTAGGACACTCCAAACATACAGGCGATATAATGTATACTCCGCACCAATACGGAGTTGTAGGACTTTCAAAACGTGACATTGATACTTTGAATTGGCTGTATTCTTTGCCGTATCAAGCTTCTGCTAAAAGTTTGAACGAATTATATTCAACTAGCTATGCAAATATTGATGATATAGTTATGCACATTGCTTCTGGCGGTGCTGAGTCTCAATTTCAAAAAACTATGAATAGTATCAGTTCACAGCCTAAGCGCGATTTAGAAGATGAGCAGGATAAACTTGCTCAAATTAAAAAGTTTCAAATGTCCATTCAGCATATCCAGCTTCCAAAAGATATTGCAAATAAATTCAAAGAACGATAATTTTGTGCAATAATAGTTTTGAGAGCAGACGAACAATCGCGTATAAGTTAACTTATATGAGGAAAGTCCGAACACCTTAGGGCAGAACGACGGATAACCTCCGCCAGGGGCGACCCTCGGACTAGTGCCACAGAAAAGAAAACAACCTTTTAGGTTCAGGTGCAACGGTAGTGTAAAAGACTACCAGAGGTATTGAGAAATACCTGCTCGGTAAACTCCGTTCGGGTGCAAGATTTAATTAAAGATTAAGGTGACCCGCCATCTTTTAAGAAATCGCTAGAGTTATAGGGCAACCTATTTCCCAGATAGATGATTGTTTAGAAACAGAACTCGGCTTATGACCTGCTCTCTTTTATCCGATAATTATGCCGTGCTGCGCCATATATTCGGATAATTCGTCTATACGTTTTTTGTTTTCTTCCATGTTTGGATAATTTTTCATTGCAAGTTCACAAATATCAATTTTATTTTTCTTCATTTCTTCAACATCAAGTTCAGGACGTTTTGCAATACTTGTAACTAAATCAAGTTTCCTTTTTGCATCTAGTCTTGATTGTACCTTTGGATAGTTTGATGCGTATATTTGGCTTGCAGAAGCTCTATCTGTTAATGCAGCGTAAGAGGCTTCTAGCAGGTATCTTGTTACAGCAGTCTCAACATCTTCAATAGCTTCATGAGCTTTCTTTGTTAATGATTCTTCACCAAGGTCTACATTATCACCTTTACCTAAAACTTCCATAATTTGGAATTTCTTTTCAAGTAATTTTTTGTGTAATTCAAAACCAACTTTTACTGTATAAGGTAAAGAAGGGTTTAAAGATATAAAAGATGTCATACCTATAAATCTGTTTAATCTTGAATCAGCATATAAAATAAGCGGTTCGACAGGATAATCTTTGTCGTTTGGGTCAATAGAGGTTTTATATTGTTTTGCTATAGTTTCCGTAAATAGTTGAACTTCCGGCGGTTTTTCTCTGAATTCTAATCTCGGAAGACCTGCACGTCCTTTTCTAATAAAACAATCTTGGTTTGGATATTCCTGTGCTATTTCATTTAATAATAATGCATCTTTTTTCAAAAAACGAGGAGGTGTGTTGCTTTCGGCAACGCTGCCTAAGTCAACAATATCTTCAACATATATACCTTTAAAAGAAGGTTTTGATGCTGTATTATTTGCATTAATTTTTTTGTTTTGGGAAAAAGAATTATAAATGTTTGATATTGAAGAAATTTTCATATAAATCTCCTGTAGTAATTGTCTGAAAAAACATAAAACAAAAATTTGCTTGTTTTTTTAAAGATGTAAAAAAAATTTAACAATTGCTTCATGTTTTGTCAAAAAAATATATGTTCTTTTTTTCAATCAGTAAAGTAAGGCTAGCATAAATTATATGAAAATAAGTAATTCTTTCTCACATCCAATGGAAACGGGATATAATCAATCCTTCAAAGGTATTCCAAAAAATCCCGTATATATTCCGTCCGCAATAGGAAAGTTAGGCAAAGTGGTCGGAGAATATGTAAACACGCCTGAACAAAAGCTTTTTCTTGCTACTACTGCATTAATGTTAACTCCTTTAATTGACTTAAAATTTGCAGATGATGAAAAGAAAACTGATGTTGCAATTAAATCTGCCTCGAAAGCTATTGCTGGCGGAGTTACCGGTGTAGCAATAAGAGCTGCCTTTTTAAATATAACCGAACACTTTATTGGTTTTGATAAACATAATAAATTAAATCAGCACTTTTTCCCTGATGATGCAATTAAATTGAAAGAAAATAGCCCTGCTTTAGCTAATATAAGAATGAATCAATACTGCAAAACGCTTGGAACTTTATTTGCAGTTATCTTTATGATTTTATTTTCTAACTCAAAAGTTGATGTTCCATTTACAAGTGATATGCAAGATCTTATTACCGGTGTTGTTAAGGAAAATAAATCTTGGCTTAAATCTCTAAGTGATGTTTCAAGTGCTCGAAAAGACAAAATTAAGAATTGGTTTGTTCAAAAGAAAAATATTTTAACAAAACTAAAAAATAAAACTGAAAAAGTTATTGATGCCTTACAAGATGAACCAACAGCAGAAAACAAAGGAGATGCAGCTAAATGAAAACTCCTTTGAGTATATTGCAGGACTCAATTATTGTTCCTCTTTATAAATTTCAAAAAGATTTTCTAAGCAAGAATGCATTACATGCTTCTTGTAAAAAAGTTGCGAATTTTGTTTTTAATTGCAGTAAAGAAACAGCTTTAATTATGCTGATTTTCAATGCTGTTTCTATTATGTCCGGTCACCTTTCTCAAATTGGCGGGTTAAAAAGAAGCAAAAGAGAAAATAAAGATTATCTTATTTCTCAAGAAAAGAAAGAACTTGCTCTTGACTTAGGTTTAACTATTGTTCCGCCTTTTTTATTAAATAACTTCTTAAAAAAGAAATTGGAAAGTGGTGCGATTACAACTCCTGAAGCTAAAGAAAAACTAGTTAACCTTGTTGCTCCTGTTGTTGGTGTTTCTAAAGATGAATTATATAGTACAGAACATATTAGACCTATAAAAGAAACAATTGCTTCAGTTTGTTCTAAGTTTACAGATGCAATATTAAAGCATGATAAAAAAATGCCTAAAAAGTTAGAAGAAACATTAATAAAATTAGACCAAAATTTTAAATCAAAACTTCCCGATTATGTTAGTAAATTCCCTTCTCCTACCTTAGAAGATATCGCAACTGACTTTGATAATTTAGCAAAAGAAAATAAAATCAGCCAAGGTATTTTGAAAAAATTACATAATGGCAGCGCTTATGATGATTTATGCGGTCAAAATAACGGTATTTTGATTATGGCTACCATTGCTTATACAATTCTTGCAAGTAATGTTATTATGCCAATTTTAAAAAATAAACTTGCAAACCGCAGTTATGAAAAGCAGCTTGCGAAAATGGGCGAAACAAGAGAAAGTATAAAGCTTAAAAAAAGATTTAAAGAATGTTCTTATTCAATGTTTGAAGATAGTGACCTATTTAGTCCTTTCTCAAATACTGATAGTTTATTATCTCAAAATAAAGAAACAAATATCTTTGATTCTTTTAATACATCAAAAAAGAATGATACTTTTTCTTCTTTTAATACATATAATAGAATTTCATCTCAATCAGCTGGATTGAGAATTTAGCTTTTTATCTATATAATAAGAAATAGTCTGCGCTTGTAGCTTAAATGGATAGAGCAAAGATCTCCGAAGTCTTTAGATGTGGGTTCAATTCCCATCAAGCGCAATATGAATTTACTAAATTTATGTTTAGGAATTGAACGGCTATTTACTTCGTAAATTGGGTTCGCCCCTCTCAAAAAACGTGACATTAAGTCACCTTTTTTTCGGCAGAGTCATCAAGCGCAATATGAATTTACTAAATTTATGCTTACGGAATTGAACGGCTATTTACTTCGTAAATTGGGTTCGCCCCTCTCAAAAAACGTGACATTAAGTCACCTTTTTTTCGGCAGAGTCATCAAGCGCAATATGAATTTACTAAATTTATGCTTATGAAATTGAACGGCTATTTATTTTCGTAAATTGTTTATTTTTTAGCTTGTTTCTCAAAATAAAAAATAAAATGTCATGCTGAACTTGTTTCAGCATCTTAGAACTATATAATAAAGCATAAATAATTCATAATTATTTAATTGGAAAGATGCTGAAACAAGTTCAGCATGACTATAATATAGAAATTTTAACTTTAAACTGTAGTTATTTTCAACTTTAACCTATGGCATTATATCAAAATTTATACTATAATCAATTTATAGATTTGATACAGAAGGTTAAATATGGCAAAAGAATTAGATACAGTTCCAATAGAGGTAATTATTTTAACAGCTGACCATGAAATTAAAGGTACTGTTCACGTTTCAAAGTATACTAAAACAAATAGAGAACTTACTGATTTATTAAATGATAAAGAAAAACGTTTTATCGCTGTTACTAATGCTGAAATTATTGCAAGAAATTCTAATGTCCCACCTAGACGATATAATTTCTTAGAAATTCATATAGATTCTATTATGATGGTTCATCCTTCAAGTCAAGTTGTTTTCCGTGAAACAGGAAAAGCACAGGAAGATATTGCTCGTTTTAGAGAATTAAGAAATAAATTAAATCAAACAAAACCATTTTAATTATGAGTGAATATAAAAACATTTTATTGATTAACTTTGGCGGAATAGGTGATGAAATTTTATTTATGCCGGTTATTCAAAGTTTAAGAAAAACTTATCCAACTTCTAAAATTACCTTATGTTTAGAAGGTAGGAGTAGTGCTTTTGTCAAATTAACAGATTTACTTGATAATCATTTTTGTATTGATATAAAAACTAAAAATAAATATATTGAAATGTTAAAGCTATATTTTAAAGCATTAACAGGCAGGTATGATCTTGTAATAGCTGCAGGCGGCAGTCCTTTAATTGCTTTACTTTTATTTTTTACGGGGATAAAAACAAGAGTAGGGTATTGTACTTCAAATTTATCTAAAAAACTTTTGACCTATGCTGTTCCCTTAAATAAAGAACAATATGCATCAAAAATGTATTTTGATTTGGTTAAACCAATTACAAATGCTGAGTTTGAATTGCCTAGTATTAAAGTTGAAAATTTAAAAAAAGTTCCAAATTCTGTTCTTATTCACCCAGGGGTAAGTGCAATGAGCGTTTCTAAAAAAATTCAAAAAACTATTACAGCTGAAAAATGGGCAGAACTCATAAAAAAACTATGCGAAGCAGGAAAAAATGTTTATCTTGCGGGCGGTCCTGACGATGCAGTTTGTATAGAAAAAATTCGGGAAGAATTAAAAAATTCTAACTTACCTAATTTTACAGATATATTTGGTAAAACAAAAAATATTTTTGATTTAGTTAAATTAATCAAACAATCTGAAGTTTTAATTTGTTCAGATTCAGCTCCAATGCATATAGGAGTTGCTGTTAATACGAAAACTATTGCAATCTTTGGACCAACAGATGATAAAAAATTATTACCTGATAGTGATAATTTTATAGCAATAAAAAATAATGCAGAATGCCGTCCATGCTTATGGCATAAACGGCAAGAAACTTGTGATAAATTGATTTGTTTGGATATAGATTTGAATAGTATTATAAATCTTTTATAATACAGTCTAGCCTTCATCGTTTAAATCTAATGAATATACATAGTATCCATTTAAACTTAAAAGAGAATCCATTGTTACTTGAAGTGGTTCACCGCTATTCCAAGGATTAACAAGCGTAACAATTCCATCTTTTACATTGCTTACAGCATAAGCGTGAGAACCGTCAGAAAGTTCTACATTCTCGCCGTTTGCACCTTTTACTATATTATTCCCGCTTTTTACTGCAAAAACTAATACTGAATCATCTGAAAAACTTTCAAGTTTTTCTTTTGCTGAATTTTTATCGTCTTCAATATCTCTTAAAAAGGCATTATTAAGAAAATCATCATAGTCTAAGGATACTGTTCTGTTATTTTTTATATCTTCGACTTTTATGCTTGTTTTATCTTTAGAATATCCTAATAATTTATAATATTCATTAGCTTCAAAAGTAAAATCTTCTTCTCCGTCTTTAGTTTTTACTGTATAGCTTTCATTTGCAAAAAATCTCTTTGTCATTTTTTCATCATTACGAATATCATACCATTCAGCCTTCTCACCTGTTAATAGGTATGTAACGCTGGCAGGATTTACGCCGTATAATTTATCCTCAGCATTTAAATCTGTATAATTATCAACTAAATAACGAAGGGTTTCATCTTCTGATTGTTCAAAACAATCTTCAAGTGCAAGTTCTAAGATAGTCATATCATCATCTCCATAACTATATTTTCTTGCATCTTCTTCTTTTGTTTTTGCTTGGTTTAATTCATCTTGAGTAATATGGTAGCTTTCACCGGTGCCTTTGAAGGTCACATCATATCCGGTTATATTACCTTTTGCGTCTTTGTTAATACTTATAGCATCACGTATTGCATCACTTCCGTTTTCTGTTAACGATAAACCAAAAACAGTTGAAAGTAATGCACAATCCTGCAAATTCCCTTGACCAAATACAGAATCAATTTCACCATTTGCACTATCTGCTTCATTTCTATTTCTTGAATATGGTGTTACATCTTGTGCAGTATCGTCTTCATTAATATATTTAAAATAATTACTATAATTGTTATTAATTTCCATAATTACCTCTTTTTTCTTAATAGCTCTTATTTAAGAAATTTGAGCAGCCTATTTAACTCCTTCTATTCTTTAATTTTTTACATGTATAAAACCCAATATTTATATTCGTTTATTTTTTTATTCGGCAAAATTCCCCCCCCCCCTTTAGGTTTTCAAGTGTACTTGTTACATAACTTTATAAATAAATTTAATGAACTCGACTTTATTTCTATAATTTCGCGCAAAAAAAAAGGAACTTTTTAAGGGTTCCTCTGAAATCTTTTTCAATTTCCTCGTGTGTTAGTAAAGGTAGTAAGTAAGGTAAGTGTATGAATATAAAATCTTGTTTATTGTTTATGTTTTAATTTGTTTATCATCTACATATATATAAAGTATATAACTTTTAAATAATTGCCTATATGATTTGATTTTGTAATATTTCTTTACAAAAAACAAAAATAATAAAAAACAAATAGAAGTTTTATTTTGAAGTCCATTGATTTTAGGTACGCGAAATCACAGGACGAAAAATAAAACTTCTATTTGTTTTTTATATTATTTTTAGCCTAAATAACAATATATTATTTCTGATTGTTTTTTATTAATTATGATACTAACAAGTTTAATAAATTCACTATCTGGATGTGGTCATAATGATTTTTCAAAAAATTATAAAAAAAATGATGCTGCTCAAAATCAATGTGATAGTTCAGTAAAAGTAAAAATCCCTAATAATCCTAATTTTTATGCCTCTGTATTTGGTGTAAAAACAAATTCATTGGAGAGAGCAAATAATGATATTGAATTACTTTTTAATACATTAAAAAGAATTTCAGATAAATCATCTGATTTCTGTAAAATGGATATAAAAAAATCAAATTTTATGTTTAATCTCAGAACTCCTGAAAAAGATATGGTTTTACCTGATAGTAAAACTGTTACAAAACAAGCCGCTGCAGATATTACTTCTATTTTAAGAGCTATTCCCGAATTATACTCTATAATGGGGAAAAAGCAGCATTCTTCGCATGATTTTACATTAGATGTTCATACATTTTCAGTTTTGCAGGAAGTTATTAAAAATCCAATGTTTGAAAATTTATCTGATAGTGATAAAAGAATTCTTATGTTTTCATCAATATTACATGATATAGAAAAAGCTGAAGGGATTGCTGATTCTGAGCATCCTTATAAATCTGCAAAAACGGCTTTGAATATTGCTGAAAGATTTGGATTTTCAAATGGAGATAAAGAAAAAATTTATAAACTTATAAAAAATCATAGTTTACTTGAAAAATGTAATAAAGCTTATCCAAAAGAAAATCAAGACAGTTTAATTTTGTTTTATGCAAATGAGTTAAAAGACGGATCAATGCTTGAAATGGAACAAATTCTTACTAAAGCTGATTTATTATGTACGAAGGAAAATGATAAATCTTATTATAAATATAAAGGTGCTTACGAATCTATTTTTGCAAAGCTTTTTGCAAAAAGAAATTTACTTTATTAATCTCTAATACTTTCCTATGCTGTTTTACATGTTTAGATTATAATTTTATATGTAAGAATAGCAGGAGTACATTATAGTGATTAAAGATAAATACTATCCTCAAGAGATTGAAAAAAAATGGCAGAAACATTGGGATGATACTCAATTAAACAAAGTAAATAACGATTTTGATAAAGAGAAATATTATATTCTTTCTATGCTTCCTTATCCATCCGGTAAATTACATATGGGACATGTTAGAAATTATACTATTTCAGACGTTATTGCCCGTTATAAAAGAATGAATGGTTTCAATGTTTTACATCCAATGGGTTGGGATAGCTTTGGTCTTCCTGCTGAAAATGCAGCTATTCAACATGGTGCAAATCCTAAAAAATGGACATTAGATAACATTGCTTATATGAAACAGCAATTAAAAGAACTTGGGCTTATGGTTGATTGGGATAGAGAAGTTACAACCTGCTTGCCTGAATATTACAAGTGGACTCAATATTTCTTTATTCAAATGTTTAAAAAAGGTTTAGCTTATAAAAAAGAAGCTGCTGTAAACTGGTGTAATAATTGTGCTACTGTTCTTGCTAATGAGCAGGTAATTGACGGTAAATGCTGGAGATGTGACGGAGAAGTTGAGAAAAAATATTTATCTCAATGGTTCTTAAAAATTACAGATTATGCTCAAGAACTTTTAGACGATATTAACAAGCTTGAAGGTTGGCCGGATAGTGTTAAAACAATGCAAAAAAATTGGATTGACCGTTCTCAAGGTGCTATTTTAAGATTTAAAGTTAAAGAAGTAGAAGGTTTGGAAGTTCCTGTTTATACTACAAGACCTGATACTGCTTATGGTATTACTTATTTAGTTGTTGCGCCTGAATATAAAGATATTGAAAAGCTTACAACTCCTGAAAATAAAGAAGCAGTTGAATCATATCGTCAAAATGCAAGAAAAATGACTGAAATTGAAAGACTTTCAACTGAAAGAATTAAAACTGGGGTGCCTTTAGGTACACATTTGATTAATCCATTAAATGGTGAAGAATTCCCAATTTGGACAGCTGATTATGCTTTAGCAGAATATGGTACGGGTGCTGTTATGGCAGTTCCCGCACATGATGAACGTGACTTTGCTTTTGCTAAAAAATATAATTTGCCATTAAAAATAGTTATTCAAAATCCTGAAAATCCTTTAACTGAATTAACAGAAGCATATACAGAAAAAGGCGTGCTTGTTAATTCAGAAGATTGCAACGGATTAGAAAATGAAGCTGCAAAACAAGCTATTATTGATAAAGCTGTTAAAGGCGGATTTGGTGAAGCTAAAGTTCAATTTAGATTACGTGACTGGTTAATTTCTCGCCAAAGATATTGGGGTACTCCAATACCAGTTGTATATTGTCCAAAATGCGGAACAGTTCCGGTTGATGAAAAAGACTTACCTGTACTATTACCGGAAGATGTTGACTTCAGCGTAAAAGGTAAATCACCGGTTGCAACATCTGAAACCTTCAAACATACAACTTGCCCAATATGCGGTGGTCCTGCAGAGCGTGAAACAGATACTATGGATACATTTATGTGTTCTAACTGGTATTTCTATCGTTATACAGACGCAAGAAATAATGATGCTCCGTTTGATAAAGATATTCTTCATTACTGGGCACCAATTGACCAATATGTCGGCGGTATTGAACATGCTATATTACACTTGTTGTATTCAAGATTTTTCACTAAAGCGCTTCGCGATTTAGGTATTATAAATATTGATGAGCCGTTTAAAAACTTGCTAACACAAGGTATGGTATTAAAAGACGGTTCTAAAATGTCTAAATCAAAAGGTAATACAGTAGATCCTGATGAAATCTTTAGAAATTATGGTGCAGATACTGCAAGATTATTTATTCTTTCAGATTCACCGCCAAATAGAGATTTTGACTGGTCTGATGCAGGTGTTGAAGGCTGTTATAAATTCTTAAACAGATTATGGAAAATCTATAGCAGCAATCAAGACAACATTGTTTTAGATTACAAACTACCGGAAGTTTCTTCACTATCAAGAGAAAATAATGACTTTGTAAGAGAAGTTCATATGACAATTAAGAAAATTTCTCAAGATATTGCGAATGAATTCCAATTTAATACTGTTATTTCAAAATATAGAGAATTTACAAATGTTGTTTATGATTATTTAAATGCAAAAACAGAATTTAATGATGAAGACAAGATGGTATTTAGCTATGCAGTAATAACCTTCTTAAAACTTCTTGCACCTGTTCTTCCTCACTTTGCAGAAGAAATATATGAAGGCTTAGGTGGAAAAGATTCTGTTCATAAACTTGAATGGCCTAAATATGAAGAAGCTCTTGCTAAGACAAGTAAAATTACTTTAGTTGCACAAATTAACGGCAAAGTAAAAGATAAGATTGAAGTTGATGCTGAATCTTCTAAAGAAGAACTTGAAAAAGCTGCATTAGGCAGTGCAAGAATACAAGAACTTACAGCTGGAAAACAAATTGTAAAAGTTATTGTTGTTCCCGGTAAACTTGTTAATATTGTTGTTAAATAGTTAATAAATATACGGAAAGACCGCTTAGTATTAAAGCGGTCTTTTTATGTTCAGAAAAAACTAGTTTCTATGTAGATTAATTTTATCTATTAATGGAGTAAATACTGATAAAATTAATGCGCCGAAAAATCCGCTCCAGAATCCGTCTATATGGAATCCGGGTGAGAATTTTGCTACTAATAAAAATAATAAAGCATTAATAATCAAACTAAATATTCCAAGTGTTATTACATTTAAAGGTAAAGAAATTAAATTTACTAATGGACGTATTAATAAATTAACAACACTTAAAATAACAACAACGAATAATGCACTTAAGAAACCAGTAATTGTTATTCCCGGAATAACCCAAGCAATAAACATAATTAAAAGCGCAAAAAGTATCCATTTTAAAATCATATTCATAATATTTGTCTCCTTCTTTTAAAAGATAACATATCTTTCATTAAAAAGAATTAGACAAAAGTTTAATTTATCTCTTTTGATAAAATAACTCCTCTGTCTATTAATTCAATATCAAGGTTCTTTTCTTTTATTTTATCAAGTGTGTATTTTACTAAATCATAAATATATTGCGGAATATTGTCTTTGTTTTCGTTGTACCACATCATCTCAACATCAAAAGCAAGATGTTTTACACCGCATTCAATTGATTTATTTATCCACGCATCAATTTCTTCTTTTGTGTCATTTACGTTTGGAATAAGAATAAATTTAGTTTTAACTCTATCTGATTGAGGTTGAACCTGTGCATACTTTTTTATGTTTTCCCAAACTTTATCGTAATAATCAAATCTTTTAACTTTAATAAATGTTTCTCTTGTGCCTGAATCAACAGAAATAACAGTATTTACATTACCTGAAGCAATACCGTTTTTAAGAACTTCACTATAAATACTTGCATTTGTCAAAACACGGATAGGATTTAAGTCATACTCAAGAAACAATGCAAGTAAGTCATTAAATTCAGGTGCAACACAAGGTTCACCGCCTGCAATTGTAATATGTCCGCCTTTTTTTAAATAGCCTTTTTCTGCCATATCTTTAATTGCAGGAAATACATTGTATTGTATTTGATGTGGTTTATCTTTGTCATTTAACCAACAATACACGCAATGTTCATTGCAAATTGTCCAATTGTTGAAATTTATAAATGATATGTAATCTTCATTATCCCATTCTTTTTCTTGCAAATATATACAATTTTTGCATTCTGGAACAATATTTCCTTTTTTCATTTGATTTCTATAATTTCTTTTTATCTTGAAGAAATTTTTCCAATCAATTAATTCACCATTGTATTTTTCTAATAATTTTTTGTAACCATTTTCAGTTGGTGGTATCCTGCAGCAAAAATTAATACTATCAGTAAAAAAATCAAGACCGTGTTCAATCAAATCACAGCTTATGTATGTTGTTTCCTTCTTTTTATTGAAAAAGAACATTACTTTTAATCCTTCCTCTGTTTATATACACCAATTGCTTCACAATATAGTTCAATATCTAAATTTAATAAATTTGCTTTTTCTTTAAAATAGTCAAGAATATAATATGTTTGTTTTGGAAAATTGGGATAATGTCTTTCATACCAATTAGTTTCAATGCTTAATGCAACAGATTGTATATTTGTACATTTGATTAATGAAAAGAAGTTATCAATTTCTTGTGTTGAGTCATTAATTCCAGGAATAATGATATATTTTATTTTTATATTCTTTGTATTCGCAATCGCATATTTATTTATATTTTTCCAAACTACATTAAATGCTTTTACTCTTTTAATTCTTTCGTACATATCTTTAGAACCTGAATCAGGTGAAATAACTATACTTGCATAACCATCTTTTAATAATTGAAAAAGAACAGGTGAAAATTTTATACCATTTGAATTAACTCTAATGTTTTTAAAATTTTCTTCGGCAAATAAATTAAGCATTTTATTAAATTCATTTAATATAACTGGTTCACCACCGCCAAAAACTACTGCAGACTCATGAGTTCCTTTTAAAAGATTGTTTTTTCTCATATCTTTCAAAAGGGGAAAAACTTTGTAATAAATTTTTCTATCTTTTGAAGGTAAGTTTGGTTGATAGCAATATATGCACTTAGCATTACATTTCAACCAATGATTAAAAATAAAATGATCAAAATAATTTTCATTACTCCATTCTTTTTCTTCAAGATAAATACAGTCTTTACAACTTTCACATAAATTATTATTTTTCGCTTGGTTTTTATATTTATCTCTTATTTGAAAGATTCTTTCATAGTCAATTTTTTCTCCGGAATAGTTAGGAATTAATATATTTTTTTTGTTTGAATGAAGATATTCATAACAGCAAAATCTCACTTCTCTTCTTTCGAAGTGAAGTCCTGATGTAATCCAATAGCAACTTTTATATGTTTCTCCCAACTTTTTAACCTTTTATTTCTTCTTTTATAATATCTGTTGATGAATTTATATAGAATTCTCGAAATTTATTTATTTCTATTATTTGATTTTCTAAATCTGTAATCATATCATTTTGTTTTACTTTAGATAATTCTAAAGGGTGAAGATATGTTATTTTGTAATTATATTCATCAACTTTGTTTAAATCTATCATTTCTATATTTTCAAACATAGTAAGGGTGCATTCTATAGTATCATCAGATACACTTAGTGCCTTTGCTGCTCGTTTTATATTAACAATTCCATTTAAGCTGGAAATAGCATACTTTATCATTCCGGATAATTTTATAATTAAATTATCTACTGTAATTTCGTTAGAATCAAAATTCATTAAATGAACAATATTTGCATTCGTCTTTTTAATAATATTGTAAAAATCTTGTTGTGATGTTGGTATTTCAAAAAACATTAATTGTTCAATATCGCTTGGAATATTGTCTAATGAAAATGTTTTTTCTTTGATTTCATCTGGCAATTTTAATTGTTTGATTAATGATAGATTTTCAATAAATATTGCAGTTGTTTTTTTTGTAGAAATTACAAAATCTAATACTTGCATTAGAATATTTGTTTTTTTTCTATGATCTAAAATCTTGATTTCGTTAGATTTATTTTGTTTATCTAATAGTTCACTATGAATATCTTCTACCATTAATTGAACTGAGGTTATATTATTAAAGTTATTGATTTTCATAGAGAATAATAAATCAACATCTGTATTTAAAGGTAGATTAAAATCTGGATAATTCCATTTTACGCATTCAATTGGAGTGCAATTATCTTTCGAAACAAACATCTTTAAGTGATTGTTATTTTGTCCCATCATTCTAAAATTTTCCAGTTTAGCTTTATTTAAAATAAATAAAGGTGATGGGTTTGCTGCTCCAAATGGTTGCATTTTATCTATTAATTCTACTGTTTCAAGAGAAATATCTTCTGGATTAATTTCCATATCTGCATCAATGGAGATTGTGTTAAAATCAATATTTTGAGAAAATTCTTCAATTGTTTGATTAAGTAATGACTTAAATTTCTCAAATGTGATTTTTGTTTCATCAAAAGAAAAACCAGCCGCCATTTTATGACCACCAAAACCTTCAAATAGGTCTTTATGTGTTGATAATACAGAATGAACATTTAAGTCTGGAATGCTTCTGCAAGAACAGCGGATTATATTAGGTTTATTAGCATCTTTTGTCATTAAAAATACAGGTTTGTTGTAGGTTTCAAGTAATTTTGAAGCTACTATTCCAATAATACCTATATGCCAGTCTTCGTGAAATAATACAATACTTTTTCTATTATTTTTTAAATCCTTTTCATACATTGATTTTGCAGTATTAAATGTTTCATCACAAAGTTCTTGTCTTAGTTTGTTTAAATCATTTAAGTTATTTATTGCATTATTTATTTCATATTTATCATCAGATATTAATACCTTTAATGCTGTATAAGGTGATTCTAATCTACCGGCTGCATTAATTTTAGGTACAACGCTAAAGGCTATATTTTCAGATGTAATCATTGCCGGATTTTCAATTCCTGACGATTTTAATATATTTTGTATACCATAATGCTTACCGTTTTTTAGTAATTCTAATCCCATAGCAACAAGGCTTCTGTTTTCGCCAATCAGCTCAACTACATCGCCAATTGTTCCAACTGCTGTAATAGGAAGAATTTCATTAACAAAGTCTTCACATTCATATTCTTCAAGCAGTTTACAGGCAAGTTTGAAGGCAACACCGACACCGGCTAAATAATTTAAACTTTCAATTTCTTCTATATCAAGAGTTTCATCAATAGAATTTTGTGCTTTAGGATTTAAAATAGCAAAGGCATTAGGAAGTGTTTCAGGTGCTTCGTGGTGGTCTGTAATAATAACATCAGCTTTGAAACCATTTGCAAAATTTACCTCTGAATAATTTGAAATTCCGCAATCCACAGTAATAATAAGCTTTGTTTTTCTTTTTGCAATAATTTGTACAAGAGCTTTTGTATTTAAACCGTGACTTTCAGTTGCTCTATCCGGAATATAATAATCTACATCTGCCCCAATCTTTTTTAAGACTAAATATAAAAGAGAAGTGGAAGTAATGCCATCTGCATCGAAATCACCAAAAATTGTAATATGTTCTTTTTTTTCAATAGCTGTTTTTATTCTGTTAACAGCTTTTTCCATATCTTTAAATACGTTTGGATTTGAAAGTTTTGCTTTTAAAGGATTTAAAAATTTATTAATTTTTTCTTCAGTATCAATTCCTCTGTTTTTTAAAAGAACAGAAAGTACGCGGTTATTATTACAACAGCGTACTAATTCTTTATTTATTGAATTATCTTTAACTTTCCAAACCTTACGAACAGACATTTTATATTAATATTCCGTTTTATTTTTCAGAATCATAGAAATCATCATTAGAGTCATCAAAGAATTCTTCTTTTTCAAGTTCACGTTTTAATTCTTCAACATCTCTATCTTCTTTAATTTTATCAATAACAATTTTAGCCATTTCTTTTGCTAAAATCTTTTGAGTTTCTGCAGGTGAATTTTGAAGCATATTAATAGCTGCTCTAACAGTTCTATCGATATCGTACCATCTGGAATTAGCGCGTGTATCCATACCTTCTTCAACTGCTTCAATAATTTCATTAACATCAGTAAATTCACTAAATGCTAAGTTATGTTCAACAATAATTTTAATAAGATTTAATGCAACTTTAATTTGAGTTTCATCATCTGAAGCTTCAAGTGTTTTCATTGAACGTGATAAAATAGGATCTTTATCATACCATCTTCTGTGTTTATTGCTGTATTCTTCACGCATAAATACCTCTCTTTATTAACCGTTTTTAAATTTTACTCCATATTCTGCGTTTGGATATTGCCATAATATATTTTTCTTTTCACATACTATTTTACAAGCACCGCATTCCAAACAATTTTCATATCTGATAGTCATTGTACATTTTTGTTCATTCCATTCATACACATTTGCAGGGCAAATAAATGTACAATATTTATCATTACATCTCATGCAGATATCATTATCAACTGATAAATGACTTTCATTAGCTTTATTATATTTTAAACTTGATAATTTTTCATTAATATTCATTTTTTTAAACATTTCTCCATTGCAAAAAGCCCAAGCGGTATGGATTTTAATATACAGCCTGATTTTATTATCGCTGCTAAAAATTTGCGATATTTAGTTCTTTTTGGTATCCCGTCAGCATCTGAAAGTGTTTCAAAAAACATGCCTGCTAATTCCGGGTATAAAGTTGTAATTGTCTTTATATTTTTCTTTAGAACAGAAATAGTGTTATTGTGTGTTCTTAAGTCTTTTATTATTATGCTGTTTTTTAACTTTTTATAATATAAAGATAGAGTTGAAGCGGAGAAATCACCTTTTTCAAGTGCAACGATTGCTGTTTCTGCGGCAAGCTTACCGCTTAACATTGCGAGGTTAGTTCCTTCAAAGTGAATGTTGTTAACAAATCCTGCAGCATCGCCAACGACCATAACTCTGTTATCATATACTTTTGGAATTTTATTAAAACTTCCTTCAGGTATCATGTGAGCTGAATATTCTATAAATTCAGCCTCTTTTATGAATGGAGCTATTGAAGGATGTTCTTTTAATTCGTCTAATAATTCGTAAGGTTTTAGTTTGCTTTTCTTTAATTCATCAAGGGAAATGCCATAACCTAAAGAAATAGTATCTTTATTTGCATAAAGGAATCCCATTGCAAACATATCTTTTAAAGGTCCACCAACTATTTTTGCAGCAATTCCGTCTTCTGAATCTATGTTAAATCTATCTTCTAATCGTTGTCTTGGAAGTCTATATACTTCTTTTACATTTAGAGTTAAATCTTTATCTTTAAATTCATTTCTTAGACCAATTTGTTTTGCCAGTAATGAATTTACTCCATCAGCGATGATTACGATATCAGAATAAAATTTTTCAAAAGAAGTTTGGACACCAACGACTTTACCATTTTCAATTAATAGTTCTTTTACAACTGTTTTTGGTGCAAAATATACGCCTGCTTGCTGAGCTTGTTCTACGCACCATTTATCCCATTTAGAGCGAAGAACAGTAAATGCTTTATACGAACCTTTAGATGAGTATCTATGTGCAAATTGTGTAGAATTATAATCTGTTAACATAAAAATTTTATGTTCAGTAATAGCTCGTTCTACAGGTGCTGTTTCCCAAAATTTAGGAAATATATCGGCTGTTTGTTTTGCATAAATACAGCCGCCAAACATATTTTTATCACCAGCTGTATCTGCTCTATCTATAAGAAGAACTTGTTTGCCTGCACGTGCAAGTGTAATAGCCGCACTAACACCAGCTGGACCAGCTCCTACTATTATTACTTCTACTTTATTTTGTTCTACCATATATCCTCTATTATTTTATTGTATTATACAATTAAAATATAGCTTATAGCAAACTATATAAGTATTGTAAAGTAATTTGATAATATAGAAATTATCCTATAAAATACTCGTATGTTTAGAAACATTATTTTAACACTTTTTGCTTTTTTTATATTTATTGGTACTTCTTTTGCCAAAATTGATGTTGTGTACCCTTCTTCAAGTACTCCGACTATAAATGCTGTTTCTGTATTTTTTGTCGGTAATACTGATGAAAATTCAGCATTTTATATAAATTCTGAACCTGTTCAATTATGGGAAAATAAGTTTTTTGTAAAAGTTGTTCCATTAGAATATGGTGTAAATAAAATTGTTTTAAAATCTGTGAAAAATGGAATAGAAGAAGAAAAAATATATAATATAACACGCAATAAACCATCTGGCGTAAAATCAAAACCAATTACTTTTGAAGCAAAAAATGAAGTTGAAGTTTTATATTCAAAAACTATAAAAGAAAATGCAACAATTAGAGACAAAGCAAACGGAGCTTCAAATAGAATAGTTGATTTACCTGAAAATATTATTCTTTATTTATTAGGTAAACAAGGTGATTATTATAAAATAGATGAACAAGGCTCTTCTCAATTTTGGATTCATAAATCGAACATTTCTCAGCCTGTTAGTTTGAGTGCAAAAATTAAACCTGTTTTAAAAAAACAGAAGTTCTATTCAGATAATTTATACGATTATCATAAATTTTACCTTTCACATCCTGTTTTATATACAGCTAAACAGAATGGTAATGTAATTAATTTAACACTATTTGGAATAGAAACAAAAGATAAACATGGTAATATACAACCAAATTTTAATTATACCTATACTTTTGACAGGCAAATATTAGGTTTTGATTGTTATTATGAGGATAATGTTTTTGTTTTTAAAATTGCTAAACTTCCTGATGAAATTAATTCTAATTGTCCATTAAAGGGCATTAATATTTTTGTTGATGCCGGGCATGGAGGTGTTGAAAAAGGTGCGGTAGGTCCTACAAGAGTTAATGAAAAAGATATTAACCTTTCAATAGCAAATAAGCTTGCCGCTTTATTAAAATCTGCTGGCGCAAATGTTATAACCTCAAGAAGTGATGACAGAAAAGTTGGCTTATATGACAGAGTAAAACTTGCAAAAAATAATAATGCTCTTATTTCTATAAGTATTCATTGTAATTCTCTTCCAAATGGTAAGGATCCTTATGTTAATCATGGAACAGAAGTTCACTATTATAATGAAAATTCTAAAATGTTATCTAAAATAATAAATGATAATCTTTCTAACGATTTAAATTTGAAAAACAATAATATAAATAAATCAAGTTTCGCTTTGAACCGTTCAACAAACCCTGTATCCGTTCTTGTTGAAGTAGCTTATATGATAAATCCGGAAGAATATATTTTTCTTAAAAATACAAATAATCACCAAAAAATAGCCGAATCGATAAAAAATAGTTTGGAGAAATATATTCTTTTGCTAAAAAATTAAAAAATATGATATAATTTTAACGCTAAAGCCGAACATGGAGGATTTTTATGACAACTAAAGAGAAACAGCTGAATTCAGAGTACTTAAAAAAAGTAATTGAAATGACAGAAGTTAAAAATTGCTCTGAAAAAGAATTTATTCAAGCATTAAAAGAAGTTTTATCTTCTTTGGAACCTGTAATTTTAAAGAATGAAAAACTATACAAGGAAACAGCGCTTCTAGAACGCTTGGTAGAACCGGAAAGAGTTATTTCTTTTAGAGTTCCATGGGTGGATGATAATGGTAAAGTTCAAGTTAATCGCGGATTTAGAATTCAATTTAATGGTGCAATCGGACCATATAAAGGCGGTTTAAGATTTCACCCTTCAGTAAATCAAAGTATTATGAAATTTTTAGCATTTGAACAAATTTTTAAAAATGCATTAACAGGCTTACCTATTGGCGGCGGTAAAGGCGGTAGCGACTTTGACCCAAAAGGCAAATCAGATATGGAAATTATGAAATTTTGTCAAAGCTTTATGAGTGAACTATATAAACACATCGGGCATGATGTTGACGTACCAGCCGGTGATATTGGTGTTGGCGGAAGAGAAATCGGCTATTTATTTGGTCAATACAGAAAATTAAGAAATGCATATGAAGCAGGTGTTTTAACAGGTAAAGGTCTTGAATATGGCGGTTCTTTAGCAAGAAAAGAAGCAACCGGCTATGGTTTAATGTATTTTATGCGCGAAATGTTAAATGCTAATAATATTTCTTTAGAAAACAAAACAGTTATAATCTCCGGTTCCGGTAATGTAGCTATTTATGCTTGCGAAAAAGCTCAGGCTATGGGATTAAATGTAGTTGCAATGAGTGATTCTGCAGGCTGTATTTATGATGAAAACGGCATAAATCTTGATGTTGTTAAAGAAATTAAAGAAGTTAAAAGAGGCAGAATTAAAGAATATCTAGAGGTTGTTCCAACTGCAAAATATATGGAAAATAATGGTTCAACTCCTGCTATTTACACAATAAAAGCAGATATTGTTCTTCCTTGTGCTACACAAAATGATATTAATCTAGAAACTGCTAAGTTGCTTGCTTCAAATGGAACAGTTGCTGTTGGTGAAGGTGCTAATATGCCTTGTACAAATGAAGCTGTTGATTTCTTTGTTGAAAACAAAATTTTACTTGCTCCTGGTAAAGCAGCAAATGCCGGCGGCGTTGCAACTTCTGCTCTTGAAATGAGCCAAAATTCTATGCGCCAATCTTGGACTTTTGAAGAAGTTGATAAAAAATTAGAAAATATTATGGTTAATATTTTTAAACAATGCCAATCTGCAGATGATGAATACGAATTAGGTGTTAATTATGTTGCAGGTGCAAACATTGCTGCATTTAAGAAAATATCTAATGCAATGATTGCTCAAGGTATTATTTAATGAATTATTAATGCAGAAAAAAGACTCGCTAACTTAGCGAGTCTTTTTTTATTTTTACGATATTATTCTTCTATTTCGTCTTCAAGTTCTTCTATATATGCAGCCACTTTATTAAATTCTTCGTCATCATCAATTGCTTCAAAAGAATATTCTTCTCCGTCCTTTTTCAATCTCATTAAAAGAACTTCACTTTCTTCTTCATTTTCATCAGTTTCAGTAGGAATTAACAATGCATATTCAACATCATCAACAGCTACAATATCAAGAAGTTCAAAGGTAACTTTGTTTCCATTCTCATCAAATGTTTCAATTAAATCTTCATTTTTGTTTGTCATAATATCTCACTTTCTATCTAAATATTGTTGTAGAATTAAACATGCACTTTTTAAATCAACAAGTTTTTTGTCTTTAGTATATTTTCTTCCCGTTTGCGCAAGTATAAACTCAGCTTGTTTGCTTGTAAGTCTTTCGTCTTCAAAAATAATTTCAAATTCATCTTTAAAATGATTTGTAAATTCAATACAATCTTCTGCTTGTATACCAATAGTATTGTTCATATTTTTAGGTAAACCGGCAACTATTTTTTTTACGTTATTATCTTTGCAAATTTGTTTGATTTTTTCAATTGCCAAATTTTCTGGTTCTCTTGATATTGTCTCAACTGGATGAGCAATAAGTCCCATAATATCACTTATGGAAATGCCAATTCTTTTTTTCCCGATATCAAGTCCTAATATTTTATCCATTAATCCAGCTTCTTTTTAATTTATCTATTATGCTATTAATTTTCTTTATATCATATTTGGTTTCGTTTGTATTTTTTTTCTTAAAAATATTAGAAGAGAAGAAAGAATCCTTTTGATTTTCTTTTATAGATATAAAATAACTAAAAATACTTCTTTGAACTAAAACCTGTTTAAATATTTTATATAAATCTTCAGTTTTTAGCATTGTATAAAAAATATTTGCTTCTTTTTCAATTTGTTTACTTCTTAATAAATAAATTAAATTTATAATTCTGCTATTCCATATTTTGTTGTTATTTTCATCAAAAATATCATTAATTTTATTTTTTATTTCGTTATTAAGTGTTTCAACATCCAAATTATCTTGATTATATATATAGTCTGTTAAATCTTTTATATTTTTGTTTTCATTTGGTGTTATAAACCATCTTAAAGTATAGTCTTTTGTTAGTAAGTCTAAGACAATGTCTTTTGTAGTTTCCTCAATTTTTGAATTTAAATTTACATCTTCTTCTATGGTTGTCGTTAGCGGCGTTACATCACAAATTAACGGACACCAGCAAATGAATTCATATGGGAAAGTTCTTTTATTTTCAATTGTGAGTTTTACGGCTTCATTTATTCTTGTTTTTATATAGGAAGAATTTACCTTGTATCTTCCTTCTGATTTGTAAAATTTTTCAATAACTTTTACAATTTCATTTTCTGAAATATTGTAAAATCCAAAGCAATCAATAACTCCTAATGTATCATTAATAACTATAGCAGCCAAAGAATAACTCCCTGTTTTATTTAGTCTGGAAGTTAATAAAGCTTGATTTCCATTTCCATCTGGTATTGTTGTAAAAAATTCTGCTGGTTTAGAATCTTTTATAATATTTCTAAAATAAGCTTCTGCTTTTTCAGCAGTTGCACCAGCCAGTCTTAATTTTTTTAATCCTGTTTTACAAGCATTTACTATTTCTTCATTGTTACTTGTATTAATTAAGTATTCAAAAGGGTTTAATGCCAGAGAAGATTTAGATTCGCCTAATAAATCTATAGCTTCTAAAATAAAATCATCTTCAAAGTTGGAATATAGAATTGGATAAACTATATTAGCAAGTTCATCACCTCTATAATCTTGTTTTAATGAATTTAATAATAAACTTCTATCTCTTTTTGAAACTGCAGATATGAAATCAAGAAAATCCAGCATTGCTTCCGGATTAAAAATTGCATTTTCAAGAAGCTTTTTTGTTTCCATATCTAAAATTTCTTCCGGATTTTCAAAATACGCGGGTAAATCATTATAATTGCAGCTGCCGCCAACAATTCTTAGTAGTTGTACCAATTTGTATTTTGCATCATCTGAAAGAGTTGTAGATTTTAAGCTTTCTAAAGCTTTATCATTAATGTAATCAACAGGTACTAAATTTTTTAATAAACAAGCAGAAAAAGTATAAGACTTTTCTTCCATTTTTATATATTCTTTTATAAATATATCAAATAAGGCTTGTTTGTCATCAATTTCTTCAAGAGTTTCAGTAAATAAATTTAAGTTCTCTCTATTATAGTTTTCAATAGTTTTAATTTCTGCAATTACAGAAAGAACCTTTGCTCTTATTTGAAGTTTAGATAGTGCTGTCATTATCTTATTTTGCTCCAAAATATATCAAGAATTTTTTGTGCTTCACCAGAGGGAAGTCTGTCTTCTAATATCAAATATTGAACGGCAATCATTGTACATTCAGAACAAATATTTACACCCGGACCTTCTACCATTTTTGCAACTTGAGTATTTGGTCTTCCGCAAAAACTACAATGTATAACTTGCTTATCCTTGTTATTGTCTTCTTTTTGTGTATCTTTTGCTTTGTTTCTTGCATTATTTAGAGAAACAATTTTTTCTGAATCACTCATGATAATCTCTTTATAATCTACTCCTCCAAATATTGTATACTATTTTGAAAATATTGCAAAATTTTCATTTTACGTTTATAGTATTAAAATCTTGAGGGGATTTTCATGAAGAGAATATTATTGTTATTTACAATATTACTTATGTCAGTTCTTACTACAGCTTGTATTAATAATCTCGCTATTCAAGAATTGAACAGTAAAGCTGAATCATATATGGATAAAGGTGATACAGAAACAGCTATTTGCCGTTTGAAATCTAGCTTAGATTTAGATAATGAAGTTTTTCAAACACATTATAATTTATCTGTAGCATATAATAATATCGAAAATTATGAAGGTGCTATTGAAGAATCAAAAAAAGTTTTAGAGTTAAAACCTGATTTTGCTGATGTATACTATAATATGGCAATTGCAAAAGAAGCGTTAGCATATAAAGTTTTAGACAAACAGCCTGATGACAATGGTAATATTCCAGAGCTTACTCTTGATGAAATTGCTGATTTTAATAATAAAGCAGCTGATGCAGTTGATACATATAATCAATATCTAGTTAAAAAAGTATCTGCACCGGAAACCGAACAGATTAATGCAAAAATTGCAGAACTTAATAAAAAAATAAAAGAATATACTGATATTTATGATTCTAAAACTTCTTCTAATAATGAAAAAGTTCAAAAAGAATTGAAACCAACTGAAGAAGAAATTGAAAATGGAATTCAGATAACTCAAAAAAAGAATTTTGGTAACTAAGTATATTAATTATGTTTCAATCTCCGGGAGAAATAGCTTTTACACTAGGTAATATAGATATTCATTGGTATGGCATTTGTATGTCTTTATCTATGTTATGCGGATTATTTGTAATTTTCTTTGTTCGTAATAAATATTTTAAAGAAATATCAACAGATATAATTTGTGATTTGTCTTTCTTTCTTATTATATTGGGCTTGATAAGTGCCAGATTATATTATGTAATTGTTGATTATAAATATTTTGTTCATCATCCTTTTGAAATAATTGCAATATGGAATGGAGGAATATCAATTCAAGGTGCTATCTTAGGTGGGGTATTGGCTGGATTATATTATTGTAAAAAACATAATTTAAACTTTTTACAGTATGCTGATTTATTTTCTTTTGGTATTGTTACAGGTCAAATAATAGGACGACTAGGTAATTTCTTTAATTCTGAAGCGTTTGGTCTGCCAACAAACTTGCCTTGGAAATTATATATCCCATATAAAACTCGGCCAGTTGAATATAGAATGGAAGAGTTCTTTCACCCGACATTTTTATATGAATCTTTATTAAGTTTATTAATTCTTATTATTTTATATTTAATAATAAGTAGATTTGCACCACGTAAAAATGGCTTAGTATTCTGTTCTTATATTATGCTTTATTCTGTTTCTCGATTTATTGTAGAAACAATACGAATCGATAGTGTTTTAAATTTTGGAAGTATTCATATTGCACATATAACATCTGTTATATTTTTTGTTTTAGCTTTATTCGCATTTATTTATCTATTTAAAAAGAAGAGTAATTGATTTTGTAATAAATTCAATTTGATTTATAATATAAGAATGAAACGAAAATATATTTGGCTAATAGAAATAGTAGTATGGCTCTTGATTATATCAGGCAGTTTATTCTTTTTTATTTATAAAACAACTATAAAAGATAATGTTCAAAATACATATTATATTTTCTTTGATGATGTAGAAGGTTTAGTAAAAGGTTCTCCTGTCCGTTTAATGGGAATAAACGTAGGCTATGTAAGAAATGTAAAAATTTTTGATAATAAAGTTTTTGTTTCACTTCTCGTAACGAAAGAAAATGTTGTATTGCCTAGAACGGCAAAAGCTACTATTGAATTCTATGGCTTAGGCGGTTCTACTTCATTAGAATTAAATCCTTCACATATTTCAGTAAATGAAGATAAAGAAGAAATTATTCCGGCTGAATCATATAGAGTACAAGATTTTTGGGATGGACAAAAACTTGTTGCGAATGTAATGATAGATATTTACGGCGGCATTGGCAGAACTATTCAAAATGCTGATTTACTTAATCACAAAGAATATTTAAAACAAAATAGAACTGTTCAAAATATTTTAAATTATTCTGAAAGTGTTAATACTACTCAATCTGTAATAATATACAGGTTATCAGAGCAGACATTGCCATATATCAATAAAAAGAATCAAGAAAAACTAATGGAATTAGAAGCAGAAAAAAATGCTTTGAATGAAAAGGATAAAGAGGTACTTCAAAATGAATAAATTTCCAAATGTGTATGTTGTTAATCATCCTTTATGCTGTCATAACTTAAGTATAATCAGGAATAAAGAAACAAGTGCAGAAGTATTTAGAAATGCAATAAGAAGAATAACTTATTTATTGTTTTATAAAGCGACAGAAGATTTGGAATTAGAAGAAGTTAATGTAGAAACGCCTCTTGAAATATGCAAGGCGGAACGACTAAGCAGTAAAAAGGAAATAATAATAGCTCCTATTTTAAGAGCTGGTTTGATTTTCTCAGATATTGCCAATGAAATAATGCCTTTTGCTACTGTTCGCCATATTGGGATGTATCGTGATGAAGATACGCTTACTCCGGTTTGGTATTATAATAAAATTCCTGTTGAGTTTGAACATCCTGAGGATAAAATCATTTTAATTTTAGACCCTATGTTAGCAACCGGTAATTCTGCAATAGATGCAATAAAACTTTTTGCTAATAAAAAAGTTCCGCATAAGAATATTCGTTTTGTCAGCTTAATTAGCGCACCTGAAGGTTTAGAAAAGGTTCAAAATGCTTATCCTGATGTAAGAATTATTACAGCTCATATAGATAATCATTTGAATAATCAAGGTTATATTTGCCCCGGGCTTGGTGATGCAGGCGACAGAATTTTCAATACGGTAGAAAACTAATGTTCTATTTTGATGATTTCTATGGCAGAAAAATTTTAAAATCTTCTTTATTAAGTGATCAAGATTGTTTCTTCACAACAAGAGATTTTGTTTTAACTCCTGCTGCTTTAACCGATTTAGAAGAAAAAGCAAAACATAATAGAAATTTTCTAAAAGAAAATTTGAACTGCAAAGAAATTACAACAGCAATACAAACTCATAGCAGTAATATTCAAATTGTCCGGAATAATGCATATTTATATGAAAATACAGATGCTTTAATTGCAAATTTCCCAAACACATTGCTTTTAATGAATTTTGCAGATTGTGTGCCTATTATCTTATACTCTAAAAAAGATAATGTTGGTTCAATTGTGCATGCAGGCTGGAGAGGGACTGCTGCAGAGATTGTTAAAAAAACGGTTCTTAAACTTCAATCGGAATTAAATGTTCTTCCAGAAAATATAACCGCATTAATAGGACCTTCTATAGGTAAATGCTGTTTTGAAACTCATGAAGATGTTTTTCATCAATTAATTAATGATGAAAATCAAACTGCTTTATATGAAAAGAAAAATAATAAATACTTTATTGATCTTAAACAATTGAATAATAAACAACTGGTTGGTTTAGGTGTAAAGGAGATAGACACATGCAGCTATTGCACATGCTGTATGTCTGATATATTTTTTTCATATAGAAAAGAAAATGGACTAACGGCAAGACATTCTGCCATTGTTAAAATAAAAGGGGATTAAATATGTCAGTAATAGAAAAATTAGCAATTATTTCAGATACAATTACAAAAGTTATGAATTTTGTTTTGGCAGATGAACTTGTAAAACCTGATTTTGAAGAATATTTAGCTACTCTATCTGCAAAAAATGCAGATAGTGCAAGAATGCAAGCATTATTAATTCCTTATATTTTTGAAAGAAGACTTACTGAAGATAGAAAATCTATTATTGAATTATTTGAAGAAAAAAATAGCGATCTATCAAAAGAAGAAAAAGAGATTTTATCCAATTTACAGGCTTCATTCTCTTCTGTATTTGAAGTAAGAAGAGTATTAAGCAACGGGTTTGAACTATATAATCTTGTAAATGAAAATAAATACAAAGTTTTATCACTTGTAAAAATGAATAATTTTAGAGGAGTAACTCCCGGTCAATTTGCGCTATGCCGTATATTCCCAATGAATGGAGAATTTTATCTTCTTGAAATTTCAAATGTAATTTCAAGCATAAATAAAGATGAAGTTTATAAATTTGCAATTGCTAAAATAATTGAAAAACCAGAAGATGCTTATGATGATAATCCTAAAAAACTTGAACAAATTGAGCAATTAGTTGAAAACTTCGGAAAGAAATTTGATGAATGCTTTAATTCTGATGAAGTTATTACAACAAATATTTATGCTGATAATTTAATTAATTTATTTAATATCTATTGCGATGAAGGTATAATGCCTGCAAAAGAAGAACTTGAAAAAAATATCAAACAAGTTGAAAGTAACAGATATTTCACAGTATCAGATTTTAAGAATTCATATTCAGATTTTATGGAAAAATCATTAGAAGGTTTTTCTTCTCATTCTTCTATTTATGATATTGGTATTATTTATGATAAAGAACTTGGATTATTTGTTCTTCCTTTCTATCAAACATTTTGTAAAGTATATGAAGCAGAAGATTATAAAACAGTTCAAGGTTATAAAGATTGTATAAAAAGCTTTTTTGAAAATGATAAAGTCCCGGCAAATATAATAAAAAGAGTTGCAAATAAATATTCTAACTTTATAGATAGAACAAATGAAATTTTAGGAACTGCATATAATTTAGATAGTTTACTAAATTATTATAAAATTGATTCTGTTTCTAAAAAGATATTTTCATCTGCAAGTGTTTTGTATGCTTCAAAAGTATTTGAACAAATGATGAATACAGTTTCAGTAAAAGAAGAAACAAAACAAAATGAAAATATTGATTATTCAAATGTAGGCAGAAATGATAAATGTCCTTGCGGCAGCGGGAAAAAATATAAAAACTGCTGTATGCCTAAATAGTTTAGTTGTTCTGTATAAAATGTTTGCAATACTTGCATAGATTACATTTTGAACAATCCGGTTTTGTAGGTTTACATACATTTTGACCTAACGTTACAAATAAAGTATTTATTTCAGACCAGCTTTCTTTAGGAAGCTGGTTTTTTAATGCAAATTCAGTCTCTTCCGGTTCTTTTGTTTCAACAAATCCAAGCCTGTTTGAAATTCTATGAACATGAACATCAACACAAATACTTGGCATATTATAGCCTTTTGATTGTACAAGGTTTGCTGTTTTTCTTCCAACTCCTTTAAATTTTATAAGTTCTTCAATTTCTTTAGGAACTACGCTGTTATGATTATGATATAGCTCATAAGCAATATCTAAAATTTGCTTTGCTTTATTTTTATAAAAACCAACAGGATATATTGCCTGTTCCATATCTTCAAGTTTAACGGTAAGAAAATCTTTAGGTGTTCTTCCTAATTTTAGCATTCGCATTGTTGCTGGGTATGTTGTTCTATCGTTTGTTCTTAGTGACAATATACAGGCAATAAGCACAATAAAAGGGTCATGAATATCTTCCATAAATTTTACAAATTCAGTTTGAGGAAGATTCATTTCTTTTATATTTTTAATTATTTTATTAAAATTCTTAATCATACTTATATATTATCATCTAATAAATTGTCTGATTTTGATGCGGCAACGGCAAGCTTATCGCATCTTTCATTAAATTCGTGGCCATTATGACCTTTTATCCATACTAAATCAATATCATGCGGTTTCATAGCTGTTAATAATCTTTGCCATAAATCAACATTTTTTACAGGTTTTTTTGAAGCATTTTTCCAATTATTTTTTTGCCAGCCCTCTATCCATTTTTGTTCAAAGGCATCTATAAAATATTTACTGTCCGAAGTTATAGTTACTTCACAAGGTTTTTTTAATGCTTCAAGCCCTGTAATTACAGCTAGCAATTCCATTCTATTATTTGTAGTTAGTTTATAGCCTGCACTAAGTTCTTTTTCGTGATAAATCCCATTAACATCTTTATATCTTAATATAGAACCATAGCCGCCAGCGCCTGGATTTCCGCTGCAAGCACCATCTGTATATATTTCTACCTTTAATTTCTTTTCAGTCATAGGAAGAATAGTAAAGTAACATCAAAGTAAAGTCAAGAAAGAATAATATTTAATATTTATATTTTTTGATATTTTATATTTGCTGATTGAAGAAAAAAAATGCTTATGTTAGAGTGAAAATATATGCTCATTTGAGCTTTATGTGGAAGGAAACTATATGGATATTTTTTCAATATTTACGCTGTGTGGAGGACTTGCGTTCTTTCTATACGGTATTTCAATTATGTCTTCTGGACTTGAAAAAATTGCAGGCGGCAGGCTTGAGAGAATTTTAAAGAAGATGACTTCAAATCCAATAAAAAGTTTAATTTTTGGAGCAGGAATAACGGCAGCAGTTCAGTCATCCTCGGCAGTAACAGTTATGTTGGTTGGACTTGTTAACTCAGGAATAATGAAATTGTCACAGACGGTTAGCGTTATTATCGGTTCAAACATAGGAACAACAATTACTGCTTGGATATTAAGTTTATCAGGGATTCAGAGTTCTAATTTCTTTATAAGATTATTAAAACCTGAATCCTTTTCTCCTATTATGGCGCTAATAGGTGTAGTTATGATAATGGCAGCAAAAAGTAACAAACGTAAAAGCGTTGGTACGGTTTTAATTGGTTTTGCTATATTAATGTTTGGTATGGAACTGATGTCTGGTTCTATGCGCCCATTAGCAGATATGCCAAGTTTCCAGCAAACACTTGTTGCGTTTACAAATCCTATTTTAGGCTTAATTGTTGGGCTTGTTGTTACAATGCTTATTCAAAGTTCAGCTGCCTCATTAGGTATTTTGCAAGCACTTTCAATGGTTGGCGGTATTACTTATGGAATGGCTATACCAATTATTATGGGACAAAATATAGGAACATGTATATCAGCTGTTCTTTCAGCTATTGGTGTAAATACAGCAGCGAAACGTGTTTCAGCAGTACATGTTATATATAATGTACTTGGCGCAGCTATTTGTTTGCCTGTTCTTTTAATCTGGAATAAAATATTCCCATTAAGTTTTATGCCTCAAAATATTAATCCTGTGGGAATTGCAGTCGTTCATACCATATTTAACTTGCTTGCTGCTTTAATTGCTTTCCCTCTTATAAAGCTAATAGAGAAAATGGCTATTTTGTGTGTTCCAGATAAAAAAGTAAAAGATAAAAATGTACTTATTGATGAACGTTTATTAATGGCACCTGCATTTGCTATTGCAGAATGCTACAGACAAACTATAAAAATGGCTGAACTTGTTGAATTTAACTTTATTAATTCTACAAAAATGTTAAAAAGTTATCATTCAAAAAAAGCTGAACAAATTCAGAATAATGAAATTAAAATTGATATGTATGAAGATAAGCTTGGCGCCTTTATGCTAAAACTTTCCACAAAAGAATTAACAGAAGAAGACAGTAACAGAATTTCTCAGTTATTATTAGCAATTGGGGACTATGAACGAATTGGTGACCATGCATCATATATGTTAAAAATTGCAGAAAAATTAAAAGAAAGCGAGAAAAAACTATCTTCTGATGCAGTTGAAGAACTAAAAGTAATTGTTCATGCTGTTTCTGAAATTTTTACAGTTTCATTAGAAGCATATAAAACAGATAATGTTCAACTAGCCCAAGAGGTTGAACCTTTAGAAGCAGTTATTAAGCGTATAATAAGAAAGGTTAAAAACCGTCATATTCAACGTTTGAAAGATGGTTTATGTACTGCAGAAATAAGCTTTTTATTTTCTGACTTATTAAATGATTTAAGAAGAATAGCTGCACATTGTGGTAATATTGCAACAAGTGTTATACAGCTTGAAGATAAGACTATTGATAAACACGAATATAACCATAGAAATAAAGACGAAGATATTGAATTTATTAGTAAATACGAAAATTATAAATCTATATATTCTGTATCGAAGAAGAAATCATTAGAAAATGCATAAATATAAAAAGGATTGTTATTAACAATCCTTTTTCTTATTGCAATGTGTAAATTTCTTTTGTTAATTGGAATTTTGTTATATTATAAATCTATTGGAATTAAAGTTGGTATAAGGAAAAAATTATGTTTGAACAATACTATTCACAAAGAATTAAAAATACGCCTTCATCGTTTATAAGAGAAATATTAAAGGTGACTCAAAACCCTGAAATAATTTCTTTTGCTGGCGGACTTCCTAATCCAATTTCTTTTCCGCAGGAAGCCTTGAAAGTTTCAATGAATAGAATTGCTGATAAATTTGGTTCTAAAATATATCAATATTCAACAACTTTAGGTTTAGATAGTCTTCGTCAATATATTGTTGATAGATATAAACAAACTTGGGGTATGGATATTACAATTGATAATGTAATTATAACAACTGGTTCGCAGCAAGCTTTAGATTTAATTGGTAAAGTTTTTGTTAATGAAGGTGATAAAGTAATGGTTGAAAAGCCTTCATACTTAGGCTTGTTACAGTCTTTTTGCATGTATAGAGCAGAATTTGTTCAAACACAGTTAAATGATGATGGTTTAGATATTGAAGATTTAAAAAATACAATAAAAACTCATAAACCAAAAGTTGCATATTTAATTCCAAACTTCCAAAATCCAACAGGTTTAACATATACAAAAGAAAACAGAGAAAAAGTTTTTGAAGTTATAAAAGATGAAGATATGATTTTAATTCAAGATGATCCTTATGGTGAATTGAGATTTGAAGAAGGCGAAAGAATTCCATATATTGGATTAAATCAAACAGAAAAAAATATTTATTTGGGTTCTTTCTCTAAAATAGTAACCCCTGGGATGCGCTTAGGTTATATTATTGCAAATAAAGAAATAATAAAAATGTTAGAAACCGCAAAACAAGCATCAGATTTGCATTCAAATATTTTTGGACAGTATTTAATTTCTGATTATTTATACAATAATGATTTAGATAAACATATTGAAAAAATTAAAGCATTGTATAAATCTCAAGCAACAGCAATGGTTAGTGCAATGGAAGAATATTTTCCTAAAAATGTTAAATTTACTCATCCAAAAGGCGGAATGTTTACTTGGGTAACATTAGAAGAGGGAAAAGATGTTCTTACATTGTTTGATAAAGCTATTGCTAAGAATGTAGCCTTTGTTCCAGGTCATCCATTCTACGTAAATCCTGATAAAGTTAACACTTTGCGTTTAAATTATACAAATGCGGATGAAGATACAATAAAAACAGGTATTAAACGTTTGGCAGAAGCATTAAAAGAAATATAATGGTGTAGTATGTTAGAAATAGTTTCATTTATCATTGGTGCTTCTATAATGATAATAGAAATTGCAGGTGTAAGGGTTATTACTCCTTATTTAGGTTCTAATTTTATAATATGGACAAGTACAATTGGTATAATAATGGCATCATTGAGTATCGGTTATTACATAGGCGGTAAGCTTTCTGATAAAAATTCTTCTTCTAAAACATTATCTTTAATTATTTTTTCAGCAGGTTTGTATACTCTGTTTACAGCTTTTACACAATTTCCTTTTTTGAAATTTCTTATTTTTTATAATAGTTTAAACATATATATTGCTTCAATTATTGCTTCATTATATTTATTTGTTGTTCCTTCTATTTTGTTAGGAATTGTATCACCATACATTATAAAATTAGCAATACACCAAAGAAATATTCTTGTTGATGAAACTGGTAAAATAATCGGTAAATTTTATGCAATTTCAACTATTGGTTCTATAGTTGGTACATTTTTATGCGGTTTTATATTAGTCGTTTTCTTTGGACTGGAAGTTATTTCTTTTGCAATTAGTGCATTTATCTTTATTGCTTCAATTTTATGTTACTTAAGTGACATGACTTCTAAAAAAAAAGTCTTTAGTTCAATAATAATTATTCAGCTATGCTTTTTATTATTAAGTTTTTTATTTATAGAAATACCAAAACACACTAACAGTAAGTATTTTAAAGTTTATGGCTGTTCTATTTATTCAAAAACTACGCCTTATCAATATTTATCAGTCTGCGACTTTGAAGATGATAATACAAGAGCAATTACGAATCTTGCAGGGGGATATTTATCTCTAATAAAGAAAAATGAAAATCCAATTGATGCAATTGTTGGTTATAATGAAATCTTTTTTTCTGTTTTTCCCAAAAAAATAAAAAAGGATAATGTTTTAATTTTAGGTAATAGTGTTGGGGTTTTGACTAATGCAGTTTTATTCTATGCAAACGAAAATAATCTGCAAAATATTCATATTGATGCAGTTGAAATAGATAAATATATAACAGAAATAGGTAAAAAGTATTTTAATTTGAAAGAAGATAAAAAGTTAAAAATTATACATGAAGATGGTCGAATTTATTTAAATAAAATGGCATTGAACCCTCATAAACATTATGATTTAATCTATTGGGATATGTACTCTCAAGATTTAATAAAAGGACATTTAATAACAATTGATACTTTTAAAAACATAAATTCAATCTTAAGTAAAGATGGCATTTTAGTTTTGAATATTTTTGCAGCAAAAGAAGGTTTGTATAATAATTTTTTAAATCAAGTTTATACAAATTTAAGTACAATTTTTCCTAATATTAAAGTTTATTCATTTGATGAATATGATGGAGACATCTATTTTTCAGCTATCATACTTGCATATAATGAGGAAACAGAAAATATAAAGCAAATAAATAGTATGTTGAAAGATACGGAATATAAGGACGTAAAGCTTAGAAACATTGTGTATACAGATAAATATGCGCCTATTGAGAAATTATATTGGAATTTATAATTTTATAATAGTAAATATTAAAAAGAGTTAATTATTATATGATTTAAATTTTTAGTTATACAATGATATTGAGAGGAGTATAACTTCATGAAAGATTTAAGAATAAAAATCTCAGGAACTTCAGGTCAAGGGATTATAAGTGCCGGGGATATATTGTCGTATGCAACAGCGAGAAAAGGATATTATGTAACGACATATAGAGCATTTCCATCAGAAATAAGAGGTGACGGAAAATGTTATTATACATTAAGAATAAGTGAACATAAGGCGCTTACAGCTACAGGTGATACAGATATTTTAGTCTGTCTTGATGAAGATACTATTTATGAAGGCTTAAAAACGATAGCTCCAAATGGAATTTTAATATACGATGAAAATATAGTATCTGAACTAAAAGAGAAACGTGATGATATTGTAATTTATCCAATACCGTTAGGAACTATAGCAAAGCAGCTTGGTAGTGAACGTTCTAGAAATATGGTTGCGCTTGGTATAGTTGTTGGTATATTGAAAAATCTTCATTTAGAAGAACAAATTTTAAAAGATATTGAATTAAGATATAAATTAAAACCGCAAGCTGTAATTGACTCAAATAAACAGGCTTTAAATGCAGGTTTTGAATATGAAGAAAAAGAACTTGAAAGAAAAGATAATTACGATAAAGTTCAAATGGCTTCTACAGGTGCAAAATTAATTATGTCCGGTAATGAAGCTATTGGTTTAGCTGCTCTTACAGCAGGATGCAGATTTTTTGCTGGTTATCCTATTACTCCGGCTACAGAAATTATGGAATGGTTGGCAAAAGAACTTCCAAAATTTGGCGGAAAAATGGTTCAATGTGAAGATGAAATTGCAGCTATAAATTATGCGCTTGGTGCCTCTTATGCCGGAGTAAAATCAATGACTGCAACATCTGGTCCAGGGTTTTCTTTAATGCAAGAGGCTTTAGGACTTGCTTCAATGGCAGAACTTCCTGTTGTTATTGCTGATGTTCAAAGATGCGGTCCTTCAACAGGTGTTCCGACTAAAACAGAACAAAGTGATTTATTTGCTGCTATGTACGGCACTCATGGTGACTGTCCTAAGATAGTATTAGCTCCAATGAATGTTGCTGATTGTTTCTACCAAACAGTAAATGCCTTTAATTTTGCGGAACAATATCAAGTTCCTGTTATAGTCCTTTCTGATGCATCACTTGGACCTAGAAGAGAATGCGTAGATTTGATTGATATTGAAAATCTCAAGATTATTAACAGACAAAAGCCTGAATTAAAAGAAGGCGATGTTTATAACAGATATGAAGATACTCCAAGCGGAATTTCTCCGATTGCAAGTGTTGGTGATAAGTATGGTGAACATGTAATAACAGGTTTAGAGCATACAGAAGCTAATGCTCCTACTCCTGCACCGGAAGTCCATAAGCAAATGACAGAGAAAAGATTTAGAAAGCTTGAAACAGCAGCAGGACAATTCTCAAAGGCTAAAACTTATGGTGATGAAGAAGCTTCAATTGGTATAATAAGCTGGGGTTCAACTTCCGGTCCCGTATTTGAAGCTATTGATAAAGCAAAAGAAAAAGGTATAAAGGTTCAAGCATTATATCCAAGAACTTTATATCCTCTTCCTACTGATTGGATTAAAGGCTTTGTAAAGAATAAAGATGTTGTTATTGTGATTGAAGCGAATTATAATGCTCAATTTAAATCCACAATTGTTGAAAGATGTGCGCACATAAATAAAGGAACAGATGTTTTGGAATTCTTGAAATATGACGGAACACCTTTTACTCCTGAAGAAATTTTTGAAGAAATTGAAAGAGTAGATTCTCTTCAAAAGCAAAAAAGTGCACTATTAACAAATAAACATACTCGTTTTTAAGAAGAGGTATATATGAAAATAATGGAACCAAATGATTATAAAGGAAAAGTTAAGCCATCATGGTGCCCGGGCTGTGGCAATCACGCTGTATTAATGGCACTAAAAAAGGCCATGGCTGAATTAAATTATCAAACGCATGATACAGCAATAGTTTCAGGTATCGGCTGTTCAAGCAGATTTCCGTTTTTTATGTCGACGTATGGATTTCACACCATCCATGGTCGTGCACTGCCTGTTGCAATAGGTTTAAAACAGGCAAAACCGGAAGTTAATGTTATAGCTGTCGGCGGTGATGGTGATGGTTTAAGTATTGGCGGTAATCACTTTATTCATGCAGGAAGAAAAAATCCAAATATAACTTATATTATGATGGATAATGAGATTTATGCGTTAACTAAAGGACAATGTTCACCTACCTCAAGAATAGGTACAACTACAAAATGCAATCCTTATGCTTGGACTGCAGATAGAATTAATCCTGTTTTAATGGCACTTTCCTTTAATGCTTCTTATGTTGCAAGAGGATACTCCGGAGATATAAAGCAATTGGAAAAATTGATACTTGGCGGTTTAGAACATAAAGGTTTTGCTTTTATCCATATTGTTTCGCCTTGTGTTCAATACAATAAAGTCTCATCTTTTGAAAAAATAAAAGAATTAGTAAGAGATTTACCGGATGATCATGACGTTGAAGATAGAGTTAATGCAATGAAATATGCATTTGCTCCGGAAGGATTGTATACTGGTGTCTTTTATAAAACAGAAAGACCGACTTATGAAGAACGATATCAAGAAGTTATCTCTAAGGCTAAAGAAATAGCAGGTAATAATTATACAGTTAAAGATGTAATGAAACAATTTCAATAGGTGATATAATGACAAAAACAAAAAGAATTCTACTTACAATTTTGCCTTTAATAGGTTTAGCACTTTCTATAGAATTATGTCTGGTTTATTACAATGCAAATTTTGCGGTAGATGCAAAACCAAGTATATGTGCTATTAATGATTCAATGGATTGTGATGGTGTTGCAAGAACTCCATATTCTCAATTTTTTGGTGTTCCGTTAGCTATATGGGGTGTTATATTATATTTATTTTTCTTATTTATGACATATGTAGATAAGCTGCAGAATATAAAATTTCTTGGTTTCTTAAAAGTATTTAAAAATCCGACATCTTATATATTTGTTGTTGGACTTATTTCTTTCATACTTTCGATGATATTAGGTTGTATTTCCGTATTTAAAATAGATTCTATATGTATCTTCTGTTTTATGACATATTTTACTGATTTATTAATAGCTATTAGTTCTAAAACAAAAGGAGTTTCTATAATTAGTGAAATAAAAACTTCATTTAGTGACTTTATTGAAGCAATAAAAGTACCGCGTTATGCAATTGCGTTTGGTGTTATATTGTTATCGGCTATAGGAATACTTTTTTATACTTCTATTTCAAATGTTTTAGCACCACAGATTGCAAGACAAATGCAATTAAAAAAGGAGTTTAAAAACTATGAAGCTTTTGCAAGTGAAAATGAGCTTGGTCCTAAAGATGCAGAACTTGTAATTCATGAATATATGGACTTTAATTGCGGCGGATGTTTTATGGCTCAAGTATATTTACATAGAATTGTTTCTGAATTTGAGAATGTTAAAGTTGTTCAGCATAATTTACCATTAGAACAAGTATGTAATCATAATATGAAATTTGAGGGACATAAAAGTTCATGTTTAAAAGCTCGTTATGCTCTTGCAGCTCAAAAACAGAATATGTATTGGCAAATGGCGGATGTATTATTTGAACAAGCTCCTGAAACTGAGAAAGAAATTATAGAGCAAGCGCGTCTTCTTGATTTTGATATTAAAAAATTGAAAGAGGATGCTAATAGTGAAGAAATTAAAAATAAAGTTATTGAAGCTGTTAAAGATGCAGATTCAAAAGAAGTTAATGGCACTCCAACCATGTTTATAGGTATAAAGAGAATTTTAGGCTCGGGCGGATCATATCCTGAGTTGAAACAAATTGTTTTAGAACAAGGCGGCAGAGAAAAACCAAATCATGACTAGTAAAAATGTTCTTGTTCATGCTTGCTGTGCTGTTTGTAGTGCTTATCCTATAGAAAAATTAAGAGAAATGGGGTACAATCCTGTACTCTATTTCTTTAATCCTAATATTTTTCCTCAAGAAGAATTTGATAGACGATTGAATGAGCTTATTTCTTACGCAAAGAAAAAAAATATAGAATTAATTGTTGAAAAACAAGATGCAGAAGGCTGGTATAATTGCATAGCAGGGCTTGAAAATGAACCGGAGCGAGGTAAGCGCTGTTCGAGATGTTTTGAATATAGATTATTATTTACTGCTTTGAAAGCTTTTAAATTAGAATATCAATATTTTACAACAACATTAACTGTCAGCCCTCACAAACAATCCAAAGTCATATTTGAAATAGCTAAAGAACTTGCTGATAAATATGAACTTACTTTTTTAGATATTGATTTTAAAAAAGAAAATGGCTTTTTAAAAACTATGCAAATTGCAAAAGAAGAAAATTTTTACCGTCAAAATTATTGTGGATGTGAATTTAGTATATTTTCTTAATATTTTATCGATTTAAAGCAATTTTTATTATTGTTATTTTTTATATATGTGAGATTATTGTTATAAAAGGAGTTTATATGCGCGTATTTTCAAACATATCCTCTCAATTTGTAAAAGGAATAAAAAATACAAAATTACAACAAGGCGTAACTAAATATGCCCAGCCTAAAGATGTTTTCGAAAAAGGGGTGGCAGTAAAAGATATTGCTAGACAATTTAAAGATACTGTTATAAAACCATTTGATGATTTTAATGTTGCTGGTGTTATTCCAAAAGATGCAGAACAAGGCAGTGGTTATTTAAAGGGAATTTTGGCTCCATTTACAAAAATAATTCAAGATTTTACAAAAGATGATGCTGAAAGATTTACAAAACTTGCAATGGGAACAGACCATCTTCCTGCTTTAAAAACAGGTGCAAAAGTAAATACAGATGTAGCTCAATTTATTACAGCTATTGAGGAAAAAGTCGGAAAATCTTTAGGTGAAATTTTAAAATAAAAATTATACTTGATTAATAAGCAGCTCTTTCTCTTTTCGAGAGAGCTGTTTTATTCTATATTCTTCTTTTTGAGCTTCTTGTTTCGTTTCAAATTCTTTTGTGTATACAAGTTTTAACGGTTTATTTGCTCTTGTATATTTTGCGCCTTTTCCTTCACAATGCAGTTTATATCTTTTTTCTACATTATCCGTATAGCCGCAATATAATTTATTATTTACGGTTAGAATAATGTAAACATAATATTTTTTATTCATTGTCTGCATTTTGTAAAATTTCATCCAGTATCGCAGTTATATTTTGGTAATTTAATTCGGTTACTAATTTATGTCTATACTCTCCGCCGCCTCGTATATTTCTTATATAGCAGGGGTAGAATTTTCTAAAGAACTTTATACCAGTTTCTTCACCTCTAAATGCTATTTGAAAATCTAAGTGTTTTTTGAGCATTGAAATTTTTTCTTTTAAATTTGGCTCTGGAATTAAAACACCTTCCTTTAAGTATTTTTCTATTCTGCTAATTAGTGATAAATCACCCATTGCAGCTCTGCCTATAGCAACTCCGTCTGCTTTTGAAATTTCGAGACATTCTTTTGCACTTTGTGGGCTTATAACATCACCGTTTGCAAAGTATGGAATATCAATTTCACCTTTTAATTTTGCAATTTCAGCCCAGTCTGCATTACCTGCATACATTTGGGAGCGTGTTCGACCATGAACAGTAACAGCGCTGACGCCTGCTTCTTGAAGCATTTGAGCAAATTCTACAAAATTTTTAGTATCTTGACTCCAGCCCAAGCGAAATTTACAAGTTATCGGAATATTTACTGCTTCTTTTACGGCTAAAACAATATCTTTTGCAAGCTCCGGGTTTTTCATTAAAGAACATCCGTCATTACCTTTTACTATTTTATTTATAGGACATCCCATATTTATATCTATTATTGAGGCTTTTTGTTCTAATATTTTAGCGGATTTTGCCATTAGTTCCGGTTTATGACCTTCTATTTGAAAAGCTGCAGGGGCTTCTTTTTCATTTGTAAAGGTAATATTACAATCCGGTCTTTGAACTAAAGCTTCTGAACTAATCATTTCGGTTGTAAGCAGGCATGTTGATGAGTATTCTCTTATTAATTGCCTTAAAACAAAATCTGTTATTCCGGCAAGCGGCGCAAGCGAAACTCTGCTATTTATTATAACATTGCCTATTTTAATTTGATTTTTTTCAGATATTGCTTCCATTACTTAATCTCATTAATTCTGCTTTGTGCATATTTCTTAAAGTCATTGTCTTCATTGCTTAATTCTACATATTTTTGATAACTTTCTTTTGCACCTGCATAATTTTCAATAGCATCGTAGTCAACACCTAAAGAATAGTAAGCAATTACCATATCAGGTGCATATTTTAATGTAGCTTTATAATCTGCAATTGCTTTTTGATAATTGTTTAAAGCATCAAATGACATTGCACGGTAATAATATACAGTTGCATTAGAAGGTTCTATTTTTAATACCTTATCAAACAAGGCTATTGCTTCATTGTATTTTTGAGAATCATACAATTCAACAGCTTTTGCTAACTGTTTTTCAACTTCTTTTGCATTCACATAATCAATAATTTCTTTTGCTTTTGTATTTGCTGGATTTTTTGCAAGTGACATATCAGCATAAACCTTTGCTTGCTCAAAATTGTTTGAATCAGCAAATAATGAAGCTATGTAATATGGAATGTCACTATTTTTAGTATCAAGTTCCATAGCTTTTTTATAGTATTCAATAGCTTTTTGGTAATCTTTCATTGATTGATAGCAAGCAGCAATCCCTATTAGAGAATCAGATGTTGGAGGATTTATTTTCATATATTCAGCTATAGCTTTGTTATAGTCACCGCTTTGAAGTGCATTTGAAGCTATTGTATAGTTATTTGCAGCATATTCTTTTGCAACTAAATCGTGTTGTTTCTTTACCAACTGGTTATTCGGTTCAATTGCCATAGCTTTTTGAATTACATCATAAGCATTATTGTAATCCTTCTTTTGTCTGTATGCTTGAGAAAGATTTATATATGCGTCAATTTTTTTATTATCAAGTTTGATTGTTTGAGTGTAATAAACAATTGCATCATCAATTTTATTTGCTTTATGCAATTCATAAGCAAATTCGTAATAAGAATCAGCATTCATCGGACTATTTTGAACATTCTTATATAAGAAATCAAGAACTTGTTCAGCTGGCATTGTATCTTTTAAAAGGTCAAACAGTTCAGCTTTTGCAGTTGTATTATTTGGTTTTAAATTTAAAACAGATTTATAAAGAGCAATAGCTTCTTCATTTCTTTTTAAGCCTTTTAAGCACTCTGCTTTAAATACCATAACATCGGTATTTTGCGGCTGAAGTTGAAGAATAGCATTATATGTGTTTAAAGCTGCTTCATAATTTTTTTGTTCTTGGTATAAAGTACCTATATTTATTTTGGTATTTATATTTGAAGGGTTAAGCGCTTCCGCTTTTTTATATTCTGTTAAAGCTTCAATATATCTTTTTTGTTTTTGATATACAACACCAAGATTTGCGTGTGCTTCTGCATCTTTCGGCGTTTCATCAACTTTTTTCTGCCATATTTTTTCTAAAGAGTTTAAAATATCTTCGTTTTCTGAAGAGTTTTTTAAAGCTAAGCTATATTCATTTAAAGAGGATGTAAAATCATTTAATTGTTCATAAGTTCTAGCTAGCTTTAAGTGAATATCAGTATTATCAGGAGAAAAAACAAGTGCGTTTTGATAAAATCTTAATGCCATATCAGGTCTATTAAAGATTTTATATATATCACCGATTCCGCAATTAGCTTCTACCTTATACTTTTCGTTATTTACAAGTTGATAGTAATCATAAGCAGCTGCTGCAAATTCGCCTTTTGTTCTTGATGTTTTTGCATTATTAAATCTTGTATCAGCTGTTATAGGTTGTTTAGAGTTACTTTCTAAAATTGCTAAATTTTTCTCAATAGCAGCAAGTGTTTGTGGCGAAATAGTACTTCCGTTTGAGAAATATTTAACAAAAAATATAGATGATTTTAAATCTGAAATAGCGTTATCTACAGCTTTTACAACATTATTATAATATTGAGCCCTCATATTATAAGAATTAAAAAGACCTATTAGAGAAGAAGAATCATTTGGATTTGTTCTTAATGCCTTTTTAAATTCATTAATTGCGCTTGAATATTGTGAATTTGCAAGATATTTTGAACCTTGAATATAATTAGGACTTTCTTGATAATTTTCATCATATACAGTTTGAGAAAACGCATAATTTTGTATTAATAAAATGCTTACTAAAAGCCATACTAATTTTTTCATAAACGACTAGTCTCCTTAATCTTACATTTTATTTTATACCAAGTATAAGATTCTGCATATAGTAAATACGAGTTAATATATTATAATTAATCACCTTAAAAAAACTAAAAATACTTTCCCTAAAATTTTTGTTAATGTTATAATGTACAAATATAATTCAACTGCACAGAATAGGAGGAAACTAATGGTTGTAGAAGCTCCCTCATCAGTAGATACGAGGAAACTTGATGAAATTATTAATGCGTATGAAGGTAAAAAATCATATTTGATTGCAATGCTTCAAAGAGTACAGGAAATATACAAATATTTACCTGAAGAAGCTATGATATACATAGGTACAAAAGTAGAAGGAATTTCACCGGCAACTGTACTTGGTGTTGCAACTTTTTATGCTCAATTTTCATTAGAACCAAAAGGTAAATATGAAATTAAAGTCTGCGATGGAACCGCATGCCACGTTAGAGGCTCAATGCCTGTTCTTGAAGCAGTTAAAAATAAAATAAAATTAACTGACGGAAAAATGACAACAGATAACGGTCTTTTCTCTCTTGAAACAGTAAGCTGTTTAGGTGCTTGCAGTTTAGCTCCTGCAATAGTAATTAACGAAAAAATATATCCGAAGATGACTCCGGATGCTGTAGAAATTGTTATTGATACTTTATTGAAAGAGAATATGTAATATGGAAAAAATTAAATTAACTGTTGATATTAAAGAAGAGCAAAAAAAAGCTCAAGAGATTATTAATAAACAAGGAAGAAGAATTCTTGTATGCGCAAGTACAGGTTGTCTTGCAAACGGTGCTCTTGATTTGATTGAAAAATTTAAGGAACTTGGCGCTAATGCTGATATTCTTACAAAAGAAGATAAAATGAGCGTTATTCCTACAGGTTGTATTGGGTTTTGTGAACAAGGCTGTTTGGTTGTAATTCCAGATAGAAAATTAACTTATGTTCATGTAAAAAAAGAAGATGTTGAAGAAATATATGACTCATTAAAAAACAATACTATAGTTGAACGTTTATTATATGTTGACCCTGCATTAAACAGCAAAGTTGTAAACAATGAAGAAATGAACTTCTATGCTAAACAAACAAGAACAGCAATGAAAAATTGCGGTTTAATTAATCCTGAAAGTTTGGATGAAGCAATTGCAGCAGGTGCATACAGTGCTTTATCAAAAGTATTGGAAGAAAATGACCAAGAATTTGTTATAAGTGAAATAGAAAAATCAGGACTTAGAGGAAGAGGCGGCGGCGGTTTCGCTACAGGTAAAAAATGGAGAAGTGTTTACCAACATCGCGGCGGAAAGTCTTATGTAATTTGTAACGGTGATGAAGGTGACCCGGGTGCATTTATGGATAGAAGTGTTATGGAAGATGACCCTAATAAACTTCTTGAAGGTATGGCTATTGCAGCTTTCGCCGTAGGTGCTGATGAAGGTTATATATATGTTCGTGCAGAATATCCGTTAGCTATTAAACGTTTAAAAATGGCTATTGCAGCAGCTGAAGAAAGAAATCTTCTTGGTAAAAATATTATGGGAAGTAATTTCAGCTTCCATATTCACATTAAAGAAGGTGCAGGCGCATTTGTTTGCGGTGAATCATCAGCATTAATCGCTTCAATTGAAGGTGAAAGAGGTATGCCTCGTCCTAAAAATATTCACATGGCTGAATGTGGTTTATTTAAACGTCCTACACTTTTAAACAATGTTGAAACTTTTGCGAATGTACCTTTAATTATTACTAACGGTTCAGAATGGTTTAGTGCGATGGGTACAGAAGGTTCAAAAGGTACAAAAACATTTGCATTAACAGGTGAAGTTAATAATACAGGTTTAATCGAAGTTCCGATGAATACAACTTTAAGACAAATTGTATTTGATTTGGGCGGTGGAATCAGAAACGGCAAAAAGTTTAAAGCTGTTCAAATAGGCGGGCCTTCTGGCGGATGTTTAACAGAAGAGCATTTAGATATGCCTATGGACTACGATCAGTTGAAAAAAGTAGGCGCAATGGTAGGTTCAGGCGGTCTTGTTGTTATGAACGAAGACACTTGTATAGTAGAAGTTGCAAGATTCTTTATGAACTTTACACAGCATGAATCTTGCGGTAAATGTACTCCTTGCCGTGAAGGTACAAAACAAATGCTTGCTATTCTTGAAAGAATAGTTAGAGGTCAGGGCAAAATGGAAGATTTAGATACGCTTGAAGAACTTGGAGAAGTTATTAAAGAAGGTTCTTTATGCGGTCTTGGTAAATCTGCTCCGAACCCTGTATTATCAACATTAAAATATTTCAGAGATGAATATGTTGCTCATATTAAAGATAAAAAATGTCCTGCGGGTGTTTGTAAAGCACTTAAACATTTTGAAATTCAAGAAGATAAATGTAAGGGATGTACAAAATGTGCAAGAAATTGCCCTGTAGGTGCTATTGAAGGAACAATAAAAGAACCTCACAAAATTAATCAAGATAAATGTATTAAGTGCGGTGCTTGTATTGATAATTGTCCGTTTAAAGCAATAGAAATCAAATAGAAAGACATAAGGAATTTAATAAAATGAGTGATAAGAAAACATTATTTATAAATAATATAGAAGTTGAGTTTACCGACGAAAAAACGGTGCTTGAAGTAATTCGAAATAACGGTTTTGATGTTCCTACATTCTGTCACCGTCCTGATTTAACACAATATGGTGCTTGCAGAATGTGCATCGTTGAACAAGAAGGCAGAGGAATTCAAGCTTCTTGTACAATGCCTCCGAGAGCAGGTATTAAAATTCAAACAAATTCCGATAAAGTACGTAAAATAAGAAAAACTATTCTTGAATTATTACTTGCAAACCATAAAAGAGAATGCTTAACTTGCGAAAAATCAGGAAATTGCGAGCTTCAAAAATATGCGGCTGAATACGGAATTACAGATATTCGTTTCCCGAAATTAGAAGAAAAAGATTATCTTCCTATTGATAATTTTAATCCTTCAATAGTACGTGATCCATCAAAATGTATTCTTTGCGGTGCTTGTGTAAGAGCTTGTAGTGAGTTTCAAGGTCATAGCGTTTTAGGTTTTGTAAACAGAGGTTCAAATACAGTTGTATCACCTATGAACGGAAGATATTTATCTCAAGTGGATTGTGTATTCTGCGGTCAATGTCAAAGCGTATGTCCGACAGGTGCATTGTCAATAAAATCTGATATAGATAGAGCTTGGGAATTAATCAACAACAAAGAGAAGAAAGTTGTTATTCAATTTGCTCCATCTGTAAGAGTTGCATTTGGCGAAGAATTTAACCTTGAAGCAGGTGAAAATACTATCGGTAAAATATATGCAGCCGCAAGAAGATTAGGTTTTGATTTGATTTTTGATACAAACTTCTCAGCAGACTTAACAATTATGGAAGAAGCAAATGAATTTGTAGGAAGACTTACAAAAGGCGAAAATCTTCCGTTATTCACATCTTGCTGTCCTGCTTGGGTAAGATATGTTGAAACTCAGCACCCTGAGTTAATCAACCATTTATCAACTTGTAAATCTCCTCAAGGTATGTTATCTCCTGTTGTTAAAGAGTTCTTACCTAACTATTACGAAGGCTATACAAAAGAAAATATTGCAGTTATTTCTGTAATGCCTTGTACGGCAAAGAAATATGAAGCAATAAGAGAACAATTATTCGGTGAAACAGATATTGTTTTAACAACTCAAGAATTTGCTAAAATGATAAAAGCTGCTGGGATTGACTTTAAGAAATTAAAAGATGAAAAAGCAGATTCACCATTTGGATTGTATACAGGTGCAGGTACTATATTTGGAGCTTCTGGCGGTGTAGCTGAAGCTGCTGTAAGAACTGCTTATAATATGGTTACAGGTGAAGAATTAAGCAACATTGATATTACACCTTTAAGAGGTGTTGATGCTGAATCCAGAACTAAAGATATGATAGTTGATATTAAAGGAACTCAAGTAAAAGTAAGAGTTGTATCAACATTAAAAGAAGCAGAAAAATCATTGCAAGAACTTATTGCAGGTAAATCTGATTATCATATTTTGGAAGTTATGGCTTGCCCGGGAGGTTGTGTAAATGGCGGCGGCCAACCTACAAGTTGCTTGGATTCAAAAATTAAAGAAAAACGTGCGCAAGGATTATATGAAGAAGATAAAAATCTTGAATTAAGAAAATCTCATACAAATCCTGATATTATAAAACTTTATGATGAATGCTTAGGCGGCAAGCCCGGAAGCGAAAAAGCTCATCACTTATTACATACATCATATACAGATAAGTTCAAAGGTTCTTATAAAGACATTAAATAATATTCAAGGGGCGTTAAATTATGCCCCTTGTTTTTTCTTATTAACAAAAAAGGCAGATACTATATGTATCTGCCTTTTCATATATTATATGTAATTATTGTACATTTTTGTTATAAATAGCATCTGCTAAGTTATATGATTGTTGTACATTTCTTACTTTACCTTCTTGACGGCTTGTTAAGAAACCTCTTTCATTTGCTGTTTTATCTGCATTTTTTCTATTAAGAATATCTAATACATTTCTTGTGTTTAAAGCAATAGCGGTTATTCCTAAACCTATAAGACTTTTATTTTTCATTTTTGTAATTTGAGGTGTAATTTCTTGAACACTTCTTTGTATATTTCCTGTTTTTATTGAATTAAAAACAGTATACATGCCGGCAGCAAATCCAACTAATGTAGCAATTGCTTTACCTGCTTCAAATTTTCCGTTTTCAACTTCTCTGCCTTTTGCCATTTTCAAAGTTTGATTTACTTGATTTTGGCTAACCCATTTGTAATACTGTTCTTTTTGTTCATTGTTCTTTTTCATTTTCGCTTTTTTAGCTCCAAATGAAACGTTTGAAATAGAATTTACCCTCATGCTGAACTCCTTATAACCTCTACATTAATTATAACAATGATAAAAAATTTTTTTGCTAGTTATTTTATTTGCAATCAAAAATCATTGAAAAATAAATAAAACAAGTTATGAATGACGAAATAATAAAAAGACTAACAGTCACCCTGAATTTATTTCAGGGTCTGAAATTTAGAAATATAGTTTAAATCTGCTCAGATTCCGTGGGAAACCAGACATTTTTCACAAAATCAAAGATTTTGGAAAAAGTAGTCAAACAAGTTCGGAATGACATTATGACTATTTTTTAAGTAAAATTAGTAAAAAGTAAGATATAAATTTCCAAAGTTTTTTACTTACATACTTACTATGTTTTTGTTATCATAGATATGATATACATTTAAGAAAGGTAGAGTATGGAACAATTTTACACACTGGTTCAAAACCATGCGATTGTAATTTCTGCTGCAATTTTAATACTTGCATATATTTTTATTGCTCTTGAAAAAATACCAAAGGTTACTATAGCTCTTTTGGGTGCAGCGGTTGTTGTTTTCTCAGGGTTAGTAAGCCAAGAAAAAATAGCTGAAACAGGTTTGAATGAATTATATTTTATTAACTTTGTTGATTTTAATGTAATTTTCTTATTAGTTTCCATGATGATTATTGTAAACATCACAACAAGGTGCGGTGTTTTCAAATGGGTAGCAATCGAACTTTTAAAAATGACTAAGGGTAAACCTTTAATGGTTCTTATTGTTTTAGCATTTTTTACAGCAATTTTATCAGCATTTTTAGATAACGTAACAACTGTTATTCTTATAATGCCTATAACTTTTGTTGTAGCAAAACAATTAGATTTAAACCCTGTGCCGTTATTAATGACAGAAATATTTGCTTCTAATATTGGTGGTACTGCAACATTAATTGGTGACCCGCCAAACATTATTATCGGCAGCGCTGCAGGTTTTTCATTTATGGATTTCATATCTGAACTTACAATTATTTGTTTTATTATTATGGTTGTTGTACTTGCATTTTTATATCTTTGCTTTAGAAAACAACTTGTTACTACAGAAGAGAAAATGGCAAGTATTCAAGAAATTGATAATTCAAAAACTATTACAGACTATGCTTTATTAAAAAGAAGTATGTTTATTTTAGCTTTAGTTATTGTAGGTTTCTTAACACACGATATAACACATATTGCAACTTGTATTATAGCATTTATTGGTGCAAGTATATTGTTATTATTTGAAAATCCGGAAGAAACCTTCAAAGAAGTTGAATGGAATACTATTTTCTTCTTTGTTGGATTATTCATTATTATCGGTGCATTTGAAGCAGCAGGCGGTATTAAATTAATGGCTGACTGGTTATTACAAGTAACAGCAGGTTCTCAAAAAATAGCTTCATTTGTTATTTTATGGGCTTCCGGTATTTTATCAGGTATTATTGATAACATTCCATATACAGCAACTATGGCGCCTATGATTCACGAGATTGAGCTTGCTCAAGGTAGAGATTTTGTTCTTCCTTTATGGTGGAGCTTATCTTTAGGTGCTTGTTTAGGAGGCAATCTTACAATCATTGGTGCAGCTGCTAACGTTATTGTTTCTGAAAATTCAGCAAAACACGGTCATAAAATTAAATTCTTGGAATTTATGAAATACGGTGTTGTTGTTGTATTTATTTCATTAGCTTTATCATCAGCTTACATTTGGGTAAGACACTTTATGTAATTTGATTTTAAATACAAAAAAAGAGCGGATTATTTAGTCCGCTCTTTTTTTTGTTTATATTAAAGATTCTGTATTAAGCTGATAAGATCCTGAAACAAGTTCAGGATGACAAATTTAACTTTTTAAATAGATGACGTTATATAGAAATTTCCATGAATTTTTAATAAACAAACTTGTAAGAGTTCAAAACAATTCTAAAAAGCCATAAAATAGCATGTGTCATCCTGAACTTGTTTCAGGATCTGACAAACTTACTTATTAAACATTTATTTTAAAAGGTATGAATATTAATTACCAATATTAGGAATTACAGATTTTACATTTCCTTCTGCTTTGAAATCCTTAGGATTCATTGTAATTGTAATTCTATCTGCTTCAATAGTTCTTCCTTTTGTTTCTATTTTAGAACGGCCGATAAATACAGCTTGATTAAGTTTTTTTGTTTGTTTATTTCCATAAACATTAACCTTTGGACCTGTAGCAGTATAATCTTCATATTTAATTTTAGTTGAGCCTGATGCACTTACAACATTTGCTTTTTTATCATAAGATTGATAATTTGACCAAACTTCTATGTTTTTATCATCTTCTGATACAATATTAGAATATACATTGCCAACTGCTATAGCTTCTTCTTTTATATTGTCGTAAGTTAATTTATTTGCATTGATTTTGCTTTTATCTTGATTTAATTTTGCATTGCCAATTAATTCAATCTTTTTAATATCATTTTTATTATTTAGATAAACATAAGCTTGAGAAGAGAAAGTTTCTATATTTTTATAGATAATATTAACACTTCCTGTAGCTTTCATTGTATTTGTTGTTTTGTTATATTCCTGTTTATCAGCAGTTACAATAACTATAGGTCTGCCATTTTCTGTGATAGAAGAAATTGTATTTCCTTGAGCTGAAAAAACTTTGTTAAGCAAAGACATTTGCAAAATCTGCGCTTTAATTTCATGTTTTTTCCCGCTTTCAAGCTGGTATGAGTATGCGTTTTCTTTGAATTCAACTTTATTAACCTTGTTATTTTTAGGGTCAACCTCAACAACCGCTCTTGGGCTTTGTACGTTAATATTATCTGTTTTAATTTTTACATTACCCTCAAGATATATTTTACTATCTGTATCTTTAAATTCCTGTGTATCTGATTCAACTGTTAAAGATGCAGCATGTGAAATGCCAGCTGTTATAAATGTTAAAATCAATATTGAATTAATTATTTGTCTTTTCATATCTTACCTTATTTACATATAAAATTGTGATTTTGTTCTTCCTTCAATGTGAAAGTCTGAATAATCGCCGGTTAAAATAGCTTTTGTGCCCCAAATGACGGCTTCATTTGGACGTTCTATTCTTACATTGCCTTCAGCGATAATATCCTCATTTTTGCCTGAATATGTTATTCTTTCTGCTGAAAGATTTGTTCCGTCTTTATATACAAGTACTACGTTGTCGTACAAAATTATTTGTTTTTTATTTGAATTATATGTACCTTTATCTGATTTAAAGCTTGCTGTTACTTGATTTTTATCATAAAAATTTCCGATTAAATATTCTAAAAGAACAACACCATTCTCATCTGTATACATGCCGCTATCTGCATAAAGTTCCCAAAGTTTTTCTCCGTTTTTAGTTTCGGTAACTAACAAGCTTTCAATATTTGCTTCTTTATTCTTATATGTTTGGGATACTATTTTAGTCTTAAATGATTTTGTTATTAATCCTGCAGAGATAAATGCCCAAAAACAAGCGAATATTATTACTGAAAATAATAATATATATGCAATATTTTTTTTATCTTTTATATAATTTTTTAACGCCATAACATATAATTATCATATAATTAAAGATAAATTGCAATTGTAAGATAATGAATTTTATACGATAATTAATATATGATCGATGCTGAAATAAAAGAAGAAGTATATAAATGTTCAAAATGCGGATTATGCCAAAGTGTATGTCCTATATATCTTGCAACTAAAAATGAAATGTTTCTTTCTCGAGGGCGCTACATTGTTTTGAATAATTTTTTTAATAATGGAAAGAAGATAACAAAATCTTTTATTAAAAATCTTGATATTTGTTTAAACTGTAACGCTTGTAAGAATTTTTGCCCAAGTAATATTGATGCAGCTGATTTATTTACTAAATTAAAATCTATAAATAAATTTAGATTTAGATTATTTGGTTTCTCTTTTTATTATTTTTTATACTTAAATATGCACCGCTTATTAAAAAAGAAAGTTTTAATTAAAAGAAAAAAAAGAATTGTAAAAAATTCAAATGAAGATAAAGTAGTTTATTTTCAAGGTTGTATCAATAAATATGTTAATCCTTCAGATAAAAATGCAACTTTAAATATATTAGAGCAGCTTAATTACGATGTTATTTCAATAAATAATTGCTGCTGTGGTCTTCCGTATTTAAGTGACGGTAATTTGAAAAAATTTCAAAAAAATTCCGAAAAAATAGTTAAATCTATTCCAAAGGATGCTAAGTATATTGCTTGTTCATGTGATTCTTGTTTTGAAACTTTATCAAAAATTGATGAGATTTCTCATAAGTTAATTAGGATTGATGATTTATTAAAAATGAATTATGTTGATATTCCATTTTATAAAAATAGCTTTTACCATAAACCATTAATTAGAAAAGATGCGGCATATTTTTCAGAAGAAATGCCTGTAATAAATAAAAAAGGCAGTTGTTCACTAATGGAAAACTTTTTTATTTTAAAATATAAAAAATTAGCTAAAGTGCTTATTGAAAAAGTCTTTTATAAAAAAGAAGAATTGGATAATAAGTATATAATAACATCATGCCAGCTTTCAAAATTAGGCTTGAAAAAATGTGCAAAAATCATTAGTAGTAATGCAAATGTATTAACATATTCTGAATATGTTGCTTCAAACAGGGATTTTTTATAAAAGTTTTATTGACACGCAATTTGTTTTTGATATGATAAATACATAGGTAAGCCACGTTAGCTCAGTTGGTAGAGCAAGGGACTGAAAATCCCTGTGTCCTTGGTTCGATTCCGAGACGTGGCACCATTTAACCGCTTAAATGCGGTTTTTTTATTGTCTCGAAATCTCACGCAAATTTACTTCATAAATTTGGGTTCTCCCCTCTCACAAAATGATACTTAATCATTTTGTTCGGCAGAGTGAGACGTGGCACCATTTTAACCGCCAGTTTATGGCGGTTTTTTTATTTCCTATTTTTATCATTCTTACCATTTACTATATATTGGTGATATTTGTATTCCATATTCTTTTAATATTTTATCAAGCTTTTTCTTTTTAATTGTTTCTTCTTTATCAAATGACAAATATGCACCAAATTCTTCTGTTTCAAGAATATTCTTTACATTTAAAATTTCTATGCATTTCTTTATATTAGATGATTTTAAAATAGAAAAATGAAAAGTATCTACTAAATCAATATATTTTTCATTGCGTTCTATAAAATTCAGCGTTTCTAATAAATCCTTTTCTGTTTCTTTAGGAAAATCAATAATAATTCCGACATGAGCTTTTATTCCAATTTTATAACAATCTTTTATTATTCTTTCTGCAACTTCCGGATTGATGCCTTTATCTATTAGCTTTAATATTTTATTTGAAGCACTTTCTAAACCAAAAAATACTGCGTCTAATCCGGATTTATAAAATTTGTTTAATAGTTTAAATGTTAGGTTATTTTCAAATCTAAGAAAACATACATAGTGTATTTTTAAATTTCTTTTTATTAATTCTTCGGAAAATTTATCAAGGAAATTTGGACTTAATGCATCATCAAAAATATTAAAATTTCTAATGTTATATTTTTGAACAAGCTGTTCAATCATATCTGCCGCTTTAATCGGATTTTTAATATGATATCTTTTGTGTGCGCTTGAGTAGCAATAAATGCATCTGCCCCAATAACAACCTTTTGAAAATTCTAATAATATAACAGGGGATGAATAATTATTAAAGTCTATTCTATCATAACAAGGCGGTTTTATTTCTTCTATGTTTTTTATAAATTTAATATCGTTCTTTAATATTACACCATTTTTCTTGTAAACAAGCCCGCTAACTTCAAGTGCTGGAAGGTTTTTTTCAACATATTTAACATATTGCAGAATAGATAACTCACCTTCCCCAAGAAGAAGCTCATCAAAGTATTTACCAAACCATGATGGATATTTTATAAAACTATCTACAACAGAGGTTGGTATTATTCCGCCAAATACTACTTTGGCATTTGTATATTCTTTTAATATTCGTCCTAAAGTTAATGAAGGATACAAATTTGCTTCAAAAGGAATTGTAATAGCAATAATATCATATTGATTTGCATTTATTTCTTTAATCTTTTCTTTAAAATAATCTATATAAATATTTTTTGATGAATCATTGCAGTATTTTTCTAAATCAATAGCATTCAAAGAAAATTGTGTTTTTTCTATAATATATGGAGCCTTATTCTCTAAGTAATTTAATTTTGATACAATTTTTGAGAAGGGCAAAAATGCAAATTTAAGTGAAAATTCCATTAATATTGCTTTTTTCTTATCAAATTTAGTATTTTTCATTTTCATATAATTAGAATAAATGCTATCGGCGTTGTTTATTATCATATTGAGAATTTTGGGTTGTGATAAACAATTTTGAATTGCTTTATTCTGTCCTAAAAACTGTTCCTTCGGATTATTTGAAGAATTGTTAGAAAATCTTTGTTTATATAATGTTTCAACTTTCTGTTTTGTTTTTATCAGGTGTTCTTTGCCTGTTATATCTTTTATAAATTCCACATTCATGTCTATAGCATCTGCATCAATATTGTTATATTTAAGCTGACCTAACAGTAAGGGAATAGCAGAGTATATAAAATCGGGAAATGATAATGGTGGATTAACTAATAAAACTTTCATTTTATTATCCTTTATTATTAGTTTTATCCAATTTATTTAGTGCTTTTTCATATGCCTTTGCTTGTTCACAAAAAGTTTCAAATTTCCCAAGTTCTTTAGTACTGTATAAAAGTATTTTGGGACAGTAAAAGCAATATTCGCAATAATCTTCTTTAAAGCATTCTTTTAAGTTTGATTTTGAAAATTTTTCTATAAAACCGGGTAATGCATTTTCTCGTATTGATTTTAAAGAATTTGTCTTAAAATTACCAAGCGGATAATTAAAATCATTACAAGGTGTAATATCAAGATTTGGCGCAATATTTAGCATTAATCTTCCGGCAAAATTACAAATTGCCTTGTTATCATTAATAAATGAGTTTGCGCGTATATTGCCTTCTTCTTTGATTTTATCAATATAAAACTCCTCAGTAGTCTTGCTATCAGCCTTAAGATAATCATTGCAATTATCTGGGTTATTTATAAATATGCAGCCTGTAATTAATGTAATATCCCATTCTTTTGCAAAAGCAGAAATATCTTTATAATCATTTTTATTTATAGTTAAAACAGGACAGTTAACCATAATTTTTATATTAGCTTTTCGAAGTTTCTTTATTACATTAAGCGTTTTAAAGTGCGAGCCCTTTTGTCCTGTTATACAATCATGAATCTCAGGATTCATGCTGTAAAGACTAAGTTCAACCCTAAAAGGATGAAGATTTATAATTTCTTTTAACAAATTTTTATCATCATATAATTTTTGTCCATTTGTTAAAAATGATAGAGATATATGTTTAGAGCGAATATATTTTGCTATTTTTAGAAAATCTTTATTTATTGTGCACTCTCCTCCTGTCATAGATATTTCTATAACACCCAGTTCATCAGCTTCATCTATTGCTTTTTTGCATATTTCAAAATCTAATTGTTCATTCATTTTATTTTTTGGATTAAAGCAATGCTTACATTTTAGATTACAATCATAATTTAACTGAAGAATGAGTGTAATTAATGAGTTGTTTTTATAAATTAATTGATTTAAACATTTATCAAATATACCTAATTTTTTAGATCTGTTCACAAATGAAGTTAAATATTTATATCCTAAAAACGGCAAATCCATTGAAATATTTATGAATTTCTTCTGTTTAAGTTCTGATAATAATTGCTTTAGTTCTTTTTCCATATTGTTTTGTTTTGCATATTCCAACGCAAAAGTATAGTCATTTTTTCTGAGAATAACATCCCATAAATCTGCTATAGCTCCCTTTAAAAAATAATGAATATGTGTTAATTCATCGGAAATCAAGCCAAATGATGTTTGTTTTGTTTTATATACCCTTGATGATATGTGTTTTTCTATTATGATGTTCATTTGTTTTTTCAGTAATTCTCCAATATTTTCATCGCATTTGCATATGCTTTTGCCTGCTCACAAAAAGGTTCGTATTTACCAAGTTCTTTGTTTTCATATATAAAAAGATATTCCGGTGCATAGCAGCAATATTTACAATAATCATCTTTTAAACATCCTTTTAAGTTCTTCAGATTATAGAATTTTTTTATAAAATCAGGTAAAGCATTTTTTCTTACATCTTTTAAAGAAGAATTTTTAAGATTACCAAGTGGATAATTAAAATCATTACATGGGGTAATATCTAGATTAGGTGCAATATTCATCATAAAAGTTCCAGATGAACTACATATAATTGTATTGCTGTCTATAAATGATTTTGAGCGAAAATGTTCTTTTCCTTTTAATAAATTAATATAAAATTGTTTTATAGTTTCATTGTCAGCTTTAAGATAATCGTTATGATTATCCGGATTATTCATGAATAAACAAGTTGTACGTAACTTAATATTCAATTCTTTTGCAAAAGCAATAACTCCTTTGTAATCATCTTTATTTAGTTTAAAAACAGGGCAGCTAATGGCAATGCCGATTCCGGCATCTGTTAGTTTCTTTATTACATAAAGTGTCTTAAAATGTGAGCCATTTTTTCCTGTTATATAATCATGAACTTTCGGGTTCATACTATATAAGCTTAATTGAATTTGAGAAGGATAAAGTTTTATAACTTCGTCCAGCAAATTTTTATCATCATACAACTTTTGCCCGTTTGTCAAAAAAGATAAGGAGATATGTTTTGAACGAATATATTGAGATATTTTCAAGAAATCTTTATTTAATGTGCATTCTCCGCCTGTTATCGCAACTTCTATAACACCCAGTTCATCGGCTTCATCTATTGCTTTTTTACATATGTCGAAATCTAATTGTTCATAACTTTTGTTTTTTGGATTAAAGCAATGCTTACACTTTAGATTACAATCATAACTTAATTGAAGTGAAAGTGTCTTAAATGATTTATTTAAATATATAATTTCATGTATGTATTTATAAAATAATTCATTTTTTTCATTGTATTCTATATCATATTTTGCAAATGAAGTTAAATATTTATATCCTGAAAATTCTATATTTATAGGAATATCTATAAACTTTTTCTGTTTAAGTTCAGATAATAGCTGCTTTAACTCGTTTTCAATATTATGTTGTTTTGCGTATTCTAAAGAACAATTGTAATCTTTTATTCTTAGAATAATATCCCATAAATCTGCTATATAACCTTTTAAACAATAATCAGTATGTGTTAATTCATCAAAAATTAAGCCAAATGTCGGCTGTTTAGTTTTATATACTCTTGATGAGATATGTTTAGCAATTGTTATTTCCATAATTAGTTTGTTGTATTATGCTTTTAAACTGCATTTGCCTCCGCCGGCTCCAAGCCCGCCGCTGCAGTATGCCGCAAATAAATCATCGCTAGGTTCATCTATAATGTCACTAAAGAAATTTATAATTTCTTCTTCTGTTAATGAATCTAAATCCATCTCGTCAAAATTTTTATTAATGTCCATAGAAAAGTACCTTTCTTATTTGAGTTTTAACATTTTCCCTAATTTTAAATCTACCTTTATATCTGGAAATGAATAAAATCCAGAATATGGTGTAAACGTCATTTCATTAAAATACAATTTATTCTTGTTTATAAGCCAATCAATTCTGACTAATTTAAATCCTTGACATAGTAATTTTGATAAATTTACAGCTTGTTTTAGTAAATCATCAGCACTTTCATCTATTAATATATGTTCACGCGAAAATTTTAAATCTATATTTTCATATTTATCATTAAAAATACAAACTTTTGCCGGGCTGTCATGTATAATTTTTTGAAAAATTTTAGGATGTTCGTTAAAACAATATATTTCCAGCTCCATTGGCATTTCAGCAGAATCTTCTCTTAAAAGTTCTTCTACCATTATTTGGGGGACAATATTTCTATATTGAAGTTCAAAACCTCCAAAAGGAAAGAACGATGCATGCATCCAGTCATTAATTCGTTTCTTTACTATTTCAAATAACACTTTATTTTGTAAAAATTTTTCTTTATCTTTAACTGCATAATTCCATCTACAGCCATGATTTGTTTTTAACATAAATGAATTTGGCAGGCTTTCAAAAGGAATATCATCAAAATTTGATCCTACCCATAAAACAGGTTTTAGATATTCTGAACCAATTTTATTCTTTATCCATTCTCGTACTAATACTTTATCTGTTAATGATGTTTTTAAAGGTAAATTATCATAAATCTTTAGCCATTGTATTTTTTCTTCAAATCTTTTAGGATTTTTTAAATTCAGTTTCTTTGAAGTTTTATAAAAATATAGTTTTTTTAAATATTTAGGATATTCGTTTTCCGGCAAGTTCATCATAAACTCATAATCATAAGGCGGATCCGGAATTTTATTTAATTCATCAAATATGTTTATAAATTTATCTAACATTTTATATCCCTTTTTAATAGATGACCGTTTACTGTATGTATACAATAGTTAAAATTATTATAGCAAATATACTGTATGTATGCAATATAAAAATGAAAAAACTTATAAACTCATTAAAGTATTTGGTGAAATAATTAAAGAAAAAAGGCAAACCAAAATAGGAAAATCGCAAACACTTTTTGCCTATGAATATGAACTTGATTCGGGAAATTTGTGCAGAATAGAAAATGGGAAAATAGAACCTAAACTCACAATGATGTGGAGAATAGCAGAGGCTTTAGGTGTACCTTTATCAGAGATAATAAAAGATTTAGAAGAAAAATTAGGCAAGGATTTTAATATAATAAATAACTGAAAAAATTTTTAACTAAATCAATTTTTCTGGATGTTCCATCTCGAATACTTCCATATTGCAGAATTTTTCAAATTCTAATCCGTAGAAATCTACTGCACGAGTTTTTGCGTATGCAATAATTTCTATTAAATGTTTTTCAATTTCTTTATCGGGTTTAAATTGAAACATTTTTAAATCTCGAAAATCTATATCAAATATAACTTTTCTAATTCCTATTTCTTTTGCTTTTTTTAAAAATGAATCAATTTGCTGTTCACTATCATTTATATTTCTAAGAATAATAAATTTTAATTTTACCTGTCTGTCATTTCCTTTTTGAGCAGCAACATATTTTTCAAGATTTCCAAAAAATCTATCATACGTATTTGCCTGTTTTACCCTTGTAAAAGTTTCTCTATCCCCGGCGTCAGCGGAAATAATGACTTCAGATTCTCCATAGCTAAGTGCTTCTGATAATTCAGGACTATATCTTAGGCAAGATGTATAAACTTTATAGTGTTTGAAGCCATTATCAAGTAAATATCTAAATATTTCATCAAATTCATCATGTAAAGTAAATTCTCCACCGCCAAATTCCATTAAGGCATTAGGTGCAATTTTCTTTTCTTTAACTAATTTTTTTAAATCGTTAAAAAAGAGCCTGTCAGGATTTTTGTTATCAACATTATCACAACAATAAATACAGTTTGCATTACATTTCTTACTTAATCGAAAATGCAGATGATAAAGTTTATCACATTTACCTGTCCATTCTTGCTGCTTAAGATCTTTGCAGCCTATACAGCCTTGATGAATTTTACCTTTTTTTAAATCTTTTATAATTGATTGTTTTACTTTTAAAAAAGTCTTATAATCGAAACCATTTTTTGAATCATAATTAAAAAATGGTCTATAAATACTATTGCGATGGGCATACATTGAACATATGCTATACCAATCTCTATGAAGTATTACTGTTTCTTCTAAATTTTTACAGCAATAATAACTTTTTTTCTTTTGAAACCAAAAACTCATAATTTCATAATACCTATATTTACTGCAACTGTCAATTATAAAGGCTGATTGAACGTTTTATAAAAATATCTAAAATGTTTTATTTATTTATTTTTATACAGTTCTTTTTTATTTTTATATTAATTATATCTTGCAAGTTCTTCTTTTCACCATCAATATGGGTTGCAATCCAGGAATTTTCTATATCTATATGTTCACTTTGTAGATATTTTACATTTTTTGTATTCGTTTTTATATTTAAACTTATTTTAAGAAATTCAAATAAAAAACTTATCGGATTTTTTACATTCATTATAAATATATCAATTAATCCGTCATCAACTTTTGAATTTTTTCCGACAGATACGATATTTTTATACATATTTGCAGCGTTTGCAATTATTATGCACGAGGCTTGTGTGTCAATTAATTCGTTGTTGATGTGTATTTTGTATTCTCGTTGTTTTAGCCTTAATGCAAATATAATACCTGCAATAAAGTAGGCAAAATATCCGAATTTATTCTTTAATGTTTGCGGTGTTTTGCAGATAATATCTGCATCGTAGCCAAATCCACAGCGTAAAATACAAGGAAATCCATTTATATCCATACAATCGATTTTGGTTGTATTTTGTTGTTCAAGTATTTTTAATGCTTTATCTAGATTACTGCTAATACCAAGTTTGGCTGCTAATAAATTTGCTGTTCCGCAAGGAATAATTCCAAGCGTTTTATCTGTATTTATTAAATAAGGTAAAACTTTATTTACAGTACCATCTCCGCCCATTGCGATTATTGTGTCAATTTGCGCAGTATCTGTATTTTCAAGTTCATCTATTCCAATAAATTTAAAGGTATTTACCCTCTTTATAAGAAAATCTAATACCTTTTTTTTATATTTTATTGCTGTTTTTCGTCCCGCATTGAAATTAGTTACAACCAGAACATTTTTCATTGATGCCTCTTTACAGAAAATAATTTTACATAGAATGATACAAGTATAAAGCCTAATAAATAAGCTGCCAATACATCAGTAAGATGATGTACTCCAAGCCAAATACGGCTGAAGCCTACAAATAGTATCCATATTACAGATAAAGCAATAATAAGTGTTTTAAATACTTTATTTTGACAATGTTTATAAATAAGATAAATAATAATGCTCCATAAGCAAAAAGTTACTAAACTATGGCTTGAAACATAGCTAAAACTATGCGGATGAACTAACAATTGCAATTCATAAGGCGGGCGCATTCTATGTACTATTGGTTTTATTATGCAGTTTAGTAGAAATGTGATAAGTGGTATTGAAGCTAAAAATGCTATATTTAAATATGTTTTTTGTTTGAAAAAATATATTCCGCCAACAATCAAAGGAAATGCAATCATTATTGAATACAATTTACAATCAGGAAGCTGTGGAATAATTAATGGTAAGTCTTTCAAAAGATTTTGCAAATATATTATAAAAGCTTTGTCCCACTCCGTAATTATGGGACAAAACTTTATAATTAATGTATATATTATGAAAAATAATAATAGAAATATTGTTTTTTTCATTATGAACATCCGCAGCCGGAGCAATGACCTGTGCATTTATGTTCCGGTTTTTCAGTAGAACAGAAATTATCTCTATCAACATAATATTCACCTTCAAGCGGGAATATAGTCATCCAAAGGTTATTTCTCCAATCTTCATCAAGAATTTCTTTTACATCTTGAGAATATTTGTCTATTTTGCTTGTAATTTCCGGATTTGTTAAATATGCAGCAGCATTTTCGTGAGTTTCATAAGGTTTAAACTCTTCATAATATTTTCTTAGAATTTCGGGTCTATCTACAATCATACAAGGACGAAGCATATTACCGTCATCATAAGGAATACCGTCACGAATAGCTTTCATAAATGGTGAAGCTAAAGCTTCAGTAAGTGTGCAATTTTTCAAATTATGTGTTGCTAAATGAACAAATGTGCAAGGTTCAACATCACCACGAGGATTTACGTGAACATATTGTCTTCCGCCTGCAATACAACCCATCATTTCAGGGCCGTCACCCCAAAAATCAACAGTCATCATAGGAAGTGTATTCCTTGCGTTATAAACCGCTTTTAAGATTTGCTGTCTTTGTTTTGCGTTAGGAACTAAACTTACGTCCGGGCTGTCGCCAACAGGAACATAATGGAAGAACCAACTCCATAAGGAACCTTTATCTGAAAGCATTTTCATAAATTCATCAGAGGTAACTTCGTCGCAGTTTTGGCTTGTAGCTGTGATACTTGCACCAAAGAAAATGCCAGCTTTTTTAAGCATATCCATTTTTTGCATAACCATATCAAAACAGCCTTCACCGCGAATAGCGTCAGTATTTTCTTTTAAACCGCCTAATGAAAACATTGGATGAACATTGCCTAGTTTCTTTAATTTTTCTACAGTTTTTTCTGTAATTAAAGAACCGTTTGTGAATGTAATAAATGCGCAATCACTGAATTCTTCCGCAAGTTCTAAAAATTCTTTCCTTGCAAAAGGTTCACCGCCAACAACAGGTATAATATGTATACCCATTACATCACGAGCTTCAGTGAATATTTCTCTCCATTTTTCTTTTGTTAGGTCTTCTTCAACTGTGTATTCATGTGCCCAGCATCCTTTGCAGTTAAAATTGCATCTTTTGGTTATAGATGATAATAATACTGTAGGCGGAAAGAAACCGTTCTTTTTATTAAATTCTGAACGTTTTCTTAAATTATCGCCATAATAACCGTTTACGAAAAAGTTTTTAATCCATTTATTACGGCAATTAGGATGTAATTCTGTTAGAATTCTTTTCCACCAGAATAAATGCGGATGTTCACTTTCAAATAACCATTGCATTCTTCTTGCGTGATTTATTCCGCCTTTTGAACCAGCTATTTTTTCAAAAGTTTTTGCTAAGTTTATTAATTTTTTCTTATTGAAATTATGTCCTAAATAGTTTAATAATGTATCAATTGCCATATCATTAAACTTTAATTTTAATTTATCAAATTTTCCCATTGAGTTCGGCTGCCATACAGTCGATTGTTTTTGAACTCTCATTATTATGTCCCTTTTTATTCTCTAGTATTATTCATTATACTAATAAATCTTTTATAGTTTTTATATTTATTTTTTTCAACATTTTTATAATTTGTTTATATAATTTAGAGTCTGTTTTATTAATTGTTGAAATCAAATAAACAATATCTGAATTTTTTGCTTTTTCAATTAAATCGTTTGAAATATCAGCCTTAACAAAGGTTATATTTTTAAAATTTTTAAGCGTATCTTGAATTTCATCTGGAATATTTTCAAATAAAGCAAAGGTAATTCTTTTGTCTGCATTTGCTAATAAATCAGACTTTAAGTTGATTATTGTATCTTTATCCTTGTATAAAATATCATCGCCAAGCATTGAATATGTAAGCTTTTTGTCTGTTAATTCTTTGTATATAACTGCAATTAATGAAGCCAATATACCAAAAACAATTCCAAGTATTATATTAATTAATAATTTCGGTGAAGAATATTCAAAATCACGAAGCTGCTGTGGCTCTTTTAAAATAAGAACTTTTGAAGAATCAGACATTTCATCAACTAATTTAGCCCACTCAAGTTTTCTAGCAAGTTGAGCAACTTTTTCAGCATCTTCTTTAACTGCAAGTTGTGATTTTTCCCCTGCAACATATTGACCTTGAATATTAGACATTGCTCTTTGTGCAGATTTAGAGAAGGCACTCATAGCAGATATATTTCCTGAGCCAGCTATTGCAGTAGAAGGTAAACCGCTAACAGTTTTCATTCTTTCATCAAGCTGTGCTTTTGCTTGTTTATATTCTTTTTCTAATAATTCTTTGTCTGATTTTGACTTTTCGCTGTTTAATCCTTTATGCAGATCTATATAATTTGTAATTATTGAAGATACTATATTATAAGCAAGTTCAGGTTTTTTTGATGTATATTCTATTGTTATAATGTTAGTACCTTTTTTATTTTTAAAAGATAATATTTTCCCTTTGCCTACAAATGCAACTGCAGAAAGATATTCTCCTTCTTTTTTATTAGGAAATATACCGAATCTTTTTCCGTATTTAATATTATTTTCTCGAATAACTTTATCAAGTACAAGTGGAGATTTTATAATTTCAAGTTCATTTGTTAATGCAGACGAAGTTCCAGTTCCTAATTGTTCAGCAAGTCCGCCGGAACCTCCAAAGTTTTCAATAAGATAAGGGTTAAATTCAGATAAATTTGTACTATTTGAGTTTTTAAGATATATATCAGCACTAACTGTATATTTTTTAGGAAGAATAAAAGTAAAGCAGATAAAAATTACTAATACTATCAAAAATGTAGGTATAATTATATTTATTCTCTTAAAGGATGAAAGTAAAATTTTTTTTAAATTAACAGTTAAATCCATATCTTCTTCAATATTATAAAACATATTGTTATTATTTACATATTGCTGCATAGTATCTCCTTTTAATTTTATTATTATATTATAAAAATATATTATATAAATTGTTTTTTTTGTGTACAATTAATAATTATGGTTAAAACAAATAAAAATATATGCGTAGCAACTTGGTATAATGCTCTAAATTATGGAACTTGTTTGCAAAGTTATGCACTTGTAAAAGTATTGATTAATAATGGTTATAACGCATATATTCCTGAAACATTAAAATATTATTATTATGATTTTATGGATCATCCTATTGTATCTGCAAAGAGAATTATAGAGCTTATATCAAAGAAACCTGCAAAAAAATTTAATAAATTAGATAGTGAATATCAGATAAGACAGAAAAAAATTAATGATTTTGCAGATAAATATAATAATATATATAAAATAAAGTCATATTCTGATTATAAGCAGTTGCAGAAAGATTCTGATATATATATAACAGGAAGCGACCAAATATGGAATCCTTATATCATAAGAGAAGCCTTTCTTCTTACTTTTGTAAAAGACAATAAAAAGAAAGTAGCTTATGCTTCAAGTATTGGTGTTGAAAAAATTCCGGATTTTAGAAGAAAATTATATAAAAGGGCTTTATCCAAATTTTATGAAATAGGAGTAAGAGAAAAATCTGCCCAAAAAGAGTTATCAGAACTTTTAAATAAGGATATAACAAATGTATTAGACCCTACTTATCTTTTAGCTAAAGAAGATTGGGAAAATATACTCACAAATAATTTGCCTATTGAAGAAAATAAAAATTATATTTTTTGCTACTTTGTAGGTGAAAATCAAGATTGGGTAGATGATATTAAAAAATTATCACATAAAATAGAACTTCCGGTTCACATTGTTACGAGTGAAGCTCGTATAGTGCCTAATGTGGGAGTGGCGCATGCCGATTTTGGAGTTGAAGAATTTCTTACTGCTATTCATAATGCAAAATATGTAATTACAGATTCTTTTCATGCAATTGCTTTTTCCGTAATCTTTAATAAAAATTTTGCAGTATATAAACGATTCAAAGATACAGATAAATCTTCACAAAATTCAAGAATATATGATATTTTAAATCTATTCGGATTAGAAAACAGATTAGTCTCTTCATATGAAGATTTAAAAATTCTTAACATACCTGTTGAATATGAAAAAGTCAATAATATTATTAAACAGGAAAGAGAAAAATCACTCAATTTCCTATTGGAGGCGCTTAAAGAAAATGAGTAAATCTATCTGCGATGAGCATTTATGTACTGGCTGCGGAGCTTGTTTGAATATATGTCCTAAGAATTGTATAAAGTTTATTGAAGACGATTTAGATTGCTTAAAACCATACATAAATGAAGATATATGTATAGACTGTAATATGTGCAGAAATGTTTGTCCGCAATTGAATAAACCTGTAATTCATACTCCCCTTAATTGTTATGCTGCATATATAAGAAAATTTGAAAAAAGATTAGATTCTGCTTCTGGCGGTATTGCAAGAGCTTTTTATGAATACTGTCTTCAGAATATAAAGAATGCTAAAATTACAGGTGTTTATTTTGATGATAATTTTCAAGCAAAATTCATATTAACAGATAGAATGGATGATATTCTAAAATTTCAGGGCTCAAAATATATACAGGCAGATACTGCTTATATATACAAACAAGCCTGCGAAGAATTAAAAAATGGTACTTTTGTTTTATTTATCGCAATGCCCTGCCAAATTGCAGCATTAAAAAATTATCTTGATTTAAAAAACATAAATCAGGATAAATTAATAACTGTTGATATACTATGCCATGGAGTTTCTCCTCAATCATATTTCAATCAAAATTTAGAAGAAATAAAAGAAAAACTATCGTATAAATCTATTGAAAAAATTACATTCCGTAGTAATAGAAAATATAAAAATTTTCATCTTTATATAAGAGGTAAAAAGCAAAATAATAAAGAGAAAATATACAATAAATATGCATTTGAAGAGCCTTATTACTATGGATTTTTAAAAGGAATTACACTTAGAGAATCTTGTTATACGTGCAGATATTCTTCCAAAGAACGTGTAGGCGATATTACAATTGGAGATTTTTTAGGTCTTTCACAAATGCCAAGTTCGCCCAAGTTTGAAGAAAGTCCGATAAATCTTTCGATGATACTTTGCAATACTGAAAAAGGACAAAAATTTATTTCTTATTTTGATAATAATATAAAACTTTTTGAACGACCATATCAAGAGGCTATTGAAGGTGGTGCTAGTCTTCAAAAACCATTTCCTCGACATAAGTTAAGAAATTCTTTTATTAAACATTATAAAAAAGGTAAATTTGTATCTGTAATCAAAAAAATTGCTTTCTTTGATTTATTTATCTATCCATTTAAGATTATACATAAAAAGATATATGTTCATTTGTTTATGCGAGATTTGCTAAAATGATGAAAAAAGCAGTTCCCATATTTAAAAATTTATCATTAGCATTTATATCAAATATAATCGGGCTTATAGCAAGCAGTATAATTACTTTTATTCTGCCTAAATTCATAGGCGTTACACAGTATTCTTATTATCAGTTGTATATTTTTTATGTTAGTTATGTAGGATTTTTAGGTTTTGGATGGATTGACGGGTTATATTTAAGATATGGCGGAAAATATTTTGATAAGATAAATAAAAATCTTATATCTGCCGAGTTTAGGTATTTTACCTTTTTTGAAATTTTTATTAGTTTTATAGTTCTTTTATACACATTAATAAGTGCTCCGGAAACAAATAAAATCATTATTTATATTGCGATTGCCGCCTGTATTTTAATATATATGCCTCGTGCAATACTTCATAATTTATTGCTTTCAATTGGACAGATAAAAGAATATGCAATAACTTTGATTATTGAAAAGGTTGTTCAGATTATTTTAGTAATAACAGGAATTATTACGGGCGAAATGTCTTTTTGGTGGTTTATTTTATCTGATTTACTTGGAAGACTAGCTGCTTCAATTTATGTATATTATGTATGCAGAAAATTTATTTTTGCAAAACCGTGTAAAGTTAACTTGATTTTAAATGAAATTGCAGCAAATATAAAATGTGGTATTTTCTTAATGTTTTCAAATATTGCGGGTATGCTTATAATTGGTGTTGTACGACAATTTATTGAACTTTCTTGGAATATTGAAACATTTGGTAAAATATCGCTTACACTTGCATTGTCAAATTTTATATTAATATTTATTAATTCATTATCAATGGTACTATTTCCTATTATAAAAAGATGTGAAAAAGATAATCTTGCGGAAATTTACAATAATATCAGAACTGTTTTAATGGTGATAGTTTTGTTTATACTTATTTTTTACCTTCCTATTAAAAATATATTTTCATTATGGCTGCCACAGTATAGTGAAAGTTTGAAGTATATGGCTATTTTATTCCCGATGTGTGCGTTTGAATGCAAAATAAATCTTCTGATAAATACATATTTTAAATCTCAAAGAATGGAAAAAGCATTATTATTTATAAATATATCAACATTTATATTAAGTCTTATAATTTCCTTTATTACTTGTAGAATAATTCATTCACTTGATTATACCGTTTTATCAATAATAGTATTACTTGCATTTAGATGTATTATTTCAGAAATGATATTAAGTAAATCTATAAATATAAAGGTGAAAAAAGATATTTTGCTCGAACTTCTTCTTGTCAGCATATTTATATATACAAGCTGGCAAATAGGCGGTTTTAAAAGTATGCTTATTTACTTTTCGGCTTATATTATCTATCTTTTTGTAAAAAGAAAAGATATTTTATCTGTTATGATGAAAACAAGAAAGAACTGCTAAAATTATTCTTTCAGCAAAAGATTTTAATATAAATACACTTCGTCTGTTGATTTTTTTGTAGAGTTTAAATTCTAAATACAGTAATTTAAAATCCTTTATGGAAAATCTAAAATCAAGGATTGATTCATTAATTTTTCGCATTTCCATCATTATATTTTTACTTTTTTCATCTAAATTTAACCGTGAAAGTATAAGATTGATTCTTTCAATTTCAGTCAAATAATATTCTTTTATCTTATTTTTATCTAAATTTTTTATCCAGCGTATATATGGATTTTTATTATTAGAACTTCTTGTACAGTTATTATTATGAACTCTATGTTTTATTACAGATTTATCTAAGTATTTGATTGATTTATTTGCATATGCGCATAAACAAATCCAATGATCATAATACATTATTTCTTTTAAAATTGGTGGTTCGTTTTTCCGGTGTGCTAATGGAAACGGTATGCATGTTAATAAAAAATTCTTTCGAATTAGAGACGTACATCCCCATAAAATATTTGTGAAGTACATATTTAAAAAATTAGATTCATCATATTTAAATATTTTTGCAAATTCAAAAGTTTTAAAATGAATATCAGGTAAAAGATTATTATTGTCATCTATATCTGTTTTATTAGCACAAATAACGTCAAATTCATTAATATTATTAATTAATAATTCAAGTTTATCATTATTCCAAATATCATCCTGGTCTGAAATAGCAATATAATCACCCATACATAAATTTATTACTTTTTCAAAATTTTTATTTACACCATTTGTTTCAGTATTATAAAATACTCTTACATTATTATATTTGTTTGAGTATTCTTCTAATATTTTGCTGGTGGAATCAGTAGAACAATCATCACAAACAACAATTTCAATATTTTTATATGTCTGATTTAAAATACTGTCCAATTGTTCTCTCAAGTATTTTTCACCGTTATATGTTGTCATTGCAATCGAAATTAAATCATTCTTGTTATTCATTTTAAGTTCCTGTTATTTCTTTTAAACTTTGTCTGAAGAATTATTTATTGTATATTTAAGAAGTTCTTTGCTATCTTGATTTCTAAAGAAAATCCAATCAATAAGATATAAAATTATATATAAAATTTTTATAAATATAACACCATAACCTAAATGTTTTTTAAAGTATATATATTCACTTTTTTTGGTTCGTTTTTTTATAATTAAAGAATTTTTACAAGAGGATCCTTCTAAATGTTTTATTTTTGATTCTTTTATTAGCTTTATATTAAACCCTGCATCAGTAATTCTTTTACATAAATCAGTTTCTTCATAATATAAGAAAAATGTTTCATCAAATATACCTACTTTATCAAGAACTGATTTTCTGAAGAATATATTTGCTCCAGAAATATATCCTATATTATCAGAAGCACAGTCATCAGAAGTTAGAGTTAGTTTATATTTCTTGTATTGATTTTTAAAAATATATCTTAATCCAAATTTCCATAAGATTTCAGTAATATTTGGTAAATTTCCTCCGCACGGACAAATTTTATCATCCTTATCTACAAGTGTTCCACCGCAGGCTCCAACATTTAAATTTTCTGATTTTTCCATAAAATCAAATAATATTTTAATTGCATTATTCAATAAAATAGTATCTGTATTTAAACAGAAAATATATTTCCCTTTTGCCTGTCTTATTGCAATATTGTTTGCAGCCCCAAAGCCTGCATTTATACTATTGCGAATTACATTTACATTTGGAAATAAACTTTCAACAGCTTCAGCTGAACCGTCTTTTGAGTCATTATCCACAACAAAGATTTCATAGTTAATATTACTTGTTTTATCGTAAATAGAACGAATACAATCAATAGTTAAATCTTTTGTATTATAACTTACTAATATTATCGATACATCCATCTTTATTTCCTTCCGTATAAATTATTTTATCTCTGTTAAAGCAAAAATAAACGGCATACGCACATAACATAAATATCATTGTTTTATGAAGGCTTGAGTTATAAAAAGCTGACAATGTAATATAAAAAAGAATAGTCCATCCGATTCCTTTTACAAAATCCTTTTCAATACCGTTATTAGAGTATTTTATTTTTTTCTTTACACATATAAGAATTTGAATAAAATAGTAATATAATAAACCGATTCCCATTATTCCGGTTTCAGCAAGAACTCTATAGAATAAGCCATAAGGCGGTGCTCCGGTTCCGCTAAGTAGTACATATAGTAATTCTTTTGTCAGAGGAAGCGGTGTATTTGCGAGCTGAATAAAAATATATCCGGTAATGTTTCCATAACCAATACCAAACAATGGAAATTTTAAAAATATTAATAAAGCATTAATATTATCAATTATTCTTGTTGCAAGTGACGCTTCAACCAAAATAAGAGTTTCCAGGCTGAATAAAGTAGGAAGTGATACTATAATTCTTTTTAAATATGTTTGATTAATATCTAAATTAAAAAATAATATGCAAATAGTTGGTATAATAAATAAGGTTAAAGATAAAAATAAAATTATATTCTTTTTTATCCCTATAAATATATTTTTTAAGAAAAAGATTAATGAAATGATAATAAAAAATAAAAATGTAATCGGAGATTGAACTAAAATAAAACATACTATCATTGAAAACAATAAAAATATTTTTAATATTTTATCAATTTTAATATTTTTAAAAATTTTAAATTTAGATAATGATATGCTGTATATTATTGGTGCATTTAAATATATAAATTCACCAAGTGATGAAGGTTCGCTGAATATACTTTGAATACGTTCTGAAATAAACAATGAGGTAGCTTCTTTTACTTCATATCCGAGAATTGCACGTTCATTGTTAAAAAGATGATAAATATAACCAGGAATACCACCTGATATTTTTTGTAATACAAATTCCAACAATCCTAGTGAAAAAACAAATATGCAAAAAATACAATAATATTTTACAAATTTTGATTTTGGTAAAAAGTTACAAAATAGTAAATAACAGGTTATAAAAACAAATATAACCGCAAAATTCAATCCACCAATAAAACTAAACAAAAAACTTTTCAAATAAAATGTTCTTTGCACCATAGATATCAAAATAGTAATAATTGCAAAAATATAGAATAAAATAAGATAATGGAATGGCGTATATCTAAATAAAATTCTTAAATTATTAAAAAAAGGTTTATAAAAGATAATCATAGAAATCAAAAAAATTATCTCAAAAATAAAAAAGAACGGAATAAAAAGGCTTCCAATCGCTAAGCCAAGATGTTCTAGAAGAATAAATGTGAGCAGTATATATCCTATAAATGATTTTTTCAAATAAAGCATATTTTACATTCTTTCTCAATAAAGTTGTTAAAAATTGCTATTGAACTATCCCAGTTATATTTTTGAGCAGTTTCAATTCCATTTTGTTCAAATTTATACCTTAATTCATTATTTTTCAATAGTTTAATAATAAATTCAGCTGTCTTTTTAGAATCCTTTATAGGTGAAATAAAAGCATTTTCTCCATTAATAGCATATTCTTTTGCCCCAACAGTATCAGTTAATATAACAGCAGTTCCGGATGCCATTGCTTCTAAAGGAGGAAGTCCGAAACTATCGCCAAGACTTTGACTAACATATATTAAAGCTTTTGAATAAATTTCTCCTAATTTATTCCTGTTATTACCTATATTTATTACCTCTATATCTGGATTATCAAATTTTTCATTATTGGGAGAAACTACCTTTGCTTTTAAATCAGGTATTTCCTTTTTTACAATATTAAATGCCTCTAAAAAATATTCTAATCCTTTACTTTTAGATGAACTTCCCACAAATAAGATATAATTTTCTTTCTCTATATTTCTAGGATAAAAGTATTCATGTTCAATTCCGTTTTTTATAATAACAGGATTTTTTCCTGTATATTCTTTTATCTCTTTTGCTACGGGGTCTGATATAGCAATAAATTCATCAATATTTTTAGTTAAAGATTTTATTCCTAAAATAAAATATATATAAGAGCCAAACCAGTACATATCTTTAAAATCCTGAAATAAAGGTATGACCATTTTTGTTTTGCCTCTTTTTTTACAATATATAGAATGGATAGAAAGTGGGAAAAATACAGGTATTATAATATCTGATTTAGGTGTTAATTTAAAAAATTTATTTAAATAAATTAACTGGAAGAATATGTGTTCAAAATATTTATTGGGAATTTTTTTAAATGTTTTTATATTTATGCCGTTTTGTATTTCGTCAATTTGTATATCATGAGGCGCAATAACTGTAATATTATGCCCAATCTTTGCAAGAGCTTGCGCATATTTAAACATAACAATATTGCCGCCTGAAAGTTTTAATGTCGGAGTGAAAAATGTTATATTCATTTTGTAACACCTTTTTTAGGAATATATTTACCCAATAATACTGATAAATTTAATTCTTCTATAAGCTTTATAGTAAAATAACAAATTATCAAATTAATAATTGATATGATAAATATGCAAAATAGTTTATAATAAGCACCATTAATACCTTGAACAATGTACTGTATTTTTATCATTCTGCATATGAAAAAAATAAGCCAGTGGAAAAATATTATAAATAAAGTGTTTTTAGAAATAGTATCAACAAAAACATTTTTGTAATTAATAAGTTTCGAAGTAAATATACAACACAAAGAACCAATAATACCAGCTAAATAAATAAGTAAAAGAGATTTATTTAGATATGAAAGATTTATTGCTTCTGACATTTTTACATAACCATTAATCTCCAATATTTTAATAAGAAATGCCCCCCCTCCGAGTATAATCGGTACTATAAAAAATTTCTTATATGGTAATTCACTAAATTTATCACTATAATATTTCATTAAATATCCAATTGAGAAATAAGGAATTGCCATAAGTGTATTATCAATACAGAAATATAAATTAAAATTAAGTAGGATTAATATCTTAAATATGATAATAGAAAATATTGAGATAAAGACTATATTTTTTATATTTATTTGAATATGAGTAAATAATAATCGTAATTGCATTGTTGTCATAATGAACCAACAAGGAGCGCATACAGAATAAAAAAATTGATTACTTTTATAAGAACTTACAACATCCCCAAATATAATACCTAATATATCTTTAAATAATGTCAATGAAAAATCCATATTATGATATAAAATTTGATTGCATAACCTAAAAGGTAGAAAAATTAATTGATACAGTATATATGGAATTAATAACCCCCAAATTATTTTTTGATAATTTTCTGATTTACTTCTTTGTTTAAACAAATAACCCATTATAACAAAAAATAATGGCATATGGAAAAGATTAATAAGTCCATCTATACGAGGAAAAATAGATTGACTTTCCATATTATATATAGCGTGTCCAAATATTACTAAAAATATTCCTAAAAATTTTGTATAATCAATCCATAAAAAGTTTTGTTTATCCATTATTTCCCTTTTACTTTTGTAATTGCACACTTTAAAAAGAAATTGCCGTAAATAAGTGTAGCCCAAAATGCCTTTTGAAGTATGTTGTATCTTTGCCAAAAATGTTTTCTAAAAAATTTCATCATAGACTCTGTAAAAATCCATATTGATTTTATTTTAATTTTTTTTGTGGTCACGCCTCCAATATGAGTTACAATTGCATTTGGATTATAAATTATTATTTTACCAGCATTATTTGTTCTTAGACCCCAGTCTGTTTCTTCTTGATACATAAAGAACTGCTCATCCATTCCGCCTATTTCATCAAATAATGATTTTTTAATCATCATGCAGCAACCGGAAAGCGCTCCGCATTCATTTATTTTTTCTCTGTCAAGATGCCATAATGCATATCCGTTAAATGCTTCGCATTTAGGGAATGCTTTTGCCAAACCGATTATGTGACATAACGTATCTTTAGGATATGGTTTGCCTCTTAAACAAGGCTGTTGAAAACTTCCATCCGGATTTAAAACCTTTGGACCAACCATTCCAACAGTTGCATTGTCATCAAGATAATCACTTAAAATTTTCATTATATTATTATGAAAAATAACATCAGGGTTTAATATTAATATATTTCGACCTTTAGCTATAGACATACCCATATTATTTGCTTTGGCAAATCCAAGATTTTCATCACTTTTTATGATAGTGACATTTATTCGTTTTAATAATTCAGATAAATATAAATAACTTTCTTCGTCTTTATTTGAATTATTATCTATTAAAATAATTTCATAATTGATATCTTTAGAATTTTCTGACATTGAATTAACTGTTTTTTCAAGAAATTTACCTGAATTCCAGTTTACAAAAATAACAGAAACATCAAATTTATCTGAAGTGTATTTAGATTTTAGAATTTCATTACCCATGTCTGCCTCCAAGTGCTAAGAATACGGCTTTTACAAGTATTCCAATCTCCCATAATACATTTCTATGTTTAAGATAATATAAATCATATTTTAATTTTTCTGCAATATCATCATTATTTATACAATGTCCTTGATTGATTTGAGCCCAGCCGGTCCATCCTGTTTTTACCCATTGTCTGCAAATATAAAACGGAATTTCTTTTGAGTATATATTTACTAAATCTTCCCATTCTGTTCTAGGTCCAACGATTGACATATCCCCTTTTAAAATATTTATCATTTGAGGTATTTCATCAAATCTTGCTTTTCTTACAAAACGGCAGAAGGGAATTACTCTGTCATCTTTATCTTGAGATTCTGCATAACCGCCATTTTTTACATTTTTAGGTACATAGTCATTTTTATACATTGTTCTTAATTTGTAGCAGTTAAATACTTTTCCTGCTTTCCCGACTCTTTTTTGTGTATAAATAGGACTTTCGCCATCTGTTAGTTTAACCCTTATTCCTATATATAAAAGAATAGGGAACGTTAAAATTAAGACTATTGATGCTGCAATTATATCGAATACTCTTTTACTAAAATCGTATATATATGAGCGTTTATTCATAAAATCGTAAAACAACCAATTTATAGACATTGTATCTACAAAATATTTGCCTGTTACCATTTCATAAAATAATGGCATTTTATATACATTAACTTCTTTTGGAATAGAAAATACCATATCTGTTAAAAATTGGTTTTCCATTCTTCTTTCGATTGCAACAATTACTATATCAACATTATTTTGTTGAATTACCTCTTTTAATTCTTCTTTTTTATATATTTTATTATTTTCGGTAATTGTATTTTCTGCATTTTGAAAATCTTCAATAAACCCAACAACTTCCATTTTTAAGGCTTTTTTATTCTTTATTTCTTCGGCCATAATTTGGGCATTGTTATTTGTTCCGATTATCAATACATTTTTTGTTTTCTTAATGTGGAATAAGTAGATATGGAATAATGCTCTGTATATTCTTAAAATAACAAATACTGTCAAAATGTTAGAAATTAAAAATGTAATGGATAATATTGGACTTTCTGAAAAATATAATAGTATAGCAGCAGGTATATGGGCAAAAATAACTCCTTCAAAAAGCAAGTATGTATTTTTTGAGGTTATATTGAACTCTCTAATTTCATAATTAGATTTTAAATATAGAGTTATTAATCCGCATAGTACGATTAACATACAAACAGGCAAGAATAAGTTTTTTTCCAGCCCAGTATATGAATACCAAAAACCTGCTGATACTGCTAATACAATTAAATCAAATAAAAACATTATTGAAACAGATTTTGATAAACGATGCATTTTAATAGTCCTTTTACCATTTATTGATACCAAATGCCATAATAAATAATGAAGATAATCCTTGTAATGTGCTGCAAATTGGTGAAATCCAATCATTGCCTGCAATTTTTCTTGGAACTACAATTGTATCACCTTGTGCAACCTTAGTATGCGCATGTACTTTTTCTGCTCTGCCGTTAACACCTACTTTATATAATCTAAATTTATTTGCATTTGGTGTATAACCGCCTACTTCTCTTATATAACCTTTTACAGTCATACCTTTTTTATAAATGAATGATTGTTCATTATAAACTTCACCAATTACACTTACGTGATTTGACATTCTTGGGATATAAATTTCATCACCGTCTTGAACATCAATATTATCAACTTTTTTAATTTTAGTTAAATCATTATTTTTTATATTTAGTGCAATTTGACCATTATATTTTTTATTAATTTCACTTTTTTCTTCTTTTATCATGTGAATCATGTCGGCTTTAGCTTCCATATCTGTAGAAGATTGTTTATAGCCGCTTGCTAAACGACCTTCAAGCATTTTTATATCTCTTTCATTATTTTTTAGAGCTAAATTAACTTGTTTTGCCTGTACGTTTTTTCTTAAATATACAATACCTCTTAAATCCGCTTCATCAGTTAAGCCGTTTGCAGCTTCAATCATATCGGAAAGTTTTTTGCCTTCAACGAATGTATAAACCCCCGGGGTTTTTACAAAACCTGAAACTTTAACAGTTTTCATAACTTCATTACCGCGAAGTGTTCTAAAGAATACTTTGTCACCCGCATTTATTTTTATTGATTTTATTCTGTCTGAATTAATCATAATGTCATATAAGTAATATAATTGAGTATGACCGTTGGCTGTTGTAACTTCTACCGCAACATTTTCTGTAGGAATTAATTTATTTGAATTCTTCATATTTCCTTCAAGCTGCATTGTTGTTTCTTCAACATTTCCTTTAAGTGCAACAGGTTTTTCTGCATTTTCTGTATCGTCTGATTTTAATGCTGCATCTTCATTTACTGCTGTAACATCAGATTCTATAAATTTAATATCAGTCATAACATCTTTTAATGTCATACCTGTTTTATGTGTTAAATGTTTTGGTGTATTTATACAGCCATATATATCAACGAAATCAGAATTTGTATTTCTATAAATGCTGATTACATCTCGTGGTTCTAATATAGGGTCATTCATTCCCGAGAAAAATTCACTTAAAAATACAGGAATTGTTTCAATTGTGTTATCTTTACCCGTAACTCTTCTTATTACTGCTTGATTAATGAAGGTTTCTTCTAATAGTTCATCTTCACTTTTTAAAATATCTGAAAGTCTCATACCTTCTTTATAAGCGAATGTTGCAGGGTGTTTAATATTACCTTGAAGAGTAACCGTATTTTCTGTATCGTTATATGTTTTTCTAAATTCAAAAGTATCACCGCTGGAAAGTTTTGTTTGTTGTGCATTACTCCAAGATATATTTTCAGCAATTCTTTGATTTATTTCTTTATCAAATTGAGTTTTTGTTAATTCCGTTGTAAGAGTTGTAGGAAGCAGACCTCCAGCGTATTCTGAAATTTTTTGAAGTGTTTCACCTTGTTTTATTTCGTAAATACCAGGGTTTGTAACTCCATTTTTTAATGCTATTACATCACCTATTTTATCAACATAAATTTTATCGTTCGGGCGGACAATTATGTTATCATCATTACCTGAAAAGAAGGTTTTATAAAGGTCAACGCTTCTTGTTTTGCCTGCTGAAGTATAAGAAACGTTTCTTAATGTACCTGTCTTTTTAACACCGCCTGCAGCGTTTAATACATCAAATATTGATGAGTTGTTTCCAATTGAAACTCTTCCAGGGTGGTTTACTTGACCGTATACAAAAACTGAAAATTCTGTTCCTGATGAAACTGTCAGTTTTACTTTTAAGTTACGATATTTGCTTGAAGCAATTCTGCTTATAGATGCTTCAACTTCGCTTATAGTTCTGTTTTCGGCAGGAACTAAACCTATACCTTGTACAAAAATATTACCTTTAGAATCTACTTGTGTTTTAGTAGTTGGTGATAGAATTGAAGAACCTGAAATTGACATTACATCTATTGCATCACCAAACAAATATACATCAACTTTTTCACCAACGCTAAGTTTATATGAATTATCAAATTTACCTGATGTAGAAGCTGATGAAACAGGTGATTTAAACAGGTCATAACCAACTTGCTTTAAAATATAGCCTGTAGCTTGAGATTCTTTAGTATTAAACATTTCTTCAATAGCACTTAATGATGGTTTTGCCTTTTTATCAGCATTAACTTCTTGATAATTATCGTCAAAGGCATCTGCTACTGCAGTATCTGATGTAAATTTACTAGCAAAAGCTGCAGGTTCAAAACAAAACATTATCATTAATAAAATTACTATTATTTTTTTCATTTATATATCCCTTAATCAATTATAAAGTTATTCTATCACATCCAAGTTTTATGTAATAGCAATCTCCATTAGAGACTTAATTGCAGGCCATTCCAATTTCCATAAACCTGATGCATCAAGGGCATAGTTGCCAACGCATGATAATTTACAATCCTTACATTTGTTTACAGTTTCAACAAATACAGGATCTTTTATTACATCTTTTAAAGCTCTGTTTCTTACACTAATAAATGGTTTTCTGTCATAGCATCTAAGCATATCACCATTAGAATAGATTACAGTTGAAATTCTCGGCCAATGGCATTCATAATAAGTTTTCTTATTAATAATGTAATCCATAAAATAGTATGAATTTCTAATCGGATAGCCTTGTTTTTTCAAATCTTTAATTTTGATAAACATTTCAGCTAATTTGTCATTTTCAAGCTCTGTCGCAATAACATTTTCTGCTTCATCCGGAACAGAATCTGCTTTATTTACCGTGAAGTACAATAATATATCAGCATCTTTACAGTACTGAGCAACTTCTTTTATTTGTTCAAAATCTGTTTGAGTTGAAACAGTGCAGCATACATATATTCTCATTTTAGGTGAATGTATTTTATGATATTCAACACCACTCATAACTTTATCGCAAATGCCGGGCATGTGGCGGATATCATCGTGTGCTTTACCGATTGCATCAAGAGAAACAAACATTAAGTCTGTATATTGTCCAAAACCCGGGTTTTGTTCTAAGAAATAACCGTTTGTTGCAATTTTTGTATATAAGCCTGCATCATGAGACGCTTTAGCTATTTCTGTAAAGTCTTGTCTTAATAATGGTTCACCGCCCCATAAAATGCTGTCCATATATCCGATTTGACCGGCTTCTGTTAAAAGTCTGATGATTTCTTCTTTTGGCATATCATCATTTTCTTTTTTATGTTTCCAAAAACAAAAATCGCAGTCGCAGTTACATTTGCTTGTTACCATTAATGAAAAGCATAATGGTTTAGGATTCTTTGATAATCTGCTTGCGATACATTCTAATGCACCTCCGCCTAAATGTCTGTAATATTTTAGACGTTCAAAGGTCATTTTATTTCTTGATTTTGTCAACATTTTTATTTCCTTTTTCATTATTCTATTTTATCTCGGGGGGGGGTAGTCAATAAGTTTACATTTTCTCTTTCTTCAACTTTTTGCGTTTTACAAGATCAATAAATGCTTCAATTCTTGTTATGTATCCTGCTTTACCTGTTTGCTCATCTAATACAAGTGATAAAACCGGTATGTTTTCTTCTTTGCTTACTTTTGAAAGTATATTTTGTGAAACTATTTCAGGCATACATGAAAATGGCATTATGTGGATTACACCGTCAATATTATTTTCTGCTGCATATACAGTATCACCTATTGTTTCAATACATTCACCGCCTATTGGTCTTTTCATATATTTTTTTGCATGTCTTACGCAGCGATCACGATGACATTCTTTTTTATTGAATAAAGATGGTTTTAGAACATTTTCAAGCCAATCACTAAACCATATTTGGCGCTGCACTTCTATCCCCATTTCTCCAAGAGTTTTTTCTATATCTTGATTTACATAAGGTTCCAATAATACAAAAAACTCTCCTAACAAGTATACCACAGGCACATTTTTATTTGTGTCAATCGGAATATTTGCGAAATCTTTCTTAATTTGTTTTACAAGTTTTTTTGCCTGCCAAACAGAATTTGTTTCATCTATTATTTTTAGCCATTTGTTGTAAAGCTTTTCAGCGTCGCCTTTGTTTATTTCTCTTGGGCGAATATGATGTAATTGTTTTTCAGCTTCATCTATTGCAAAAAATTTGTTAAAACCAAGGCTGAAACCTTTGTAATAGCACCAAGGGTTAATACAATGAGTTACATGCCAGAAAGCTTTCATAGTTTGCTTCATTTTGCTCTGATACATATCAAAAATAACCATATCAAAGTTGTAGCCCATTGTTTTTAATGTTTTTTGAGCCATTTTGGTATAATTGCCTAACCTGCATGACCCTGGGGCTTGAAACATCATTAATGTATTAGCTCCGTTATCAAGAGCCATCATATAATTTGCAAGGTTTAATTTATAAGGAAGGCAAATGCCTTCAATGCTGTTTTTTACGCCAAGTTCAAGAACCTTGTTACTATTTGCAGGCGGAATTATTACTTTTGCGCCTAACGAAACTAATAAAGCTTTTAACGGAATATCAATTCTGCCCATTCTAGGCCAAGCTATAACTCTGTCTTTTGCAGACATAGTTCTTTCCATTTGTGAAAATCTTTTTAATTGTCCTTCACTTGCTTTAGTTGTCACTTTTTAGTCTCTCTTATATATGTATATAGGGTTGGAATATACGTATCCTTTGTTTCCTATAATGATTTCTACCCTGTATTTCCCTTGCTCAATAATATGAAAATCTAAAAATTTTGCTTGTTTTTCAATTATAACTTTTCCGTTTTTAATTATTTTTATTTTAGCAATTCTATTTATATTAACTGACAAGTATGTCTGTTCGTCAAGTATTAAAGATTTTTCAAAACTAATACTTTTGGTTAAATTCTTAATATAAATTTTAGGTAAAACTTTACATATTTTTCTATTAACCATTAGGTTATTACCTGATTTGACAGCATTTAAAACTTGTTGTTTTGCTGTTAAAAAATCGTCAGATAATGGTGACTTTAAATTTATTATATTAGAGAAGGTTTTAAACATTTCTTTATAAGGAAAAATAGTTACAGGTATTATATATTTTTTTATTTTAAGCGCATGGACATCAATACCCGCTATTGCCGGAATAATGTTTTCAGTCTTATTATTTAATTTATCCCACCACTCAAGAGTTTCATTCTTAGGTTTTGTAATTAATTTATACTTAAATAAATATGCATAAATAAGCGCAAAAAGATTTTTATCATTTAAATTATCTGCCCAAGCCGAAAACCAGTTCCATATTTCGATTCCGTCAGGTGTTATTGATTTATCTATCCATTTGATTGGACGATAATTATTATTCCTTTTTTCTGATTCATCAGGGTGTGCCGCAAAGCCAAATCCGCCTTGATTTCTTACTTCCTGCACATATTTTAGCGGGTCTGTTTCTTTTATAACTTCTTTTGTACCAAAGGCAAGATAATGATAATTATCATAACCGATTTCTTCACCCTTTATAACACAAACACCATTATAAAAGCCTTCTACTGTATCAAGGCAATTGTGGTCGGTAATTATAATCCAATCTAACCCTGCTTTTTTTGCTGCTTTTGAAATAAGATTTATATCGCCTGTTCCGTCAGAGTATTTTGAATGAATATGTATAGCCCCAATATAGCTATACATCATATATTCACCGTTGTTTTTTCGATTACTCTTGTATTATTTTCTTTTTGAATTTTATTTTGCTGTTTTTGCATAATTGATATTCTTCTTTTTCTTGAAAGCATATCAACAAATGCTTCTAAACGAGTTAAAAAGCCAGCTTCACCTGTATGTTCATCGATTGTTAAATGAAGCATCGGCATATTTATTTCTTTTGCGTGGTATTGAATTTCATCTACCATTAAAGAGTCCGGACCGCAGCCGAATGCCGATAATGCAATAATGCCGTCTACACCTTTATTTTGCATATAATATGCTGCTGTACCTGTTAAATCAAGTTCATTTGCCCAGTATTGTATTTCGTCAAGTTTATGAATTGCATTAATTGACTCTTCTCTTGTTATGTTTAAAGATGTATAAGCTTTGACTCCCATTTTATCAAGTTTTTTCAATAAGTTCATTGAAATACGTTCATCATATAAATTATAACCATGAGCCATTATCACAACAGATAGAGGTCTTACTTTTTCTATAGTATTGCATTCAATTATTCCATTGATTGCATTTTGAAAAGCTTTATTGAATTCAATTCCTGATTTTGCCATTTTTAAAAAGTTGTTATAAATTTCCCAGCCTTTTTTCTCTGCACTTTTAATTAAATCAACATCTGTTATGCCAAGTTGATTTGCAGTATCAATACAAAAATCATGAAAACCAATACCTTCTGTTTTATCTAATGTCGGTTCAATCATATTAAATGGTATATTGATGACATTTCTAATAATTTCAGGCAGACCTCTTATTTTACTGCAATTATTGACTTTATAGCTTGTAGATTGCAAGGAAGGAACAAAAATAGTATCTATTCCTTTTTCTAAAAGATTTACAAGGTGTCCTACATATACTTTAACAGGCAAACAGGTATCAGAAACAACATATTTGCAACCATCATTTATAAGTTTTGTTGTAGTTTTATCAGATAATATAATCTCAAAACCTAATGTTGTAAAGAAACCATAATAGAACGGATAATTATTATAATAGGAAATTGCTCGAGGTATTCCTATTTTTTTCTTTTCAGTGTTAGTCATTTTTTTCCCTGTTATTAATAATTTAGTAACACTTAAATTAAAAATTGGCACTTCATAAATAATATTATCACAAATATTTTTAAGAGTTAATTATATAAAATTTTTCCTAGATATGTTCAACTGATATTCACACTGTCATTCCGAACTTGTTTCGGAATCTTACCATTTATAAAATATATTATTTTATAAGTGGATATTATATAGAATTTTAGGTTAAAATAGCTGAAATTTTCACATTAAATTTCTTTGATTACTTTTTCTAAAATCTTTAATTTTCTAAAAAATATCCGGTTTCACACAAGGACTTTCAACTGGTAAGATTCCGAAACAAGTTCGGAATGACAGTATTATCATACAAAAAAAGAGAGGCAAAAACCTCTCTTTTTTATTATTGCTATTAATTTTAACTGTTTGCAGTCCAAGCATCACTATTTGTAAATATTGCAATAAGTTCATCCTGCTTAGATACTGAAGCATTTTTCATTGCCGTATTAACGTCTTTGAAACCGTTTGTACCTAACCAAGCTGCAACTTGAGATTTAACAGCCTCATAGTTGTATATGTATCCGCCCGATGCATTACCTGATTGATTTGCAACAATTTTTTCAATACCGGTTAATGTTGCTTTATTATTTGAATTTTTATCTGATACAGTAATTGTATTGTTTGATTTGCCGTTTTTATCAACATTAAACCACATTTTTAGATTATCTTTATTTGTGTGAATTATCGCTGTATCAGTATCACCAGCACTTTTACCTGTATCTTTTATTGTTGAATTTTCATAGCTTGACTCTGTTGCAGTTCCGGTAAATAAATGATAAGTATCGCTTCCTGTGCCACCATCAAGATAATCTTTACCAAATCCGCCGTATATAGTGTCGTTTCCGCTTCCGCCTTTAATTGTATCATTATATAAAGAACCGTAAATTATATCATTACCTGCACCACCATTAATATTTGCACCTTTCTTATTTGCAATATAAATATCACTTTTATTTAATGCTCGTGCATCGATAGTTTCAGAATGCCATGTACCTGTATAACTTTTCTTTTTAGTTGTAAATGATGTATAAGCAGGTAAGAATATATCATTTCTTAGATCATGTACAAGTGATCCATTTACATATAAATTAACAGAACCGCTTGCAGTTGTTACGTCTTTTTTGCCAAAGTTCTTTATAGTAATCTTTGTATCATTACCTGAAATTACTAAATCATTTTTAACAACTGAATAAGAAAGATTACTGATTTCTGATGAACTATAACCTTCAAGTTTCAATATTAAATTTTCACCTTTTGTAAGATTTATAGTATCATTACCGTCACCTTTATTGTAAATAACAGTATTTGTACCAGAACCACCAGTTATCGTATCATTTCCTTTATAACCAATGATTGTATCATTACCAGCACCGCCGCTAAGTGTGTCATTTAAGTTTGCACCCAAAATATAATCTGAAATTGATGAGCCTGTTAGTTTATTTTTCTTATCAGCATAACCTTCAAATAAGATAGCTTGATCTTTTAAGTTAAACTCACCTGCTGAAGTTTTTAGAATATATTCTTGATTTTTAGTTGTAAAGAATTTAGAAATTCTTATTGAACTATCATTAGAATTTTCAAATTCAATTAACAAGTCATTACCTGATTTTTTGCAAACATAACTTGTTCCTATAGGTGCTGCATCAGATTTAACATGTGCGGTTAATGAGGTTGAAGAGAAATCTAATGTTGTTCTTCCTGCACCTGATGTATAAATAGTATCATTACCAAATACTAGATTATCATATAGGTAGGTGTTATTTCCAGCTTCACCATATAATCTGTCATTACCATTACCGCCTTTTAGCGTATCATCACCTTTGCCGCCGTAAATTACGTCATCGCCATTGCCGCCATAAAGTGTATCGTTACCAACAGTTCCTTTTATTGTGTCATTACCGTCAGTACCAATAGTATTTGATGTTGTGATTTTTTGACCGGAAATAACTCTAGATGAAATTTCAGCTAAATTGTTATTTATATCCAATTTACCGTCAGCAAATTGGATTTGTTGAACTGATACTTTTCCTTTTTTACCAAAGTAATTTGATATTGTTATAGCTTTACCATTATTCTTGTTGTAATTAATAATTAAATCTTTATTATTACGAACTAAAATTGTGTCTGATAATCTTTCATTTGTTAATTGAATTACATCAGAGCCTTTTCCTGAATAAATAGTATCATTTCCGCCGTAAGTACCTGTATATATAAATTTATTTTCACCAGCTTCACCATAAAGTTTATCGTTACCTAAAGAACCGTAAATAATATCATTGCCATTTCCTGCTTTGATTGTATCATTACCGCGACCGCCGTTTAATATATCATTGCCTGATGCACCATTTATTGAATCATTACCGTTTCCGCCAGTAATAATATCTTTAAATTTAGTACCTGTTATTTTATTAGCGGCTTTTGGTGCTAAATTGTATGTAAAGGCAAGCCTGTCTTCAAGAAGTTTATATAAGTTTTCTTTTGAAACAAGTACATTATTACTGGTTATAATAAATGAATCATAATATTTATAATTATTACCTTTAAAATAATCTTTTATAGTTACAGAATTTGGTGAAGATCCTCCCATGTAATCTATTGTTAAATTATTATTTTCTTTTGAAAATTTAAATTCAGCAATAGTTTCTTCTCCATGATAGTCAAATTGAATATTATTTCGTCCGGATTTATCGTCAATAATATCTTTTGAATCTATATCACCAGATGTAAATACATAAGTATCATTGCCGCTGCCGCCGTATAATGTATCGTTGCCGCTGCCGCCATATAATGTATCGTTATCTTTTTCACCATACAATTTATCGTTACCGCCGCCGCCAAAAATAACATCATTACCGTCACCGGCTTTTATTGTATTATCACTATTATTTCCGTATAATACATTTTTTCTGTTAGTACCAACCAGGTCTAACTTATCAGCCCATTCTCTTATATTATCAACTGTTACATTTAATTCAGTCCACGTACTTGCTTGCATATCATCAGGAGATTGTCCATCCGGAATTTCTTTAATATATTTTCCGCAAGCCATAAAATTATATAATCTATTGACAGTAATAAATTGTGCTTTTTCTGTATCACCTAAAAAGCCGCCGCTATCTATTACATAAAAACCTACTATATCCTCTTGTTCATATTGGTTTGGACCTTTAACATAACCAAGTATTGTAATTGCATGGTTTATTTCTTTTGGTTCTTCTGGTGGTTCTTCACTTTGAAGACATTCTGAATTACCACCTGCAATAATACCTTTTCCTGCATTAATTTGCTGTGTAAGGTAGTTTACGAAACTATATCTTTCTGTATTTAAAGGATTTATAGCTTCTGTTTGATTATTTATAATAATGTTTTGATTTGTTTTTATAGCACTTTCAAATTCTTTTAACGATTCAAAAACATTAATATCTGCAGGAGTTATAACTTTATCACCTAAAAATGTAATAGTCTCTGTTTCATTTTGTACTGTTGTAACAACTCCTGTATTATAATTTGTTGTTACTTCATCAGTATGTACTCTTTTATTTATTGTGATTTTTTCTTTTATTAAAGTGCCTGCTTCATTTACTAGTTCTTTTTCATATATCGTTTCAGTTGTTTTAGTTGTTAAAATGGTTTTAGTTGCACCATTATATGTATATTTAACTTCAGTTGTTTCTATTGTTTTGGAACCGTCGTCATTTATTATTTCGTTAACAATCGGATCATCATTATATGTTGTAGGTGTTTCATTTGCACCAAGTTTGAAAAGTTGTTTAATATCAAGTCTTACAACATCTGACTTTACTCCGTTAGCATCCAATATATTCTTTCTTTGGAACGAATAAGTACCACCATCTTCTTGTTCAACTAAATCATCAATGTCTTTGTACATATCAACATTTTTAGAGTGTAAACAGAAATAATAGTCTTTGTCTATTCTTACTGTTTCTGTATCAATATTGCCATCAATATCTATATGTTTTCTTTCTGCAAGAACTATATTTCCTTCTACGACATATTGTGTATTAGTACTCCATAGTGCATCATTATCAGATTTTTGTATGTTTTCTAATAAGAATAAATCTTCAGTTTCTTTTGGCTTTTTAGGATATGTTGTAGTTGTGTTAGTTTCTTCATCATACACTAATTGCCCGCCTACAATATGTGCTGGTCCTTTATGACCTTTTGTTACTGTAATTGGTGTATTAAGATATTCTTGATATGCTTTTGTAATTTGCACAATATCTTTTTTCCCGGCCATTGATAAAACATTCAATGAAGAATCAACACCGCAGTTATTATATTTTTGTCTATAGTCATAAATAAATTTGTCAGGCTGTCCATAAACACCATATTCTTTTCCGGACGTTAATGATGAATCAATTTCAGACCCCATTTTTACTATTGCATCATTCCAACTTAATAAGGCACCGTTTATTTCATGACCTTTTACATCTAAAGAATAAGTTTGATTATAGATTAAACCAAATTTATCTTTTGGTTTCATATTACCTGTATTTACATACTTACAATCATCGTTATATAGGTTATTTTTATCTGGACCAGTATAATGATTTAGATCTCTTTCTGTAGAATTTGTTGTTCCCATTAAAGTCTCCTATCAACTTAAACTAACATATAAACTTTCTTTGGATTTTTATAATAAGAAAAATTTATCCTCAACTTCCAAATCCATATATTTATATTATACTATTATGCCCATGTTATCAACTTTTAAAACATTTATTAAGCTTAAAAAAGCGGAAAAACCATACATACGTACGATATTAAAATCTTATTTTTATTTTTTGCCTAAATATTCATTTATGATATAATTTTAATAATTGTTTACAGTTATGGTTTAAGGATATGTCGTTAAAAAAGGGATTTGTTTCTTTACTTGTTTTGAGCATTTTTTTTTCATGCCAATCATTTGCCATAAATGAAGTAAATTTGCAGGAAGAAACAAATTCTGATATTAAAAAAATAGAGTTAAATAAACTTGTTTCATCTATTAGTTATGATGATGTTTTAGATAAAGCTATAAAACATTCTTATGATTTAAAAATGGCTGATTTTGATGTTTTTATTGCAAAAACAGGAATTAAAAGTGCACGTTCAGAATATTTTCCTAAGCTGTATATTGGTGCAAATAGTGAATATAATAAGAATTTTAGTGATATAAATACACCAACTTATATTGGTGATGCTTATATTAATCCATATACCAGATTTCAATCTATGTTTGGATTAACACTTAGTTATAATATTTTTGATTTTGGAGTACGAAGAGGCTACTTAAATATAGCCAAAGAAGATGTAGAATTAAGTAAACTTTTATCTGAAGAACAGCTTCAAGACTTAACTTTAAATATTATTGATATCTTTAGCAGAGTTTATACTCTGAATAAACAAATAGAGCTTAATAATAAAATTCTTTCTTTAGGTGAAAAAAATTTAGAAATGAAACAGCGTTTATTCAATGCAAAAGAACTTTCTAAATTAGAATTGAATGAACAGGTTGTTCAAAATAAAAAAATATCAAAACGTTTATTTGAGTTAAAATCGGCATTAGCTGAAAATCTAAATATATTAAGTTTTTATACCGGTGAAAATTATGATATCGAAAATCTGCAAGTTCAAGAATTTTTGCCGCCTTCTATAGATATTTTTGCGTATGATGATTATACTCAAAGCTTAGTTTGGGATATTCATAATATCGCTATTTCTAAAAAAGAGCAGGAATTGAATATTGTTAAAAGGACCAATTTCCCTAAATTAAATATGTATTCAAAATATTATTTGTATGATTCAAATACAAATAATTATTTAAAAACTTTGGGACTCGAACCTTCAAATTATTCAGTTGGTGTAGGCTTGAGCATGCCTGTTTTTGACGGTTTAAAAAATAGTGCTGATATACAGAAAGCAAAACTTGAACTTGGGAAATTATACGTAGAAAGGGATAAAGCAGCAGCTGAATTAAAAAATCGTATTGCTACTTTAAGAACTAATTATACATATATGGATGAACAATTAAAAGAAAGTTCTTCTATATTAGAAAAATTAAATGAAACTGAAAAAAATACAAATAGAATGCTTTCAAAGGGAATAGTTTCACCTATTGATTTAATGCAAGCAAAAATAGATGTTTTAGAAGAACAAATTGAATATGAAAAAAATAAGACTACTTTAAACTCAATAGTTAAAGCAATACAAATACTTACAACTTATAACAAGGATTAGTTGATGAAGGAAGAACAAGAACAAAATATAAATACAGGTTTATTGGCGCTTGAAATAGCTGCAAAAATGAACTCTACAAATATCGATATTAGGGCTGTAGAAAAAGAATATGGAATTACGTCTCCGGAACTTGAGCCTGCTGAACTCATAAGAATAGCAAAAAATTCAGGATTTAAAATAAAAAATAAAAAGGCTGAATTATCTTTTGTTTTGGAAAAATATCCTATTCCCTTTATTGTTAGATTTAAAGACGGCAAATATGCTACTGTGCTTGCTGCAAGTAGTGATAAATCGGCTGTACTTCTTCTTCAACCTCCTGAACAGCAGCCTAAAACTGTTCAAGTTAATGAACTGCAAGAACAAATTTGTGATGAAATTATTATTTTGAAATATAAAATGTTAAATCAAGAAGTAAAATTCGGATTTAAGTGGTTTTATACTGAAATTATCAAATATAAAAAAATAGTTGGACAAGTTCTTCTTGGTTCTTTTGTTATTCAATTATTTGGCTTGATAACTCCACTTTTTACACAGGTAATTCTTGATAAAGTTTTAGTTCATAGAACAATATCCACATTAAATGTTCTGGGCTTTGCTTTTATTGTTGTTGCTTTGTTTGAATTCTTACTTAATTTATCAAGAAATTATATTTTTATTCATACAACTAATAAAATTGATGCTAAACTTGGCACTAAGTTATTTCGTCAATTATTTAAGTTATATTATGTATATTTTGAAACAAGACAAGTAGGTAATATAGCTGCAAGAGTTAGAGAACTTGACAGAATACGTGAATTTATTACTGATAAATCTGTATCTGTTTTAATTGATGCCTTTTTCTCTATTGTATTTCTTGTTGTAATGTTATTTTACAGCATACCTTTAACGTTTATTGCTTTAGCCTTTTTATTAATGACTTCTATTCTATATTTAGCTATAACACCGGATTTACGTGTGAAATTAGAAGATAAATTTAGAATGGGAGCTGAATCAAATTCTTATCTTGTTGAATCAATTACAGGTATTCAAACTGTAAAATCTTTAGCTTTAGAAGGCTCTATGTTTAGAAAATGGGAAGAAAAACTTGCAAGATACTTAAAAGCAAGTTTTAATCTTGCAGTTGTAGGCAATTTTGCGGGGTCTTTTTCAAAATTACTTCAAAAGTTAATGACTATCTCAATCTTATATGTTGGTGTTATTTTGGTTATTAAAAATGAATTAACTATAGGTCAATTGATAGCTTTCCAAATGTTTGCAGGTCAATTTAGTGCGCCAATGTTAAGACTTGTAGGTTTATGGAATGAATTCCAACAGACTTTGTTAGCTGTTGATAGAATTGGTGATATTTTAAACAGTCCTGTCGAATCTGAATCAGAAACGGCAATTACTTTAAGCAACTTACGTGGTCAAATAAAAGTTGATAAACTATCTTTTAAATATAATGTTGATTCACCTAATGTTTTAAATAACATAAATCTTATTATTGGTGCAGGATGCAAAATTGGTTTTGTAGGCAGAAGCGGAAGCGGAAAATCTACATTAACAAAGCTTATTCAAAAGTTATATTATCCTACAGAAGGTACAATTTATATTGATGGTATAGATATAAGAAATGTTAATCCTGTATGGCTTAGAACAAATATTGGTGTTGTATTGCAGGAAAATTATTTATTCTCCGGAACAATAAAAGATAATATTATGCTTCCCCGCCCTAATGCAACTATGGAAGAAGTAATAGCAGTTTCGCAAATAGCAGGTGCTCATGATTTTATTTCTAAACTGCCAAAGGGATATGATACAGAAGTAGGAGAACGCGGTTCCAGCCTTTCAGGTGGTCAAAAACAAAGAATTGCTATTGCCAGGGCATTAATTACTAATCCTCGAATATTAATTTTTGATGAATCTACTTCTGCATTAGATTATGAATCTGAAAAAATAATAAGAGATAATATGGAAATTATTACAAGAGGAAGGACTACAATTGTTGTTGCGCACCGTTTATCAATGATAAAAGATTGTGATTACATTGTATGCTTTGATAATGGCTCGATTGTTGATGGTGGTACTCATGAAGAATTAATGAGCAGAGATGGTTATTACAAAAGATTGTATTTAGCTCAAGTAGAATAGGTATGTTATGACATTAAAAAATATATTGAATAAAATAGTTAAAATATTTGTAAAACGTAACGCAAATGATGTTCATGAATTTAAGTCAATGCTTACGGAAATAGAAGAAGAGCCATTAAATCCATTAGGTAATACAATCTTTTGGCTTGTAATTCTCTTTATTATAATTGGCGGCTGCTGGACTTATTTTGGTAAAGTAGACGTAGTTATTACAGCTCCGGGGATAATAATTCCTCATGGCGGGGAGAAAGTGGTTAAAGCTTTAGATAAAGGAATTATTTATTCAATTAACATAAAAGAAGGTGACTATGTTAAGTCCGGTCAGGAACTTGTAATTATAAAACCAACTGAATCTGAACCGGGGTTAGAGTTAAATAATATACACGAAGAAGCAGCTATAACTATGGAAAAAATAGCTTCAACAAAGTATCGTTTATCCTTGGCTATAGATAGAAAAAACAGGCTTAAAGAAGTTGTGGATATTATTCCTAAGGTTCAATATGATGAAGCTGTTGAATCGGTTTCAACATTGACTCATGAACTTAATAGTTATGAAGCAACTTTAAGTGAATTAAAGAATAAAAAAGAACAAATTGAAAAACAAATTCAAACAATTAAAGCTCCTGTTAATGGATATGTTAATACTGTAAAAATTCATACAATAGGGGGTGTAGTAGCTCCAGCTGAAGAACTTTTAACTATTGTTCCAGAAAATGCTATTCTGGAAGTAAAAGCAAAGGCTTTAAACCAAGATATTGGTTTTATCAAAGAAGGTATGCCTGTTTCTGTTAAGGTAAATACATATAATTTTCAAAAATATGGATTGCTTGAAGGAAAAGTCGATATTGTTTCACCCAATAGTATAAAAGATGAACACTATGGTGATATTTATGAGGTGTTTATCTCTCTTAAAAATACCAAATTAATGGTGGAAGGTAACGAAGAAACCGTTAAAACAGGCATGGTTACAACAAATGAAATAAAAATAGGAAAAAGAAGAATTATAGAATTCTTTATATATCCATTAATAAAATATCTTGATGAAAGTATCAAAGTTAGGTAGAGTCTATGAATATCCTTTTTTTGCATAGAAATTTTCCTGCACAATTTAGATATTTATTAAATGAACTATCTAAAGATGAGAATAATAATATAGTATTTATAACAAATAATATGGATTCTTCTCGTAATATGCCTAACGTAACTAAGGTTTGTTATAAGACCAAAAGGGAAATTCCTGTTGATTGTCATCAATATTTAAGGTTTGTTGAAGAGTCAATTATACATGGTCAATCTGCTGCAGAGGCTGCAATTGCAGTAAAAGAACAAGGTTTTAAACCCGATATAATCTTTGGGCATACTTGGGGGCAAACTTTATTTATGAAAGATATTTTTCCTGATGTCCCTTTATTATGTTATTTTGAGTGGTTCTATAATTCAAAAAATTCGGATGTAGATTTTGACGGGAAAATATTAAATATTGATGATACAGCAAAGTTAAGAATAAGAAACTCACATTTGCTTGTTGATTTATATACTTGTGATTATGGAATAACACCTACTAATTTCCAAAAATCACAATTCCCTAAAGAATTTCATTCTAAGATTAAAGTTTTGCATGATGGTGTAGATACAGATTTTTGCAAACCGGATGAAAATGCAAAATTTGAAGTTAATGAAAATTTAACTCTAACAAAGAAAGATGAGGTTGTTACATACGCAACGCGCGGAATGGAAGCATATAGAGGCTTTCCTGAATTTATGAAGGCTATTTCAATTCTTCAGAAAAAGCGTCCAAATATACAGGTAGTAATAGCCGGTGAAGACAGGGTTTGTTATGGGGCACAGCTGGCAGATACAACATATAAAACATTAATGTTAAATAAATTGGATTTAGATTTATCAAAAATTCATTTTGTCGGGAATTTGCCTTTTAATAAATATGTAAATTTACTTCAAATTTCATCTGCGCATGTTTATTTAACATATCCGTTTGTTGTTTCTTGGTCATTATTGGATGCAATGTCGTGCGCTTGCCCTATAATTGCATCATCAACAGCGCCTATTAAAGAATTTATAACAGATAATTATAACGGTTTGCTGTTTGATTTTTATAATATAGAGGAACAAGTCAGCAAAATAGAATATGCTTTAGATAATAAATCAAGCATGATTGAACTCAGAAATAACACACGAAAAACAATAGTTGAAAGTTATGCTTTAAAGGATTTATTACCTTTGCATATTGAAAATTTGAAAAAAATAGCGGGAGTTTAATTACTCCCGTTATTTTTTATATTTCATTTTCTAATTCTTTAAGTGAAGATGTGAATATAGCTATTGCTGCATCAATGTCTTCTTTCGTAACAATCAACGGAGGTACAAATCTTATTGTATTAGCTCCGGCACCTATTAATAATAGCCCTTTTTCTTGGCATTTTTTGATAACATCGACTGGTTTAAATATTGTATCTACACCAAGCATAAGACCTAAACCTCTAACCTCTTTTACATAAGGTTTTATTTCTGCTAATTTATTTGCAAGATATTTTCCATTTTCTTTTGCTTTTTCAACAATATTATTATTTTTTAGCTCTGTTAACACACATTTTGCAGCTGTCGTAACAATATAGTTTCCTCCAAATGTTGATGCATGGTCAGAAGGCTCAAAACAATTTGCAGCTTTTTCTTTTGCAATAATAGCCCCGATGGGGAGCCCGTTTCCTAAACCTTTTGCAAGACATATTATGTCAGGAGCTTCTTCTTTATTACTTGCATAATTTTGGAATGCAAAATAATTTTCACATCTGCCTATACCTGTTTGAACTTCATCCACAATTAAAAGTGCATTATGTTCATTACAAAGCTTTCTTACACTAGAGTAGAAGTCTTTAGTTGCTGGAATTATACCGCCTTCACCTTGAATACATTCCATTATTACAGCACAAACATTTTCATCAAAAAGTTCTTTAACACTTTCTGCATTATTATATTCCGCATAAACTACGTCAGGAACCATTGGTTTAAATGACTTTTGATATTTTTCTTGCCCTGTTAATGTAAGAGCACCCATAGTTCTTCCGTGAAAAGAGTTTTTCATTGCAATGATTTTTGACCCTTTTTTATTTATATATCCATATTTTCTTGCAAGTTTGAGTGCTGCTTCATTTGCTTCTGCCCCTGAATTACAGAAAAATACTTTATCTAAGCCTGATACTTCGCACATTAATTGTGCTGCTTCACCTTGTGATTTAACATAATAAAGATTTGATGAATGATTTATCTTATTAAGCTGCTCAAATATAGCGTTTATAAAGTTTTTATTTCCATAGCCTAAACAATTAACTGCAATACCAGCTACAAAGTCTAAATATTTTTTGCCGTTTTCATCATATAAATAAACACCTTCACCTTTTTCAAAAGAAACAGGCAGTCTTTTATATGTGTTCATTATGTATTTATCTGTTAATTCAAAAGTATTCATCTATTCTCCCTCCATTACTGTTCCTATACCGTCTTTTGTATAGATTTCAAGAAGTATAGAATGAAGTATTTTTCCGTTAATAATGTGGACAGATTCAACTCCGTTTTCAACTGCTTTTATACAGCATTGTGTTTTTGGAATCATACCGCCTTTTATAGAACCATCATTTATTAGTTCTTTTGCTGTAGTAGGTGTAAGTTTTGATATTAAGCTTGTTTCATCTTCTGCATTTTTTCTTACGCCTTCTATATCTGTAAGAAATACTAATTTAGAAGCATTTAATGCTATAGCAATTTCAACCGCTGCAATATCTGCATTTATATTGTATGTATTTGCAGCTTTATCTGTACCTACAGGTGAAATTACAGGTACAAAATCATTTTGTATAAGACTTTCAACTATTTTGGTATTTATATTTGTAATATTCCCAACATAGCCGATATCTTGTCCGTTTTGAAGTTTCTTTTCTGCTTCAATTAATAAACCGTCTTTACCGGAGATTCCAACTGCTTTAGTATCGTGTTTTTGAAATTCTGAAACAATTGATTTATTTATTTTACCGGATAAAACAGCTTCTGCAATTTGCATTGTTTCTTTATCTGTAACTCTTAAACCATCAATAAATTTAGGCTCAATTCCTGCATTTTTAAGTGCTTCATTAATTTCTGGTCCTCCGCCATGGACAATAACTGGATTAATTCCTACCATTTTCATAAATGCAATATCACCAATTACTGAATGTTTAATATTTTCATCAGTCATTGCAGAACCGCCGTATTTTATAACAACTGTTTTTCCATGAAACTTATTAATATATGGCATTGCCTCAATTAATATGCTTGCTTTTTCTATATATTTTTGCACTTTTATTCCTCTTTAGCTTCTATATTCGGCATTGATTTTTACGTAGTCATAACTCAAATCACAGCCCCAGCCTGTAACTTGTTCTTCGCCTTCTTCCATATTAACCAATATTTGAATTTCTTTTTCTTTTAATATTTCTAAAGCATAATCTTCATCAAATTCAATTGGTAAACCATTTTTATAAAGGCTTATTTCTCCTTTATTACTTTTAAAATCTATACAAACACTATCAGGATTAAATTTAACACCTGATGCACCCATTGCAGAAAGAACTCTGCCCCAGTTGGCATCTTGCCCAAAAAATGCTGTTTTAACAAGATTTGAATTTAAAATTGCTTTGCATAATATTCTTGCATCATTTTTTGTTTTTGTACCTTTTATATGGCATTCTAATAATTTACTTGCACCTTCTCCGTCTTTTACTATATCTTTTGCAAGTTCCCTTGTAACAATGAACAGCGCATTTTTAAATATTTCAAAATCTTCATCTTCTTTATCTATTATAGGATTTTGAGCCATACCATTTGCAAGTATAACTGCCATATCATTAGTGCTTGTTTCTCCATCAACAGTTATCATATTAAAGGAGTCATCAATATTCGATTTGAAGGCTTTATCCAGCATCTCTTGAGTAATATTAATATCAGTTGTTATAAAATTAAGCATTGTAGCCATATTAGGGTGAATCATTCCGGAGCCTTTAGCAATTCCGGAAATTTTAACAGGTACACCTTTTATATCAATTTCAATAGTTATTTCTTTTTTAAAGGTATCTGTAGTTAAAATTGCTTCAGCGCAGTTATCTGCTGCTTCTTGTGTATCAGAAAGTAAAGGTGCAGATTTTTTTATTCCTTCTTTGATTTTTTCAATAGGTAAGTACACACCTATAACACCGGTAGATGTAACCATTACCAGATCTTTTTCTATATTTAATGCATTAGAAAGAGTTTCAGCCATTGTAACTGCATCATTATAACCTCTTTCTCCAGTGCAGGCATTTGCATTACCGCTATTTACTACAATTGCTTGAATTTTTTGTCCGTTTTTTGTTAATTTTTCACACCACCATAATGGAGGTGCTTTTACAACATTCGTTGTATAAACAGCTGAACAAAGCGCTGGAGTTTTAGAATAAATTATTGCTAAATCCTTTTTAGATTTTTTTACACCGCAATGAATTCCTTGTGCAAAAAATCCTTTTGGTTCTGTTATTTTGGGTTTTAGTTCTTTGATATTAATGTTCATTGTTCTAATGTATTCTCCTTCCAGCTTATGCAGGAAACATGCCTGCATTTAAAAGTCCTTCTGATTCATTGATTCCAAAAAGTAAATTCATATTTTGAACTGCTTGACCTGCCGCACCTTTTATAAGATTATCAATTGCGCCTGTAACAATTATGTTATTTGTTCTTGAATCTACAAATAAACCAATATCTACAAAATTTGTACCTTTTACCCATTTCGTTTCGGGGTATATTCCTTGTTTTACAAGTCTTATAAATGTTTCGTTTTTGGAGGTTTCTTTATATGCATCATGAATTGTCTTTTCATTTATGCCTTCTTTTAGTTTAGCATAACATGTTGCAAGAATGCCTCTATTCATAGGAGTTAAATGCGGTGTGAATTGAAGAGTTATATTTTTGCCTATTGCATGAGATAATTCCTGCTCAATTTCCGGTGTATGTCTGTGTGAAGCTATTTTATAAGCTTTTATAGATTCATTAACCTCACAATAATGAGTACCTAATCCTACTGAACGCCCAGCACCTGTAACCCCTGATTTTGCATCTATTATTACAGAATTTTCGTCAATTAGATTTTCTTTAAATAACGGATATAAACTTAATATTGAACAAGTTGTATAACACCCCGGATTTGCGATTAATCTTGCTTTTTTGATTTCTTCTCTATGAATTTCACATAGTCCATATACAGCCTCGTTTAATAAAGATGGTGAAAAATGCTCTGTTTTATACCAGCTTTCATAAATGTTTTTATCTTTTAATCTGAAATCTGCCCCTAAATCTATTATTTTAGTATTTTCTAGTATTGTTTCATTTATTTTTTTTGAAGCAATACCATGCGGAAGGGCAAGAAAAATAACATCAACATCTTTTGCTATTTCGTCTAAATCGTCTCCAATACATTCAATGTCTGATATACTATTAAAATTTTGATAAATATCCGCATACTTTTCGCCTGTATAGCTTTTAGATGTTAGATATTTTATTTCAACATTATTATGATTGTACAAAAGTCTTGTAAGTTCTTGTCCCGCATAGCCTGTAGAACCAACAATTGCTGCTTTAATTTTATTCATTTATTTCCCTTTTTATGTTTTTCAGCCAGTTTTTATTTATTTCGTTTACTTTTTTTACATTTTCAAAAGCAGGTCCGCCTATTGATTTTTTTGAATTAACAGAATTTTCCGCTTTTATTGCATCATAAATATCATTATCAAAAAAATTTGATTCTTTTTTATATTCTTCTAAAGTTAAATCTTCAAGAGTTTTTTTCTTTTCAATACAATAAGAAACAAGTTTTCCTGAAACATTATGAGCATCTCTAAAAGGTAATCCTTTTGTTACAAGATAGTCCGCAGCGTCTGTAGCATTTAAGAAGCCGTCTTTAACAGCTTTTAACATATTTTCTTTATTTACTTTCATTGTTTTTAGCATTGAAGGCATTATAGATAAGCACATTTTTACAGTATTTATTGCATCAAATAGAGGTTCTTTATCTTCCTGCATATCTTTATTGTATGCAAGCGGCAATGACTTCATAACAGTCAAAATAGTCATTAAATCACCATAAACTCTTCCTGTTTTACCTCTTGTTAGTTCAGCTATATCTGGATTTTTCTTTTGAGGCATTATACTGCTTCCTGTTGAATATGCATCATCTAATTCTATAAATTTATATTCAAAACTTGCAAAAAGAATAATCTCTTCTGACATTCTGCTTAAGTGCATCATAATTATAGATATAGTGCTAATAGCTTCTATTACAAAATCTCTGTCAGATACTGCATCAATGCTATTAAGAGCTACATTATCAAAATTTAAGTATTTTGCAGTTTTATATCTATCTATATAATGAGGAGTACCTGCAAGAGCACCAGCACCTAAAGGTAGAATATTTACTCTTTTATATAAATCATTTAACCTTTCTATATCTCTTTTGAACATTTCTATATATGCACCAATATGATGTCCAAAAGTGATTGCCTGTGCTCTTTGCAAATGTGTATATCCTGGCATAATTGTAGTAATATGCTCATTTGAAATTTCTAGTAAAATTTCAACAAAAGAAATTAAAAGTTTTTGTATTTTTTTGATTTCATCTTTTAAATAAAGTCTGACGTCCAATGCAACTTGGTCATTTCTACTTCTTGAAGTGTGAACTTTTTTCCCTGTGTCACCAATTTTTTCAATTAAAAGTTTCTCTACAAAAGAATGAATATCTTCAAATTCAAAGTTAAATTCAATTTTTCCAGTCTCAATTTCAGAAAGAATTTCATTTAAAGCAGATACTATCTTTTCTTTTTCCTCAAAACTTATAATTCCTTGGTCTGCAAGCATTGAAGCGTGTGCAATTGAGCCTTTAATATCATATTTATATAAAATATTATCAAAAGGCAATGAAGAGTTAAAATCATTCACATTTTTATCAAGAGTTTTAGAAAATCTTGAACCCCATAGCTGCTTTCCGTCAAGTGATGAACTCATTAATTAAGCTCCTTTTCATTCATTTTTTTTACTAATGCTCTAACTTTTAAAGGAAGTCCAAAAAGATTTATAAATCCTTCAGCATCTTTATGGTTGTATAATTCGCCTGTAGTAAAGCTTGCTAAACTTTCATTATATAAAGAATATTTTGATTTTGCACCTGCAGGGATAATATTTCCTTTATATAATTTTAGTTTAACAGTTCCTGTAACTGTTTTTTGTGTTTCATCAACAAATGCAATTAATGAATCCATAAGCGGTGTAAACCATTCACCAGAATATGCTAATTCTGCAAATTTGTTAGAAACAATAGATTTAAATGATTGAGTTTGTTTATCTAAACATAAATATTCAAGCTCTTTATGTGCAGCGTATAAGATTGTACCACCAGGAGTTTCGTAAACGCCTCTTGATTTCATTCCTACAACTCTGTTTTCTACAAGATCAATTGTTCCTATTGCATTTCTTCCGCCAATTTCATTTAATTTTTTTATCATATCTGCTGGAGCATATTTTTCACCATTGATTGTTATAGGAATACCTTGTTCAAATTCAATTTCAACATATTCACTTTTATCAGGTGCATTTTCAGGAGTTACAGATAAGTGTAAAAGTTTTTCGTAATTTGGTTCTAATGAAGGATCTTCAAGTTCTAACCCTTCATGTGATAAATGCCATAGATTTTTATCTCTTGAATATGTATCACCTTTTTTCATCGGAACTTCAATTCCTCTTTTTTCAAGATATTCAACTTCATCTTCTCTTGATTTAATATCCCAAATTCTCCAAGGCGCAATAATTTCAAGTTCAGGTGCTAATGCTTTTACTCCAAGTTCAAATCTTACTTGGTCGTTTCCTTTACCTGTTGCACCATGACATATTGCAACTGCACCCTCTTTTTTCGCAATTTCTACAAGTTTTTTAGCTATTAATGGTCTTGCAATTGATGTACCTAATAAATATTTACCTTCATAAACGGCATCTGCTTTCACTGTAGGAAAAACATAATCTGTAACAAATTCATCTTCTACATTTACTAAGTAATATTTTACAGCGCCTGTTTTCAAAGCTTTTTCTTCTAATCCGTCAGTTTCTGTACCTTGACCAACATCAATACAAGCTGCAACTACATCATAATCATAATTTTCTTTTAACCAGGGGATTATTACTGTTGTATCAAGTCCGCCTGAATATGCCAAAATAACTTTCTTTTTCATAATTTTCTCCTTATATTTTCTTTTTACATAATTGCTGCAAGTATTGCCATTTGAGCATACATTCTATTTTCTGCTTCATTAAAAATACTGGTTTGATGTTCTTCAAATACTTCTTCTGTTATTTCCAAGCCTTTATGAGCAGGAAGACAATGTAAAACAATTGCATTTTTATTTGCATATTTCATTAAGTCTTTATTAATTTGATAGTTTTTAAATATTTCTTTTCTCATTTCATATTCAGCTTCTTGACCCATTGATGTCCAAACATCTGTATAAATTACATCTGCATTTTTAACCGCATCTATAGGATTTTCAAAAGTTTCAATTTTTGAACCTGATTTTTTAGCAATTTCTTCTGCTTTTTTTAACTCGTCTGCGTTTGGTTCATATCCTTTGGGAGTAGCAGTCGCAATATTTATACCAAGTGTTGCGCAGCCTGTTAATAAGCTGTTTGTTATATTGTTTCCGTCACCAATATAAGCAATTTTTATTCCTTTAAATTTATTGAAATGTTCATATATTGTTAAAAAGTCAGCCATTATTTGGCAAGGATGAGAAAGGTCTGTTAATGCGTTAATTATTGGAATAGATGCATATTTCGCAAATTTTTCAACATCTTCATGACCAAAAGTTCTTACCATTATTGCATCTGCATATTTTGAGACAACTCTGGCGGTGTCTTCAATAGATTCTCTTTTACCTAATATAATTTCATCTTGCTTTATTACAACCGCGTTTCCACCAAGTTTTGTCATTCCGATTTCAAAGCTTAATCTTGTTCTTAATGACGGTTTCGAAAAATACATTACAAGATTTTTTCCTTCTAATAACTTTAGATTTTTCTTGCCTTTTGTTTGCTTTTTTAATTTTGCAGCAAGTTTAAGTAATGCTTCTAATTCTTCTTTTGAAAAATCTTCAATATTTATAAAATTTTTTCCTTTTAAATTCTTAATTATATCCATTATCTGCTCCTTATTTATTTTTATATAAAAAAACACCTTGTTTTATAGTCTAACAAGGTGTTTTTATTATAATCACATTATTAAATACACGAACTTGTAAGACCTATATAAGTCCTACACGTCGAAGTTCAATTGTATTTAAAAATTTGTTTTTCATGCTTTCCTCTTAAGTTATTTTTATAATACTTTTATTTTTAAAATTTTGCAAGTGTTAAAATTACAATTGTTAATTTAGTTTGAAAACGGAGAAGGCGGGATTCGAACCCGCGGTGAAGTTGCCCCCACACAGACGTTCCAGGTCTGCACCTTAAACCACTCAGACACCTCTCCATTACATAGTCTATGTCTATTATTTATAGCAAATAATAGATTTAAGGTCAATTTATTATTACTTCTTTATTTTTTATTTTTGATTCGTTCTATGTTCTTAATTAATAATAGAAAGTATTGTAAGTCTTCTTCATTTGCTTTATTTATTACTTTCATTATGTTTCTTCGAATATTTCCGGACTCAAAATCACAGGCAGAAGCAAATTCTCTCATTGTAATATTTAGAGCTTCTAATATTTTTATAAAATTATCAAATTTTGGATAATGAACACCTGTTTCAATCTTTGAAATTTGTTTTTCTGTTACGCCTATTCTTTCAGCTAAGTCATGCTGTGTCAGACCTTGTGATAGCCTTATTTTTTTTATTCTACTTCCTATTTCTGCTTTTGAATTATTCATCTTTTTACCGTAAAAACACTTTTATATTTATATTACTGTTTAAAAAAATAATTTGAACATTGTTCAACGCATAATCTATATATATTATATATATTCTGTATTATTTTTTTTATAAAAGACAATTTCCTGTATAATATAAAGTATGAAAAAAATTTTTTTGTCTTTTGTTTTAATTCTTACATTTTTATATATTTTTTTGTATGCCCAAAAGAATGATATACATAAGGTTTTGCAGATAAAGACACCTGTTGATATTTTTATTGATTTTAATAATAATTTAATTTTTGATGAAGATATACCAATAACCTATTCAAATTTGAAATATGCAAAAAGTTATGATTTTTTACAAAACTATTCATTGTTTTCTGATATTTCGGAAGAAGAAGCTTTTTTTGCTAATTATATGGCTAATGAATATGCTCATAAATTTTTAAAAAATAAATTTATAAAATATTCTAATAATGAAATATATGTAAATAATAAATCATATTCTGAGCTTATGCTTAGTACTCATTTTGTTTTTGATGAAACAGAAAAATCTCAAAAATTATTTCTTGATAATTTAAAATCAATTAATTTAGATGATTATTATATATACAATATAAAAAATAGAAAATATCATAAGCTAAGTTGTGAAGCAGCAAGGCATTCTTCTAATTATAAAATTATTACTGCCAACTCTTTAACAAACGCAATGAAACCTTGTTCTTTATGCATTCTTCATAAACAAGATTATAAAAAAGTATTAAATAAAGAAACAAAATATCTAATAAATAAACACTATAAAAAAGGTAATATAGATATATTTTTATTAGATTTGAATAAAATATATAAACCTTCAAAAAAATGTGAAACAAATGCTTGTATTACTTTAAAAAATGAAATAAATAACAGCAAAAACTCAATTGATTTCGCAATATATGGTATAGATGGGCAGCCTGATATTTTTAATGCTCTTGTAAATGCACAAAAACGGGGTGTTAAAATACGCTGGGTTTGCGATTATGATAAGAAAAACTTTAATTATTATAAAGATACAGTTAAATTAATGAAATTAATTCCAACATATAAAACTGATGAAGATTATGAAAAAACTAATTCTTCTGCAATTATGCACAATAAGTTTTTTATATTTGATAACAAAAAAGTTTGGACAGGCTCTTCAAATATAACTTCCACTGATTTAACTTCATTTAATGCTAATTATTCTATACTTATTAGTTCTAAAGAGTTAGCTAAAATTTACAAAAATGAATTTGAGCAAATGTATAATGGTAAATTTCATAAAAATAAGCTTAAAAATTCATCTAACACAATTACCTTGGAAAATAATATAAACATAAGACCTTTGTTTTCCCCGCAAGATAATATAATAGAAAATGATTTAATTCCTTTAATTTTAAATGCAAAACATTATATATTTATTCCAATTTTCTTTTTTACTTCGCAAGATATTGCTGACGCTTTAATTGCAGCACATAAGAAAGGTGTTCAAATTAAAGTCATAAACGATGCTACTAATTCTCATACAAAATATACTGTCCATAAAAAATTAAGAGATGCAGGTATAAAAGTAAAAACAGAAAATTATGCGGGAAAAATGCACATGAAAGCAATGATAATAGATGATTCTATTTCCGTATTAGGTTCTATGAATTTTACAAAAAGTGCAAATTTTAAAAATGACGAAAATGTATTAATTATCTATGACAAAGATATAACAAAGTTTCTAAAACAAACATTTTTATATTTATGGAATAAAATCCCCGCAAAATATGAATATTATGATCCTAAAGCTGAATCATTAGAATCTATGGGTTCATGTTTTGATGGAATTGATAATGATTTTGATTCTAAAATAGATAGTTCTGATGAAGGGTGTATTAGAAAATAATTATTTTACTTCTTTTAAATATTTTTTGTAGGATTTCTTTTTAGGCTTTTTATTATGTTTTTGACCTAATTTTTCCGGATTATTAATTACTGTTTTCTTAAATTCTATATCAGAATTTTCAGTACCAACAAGCATCGATAAAACAAACATTGTATTTCTGCGTATAGAGTCATAACCAATTGTTAGTTTCGCGTACTCTGGTCCAATACTAAGTAAAATTCTATTTTCTTGAAGTAAATCATCTTCTCTGTATTCACGATTCATTGCAAGAGATGCCAAATATCCAACAGAAAGATATTTGCATATTCTCAAACTTTCAATTAAAACTAAGTTAGAACGACCATATCTATATCTATCAAAGTTAAATGGTGTGTGACCGGCAATTCCGGTTTGATAGAATATTAAGCCTTGATTCCAAGGTCCAACTTTTGTATTTAAAGCAGGACCACCTCTGACAACTCCCAAAGTATCGCCTGTTGTATACACAGCAGCTGATGTTTGAGCTACCAGTCCAACATTTAAGCCAATATTACCTTCTTCATTTGTATATTTATACAATGGCTTATATGTTTGTGTCATCCATCTAAAACGACCTTCTGTATCGCCAAAATCTGCATTCTTTTTATTATCTACAAAAGCACCGGCTGTATACATCTGTGAAAAGTTCAATTTTAAATCTTTTATATAATCTGATCTTGAATATGATAATTGTGTTGAGTATTTTGGCATTCTATAACCTAAAAACCATTCATTTTGGTTTGTATTTTTTGAATAGTTTAATAATAAACCAGGTGCCAGTTTATGTCGTCCTCGAACTATTAATTCATCTTTAGATGTTCCGTAGCCGACTTCTGTCATATTATACTGATTTCTAAAACGTGCAATACCGCCAATACCCCATTTATCATCTTTATATGTAACTATTGGTGCTAATTTTAAGGTTGAGCCGCCAGGTACATTTAAAACAACAGCAGGACCGGCATGCATACCTAACATGCTCATAGAACCAAATTCCGGAATATTTGTTTCTACATTTGTAAGTTCTTTATTTGTTACAAGCTGTACAGACGGTATTGTGGCTATTTTATGGTTTTTTAAATATAAGTTGGCATTCTTAACTGTAATTACTTCATGGTCATTTTTTGAATCAATGATGATTGCATTTGCTTTTATTTTATAAACACCTGAATTTTCTTTATTAAGATGTGTTGATTTCCTTTCAAAAATACCAGCTCTATCAACATAAGATGCAAATGACCTTGCCCCTAAACTCAATACATCATCTTTAAATATTTTTGCTACACCATCATGTTCTTCTATTTTATCTGAATATATATAAGCTTCTTTTGCAGTTAATTTAATATCCTCTGATGTTGTAACTGGATTTTCTATCCATCCATTTGGTTTACTTAAATCAATTTTGATAAAATCACCTTCTGTAATTGAATAGTTAGATGTTAATACAACATTTTCATGCGCTTTTAAAGTATTTTTATCATAATTAAAGACAATCTTATTTGCAGTTAATTTAATATTTTGTGATTTGAATAAAACTTTTGCATTACCAATAGCTTCAACTTCATATCTGTCCGGATAATATTCCATATAATCAGCATCAAATTCTATGTTTTGCTCCTGATTTTTATCCTTATTTTTTACTTTTTCTTTCTTTTTTGGTTTAAACGCAAATAATTTTTCTTTTAATGGTTTTTCTTCTTTTTTTAGTAATTGTTCTTCTGCTTTTTGTTTTTCTTTTTCTTCTTGAATTAATTCTTTTTCAAGCTGTTTTTTTGTTAACTTTTTTTTAGGTTTTGTTATAAAGTTATCATCAGCAACATCTTTAATAGAATTATTTTCTTCTTTATCAGTTAAAGTATTTATTACAGGTGTTAACTCAGAAGCTTCATTTTTATCTTTATTTAAAGTTAGTTCTAATTCTTTCTTTTTACGTTTTTCGGCTCTTTCTTGCTTCTTAGTTTTTATAATATTTACAATTGAGTCTTGATTTGTAGGTGTTTCATCTTCATTTATATACATAGGATTTAATGATGAATAAAATGGATCAATACCCATTTCAGGGTAGAAATCTGCGCCTAGTGCGCTATTCATGATAAAAATCATTATTAATAATGTGTATATAAAATAACTTTTTTTCACTTTTATTGCCTTACAAATAATTGTTTGGATTTTGCGGTTTACCGTTTATACGAACTTCAAAGTGTAAATGTGGTCCGGTTGAATATCCTGTTGTACCAACTAATCCAATAGTTTGACCTCTTACTACATTTTCTCCAACAGAAACTTTTTGTTGTGACATATGTGCATATAATGTAGTTGTTGGTGCACCTGTACAAGAACCGTGGTCAAGAATAACAACTTTTCCATATCCGCCATACCATCCTGAATAAATTACTTTACCAGAGTTTGCGGCCTTAATTGGTGTGCCGTAAGGTACCCCATAATCTATACCTGAGTGGAATATTTTTGATTTAAATATAGGGTGGGTTCTCCAGCCAAATGGAGATGTTATTCTTCCATGTACAGGAAGTATAAATCCGCTGGTTACTTTTACACCGCTGTTTCTTGTTGTTTTTGATATCATTGAAGCAATACTGTCTGATTGTCGTTTTAAATCTCGTTCAGACCTTTCATATGCTCTTTTATCTTTTTGTATTTTATCAATCATTTGTTTATTTTGATTGATGGTAATTTTTATATTTGAGTTTTCTCTGTCTATATCTCTAATAATTCTTGATAATTGTTTCTTTTCTAGCTCTACTCTTTGCTTTAAAAGTGCAATTTTCTTTGCTTCAGCTCTTAATTCATACATTTTCTTTTTGTCAGCTTGTATAATTAAGTTCTGGTAATAAATTTTATCTAAAAAATCGCTCATGGTAGTAGTTGAAATGAGCATGTCTAAAATAATAGGGTGCTTTGTTTTATAAATAGATCTAATTCTTGCAGCAGAAGAGTTACTTCTTTTATTGTATTGTGCAAGATACATGTTAAGCTCTTTTTGTAATTGAATAATATTTTTTTGTTTAGAAGAATATTGGTCTTGAGAACGTTTAAGTGCTCTTTGGTTATTTTCTAATTTTTGCTGATTTCTGCTTAGCTTATTAGCTTGTTTACGTTCTTCTCTTGCAAGATTTTTAATTTTTTGTTGAAGTTCTGAACGTTGTTTTTCTATTTTCTTTATTTGCTGTGCACTAGTATCTGCGTATGAAGATAATCCTACACACGAAAAAGCGAGTATTAACAAAAATATACTAAAAGCTTTTTTTATAAAACTAAACATTACTTTTCCCTATTTAATTTAATACAAGGAATAACATTGAACCAAATGTCCAAAGTAAAAAGCAAAATGTAATTGTTAATATAATAATTTTTCTATTTTTTCTAAAAAATTCCATGGTCTAGCCTTACTGTATAATCCTACTATTATAATTTTACTCTAAAAATCTAATCAGACAAATATATTAAGGTGTTTTTAACATTATATCCTTAATATATTTTTTTCTGTAATGATAATATCCGCTTTAACATCAAAGCTTTCAGGATAAGCATTCTCATATAGGCAGTCAGAAAATAAAAGCATTATTTTTAATGGGCTATAAGGTAATTTTGAAAAAAATCTATCATAAAAACCTTTTCCATATCCAATTCTATAACCGTTTATATCGGCAGCAACAGCAGGAATAATAATAATATCCATTTTTTCTGTTGACGGCTGTATATTTTTATTTGCTTCCATTATGTTAAAGCAGCCTATACACAAAGCTTTTTCATCATATTTGCATATTTCTAAATCATTTTTTACTACACGAGGAAGAAATATATTTTTTGTTTTGTCTTCAATACATTTTATTGTTTGAACTTCATATTTTAGTGGGTAGTAACATAAAATATTTTTTGAACGATTATATTCATTTAGCGAAAACAATTTATTAATGATTTTTTTACTATATAAATCTATGTTTAAATGTTTTCTTTTTTCTAAAGATAATTTTCTTAATTCATTTTTCATAATGTTATTAGAACATAAAAAGAGGACTTTATACAAAGTCCTCTTTTTTAATATTTAAACAATCTTAACTATTTTATTTAATGTTAGAGAATGTCCAAGCATCAGTTGCAGGAGCTGTAGCTGCTTGATAATCTTGAGCAGAAACGCCGCCTTCATCACTACCGTGAGCAATTGGTTTATATAGTCTGTTATAATATTCAATAACCATTCTGTCTGAATTGAAGTAAGCTTCAGCAGTTCTGATTGCTTGACGCATCATAATAGCCCATTGAGTTTTGTTTTCATAGTAAGTAGGAATGATTTGGTTTTCAATAATATCCATCATGCATTCATAATCTTTTCTATGTCTTTCTTCCCAAGGAATATTATCATCTAAGCCTGGGTATTCAATTGTATAACCATTAATACCAGGGAATGTACCTTCTACTGTCCAACCGTCAAATGTTGATAAGTGAAGAGCACCGTTAGCATTAGCTGACATACCTGAAGTACCTGATGCTTCAAATGGTCTTAATGGTGTATTTAACCAGATATCAGAAGCACGTTTTAATTTACCGCTTAAATCTAATTCATATCCTGTTAATACAACTACATTTTTCATTGAATATGAACTTCTTAAAATTTTGTTGAACATTTCTTTACCGATAACATCATCCGGATGGAATTTACCAGCAAAAATAAGTTGAACTTTATTTTCGTTTAATAGTTTAAGAATTCTGTTTTCGTCCATGAATATTAACCATGCACGTTTGTAGTCAGCAAATCTTCTTGCCCAAGTAATAGTTAATACATTTGGATCAAGTCTTTTACCAACAGTATTTGCAATGTATTCAAATACTTCTTTTTTCATTTCTTTTTTTGCATCTAATAATGCTTCAAGATTATCAGTTTTCATTCTGTCATCTTGCCAATAATGAAGATTTACAGCATTAGTAATAGCTCTAATTGGGCATCTGCCTTCAACCCAATTCCACATTTTATTAGATACTAAACCGTGTAATTGAGAAACAGCGTTAGCTAATCTTGACATTCTTAAAGCTGCAACTGTTAAAGAGAATTGTTCACCGCCTAATTGAACAGCTTCTTCACGAGGACGACCTGCGAAGAATCCGCCTTGTAATAGGTTGTCAACCCAGTGAACTTCGTTACCTGCTGCAACCGGTGTATGTGTAGTGAATACAACTTTTTCTCTAACTTTTGCTAAATCACCGTTATATTGATTTAATAATTCAAATGCTGCAGGAAGTGCATGACCTTCGTTTAAGTGAACACAATCAAAATTGTATCCAACTTTTTGAAGTAATCTAATACCTGCAATACCAAGAACTGTTTCTTGTGAAATTCTGATTTTTTCATTACCATCATACAATTTGTGAGATATTGATCTCGCCCATTCAGAGTTTTCTTCAATATCTGTTGTTAAATAATAAACCGGACATGTATCAAAGATACCTGGTTCAAGTTTATATGCTTTAACTTTTACTTTTTCGCCATAAATGTCTACTTCTACAGTTTCATTGATATCTGTTAAGAAATCATAATGTTTTCTAATATATGCAACTTCAACATTTCCGTCATGGTCAATTCTTTGGTTGTAATAACCATAAGACCATAACATTGTTACACCAACCATAGGCATTTGTAGGTAGCCGGCAGATAACATATGTGAACCTGCTAAGAAACCTAAACCGCCTGAATATGTTGCTATAGATTGATCAATTGCGATTTCCATTGAAAAATATGCTACGTTTGGTAATCCCATTGTTACTCCTTTTATATTCTGAACATAATTTACCGTCTAGTATCTTATATCAATAAGATAACAAAAATGCAACTTTTTATCTATAAAATTACAAAAAAATGTTAACAGAACAATACTTTGAAAGGGTAAAAACATTGTTATTTCTAAGAGTTTTTTTTATAATTAATTTTATGAGATTTTTAGGTATTTAAACATGAAATTAGCAGTTTTTGATTTTGATTCAACATTAATGGAAGGTGAGACTCTTGAATTTATAGCAAGGGAATATAATATTGAACCTTTAATGAAAAAAATAACAACGGAAGCAATGGAGGGTAAAATTGACTTTTTTGAAAGTCTTACACAGCGAGTTGCTTTGCTAAAAGGAGCTAAAGAGTCTAAAATTATTGAAATTTGCGAAAATTTACCTTATACAAAGGGGGCTAAAGAAACAATTTCAGAGCTGCATAAAATGGGCTACAAAGTTGTATGTTTTTCCGGTGGTTATGAAACAGCTACTATTCCAGCACAGCATGCTTTAGGTTATGATGCGCAGTTTGCTAATTTTCTTCATTTTAAAAATGGTGAAATGACTGGTCTTGTTGGCGGCGAAATGATGTTTTCAGACAGCAAAGGTAAAATGCTTAAGCGTTTGCAAACACTTCTAAATATTTCTGAAGAAGATACTTTGACTGTAGGTGACGGTGCTAATGATATAAGCATGTTCAACCATGCCGGTAAACGCGCTGCATTTTGCGCTAAGCCTGTTTTAAAAGAGCATGCAAATATTATCATTGATAATAAAAATTTAACTGAATTACTAAATCATATTTGATTTATTCAATAATTGCGATATTTAATGTATAAAATGTATCATTAACTTCAGTTATAGCCCAGCGAAGTACATCAAACCCCATTTGTTTTAATTGGGATTCAATGTATTCGCTTTTTAAATTATCAATTTTATCAATTTTTACTTCTTTTGTTGTAATCATTATTCAACTGTAACTGATTTTGCTAAATTTCTTGGTTGGTCTACATCTTTTCCTAAAAATTCTGCTATGTAGTATGCTAACAATTGCAATGGAACACATGTTATTGCAGGTGAAAGAATTTCACTTACGGGAGGAATTCTAAGAACTACATCAAATAAAGAATCTAAATTTGAATCAGTAGATGATGTAAGCGCAATTAATTTTGCATTCCTTGCTTTTGCTTCTTCACAATTAGACAGAATTTTTTCATAACTAATACCGCCGGGAATTAATATTGATAAAACAGGCATTGTTTCGTCAAGCATTGCTATCGGTCCATGTTTTAATTCACCAGCCGCATATCCTGTAGCGTTAATATAACTTATTTCTTTTAATTTCAAAGCACCTTCAAATGCTGTAGCAAGATTTACCCCTCTTGCTATATAAATGAAGTTTTTAAATGAAGAGAATTTTCTTGCACATTCTTGAATTGCAGATGTGTTAGACAGTACTTCTTCTATTTTTGTCGGCAATTGAATTAATTCGTGTTTTAAATTTTTTAAGTAAGATTTATCAAGACCGCCTTTTATTTCAGCCAAATGAATAGCTAAAAGATAGAAGGAAATTAATTGTGCCGTATATGATTTTGTAGCAGCAACACTAACTTCAATACCTGCATTAACAGGAATTAAGCTATCTGCAAGTCTTGCCATATTTGAATCGGGTCTGTTTGTAATGATTAAAACATGTGCATTCTTTTCTTTTGCTTGTTTAATAGCTGTTATTGTATCAGCTGTTTCACCTGATTGAGATACACCTATAACTAATGTTGAAGAATCTGTTGTTGTCTTTCTATAGATATATTCGCTTGATGCTTCTACTTCAACAGATATGCCCGCAAAATCTTCAATAATATATTTCCCGACTAGAGCTGCATGTAAAGATGTTCCGCAAGCTATAATTTCAATTTTAATTAATTTCTTTAATGTATCTTTATCTATTTTTACTTCGTTCAATGCAATAGGTGCATCAATATCATAAAGTTTTCCGTTTAATACATTTCTTATTACATCTGGCTGTTCATGAATTTCTTTTAACATGAAGTGTTTGTAGCCGAGTTTACTAAGTGCAATAGGTTCCCAAGGAAGAATTTCAACTTTTTTAACTACTTCATTTCCATTTATATCTGTAATTTTAATTTTATCTTTTGTAATGACAGCTACTTCATTATCATCAAGATATATTGTTTTCTTTGTGTATTCAATAATTGCAGGAGTATCGCTTGCAATAAAGTTTTCACCTTCACCCACTCCAACTAACATTGGAGCATGTTTTCTAGCACCAACAACAACATCAGGTTCATCTTTATGCATAACGCAAATAGCATAAGCACCTTGCAGTTTCTTTACTGAATTTCTTACTGCTTCTTCTAATTTTTTTGTTTTTGAATATTCATCTGCAATTAAGTGTGCAATTGTTTCAGTATCTGTTTGAGAACGGAAATTGCAGCCTTTATTTATTAATTCTTCTCTTAATTCTTTATAATTTTCAATAATTCCATTATGAACTACAACTAGTTTTCCGCATGTGCATGTATGAGGGTGTGCATTTATAAGAGAAGGACTTCCATGTGTCGCCCATCTTATATGTCCGATGCCGCTTGTTGGTTGTATTAATTCTGACTTTCTTTCTGTTAATTCATTTTTTAAATTTATTAGTTTACCTAAAGTTTTATATATTTTAATATCACCTTTATCATTTAATGCAATACCAGCGGAATCATATCCTCTGTATTCAAGGTTTGTAAGTCCGCTAAATAAAACGCTGACTACATCTCTATGCCCAACATAACCTACAATACCGCACATATATTTATTCCTTTTTATCTCTTCTAATATTTAATATAATACATGATAAATCTCTAAATGATATTAAATTATTATTAAGTTTTTTGTGGAAGAAGTTTATTTGATTTATAAAGATATAACAGATATAAAAAGGCTCCCGTAGATGTAACTATTGTTGCGCTTGGTGCCGCTATCCCCAGTTCAAATAGTGTTGCATCACTAATCAAGCTGCACAATAAAAAGGCAACAGGTATTCTAATTGCAAAAGATGAGAATATACTATTTGCAGCAGCAAAAATAGTTCTTCCGCAGCCAAAGAAAAATCCATTAAAACAAAATATGAATGGAACTAACAGATAATCATAACTAAATGATTTCAAATATAGAGCTCCTGCATCTAATACCTCCTCATTAGTTGTGAAAATTGCTATTGCACTTTTGGGTGCTAATTGCTGCCAAATAAAGAAAATTAGTCCAAAGCTAAATGCAAACAAAATAGAAAGTTTAAGTGCGTTTACTGCTCTGTGGAGCTTTCCAGCACCTAAATTTTGAGCTGTTAATGCAGTAAGCGACATAGCAAATGAACCAGCAGGAAGCATCATAAATGCGTTTAATCTAACAACGCTTCCATAAGCTGCTGAAGCGGCAACGCCCATTGAATTTGCAATTGAAAATAAAAATAAGAAAGATAAAGGTAATAGTGTATCTTGAAGTGAAAGAGGCAAGCCGATTTTAAATAATTCTTTTGCTGTTTCAATGTCAAATTTTATTTGCCTAAATTTGAAGTCGAAAACAAACTCCCCTTTTCTTAAATATATTAACCCGATAATTACACTAACTGCTTGTGAAAATATAGTTGCAATGGCAGCACCTTGCGCTCCTAAGTTATATTTGCCAACCAAAATAATATCAGTAATAATATTTACAATGCATGAAATTGCAACAAAAAACATTGGTGCAATAGAATTTCCTAATCCACGTAGAATAGCGCTTATTGCATTATATGCAAATACAAAAATTAAACCGGCTGCACATACCCAAATATAGTCTAATGTTGATTTAAAAGCATCTTGAGGTGTTTGTAAAATATGTAATAATTGATTATCAAATATGATTATAACTGAGCTTAATACTATTGCTGCAAAAATAAAACAAATTGTCATTGTGTTTATTATTTTAATTATTTCATCATATTTTTTTGCACCGAATGATTTACCTATTAATACTGTGCCGCTTACAGTAAGACCTGTTATAAAAAATATTAATGTCTGCAAAAGTTGTGAGCCTGTAGCGACTGCAGAAACTACGCTGCTGTCGCAATATTTACCTACAATTATTAAATCAGCTGCACCATATAATGCCTGCAAAAAATTCGCACCAATATAAGGCAGCGCAAACATTAATAGTGTAGATAATAAATTTCCTTGTGTTAAATCTTTTTGTTCAGACATAGTGCACCTTTAAGGTTATACTAAAATGAAATATTTATTTTTTCAACAATCAACATTACTATATTTTATAGTTTAAAAATTCAAATTTTAATAGTATAATAAAAATATGCCTCTGTAGCTCAGCTGGATAGAGCGCCTCCGTCCTAAGGAGGGCGTCGCACGTTCGAATCGTGTCAGGGGTATTTAAAAAAGATAGAGATTACTCTATCTTTTTCTTTAACAATGAATAAATTAATATATTTACATTCTTATATTTGTTTATTATATTAGAATGAAGTATATAATTTAGGCGATATATGTTTAGTGTAAAAACCTTTCAATTTTCACAAAAAAAATTTGATAACTGGGATAGTTTATTTGATTATCATTGTGTTTATATATTGGAAAACGGCAAAGATGCATACATTGGTGAATCAAATGATTTTATAAGAAGATCAAAAGAACATAATAAAAATTCTATTAAAAACGAATTAAAAAAATATAATTTTATAAGAATTCATGTAATTTCAGGAAAATTAGCTGAAGAAACTCCTTCAAAACATTATGAAAATTTGCTTATAAAACTAATGAAAGTTGATCAAAAATTTAACGTAGTAAATCATAGTGATGGCCAAAAACCGCATTACTACAGAAAGAATGAATTTGAACTTTATTTTGATGAACTTTGGTATAAACTTGAGAAGATGGGATTAGTAAAAACAAAAGATTTTAAGTTAATTATCAACTCAAGTGCGTATAAATATTCACCTCATACAGTTTTAACAGATGAACAGAATAATACTTTAACAAGTATTGTTCATACAATTGATTCAGAAGAAACACTAGCACATAAAAAAACATTTTTTAATAGACCAATTTTCATAAATGGTGATGCAGGCACAGGAAAAACAGTTGTAGCTACATCTTTATTTTACTATTTAAAAAATAATGAACGATATAAAAATAAAAAAATAGCTATGGTATATGCTAATCCGGCTACTAGGGCAGAAATACAAGATGTTTTTAAAAATATTAGTGGACTAAGCAAAAATGATGTGATATCGCCTATTGATGTAACAAAAGAACATTTTGATATCATAATTTGTGATGAAGCACAAAGATTAAGACGAAATAAAAATCTTGGATTGTATATTCATAATTTTAGAAAAGCTAATTTGCGACTTGGATTTGATGATAGTCATGATGAACTTGATTGGATTTTAACAAATTCAGATTATCAAGTTTTATTTTATGATGAAAAACAAATAACTAGTCCGTTAGATATACCAGAAAATAATTTTAAAGAAAAACTTAATTATGAAAAGCGTGGTATCCGTCCTATAAAACTTTTAGATCAAATGCGCATAAAAGCAGGCAATGATTACGTTCCGTATATATATGACGTGCTTAATCAAAAAGCTGATAAAATAAAAGTTTTTGATAATTATGAGTTTAAACTTTTCAAGTCATTTAATGAAATGTCTATGCATATTTTTCAAAAAGAAAATGACTGTGGGCTCAGTAGATATTGTGCAGGTTATGACTGGGAATGGAAAGGAAAAGAAAATAAAACCTTCGCAGATTTTACTTTAGATGGTGTTGATATTCAATGGAATAAGCAGACTAGTGGATGGTTAAGAAATGTAGAAGCTATTAAAGAAATGGGGAGCATTTATACTCTACCTGGTATTGATCTAAATTATACTGCAGTTGTAATAGGACCAAGCCTATATTTTGATAAAATTGATAATAAAATTAAAATAAACAGAAAAAACTTTTTTGATAATAAATTAAAAAAAGGTGTAGATGACTCTGAATTAAAGAAGTATATTTTAAATACATATGCTGTTTTTCTTACACGCGGTATAAAGGGTACTTATGTTTATGTGTGTGATGATAATTTACGAGATTATTTTAGTAAATACATTCCATATTATAAATAATTTTTAAAATAGCAAAAAAAATTATTATGAGTTTTATCCTTAATAAAGGTAAAAATATGAATATTTCTCGTTCTCTTAATAATGTAAGTTTTGGAAAAGTCTATGCTATTGGTGGAACTGACGCACAAATATCAAAGTTAAAAAGCTTTTTCGATAATTCAACTGGTGATTTTCTATATCTTCAATCAAAAAAATCAGAACCATCTAAAATAAAGAGATTTTTGGGTTTAGATACAAATCAAAATTCTAAAAGCATTGCCTTAATTATTTCTGGAAAAAAAGATATAGAAAATATTAGAAGCAAGCAAAAAGGCTGGAGATTTTTACGTGAAATAGCGCAGCATGTTGAAAAATATGTTGATCTAACATCAGTAAAAAATTAATTAAGTAATTTTTTTACTATTTCAATGCAATGAACTTTCGTAGTATCTATTGGCTCAATACTTGCATTTTTTATTATAAGTGGAAGTTCTGTACAACCAAGTATAACTGCTTGTGCGCCGTTTTCTTTTAAATTGTCTATAATATTTAATATTTTATTTTGAGACTCTTTTTTTATAATTCCGCAGCATAATTCATTATAAATAATGTTATTAATAGTTTCTTGCCCTTCAAAATCAGGAATAATAACATTTATGCCAAAGTCATTTTTAAGCTTATCTTTATAAAAGGGTTTTGTCATTGTATATTTTGTTCCCAAAAGTGCAACTGTATTATAATTTTTTTCATTTATGTAATTTGCGGCTGCCTCAGCTATATGAATAACAGGAACTGATATATTAGCCTGTACTTCATCTGCCATTAGATGCATTGTATTTGTAGCAATTGCAATATAATCGGCGCCTGCTTTTTCTAATTTTTTAGCAGACTCAATTAAAATTTGTGTAAGAGTTTCCCAATCTTCTTCACTTTGTTTCTCTTCAATTAAAGCAAAATCATAACTTTCAATTAGCATTTTGGCGCTATGCAGCCCTCCTAATGCTTTATTTATTTCTGAATTAATTATTTTATAATATTCAACGGTAGATTCATAACTCATCCCGCCAATTATACCAATTGTTTTCATTATCGTTCCTTTTTTATGATAATAGCACAATGTTATTTTATTATGCTAATATTTTAAGTAGGTGGTTTGTTTTATATGAATTATTGTCATGAGTGCGGAACAAAATTAATAATAAAAGAATGTTTTAATTGCGGTGTGAGTGATGGTTTTATTCCATATTGCCCTAATTGTAATGAGTTTAGATTTCCTTTCTTTAATTGTGCAGTAAGTTGCGTAATCTATAATAAAGATCATTCTAAAACATTGTTAATTAAACAATATGGTCGTGATTGGAATATACTAGTTGCAGGATATGTAAATAAAACAGAAAACTTAGAAACTGCGTTGATTCGTGAAATTAAAGAAGAAGTTGATTTAGATGTTTCAACATATAAATTTAATGCAAGTAGATATTTTGAAAAATCAAACAGTTTAATATGTAATTTTATTGTAACAGTTAAGAATGAGAAATTTGAATGTAATCCAGAAGTTGATTTTGCAAAATGGTATAGTATAGATGAAGCAAAAGACTGCATATTAAAAAATGGATTAGCAGAAGAATTTTTTCTTTTGTCTTTAAATAAAATAAAAAATTATAGTGAGGTATAAAATGATAGATAAATCATGGGGAAGTGATATTATTGATTTAGGCAATAAAATAATGCAAGAAGTTCTAGACGAAAAAAGAGAAATTTTGCCGAAAGAAGAACTTGTTTTTAGAGCATTAGCCTTACCCTTTGATAAAGTTAAAGTATTAATCATAGGTCAAGACCCGTATCCAAACGCAAAAGATGCTTGCGGCTTGGCATTTTCAAGTCCATCGGGTGTTCCTGGAAGCTTAAAAACAATCTTTGATCAAATAGGAATAAATTCAAACAATGGTGATTTATCATCATGGGCAGAGCAAGGTGTACTTCTTTTAAATAGAGCACTAACTTTAACTGTTACTGATAACGAAAAAGACCAATCTAAATATTTGAATATTAATTTAAAACGCTGGAAACCTTTTCTTAACAGAGTTATAAATAAGCTTTTAAAGGAAAAAGATGTGCTTGTTGTAATGCTATGGGGAAATCCTTCCAATAAAGTTATACCAGTAGAGAATGATGAAGAATATAGACAAAGAGGAATTTGTATATTGCGCTCTTCACATCCATCAAATTTAGGCAAAAATAAATCATTAAATGGCGGCAAAATTAAAGCATTTGTTGATGCAAACCACTTTATAGAATGTAATAATTTCTTGCGAGAACATTCTTGTAAGGAAATAAACTGGAAGATTTAATAAATATATAAATATACATTGTTTGATTACTTGGGTCAGATGGTTTGACTATTTTGGGCAGCATAAATATAATTTTTCACTTTTATGTCTGCAATTTTTGTCCTTATTAGACTAAAATAACTTTAAATTTTGGCAAATGTCTTCGTTTTCAACAAGAAAACTTTTTTGATTTCCCTGTTGAATAATATCGGTTTCTTTTATTTCGCCGAATAAAATCGCAGAGTTAGCATTATGAAGTTTAAAATTTTCAATTGCTTTTTTAGGAGTTGCATTTGCATAACAATATTTGCAGCCGTTTGGACAGGTGTCATAAGCTCCAATATCCCTTGTTTCTATGCAGTTACAATGTTTGCGATTGCCTTTATGCTTTAATTTTTTTAATTTAATATTGTTAGATTTTTCTAAAATATCTGCTGTCATACACCCTGAAGGGTGAATTCCAAAATTTGTATAATCACCATTTGTAGCACATGTTTGAAGATAAATATTATATTTTTTTGCAATTTCACCTAAGCCTTTTGCAAGCAGGATTTTTTCATCTTCTGTTATCGGTTTTAATTCAGGCATATTGATAGATAACTTTTTATACATTTCAACAAAACTAAAAATACAGCGGTCAATATGTCCTGATAGTTGGCTTGCCATACTTTCAAAAGTTTTAAAATGATAATCAATAGTATATTTTTCTGTTAATAAAACAGGATCATACCTCCACGCAATACGGTTTTTCCCGACAATATTTTCTAATTTTAAAAGAGTTTCAATACTTTTATCTATTGAGGGAACTCTCGGTTCAATGTCTTTATCGTATGCTGTTATCGTATAATGAAAATATGTATTGAATTTGTCAGTTATCTCGTGTAATCTTTCTAAAATAGGCTCGTAATTTTTAGAGCAGAAAACAACACAATCCACTTTATCTGGCGTCAATTCATAACGAGTAATTTTAGAGGGAAACAGAGGGTTTCTTGAATAAACAAAACCCTCTTTAAATCTATTTAACAACCATTCGCTGTAATATTGAACAGTATCAGTTCTTCCACCTGTATTTATTATCATTTTTACCACTTTCCAAAGTGCATTTTATCTTCTGCTTTATACATAACTTGTTCAATTTCAGGTTTATCATCTGCCGGATAACCCAAACCGATATAACAAGGCAAAAGATAATTGTCGGGAGCATTGACAGATTTTGCAACGGCTTCACCTTCTTTACCGACAGGAATTCTCATAGAACAAGCAAGACCTTCTGCGGTTGCTGCTAAGAACATATTTTCTATCACACACCAAATTGATGAAATAGGATTTAGAGAACTTACACAACTTGGTTTTAAGACTCCTGAATTTGATTTAAAAAACGGCAAAATAACATGTGAAGCGTTCATCAACATTGAATATTGTCTTGGCATAGCAACTGCATACATTTTTTGCTGAGGAGTTCCATTTATAAGAGTCTTTTCTAAAACTTCAAGAGTCGGAGCAATTCCGATTCTTACATTTTGCAAGATATTTTCTTTTTCTTCTTTTGTTTTTAAAATAATAAATTCCCAATTTCTCAAATGGTCATGAGTAGGGGCTTGAAGTCCTGCGTTAATAATCCTTTTTAAAACTTCATCCGGCACAACTTGGTCTTTAAAATCTCTTGTAACTCGTCTATTATATATAGCCTCATATAAATCCATTTAGTTATCTCCTTTTATATTTTCCAGCATCTTATCTAGAATTTTATCCAATACTTTATAATCGCTATCCGAAATATTTTTATATAATTTTGCATTTGTATCATCAGTTATTTTGTCAAAAATCGGCTTAAAATTTTGTCCTTTTGAAGTTAGTGAAATATAGGAATATCGATTATCAGTATCTAAAATTTCTCTTTTTACAAATCCCGATTTCTCAAGCTTATTTACTAATACGGTAACGGTTGATTTAGAACGATGAATTTTATTTGCAATATCTTTCATTGTCATTTTTTTATTCTGATAAAGCCAAAGTAAAATTTCACCATGACTTGGAACAAGACCTTCAATATTATTCTTTTTAAGTTCTTCAATAATAAAACGGTCTGCGTATTCGTGTATTTTTGCAATAGTCAAATAGGCTTTTTTTAAGTTTGCAATATTCATAGTTTTATTATAGTTCGATAACGAACTATCGTCAATGTTTATTTTTTTTCAATTCAAAATTTGATATCAAAAGCTTATTGATTGGACTTCACAAAATATTTAATTGTAATTGATATAATAACATCTGCCCAAGCAGTTTACTCAGTTTATTACAGCACAATCTGTCATAATCAAAACATTCAAAAAATATAATAAAACTAAAATGGAGACGGAGAGATTCGAACTCTCGTCCGGAATGGGATATAAACCTGCGTCTACGAGTGTAGGTCTGTTAATCTCGATAAATTACGGCACGAACCGTTCCTTTGATTTATCAAAGCAGTTTAGACTGATACGCAGCTTGGAAGTTAAACTTAGTTCTGCTACTTCCATTGCAGAATTGCAGCTTGCATGTTTGCACTATACTAAGCGGCAAGCTGGCCTAGCATAATGGCTGAACTGCGCTTACGCAGCAAGAGCAGCTGCTCTTGAAAAATCAGCTTTTACTACGTTGTTTGTAGCGTTTATTTTAGTTTGCTCGTTGATAACTCAGAACAGCGCTGAGACCCGCGGCCTGATTACACCGATCCACCCGTCAAATCCAAAACGTCCCCATATTTAATTTTCAATGTGCTTTTTTATTATTACATTATTTGATATTTTTTTCAATAAATTCTAAATTTGTTAAATTATAAACCAAGTTTCGCAATTAGTATAATCCCATAGCCTTTAGCGACTCAATTTTTTCTTCACATGTCTTTCCTGCAATATTTCTATCAAGTACTTCACTTTCAAGTAAAAGTTTAAAGATATTGCTGTCATCAAATTTAGAACCATTTTTGAACATTGCTTCAAAAAACTTGTTTACTATATCTTCTGTTAATTGTTTTACTTCTTCTTTTTCTGAACCTTCTTCCGCAGACATTAAATATCTATCTGAAAATTCACTATCTAATAAGCAAAATAGCATTTCACCATATTGATTTTTATTTTCAGATAGTTTATCTTCTACATCTACAAAATGTATTTCTTGTTTTTCATCGTCATACATAAGATTATTAGGATTTATGTAATCTAGCATATAACCTTGTGCTGTAATATAGTCAATATCTTTTATAAATTTATCGTATGCACTTTGCGGAGCATTTGAGAGTTTTCGTAACGAATCTATATGCGTATCGTTATTACATTTACACACTTCATTACCGCTTGCTTTGTTTATCCCTAAAGATTTACCTGTTTGTTTCTTTAATATATAGTACATTTTTGAATAATTTTTTCCAACAGGAACTCTAACATAAGCTATAGATTGACCTATATTTAATTCTGGTGCTATATCATCAATTTTATTAATTGTTGGCTTTTCTAATGCCAATGGAACAAGATTTGTTCTTTTAAATTGTTTAATTACCCAATTATCATTGTTTGGAATTTCAATTACTTCGCCTTCAAAACCTGCACCAATAACTCTACCGGTGTGTTCGACTATTTCTTCAATATTATTTAAAAATTCAGATTTCTTTGCCCATGATTGAAATGCTTCAAATGATTTTTCATCTTTAGGTTCTTGTTTATTACTCTTAAATGATGTAGTTCTTACAAATACATCACTAGTTAATGTATTATTAAATCTTTTATTACAATTGTTAAATTGTATTTTGGGAAAACCTATAGCATTTATTTTATTAATTATCATTACTTAAACCTTTTGTTTTAATGAAGAAAGCTAAATAATAAGAATTGCCTATTTTGTTTCAAATTAGAACTTTTGTAAACAATACTACAGAATTAGTTCTGTAGAGTTATATTATTTCTAAATTTATGTTATAAATAACTATGTAGACTAAAAATTGGAGGATTATAATGACAGTAGGATCATTTGTATTTATGTTACATTCTCACCTTCCTTATTATCGTATGGCAGGTATGTGGCCGTTTGGCGAAGAAAATTTATATGAATGTATGTCAGAAACATATGTTCCTCTTCTTAATGCAATTTCTGAATTGTATGAAGAAGAAGGTATTAAAGCGAAGTTAACTGTTGGTATTACTCCAATTTTAGCTGAACAATTAAATGATGAACATCTTAAAAATGGGTTTATTGAATACTTAGATTCAAGAATTGAAGCAGTTTCTAAAGACTTAGAAAGATATCCTGACCCTAAAGTTGAACATTCTCAACACTTGAAATATCTTGCTAAATATTATTTTGATTGGTTTAACCATATTAAAGACTGCTTTGTAAATAAATATAATAAAGATTTAATTGCAGCCTTCAAAAAATATCAAGATTTAGGCTGTATTGAAATTACTACATCTGGTGCTACTCACGGATTCTCTCCATTATTAGCTACAGATTCAAACTTAAATGCGCAATTTAAAGTTGGTTCAGATACTACTAAAAGATTATTTGGTAAAAAAGCAAAAGGCTGCTGGCTTCCTGAATGTGCTTACAGACAGGGTTATGAGTTTGTTGGTAAAGATGGTCAAAAGAAATGGCGTCCTGCTATTGAAGTAACTCTTCAAAATAATGACATTGAATATTTCTTTACTGAATCACATGTTATTGAAGGTGGAAACTCAGTAGGCAACAGAAGAGTAGTTGGTATTTATGGCAATATCGAATATATTCCTCTTCCTGAAAGAGAAGCAACAGGCTATGACACATACTCTGCTTACTGGTTGCCTGATGCGCAAGTTGCTGTTATGGGTAGAAATGATAGAGCAGGCTTCCAAGTTTGGTCTGCTGCTGATGGTTATCCTGGCGATGGCGTATACCGTGAATTCCACAAAAAAGATGATAAATCTGGTATGAATTACTGGAGAATTACTTCTTCTAAAACTGATTTAGGTGATAAAATGCTATACGACCCTGTATTAGCAATGAATCAAGTTAATTCAAATTCAGACCACTATACAACTCTTTTATATCACTTATTGAATGACTATAAAAAAGCTAATAACAAAGAAGGCTTAATTATGGTTTCATTTGATACTGAATTATACGGACACTGGTGGTTTGAAGGTGTTGAATTTATTAAGCAAGTTATCAGAAAATTAAATAATTTCTTACCAGAAATTGAAAGATATACAGCTGGTGAATATTTAGAAAAACATCCGCCGGTAGATACAATTCAAATTCCAGAAAGCTCTTGGGGACAAGGCGGACACTTCTATGTATGGTTAAACCACTTAACAGAATGGATGTGGCCTATTATCAACGGCTGTGAAAGAAGAATTAATGATATTGTTGCTAAATATGAAAAAGTTCCTGAAGATAAATTATTAGTTAGAGCTTTAACTCAATTAGCAAGAGAAAATTTACTTCTTCAAAGTTCAGATTGGCCTTTCTTAATTACAACATGGCAAGCTAAAGACTATGCAACAGAAAGATTCCAAGAACACGTTGAAAGATTTGAAAAAATTGCTGATATGATTGAATCTGGAAATATAAATGAAGCTGAATTAGCAAAAATTGAAGCTATTGATAATTGCTTCCCTGTTCTTGATTACAGAGTATATCTTCCGATTGAAGAAGGTGTAATTCCTCAACAAGAAGCAAAACTTGCTCCATTGTATAAAGACTAGGTTTTATAATAAGAATAAAAAGCGGCTTTAAAAGCCGCTTTTTATTGTTTTATAATCATTCCTTGAACTTCTTTTTGAAGATTTAACGAATCTTGTAAACTGTTTTTTAATTCTGCAGCTGTGTTTGCATTATAAAACTTACCAGATGTAACTATTGCTGCACATTTTAGCTGATTATTTGCATCTTGATCTCCAATGGCAAGAGCAATAACATCAATTCTTATATCTTCTCTATATTTCATTAATTCTATAACAAAATCACAAGGACTTTCATCACAATTTTCACCACCGTCACTAATAAGAATAATTCTTTTTTTTGATGTTGTATCAGAAAAATCTGAATATGCAGCTTGTTTTAGAGAATAAGTAATTGGTGTCCAGCCAACCGCATTAATAGAACTTAATTTTGAATAAATATTTATTGTATTATTGGCTTGAATTGGTGATACTAATTGAGAAGCACTACAGCTTTGTCTTGGTGTAAAACCGGTTCTGTGTCCGTAAACACGTAACCCAACTTCAGTATTAGGCGGTATCATTTGAAGAATTTCTTTCATCGTTGAAAGCGCCACATCTAATTTTGTTTTATGTCCTAATCTTTCATTCATACTATTTGAAAAATCAACAATAAAAAGAATTTTTTCTTTTGAACTTTGTGTTGAATTTCCGGAATTATATTGATATGTCGACGGTGTAGAATATGTAAAATTGGGGGCTGAATAAGAAGCTAACCCTAAAACATAAAATAATAATAATAAATTTATAATATACTTTTTCATAATAAACTCGTAAATGTTAGTTCAATATTATCAGAAAATGTATGAAAAGTCATTATACATCAGTATAATAGTTAGTTATCAAATTCAAAAACAAAATTTTTGTATTTTATGCCATTATTTTGCTTAACGATAGAAGGTGTAATAACGGGAGGCGTTTGTATTTTTATCGTTGGTCTTGCATTAAAGGCTTGTTTAAATTTTACATTAAAATCATCAGGGTCATTTACTGAATAGTAATTTCCTTTTGCAGCAGAGGCTATGCAATTTAGCTGAGAATATGCGTTTTCATTAACAGTTATACCAATAACATCAATTCTTATATCATTACGAAGCTGCATAAGTCGTTTGATATATAAACAAGGGTCATCGCCGCAATTTTCACTCCCATCTGTAATTAATATTATATGTTTTAAAGCTGCATTTGGAGAAAAGTCATTTTGTACAGCTTGTCTTAACGAATATCCAATTGGCGTAGCGCCTTGTGGTGTTAAGGTTGAAAGCCTGTCAGATATGTTTTGATTGTTATATCTGGCTACTGGTAATAATAAGCTTGAAGCAGAACAAATATTGGCTTTATTATAATAATAACCATCTCTATCCATTTCTACATAAGGTTTATCAGATATACCAAAGACTCTTAACCCTATTTTTGTAGAATGTCCGGCATCTTCTAAAATGCTGCGAATTGCATCAATGGCGTGATATGCTTTTGGTGCATAACCTATTCTTTTATTCATACTTGCAGAAAAATCTACTATAAAAAGAACTTCTTCATCTTTGTTTGATAAATTTGCTGAATAATTCGTATTAGAATCATATTCTGAATAATTATATCTTCCATTGAAATTTTCATAGGAAAAAACTTTATTGATTGATACAGTAAAAATGAATATTAGAAATAATAAAATAGCAATTTTTTTCAAAATAAATCCCTTTTCATTTATGAGTTTATCAAAAATTTATAAATTAGTCACTATTCATTAACTTCTATAAGAAAATTTTTATATATGATTTGGTCTTTTTGGGGAGAATTTTCGTACTTAATTGAGGGCACTAAAAAATTATTAAAGGCCTGTTTTAGTTCGGAAGGTTTTGTTATATTTATAATGCTGCCAAAAGTAGAATCTGTAAGACATTTTAGTTGTGCAAAATCTTCACCGCTAACTCCAATTGCAATAATATCTATTTTTATATCTTTTCTGGTTTGCATTATTTCGCGAATATATTTACAAGGATCACCGTTACAGCTTTCACCGCCATCTGTAACAAGAATTATATGTTTTAATTCTGCACTTCTTGTAAAATCATAATTAATAGCCAAGTTCAATGAATAGGTTAAAGGAGTAGTTCCCAATGGTAAAATATTATCTAAACTTGTTTTGATATATTCAATATTATTTGCTCTAATTGGCGCTGTTAACTTTGTTGCTTTGCACAATTCATCAGGATTTTGAAGGAAGGCAGCAAGCGCGCCATCAATTGAAATACCAATTGTTCTTAGCCCAATTAGTTTTGAAGATGGCATTGTATCTAAAACTGATTTTGCTTCATTAATTGCTGTTAGATATTTTGGCTGCCCTTGAAAATTTCCTAACATACTAACTGAAGCATCAAAAATTATTAATGTTTCCTCTTCTGAAGCGAACATTGGCGAAGAGAGCATAAATATCGTAATAATTGATAATACAGTTATAAAAAAATTCTTCATTTTTAAATTTTATCAGAAAATTATCTATAAAACAAAAAAAGAATCTTTTTCAGATTCTTTTTTCGCTTTATTATTTGTATTAATTATCTAACAACCTATGCCTAGCATTTCTTTATACCAACTAAAAGTTTCAATATCACAACCGTTGAAAGTTGCTTTTAATGATTGTTTTTTTAAATATTTTTCGAATTCTTCCGTAAATTTAGAAGTTATATTTTTTGAACTTGTAGTAACTTGAGTTGCTGTACTTAACATAGGTTTTTCCTCCAATTTTTACTATTACATATATAAAATGCCATTAGGCGTATTGTATTATAATTGTAGCATTTCTTTTAAGAAAATTCATTCTATCCAACTTACTTAATTTTTAAAATTCGCTCCAGTATTGCATTTGCTGTGGTAAATATTAATTAAGTAAATTGTTTTTTTAATTATAAAAACTAAATATAATCAGGATTTATTGAAATCCATTGATATTTTTGTTTTTCTGAGCTTTCAGGTTTTTCAATTACAAATGTACCTCCATATCTGCCTCTTCCAAAAGTTATACAGCCTTCTTGTTCAAGCTGAATAAGAGCTTTTCTGATTGTATTTGTACTTACATCATATAATTTAGCAAGTTCTATCATAGATGGAAGTTTATCTCCGGCTTTATAATCTTTATTGATTAAATCTATAATTTTACTTTCAATTTTTTGGTAGCTATAAAATGCTGCCTCTTCTGCTGATGCAAAAATAGAATTTTCTTTTAATGGTGAAAATGCAGGAGATAAAGGATCTTGAGCAAGAATACTACCATATCTTCCGCGTCTTGAAATTACAATTCCTTGTTTATTTAATTGTTTTATACAATCATGAATTGTTTTTACACTAACACCAAGTTCTATTGCAAGTTCTTCTTGAGAGCTGATTTTATCGCCAATTTGATAATTTGCGGCTAAATGATGCTTTAAATTAGTTGTTAATTTATCAACAAGCGTATCAGCAGCCATATTTTCGATAGTTTTAATTTCCTTGTTCGATATAACAGGTATCTCTTTTAAATACCAATTTGAATCATTACCTCTCATTTGCATAGATTCTAATATTCCAATGGAACATAGATGCTCATATGCAAGTCTTGTAGTATTTTGGGAAATACCAATATATTCAGACATTTTTCTAATTGACGGTATTGGTTTTCCAACTTTACATCCTTTTTGAAGAATAGTCTTTTTTATTGCTAAAATTGTTTTTTCTCTTTTTGAAGTAAGTTTAGAAAAATTTCCTAATGGATTTGTGACATTAGAAATCATAGTGCCAAGCTTTTGTTTTGATTTTAAAAGTCCGGAGTCTTCAACATAGCGAATTGCATTTTGAACCGTACCTACACTTACCCCTAAATACTCTGATATTTCTGACTTTTTAGGCAGAATATCGTTTTCTTTTATTTTATTTTTAGAAATTGCAGATAAAATCCAGTTTGTAATCCATTTTTTTATAATAGAATCTTTTGGTTCATAAGTTGAACTAAAGTCAGGAATTTCTGTTGGCAGTTCATTTATTTCAATTCTTCTTTGTGAAGACAATATATTAGACATGTAACCTCCGATTTTTTTATTTATTATAAGTCACATTAAGATATTTTTTGTTATTATAAAAGAATAAACTTAATATTTTGTTACTTTAAATAAATAATCACTATACAATTCCTTCTTTTAATGCTTTAACAGCCGCTTGAGTTCTGTCATCTACTACAAGTTTTTGAATTATATTACATACATGGGCTTTTGCAGTATGTTCACTTATACAAAGTTCTTTTGCAATATCATTATTGGACTTACCGTCTACTACCAATTTTAAAACTTCATATTCTCTTTCAGTTAAATTAGAATGTGTGCTTTTAAAAGAGGCTCTATTTGATTTTTTTTGCGGCACAACTGAATCTCTTTGACTTCTTAACATTGGTACAATTTTGGGATCAAGCCACATTGCACCTTTATTGACACTTTTTACAATGTTTAATAACATTTCAGTATTTATATCCTTTATAACATAAGCGTAAACTCCGTATTCAAGGCATTTTACAATTTCATCAAGATTATTTCGAGATGATAAAATAATTATTTTACTATGTATATTACTCTCCTGTAATTCTTTTATCACCTTTATTCCGGACTTATCAGGCAGCCCAATATCAAGCATTATCACGTCAGGCTTGTATTTGATAGCGTTTAATACAGCATCCTTGGCTGTTTCTGCCTCTGCAACAACATTATATCCTTCTGTTTCGTCAAACAAGGTTTTAATACCAACCCTTATTAGTTTATGGTCTTCAACTAACATTATATTTATATTACAAGATTCCATATCTACCTCCCAACTTATAATAAAAGAGGAAAATAATATCTTTATCCCTCAAAAAAGTAAATTACTGATTATTTTTTTTTAATTTAAAAAAATTATTTAAATTTAAAAATTGCTTACAATAAATAACGAAACGATATATAGCTATAATATTTTACGATATAATATCGATTAGATATATAACGATAAAATCAGCCAAAAAAAAATAAAAAATATATAATAAATAATATGTTTGAAGAAATTAAATTTGTAAAAACAGAAGATCATTCTGTAGGATTATATAGCAATTCAATTAATGATATTTTTCATTCTAAAACAGGTGCATTAAAAGAAGCTTATGATAAATTTATATATCCATTGATTGAAACTGAAATTGAATGTAAAAAAATTTTAGATATATGTTATGGAGTTGGATATAATACTAAGGCTGCCTTAAATAAATTATATAAAAATAACCTTATAATTGATGCTTTGGAATTTAATAAAAATTTGGTTCATATTTCACCATATATTTTAGATGGAATAGAAGATGATGAATTAAAGGTATTTATAATTTCTCAATTATACGGTTCTAATGCAAACCTACAGGATATAAAAGGGTTTTTAAACTATATTGAATCTCTAAATTTGAACTATTTTTTATCAGCCTTCACAAGGCGTTTTAAGACGGCTTTAAATGAGCTACCCTATTATTATAATATCCAATCAAAAAATAACGCCTTCTTACATAATATATATTATAGTTATATATCGAATAACATGAATAACTTGATAAAACCCAATAAATATAAGGATTGTAAAATTAACTTCTTTTTTGGTGATGCAAGAAAAACAATCCTTAAAACAAATAATCAATATGATGCTGTTTTTCTTGATGCTTTTTCATCACAAAAAGATCCTACGCTTTGGACAATCGATTTTTTATCGCTTGTCAAATCTAAAATGAATTTCAATTCTGTTCTTCTTTCTTATTCAAAATCTACTCCATATAGAAGTGCACTTTTGGAATTAGAATTTTTTGTCGGAAAAATTTTTATAGATAATATTGATATGGGAACTATTGCATCTTTAAATAAAACGAATATTAAAAATCCTCTTTCTAAATATGATTTAGATTTAATCAAAACAAGAAGCGGAATTACATTTAAAGATTCTACTCTTACTTTAACCGGTAATGAAATATTAAAATATAGAGAAAATGAATCTAAATGTTCCGATAGAATTTCTCATACACAGTTTCTTAAAGAGAACTTAAAATAACAATATTATCGATATATATCATTTCGATATTTAATATATTTTTATCGCTATATATCTATTAGATATAATATTTAAATTTTTATAAACAATTTTAAAATTAAATTAAAATATTATACAATAATTATGAGGTGTTTATGAAATTTGATGTAGTTATATTTGGTGGCGGTACTTCAGGAGTTGCAGCAGCATACATTTCAGCAAAAAAAGGACTCAATACATTGCTTGTTGAGAAAACAGATGTGTTAGGAGGTACTATTACTCAAGGTTTAGTTATTCCTTCTATGATGGTTAATTCTCAAGACATAAATACTGAATTCTTTGATGATTTAAAGTTTTTTGCTGATAAATACAAGGCAAGACACAAATATATTGACGGAAATGAGGCTTGGTTTAATCCGGAACTTTTGAAAATAGTACTTGATGATATGCTTGACTCTGTAAAATGCCGGGTTTTGTTCTCAACAGAACCATCAAACATCTTATATAATAATAATACTACGACTTTTCAATTATCACTTAAACATAAAATATTATCGCTATATATCGAAACAAAATATTTAATAGATGCTACATCGAATGGAGAAATTTTTAAACTTTTAAATTATAATTTTCAAAATAAATCTGAATTATTTCAAACACCAACTTTACGATTTATTTTATCAAATATTGATATAGATGCATTTTCAAATTGGATTGAAACTATTGATAAGAATAGAAATATTACAACCGTTGAACACAATTTCTCACAGATATATCTTTCTACTGCCTGCACTTGGGATAAGAACATAGACTGGGCTTTACGACCTGTCTTTGATAAAGCTGTAGAAGAAAATATGCTTGAATATGATGATACAGCATATTTTCAGGTGTTTTCTATACCTGAAATGCCCAACTCATTAGCATTTAATTGCCCAAGAATATTATTAAAGGATGACGAAGACTTGTTAGATCCATTTATATATTCAAGGGCATTAAAACAAGGAAGGGCACGTATTTACAGATTATATAATTTTTGCAGAAAATATTTAAAAGGCTTTAAGAATGCTTACATTTCTCACATTTCAGATATGCTTGGTGTTCGTGAATCATATAGAATTCAAGGTCAATATACATTTAAAAAAGATAATATTATAAATCCTCAAAAATTTGAAAATATCGCATTTGCATGTGATTATCCAATTGATATCCATTCTAATTCAAAGGAAAAGGACAAGCTTCAACATATAAAAAATACATATTATATTCCTGTTGAAACATTAATTTCGGCAGATAATAATAAATTATATGGTGTTGGCAGAATAATCAGTGCTGACTTTGAAGCACAAGCTGCTTTAAGAACACAAATGAGCTGCTTCTCTATGGGTGAAGCAGCTGCAAAAGATATTTATAAAAAGCAATTAAATTAGTCTAAATAGAAGGCTGTAACAACTTTATGAGAGTCTTCAGCGTGTTGAATTGCTTTATGCAAAGTGTTTGAAGTATGTGATAAGAAGCAAATTAATTGCTGACATTCGTCAATAATTTCTCTGTTACAAATACGGCTTGCATCAGCCAAAGTCATCATAGAACGATCAGGGTGTTCAATAATATTAGGAACACCAATTAATTGGTCTTGAACGTCAGAAGGCTGCTGTCCGATTGTTTGAGGTAAAATAACTCTTAATTTATCAGGGTTTGCTTTCATTGCACCACGAATAGCTGCAGCATTTGTACCGCTTGAACCTCCGCTGGTTATAACTGTATTACCTTGTATAACAAGTGCATAAGATAAAATTTCTATAATTTGTTGATGTGTAATTGGCAAATTACGGCTGCCAATAATAGCAACTTTTTTAGCAGATTGCTGAATTGTTGCAAGCTCCATTGCCAAAGCATCAAGTGTATTAGAATCACTTACTTCTACTTTATCTAAATCATCTAGCGGCACCATAATTTGTTGTTCATTTTTATTATCTTCTGACATATATTTCCTTACTTGTCTGAGTGAAATCTTTATAATTAATAATACCACAATTTTTAAAAAATAAAAGATGTGTAATATTTCGTTAATAACATTTAATTCTATAGTTTTATTGTTTTATTTGTATATTTATCTTTTAGCTTTTGAAATTCATCATTTGTACCTTTTTCAAGAATTATTTCTTCACCGCCATTTTTTAAATATTCATTATATGCATCTTCTGCATTAATGTATTTTGTATTTTCTTCATTATATCCCTTTATATTGTATACATTTTCAAGATATACATTAAGATTTACAGGAAAACCATAATAGAATTTAGGAAGAATTGCATCTTTATTATTAGAGGCATAGAAAAGAAGTATTCTTTCAAACATATACCTTTTTGTTGCAATTTCTTTAGCTCCATAGCTTAAATAGTTATCTCTCCCATTATCAGACAATTCTGAAATATACTTAGGAAAATGAAAATTATAAAACAGTACAGATAAAGTGAATATTATATAGAAGAATATAGAATATAATTTTTTACCTGATATAAATGAAATAGATAAAAATAGTATATAAATTAAACCAATACATATTTGTATATTTGTAGAATTATGCAAAGTGAAAAGAACATGTCCTGGCGCTCTTCCCGCAAAAATTAACAAAAAATAGAATAAATAGGTAGAAAAAAGTAGTGAAAGTATAATTTTAATAAAATTCAAATTGTTTTCTTTCTCTTTCATTTTAGGAACAAAAGATATTGTAATTATAATCAATATAGTAATAACTAAGAATTTTTCCTTGATAATATGAAAGGCATCATTTATAAATTCAGGTAAAACATTATATGCAGTTGTAAGCATTGGTAAAAGCCCGTTCAATGTACCTTTTGTCTGAGCGCTTTCAATAAAACCTGGATTTATAATATAGAATATACTTGCCAATACAAATATAAAAAAGGGTACTAAGTATTTCCTGCTGCTTGTATTATTTGTTATAACATCAAAGCAAAAAATAATAATAAATCCAGAGAAAGAAATAAATATAGTAAATTCAGTTGATAATCCTAATAAAAAAGCCAATATTGAAAAATAAATTATATCTTTTTTCTTTATATTTATATTTTGAGTATATGTATAAATAAGTTTATTCCAAAATAGTATAAAAAATATAAACGGGAAAATAAATCCATAAAAGAAAGTATAGAGCATATCTTCATATTTACCATGCACAAGTATTTGATAAATTAAAAAAACGTCTAAAGCAAATAATGGAAGCAATATAGCCTTTATATTATCTTTTTCTTTCTGAAATAAAAATGCTGATGATGAAAGCAAAATTAGAAATACAAACAGAAATATTGATTTTATTACTACACCATATGTTCTTATCCATACAATTGGATGTATATCTATACATGCAGATTGCAATTTAAGAAAAATGTTTGAAATATAGCGTCCATGGTCTACATCATAAAAAAAGTTATAAAAAAATGAATGATTTTTATTAAAGAATATATTGTACATGTCATCATGTGAAACAACAAAATATTTTGAAGATATTAATGAAGTTGCAATTATAAATAATAGCAAGAGAAAATAGTTCATATAAAGCAAAATAGTTGGTTTTATCTTTTTCATTGTTGCAGCCCCATAATATTTTTTCTATTATAATATATACATAGCTATGTGAGGCAAAATTATAATGAGTCAGATTTTAGAGGGATTAAACAGGGAACAAAAAGAGGCTGTACTGCAAGATAAAGGTACAGTTTTAGTATTAGCTGGTGCAGGCTGTGGAAAAACCAAAGTTTTAACAACCAGAATTGCTCACCTTGTTAATTCCGGTGTTTCGCCTTACGAAATACTAGCTGTTACCTTTACTAATAAAGCTGCAAAAGAAATGGTGCAAAGACTTTCTTCAATGGTAGGTGAAGAAAAAGCTAAAAAAATGTGGATAGGCACATTTCACTCTATTTCAGGTAGAATTTTAAGAACTGATATTGCAGAATATAAGGATGAAAACGGAAAATCCTATGATAATAAATTTGTAATATATGATGACACCGATTCGAATTCTATACTAAAAGCAGCCATAAAAACCTGCAATTTAGATGAAAAAATATATCAGCCAAAACTATTAAAAACAATAATTTCAAATGCAAAAAATAAAATGTATGATGCATATACATATGCAACTAGAGCAAGGGATTACAGAACTGAAAAATATGCCCAAATATTTATGGAATATCAAAAACAGCTTTTAGCAAATAATGCACTTGATTTCGATGATATGCTTGTATTAGCAGTTAAGTTATTAGAACAGTCACAAACTGTACGCGAAAAATACTTTAATCGCTTTAAACATATTTTAGTAGACGAGTTTCAAGATACAAACTTATGTCAATATAAAATGATTAATGCTATTTACACTAATAACAAAGATGAAGAGGAAATTCCGCCTGAAAAAAGCTTATGTGTTGTAGGTGATGTTGACCAATCTATATATAGCTGGCGTGGTGCGGATTATAAAATTATTTTGAATCTTCAATCAACATTTAGAAAAACTCATTTGATAAAACTAGAACAAAACTATCGTTCTGCAGAAACTATCTTAGAAGCTGCAAATAGCGTAATATGTAATAACAAGCAAAGAATAAGCAAAAATTTGTATTCTAACCTTGGACGCGGCAGCAATCTTAGCCTATATCAAGCAAATGATGAAGCAGATGAAGCTTTACATCTTGTAAGAGAAGTTAAAAGATTATCACTTACTAAATCACTTTCAGATATGGCTGTTTTATATCGCACAAACTCTCAATCAAGAGCAATAGAAGAAGCTTGCATGGCTAATAATGTTCCTTATAAAGTGGTTGGCGGTCTTAAATTCTATGATAGAAAAGAAATTAAAGATATAATTTCTTATTTAAAGTTAATATATAACCCAAGTGATTCACAGAGTTTAAGACGTATTATTAATGTTCCAACGCGTGGACTTGGAAAAGCTGTACAGGAAAAACTTTTTAAAATTTCAAAAGAAAACAAACTGCACATAAAAGAAATACTTGAAGATGTTAATAGTTATAGTGAATTTAAACCAGCTGAAAAAATAAAATTAACAGCATTTCATGCAATGCTTGTTGATTTTCAATCATCATTCTCTAAGATGGATTTACCTGCGTTTATAGGCTATGTTCTTGATAAATCTGGTTATATTCAAGATATAAAAGAACATGAAGATGAAACAACAGCCGAAAACCGAATAGATAACTTACAAGAATTTTTAAGTGTAGCAAAAGAATTTACTCCTCAAGATAACGATATTCTTGGCGAATTTCTTTCACAAGTATCATTAGTCAGTGATATAGATTCATATGTCGATGAAACTCAAGCACTAACTTTAATGACTCTTCACAGCGCAAAAGGACTTGAATTTGATACTGTTTTTCTTTCAGGATTAGAAGAAGGAATCTTTCCTCATAATAGAGCATTAGATGCTCCTGCTGAAATGGAAGAAGAAAGACGTTTGATGTATGTTGGAATAACCAGAGCAAAGAAAAATCTTTATATGAGCTATGCTAAGCGCCGCAAAATGTGGGGTGATTATAAATACTATAATCCAAGCAGATTTTTATCAGAAATTCCACAAAACTTAATAGAGTATAGTGAATCAGAAAATTTAAATTCTTCTACATCACAGCAAAATTATACTTTTAGAAAAGCAGTTGATACTATTAAATCACGCACATATACAACAAATAATGAAAATCCGGATGGAAGCATAAAAGCAACAACATCATTTGGCAGAAACTTTGTTGCACCACAAAAACGTGTTCAACATAACACAAGTTTTGTTGTTAAAAGTAAAAATAATGCCATAAATAAAGAAGAACGTAAGAAACAGGAAGAAGCACAAATTAAAGATTTATTAGAAAATAATCCAATAAAAAAAATGTTGCTTGAAAGAAAGAAACAAGAAGCTCAGCAAGCAGAAGAAAAAAAAGTATCAGAACAAAACTTTGTTTCTTCTGAACCTCAAAATAATATTGAGTTTAAGGCTGGGGATAGAGTATTCCATTCGAAATTTGGTGTTGGAACAATATCTGAGATAAAAGAAATAGGTTCATCTTCTATGATTATTGCTGATTTTGGCAAATTTGGAATAAAAGCACTAGATGCAGCATATTCTCAATTAAAGAAGTTCTAGTACCCGGTTATTTAAATATCAAACATATTATATTAAGTTTTATTACGAAATAAATAAAAAATATATATTCTTTATAGCAATTTTTCATCATAAATTGTTTTTATAATAATGTGAGAACAAAATAATGAAAGAGGAATATAAAATGGCTAGAGTTTTGATTTCAATGCCCGAAGAATTTTTAACAAAGATTGATGAAGTTGCAGATGGTGAAAATCGTACAAGAAGCGAACTTATTCGTGAAGCACTTAGAACTTATATTCATAAACAAAGAGTTAAAGAAAATGCTGTAGCAATGAAAAATGCAAGTATTTTGGAATCATTGCTTAGCTAATTAATACGACTACAGATTTTTGGATGGGAATGGGGAAAACTTTAAAGAAGCCTTCGGGCTTCTTTTTTATTGTTCTTTTTCTAATAAAGCTATTGTTTCTACATGATATGTATGAGGAAACATATCAACAGGCTGCACATATTTAAGCGAAAATCCATTTGCATTTAACATTTTTATATCTCGTGCTAAAGTTGAAGGATTACAGCTGACATATACAATATATTTGTTTGTTAGTTTAACAAGATTTTCAATAGCATTTTCATTGCAGCCTTTTCTTGGCGGGTCAATAAGTGAAACATCAAACCTTGTATTTGATTTTATTAGTTGATTAAATTCTTCTGCTGCATCGCCATTTCTAATTTCAATATTTTCTATATTATTTAATTTGATATTTTCTATTGCATCATTAGATGCACTCTGTACTTCTTCAATACAAACAACTTTTGAAGCAATACTTGATAACCAAATACCAAAACTTGAAACACCTGAATATGCATCAAGTATAGTTGGTAAACTTGTGTTATTTTCTATTAATTCTTTTACTTTATTAAATATTAACGCCGCACACTTTGGATTTACTTGGAAAAAGCTATTTGCACTTATTCTATATTTTATATTTTCTAACGTTTCAATATAATAATCATTTCCGCAAATTTTAGCTGTATTATAGCTCATTATTACATTTGTTTTTTTATTATTGAAATTAGCACATATTCCAACTATTTGCGGATATTTTTTTATCAAAACAGATGCTAATTTTTTTATTGAAGAATCTATTTTATCTGAATTAATTACAAAAATTAATAATATTTGAGTCAAATCAGATGAAATTCTGTATATAATATGTCTTAAAAGCCCTATATTATTTTTTTCATTATAACCTTGTATTTTTAAGTTTTGCGCTTCATTTTTTATAAATTCTGTAATTTCATTAATAATTGCAGACTGCATCGGACAATATTTAATATTAATTAATTCATGTGAATTCCGCTTATAATAACCTGTTAATATTCGTTTTGATACTTTTGTTTGAGAAACAGGCAATTGAATTTTGCATCTGTATTCTTCAGTCAATGGAGACCCTATAGTTTCTTGTACTTCAAAATCGATACCTGCAATATGATTTAATGTTTCTTTGACAATTTGCTGTTTTTGTCTTAACTGCTCATCATAAGAAATATGCTGCCAATTACAGCTTCCGCAGGCATTGTGAAGTGCACAAGCAGGTTGAACTCTATGAGGTGAAGGTTCTATAATTTCAATAATATCGGCAGTCAAATAATTTTTATTTACTTTTTTTATCCTAATTTTTAACTTATCCTCAGGACATCCGCCTGTAATAAATACCGGAGTTGAATCAATCCTGGCAAGTGAATTCCCTTCATTTACCATTTTATCAATATTTACAATGAATTCATCCCCAACTAACATAGTTCTCTTTCTGCTTGTTTTATAACTTCATACCAGTTACCGGCTTCTTTTTGTTTAAAAATTCTTACACTATCATACCAAGAGCATTGTTTTTCATCATTAAACCATCTCCATTCAGCGGTTTGAGGTAGTAATAAAAATGTTTTTAAGCCTAATGCACCTGCCATATGAACAATAGAGGAATCTATTGTTATAAGCATATCCATATTCTTTAAAATTGCAGCTGTATCTTTATAACTATTTATATATTTTTTTATATTAAAGAAATTCTCAGTTTCATCTATGTCAAACTCCATTTGAAAAGAATAAAAATTATATTCTTTATTTTCAGTAAGTTTTTTTATTAAATCGAAAGGAATTGACCTATTTTTGAATATTTTTTTATTACCCTGCCAGCATAAAGCAATTTTGTTTGTTTTTCCTTTTATTTCAGGAATATCAGCAAATCTAGAAATATCATTTTCATCTGGTTTTATATAATAATTTGTATACGGTATATTATTAAAATCAGAATTTAGTGCTATAGGTAAATCCATAAAAGGCATAACAACATCATATTCAGGCGGCATTATTCCTTTTTGAATAACATTAACCTTTGGATAGTTAATGCTAAGAATTTCAACTAATTCCTTATCAGTTTGTAATGTAACACTTTTAGCTTTTTCTAATAATAAAGGCAAGTATCTTGCATACATAATTGTATCGCCTAAGCCGCAATCTGTATATAAAAGTATATTTTTATCTTCTATATCAATATTTTTATTCCATATTTTATTTTTAAATACATCTTTAAATTTGCTGTCTTTACTTCTTAAAGAATATAACGCCATTCCATTTTCAAACTCTCGGTCTGTTAAATACATCATTCCAAGAGTTATAGCAGACTGAATATTGTTTTTATCATTTGCGACAATATATTCTAAAAGCTTTTTAGCTTGTGAAATATTTCCTAAATATTTCAATGCAACAGCTTTTCCGTGCAATATATTATAATTTTCAGGTGCAAGATTTAATGCAATATCATAGTAAGAAAGAGCATTAGAATATTCACCTAAATCCATATAATTTATAGCTAAAAGCGCATAAGCTTCAACAGAAAGAGGCTTTACATTAAGAAATTTATTTAAAATATCAATACTGGTTGAATTTTGAAATAGCGCTCTATATGTTTGAGCAAGGCTTAATACAATATTTTCTTCATTAGGTGCAATTTTATATGCAGCCATTAAATATTCTAAAGCCTTATTATTATCATTATTTTTATATAAAGAAGCAAGATTAACATAAGATTCTATATGATTTTTATTTAACTCTATAGATTTAATATAAGCAGCTTCTGCTTCCTTTATTTTTCCTGTTCTTGCAAGTAAAACACCAAGATTATAAAAGTATAAATAGTTATTATTATTAATTAATATTGCCCGTCTTAAAGCTTCTATAGACGATGTATAACATTTCATATCTTCATAATATCCAGATATTAATGCAAAAAGTTCGTCATCATTATTTTTTATTTCTACACATTTTTCGGCATAAAAAAGTGCCATATCAGATTTTCCAAGTTCTTTATATGCAATGGACAAGTTATAGCAAGCATTATAATGTTTTGGATTTAATTCAAGCGCTTTTTTATAATTAGAAATTAAACTGTCATAATCTTTTAATTTTTTATATGCAAGTGCTATTGAATAATATATATCATCTGTTTCACCGGAACTTAATGCCATTTTATACAATTTTATTGCATTTAAAGGTTCATCATTCATATAATAAGCTTTTGCTAAATTAGAGACAATATAAGGTGTTTTTTTCAATATAAAGGCTTTAGAGAGGTAAGTGATTGCATCTTGTGCTTTATTTTTTGCAAGATACAATAATCCCAATAAATTCAATATATTTATATCATCCGGATTAATATTAAGTAATTGTTTGTATATATTTTCAGCTTCATCTAATTTATTATTTGAATGATAATAAAAAGCTCTATCTGAAAGTTCTTTATAGTGTAAGTTCATGTTTAACTCTTTGAATTACTTCTGCCCAATCATTTGGGATTCTCTGTTTAAATATTCTTACACTATCATACCATGGAGTTGATTCTGTATCATTAAACCATCTCCACTCTGAATCATAAGGCAGCAAAAGATATGTTTTTATACCCAATGCACCCGCTAAATTAGCAATAGAAGAATCAATAGTAATTAATAAATCCATGTTATGCAATAATGCAGCAGTATCGGAATAGTTACTTATGTATGGTGCTAAATTAACTATTGGAAGTTTTTTCTTTAATTCTTCAGATTTATAATCAATTTTCGATATTTGAAAAGAATATAATTGATAAGAATTAAGCGTAAATAGTGAAGTGAAATATTCAATAGAAATCGACCTGTTTGCAAGTATTGTTGGATTCCCCTGCCAAAATATTCCTAATTTTTTCTTGTTTATATTTATTTCTTCTATTTTAGATTTTTCCTGTATTAATTCTTTATCCACAAAAAGATATTTAGAAGAAAATTCAATATCATTTAAATCAATATTTAGATTATACAAAAGTTTCATAAATGAAGTACTATAATCATATTCATTTGAATTTATATCATCAGTTACAATTTGAATATCAGGAAAAGTATTTTTAAATAATGATAAACAAGATGATGGAATTTTAATAATAAGTTTTGAAACAATCTCTTTTAATCTATAAATATATCTTGAAAACATTATTAAATCGCCAACTCCGTTTGCAGAATACAGAAATAAACGTTTTCGGGTTATATCTTCATTTTTCCATTGTTTTAGTTTATATTGTTCAAATTCATATTCTTTATTGCTAACTTTATTATTTTGAAAGAAGGCATTTTCAGTTATATTATATCTTTTACCTATATTTTGCATATAAAAAACTTGTTTTGCTCTATCTAGATGTTTTTCTTTAGAATCAAGTTCATTGAGCCAATTATAGTAAATCTCTCTTGTTTCTTTAAGATTTTTATTTTTCCAATGTATAAAACCATATGTAGATTTACAATCTTTATCATAAAGATATTCTTTTAAAAGTGTTAATGATTCATTCTTGCGGTTAGTTAAAGACATAATATAAGCAATTTGTTTTATTATATAAGTTTTGTTTTCCGCATTTAAATTTAATGCTTTTCTATACATTTTTTCTGACTCAATATATTTATATAAATCATATAAAGAATCACCTGCAATAAGATAACCGTAATAATTATTTTCATCCTGTTTTATAATTTCAAGAGAAAGTTTATATGCTTCTTCATTCTTACCTACATATCTATACATAATGTATAAATAATTTTTTAAAGAAACATCATCAGGATAAATATTTTTTAAATGTTCCAGTATTTCTATTGATTTAAACTTATCATGATTTTTATAAATAATAGCAATACTAAGTAAAATATTTTTATCATCAGGTAGAAACTCAAGTACTTTAATATAATAATCTATTGCTTTAATTTCTTCATCAGTTTGTTTATATAATGAAGCAATATGTATATTTATATCTATATCATTATTATTCAAAGAGTGGGCTATTAGTGCATATTTTAATGCATTATTTATGTCTGATAAATTCATATATGAAACAGACAAATTAAAAAAGTCAGCAAATCTCATATTTTCATTATCAATAAAAGAATTATAAACATTAATTGCATTTTGAAATTTATTTAATTTTATATAGGATAATGCTAGTAATTTTAAAACTGAAATATTCTTATTCTTAATTGAACTAATTTGAATTATTGCATTTTCATATTCACATTTGTAAAAATAAACTTTAGCAATATTTAGTTTTACATCATCAAGCTTAGTTTTTTCATATATATTATTAAAAAATTGCAGAGCAATATCAAAATTCTTTATGCTCACATTTAATTGAGCATAAAGATTTTGAACATTTATATCATCAGGATTAATTTTCAGAAGTTCTTCATATTTTTCTTTAGCTTCTTCAACTTTTCCTGAAATATGCATATTGTATGCTATATCAACAAGTTTAGAATATGATTCATCCATTACTTAATGATAAATTACAATAATGTTTTAATCAAGTATTAAGCTGCATCAGGTAAAGATGCTCTATCTATACCAAGTTTTTCAAGATAATCATAAACAGGACCTTGCTTTCCTTTTTGAATCCAACTAAAGTCTTCTGCTAATGAATCTTTCACCATGTTTTGATATTGTTCAGGATTATTAAAGTATACATCCAATCCTTGTTTCATAGCTTCGTAGAAAGCTTTTGCTGTTAATGGTTGAGATTTATCTGTAAGTATACCGTTATTTTTTCCATCTCTATTAACAGTATCAACAATACCCCCAACTGCACTACATATTACTGGTGTAGCTACAGCAAATGATTCACCTTGTGTTAGACCGCAAGGCTCAAAAATACTAGGCATTAAGAAGAAATCAGAAGCAGCCATTAATGCAGGCATTGGTGCAAAACCATGCGCAAATACAACTCTATTTGAATCTTCTTCAGTTAATCTATGATTTTTTAAATCTTCAATATATTTTCTTTGTACACCGCCTTCACCATCTGAACCAGCAATATAGAATATAGGCTTATTCTTACCAGGGAAGTCTTTTTCCCAATTATCCATAAGCATTTTATATGCATCCGTTAAAATAGGAATACCTTTTTGAGAAACTAAACGACCACCAGACATAATAACTGGAGTTTTTGCTAATTCTTCTGGAGAAAGATTTGGAAGTTTTGCCTTTCCAGTTTCATCAACAAATTCAAGTTTACCAGATATTTTTCTTACTTTTTCAACGGCTTCATCAGTATTATTAGCGTCATTTTTTAATGAAAATGGAATCATGAAATTATTATATAAATCAATTTTATTTGATAGTCTAGCACTCATTATTTCAGAAATATCAGATTGTTTATTATATGTAGTATAATCAAGACCTGTTTGATTCTTAATTTGTCCAGCTTTTGCTTCTATTGATAAATTTTTAAAATCATTACCATTAATAATACCAACTAGACCGCCAGCATTATTCTTTTGAGTCAATGCCCATCTTAATTCGCCAGATAATTCTGGATGTGCATCTGAAGTTAATTCTTCAGCATAATTTTGTGAAACAGGGTGGAAATAGTCACTTAAACAAATACCAATATTCAATAAGTTAGTATGATTTTCACCTGAATTTTGAGGATTAATTACTAATACGTTATCAAGATTCTTTAATCCAGCATCAGAAGGATTTGTTTCAGATGCTTTTGTTTTTGCATTTGTTACGATGTCATAAGAGAAGTTATCAAATAATGTATTTAAAATGTTTGTTGTTGCTTCTTTTCTTTGAGCATCATTATTATTGTTTTGAGTAGAACCTTGATACATTGCATTATGACCAATTGTAATAATAGTCATATCAGATAATTTCTTAGATGCTTCATCTGATAATTGACCATAAGCATTTTCCATTGGAGCTTTATATCTTGCTAATGCAGCAATAGGAGAAGCTTGCCAATCATTTAATATTAAGCCATCAGGTGATTTAACTGATTCAAATGCATCTTTATTTGTAATAACTAAATCTTTAACACTCTTTATATCTTCCTTTGCTTTTGCAAATTCATAAACAGCTTTTGAGAAGAAAGCAAATTTTTCAGGTTCTTCTGTTTTTTCACTAGTTTGATAAATTGTACCATTAAAGTAGTTATCATTTTTAATGAAAACTAATTGCTTATTATTGCCATCTGCATCTTTTGAATTATTAACAAAAACTTCAACATTTTCAGTTTTTGATTTACCGCCTTGATATGCATCTAATTTGAAAGAAGCAGCTTTTTCAAGTTGGAATTCTTTACCTTTATATGTATAGAAGTAATTATTACCTTCTTGTCTAAATGCTGCTGTACCTTTTTGTTGATACATTGGAATAAAAGTAGGAATATCAACACCTAATTTTGTAACATTATTTTGAATTTCAACAGGAACAGAGCCTAAACCGCCTTCTTTAATTGGTGCAAATTCTGATGTAATAGACCACAATGTAGGATTTTCTTTTGTAATTGGTTTTACATCTGGTTTTTCAAACAAGTGCTGAGCAGCAGATGTTTGAATTTGGTTTATAGCCTGAGCATATTTTTGTGCATTTTTATTTAATGAATCAGAATTTTTCAATAATTGGATACCATTAAAGTTTTCAGTATATTTTTTACCTAAATTATTTGTACTTAAAGCGCTTGTTTGTTGTGCTTCATTTAATGCTTGGTTAGATTTATTTTCAGCATTTTGAACTTTTTCACCAAGTTTTGCTCCCACAGCAGCTTTATCTTTAGATGACATTTCGCCTGCTTTATAAACACCTGTTAAACCTGCTGCAGCAATTAAAGCAGACCAAACTTGAGCATTCGCTTTTGTATTTTTTGCTCCTTGCTTAGCAAGATTATCTGCAATCACTTTTGCATGTTCTTCGTTTAAAACTTGAAGTTTTGCCATCTCTCTAGTTAATGACTTAATTTCACTCTTTAGTCCTGCTACATTCTTATTTGATAATTTATAAGTAATACCCGCAGTAATTGGAATAGCAACCAATGGAATGGCTATTGGTGCAATTAATTTTGCTTTTTCTACTATTGTATTTGTTTTTTTACTCTCTGGTTGAACCGGATTTGTATTTTTTACCGGTGTTGTTGCTATTGAACTATTAGTAACATTCGATGCAAAATCCGAAAATATACCTATACCCATAGTATAATACCCCTTTTATAAACACGCATATATAAGACCGCTTAATAAATTAATTTGCTTTTTTATAAGCTTTGAACAATAAATTGTTACAGAAATCTTAACAATTATATCTTAAATATAACTACTTTATCAAAAAAATTTACAAAAGTATAAACTAATAAATAATTTTCTATTAATTTATGTATCAAATTACTTATTTTAAATTATTAATTATACAATAATAAATGTCATTAGAATAATATAATATATAGGAAGATTATGAAATTAAAAGACACTCAGGCACTCACTTCGTTTAGATACGGTTGGTTACTAAAAAGGATTTTTCCTTATATAAAGCCGTTTTTGGGAAGAGTTATATTAGGTTTTATTATAGCAATACCTGTTGGTATTTTAGATGGGGTTGTTTCTTTTGCACTTAAACCATATATGGATTATGTAGTTGGCCAGCAAAATTTAATTATTTTAGGACATGAAATACCATATTCAGATTTAGCATTAGCGATGCCGTTTGCAATTATCTTTTTTGCCGCTTTTCAAGGTGTTTTAAGATATGCAAATTCATATTTAACAGATTGGACAAGTTTAAAAATTACAAATTCTGTTAAAAATGATTTATTTGCACGCCTTGTTTATATGGATACATCATTTTTTGATGAAAATTCTTCTGGATTAATTATAAACAGATATTTATCTGACCCTGATTCGGCCTCTAAAGGTGTTGTTGAACAAATAAAAACAATAATTATAAGTCTTTTTGGTGCAATTTCTTTAATAAGTGTTATGTTATATAGTTCATGGGAACTTGCAATAGTTGGTGTTATTGTTCTAACTGTAGCATTTTTACCTGTATTTATGATTAGAAAAAAGATTAAATCAGTTTCTAACAAAAATACTGTTATTACTGGGGATATAATGACTACAATGAATGAAACATATGCAGGTAATAAAGTTGTTACAGCATATAATCTTCAAAACAGACAAAAAACATTGTTTACAAAAGGAATTACAAATAGTTTTAATGTATCTATCTCACTTACAAAGCGAGTTGGGTGGATGTCTCCTATAATGTATTTAATAGCATCTTTCGGTATTGCTTTTGTACTTTTTTACGGTACTAAATTAATATATTCAGGGCAAATGACAGCAGGTTCTTTTGCTTCATTTGTTACCTCTCTTCTTTTATTGTATAAACCGGTTAAAACCCTTGGGAATACAATGACTAGTATACAAAATATCTTTGTTTCAATGGGAAGGGTTTTTGAATTATTTGATTACATTCCTCTTATAAAAAATTCAGAAAATACAATTGATATTCCTTCTTTAACTCAAGGTGTATCTTTTGAAAATGTATGTTTTGAATACAAAGAAAATACACCGGTATTAAATAATATAAATTTATTTGTAAGAAAAGGCGAAACTCTTGCTATAGTCGGCAACTCAGGAGGAGGAAAATCTACACTGGTTAATCTTATACCAAGATTTTATGATGTAATATCAGGTTCTATAAAATTTGATGGTATAGATATTCGTAATTTTAAATTAAATGATTTAAGAGATAATATTTCTTTTGTTTTTCAAGATAATTTCTTATTTTCAGGAAGCATAAGAGATAATATTATGCTCGCAAAACCTAATGCAACTGAAGAAGAATTGCAGCTTGCACTTAGCGCCTCACATTTAGATGAAGTAATTAAGACTTTACCTGATGGGTTAGAAACTGAGTTAGGAGAAAGAGGATTAACTTTATCCGGAGGACAAAGACAAAGAGTAGCTATTGCAAGGGCAATGATTAGAAATACACCTATCATTATTCTTGATGAAGCTACCTCTGCATTAGATAATGAATCAGAAGCTATTGTTCAAAAAGCTCTTGATAACTTGATGCAAAATAAAACTGTTTTCGTTATTGCACATAGATTATCGACAATAAAAAATGCTGATAGAATAGCTGTAATTAATGATGGTCATCTTGTTGAATTAGGAACGCATGAAGAACTTATTGCCTATGAAAATGGTCAGTATAAACATCTTTATGAAATGCAATTCAAAAATAGTGAAGTAGGTGTATAAGATTGAACAGAATTCTAATAACAGGCGGTGCAGGTTTCATAGGTTCACATTTATGTGAAAAACTTCTTAATGATGGCAATGATATTATTTGCCTTGATAATTTTTATACAGGATCAAAAGATAATATCAGACATTTAATTGGAAATAATAAATTTGAACTTGTCCGCCACGATATTATTAATGAATATTTGGCTGAAGTTGATCAAATATATAATTTGGCATGTCCTGCATCACCTGTTCATTATCAATTTAATCCTATTAAAACAATAAAAACATCGGTAATGGGTACTATAAATATGCTGGGGCTTGCAAAACGCTGCAAAGCAAGAATTCTACAGGCAAGTACCAGCGAAGTATATGGTGATCCTAATATTCATCCGCAAGTAGAATCTTATTGGGGTAATGTTAATCCAATCGGAATAAGAAGCTGCTACGATGAAGGTAAAAGATGCGCTGAAACGCTTATGATGGACTATCATAGACAAAATAATGTAGATATTAGAATAGCGAGAATTTTTAATACATTTGGTCCGAAAATGGCTGTAAATGACGGAAGAGTTGTTTCAAATTTTATTATACAAGCACTAAAAAATGAGCCTATTACTGTTTATGGAGATGGAAACCAAACCCGTTCTTTTTGTTATGTTGATGATATGGTTGAAGCTTTAATTCTTTTGATGAATAATAATTATATTGGTCCGGTTAATTTAGGAAATCCTGAAGAATTTACAATTTTGGATTTTGCAAAATTAATTATAAAACTTACAAATTCTAATTCTAAAATTGAATTTAAAAACTTGCCACAAGATGATCCTGTTCAAAGAGAACCCGATATATCTTTAGCAAAAGAAAAACTAAACTGGAAACCATCTACATCTGTAGAAGAAGGACTTATTAAAACTATCAAATACTTTGATAACATATTATCGTAGTAAAATTAAATATTTGAGTACAAAAAATGAAAAAAATACTACTTTTATTTTTAATTTTTTTTAATTTCTGCTTAAATTGCTTTGCAATTGAAGAAATTAGTCTTGAAAAAGAACCGATGAAGTTAGATTATTTCTCTGATGTATATTATGGCAAAATTGATAAAGACGAAAATGTTTCTCCTATTTTAAAATTATTTTCGCAAAAAGGTTTAGAGTTTGAAAACTCTAAAATTAATTCTGTAAAAGCTTCCTTTTTATATGACGGTCAACTAATTTTTAATAAAACAAGTAACGAAAGTCCTTTTTTAGTTCACGACTTTGTTACAGTAGAACCAATGGTTTCTTTAAAATTTAATGAGAATAAATCAAAATTCATGTTTGATTATAATCTTACAAGAAAGCTTGAAGGATACTCAAATGGTTTTACAGAAAGAATTTCACAAATATATGTATCTCACGATATTACAAAAAATCAAAAAATATTAATAGGACAGGGTGATAGGCTGCCAAATTCTTATGACGGAAGCCGTGGTGTAATGGGGCAGGAATTTATTTATAAATCACAGTTAGGCAGAACCTTTGGAGAAGCAAGATCTGTTGGTATTCGTAATATAGCAGCATATAAGTATTTAGACTATGACATTGGCTTATATGATAGTACTAGATACATGAAGGATTTTGGTAATGGCTTAGATTTTACTGGATATGTTATGCTAAAACCTTTTGCTGGATTGTCAGAAGCTGGTACAAATTTTAAAATTGGAAGCGGTTATAGTATTGGGAAAAATAACATAAGCTATAATACTTATTCGGCATTTGCAGGATATGATTACAAAAAATTTCATATACATGCTGAATATGCTAATGCAGATGGATATAATGGTATAAAAGAATCGGCAAATAAAGCAGATGGATTTTACACCTTATTATCTTACGATATTACACCTAAATTATCATTGCTTGGTAGATATGACTATTTTACAGCTAACACAGCACATAAAAACGACTACTGTCAGGAATATACAGCTGGGATTACTTATAAATTATTCAAGAATTTAAAATTTATGATTAATTTTGTTAATAAAAATTATTCAAACAGACCGGATTCCAATATGATTTTGTTTGCTACCAGATTTATTATTTAGTATAATGTTTAGTATGAATAGTAAGAATAAAAATTTAATAGAAGATTTAATAAAAAAGATAGTTGATACACCTAATAATTCTGATTTATATTTAGATTTAGCAAATATATATCTCTCAGAACAAGAATATGATTTAGCTATAAATGTATATGAATCTTTACTTAGTATTGAACCCTTTAATTTTATTGCATTGAGTAATTTAGGTAATATATTCTTTTATAAAGGTGATTTTATAAAATCAATTAATTATTATTCTAGGGCAGCAAATTTAGATGTTGATAACTTTTCTTTATACTATAATTTAGGCAATGCATATGCCGAAATTGGTGAATTTAAGCAATCAATGTCAAATTATATAAAAGCCTTAAATATGGATAAAAACGATTATAAAGTATATTCTGCTATTGCTTTACTGTATCAAGATCAGCAAAACTACGAAGAATCACTTATATATCATGATAAAGCTTTAAAGTTAAACAATAATTTGCCTGAAAATTACACAAATATTGCATTTGTCTTAATGAAATTGGGACAAAATCTTCAAGCTGCAGAACAATTTAAAAATGCTATTAAATTAGATCCTAACAATACTACATACTTATTATATTGTGCTAATGCATATTCAGCAGCAGAAAACTATCCGGAAGCAAATAGTTTATATGAATCTGTATTATTAAAAGATAATAATTATTATCAAGCATATATTTGCTATGGAATTTCATTATTTGAACAAAATGATATTGAAAAAGCAATTAAAATGTATGAAGCAGCAATTGAGATTGATAAAAGTATTATAAATGGCTATATGTTATTAGGTAATCTATATTCTTCTATAGAACAATATGATAAAGCAATTGAGTTCTATAATAAAGTAATTGAGCTTGCACCTGCTGATTCTAATGCATATACATTGTTGGGCAATACTTATGTTATGTTAAAAGATTTACGCTCCGCTATTTCTGCATATAAGCAAGCTATAGATATTGAGCCGGAGAATGATGAGATTAAACTGATTTATATAGAAATTATTCAAGAATATATTAATAATAAGGACAATGAAAATGCAGCATAATTCACAAAATGTTTTACCTATTGAAAAAATAATTTCTGCTTTTTCATATATTACAATGGGAATAGTTGGTTTTATTTGGATTATTATTGCATATTTAATGAAAAAAAGACTTAAATATTTTTTAATGTATAATATTGTTCAATCAATGATTATTGCTATTTTTCTTGCTATTTTTAAACTTGTAATAGATATTATACTATCGATAATATCATTAATTCCGTTTGTGGATTTTATTGCTGCACTACTAAATATTATTATTTCATTTAAAATATTATCAATACCGTTTTTACATATGTCTTTTACCTTAATTGAACTATTTATATATAGTTTATTAATATATATAATTTGGGGTATAACATTAGGCAGAATGTTTTATGTTCCATTTTTAACTGGAATTATGCAGAAAATTATGAAGTCATATAATTAGTTTATTTTACAACTTTTGTTAATCCGGAAGGTTTATCAACATCTCTATCAAGAAGTAGTGCTGTTTCAAACGCTAAAAGCTGCAATAGAATTAATGACGAAAACATAAAATCTATATCGCTGGATGCTGTTATCGGAATAATATTATCAGAATGATTATCTAATACAGGTAATGCTGTAATAATTAAGGAATCTGTTCTATAGCTATCTTGTATTTTTTTCAATACATTTAATGTGAATTGTATGTTTTGATTATTTACAAAAGAAATTACAGCACATTTTTTATTTAAAATTGCAATATGTCCATGCAAAAACTCACCTGTTGGATATGCAGTTGTATTAATATAAGAAGTTTCTTTAATTTTAAGTGCACCTTCTTTTGCCAATGGGTAAAACATGCCTGAAGCTAATATAGCTGCATTATCATAGTCTGCTAATAAATTTGCATATTGTTTTATTTCTTGGCGTTTAGTTAAAGCATTTTTAATAGATTCAGGGACATATAATAACTCATCAATAATGTTAATTGCAGGTAATTCACGTTGCTGCATTAATTTTATGGCAATTAAAAACAAACAATACATTTGAGCACTCATTGCTTTAGTTGATGCTATAGATTTTTCAGGACCTGCAAAAGTTAAAATTTTATATTTTGAATTATTATATAAAGTTGAATTTTTGGTATTTGTTATAGCTAATGTTTTATCTGTTTTCAAAGAAATTTTAGTTAAACATTCATTTGTATCAGAGGTTTCACCTGATTGAGAAATGAATATATAAAGTGTATCAGAATCTACATCAAAATCTTCAGTTAAAGCAACTTCACTTGAATAATATGATTGAGCATCACTATGAACTCTTGTTCTAATAAAATTTGCGGCAATTGTAGCACTATGATAAGAAGAGCCGCTTGCTATTAATGCAATTTTATTTATATTATCGGGGATATCTATTGCAATAGAATAGTCCCTTTTTATATATTTTCTAATAAGTTCAAAAATAATATCAGATTGTTCATAAATCTCATTTTCCATATTTGTTTTTTTACGGAAAAAGAATTTTTTCATAATTTTGTTAATTAAATTCATTTTGTCTCTTTCAATAAACTTAGCTGATGCATTAATAAAATTTTGTTTTATAGTCTTTTAGCACATTTTTAGGGCTTATTACACCTATATCAAATAATAACTTTGTTTGTGCTTTATTATATTCTATCATATTTTTTATTAAATTTAAGTTTGCTTTTACCTTTAAATTTTGAGAGGCTATTACATCGATAAATGTTGCTTCTCCAGCCTTCATATTTGTTAAAGATAAATCTAAACTTGTATTTGCAGCTTCAACTTCAACTTCTGCCGCATCAATTTTTTTTAAGGCATTTAATGAATCATAATAAGAACTTAAAATGTCTTCTTTTATTTGCCTTTGAAGATTAATTAATTCTAATTTTTTTTGTTTAACTACAGCACTATCAGCTTTTAATTGTGTAATAGTTCCCATTAGAATGTTTTTACCGAGTCCAGCTCTTATATCAAGTGTAATACTATTATGCGGCGACATACCGGCACGTTTTGTACCAACATAACCATTTTGATATGATACTGTAACTGCTGGAATAATATCAGAGTAATTAGCATTTCTTATTGCTCTATATGCATCAATTTCAGCTTTTTTTGCTTTTATATCTTCTCTTGATTCAAGTGCCTGCTTATACAAATCTTCAATACTATATCCCGGGTCTATAAGCTGACGTTTATCTACTTTTATTTCAAAAGGATAAATTGCATCTAAAATGTCAACACCCAGTACATTTGCCAATGCTGCCTGCTGTAATCTAAAGGAATTAAGCGTTGCAGTATAATCCTGCTGCGCCCCTGCTACTTCTGCTTGAGCTCTTTTTACGTCGTACAAAGTTCCAAGACCTGTCTCAAAACGAGCTTGAGTATATTTCAATTGTTCAACCCTATCATACAAATTAACTTTCTGAACTTCTATTTCAAGCTTTTTCGCCAATGTATCATAATATGAATGAACAGTATTTAATATAATTTCATCCTTAGTAAATTCTAAGTTTGCTCTTGAAGATTTTAATAAGTTTCTTGTTTGTGCAAGATAAAAAAAGTATTTACCTTGGTTTATTGTTGACCATTCTGCTATAAAGAAACTTTGAATTGGAACTTCATGAGTTGTTGTTGCAACAATACCACCAACCAAATACTGACCTTCCAAATTTTGTATATCAAAATTATAAAGTATATTTGGCAACAATTGAAATTGAGCATTTTTATTAAGCCAATAAGCCTCTAGTTTATGTGCATCTTGAATTTGAATATCATAATTTCCTTCTAGTGCAATTTTAATACAATTTTCAAGGTCTGTATAAATAAATCTAGATTCTAATTCACTTGAAATTTCTTTATCAATAATTGATTGTTTCTCTATATCAGATATTACAGCTCCGCCTTTTATAGCATTTTTTAATGCAGTATAACTTTCATTTTCGCAGCAATCTGTAAATGAATCAATATACTCTGAAACACTTGAAAATACAGGCATTTGAAAAATTATTAAAATAAACACTAGTAAAATAATTCTCATAAAAAGATTATGTTTCAAATTTTGAAAGAATTATCTTAGTCTATATTCTATGACAATAGAGCTATTTATTTTCTAATTTTTTTACTCGCACTTGAACATCTTCAATTAAGCGTCTGTTAATAGATAATAAATCTGCGATTACACCTAAAACAGCAGTTTGAAAACCTGTACTAACTAAAATTGAAGCAATAACTAACGATTGAATATGTCCATTACCATCATCCATTAAATACAAAAGCATAAATCTAACTAATAAAGCAACGCCAACTAAAAAAGTAAGTCCGCCTATAAATGCAAAAAAACGAAATGGTCTATAAATAATAAACATTCTTAAGATTGTAAAAGAATTTCGCTGAATATAAGTAAATATATTTTTTACAAGTCTTGATTTTCTAAAACAAGAATTAACTCTTATTGGCACTGAAACAATATGTAATCCTTTTGTTTTAGATTGAATAACAGTTTCAATAGTATATGTATAATTATCAAATACATTTAATGCTAAAGCAGCGTCTTTTGAAAAAGCTCTAAATCCGCTTGGAGCATCATCAGTTGCAGTTGCACTAATTAATCTTACAACTTTTGAGCCAGCAAATTGCAAAAACTTTTTTAATGGAGAAAACGAAGTAATATCTTTAATTGGTCTTGCACCTATTACAATGTCTGCTTTTTTTTCCAAAATTGGTTTTACAAGTTTTTCAATATCGTCAGCACAGTACTGATTATCAGCATCTGTATTAACAATTATGTCTGCACCTTCTGCCAATGCGCGTTGAATACCAGCCATAAAAGTCTTAGCTAAGCCTCTGTGATGTGTTGTTGTAACTATGTGCTTTACACCATAAGCTTCTGCTATTTCAATTGTTCTATCGCTACTTCCGTCATCTGATATTAATACTTCTATCTCATCAATACCATCAATATGGGTTGGTAATTGAGATAATGTAACAGGAAGAGATACTTCTTCATTATAACAAGGTATTTGAATTATTAATTTCATACTAAACCATTCTGATATATGATAAAATTATTTTAATATAAACATGAAAAAGAAGTTACTATAGATAATGAAGAACAATACATTTTTTAAATTATTTCTTATTTTTATAATTGCATTACTTTTTAGATTTTGGTGTTTAGATAAGCCGGAAGGGCTTTGGAATGATGAATATGTCAGCTGGTATATTGCACAAAATAAAGATTTTAACAACTTTTTAACAGAAATGCTAAGAAATTGTCATACACCACTTTACTATTTTTATTTAAAGGTATGGATGTTCTTTTTTAAAGATACAGATATTTCTTTAAGAATATCTTCTGTTATTCCGTCCCTAATTAGTGTGATAACAATGTTCTTTGCAGGTAAAGAATTAAAAAATACACAGCTTGGAATTTTTACGGCGCTCTTAACAGCAATAAGTTCTTTTAATATATATTTTGCTCAAGAAGTAAGACTTTATTCCTTACTATTCCTTTTTAGTTCTTTAACTTTACTTTTTTTTATAAGAACTGTAAAAAAACAATCCCAAATTAACTTTATATTATATTTTACAGCGAATGCAGCAATATGCGCTTTACACACATTAGGAATAATTTTCTCTTTTTTCAATATAATTGGGCTTTTATATATCTTATATAAATATAATGATGAATATAAAAATAAACTAAAAAAATTTATATCATTAATAAAATATATTCTGCCTTATTTAGTTGTTATTGCTTTAATTTCACCATTTTTAATAACAATAGCAACATCTCATTCTTTATCTCAATTTTGGTCTGATTTTTCTTTTTCAAAAATATTATTTAATTTTGTTGATTATTTTTCACCTATTCAAACTAATATTGTAAATTCACCTGATACAATTTCTACATATATAATACAAAAAAATAAAATTAACTCTATTTTTATTATATTTGCACTAATTCCAACAACAATAATGCTTATATTTTTAGTTCAAGCTATAAAAGAAAAAAATAAAATAATAAATATTCTTCTTTTTACTTCACTTTGTTTCTTTGTAGCATTAACAATTTTTTCTCTTATAGGGAAAATGATACTTATTACTAAGTATAGCAGTGAAATTTATCCTATTTTAATACTTAGTAGCGCATTTGGAGCATTAAATTTAAAAAAAGAATATTTAAAACGTATTCTAATTTTTACTTTTATATTTCTAAACCTATTTTATCTTCTTAATTCAAATGATGCAGCACCAAGAAGAACAAGAAGTGAAGGACATCTTGCAGTTGTTCAATTACTTGAAACATCTAGATTAAAAGAAGGTGAAAATGTGCTTCTTACATATTATGATTCAGATAAATTTGAAAGATATTTAACTAGTAAAAATCAGTATAAATTTTATTCTATTAATAAATTCAATTTTAACTATTCTATGTTTAATAATGAAAATTATTTTGAAACTATCCAATATGGAAAAACAATTTATAAAAATTCTCTAAAAGAATTTCCAAATAAAGAAATAGAAAAATATATAAAAGATAATTTCACAAGCAAAATGAAAAAAGGTGATAGAATTGGTATTGTATTTTTAAATACTGTTTCATTCTTATCTAATGATAAAATTCAAAATATTTTAGAGGATGATAAGGAATATAAACGAACACCTTTTATATTTCTAGCCTTTTCATCACTAAAAAACTCTATTTTATATTCATTAAAAGATGATTATAAAATGGATAGTTTCACCCAAGCAGGAGATTGGACATTATTTGTTTATATTAAGAAATAATCAATCACCTGTAGTTAAATCAGAAACTGCACTTAAAGTTGATTTTAAATATTCTTGCAAAGCTTTTGGGTATTCCTTCACAGAATGAGAGGCAACATATTCTTTTGCTTCTTCCCTCGCCATTTCAAGAATATATAAATCTTTAGTTAAATCAGCTAAATGCAGTTCAACTATTCCGCTCTGCCTTACTCCTAGAACTTCACCAGGACCTCTTATTTCTAAATCTTTTTCTGCTATAACAAAACCGTCATTTGTTTGTACAAGAACATTTAAACGGTGAATGGTATCCTCATTTTTAGTTGACGAAACAAGCACACAGTATGACTGCAGCGCATTTCGTCCAACACGTCCTCTTAACTGGTGAAGCTGTGACAAACCAAATCTTTCAGCATTTTCAATAACAATTACAGTAGCATTTGGAACATCAACACCAACTTCAACTACTGTTGTACAAACAAGAACATCATAAACTTTATTTTTAAAGTCTGCCATTACTTTGTCTTTTTCATCAGTTTTCATTTTGCCATGTAACAGACCCACTTTTAAATCAGAAAAAATGCCATTTTGAAGATTTTCAGCTTCTTGTGTTGCAGCTTTTGCAGAAAGCGTTTCAGATTCTTCTATCAAGGGGAATACAATATAAGCCTGATGCCCTTTTTGAACTTCTTCACGAATTAAATTATGAGCTTTTTTTCTTTGAGATGCTGTTACTAATGCTGTTTTTATTGGTTTACGACCTTTTGGCAGTTCATCAATTATTGTTAAATCCAAATCGCCATGAACAGTCAAAGCAAGTGTTCTAGGTATTGGCGTAGCTGTCATTGTGAGCATTTGCGGTAATTCAGCTTTAGTTTTAAGCATATTTCTTTGTTTAACACCAAAACGATGTTGTTCATCAATAACTATTGCGCCTAAATTCTGAAATTCAACATTATCTTGTATTAAAGAATGAGTACCGACAGCAATATTAATTTGCCCATTTAATAAATCTTTTTCTAATTTTGTTCTCTGTCTTTTCGTATTTGAAGAAGTAAATAAACCAATACTTATACCTAGTGGAGTCAGCCATTTTATAAAATTATTAAAATGCTGCTGAGCAAGAATTTCCGTTGGAGCCATAATTGCTGCTTGATAACCGTTTTCTATAGCGGCAAGAAGCATAATGCAAGCAACAACTGTTTTACCGCTTCCTACATCCCCTTGCAAAAGTCTTTGCATAGGTTTATCTGAATTAATATCATTTAAAATTTCATTTACTGCTTTTTTCTGTGCATCTGTCAACTCAAAAGGAAGACTTTTTATAAACTTCATAACAAGTCCATCGTCTTTTATATTTATTGCTGAAGTTTTATATTCTTTTGATGTTATATCTCTAATTGAAAGCATCTTCATTTGAAGAAGGAAAAGTTCTTCATAAACAAGCGTAAAACGCGCCTTTTTAAGTTGATTATTATCATCCGGGAAATGTATAATATCTAAAGCATCTTTGCGTTCATACATATCATGTTTTTTTATTAATTCATCAGGTATTAAGTTTTCAATTGTATTTTTATATTCACTTAATGCATTATAAATAGCTTTCCTTAAAGCTTTTATATTTAAGTTTTCCACCAAAGGATAAACAGGAACAATTCTTCCTATGTTCAAATTTTCTTTTTCCAGATTTGCTTCACTAACAATTTGATATTGAGGTTTATCAATTGTCATTTTTCCAGCAAACTTATCAAATTTTGCAGTTCCGGATACAATAATGCACGAATTTTTTGGGAACTGAGATTTATATCTTTCAATAGAATACTTATTTACTTTTGAATAAAAGAAATTTAATTCTAAAGAAGATGATTCATCTGTAATAGTAACTTTAATAATAGTTAGATTATTTTTTGTAGTGTAGGCTTTTAATGAAGTAATTCGACCATAAATAGTTACATTTTCACCTTCTTTTAAATGCTTAATGAGACATCTGGAAGAATAATCAATATATTTTTTAGGGAAATAGCTTATTAAATCAAAAACTGAAAAAATACCCAGCTTATTGAGTAAGTATCCAAATTTTGGCCCGACACCTTTTAACATAATTACATCAGCATCATATAAAGAGGTGTCTTTATTTATATCTTTTAACTCATCACTTTGAGTAATCTTTAAATCTTGTTTTAAAAGTGTAACGAATCTATTAATAGTTTTTTTTCGCTGAAATATATTTTCTTGTGCGTAATAACCAAAAGCCTCTATTACAGGAATCCACTTGGGATTTTTACCAGAAAGCTTATAAATATTTTTTATTTGCTTCAACATAAAACCAGAAAAGGCAGCTTCTTTTCCCATAATATCAATATATTTATATTTTTCTTCAACCTGAATAGCTCTTTTTATATGATCTATATCAACATTTTTTAAATAATTATCTGTCATTAGTTTTTATTCTTAAAATTTCATAGATATCAATTGGTTTAGATTTACCTTTTATATTTACTTGGCTTAATTTTACTACGTCAACATTATCTTTGACATATTCATAAGTATACTCACTTATTAAAAATTGAGTTTTTAAAGTATGATTAAAAGACTCTATTCTAAATGCGAGATTTACACTATCACCAATTACTGTATATTCTAAATATTTTTCTGAACCAATATTACCCTCAAAAACTTCACCAGTATTAACACCCATACCAATATTAATCATTGGTTTTCCTTCACTTAAAAGTTTCTCTTTTAAATATTTTGCAGCATTTAAAATTTCTATACCACATTTTACAGCATTTAAAGCTTGTTCCTCTGGTTTTAAATTTTGAGAAAATACAGCTAATAAACCATCACCCATATATTTATTAATAACACCATTGTGCTTTGAAATAATAGGCTCTATTTCTGAAAAATATTCATTTAATATTAAAGAGACCTCACTTGGAGATAACTTCTCTGAAATTTGTGTAAAATTTCTTATATCAACAAATAATATTGTTGCAATTTTACGAACACCTATAGACAGCTTCTTAAGTTTTTCAGCTTTTAATACATTATAACTAAACATTATAAAAATAGTTAATGAAAAACAAAAAGACAAAAATAAATACGACTTTCCAGATAAAAATGTAGATAAAATAAAATATATCAACAAAATTATAGTAAAAGATAATATTTTTATTACTGCTTTACGATTCATATAGTTATTCATAATTTAATTTTATATGAGATAATTAGTTTGGCAAAAAATACATACTTTTGTAAAGCAAAAAATAAATATTTAATAATTTTGCATTCGTGACATGCAAATGTCTTTATACTAAAATTAAATAAAAGACTAAAAAAGGACAGGAAACAATGAAAATATCTTTAGAGTGGTTGAATGAGTTTGTAGATATAAGCGACTTATCTGTTGAACAAATTGTTCACGAGTTGACAATGAGCGGACTTGAAGTTGAAGAAATAGAGAAAATAGGCGCAAAATTTACAAATATAATTACAGCTCAAATAAAAGAAATAAAACAACACCCAAATGCAGATAAACTTCACCTTGTTGATGTTGATTTGGGTAATACAGTAAAAACAGTTGTTTGCGGTGCTCAAAATATTAAAGAAGGTCAAATTATTCCTTATGCTTCAGTTGGTTCAAAAGTACTTTCAAGAAAAACCGGAGAAGTATATGAATTAACCCCTGCAGTAATCAGAGGCGTTGAATCACAAGGCATGTTATGTTCCCAAGATGAATTAGGTCTTGAAGGAATGCAAGAGGAAGACGGAATATTAATTTTAAATAGATTATATGATGATATAAAATTAGGAACAAATCTTGAAGATTTATTGAATATAAAAGAAGATACAATCATCGATGTTGCACCAACAGCTAATCGTGGTGATGAAATGTCTGTTATAGGTGTTGCAAGAGAAATTTGCTCTTTATTTAATAAAAAGCTAAATTTCTCAAGATTAGAATCAACTAATGACTTATCAACAGATAAATTTGAAATTGAAATTTTAGCAGAAGATGCTTGCAAATATTATGCAGCAGGTCTTTTAAAAGATTTAACTATAAAACCTGCTCCGGATTGGATGAGAAGAAGACTTGAAGCATCCGGAATACGTTCCATAAATAATGTTGTAGATATTACAAACTATGTTTTATTAGAATACGGTCAGCCTCTTCACTCTTTTGACATGGATAAATTAGACGGTTATATTTGCGTTAGAAGAGCAAATGAAGGTGAAACAATAATAACACTTGATGGTGTTGAAAGAAAATTAAATAATGATTCAATCCTATGCGCTACAAAAGAAAAAGGTGTTTGTGTTGCTGGCGTATTCGGTGCTGAGAACTCTGAAATTGATGAAAACTCTAAAAATGTAGTACTTGAATCTGCATACTTTACTTCTGATACAAATAGAAAAAATGCCAGAAGCATTGGTTATAGAAGTGAAGCTTGCGCAAGATTTGAAAGAGGCGTTGATATTCAAAATACTAAACCTGCTTTATTAAGAGCTATGCAGCTTCTTACAGAATATGCAGATGCAAAAGTAGAAGGTATTGTTGAAGCTGGTTCTAATACTCCAGAAGATATTGAAATTACACTAAGATTTAATCAAGTTAAAAGAATTTTAGGATTAGAAATACCAGCTGAAAAATGTATTGAAATTCTAGAAAATCTAGGTTTTGAATTACTTGGCAAAAATGCTGCCGCAGCAAAATTTAAAACACCATCATTCAGAGTAAATGATGTAAAACAAGAAGTTGATTTAATTGAAGAAATAGCAAGAATAAACGGCTATGACAAAATTGAACCAACTCTTCCAAGTAAGACTCAAGCACCAGAAGTAAGTAAAGAAGCAAAATTATTAAAAGCAGTTAATAATTTATTCTTGGGCTATGGTTTTAATGAAGCTGTAACCTCTTCTTTAATTGGTGAACCATTATTAAAACAATTTGGACTTTCATATAATAAAGAAGAAGCAGTATTTGTTCAAAATCCGCAGTCAGAAGAACATACAATGCTTCGTCAAACAACAATTGCTAATATGTTAAATACATTAAAATATAACTTTGATAATGGACAAAAGAATATTTGGCTATATGAACTTGGTAAAACATATTTCATTAAAAAACCAGCTGAAAAAATTGATAGTGGTGTAGAAGAAAATCAAATGATATCTGGTTTAATTACAGGTGATACAAATCAAAACTTATGGAAAAAACTTCCTAAAGCAGATTTTTATACATTAAAAGGAGTCATGGAAAGTTTATTTGCACTATTAAATATTTCAGGCAGAGTAAAACTTTCACCAGCAGAGGATTGCGAATACTTACATCCTGGTAGAAGCGCAAAAGTTGTTTTATTAGGCAAAACACCAGAAACAATTGGTTATTTTGGTGAGATTTATCCAATATTAAAAGATAAAATGAAAATAAATCAAGATATTTATCTTTTTGAATTAAATCTATCAAAACTTTTAGCTGCAGCTGCATGCAATACTGTAAAATATAAGCAATTAGCACAATTCCCAGAAGTTCAAAGAGATATTTCTTTTGCTATAGAAAAAGAAATAAGTAATGAGCAAATTGTTCTAACAATTAAAAAATCAGCAAACAGTAAATTATTTAAAGGTGCTAATTTGTTTGATATTTATGAAGGTGAACACATTCAAGAAGGGTATAAGAGCCTTGCATACAGAATTACACTTCAAGATGAAGAGACAACCTTAACAGATGAAGTAATTGAAAAAGAAATGGCAAATATAAAATCTGGATTAATGAAAAAATTCCCAACAGTAAACTTCAGATAATAAGCTTAAATAAAAAAACAAAAGAATGCGTTAATAACGCATTCTTTTTTATGCATATATTCAACAAATACATATAATACACATAGGCTATTATTAATAAATTTTGTATCATAACGTAATAATTGAGTAAAATCTGTTGAAATCAATTCCTTAACATATATAATATTATTAATGATTAGGGAATGTACATGCTAAAAACAATACATTCTAAATGATTTGGGGATGATTAATTTCAAGGAGGAAAATCTAGTGCTAAGAAGCAGAGATATGGGCAGATCCATTGCGGTAAGAAGATGGACAAATACGGCTTTAGAATGCTATAAACGTGGCTGTGTTTGTGAAGGTTGTTTCTATACAGACTTTTTTAACGGCACTTCACAACGCTGTCAAATGAAAGCATCTGTATTAGAACTAGTGAGAGTTTTAGGAAAACCAAATGTTGAAATTCAACAAGTATTGGTAGATTAATTTAAAATAAAAAAAATTTAAAAGCTCCCGATTGGGAGCTTTTCTTTTATCTATTTTTAAGATTATTATTAAATGATTTCTTTATATTGTTCAGTATCATTTAATAAGTCATAGTCAATTTCATTTTCATTATCAGCAATTACTGCTGCCACAACAGCGTCACTTGCTACGTTTACTGTAGTTCTTAACATATCAACAACACGGTCAATAGCAAATAAGAATGCAAAACCTTCTAATAATTGTTGAGGAGTTAAACCAATACCGTTTAATACAAGCGCAATTGTAATTAAACCTGCACCAGGAATACCTGCACAAGTACTTGATGCAATAATGATTAAAAATCCAATACATATTATTTGGACAGGTTCTAATGTTACACCATAAGCTTGAGTTAAGAATATAATACAAACCATTTGGAATAGTGCTGTTCCATCCATATTTAAAGTAGCACCTAATGGAAGAACAAAACTGCAAACTTTATGAGAGATACCTCTTTTTTCACAACAAGCAATTGTTAAAGGTAATGTAGCACTACTGCTTGCTGTACCAAATGCAACTAATAAAGCTTCAATAATAGCTGTATAGAATGTGCTAACAGGTACTTTACTAAATATTTTTAATATTAAAGGATATACAATAAAGAACTGAATACAAAAACCTACAAATACTATTGCAAAGAATTTTGAAATAGTTGAGAAAATACTTAAACCAAAAGATGATACAGCTGTTGTTGTTAAAGCAAAAATACCAGGAGCTGCGAAAATCATAATCCAGTCTGTAATTTTCATTGTCGCAGCGAATATTGATTCAAAAATTGAAACAATAGGTCTGTTAATTTCACCAATTTTAGATAATGCTAAAGAGAAAATTAAAGCAAAGAAAATAATTGGTATCATTTCACCTTTAGCTAAAGATTCTAATGGGTTTTGCGGAATCATATTTAAGAAAATGCTTCCAATATCATTTTGAGTTGCAATATATCCGCTAACTTGTGCTTGAATAGTATTTGCTGCTGATTCGCTAATAAAGTTTTGTACACCAAGCCCTGGTTGGAAAGATAAAGCTAAACCAGCACCAATAACAACAGCAAGAATAGTTATTATACCGTAATATAAAAGCATTCTTTTACCAAATTTTCCAATTTGTTTGCTATCGCCAATACTAGAAATACCAACAACTATTGCACTGCAAACTAATGGAATAACAACCATTTGAATAACTCTAATAAATGCTTGTCCAATAACATTAAGTAAAGATACTATACTTTGGATAGAAAATTTGCCAAAAATAACTGCCTGTGGGTGTTCAAATATATAATTACCAAATATAATACCAGCTATTATAGCTAGAAAAATATGCCAATTTCGTTTGATACCAAGCCCTATGGCAACAAATAAAGTTTGTACGTGTAATTTCATAAATACCTCTTTTTCATTCTAAAGTGTACTAATTGTACAATTATTTAGATAATAATTCAACCTTTTAACAAAAGAAAACAAGTAATTTTCTAATATAAAAATTATGGTTCATGACATATTTTTTATAATAAAATATTTACGAAGCAGTTTAGTCGAGAGATAAATTTTATGAATCCTGAAAATAAACATTTTCATTTTATAGCAATTGGCGGAGTTGGAATGAGTGCTTTAGCTAAGTATTTAGCTGAGAGAGGCGCAATTGTTACAGGAAGCGATATCCAAGAAAGTAAATATACTCATTTACTTGAGAAAAAAGGTGTTAAAATCACTATTGGGCATAATGCTGATTTAATAAAAGAAGAGATGATTGTTGTTGCAAGCAGCGCAATAAAAAATTCAAACCCTGAAATTATACGTGCAAAAGAATTAGGTTTAAAAATTTATCATCGTTCAGATATTTTAAAAATAATTTCTGATGAATTTTCACAAAGAGGTAACTCATATTTCATTGGATTTTCAGGTACACATGGCAAAACAACAACCAGCGGTTTATGTTCTTATGTATTAAACAAAGCAGGTAAAAAGCCTTCTTTTGTTGTAGGCGGAATTATTCCTGATATAAATATTAATGGCATTTTTGATAACGAGAAATATTTTATTGCAGAACTTGATGAATCAGATGGAACTATCCAAAAATATTCAACAGATATTGCTGTTATAAATAATATGGAAGAAGATCATCTAGATTATTATAAAAATGGATTTTCAGACATTGCCTTAACATTTAATAAATATTTATCAAATAAACCAAACCAAAAAGTAATTATAAATATTGATGATGAAGGTAATAATAAATTTATGGCAATGTACCCGCAATACAATTTTATTACTTTTGGTTTATCAAACGCAAAATATACAGCAAAAAATATTAATTTTGTTGGTTTTGGCTCTGTTTTTGATATTTATATTGAAGATAAAAAAGCGGACACAATAAAACTTTCCGTTCCTGGAAAACATAACATTTATAATGCCTTAGCAGTATATGCAGCATTAAAAGAAGTTGGTGAAAATACTTCTGAGATAATAAAGCATTTTGAAACTTTTACAGGTATGGGAAGAAGATTTCAAAAAGTAACTGAATTTGAAAATATAAAAATATATGATGACTATGCACATCATCCTAGTGAAATTAAAACGACATTAGCAAGTGCAAAAAATGCAAAGACTGCTAACGAAAAAATTGTCGCAATATTCCAGCCTCACAGATATTCAAGACTGCAAGGTTTATGGGAAGAATTTAAACAAGCTTTTAATGATGCTGATACCCTATTAATTACAGATGTATATTCAGCAGGTGAAGATACTATAGAGAATATCAATTCAGCAAAATTCGCACAAGAAATTAAGCATAATAATGCTAAATATGTAAAAGGCAGCATGCAAGAATGTGCAAAAGAGATATACCCTATGTTATCAAAAAATGATATAGTAATAACACTAGGTGCTGGGACGGTTACTCAACTTGGTAAATTAATTGAAAATGAGTATAAAGGACAAAATTAGTGGTTGAATTTTTTGAAAATTATGAAATAAAAAAAGAATCAACATTTAAAATAGGAGGAAAAGTTAAAAAAGTTGCTTTTCCTTCATCTGTTGATGAACTTGTTCAACTGCTGGAAACAAATGAATACGATATTGTTCTTGGAAATTGTTCTAATGTACTTTTTAGTTCTGAATATATTGATAAAAATATAATTATTACAAAAAATATAAAAGATTTTTCATTTAATGATAATAAATTATATGTAACATGCGGAGTAAGAGGTCCTGTTATTTCTAATGAATGTAAAAAAAGAAGTATTACAGGCTTTGAATTTCTTGTAGGCTTTCCTGGAAGTTTTGGCGGAATGATATGTATGAATGCATCTGCTCATAATCAAGCTATTTCTGATAATTTTGTTTCAGCACGAATTTTTGATTTAACAACTAATGAAATAATTACAGTATCTAAAGACGAAATGTGTTTTGATTATAGAAAATCTAAACTATCAAATGGTAAATTTATTGTTTTAGATGCAGAATTTGAACTAAAAAAAGGTGATTCCAATCAAATAAATGAAATTATGGAAAGAAATGTTGAATTTAGAAAAACAAGGCAGCCTTCTTTAACATACGGAAATGCTGGAAGTGTATTTAAAAATCCAGAAAATGATTCTGCAGGCAGATTATTAGACTTATGCGGATTAAAAGGAGACAAAGAAGGCGGAGCAATGATTTTTGAAAATCATGCAAACTTCATTCTAAATTATAATAATGCAACCTCATTAGATGTAATTACATTAATGTATAAAATGTACTTAAATGTAAAAGAAAGATATATGATTGAATTAAAGCCAGAAATAAAATATATAGGCAGTGAAAAAACGGAAGAGTATAAATTATGGAAAATAATTACAGAAAATATGACAGCAATACAAAAATAGCCGTATTATGCGGTGGTCTATCAAATGAAAGAGAAGTTTCACTTCGTTCCGGAAAGAACGTATTTGAAGCTCTAAAAAGATTAGGTTATATGAATGTTGAACTTATTGATGTAGATAAAAACACCGCAAAAACATTAATAGAAAAAGATATAAAAGTTGCATATAATGCTCTTCATGGTAAATACGGCGAAGACGGATGTATACAAGGAACATTAGAGCTTCTAGGCATTGAATACACAGGCTGTGGAGTATTTTCAAGCGCAACTTGCATAAATAAAGAATATACAAAGACAGTTTTAAGAAAGTATGGATTACCGTTAATAAAATCAGTTTTTGTAAAAAAAGGTGAAGATGTAAAAGAAGCAGTAAAAGACTTAAAATATCCATTAATGTTAAAACCTGTATGCGAAGGTTCAAGTATAGGTATGTATAAAGTAAACAAACCTGAAGAACTTGAAGAGCTTTATAATAAATCAGCAGAGTGTAATCAAGATATCTTAATTGAAGAATTTATTGTCGGAACTTGTGCAACTGTAGGCGTTTTAGATAACAATGGAACAACTTTTGCTACAGAAATTCTTGAATTAAGACCTAAAAATGAATGGTATGATTACGAAGCAAAGTATACAAAGGGAATGACAGAATTTATTCTTCCTGCTGAACTATCAGAGGAAATGACAAAATCAGTAAAAGAAAAAGCTATTGAAGCATATAAAGCATGCGAATGTGCAGGAGTAAGCAGAGTAGATTTCTTAATATCAGACGGTATTCCATATATATTAGAAATAAATACAAGCCCTGGCATGACAGACACAAGCGACTTACCGGCACAAGCAGCTGTAATGGGTATTACTTATGATGATTTAGTATTAATGATATTAAATAATGCAGGTTTAAACAGATAATGTCCAATGAATATGCTGTAGAAAGAAGAATAAGACAGCATAAACTCCGCAGGAAAGCCCGCAGAGGTGAAATTGCGCTGCGCAGAGTCTATAAATTTGTAAGATTTTTATTTGTACTTTTCATTTTCTATGCAGTATACAGAGTTGCTGCTGCCCATTATTGGTATTTACCTCAAAATATTTATGAGACCTATCCAAATAAACATATAGAAATTCTTGGAAATACAATTGTTTCAAATGAAAAGATTTTAAATATTATGAAACAATTTCCAATTGAAAAGAAACAAATATATAAAATAAATCCAGCAAATATAGCAAGAGAAATTGAAACTCTTACACCAATAAAAAGAGCATATATAAGACGTTATTGGCTCCCCTCAAGATACATAGTTATGGTCGAAGAAGTAAATCCTGCTTTAATAATAGCACCAAGTGAAGATACACCTGAAAGAGCAGCTTATGCAATTACAGGTGAATTAATAGGCAGCGAATACCTTCCTTTAAAAAATAAAAATAATGCAATAAAAATATTGAGTTATGGCACAAAAGGCGATGACTATGAAAAATGGGATATAGAAAAAATTGAAAATCTATATAAACTAGCAAAAATGATAGAAGGATACTCTAACGAAAAAGTTAAGTATATTGATTTGCGTGATCCTCATAAAGCTTTTGTACAGCTAGATAGCGTAAAAATAAAACTTGGCGAAATTGATGTTTCTGTATTTGAAAGAATAAAAGCAATTCCGACAATATTACCAGGAATAAAAAACTTAAAAGATATAAAGACTCAATATATTGATTTATCTTGGCAAAAGACACAATACATAAAAGAAGATGTAAGTGGAAATTAAAAAGACTTGAAAAAATTTCTTTATGTAATATTATAAATGTGTCAGAAAAATTAAAATCCAACCCATAACATAGAAGGCTTAGAAATAGGCATATTTTATGTTTTTATTTTTTAGGATTAAATAACACACAAAGAAAGGCAATTAAAGTGGAAGAAACTAAAGTAAAGTCTAAAAAAAGAAAAATTGAAACTACAACTGAACCTCAACAATCTGAATGGAAAGAACAAGTAATCCAAGTAAGAAGAGTTACAAAAGTTGTAAAAGGTGGTAAAAAATTAAGCTTCAGAGCAATTGTAGTAGTAGGTAACAAAAACGGACAAGTTGGTGTTGGCTGTGCTAAAGCTGCTGAAGTTATTATTGCTATTCAAAAAGCTGTTGCTGACGGAAGAAAAAATCTTATTAATGTACCAATCTTCAAAACAACAATTCCTCACCCTATCACAGGACGTTCAGGTGCTGGCAGCGTAATGTTAAAACCAGCTTCTCAAGGTACTGGGGTTATCGCAGGTGGTGCAGTTCGTGCAGTATTAGAATTAGCAGGTATTGAAAATATTTTAAGTAAATCATTAGGTTCTAAATCACCTTTAAATGCAGCTAACGCAACATTAGATGCACTACAATCATTAAAACCGTTTGAAGTTGTTGCAAAAAGACGCGGTTTATCATTAAAAGATATGCTAAATTAAGAGGATTTGAATAATGTCAGATAAAACAATAAAAATTACATTAGTTAAGAGCCTTATTGGTTCAACAGAAAAACAAAGAAGAGTTGCTAGAGCTCTTGGTTTAACAAAAAAAGATCAAACAGTAGAACATCACGATACTCCAATAATAAAAGGAATGATTAACGCTATTCCTCATTTATTGAAAGTAGCTGAGTAGTAAGAAAGGTAATTTAAAATGGCAGAAAGAATAAAATTAGAAGACTTAAGACCAGCAGAAGGTTCTACTGGAAAAATTAAAAGAGTAGGCAGAGGAAGATCATCAGGTATGGGTAAAACTTCTTGCCGTGGTAACAATGGTGAAGGTCAAAGATCTGGAAGATCTTCTAAAAGAGGATTCGAAGGCGGACAAATGCCAGGTTACAGACAAATGCCTAAATTAAAAGGTTTCAAAAACTTTAATGCAATTTGCTATGCAGAAATTAATGTTGGCGACTTGGCTAATATACAAGCTGAAGAAATCACTTTAGAATCTTTAGTAGCAGCTGGTAAAGTATGCTCACAAGCAGAAGGTTTAAGAGTTTTAGGTAACGGTGAATTAACAAAAGCAATTACTGTAAACGCAACTTACTTTACAGCATCAGCTAAAGAAAAAATTGAAAAAGCAGGTGGAAAGGCTCAGTTAGTATAATGCAACAATATACGCCAAATCAGCAAAATTTGCAGGCAATGCTATCAAACCTAAACATAGCAGGATTAAAAACTAAAATTATTTTTACTCTTGTTATGATTGCGGTATTTAGATTATGCGCTCAATTACCATTATTTGGTATAGATGCTCAAAACTTTGCAAATTTGGCTGCAACTAATAATCTTATTGGCTTTTTAGATATGTTTTCAGGCGGCGCGCTTGGAAACGTATCTATTATTGCTTTAGGGATAGGACCATATATTACCGCATCTATTATTATGCAGTTATTAGCAGTTGTTATCCCACATCTTGAACAACTTCAAAAAGAAGAAGGTGAAGCAGGAAGAAGAAAACTTTCACAATATACAAGAATATTTACTATTGTTATTGCGGCAGTTCAATCTCTTGTTTTTGTAGCATATTTAGTAAAAACTGCACGTGGTGCTATTATGCCGGATGTTAATATAATCGCTTTTGCAATTGGTTCAATTGTTATATTAACAGCAGGTTCAGCTTTTACAATGTGGATGGCAGAATTAATGACAGAAAGAGGTATTGGAAATGGTGCTTCAATGTTAATTTTCTGTGGTATTATTTCAAAAATCCCATTCTATGCTTCTCAAACAGGAACTTTAGTTAGCGGAAATTCTGCACTTCAACCTGCCTTATTACTATTACTAATTATTTTCTTTGCAACTATGATATTAATTGTTATTATGCATGAAGCTGCAAGAAAAGTAATTATAGTAAACCCAAGAAGACAAGTTGGTAATAAAGTATATGGCGGAACAAATACATTTATACCATTCAAGTTAAATCCGGGTGGTGTAATGCCTATTATCTTTGCCATTGCTATTTTATTATTTCCAACAACAATTTTAGGAATTTTTGGACAAGCAAATATTTCTAATGAAGTTTTAAGAAATATAATAATTGGTTTATCTAATTTCTTGAGTCCATCAGGTTTAGCATATAACGTAATATATTTCTTATTAATTTTTGGATTAACTTTCTTCTATGCATCAATTATTCCAAACTTACAACCTAAAGAAATAGCAACAAATCTAAAGAAATACGGTTCTTCAATTCCAGGTATAAAACCAGGTAAACCAACAGCTGAAGCTTTAGATAAAATTTTAAGCAAAACAACATTTATCGGTGCTTTAGCGTTAGCAATTGTTGCTTTAATTCCTTCTTTAGCTTGTCATGTAACTGGAATTACTACACTTCAAGGTATTGGAGCTACTTCATTAATAATTATGGTTGGGGTTGCACTTGATTTTATTAATCAAGTAAGAACAAACCTTCTACCTAAAAATTATGAAAGTTTCTTAAGGCAATAAACAAAGTTAACATAAATAAAAAATGAGTCTTTCGGGGCTCATTTTTTTATTCAAATTTTATTAATGTGTTATAATTGTGTAAGATACTAGTCAAGGAACAGGTGAATAAAATGAAAAAAGAATTTATATTTGTTGGACCTCCAGGAAGCGGAAAAGGAACACAAACAAAAATGTTATCAAAAGATTACAATCTACCACACATAGATACTGGTTCTTTATTAAGAGAAGAAGTAGCATCAGGCAGTGAAGAAGGTAAACTTGCTAACAGCTTTATGGAAAATGGCAAATTAGTTCCGATTGAGCTTGTTTCTAAAATCATTAAAAACAGACTTTTAAAAGAAGATTGTGCTAATGGTTTTATATTAGATGGATATCCAAGAAGTTTAGAACAAGCTTATGCGTTAGATGAAATTCTTGCTGAAGTTGACAAAGATACAGATGTAAAACCAACAGTATTCTATTTTGAAGTTGCACAGGAAAAACTTGTTGAAAGACTTGTTAATAGACGTTCTTGCAGCCAATGCGGTGCTATTTATAATCTAAAAACAATGAAATTAAAAGATGAAACAAAATGTGAAAAATGCGGCGGCACTTTAACAAGAAGAGATGATGATACAGAAGAAGTTGCAAACAAACGTTTTGCTACTTACTTTGAACAAACAGCACCACTAATTGATTTATATGAAAAAAGAGGTTTACTTGTTAAATTAGACGCAAGCCTTGATATAGATACAATTTATAAAAATCTTACAGGAGCAATAAAATAAAATGTCTATTCACAGAAAATCAAAATTTGAAATAAATTTGATGAAACAAGCAGGAAATATAGTTGCTTTGGTTCATGCAGCTATGAAAGATGCAGTAAAAGAAGGTGTTACAACAAAAGAACTTGATGAATTAGCTTTTAAAATAATAAAAGAAAATAAAGCTGATCCAACTTTTCTAGGATATCACGGATTCCCAGGAACAATTTGTGCTTCAATAAATGAACAAGTAGTTCATGGTATTCCATCTAATGACGTAATATTGAAAAACGGAGATATTATAAGTATAGATATTGGTGCAACATACAAAGGCTTTGTTGGTGACAGCGCATGGACTTATGCCGTAGGTGATATATCAGACGACAAGAAAATGCTGTTAAAAGCAACTGAGGAATCTTTATTTGCAGGTTTAGAACACATGAAAAGCAATGACATGCTTGAAAATGTAGCTGGTGCAATAGAAGATGTTGCAAAAAAATATAATTTGGGTATTGTAAGACAATATGGCGGACATGGTGTTGGACGTCAAATGCATGAAGATCCATTTGTATTTAATTACAGAACAAATAATAAATTAGTATTACAAAAAGGTATGACAATTGCTATTGAACCAATGCTAAACTTAGGCTGCGATGAAGTAACAGTTGCAGATGACGACTGGACAGTTTCAACAGCTGATAAAAAAGCATCTGCTCACTTTGAACATACTGTTCATGTTACAGATAATGGTCCAGAAATACTTACAAAATTATTATAAGGAAAAATAGATGATAGAAATGAAAGTAATGGGTATCGCAATAGATACTGCAAGCGGCTCACCTATAATTGTTTTAAATGATAAAGATAATAGAAAGGCACTTCCTATATGGATTGGTAGTGCTGAAGCAAGTGCTATTATAAGAAAAATTGAAAATATAAAAGTATTAAGACCAATGACCCATGATTTAATTATTGATGTAATTGAAAAAACAGGATATAGCGTAGATAGAGTTGAAATTAATGATGTAGAAAAAGAAACATACTATTCAACAATCTATCTAATAAATGAAGAGGGAAATGAAGTAACATTAGATTCAAGACCTTCTGATGCAATTGCAGTTGCTATAAGAGTTGATGCTCCTATATTTGTTTCAGCCAAAGTATTAGCAGATGGAAGTGTATCTTGTGATGCTGAAAAAGATGAAGCAGAATCACAAGAATTTAGAAACTTTATTCAAAGCATAAAACCATCAGATTTTGAAAAACTACTCAAAGATGACAGACAATCTGATCAATAAGCAAAATATACTTTTTTAAAATGTTCTTCTCTTTTTTTAAAAAGAGGAGAATATTTATTTTTATATAATCTATTTTTATTTATATCTTCAAATTTACATAAACCGATTACAGTATCTTTACAAAAAACATCAATAAAAAATTTTAACATATACACCTTTCTATATCTTGATGTATAATTTTTAATGATAATAAAAATAATTTCAAGAGAAAGGACTAATATAATGGGAAAAATTACAAAAGAAATGGGATTAATAGAAATAATTCAATCATATCCTGAAACAATTGAAGTATTCCAAAAATATGGATTTGGCTGCATCGGATGCGCAGCAGCAAGATTTGAAAATCTTGAAGCAGGTGCAAGAGTTCATGGTGTAGATCCAGATAAAATGGTTGAAGACCTTAACGCAATTATAGGTTAATTCGCAAATAAAATTAAAACACAGCGTGCCACGCAAAATATACGTGACATTTTATTATGTTTTTAATATGATTAAAATACTGAATTGACAATATTAGTTAAGGAGATATAAAAATGGAAGTTATTCTAAAAAAGGACGTACAAAATATTGGTGAAGCTGGCGATATCGTTAATGTAAAAGATGGTTACGCTAGAAACTTTTTATTACCACAAAACTTCGCTGAAATAGCAACAAAAGGTGCTAAAGAAAATAGAGAAAAGAATTTAGCAAGAATTAAAGCAAAACAAGAAAAATTACATGCTGAAGCTTTAGAAGTTGCAAAGAAAATTGAAGCACTTGAAGTTATTGAATTTTCTGCAAAAGCTGGCGAAAGCGGTAAATTATTTGGTGCTATTACAACTAAAAAATTAGCAGAAGAAATTCAAGCTAAAGCTGGTGTTGAAGTTGATAGAAAAGCTATTTCACTTGATGCACCAATCAATAAACTTGGTAAATTTAACATGACAATTAAATTAACTTCAAAAGTTAAAGTTAACTTAGATGTAAATGTAGTTGCTTCAGAAGTATTAAAAGAAGAAGTTGAAGAAAAAGAAGAAATTTCTGAATAAACTAGCAAAAAAAATCATCTTTATGTTTTTATAAACATATGATAGCTGATACAATTAAAAAAGGTAGCAAAAATGATAAACATACAAAATCGACGTAGCATATATATGGAGGGCTTTACGATATAATCGTATCGATTTTGTTGTTGCAAAATATTTAAAGCCTTCTAATTTTTTAGAAGGCTTTTTTAATGTATAAGGAGAAAAAAATTGAAAAATTTACGACGTAATAAATATCTTAAAATGGCAAATGCCCCATTTGTCAAATTAAGAAATTTAATTTGGGGCTTGTAATACGTAATGTAAAAGGAAAAAACAATGGCAATACAAGCAATATCAACAAAAATAATATCTACATTAGGAAATAAAGAATCATTAATACCTATAATGGTTAAAGATGGCGTAGACAGTGCCAGCTTAACATATAAGTCATTTAAGGAAGGCGGAAAAGTCGAAGGAGTCGACAGAGCAATAGATGAGTTTGGTACTCAAGCTATTTGGATTGGCGGAATTCCTTTTTATAAAAAATTAATAGATTGGACCGCATATAAACTAGCAAAAATTAATCCAGGGGTTGACCCTAGAATTATAGCAAATAAAGAATATGCTCAATGGGCAAAAGAAAATGCTCAAGGCATTATGTCTAATTCTAAAACACAAAGTGTTAAAGATGCTATTTCAGACTGTTTAAAAAATGGCGGCAATAAAGCAAAAAATTTATATAAAGGAAAAATTATTGCTGCTACAGCATTAACATTAGGAACTTTCTTCTTATTAACTAAAACTAAACAGAAGAATACAAAAAATACTGTTTTAAACGATATCAATAATAATAAAAAATCAAATACATTTGATACATTCATAACAACACAAACACCTGATATATTTGCAGATATTGAAAACTTTAAGAAAAACAATGATAATAAACCATCATTTAAAGGTATTATCAAAAATGTTTCAGACGCAATTATGTTTAACCCAGTTCATAATATGAAAATTATTGATGCTGGTATTACAACAGAAAGAATTGGATGTTCAAGAAATAAAGTTGAATTTGCAGAACACAGTATAAAAGAAGGATTATTCTTATTCTTCTTATATGGCTTTGGTCCATTAATTGAAAAAGGAATTAATAAATTCTCTTCAAAAGTTCTAAATAAACCTATAGATTTAGAAATTGATGTATTAATGGATAGTAAATTTGCAGATGCATTAAAAAATGGAAAAATTGCATCTGATTTAAGAAAAATGCCAGTAGGAAAATCATTAACAGATAAACTTAACTTTATTGTACAAAATCCAGATAACATAATTGTACAAGCAGCAAAGAAATCTAATATAGTTTCAACTGTAAAAGATAAAGCTGGAAATAGTGTAGTAGATACTTCAAAATATATTGATATGAAAGCTATTGATAGTTTAATTGAAAATCTAAAAAATATTGATGATAAATTTAAAGTATCTAATGAACCTGTTAAGAAATTCTTAAACAAAGCTAAAGCACTAAAAGTAACATCTGTAATGACAAATATTGGTATTTCTTGCTTGTTCTTAGGTTATGTAATTCCAAAACTTGTTTATAAATACAGAGAAATGAAAACAGGAACAACTAAATTCCACGTAGAACAAGATTTAAAAAATAATAATAAATAAACAAAAGAAAGACATTCTATAATGAATGTCTTTCCTCTTTTTATATTGTTATGATAAAATTATAATGAAGAAGAGGGATTTATCTTGCGATATAAAAGCTGTTACTGGATAGAATCAGGGATTAATTTCGATAGAGATAATTATAAAGTTTGCTGCCTATATAGTGCAAAAGGCGGCGGCAACACTGTTGTACAAGATAATTATAAGGGTGAACCTGTAGATTGGGATAAATTCTTTGAATTTAAAAAACAAATAAAGGATATGCATAAAAGAGGCGAAACCTATCATAAGTGTGAAGGATGTATTTTCCTTGAAGAGCGTGATTGGCCAGATGACCACTCTAAAATTAGCATGATTAACCTTGATTATTGGACAAAATGCAACTCCAGATGTTCATATTGTTTTACAATGGAAGATAAAGATAGGTATAATAAAGCTAAAAATTATAAATTTCTTCCAATATTAAAAGATATGATAAAAAGAGATATATTAAGACCTAATGGTCATGTCAGTTTCGGAGGCGGAGAAGTTACTCTTTTAAGAGAATTTGATAAACTCTTAAATATTTTTATGGATTATGGTTTCCCATTAACAAGAATTCATTCTTCTTGCATAAAATATTCTCGTGCAATTGAAAAGGGATTAAAAAATGGCTGTGTAGATTTAATAGTTTCCGTTGATGCAGGTTCAAAACAAATGCACGAAAAAGTAAAACAAGTTAAATCATATAATAAAGTTTGGAAAAATCTAAAAAGATATGCTTCTCACCAAAAAGACCCGAATGCAGTCAAAGTTAAATATATTCTCATTCCGAATGTAAATGATTCAAAAGAAGAAATAGATTTATGGCTTAATAAAGCAAAAGAAAATGGTATTAATTGCGTTCTACACGAAATTGAATCTAACTGGTTCTATGCGAGAAGAGAAAATGTTCCTAATGAAATTATAGCATTTTTTGATTATGCAAAAAATAAGGCAGAATCATTAGGTTTAAAATATGAACTTTATGAAAGAGCAGAACACATGATGAAATTCAGAGAAGAAAAAAAAGGTGCTTTATAATGCAAGAATATACAAGCTGCCATTGGCTTCAACATGGATTAAGTTTTGAAAATGATCATATAGAAATGTGCTGTTTATGTTGTCACAAAGGCGGCGGCAGATTATACATAAAAGAAAATTATAACGGTAAAGATGTTAGTTGGGATGATATCTTTAAATTAAAAGAAAAATTTATAGAAGATAATAAAAACGGGATTATTGACCCTAGATGTGAAGGCTGCTTTAACCTTGTAAATCGTGGTTGGGAAGACTCTGAACATTATATAAACTATATTCATTTTAATCATTGGACACATTGTAACAGCGATTGCATATACTGTTATACAAAATGGGATAAAAAAGCCTTCAATTCAAGACCTCACTATAAAGTTTTGCCTATTATTAAAGAACTGTTTAAAAAGAAACTTTTCAAACCAGATGGTGAAATCACCTTCGCTGGCGGCGAACCTACAATTCTTAATGAATTTGAAGATTTAGTAAAATTCCTGTTAAAAAATGGAGCTCAAAGAATTACAGTCCATTCTTCTGGTATTAAATTTTCAAAAGCAATAGAAAAAGGAATAAAAGAGAAAAAACTCTCTGTATGCCTATCAGCAGACTCTGGAACAAGAGAAACATTTAAAGCAGTTAAAAGAGTAGACAAGTTTAATGACTTTTGGAAAAACGCACAGAAATACGCTAAAGCTCAAAAAAATATAGAGGACAAAATATACGTCGAAACTAAATTTATTCTTATTCCTGAGGTAAATACAAACAAGGAAGAAATAGACAAATGGCTTGACCTAACTATAAAAGCAGGAATTAAATCTGTAGTTGTCGATATTGAAAATGACTACTGCAAAGAACTTAGAGCTAATAATCAAGAAAAACCGCAATATTTAGTTGATCTATGCAACTACATAATTCAAAGAACAAAAGAACTTGATTTGAATCTTGTAGATTATAATAATTTTAGATACTTAACAACAGAATATAATTTAATGTAAGGAAAAAACATTGGAAGGATTTGAAAGCTGCAGCTACATAGAACATGGAATGGTTTTAGACCATTGTAACCGTATACGTTCTTGTAATAATTTTAATCCGCGCTATGGTGGACGCCCTGTAATTTATGAAAATTATCATGGCGAAAAAATAAATTGGAAAGAATTCTTTGATATAAAACGTGAACTTAGAAAAAAATATCGTGAAAATGCTTGTCCGGAATTATGCAAGGATTGCGTAAATACAGCTTTTAAAAACTGGGATGATGAAGATTACATTGACTATCTTTTATTAACACCATGGGTTCCTTGTAATTCTAATTGTATATACTGTGAAGCACCCAGAGACAAAGAAGTAATTGAAAATACTAAAGTTTATAAAGTTCTGCCGCTTATAAAAGATATGATAAAAAATAATATCTTAAAGAAAGATGGAACAATTGACTTTGCAGGCGGTGAACCAACAATATACAAAGAGTTTGAAGCATTATTAAAGGAATTTATTAAACACGATTTTACCAAAATTATTATTCATACAAATGCAATTAAAAAAAGTGATGCAATTATAAAAGGTCTAAAAAAAGGTGTAGTAAGAATTCTTGTTTCAATTGATGCAGGTTCAAAAGAAATACATAAAAAAGTAAAACAAGTTAATTCTTATGACAGTGTATGGAAAAATCTTGAAGAATATGCAAAAAGACAGCCTGAAGGTGCTGATTATGTAAAAGCTAAATATATTATAGTCCCAGGATTAAATGATACAGAAGAAGAAATAAACATTTGGCTTGAAAAATGTAAATCAATTAATATTAAAAGCGTTGTACTTAATTTAGATTTTAACTGGATAATGAAAAATGTTGATGGAGATTTAAATCCTATTTATAATTTAATGAAATATACACAAACTCGTGCTTACGAGCTTGGTATGAATTGCGAATTATATGGTCAAATTTTCCAAGTTAAATGTGAAGTAGAAAAATCCAGAGAAGAAAATATAGCAGGTTTCTAATATGAAAATAGCAATATATGAAAAAAGACCTTACGAAGAAGTAATAATTAAAGATTTTGAACAAAGATACGGAATAGAAACTGTTTCAACAGATGAAATACTAGATGATAATACACTTCATTTATGCGAAGGTGCTGACGCTGTAACAACATTAGGGTACAGCACTTTGGATAAAACAATGATAGATAAAATTAAAGCAAATGGAGTTAAATTCTTATCAACAAGAACTATAGGCTATAACCATTATGATGTTAAATATGCAAAAGAATCAGGTTTAAAAGTTTGCAATGTAACATACGCACCAAATGGAGTTGCTGATTTTACAATTATGCTTATGCTTTTAAGTATAAGAAAATATAAACCTGCAATGTGGAGACAAAATGTAAATGATTATACACTTCACGGCTTAATGGGTAAAGAAATGAGAAATATGACTATTGGTGTTCTTGGTACCGGAAGAATTGGCGCCACAGTCATAAAAAGTCTTTCAGGTTTTGGATGTAAAATCTTAGCTTATGATAAATATGAAAACGAAGCTGTAAAAGAATATGCAAAATATACTTCTTTTGATGATTTATTAAAAAATAGCGATATTATAACACTTCATATGCCTCTAACTCCCGAAAACAAAGGTATTATAAACAAAGAAAATATTTCTAAAATGAAAACAGGTGTTATTATAGTAAATACAGCCAGAAGTGAACTTTCAAACATACCTGACTTAATAGAAGGAATTGAAACAGAAAAAATCGGTGCCCTTGCACTTGATGTATTTGAAAATGAAGATGAAATATATCACCATTATTTGTCTACAGATATTATTAAAAATAGAGACATGGCATATTTAAGACAATTCCCGAATGTTGTATTAACACAGCACATGGCGTTTTTTACCGATTCTGCAGCAGAAGAAATGATAGTTAACAGCCTAAATAATTTAATTGATTTTTACAAAACTGGAACTTGCAAAAATGAATTATAAAAAAAGACCGATTGTTAAATCGGTCTTTTTTATTATTATAGAATATCTATCTATTTCTTAATCTTGATAAAAGTCTTAAGATTTCAATGTATAACCATAAAATTGTAACTAATAAACCAAATGCGCCATACCACTCAAATACAGAAGGTAATGGAGTACGAGCACCTTTTTCAATAAAATCAAAGTCAATAATTAAATTTAAAGCTGCAATTATAGCAATAGCAATATTAATACCAATAGCTAAAGGCGAGGTACTTGTAAAATATGGAATATTTACATTAAATAACATTAAAACTAATGAAATAATATAAAAAATAGCAATAGCAAAAGTTGCAGTAAGTATAACAGCTTTAAATCGTTCTGTTGCCTTAACAAGTCCGGTTCTAAATAATATTCCCATTGCCAAAACTACAATAAAAGTTAATGACATTGCTTGAATTACAATACCAGGCATTGCGCTTTCAAAAAAGCAAGAAATACCGGAAATAGCAGCACCTTGAGCAAACGCATAAACAGGTGATAAATATGGTGCTGTATTTGTTTTGAATGCAATAATAATTGCAGTAATTAAACCAACAATTGCTCCACCTTTAACCATTAACATTACAAAATCAAAATGGTGTAATGAAAATTGGTAATATACAGCAGCAGCGGCAAGAAGCATTACAACTGTTAAAATTAATAATTTATTCATTGTTCCAGCAACTGTCATTGGACGTTCAGTTATAGCATAAGTATTTTCATAAACACTATCTCTTAAAATAGGATTTGAACTTCTCATTTTTCCTCCTTAAAAATATACATGTAGATTATACCACATTTTTGTTATCTGTGAGATTGTCTAAACAGAAAGAAAAGAGGTAATATGACAGTAATAAAAGAAATAATAGCAAGACAAGTTCTTGATTCAAGAGGTATCCCAACTATAGAAACTGAAGTAATTTTATCTTCAGGAAAGAAAGGACGTGCAATAGTTCCTTCAGGCGCTTCCACAGGCAAATTTGAAGCAATTGAATTAAGAGATAATATAAAAACAGATTTTAATGGAAAAAGTGTCCACAAAGCAATTTCTAATATAGAAAAAATAATAAAACCGGCATTAATAGGTCAAAATCCATTTAATCAAAAAAGTATAGACATAATAATGATTGAGAAAGACGGAACAGAAACAAAATCAAAACTCGGAGCTAATGCAATCTTGAGTGTGTCATTAGCAAATGCAAGAGCATGTGCAAAAGAATTAAATCTTCCATTATATAAATACATAGGAGGTATTTTTGCAACAACTCTTCCTATTCCAATGATGAATATATTAAACGGCGGTGCACACGCTAATAATAAATTAGATTTTCAAGAATTTATGATTCAGCCGGTTCTTAGCTGCGATATAAATGAAAGTATAAAAATGTGTGCGGAAGTTTTCTATGAATTGAAAAAAATATTAAATAAAGAAGGCTTTAGTACAGCAGTTGGTGATGAAGGCGGATTTGCACCTAATTTGCCTTGCACAAGAGGAGCACTTGAAATTATTGTACAATCAATTAAAAATGCCGGATATAATACAAATGAAATAAAAATATGTTTAGATGTAGCAGCATCTGAATTATATAAAAATGGTAAATATATTCTAAAAGGTGAAGAAAAAGAATTATCTACAAATGAAATGATTAATTATTTAGAAAATTTGACTATTAACTATCCAATTATTTCAATAGAAGATGGTTTAAATGAAGAAGATTACTATGGCTGGCAAGATTTAACAAAACGCTTAGGATGCAAATGCCAGCTAGTAGGTGATGACTTATTTGTAACAAGCTATAGAAAACTTGAAAATGGTATAAAAGAAAAAATGGCAAATGCAATTTTGATAAAGCCAAATCAAACAGGAACACTATCCGAAACAATGAATACAATTCTATTGGCGCAAAAAAACAACTATAAAACAATTATTTCACATCGAAGTGGAGAAACAGAAGATACATTTATTGCAGATTTAGCTGTTGGCGTAAATGCAGGACAAATAAAAACAGGTTCTGTATCAAGAAGCGAAAGAAATGCAAAATATAATCAATTAATAAGAATAGAAGAAGAATTAACTAAAAATTATTAATTTGCAGGTTATTCTTTTTTATCTTATAATAAATAAGCCGTGCTCCACGGGGACATTGCGAATCTCTTGACCCGAACGCATAGCGGGGTGCAGAGCCTACTGTGAGACTTGTATGAATGCGGCAGAGTATAGTTTTATTGTAGATAATAAAGCTAAGTATGGCATAGCACATCGAACCGTGTCAGGATGGGAACATAGCAGCACTAAGATGTCAACTGTGGGTGTATTTATCTTTAGAGGAGATAAAATTATATGAACCCGTTTTTATATTTGCCGATAGGTAGTGGCACGGCTAAAATGAGAGCTTATTTTATGAGTTCTCATTTTATTTTTTCTCTGATTGGCTTATTTCTAGTTCTAAGTTCTTAATGTTTCCGGAAAAAGTTAAATTTTTCTTTAAAGCAAGTTTTAAATATTTAACATAGTTAATTTTATTTTTTAATTCTTTGTATATTTGGGCTAAAAGGTAACAAACATCTGCTTCTTCTGGCATATCAGTAGTTGCCTGTTTTAAAAGTTTTTCAGCAGCTGCATATTTTTTATATTTGGCAAATAATTTTACAAGTAATTTTATAGCAGCAATGTCTACAGGATTTGTTTTTAAGGTTTTTTCTAAATATAAAATAGCTTGATCATCATTATTCTGTTCAATAAAGATAGACGCTAAATTATAATAAGCCCAGCTATAATCTGGATTTTGCGCAATTACCTCTTGATAATATTTTATTGCAGAAGCTGCATCTCCAAGTTCTTTATATGAATAAGCAAGATAAAATTTTGCAAATACATCAGAGGAATCCAATTCCAAGGCTTTAGTCAAATACTTAATAGCATCATCATATTTTTTTGCTTTTGAACAAACTCTTCCTAACTGGAAATAAGAATTTTCATCATCTTTATCAGTTGAAATTACCTTTTTTAAATATTCTTCTGCCTTTTTTAAATTTCCAACTTTTATACAGACATTTGCATAATTATACAATATATCAGTATCTTCAGGAGATAAACTCAATGCACGCTCATAAGCAATAACTGCATCATCATTTTTATTTAATTTTTCTAAAATAATCCCAATATTATAATAAACTTGAGGATTATCCGGTAACACTTTTTTTAAGTAAATAAAATTTTTAAGTGCCTCTTCATTTTCCCCAATATCTGATAACGCAATTGCATAAGCTTCCATTGCATCATAATCATTTGGATTATTCTTTAATCTTTCTTGTAAAATAGCTATATCTTCTTGCACAATTAATTCCTTATGATTCAGAAAGTATTTCCTTTAAAGCTAATGGAAGATATTTAATAACATCTGTAGCCATAACTGAATATTTAGTTAAATCATTCGAAGCAATATCGCCGGATAAGCCATGAAGATATGTTCCTAATATAGCTGCATCTAAAGGTGATAACTTCTGGGCTAATAATCCGGAGATAATACCGGTTAAAACATCACCTGTCCCTGCTTTTGCTAATGCTGAACATCCTGATTTATTAATAAATATTTTATCTCCGTTCGTTACAATACTATTATGTCCTTTTAAAACTGTTATACACTCAAATGTTTGAGACGTAATTCTTGCATATTTTTCACGATTTTCATTAATTTCTTCAACCGTAACATTTAAAAGTCTTGAAAGTTCTTTTGGATGAGGTGTAATAATTGTATTTTTAAGTGAAATTTCACCTTTATGATTTGCTAGAACATTTATTCCATCAGCATCTATAACAACTTTCTGGGTTTTATTTAACGAATTTAAAATATTAAATATAAATTTTCTAGTTTCATCTGATGTTGTAATACCGCAGCCAACAGATATGACGTTATAATTATACAAATCATCTATTTGATTATTTGAAGAAATAACACCATCAATTGTAGTGTTTAAACCTAAGAATGTTAATTCTGGTGACATTTGTGCAATTATTGGAATAATTTCTTTTGGACAAGCCAATGTAATATATCCGGCACCAACCTTTAAAGAAGAAATTGAAGATAAAAAAGCAGCCCCAATATATCTTGTTGAACCGGCAATATTTAATACTCTGCCAAATGTTGCTTTATTTGATTCTTCAGGTCGTTTAGGAAGCCTTCCGAAAGCGTATTTATTATCAATATATTTAACCATTTTGTCTTACTGCCTCATATATAACAATAGCTACAGAATTAGAAAGATTTAAACTTCTTTGTCCTTCCTTCATAGGGATAGTAATCGAATGCTCTTTATTTGCATTTAAAATTGTTTCAGGAATTCCTCTTGTTTCCGGACCAAAAACAAAAAAGTCACCTTCTTTAAATTCTTTTTTTGTATAAATATTCTTAGATTTTGTTGTTAAATAATAAAAAGTAGAATTTTTAAACTCATTTTTAAGTTCATCAAAAGAATCATATCTTGAAATTGAAGCACTTTCCCAATAATCAAGTCCAGCACGTTTTAAATATTTATCAGATAATGAAAACCCGAGTTTCCCGACTAAATACAGATGCGCACCTGTACAAGCGCATAATCTGACAATATTTCCTGTGTTTTGAGGAATTTCAGGCTCATATAAAACTATATTAAATTTACTGTTTATCATCTTCAATAAATCTTTTACTTTCAATTAAAACAGGAATACCTCTAATTAAACACATTGCAACAGTTATGTAAACTAACCAATCAGCAATAGTAATAAGACATGGCTGCATATCCATATATTTTATAAAAGTATTAACTGTCATTCCGTCAAAATATTCCATATTCGGAATATTAGCAATAATTAACATTAAGAATACTAAAGTTTTTGCAACACCATAAACAGCTCTTGAAAATCTTGAAGCTGTTAAGAAATGGCAAAATTTATTTTGCATCATAGTTGAGGAACCAAAAGCTGTATAACCTTGTGATAATGCAATGCTTCTTAAGCCATCAGTTAAAATACCTCTAGTTACAACCACCATTGGAACCCAAACGCCAACCCAGCCGATTACTGCAAAAGCTATCCAATATAAGTTTTCAACAACTCTGTCGCCTAAAATATCAAAAACAGAACCAAATTTTGATGATTCATTCAAAGCACGTGCAACATAACCATCTAAACCATCAAGAATAATTACAAATAAAGTTATAAATACAGAAGCAATTGCAAGGTCTGGTCTGCCTGTAAATAAAAATTCAATTGCAACTACTGCAAGTATCATTCTAAGAATTGTTAATAAGTTTGCCATTTTTAATATCCCCAATACTATTTTTTACTTCTTGATAATGCAAAATTAACAGAATCTAATGCTTTTACCTTTTCACCAAGCATAATTTTTTCTGCTTCTTCAAGCACTTTTACAACATTAAAACCGTTATGACCGTCACTTCTTGCCTGTTTTCCTTGTTCGATGCAAGTTAAAAAGTGCTGACATTCAAGTTTTAAAGGTTCTATTTCAATATAATCCAATACTTCTGTTTTTGAAACTTTAGGTGATGAACTTTCAAAAATTTGAAGTTTGTTTTCAGCTAAAGTATCATCAAAAATTGCAGTTGCTTTAGTACCTCTGACTAAAAGATTAACTCTCTTTTGAGGATGAATCCAGCTATCTGAAATATGAGCAACAATATTACCTTCATATTCAATTGTAACATGCGTAATATCCATAATATCATTATTATCGGAAGAAGCACCAACTGCACTTATAACACGAACAGGTTCCTTGCCTAAAATATAACTTGTCATAGAAACATCATGAGGAGCTAAATCCCACATAACACTTCTATCATTTTTAAAGTGATTAATATTTAATCTGTCACTTTGAACATATCTTATATCACCAAGCACACCTTCATTGATAAGTTGTTTTAAACGATTAACGGCAGGATGATACATTAGCAAATGACCAACCATTAATACTTTATTATTTTCATTTGCAATTTCTGTTAAAGCTTTTGCCTCAGCTGAAACTGTAGAAATAGGTTTTTCAACATATACATGTTTACCTGATTCAATAGCTTTTTTTACAATTTTATAATGTGTATGGCTTGGGGTTACAACTGCAACAGCATCGATTTCCGGATTTTCAAACACTTCATTTGAATCTGCAATAATATTTACATCAGGATATTGTTCTTTTAAATTTCTTCTATTTTCTTCATCTAAATCACAAACTGTATGTAACGCATTTAGGTTATAAAAATTTCTTACAACATTTTTTCCCCATATACCACATCCAATTACTGCAACATTATGTGCTCTCATTTTTTATACTCCAAGATATTCTATTTTTCATGTTTAAATAATACAAATTATATTACTAATTTTAAAAAATAAGAACAAAAAGGTCAAATTAAATATTTATTAAGATTACAGCTATTTTAAAATAGTTATTCTATTATCTTTTCTAACTTCAAATGGTTGAGAAAGAGATTTAATATATTTTATAGTATGTAAATCTTTATCAAAATCATACTTTTCAATTATTTGATCATCGCTGCGTTTAAGCATTTCAAGCTTATCACCGCCGCCAACTAAGAATTCATCATAAGCTGCAGTATAAATTTTATTAGGGTTTGGATTTTTCACATCAATAGCTTGTTTTTGTCCATTCTTATCAACATAATTTAATTCTGTTAATTCACCTTGAGCATCTAATGTATATGTAAGTCCTGAAACTTGCATTAAACCAGGTTTTGAATTTTTAGCTACTATTGATTTACCGCAGAAATTTAAAGCATCAACTAAGTCTTTCTCATTTAATTTTACTTTATATAATTTATTTGAGAATGGAAAAATACTTGAAATATCTCTTTCAGTAACAGTACCTAGGTCAACACTACCTCTAAAGTTTCCAGAGTTAACAAGTGCTATGTCTACATCCAAATCGCTGCGTATTGCATCAGAAACAAAGTCAGCCCAAGGATTTTCTTCAGTCAAAGTATTTTTTGGCAACGGATCAACATAACCTAATGTACCTATTTTAGGAGATACTCCTAAAATACTATCTGCTGTTTTTGACATCATTAAGTTTGAAGAATATAAATTTGTATCCATTATGTTATTTTGAACATAAGTGATTTGTCCAGCATCATTGAATTCTAAATTTAATATACCGAAGTGATTTCCATCTCTTCCAGCTTGAGTAATTACAACTGGTTCACCGCTAGGAGAATAGAATAAATTTTCACCTGGTTTAACACCTTCTATTAAATCATGAGAGTGTCCGCCAAGAATAACATCAATACCGCTAACAGCTTGAGCTATTTCTTTTTCTACAGAATTTCCCTCATGTGATAAAAGAATAATTTTATTCAAACCTTGTTGTTTCAACAAGTTAACTTCTTCTTGTAATTCTTTTATTGTTTGATCTTTATCATCAACAGTAATACCTTCTAAAATACCTTGATTTTTAATTCTATGACCCAAATCAGAAGGTTGTACACCAATCAAACCGTATTTTTCACCACTTTTACCTTCTACGACTGTAGAACGAAGAATTTTTTGTGCAAGCGGCGCAGATTCATCTGGGAAATTCAAATTCATAGCTAATATATTAGTTTTAGAATTTTTTAATAAGTTTCCACAAATAGATGCAGTAATATCAAATTCATGGTTGCCTAATGTTTGAGCATCTATTCCTGCAGTATTTAAAAACTGGGCAGCAACAGCGTTTCTTTTATCATCACTGCCAATAAATGTATCACCTGATGATAATTTAAAGAAATCAGCACCTGATTGAGAAGCTTTCAAAGTTGCATCTTGAGCAGCGGAAACAAGTCTTTGCATTTTAGGAACTTGTCCATGCAAATCATTTATATAGAAAAGAGAAGTTTTCGTTGTAGAATTTGGATTTTTTAATCCAGTCGTTTGCTGTGCTATCGGATTTTGGTTATTAGCATTTATATAACCTTGATTACCTAAATTTTGGGAAAGAATATTCATGACAACTTCCAATTATCTATACATTCGTATCAAGATACCAAAATTTATTTTTTGCGTAAAATTTGAAAAAAGTTAATTTTTATTTACAAAAGTTAGCAAATTAAAAATGATTGAATGAATTTGATTCAAAAATTTCTTTTGTAATTTTTTCTATATTTTTATCATCTTTTATTGAAACACAAGGATTGTTATCTTTGTTTTGAACTCTTCCTATACATTTAAAAATGCTTAAATCAAGCTTTGAGTATGTTTCTTCTGGAACGCAAATTAATAATTCATAATCTTCGCCGCCCCATTTTACAAAGTTTTTATAATCCAAATTATTTCGAGCTGAAAATTCAATTAGTTCGTTTGAAACAGGAACTTCATTAATATCTATTTTTAAAGAATGCTTACTTGCTAGTGAAACTTTGTAAAGAGCATCAACTAAACCATCAGAACAATCCATTACTGTAATATTAGAGTCTATTATAGAAGATAATTTTAAACCTTCATTAACTCTGGGAGTTGGATTTAGATGCGAATTTATTAAATTTTGCTCAGTATATAAGAAATTAGTTAAACCATATAAACCTGCAGATGAAGAACCAAACTCACCTGTAACTAAAATATAATCGTCTTTTTTTGCATAACTTCTTGAAGAATTAAATAATGAAACCTTTTTACCAATTGCACAGATAGAAATTACAATTTTATCACTTCCTGTAATATCTCCGCCTATAACTTTTACATTATATTCCTTACAGACATCATTAATTCCTCTATACAATTCAGAAACAAAAGAATCTTTAATTGTTTTAGGCATTGATAAAGAAACAGAAATATATTTAGGCTGTGAAATTGCCGCTGCCAAATCACTTAAATTAACACTTACAGCTTTTCTTCCTAACATATAAGGTGAAATTGTATACAATGAGAAATGAACATCTTCAACTAATGTATCTTGAGTAACAAAAATATCCAAATCTTCAAGAAATGCACAATCATCACCTAAAAATGATGAAAAATCGAGTGTATTTTTAATAATTTCTATAAAATTTAATTCTTTCATAAACAAATTGTACCATTAAAAGTAAAAAATATGTAACATTAAAGTTTATACTCTATTCAAAATTAAACATAAGCATGTACAATAGATATATAAAACGAGCCTAGTCGAATAAAAGCGAGGGATAATGATAGAATTCAACTATCGTAATGTTATGAAAGACGTTATTGGGGAAGATAACGGATTAAACATAGAAGAAGAATTTAATAATTATAAAGATATAATTCATAAAATAATTGCAGACTTAAATTCTAATAAAGATAAACCGGGACAAAAACTTCAATGGATGAATCTTGGATATAACGAAGAAACCATTTGGTATGTAAAAGAATTTGCTGCAATGGTTGAAAACAGATTTGATAATATTCTTATACTAGGATTAGGCGGATCAGCACTTGGCGGGAAAGCAGTATGTGAAGCTTTATTGCCTCCTTACTGGAATTTTTTAACTAAAGAACAAAGAAATAATTATCCTCGTATTTTCTTTTTAGACAATATTGACCCAGACCAAATGAATGCTCTTTTAAATATTCTTGATTTAAAGAAAACATTAGTAAATGTCATTACGAAATCAGGCTCAACAGCTGAAGTAATGGCTCAATATATGATTTTAAAAGATAGAATGGAAAAAGAACTTGGTGACGATTATCGTAAAAATGTAATAGCTACTACAGATAAAAATGTTGGTATTTTAAAACAATTATCAAACCAAGAAGGCTATAAAACGTTCTATATACCAGATGATGTCGGCGGAAGATTTTCAGTATTTTCTGCAGTTGGATTACTTCCTTTTGCACTTGTGGGAATAAACATCGATGAAATTACACAAGGTGTTAAAGATATGGATCTTGCATTAAAAAATACAGATATCAATTTTAATATTGCAGCACAAAATGCATTAATTCACTTCTTAATGGATGTAAAAAAAGGTAAAAAAATCTCTGTTATGATGCCATATTCAGATAGATTAAGATTTATCGCTGATTGGTATTGCCAGTTATGGGCAGAATCTTTAGGAAAAGAACGAGATAAAGATAACAATATTGTAAATACAGGACAGACTCCTGTAAAAGCTTTAGGAGTTACTGACCAGCACTCTCAAATACAATTATATAATGAAGGTCCAAATGATAAGATAATAAACTTTTTAAGAGTCAGTGAATTTGATACAGAACTTGAAATTCCTAATATTTTCGAATATACAGGGATAAGCTATCTTGGCGGAAAAACAATAAACCAATTATACAATGCTGAAGCTGACTCAACTATGGCTTCTTTAATTGATTACAAACGTCCAAACGTAACAATTACAATTCCAAAAGTAAATCCATATTATTTAGGACAATTGTTATATATGTTTGAAGTACAAACTGCTATTACAGGAGCTTTATATAATATTAATGCATTCGACCAACCTGGAGTAGAACAACAAAAAAATTATACATATGCCTTAATGGGAAGAATTGGCTATGAAGATTCAGCAAACGAGCTTAAGGAAAAACTAACTACTGGATTAAAATTGTAATATTTTAGCCAAATAATATTTAACATGGTAAAATTTACTTATGGAAAGAATTACGAGCAAAGTATTGGGATATGATGTAGATTTATTGTCTTTTGATGATGCAATAAATTTAGTACTTGAAAAAATGCATAAATCAGAAGGAATGCAAATAGTAACAATAAATCCGGAAATTATTGAGATGGCAAAACAAAGCAAAATGCTTGACTCTGTACTAAATAATGCAGAGCTGGTTGTGCCAGATGGTTCTGGAATTGAGCTTGCTTTAAAGCTAAAAGGCATACAACAAGAAAGAATTCCCGGAATAGATTTTGCAAAAGAATTAATTAATTCCTGCGCAATGTTTCAATATCCAGTTGCTCTTATCGGTGCGAAAGAAGATGTTATTCAAACGACAACAAGACGGCTTCAATCAGAATTTCAAGGACTAAATATTTGTTACAATAGAAATGGATATTTTTCTAATAATAAAGAAGATGAAATAATTCAAGAACTAGCTAATACGAATCCCAAATTTGTTCTTATTGCTCTTGGTGCACCAAAACAAGAAATTTTTATTACAAAATGTAGAAAAATTATGCCAAATACAATTTTTATTGGTGTTGGTGGTTCATTCGATGTATGGGCTGGTGTTGTTGAACGTGCGCCAGAATTTTTTCAAATTATGAGAGCTGAATGGTTATATAGAACTATAAAACAACCAGAACGCATAAAAAGAATATATAAAACTTTACCTATGTTTTTATTTAAAGTTATAATAGAAGCAATTAAAGAAAATGGTTTATTTGTGTCAAAGTCAAAGGAAAAATAAATGATTAATCAAATTTCTGAAAATGAAATTTCTCAAGTTATAGAAGTTTCAAAAAAATTACGAAGAAACATCCTAATGATGATTCACAACTCGAAGTCAGGTCATCCTGGTGGTTCACTTTCTTGTATAGATATACTAAATGTTTTATTTACAAAATGTATGAAACATTATCCAGAATGTGAACAAAATGCAGACTATGAAAATAGAGATAGATTTATTTTATCAAAAGGTCATGCTTCTGCTGCGTTATATTCAATACTTGCACATTGCGGGTATTTAAAAGAAGAAGAACTTCTTACATTTAGAAAATTTGGCTCAAGATTACAAGGTCACCCTTGCAGTAAACTTCTAAAAGGCGTTGAAATTTCTACTGGTTCTTTAGGACAAGGACTTTCAATAGGATGCGGCATGGCACTTGGATTAAAACTTGATAAAAAAGACAGCAAAGTTTATGTTCTAATGGGTGACGGTGAAACTGAAGAAGGCAGTGTTTGGGAAGCTGCAATGAATGCTTCACATCATAAATTAAATAACATTATTGCTTTTGTTGATAGAAATAAATTACAAATTGATGGTTCTACTGAAAATGTGAAATCTGTAGGCGATATAAAATCTAAATTTGAAGCATTTGGATGGAATACAATAGAAATAGATGGACACAACATTAGTGAAATATATAATGCTGTTAATGAAGCAAAAAAAGCAGATAAACCGGTTGCTATAATTGCTAATACAATTAAAGGTAAAGGTGTTTCATTTATGGAAAATAATGCAGGCTGGCATGGTAAAGCACCAAGTGACGAAGAACTACAACTTGCATTAAATGAATTGAAATAGGGGTTTTATATGATAAGAGAATGTACATCAGTTAGAAGTGAATACGGAAAAACACTTGTAGAACTTGGAAAAGAAAATAAAAATATAGTTGTACTGGATGCTGATTTATCTTGTTCGACTCAAACAAAACAATTTGCAAAAGAATTTCCTGAAAGATTTTTTAATGTGGGAATTGCAGAACAAGATTTGATGACTACTGCAGCAGGTTTAGCATGTACAGGGAAAATTCCATTTGTCTCAACATTTGCAGTATTTGCTTCCGGCAGAGCTTGGGAACAAGTTAGAAACACAATATGTTATTCAAATTTAAATGTTAAAATAGCTGCAACACATGGCGGTATTACAGTTGGTGAAGATGGTGCAAGCCATCAAGCATTAGAAGATGTTTCTTTAATGAGAAGTATTCCTAATATGACAGTAATTGTTCCTGCTGATGCAGAAGAAACAAAACAAGCAATAAAGTTTGCAGCAGAACATAAAGGGCCCGTATATATAAGAATTGCAAGATCAAATTTACCAAATATTTTTGATGCAAACTATAAATTTAATTATAAAAAAGCTAATGTTATAAAAGAAGGAACAGATGTAACACTTATAACAAACGGCGAAACATTGGTAGAAACAATTGATTGTGCTACAATATTATCAGACCAAGGGATTAATGCCGAAATTATTAATGTTCCGGTTGTAAAACCAATAGATAGTGAAACTATAATCAAATCAGCACAGAAAACAAACAGAGTTATAACTATAGAAAATCATTCTATAATAGGCGGACTTGGAAGTTGTGTTTGTGAAGTATTAAGTGAAAATTATCCGGTTAAAATAAACAGAATCGGTACAAATGATGAATTTGGTCAAAGCGGAACTGCAAAAGAATTAATGGCGCATTATGGATTAAATGCAGAAAAACTTGCAGAAAAAATTACAGGATTACTTAAATGATTCAATTAAGAAATGTATATAAAAAATATAAAGATAATTATGCCCTACAAAACATTAATTTAGATATAATGTCTAGTGAATTTGTTTTTTTAACAGGTTCCTCAGGTGCCGGTAAATCAACACTAATGAAACTTTTATATAGGGAAGAAACACCAACTTCTGGTACTGTTATGATTGGCAATATCAACATTGCAAAATTGCCTAATGATAGAGTTCCTAATATAAGAAGATGCATGGGAATAGTATTTCAAGACTACAAACTACTTCCCAACATTAGTGTATATGATAACATTGCACTTGTTATAAGAACATTAGGAATGCGTTCTAAAGAAATTCAAGAAAGAGTAACAGGCGCATTAAAAGTTGTTGGTTTGTTAAATAAAATGAATGCAAAACCAAGTGAATTATCCGGAGGAGAACAGCAAAGAGTCAGCATTGCAAGAGCAATTGTAAATGGTCCACCATTACTTATAGCTGATGAACCAACAGGTAATTTAGACCCTAAAAACTCTATGGAAATCATGCAAATTCTGGAACAAATTAATGAAAAAGGTATTACTGTAATTGTTTCTACTCACGATAGAGATATTGTTGATTACTTTAGAAAAAGAGTAATAACAATGGAACAAGGTCAAATAATCAGAGACGTACAGGCAGGAACTTATGAATAATAAAAAAAAGATAATAAAAGAAACTGTAAAAAAACATATTCCGCAGCGTCATTTATCTTCAATAAGAATAATGTATCGTATTGCAATGGAAACAATATATGGAATAAAAAGAACAGGATTAATAAATATCGCTATTGTAGCAGCAATGGCAGCTATATTAACAATATTTGGAGCATTATTCAGAACAAGTTTTTCTCTAACTTCATTTGTTGATAAATTAGGTGATGCACTTGAAATTTCTGTATATTTAAAACCAAATGCAGATCCCGTTTATATGTCCTCAAGATTAAAAGAACTTGAACACGTTAAAAAGATATCAATTGTAACAAAAGAACAAGCTTGGGAAGAAATGAATAAAGATATGGATACTCGCGGTTTGGAAAATCCTCTTCCAGATACATTACATGTTACGGTTGATGATCCTGCAAATATTGCTGCTGTTTGTGAGAATATTAAAAAAGTATCAGGTATTGAAGATATGTCATATGCGCATGAAATTGCAAAAAAAATGCAAACAATAACAAATGTATTTAATACTGTAACTGTTTTTGTGTTAATTGCAGTAGCAATGTTAACAATAATAATTATAAATTGTACAATTCAGCTTGTAATTCAATCAAGAAAAGAAGAAATTGAAATTATGAGATTGATGGGTGTAAGCAATTGGTATATTAAAATTCCATTGATACTGCAAGGTGCAATATATGGTTTTTTAGGCGCAATAGTATCTTTATTACCATTAAATACAGTACAAAACGGATTAACAAAACTGCATACATTCTTTAGTATTGCGCAGTCTGAAATGGCTATGAATACTGTTGTTTTGTGTTTATTTATAATGGCAATATTCTTTAGCGCAAGCGGAAGCTTATTATCAATCAAAAAACATTTACAAGTATAATAAATTAACACTTGAAAAAAGAACTATTCTTTGATAGTATTGTTATAACGCTTTGGAGTAGTGGCCGAGTAGGTTTAAGGCGGCACCCTGCTAAGGTGTTGTGTGGAGTAATCTGCACCGTGGGTTCGAATCCCACCTCCTCCGTTTTTTATAAAAAGTCCATTATATATGGACTTTTTTGTATAGACTCTGCATCACATTTTATTGTTAGTATATAATTAATACAATTCAGTAGCGCAGATGACTCTGCCGAATAAAATGATTAAATATCATTTTATGAGAGGTAGTATCACATTCTAATCTTTTTATTATAAAATATAAACAATAATATATAAAAATATGGGCGGTTGGCGCAGTTGGTAGCGTATCACATTGACATTGTGGAGGTCGCTGGTTCGAGTCCAGTACCGCCCACCATAAAAGAGGAAAATTTCCTCTTTTTTTATTACAAAAAGTAATAAAGAATTGTAGAAAAATATTATTTAATAGATAATCAATAATATGTTTTAAAAGGGAAAACATGGTGAAAATCCTATGCCGACCCGCGACCGTATAGCCGGAATGCCGTTTAAAACATGTTTACAGATACTTCGAGTCTAAGGAATGTAAACATTTTCCATTGACAGATGTATTTATGCACACAGAAAAAAGAAAGAGGCATAAAATGCACGTAGCACCAATTCAATCATTAATGGTTTCACAAACAAGACAACTTGCAGTAATTAACCCACAAAAAATTCAACAAACAAGTAAACAGCTTACAGATGAATTTGTAATAAATTCTTTAAAAGAAGAACTTGCTGCAACAATGAATAAATCAGAAATTGAGAAATGGGTAGGTAATGTTTTAAATATATGTAAAAAGCTAAAAATAGAACCCAAACGTCTTCCTATAAATAAAAACTTACCTGGAAATTTAACAAAAGAAGAAAGCCATAAGTTTGTAAATATGGTATTTCAACAAATAATCTAAATAAATTAAAATAATATCAATCTCTATATTTAAATTTGTTTTTTGATTATAGAAAAAGGCAAATGAATTTTATTTTCATAATCCATTTTATAATATTTACAATTCTTACCTAAAATTTTTTTAACTGTTTCTATGTCTTCATTTTTGGTTAGTAAACCAAACACTACACTTTTAATTTTAAAGCCAATATACAATTTATTAAAATCAATTAGATTTGAAGATAAAGTTACCATCCTCCATTCATTTTCATAAGACCAATCTGTAGATTTTATAAAAAATGATTTACCATAATCACCAATTTTTGGATTATTTATCTGTGATATAGAATTACAGTAATAAACTTTACAAAGTATTATATTTTGCTTTTTTAGCTCTTCTATATCAATTTCATATTCAATCGCTATACCATTATGTTTTTCTGCATAATGACTCCATAAGAGTACATTGTCAACTTCTTTTTTATGAGTAAAAGATCGAATTCTCACTTCTTGTAATATTTTCAATAAATCATTATCATTTACTGCATTTTGATAATACTTACTATCAAGAGGATCATTAAAAACTGATGGATGAGAAAACCACAAATAATTATTTGTTAATATAGAAAAAGTATTTTTATCTAACGGCCGATAAAGATATAAATTAATTTTATTATTAATGTTCGTTGTACATTTTTTCAACTCCAACATAAAACCTTGCCTTAAGTCAGAATATTTTCCATCAATGTCATTTAATATACCTTTAACATTTGCTCTACATAAATATGCTGTAGAAGATAATGGATTTAACTTTAGAGTTTTGTTTAAATCATCCAAAGCATCACTATAATTTTTACATGCAATATTAATAATAGCCCTTCTTTGATACAAACTATAATCTTGCGGATTTTCCTGCAATTGATTTTCAATAATATTTAAATCTTTTTTATTGTTTCGTTTGTAATATTCAAGAGTTCTGCTTTTTAAAAATGGTAACTTTGGCTCAGAACTATATTTCTGATATAAATAGAAATCAAGGTCAGCTTCCTTTATTTTACCAAGTTCCCTTTTAGCACAGCTTCTATAATAATATGCATCAGATTGTTCATCAAACTTATTTATTGCTTTATCAAAATCAGAAATGGCTTTTTCATATTCTCCCTTTTCAAGATATACCTTGCCTCTATCTAAATAAACATAATTCATCCCCATATTTAAACATTTATTATATGCTTTTATAGAAGCATCGTACTTTTTTAATTCAAATAAAACTTCTGCTCTACAGTGATGGGCTATTTCATACCAATCATTTCCACTATTATTTTTTTCAAAAACCTTTTCATAATTTATTAAAGCTTCATTATAATCTTTTAAATTATAATGATAAACATTTGCTTTTATGAAATAAGCACGTTCAAATTCTTCATCGTTAAGATTATAAGCTAATGCTTTTTCTACATCACGAAGTGCTCTTTTGGAATAATTTAGATTAAAATAGCACTCTGCTCTTTTTAAAAAAACATCACCAAAATCATAATAATTTCTTATAGCCTGAGTATAATCTTGAGCAGCTTCCCTATATTGGCTAGACCAAAAGTATGCATTTGCTCTGTAATAATAAGCTTCACCAGCTTCTTCTTCATACGGATCTTCCTCAAGAAATTGATTAATATATATTAAACTATCATCCTCATCATTATATTGGTCATAATAAAGACTCGATTCTTTAGAAAGTTCAAATAAAGTATTATAATTAGGATATAAAAAATATTCCATTTTAAGAGATTTTAATTTGTTAAATTTTTTATTATTTTTCTTAGCTTTTACAATATCTCTAAAATCTAACAATTCATCAAAAGGTAAACATAAATCTATAGTTTTATTAAAGTAGATTAGTGCTTTTGAATATTCTTCATCAACACTATGCAATAGAGCAATTACATAGTATGTTTTAGGTGAATTTAAATCTGATAAAATAGCTGGTGGAGCATTTTGAAATTTTTCATCAGCATATTCTAAATACTTATCAATAACATTTAATACTGCTGGTACTTCATATTCAGATTTCGAATTATTTTTAAAGAGCAAATTTCTATCATTAATAGCATCTTGAAAATATCCTAACTTCGCTTTAATAACGCATCTTAGTACAAATGTTTTATCATACTTTAATTTAATACTTAAAGACTTATTTACATCAGTTAAAGCACGTTTGTATTTTCCAAGGAAATAATTAATTCTTCCTCTATACGAAAAGGCGTCATAGTTATTATTGTCTAGCTTAATTGCACGATTAATATCTTTTAATGCATTAGGATAGTTTTGTAAATAGAACTTAGCAATACCACGCTTTAAATATGCAAGAGAATAATTAGGTTCTTTTTCAATAAAGAGATTAAAACTTTCTATTGCTAATTCATATTTACAAGATTCTAAGTTCCTTACAGCAGATAAATAAAGTTCTTGATTATCATTAAACATAATTTAATATTAACATAATAGCTATAAATATTTATAATCAAACCCCTAATAATAGAAAAACTTCCCCCAAAAAGTTCCACAATCGAACTTGGAGAGATACTTCTAACATGAAAAAACTCCTCAGGTGGGACTCGAACCTACAACCCTTCGGTTAACAGCCGAATGCTCTGCCATTGAGCTACTGAGGAATATATAAATATATTAACATTAAAATTTCTATTGTAAATACCTTATGTTTAATTCTATAATATAAAAGAATAGATTTGGAGAAGAAATATGCTTTTAGGAGTAAATATAGACCACGTTGCGACCTTAAGAAATGCCAGAGGAGAAGAAGAACCATCTGTTATTCAAGCGGCAAAATTATGCATTGAAGCAGGAGCGGATGGAATAACTGCTCATTTAAGAGAAGATAGAAGACATATAACAGATTATGATATTTTTTCATTAAGAAAAGAATTAAACTGTAAATTAAATATGGAAATGGCTGCAACTTATGAAATGCAAAAAATAGCACTCGAATTATTGCCTGAAGCTTGTTGTATAGTTCCTGAAAAAAGGGAGGAAGTAACAACAGAAGGTGGTTTAGACGTAGCTTCTCAAATAGAAAGAATTACAGATTTTGTAACACCTTTAATTGAAGCAGGTATTCAAGTAAGCTTATTTATAGATGCTGAGAAAAAACAAGTAAGTGCTGCATCTGATACAGGTGCACAATTTATTGAATTACATACAGGTGCATATTCTCGTGCATTTGGTAAGAAAAATGAAGAAGAAGAATTTATAAAATTAAAACAAGCTGCTGCATTAGGACATTTACTTGGTCTTAATGTAAATGCCGGACATGGTTTAAACTATAAAAATGTTCACAGAATGCATGAAATAGATGGACTTCATGAACTAAACATAGGACACAGCATAATTTCCCGTTCTATTTTTACTGGTTTAGATTCAGCAGTAAAAGAAATGTTAAATCTAGTTAACAAAAATTAATAAAAGGCTATAAATAGACAAAAAAAAATGTTTATGTGTTTTAATTAAGTAGCAAAAAGGTAAAGAGGTCAAATATGTCTGATATATTTAGCAATATGCAATTTCCTATTACTGCTCCGCCAACAGTAGCTGCGCCTGCGGCAAGCGAGCCAATTGCGGTAAAAGACGCAATACCGGCATCAAATGTACAAACAGCACAGCCTGCTGATTGTGTAGAACTTTCAAATAAACCTAAAAAACAAGGTCCTATTAAAACATTAAAAAACGGTATTGCAAATATTAAAAAAACATTTACAACTGCTGGTGAATATGTAAAAGGCACATTTAAAGGTATAAAAAATGGTGCGGTTATAGGTTCTGTTATTTATACCGGCGGAAGCATCTTGAACCATGTTAAAGCTAAAAATGCAGCAAAAGCTGGTGTAGAATCATTTAAGAAAATGCCTAATAAGGCTTTAGCTGTTATCGCTGCGGGTCTTGCACTTGCTGGAAGTTTATGGAACGCTTCATTAAATGCGACAGAAAAGAAATCAGATATAGATCATAGATGGACTGGTCATAAACAATAGTAATAAAATAGAATAAAAAATAAAACAGGCTTTAAAGAGTCTGTTTTATTTTTATTTAATAATATGTTATAATTACACTCGTAAATCAGATATTAATCGGAGGTATTATGAATAGAATTGATTTATTTAGAAATGATTTAGAAGCAAGAAAAGCTATTAAAGTTATTGCAGGTATTGATAACTTTAATATGGAAAGCGTAAGAAACGTAGTTTCTGCTGCTGAAATGGGCGGAGCAAGCGCTGTTGATATTTGCTACAACGAAGAAATTATTTCAATGGTTAAAGAAATGACATCTTTACCAGTATTTGTTTCTTCAATTGTTCCTTCTGAACTTGCTAACGCAGTAAGACTTGGTGCTGACGCTATTGAAGTTGGTAACTTTGATGCTCTTTATAAAAAAGGACAAAGAGTTTCAGCTGAAGAAGTTCTAAATATTGTTAATGAAACTTTAAGATTATTAAATGGCGAAAGAACATTCATTTGTGTAACTGTTCCTGGTCATATTGATATTTCTGAACAAATTTCATTAGCTATGAAATTAGAAGAATTAGGTATTGATTTAATTCAAACAGAAGGTGCTGCAACAGTAACTCCATCTAGAGCAGGTGCTAGAGGCTTATTACAAACAGCTGAAGTTTCAATTTCTAATACTATTGAATTATCTAGAAATACTTCTATTCCTATAATGACAGCTTCTGGTATTACAACAACAACAGCTCCTTTAGCTTTTGCTTCTGGTGCTAGTGCAATTGGTGTTGGTTCTTGTGTAAACAAACTAAATTCAACAATTGCAATGGTTGCAGTTGTAAAATCATTAGTTGAATGTGCTTCTCGCGCATCAAGAAAAGAATTTGCTAACGCATAATATTTTTTGAGGAGCGTTTTAAACGCTCCTCTTTTTTAAGGGGTATTTGGTATTTGTTTAAAAGTTCTATTAAATATAAATTACTTACTTTTGATGAACTTGTTATTAATTTAGATAGATTATCAAGATTTAAATTACCGGAAGATTCTTTTAATAGAGTATTTACTTCTGTTTTACAAAAATGTCTCATTCAGCCGACATATTCTAAAGCAGAAATAGAAAATCTTGATGCGAAATATATTTCAGATTTAGTAAAAGAAATTTGGAATAAATCTGTTAAAAATTGTTGTAATACAGAAACAAATAACATAAATTGCAATAAAGCTTTAAAATTAATTATAGAACACGCTTTTAAAAACATAGACAAACGAACAAAAACACTAATTAACACAAAATTAAATATTTCTCCAATTTTGAATATGCTTTCATACAAAGAGTCTGTATTTAACCTTCAATTTTTAATGAAAGTAAATGAAATATTTAACCAAGATTCTGAATTCAATATTGAATCACTAATTGAATTACGAAATAAATTTAATTTAAAATATCCTATTTCAAAAATACTTATAGTAGAAGGAATAACAGAAGAAATCCTTTTACCTGTATTTGCAGATAAATTAAATTCTAACTTTGATAAAAATGGGATATATATATTAGGAGCAGGCGGGAAAAGCAAAAGTCCAGCTTTGTACTTAAAACTAAAAAACAGAGTAAATATTCCTATTATATTACTTTTTGATGCTGATGCTTTTGAAATCTGCAATAATTTAAAAGAAACACTTATAAGAAAAGATAAATATATACTTATCCCATACGGAGAATTTGAAGATATTTTATCATTAAATCTTATAAAACGTTCGTTAAACAACGAGTATGAACCTGCAACTCCAATAATAAAAGATGACTTACATATCTATAATAAAATGTGTGAAAACATTGAAAACTTTTATAGAACAAGACATTTAGGAGAATTTAAAAAAGCTAAATTATCTAAAATTCTTGCACAAAATGTAAAATATAAAACTGATATAACTAAAGAAATTAAAAATCTTATACATAATATAATTTAGTATTGCAATAGAGTTAAACAAAATGTTATTATGCTATAAGCTTAGTTAAGGAGGCATTATGAAGAAGACATTAATTCTTATGTTATTGGTTAGTTGTTTTATGTTCAATAATTGTTATGCAAATACAATAGAAATAAAAGAAAGCGATATTGTTTTTGTTAATAATAATAAAAAACAAGAAAATATTAATTCTGAACAAGAAATATTAGATGAATATGAAAATATTTTAGTTATAAGACAAAATAATAAAATAGGAATTTTTGATAAAAACACTAATAGTTTTATTATAGAACCAATTATTGATTCACTTACATATTGGAACGATACAGAATGGAAAATTAATGTTTCTAATTTAGTTGGATATATCAACATAGCAAATAAAACTAATTTTTTAACTAATAATGATGAATTATTTCTATTAGACAAATATATAAAAATAAAAAAAGACGGAAAATATGGGCTTATTGATAAACACGCAAACGTAATACTTAAACCAATTTACCAAAAGGTTGGAATTGTAAAAACAGATTCTGAAGAATACATTTCAGGTAAATTAGAGGGAAAATATAAATTATTCTACAACACAGGTAAATTAATTCCTGAAGAGGATTTATACAAATTTGGTGATGATAATGATTATGCTCTTGCAAAAGATCTAAGACCTGAATTCAAAAAATATAAAGTAAATAATGCTGTAGTTTATCAAAAATTAGTACAAGAACCGGAAGCTGCAGAAAAATATGTTTATGAAGTACAAGGAATTGAAATTCCGGCTAATGTAAAAGTAGCATCTATAGAAAAACATATAGCAAATAATGAAATTAAGCCTATTGAAAATTCTAATATAAACAGAGAATTATTGAATGTAGAAAAAAATACATTAATTCTTGTAAAAAATGAAGACAAATACGGCTTAAAAAATAAAAACGAAAAAGAAATCTTACCTGCAGAATTCCAAAATTTAAACATTATAAAACCTTGTGAACATTATTCAAAACCAATTATTTTGGCTCAAAGAAATAATGTGCATTCTGTATATGATTTAAAAGGAAAACTTTTAGCAGAAGAAGTATATGATAAATTTAATATTTATAAATATGGTAAGTTATATACATATAAAAAAGAGGATGGTAAATTTATATTAAAATGTAATGGAAAAGAAATAGGATATCTTGTAATTGAAGATGATGGTTATAAATTTACAAAAACAAGATTTTCACTAATTAATCCACATAAAATTAATGAATTATTAATTTCTTTGTTAACAATTGCCAAAAATTAAAGCAAAAAGTATAGTAATCATATAAAAAATATTAAAATATGTAATATTTTAATATTTTTTTTTGCAAAAAAAGCAAAAAATATTTTTAGGGTTTTTGAGAATAATACACTATATATTTCTGCATAAAAGAAAGGGTTAAAAATGATTCAGAAAATTGGGGCAGGAGCCATTAATTTACAACCTCGTTATAACAGGGTAAATACTAATGCAGCACCGGCTATAACAACAAATGTTACAACACCTTCCTTTAAAGGGAACTACACAGCAACAAGTTTAGTAAACGCTTATCAAGCATATCATGGAATTAATTTAGCTAAAACAGTAAGCTTTGGAAAAAGCTTATCTGAAGCATTTAAAGAATTAAACCAGCCAATGGTAACATGCCAAGATTTATCCAAAGGCAGAAAAGGTGAAAATGTTGGTTCCAGAGTAGCTGTATCTGAATTAATTGATAAATATGCTGATGAATTACCACAAATTGAAGATGCTATCAAAACAGATACAGAAGTATCTTCTGATAAAGATAAAATCGTAGATGCAAGAACTCAGTTAAAAAGAACACCGGACGGTATTCTTTATGAAATGGCTGTTCGTCAACCAAGAGTAAAAGGTACTAGTGCTGATAGAACATTACCTTTACAACAATTATTAAGAATTACTCAAGACGCTAACCAAGAAGAAAAAGCTTATGTATTAAATACAAAAGGTAAATTAATGGCAGTTGTTGAAGATACAGATAATGTTCTTTTGACAAATGCAGGTCGTATTGATAAATTAGCTTCTGCCGCAGGTGGTAACTTATCTATTGAAACAAGACAAAAAGGTAACGTATTTAAACCATTCACACCGGAAGTACAACCAGTAAAAGAAAGAACACATAAACCATCCATTGGTGAAGGTACTGAAATTGTAATTGGTATGGAAGACGGTCGTTTTGTTCCTGAAATTATTGATAGTATCCAAACTTTTGTAGATAAAGTAAATAACGGTGAAATTATTTTAGATCAATTCGTTGCAAACCCTGGTGCTAAAAATACTCAATTATCAATGCTTGCAGGCGGCTTCGGTTCTCGTGCGGAATACACAAATGCATCTTCTGACGGTATTTTCCACAGCAAAGAAAACGGTGCACAATCAACAAAGGGTGTATTTAGAACAGCTACAGGCTTAACACCAATGGAAACAACATTCATTTCATTACATAATGCAGGTCTTTTAGATTGTTCTAAAGGTAATGTAGGTATTGGTAAAAATATTAAATTCTACTTAAATCAATCAGGTGTAAACAAAGGAAACGGTGGTTTTACAGTTGATTTATATAACAAAATGGAACGTGAAGGAAGAAATAGCTTAACATTATTCCCTAATGATTCAATGTCAAGATTATCAAAAGCATCTCAAAAAATGGCTGATATTATGAATAGTGGTGATGCTGCTATTGTTATGATTGCAAAAGAAGTTAAATCTGAAGATGCTAGAGGTAACTTTGGTATTATGAAACTTGGAGCAGATAATGAAATTCTTGAATTTGCTGAAAAACCAAAAGTTATTCCAGAAGGATATGAAAAGAACGGAAAATGCTTAACAAATACATTCCAATTCTCTGTATCTAAAGAAGCATTCAAAGCATTAGCAACTTTAGAACCATTCTTCCCAGCTGGTAAAGGTAAAGAACCAAGAGACTGGTCTAAAACATTTGTACCTATTTTAATGTCTTTATCACAAAAAGATGATATTGATGCAATTACAAAAGACATTGAAAAAGTTGTAGACGCTCCAGAAGGCGGAATTCCAAAATCAGCAGTTATGGAAGCAAAAGCAACATTAGGAAATCAAAAAATTGTTGCAGTTCCTACAGATGAACCTTGGGCTGACTGTGGTACATTAAATGCGCTTTACCATACAACAATGCAAATTGCAAACAATGACTTCCCTCTTGAAGACTTTGAAAGAAAACATGTATTAGATAGTATTAATACACAAACAGGTCTTGTAGCTTCAACTCCAGCACAAAAAGCTGAAATTGAAGGCAAATATGATATAGACGGCGAAGTAATGGTTGTGCCAAAAGCTCACAAAGTAGATGAAGCTATTGTTCAAGAATACATTGATAAAGGCTTAATTACTGTTAATGAGCGTCAAGTATAATTTAAATTACAAATAAAAAATAGCTGCTTCATAATGAAGCAGTTATTTTTTTAGAATATAAATAATAATTAGATATCTATACATTGTCATGCTGAACTTGTTTGACTACTTTTTCCAAAATCTGTGATTTTGTGAAAAATGTCTGGTTTTCCACAGCATCTGACCAATTAACAATTTATACGAACAAATTATTATTAGATAATAAGTTTTAATATAAAATTGGTAAGATTCCGAAACAAGTTCGGAATGACACGATTTTAGATTTAGTTATATGATGAAACAAGTTCAGGGTGACATACATAATTTATAATTTTAAACAATTTAGTTTTAATCTTTACTTTAAAAACTTTCGTTTTCCGCTTGTAAAATCATTTACAATATCACCGGAACCATATAGTTTATATTTATATATAGTTAAGCCTTCAAGCCCTACAGGACCTCTAGCATGGGTTTTATTTGTTGAAATACCAACTTCCGCCCCAAAACCGTATCTAAACCCGTCTGCAAAACGTGTAGAAATGTTTTTATATACACCTGCGGAATCAACAAACATCATAAATTTTTCAGCATTTTCATCATTTTCGGTAATAATGCAATCAGTATGACCGGAACCATAAGTATTAATATGTGATATCGCTTCATCAATAGAAGAAACTATTTTGACTGATAATATTTTTTCGCCATATTCTTTTCGCCATTCCGATACAACATCTGAAACAAAAGAAGGATAAGAATTTTTTATCTCTTCTTCACTATTAATAGATACATTATTATCTTTTAATGTTTTGAATAAAACAGGTAATAATTTAGTCTTAATACTTTCATGAACCAATATTGTTTCAACCGCATTACATGCACTTGGATACTGACATTTAGCATCAACAATAACATTAACAGCCTTATCAATATCAGCAAACTCATCAACATATATATGGCAAATACCATCTGCATGACCCAATACAGGTATTTTTGTATTTGATTTTATAAATTTAACTAAAGAATTAGAGCCTCTTGGAATAATTAAATTTATATAACTGTCAGCGTCAAGCATTTCTCTAACATCTTCACGAGAAAAAATTAAGTTTACCATATTTTTAGGAAAACCATCTACAGAATTTAATGCTTCAGTTATTATTTCAAAAATAGCAGTATTTGTTTTAACAGCTTCAGAGCCGCCTTTTAAAATAACTGCATTAGATGATTTTATCGCCAAAGATGATATTTGAGAAATTACATCAGGTCTTGCTTCAAAAATAACACCAATTACACCAATCGGACAACTTACTTTTTTTAATGTTATTCCGTCTGCAATATCTTTTTCCCAAAAGATTTTATTGACAGGGTCATCCAAAAGCGCAATATCTTTAACACCTTGAATCATATCTCTAAGTTTATTTTCATCAAGTTTTAATCTGTTATAAACAGCTTGTGTTATTTCACCCGTTTTGATTAATTCTTCTGCATTTTGTAAATCAGCAATATTTGCTTGAATTATTTTTTCCTTATTTGATTCTAAAGCCAATGAAACAGCATTTAACGCTTTATTTTTTATTTCGGTAGAGAGTTGAAGCGCAAAAATTGAAGCTTCTTTAGCCTTTTTTGCTATTTCTATAACATTTGCCATATATAACTCCTATAACAATGCAATGTTATCTTTTGTTATAACCGCATCGTAATTTTTATGTCCTAAAATTTCATATATATTATCAGAGTGTTCGCCAATTATTTTTAAACAATCTGATGAATTATAGTTTGCAATTCCTCTTGCAAATTCAATATTATTTTCATCAACAATTGAAATAACATCACCGCAGTCAAAACAGCCGTTAACTTTTAACATACCCTTTGCAAGCAAGCTCTTGTCTTTTTCAATAATAGCTTTTTTTGCACCTTCATTAACAACAATTTGACCTGTAATATTTGTAGCGTATGCAATCCATCTGCGTTTTTGAGATAATTGTTCAACTGGATAGAAAGTTGTACCCATTTTTTCACCGTTAAATAATCTAGTAATTGCTTGAGGTGATTTACCGTTTATAATTCTTACAAAACCTCCTGAGTGTGTAACAACTTCAGCCGCTTGAAGTTTTGTAATCATACCGCCTCTTCCGCCTTTTGAAGCAGAACTTGCATAATTTTTAATTTCTTCTGTTAATTCTTTTACTTCACTAATCAAATTAGCGTTTGGATTTTCTTTCGGATTATCATCATACAATCCGTTAATATCTGAAAGAATAACAAGTAAATCAGCATCTAATTTACTTGCAACAAGTGCTGAAAGTTTATCATTGTCAGAAAAACTTACACCAAATTCGGGAGTTAATTCTGAGGTTGAAACAGTATCATTCTGATTGATAATAGGAATTACTCGTAACTCTAACAAGGTATTTAAAACATTGCTTAAACTTAAATATTTAATTCTGTTTGTAAAATCATCTTCTGTTAAAAGAACTTGAGCAGTATTAATAGAATACTTGCCAAATCCGTCTTCATATATAGACATTAACTGACATTGCCCAACAGCAGCACATGCCTGTTTTACAGATAAACTTTCAGAAGAATCAACATTTAATATTTTAGAGCCGAGTCCTACAGCACCCGAGGTTATTATAATTACTTCTTTACCTTGTCTATGTAGTTTTGAGATTTCTTCAATAAAAGAATAAACTCTTGAAAGAGAAATTTCTTTATCATCATTTCTCAAAACATTTGTGCCAAATTTAAAAACAATTCTTTTTGCGTCATTAATATTCATAGAACTAATTATATCTTAAAATTATAATGAAGCAATATAATCTGTTATAAACTGACGTGCAACTCTTGGTGTTCTAATACTTTTTAATGCTGCAAATTCTTCTGCTTTTTTAAATAAAACATCATTTACGGAAACACAGCAATCATTTGCAATTTTTTCAACTATTTCAAGATATTCTTTTTTAGTTAATAAAGAGAAAGTAAGCATTATACCAAAACGGTCTGAAAGAGAAACCATTTCGTCGATTGTATCATTATAATGAATTTCATTTCCTTCACGAGATGAAAAACTTTCTTTTACAAGGTGCATTCTGTTTGTAGTTGCATAAATTATTGTATTTGAAGGTTTGTTTGATAAAGAACCTTCTAGTACAGCTTTAATTGACGAAAAGTTCTTATCATCTTCTTCAAATGAGATATCATCAGCAAAAATAATAAATTTTAAAGGAAGATTTCTTATTTGCTCATACAAATCGGAAAGATAAATGAAGCTTTCTTTTGATATTTGAATAATTTTTAAATTATAGTCTTGAAACTCATTTATAAGAGCTTTAACAGTTGAGGATTTACCGCAGCCTCTGTCACCATATAAAAGAATATTATTAGCTTCTTTTCCATCTAAAAACGCCTGCGTATTCTTTGCTATAACACTTTTTTGATATTCATAATTTTTTAAATCATTAAAAGTAAGTGTATCAAAATACTTAATAGGAAGAATTTCTTTATTTTCATTGAATTTAAAAGCGCAATAGCAGGCAAAATCACCGTATCCGTTCTTTCTATATGACAAAAGAATATCATCTAAATCAAATTTAACTTTATTATCAAGATAAAAAATAGGAAGATGTCCAAACGTTTCACAATAATCAGGAAATTTTGAACACAAAATTGTCTTTATTTTTGAGTAATCATAATCAAATAATTTATCTAATAATGATAATTCATATCTTGCCGTATCTAACAGGTTATTATTATCTTTTATACAATCGCTGCAGCCTCTTGAAAGAATATTTTCATCTGTATAAATAAGATTTTTAACATAATTAAACAGATTTTGATTATCTTCTTTTTCATAAAGCTGATTGATAAAATCCGAATAAATATATAAAACCTCTTTAATATCGCAAGATGTTTCAACAGCATTAATTAATTCAATATATGTTGCAACAAGTGAATCATTTACAACATTTTTAAAAATAGATACTAATATTAAAGAAGTCATTATATTTTTCATATTATTTGCGTCCTGTTAAAATTTTATAGATTTTATTTTTACATTTATGAAAAAAGCCTTTATTAAAGTTTGCAAAATTATGTTTGAAATTACAATTAAGCATTCTGCAATACATTTTACAAGTTTTAGTCATTTCTCTGCATTTTTCAGAGTTTGAGTTATTCCAAATTTCTTCCGGTGTATTTTCTTTTATATTGCCAACGGGGAACATATTAAAACATAAACGGACATTACCATAAGGGTCAATTGCATAATTTGTTGAACCAACATCACATTTAATTTCTTTTAAAATATCATCGGGATTATTAAAGAAAACTTTCATCGCTTCTAATTGTTCATAAGAATTATAAATTGAATGTCCTGCTTTTTTCATTTCAACGAGTTTATCAACAACTTCAATAGCACGTTTAGCCATATTTTTATATTTAACACGAAGTTCCTGCGGCATTTTATAACCTTGAGTATTACACCCTTTTTGATAATGATAGCCATGGAAGGATTCTTTATCATCTAATAATTGGAACATAATTCCATTTATGTGATTTTTAGTTACAAATTCAACTAAAGGAATAACTTCATCAATATTTTCAGGAAACATAATTGTTGCAATGTTTATACCTAAATTTGTATGCTTTTCATCGCGTAGTTTTTTCAAGGTCATAATAGCATCTATCGTTTTTTCATAAGACCCTTGTCTACCACGTGATTCATCATGGATTACAGGATTATTAATAGCATTTAATGATAAATTAAGCGATTCAATAGGAGAGTCTATTATCTTTTCATACAAATGCTGAATACTAAAAGAATTAGTCATTGAAGCAACTTTTATGCCAAGAGAATGCGCATACTCTGCAAGTTCAAATATATCAGGTCTTAAAAACGGTTCACCGCCTGAAAAACAAAACCAAAAACCTTCTCCTAACCAATTTCTTAAATCAGAAAGAACTTTTTTCCAATCCTCTGTTGATAGTTCTCTATCTATAACATCAGAAGCAACTGTTTTCCATTTTGAACATGTAACACATTGCATTTGACATCTATCTGTAACATCAAAAGTAATTTGCTGCGGTTTTTCAATTTTTTCTGTCATATCTTAACTTTCTTTTATTTTATTAAAATAATCGTAAACTATTTGGGCTTGCCCCTTAGATAATAATAACATCAATTCTTCTTTTGTGAGCTTAGAAATTTTTGAAATACTTGAATATTTTTCTATTAGTAACTTTTTATTCTTTTTATATAGACCTTTTATATCATCAAGTTCAGAGTGAACTGCTTCTTTTTCCCTTAAATGCCTATGAAAAGTTATAGCAAATCTGTGAGCTTCATCTCTTATTCTTTGGAAGAAATATAAAGCCTGTGAATTCATAGGGAATATTACAGATTCTGAATTATAAGGAAGAAAGACTTCTTCTATTCGTTTTGCCAAAGAAATTATATCTTGATTTTTAACTCCAAGCTCTTCTAAAATTTCAACTGCACTTGATAATTGACCTTTACCGCCATCTATAATTATTAAGTCGGGGAATTCTAACCCCTCTTTTAAAAGCCTTGAATATCGTCTTGTAATCACTTCTCTCATAGATTGAAAATCATCAGGTTTTCCGTTTTCAACTGTTTTAATTTTGAATTTTTTATATTCGCTTTTCTTTGGCATTCCATTAAAAAATGAAACCATTGAAGCAACTGTATTTGTACCTTGAATATGTGAAATATCAAAACATTCAACTCTATGCGGAAATTTATTTAATCCTAATTTTTCTTGGATATATGAACCTGTTTCATTATAGTTATTTTGAATTTCCTGCAGAGATTTTACTTTCATTTCCTGCAAATGATAATTTGAATTTTTCATTGCAAGTTCAAGTATATCATCATTCTTCTTTGTTCTTCCCGGGTTAATTTGAACTTTTGAACCTTTCTTTGAGCTAAGCCATTCTTCAAATACAGCCTTGTCTTCCTCTGAAATTTTATAGGCAAATATAATTTCAGACGGTATATCAAACTCACCCGACATTTGATAGTATTCTTTTATAAAGTATGAAATAATTTCTTCTTCACTATCATAATCAGATTTAGAAATTTCAAAATCCTTTTTATTAGTAAGACGCCCGTCACGAATTTGAAGAAGTGAAATTCCGCCTAAATATTCATCAGAACTTATAGAAATAATATCTTGATTAATATTTGTATTTTCATAAACAACTTTTTGTTTCTCAATTGTTTTTAAAACATCAAAATAGCTGTCACGATACTTTGCAGCTTTTTCATACTCTTCATTTGCCGCATACTTTTCCATCATAGCTTTTAATTCATCAACCAATTGCATTTGTTTGCCTGATAAAAAGAGTTCTACATTTTTTATAAGTTTTTTGTATTCTTCAGAACTTATCATTTTCTGGCATGGAGCCATACATCTACCAATTTGATAATAAATACAGGGTCTATCTTTAAATTTGGGAGTTTTACATTGCTTTAAAGGAAAAAGTCTTTTTAATAAATCTAATGTTGTATACATTGATTTCGCATTAGTGTATGGGCCGAAATATTTACCTTCTATCGCATTTCTGTTTGCTTTTCTTGTAACTAAAATTCTTGGATAATCTTCTTTCGTAATAAGAAAATAAGGGAATTTTTTATCATCTTTTAAAAGAACATTATACTTTGGCTTATATTTTTTTATTAAATGAGATTCCAAAATTAAAGCTTCAACTTCTGAATTGGTTATAATAAACTCAATTTTCTCTATTTGAGGAACCATAACCGCAAGTTTTACGGAAGTATGTTTTTTATTAAAATAACTTGAAACTCTTCGTTTTAAATTTTTTGCTTTTCCAACATAAATAATAGTATTATCCTTATCAAAAAACTGATAAGAACCGCTTGATTCGGGAATAAGTCTTAATTGTTCTTTTACATTCATAACAGTATTTTACAATACTTTTAAAATTACTGATATAATACTTTTATGTTTATTAAAAAGTTTTTTTACAAATATATTTTAGGAAGGCAATATTACAGATACGGTAAATGCAACCGCTGCGGAGATTGCTGCAGTAAAATATATGTAAACCATAAGAAAGACAGTATTAAATCACTTGAAGAATTTGAGAAACTAAAAAAATTACATCCGTTTTATACATATCTGGAAGTCGTTGACAAAGATGAAAATGGACTTGTTTTTAAATGCTGTAACTTTGATAAAGAAAAACATATTTGTAAAATACATAAATCACGCCCCGGAATTTGCAGACGATACCCGTCAGAAGTTATTCTCAAAATGAAAGGTGTTATGTCTGAAAAATGCGGTTATTATTTTAAACCGATAGACAGTTTTGCTGATATTTTAAAGAAACTAAGCTAATTTAGATGAAAAATCTAAATATTGTTTTGTTAATTTAACATTATGAACTCTATGTATATTTGCGTTTTTACAAATGCAAGAATAAAGCGCTGTAGGTATATCAGAGTGTTCACAATCAATATTAAAAGTATTTCTTATAAAAGATTTTCTAGATAGTCCTAACAGCATAGGACAGCCTAATGAAGTAAATTCATCTAATCTTTTTAATAATTCAAAATTAGATTCTGCTGATTTTCCAAACCCGATACCAACATCAAATATTATATTTTTCTTTTCCATGCCGGCATTTTTAAGTTTCTGTATTTTGTTATATAAAGATAAATAAACTTCTTCAACAACGTCTTTATTCACAAAATCAGAGGAAACGGCAGGCACCTTATCCGAGTGCATTATTACAGTAGGAATATTATTTTGTGAAACATAATCAAATAATTTCATATCATAGTCTAAGCCCGATACATCATTAATGATATCCGCACCTGTTTCTATAGCCAATTTAGCCGTTTCATAATTTCTTGTATCAACACTAATAGGAATATTTATATTTTCCTTCCTTATGGCTTGTATTACAGGAATAACTCTGTTTATTTCTTCTTCAACAGAAACAAGCTCAGCATTTGGTCTGGTTGATTCACCGCCGATATCAATAATATCTGCACCTTCTTGTATCATTTGAATACAATATCTTAAAGCTTTATCAGTATTATTAAAATTTCCTCCGTCAGAAAATGAGTCGGGCGTAACATTTAATATTCCCATAATATAAGGTCTTGACCAATCAAAAACAAAGTTTCTTATAACTAACGGTTCAAAAAAATTATTTAAAACAGAATTAATTTCATCTGCAAGTTTTTTCAAACGAAACGGCTGTTGATACAGTTTTTTTATTAACTTTTCCAACTGATTAAAACTGGCAAATAATATAGCATCAGTTGTATCACATTTACAAGTAACAGTATCACGGCTTACAGCACAATCAAACCCTAAAGATAAGCAAATTTGTTTCAGAATATTAGCTTCATAAGGCTTTAAATTATATATTTTAAAGCATTTCCCATTATATTTATTTACAGCAATATTTGAATAACAAGAATCAAATTTTATTGAATCAAGTTCTTTTAATATATTCTTATCTGCATATTTTATATAAATGTCTTGCATATTTTAATTATAAAAAAAACGGACTACTTTGTGTAGTCCGTTTATATTTTTTAAATTTTTATTATACAAGTGCTTTTGCGATTTCGCCAACAACACCCATATCTTTAACAGCATTTTGATATGCATTAACATTCTTTTGTGCAATATCAGCAATACCATCACCATTGCCATCAACTTTAGCAATTTGTGTACCAAATACTGCCATTGAAGCTAAACCTGCAGTATCTTTAATGATTTTTTCTGCACCGTGTTCAGCAATGTAAGTTTGCGCAGAAGCTTTTAACTTAGTTGCTTTATCAACAACAGCTGCTGCTGTATTTTTTACTTTCGGATTTTCTGCAATTTTAGTAATTCCTTTTTGAACTTTTTCTGGGAACTTAACATTTTTTACAAAATTAGGAGCTTTTAAATTTTTAGCTTTAGCCATTACTGTTTTTCCAAAACTTGCAAGTTTAGTATGAACACCAGCATCAATAAGTCTACCTGCCATTGCTCTACCTAAAATACAAGTAGTAGCTAAGGCACCACCAATTGAAGCTATAGTTTGCAATTTAGATTTTTGACCGTTTTCTTTAGCAAAACTATCACTAAGTTCTTTAGACATATCTAAAACTCTTTGTGCATCAGAAAAATCTTGGTCTTGTCCAAATGAAACTTGTGGTTTAATTGGAGTACAATTCACTGCAGAAACATTCATGATTATTTTCCTTCTTACCTTAATTACCTTATTCTACTATATTTAAAACAATCCATACAAATATTTGCCTGTTTTTAACCCAAATTCTTAAAAAAATTTACATTTGTTAACAAAAAAAGACGAACTTTAAAAAGCTCGTCTTTTTGTTTAAAACAATTAATTATTTTAACCTAAAGTTTCAATCATCTCAGATACTATACCCATGTTTCTTACTGCTGTACTATATGCATTGATATTTTTTTGAGCAATATCAGATACACCATCTTTATTACCATCCGCTTTAAGAATTTTAGGTGCAACAGCAACAACCGATGCTGTACCTACAATTTTGCCAAAAAGTCCCTGCGCATTTTCACTATTTCTGATTTTTTTAAAAGTTTCCCTTGCAATATTTTCCGCTTTTGAAATATTTTTAGCCGCAGAACTAATATGTTTATTTTCAACTCTTGACAATTTTGCAGCATTATTTTTTACAAAATTAGCACTTTTTCTTAAACAAGGCATTAATAATGTATCACTTGCCTTTGAAGCCAATTTTGCAAGACATAAACCTGTAATATAAATTGAAGCTACAGCACCTGCATAAGAAGCAGCTTTGCCAACAATACCCTTTTTCTCAGGTTGATTTTCTGCTGAAAAAGAATCATTTAATTCTTTTGATAAATCTAAAACTCTTTGTGCATCTTCAACATCATACTCTTTACCAAAACTTGTTTGATGAGAAATTGAAGTACGATTAGCCGCTGAGATATTCATACAGTCACCCCATTTTTAAACACTTACTATGCTGTTAATAAAGCAATCAAGAAAAAATATTGATATTTATTAATAAAAAAATTACAAAAATTTACATTTGAATAATTAAAATATTATTAATGTTTATTTAAAAAATTTATTTATATGCTAAAATGCACATAACAAAGAGATTAGCGGAGATTAGGGTTAATGATTGATTTATTATTGAAACTCTTTGGAGATCCAAATAATAATAAAATAAAAAAAATGCTGCCTGTTGTTGAACATATAAACAAACTGGAGCCGGAATTTATAAATTTAACAGATGAAGAACTGAAAAATAAAACTTTAGAATTTAAAAAAATATTAGAATCACGTCCACATTCTAACGATATAAAGAAGGATAGAGAACTGGAAAAACAAGCTCTTGATTCTATTCTTCCTGAAGCTTTTGCAACTGTTCGTGAAGCAGGTAAAAGAGTTTTAAATATGCGTCACTTTGATGTGCAGTTATTAGGCGGTATTTTTCTTCACGAAGGTCAAATTGCAGAAATGAGAACCGGTGAAGGTAAAACTCTTGTTGCAACTCTTCCCGCTTATTTAAATGCATTAACCGGTAAAGGTGTTCACATTGTTACTGTTAACGATTACCTTGCTCAGCGTGACAGTGAATGGATGGGAAAAATATTCAGATTTTTAGGTTTGAGCGTAGGTGTTATTCTTTCAGGAATGAATGACTACGACAGTTTCAACAAAAAGAAACAAGCTTATGAATGTGATATTACATACGGAACAAACAATGAATTCGGGTTTGACTATCTTCGTGATAATATGGCAAGTTCAATAGATCAAAGAGTCCAGCGTCCATACAACTATGCAATTATAGACGAAGTTGACAGTATTTTAATAGATGAAGCAAGAACACCTTTAATTATTAGCGGAAGACTTGATAAATCAGCAGAATTATATAGAACTATGGCAGCCGTTGCTCCGCAACTTGAAAAAACAAAACACTATGAAGTTGATGAAAAAAATAAAAATGTTATTTTAACAGAAGAAGGTATTGATAAGGCACAAGAAATTCTTGAAATACCTGATTTGTTTGATATCAACAATCAATATGCACATCATCTTTTACAAGCATTAAAAGCAAAAGAACTTTTCCATTTAAACACAGACTATGTAATTAAAAACGGTGAAGTTATTATTGTTGATGAATTTACAGGCCGTTTAATGGAAGGAAGAAGATGGTCTGACGGGCTTCATCAAGCAGTTGAAGCAAAAGAAGCTGTTAATATTCAAGATGAAACTCAAACATTAGCAAGTATAACTTTCCAAAATTTATTTAGATTATATCCTAAACTTTCAGGTATGACAGGTACTGCTATGACTGAAGAAGCAGAATTCGGCAAGATTTATAATTTAGAAGTAACAAGAATTCCGACAAATAAATCAGATATAAGAATAGACATGCCTGATATCATCTATAAAACAGAAAGAATTAAATACTTAGCAGTTGTAGATGAAATAATTAAAATGCATAAAGAAGGTCGTCCTGTTCTTGTTGGTACTATAAGTATTGAAAAATCAGAATTGGTTTCAGACATTTTAAAAAAACGCGGTATTAAACATAATATATTAAATGCAAAACACCACGAAAAAGAAGCTTATATTATTGCACAAGCTGGAAGATATGGTGCTGTTACAATAGCAACAAATATGGCTGGCCGTGGTACTGATATTCTTTTAGGCGGTAACGCTGAATACTTAGCAAAAGAAGAACTTCTTTCTAAAGGCATAACGCCAGAAACTACATCTGATTATGAAACTATAAAAAATCAAGTCTTAGAACAAACAAGAAAAATTACGGAAGAAGAACATAAAAAAGTTATTGAAGCTGGCGGTTTACATGTAATAGGTACAGAACGCCATGAATCAAGACGTATTGATAACCAATTAAGAGGTCGTGCTGCAAGACAAGGCGACCCCGGCTCAACAAGATTTTTCTTATCGCTTGAAGATAGCTTAATGAGAATATTCGGTGGTCAGCAAATTATGGCACTTATGAATTCATTTAATATTGAAGAAGATATGGCTATTGAAAACAGATTTATAACAAGGCAAATTGAAAGCAACCAAAAGAAAGTTGAAACATTTCACTTTGACGCAAGAAAAAATGTCCTTGAATATGATGATGTCATAAACTTGCAGCGTGAAAAATTTTATGCACAAAGAAATAAAGTACTTGAAGGCACAGATTTAAGAGACGATATTCTTTATATGATAGAAAGAGAAGTTGACAGACTTCTAAAAACATATATTGCACCCGGAATGAACCCTGATGAATATATTTATGATGATTTAGTTGCATTAACAAAAGAAATACATTCAGAAATGCCTCAATTATCTTTTATAGAAGTTAAAGATATTCAAGGTTTAAAATTTGAAAATGTTTATGCAAAAATCAGAGATTTTGCTCTTGAAGCATATAAAGAACATGAAAGAAAAACTGTAGATTTCTACAATTCTGTTGCATTACAATATAATTTAGACCACAAAAACGAAGAAGCTTTTTCTTCTGATAATGTAATGAGAAATCTTGAAAAAGATATTTTATTAAGAGTTGTTGATAACAGATGGATTGACCATTTACACAATATAGATATGCTTCGTGACGGCATTGGACTTCGTGCATACGGACAAAAGAATCCATTACTTGAATATAAAAAAGAAGCTTATGATATGTTTAATAATATGATGTATGACATTCAAAGCGAAACGGTTAAACATTTATTCAGAACAAAATTCGGAATTCAAATTGTATCTCCGGAACAGCTTGGAACACCGGATGGTTTTATAAATCCGAATCAAACAATAATGATGGATAATAAAGAAGAAAATAACTAATATGATTTTTATTTATAACATTGTTTTAATTGCACTTTCAGTAATATTATTACCGATAATAATAATTGCATTTGCAATTCAGCCTAAATTTCGTGCAGGATTTTGGAATAAAATCGGTTTTTATTCTTTTGATAAAAAAGATAAAAAAACAACCGTTTTCCATGCAGTTTCAGTAGGCGAAACAAATGCGATAAAAGAACTTGTTAAAGCATACAGAGAAAGACATCCAGAAGATATTATTATTATTACAACAACAACTAAAACCGGTCAAGAAGTTGCAAAAAAAGCATTTGAAAATATTGCAGATAAAGTAACTTATTATCCTTATGATTTCTTTTTCAGCGTATATTCATTTTTTAAAACTTTTAATCCCGAGAAAATAGTTATAGCAGAAACAGAAATATGGCCTTGTTTTGTAAGTATTGCAAAAATAATGGGGATAAAAGTATACACAGTAAACGGCAGAATTTCACCACATTCATATAACGGTTATAAAAAATTAAAATTATTCTTAGCACCGATATTTAACAGATATGAAAAAATATTTATGCAGTCAAAAGATGATGCAGCAAGAATGATTGATATAGGAGCAAAACAAGATAAAGTCGAAGTAATGGGAAATTTAAAATTTGATATTACTCCAAATTTATCGGAAGAAGAAAAAAATAAATATAGAGAAGAACTTAAAACATACAATTACAGAATATTTGTCGGCGCAAGTACGCATAAAGGTGAAGATGAAATTGTATTAGAAGCATTTAAAGAATTAAAAAAAGAAGGAAATAATGCAAAATTATTATTAGTTCCAAGACATCCGCAGCGCTATGAAGAAGTAGGAATATTACTGGATAATTCAGGCTATAAATGGGGTAAACGTTCAAATAATGATAACTTTGAGAATAATGATATTATTCTGCTTGATACAATGGGTGAACTTGCAAAGTTATTTTCTATTTGTCATATAGCTTTTATTGGAGGAAGTTTTACCCAAACAGGCGGGCATAATCCATTAGAAGCTAATATATGGAACAAACCTGTTTTATCTGGACCAATTACTTTTAATTTTAAAGATGTATACAAAATAGTTACAGAAAAAGAATGTGCTGTAATTGTAAACAATACTAAAGAATTAACAAACGAATTAATTTCATTCTACAAAGATAATGAAAAATATAATTCATATTGTAATAATGCAAAATCTGTTTTTGATGAAAACAGAGGCGCCATTAACTATGTATTAAATAGAATTTAATAATAAAGCAATTTCATTTCTAATCTTGTTTTTATATAAAAGTATACTTATATGGATAACGGAGTGGAGTTGCCAAATGAATAATGTTTCAAGTATTCAATATTCAGGTGTTGAAAACTATAATATTACAGCAAATAAAAAAAATGAAAATTCAAGTAAATCAAATACAGAATTAAATTCATTTTCTACAATACAATTTACAAGTAAAAATGATGGAAAAACATATTTTGCTAAAAAACTTACGTTAACAGAAAATGGGAAAGAAGTAACCGGCGTTTATGTATTTCCTAAGGATGCAAAACCTGATAAAGACGGAAATATTCAAGGTGAATTTATGAGTTATGATACTTTTAAAGAAAAACTTGCATCTGAATTACCTTGTGTAAATTCAAATACAATAAAAGCATATAACGGTATTAAAACGCCTTCTCCGGAAGAAAAATTTGATAGAGCATTAAAGTCCGGCGTAAAATTATCTGACGGAAAAATTCTATTAAGACAAATAATGATGAATACTGGAAATACAGAAATAAAACCATCTAAAAATGCCGGAGAATATGATGTAATATTTACATCTTTTGTTGGCGGCTATAAACATGAACCTAGTGTGAAAACATTAAGTGAAGACGAATTATTTGCGGATAAAGGATTATCAGCAGGAAGTATAAAACCGCTTGAAGATGGAAACTATGAAGTAACATATTATATAGATTCTAACTTCAATAATAATGATACAAATACTGCAATTATGACAAAAGAAGAATGCATTGAATTTTTAAAATCAAAACATGACATCTATATATAAAGATAATAAATTCAATATAAAAGACCTTTTTAATAAAGAAAAGGTCTTTTATATTATTTTTTCAAAGAATACAACACCATATGAAGGTAAAGATATATAAGAGAATTGTTCTTTTATATTATTATTGTTTAGGTAATTTCCTTCACCAGCATATTTTACTTGGTCAGAATTAAATACTTCTTTCCATTTACCTTTAGGGAACATAACTCCATAATTATTTAAATATGGAGTTGAAGAAAAATTAGAAATAGAAAATATTTCATTATAAATTTTTCTGCAATATATAGCATGAGTATCTGAATTTTCATGAACTAAAGTTTTTTCAATATGCCCGGATGCTAATGAAATATTATGTTCACAAAGAAGGTTTAAGTCTTTAACATAAGCCTCTATTGCATTATTAATATAAAGATATTTATCTGCAACTTTTACGGAGGATAATTTAGAATCTAAAAAGGCAGGAAGTCCAGGCTCATACCCTTTTTCTTCTAAATAGGTTTCGGGACCTATTGAAAATTTTCTAAAAAATTTAAAATAAGAAAGATTAGCTGATTCATCACCTTGGAAAATCATTTTGGGTCCTGGTATTGAATAAACTTTACCAATAGCAAGTTTATGCATATTAACTGCATTCATATAAGCGTTAAATACTTCTTCTACAGAGAAATCACAGGTTAATTTATTCTCATCATAAAATGCTTTTCTTTCATCATCGGTCATTTTTTCTAATTTACCGGTTACAAGTGCTATCAGAATTCTATGTGCTGCGTGAGCAATTAATTTACATTTTAAAGTATGACAGCAATCACAAATATTTTGATGCAAATTCAACTCATTAATCATTATTTTAGAAATTAAACGTGTACCGTCTATATTACCTATTTCATCATGGCTCATTGGGTATTTAACTCTTGATTGAGCAGCTCTTAATGAATAATCAAAATTACAAAGATTCTTTACTCTGCAATCCCAAGCACCAAGAATAGCTGCTGCAATTTGTTTATGAAACGGAAAATCCCATTCAGTATCAAAACCTAAAGTAGATAATGAAACATTATTATGTCTTATTTTTTCGATAAATACTTCGTGATGAAGTGTATTTTCATCAGTTTCAGCAGCAGTAAAAGGATTTGTAACTCTTAAATCATTATCTCTTCCGTCTTCAGCAATCATAAAAGCATTAGGTGCGTGAAAATTAATTTCTGCAACCATTTGTTTCATCGTATAATCGCTGCACATAAATTTTGTCATATCAACACGCAGACCGTCACAATGGTAATTAACAACCCAATTTAAAGCAGCACCTATTATAAAATCACGAACCTGAGCACTATGTTCATCTTTTTCATAGTTAAATTTAAAACCAAAGCAATTTTCACCTTCTATATAAGGTCCTGTTTTATGAAGCTGCGCAATATCCGGTCCTAAATGATTTGGCACAACATCCATAATTACATTTAATCCGCAATGATGTGCATAATTAATAAGTTCTTTTAAATCATCCGGTGTTCCATAAGTATGATTTGGTGCATATTTATCCACACCGTCATATCCCCAATTGAAAGAATATGTATTTTCTACAGGCATTATTTCAATAGCATTAAAATGAAGTTCATCAGCAATTCTTTTTATTTTCTTTTTAGCAGATAAAAACGTTCCTTCATCAGTAAAGGTTCCTATATGAAGTTCATAAATTCTTAAATCATTAACTTCGCTAAGCTTATTTTCATCATTTGAAATACGGCTGATTCGTTTTGTATTTTCACCACACATCCACTCTTTATCGGTCCAATGAAATAACGAATGATCATATATTCTTGACCATTTGAAATATGAATCCTGCCACATAGAACAAGGATCTTTAACAGAAATTAGTTCATCTTTATAATCAATAATAAAACGATATCTGTCACCATGTTTCATTACACCTGCATCAATTTCTAATTGCCAAATTCCGTTTCCTAAATTATTCATTTTATAACTTAGAATTGGTTTATTATAAGGTTTTATTTCTAAAAAAACACATTTTACGTCCGGAAAAGTAAATATTCTGAAAAAAGAATCGCCATTATCCAGAAAGTATGCGCCAAAATGATTTTTCCAAGTATCAAATACACAAGGATTTAATATACTATTAATATTTTTTATTCTGTTAATATTTTGCATAAGGTCCTCTTTAAAATAGTATTCAACATAATTTAATTTTTGTCTATAATAAAATTATGTATATTTTTAACGAATTAACATATATTAATAAATCTTCTTTGGCACTCGGCTATTTTGATGGGTTACATCTTGGGCACAGGGTTGTATTAAAGAATGCCATTAATATTGCAAAAGAAAATAATGCAAAATCTACCATAGTTACCTTCAAAAATCACCCATTAAAGATATTATCAAATAAAAATATAGAACAAATTCTCACTTTAGACGAAAAATTAAAAATATTTGAAGAAATAGGAATAGACAATGTTATACTATTAAACTTTGAAGATGTTTCTAATATTAGGGCAAATGATTATTTAGAAAATATACTTGTTAAATATTTTTCTCCAATAGCAATTACAACAGGTTTTAACCACAGCTTCGGCTATAAAAAAGAAGGTAATAGCGAATTTTTAAAACAAAATAAAGAAAAATATGGCTTCAAATATTTTGAAATTCCACCGTTTGTAACAAATGAAAGAATTGTAAGCTGCTCAGTTATAAGAAATATGATTCATTTAGGTAATTTTTATGATGCTAACAAATTACTTGGTTATAACTTCTTTCTAAACGGGATTGTTATAAAAGGAGAGCAAATTGCTTCTAAATTAGGATTTCCAAGCGCAAATATTTTATATCCAAATAACAAAATAAAAATACCGGAAGGTGTTTATTTTGTAAAAGTAAATATTAATAATTCAGAATACGACGGAGTTTTAAATTATGGCTATTCTCCAACAATTAATAATCAAGAACTAAAAACAGAAGTACATATTCTTGATTTTAATAAAAACATATATGGGGAAAATATTAAAATTTCTTTTATAAAAAAAATACGAAATCAATTCAAATTTGAAAATACAGAAAAATTAAAAGCACAATTACAAAGAGATATTGCTTTTGTTCAAATATATAACCGCTTTTTAACTACTAAAATTGAAAAATTTCAATTAAATTCAAAATACATGTAAATATTTTTTTCATTAACTTTTATATTTTTTTTGAATATTGTAAAATCAGATTATAAAAGAATTTCAAAGGAGATGAAATGACAAATATAATTGAAGGAATGCTTACAGTTAATAATGAAAAATTTTGTATTATAGTTGCAAGATTTAATGAATTTATCGGTTCAAGATTATTATCAGGAGCGATAGATGAACTGAAACGACATGGTGCAAAAGAAGAAAATATTGAAGTTATTTGGGTTCCTGGAGCATTTGAAATTCCTTTAATAGCAAAAAAAGCAGCTAAGACAAATAAATATAATGCAATAATTACACTTGGTGCAGTTATAAAAGGTTCAACTTCTCATTACGATTATGTTTGTGCTGAAGTTTCCAAAGGAGTAGCTTCTGTAGGTTTAGAAACTGGTATTCCTGTAATATTTGGCGTTCTTACTTGTGATAATATTGAACAGGCTATTGAAAGAGCCGGAACAAAGGCTGGAAATAAAGGTTCAGATGCAGCTAAATCTGCAATTGAAATGGCTAATTTGATAACAAAAATATAGAAATAAATATGTATAAAAACTGTCATATAATACAACATGGTTTATGCTTTTTTTGACAACAAGCTTGCTTCTTGTTGTTTTTTTCCCGTTGACCAAATAAATGGACAGTTTCCACCTATTCTTTTCAAAAATTACAAAGGTCAAATTCTTTCAAAAGAAGATCTATTTTCACGAATTCATAATATTCTGATATTTTTAAAAATGGTGGATGCCCACATGAATGCAAGAATTGCTATCATATTGAAGAAAAAGATTGGAAAGATGAAGACTATATCGATTATATAACAATAACTCATTTTAGTGTTTGTAGTGCTGATTGTATTTATTGTTCTAATAATAATGAAAAATTTGAAAGAACAAATAGAACATATGACATTCTTCCTGTATTAAAATCCTTTAAAGAACAAGGAATTATAAAAAAAGGATGTGAACTTCATATTGGAGGTGGGGAATTTACTATTTATAAAGAATGTGATGAGCTTCTTGAATTATTTGCTGAAAATAATTTTGCAAGAGTTTTTGTTCCGACCAATGCAATAAAATACTCACATACTTTATTTAGGGCAATGGATGAAGCAACTACTTATATTATTGTTTCATTAGATTGCGGAAGCAGAAAAGCATATAAAACTATAAAAAGAGTAGACGCATTTGATAATGTTATAAACAGTTTAACAAAATATGCTGCAACAGAAAAATCTCGTGATGCAATAAGACTCAAATATATAATTATTCCTACAGTCAATGATAATATAACCGAATTTAAAAAATTCTTAAAAATTGCAAAAAAACTTGGTGTAAAAAATTTAATCATTGATATAGATGCAAGATATTCCAGAATAACAAATTATCAAATAGATGATTACTTTATTTATCTTGCTCAAAAAATGAATAAAATAGCATTAAAACAAAAGTTTATAACTGAATTTTATTGTTTTTATTTCCAAAATGCAAACAATAAAAAAATAAAACAATATAATTTTATTACATCATTTATAAAAAAATGCAATTTAAATATTTTAATAACAAAATAAAGAATTTATATACAAAACGCAGATATATATAACTATAAACTTTGACAGGATTGGGAAATATATATAAAATATAACTGTATAGATATTATGTTAGGGAATATATGGGATTAAGAACTCGCAACATTTTATCTTTATTAGAAGATAAAACTTGCAGCTACGAAGATAGAATTGCGCTTGGAATAAAAGAAACTTTTGGCTGGAAAGAGTTTACATACAAAGGTTTAGGGTTATTATCAAGAAAAATAGCAGCACATTTTATAAATGACTTGCAAATACAAAAAGGTGAAAAGCTTGTAATATTATCTGAATCTAAACCGGAATATGGAGCATGTGTTTTTGCTTCTGTTCTTGCCGGTTTAACTATTGTTCCCTTAGATATAAAACTTACAATTTATGAACTTAAATCAATATTAGAAGATGCTCAGCCAACTATTATGATGGTATCAGAGCATTATATTGAAACTGCAAAACAATTAAAAGATGTAATTCCTTCACTAAAATATATCTTAATAATTGACGAACATAAAAATGAACCAGAATTAGAAAATATATATAATCTTCCCAATAATTACAACGCAAAATGGCGAAAAAGAAGTTCTAAATCTACAGCATTTATAATATATACATCAGGTACTACAGGGTCTCCTAAAGGTGTAGAAATAACATATAGCAATATCACAAACCAGTTAGAAGACTTAGATTTTGCATTAAATGAAATTTTACCAAACAAAACTGTAAAAACACTGTCAATTTTACCAATGAACCATTTATTTGAAATGACAGTTGGTTTTTCAACATTTTTAAACTTTGGATTTTCAGTTTATTATGCAAAAAGCCTAAAACCAAAAGATATTTTAGGAATAATGTGTGAAAAACAAATTGAGTTTATGATTGTTGTTCCTGCATTTTTAAAATTATTAAAAACAGCTATTGAAAGTGAAATTAAGAACTCATCAAAAATTTCTCAATACATATTTAAAACTGCATATCACGCAGCAAAATTTTTCCCTTTTTATAATGTGAAAAAGTTATTATTCAAAAAAATTCATGATAAATTTGGAGGTCATTTCATAGGCTGTATTTCAGGTGGTGCACCATTAGATATTCAAGTTGGCAGATTTTTTGAAAGAATTGGTATAAAAGTCTATCAAGGTTATGGATTATCAGAAACAAGCCCTGTTGTATCAATTAATACCAATAAACGTAAAGTTCTGGCTTCTGTCGGACATCCTTTAAAAAGTTTTGAAGCAAGAATTGACGCTGAAACAGGCGAACTCCAATTAAAAGGTCCTGCTGTTATGAAAGGTTACCATAACATGCCTGAATTAACAGCAGAAGTAATTGAAGCTGACGGATGGTTGCATACAGGAGATATAGCGGAAATAGATAAAGACGGACATATCTATATTACAGGCAGAATTAAGAATATGATTGTTTTATCTGGAGGCAAGAAAGTATTTCCTGAAGAAGTTGAAGCAGTTCTTGAAAAGAGTGAATATATTGCAGAAATATGCGTTCTAAGCTTATCTCATACCTTTGGTGCAAAAGATGGCACAGAAGAAGTTACGGCTGTTGCTGTTCCTAAAGAATATTTATATAATGAGCATTCTGAAGAAGAAGTTGAAAAAATTGTAAAAGCAGATATTAAATCGCTTTCAATGCATTTAACCCAATATAAACGACCAAGTAATGTTATAGTAAGAAGAGAAGCATTACCAAGAACAACAACAAAAAAAGTTAAGCGAAAAGAAATAAAAGAGTTAATATTAAAATAAAAAGAAGGTTTAAAACCTTCTTTTTTTAGTCACTTTCAGCAACAACTGTTACAATTTGATTACCATAACTGTCAACGTGTCCGTCTGTTTTTTCTATGATATATCTTAACCCTTCTTTGCCTTCAATTGCTTTTTGCGCAACTTCTAAAGCTTTATCAAAGTTTGTATATTCACCAATTTGTTTTCTTGAAAATTCTGAATAATCTCTTTCTGTAATAACGTGAAACATAATCTTTCCTTTCAATTAATTTTATTGAATTATATTTTTTTGATAACTAGTTAATTTTGAAGTCCATTGATTTTAGGTATCGCGAAATCACAGGACGAAAAGTTAACTAGTTCTCAGAAAAATATAATTCAAACTAAACTCCCGTTCAAGGATTCGAACCTCGATAGCAAAATCCAGAGTTTTGCGTCCTGCCATTAGACGAAACGGGATTACAATTATATTTTAATACAAATAATATTTTTCAACACATTATTTTATTTTCTTCAAAGACGAAATAAAGTTATTATGTTCAACATCACCATCGACTTTTGTTAAAAAGATTTGGCAGTCTTTTTCGTCTGCTTCAATATCCGGAATTTGAGAAAGTTCTGCCTCATAATAATTTGCATCATTTCTGCTGTTTAACGGAATTCTATTAGCTAAACTGTTTAATGAAATATTTCTTAAAACACCTGCTACACCTTTGTTTTTATTACTAAACTTTGTATATATTCTTAAAATTGCATCACTATTTTCAAGATTATAGCAGCCTACAATATATGCACTCAAGGTTGGAGAATAAGACTTAATTTTCATTAATTCTATTCTATTATCTTTTAACTTTAAATCACCTGTAATTTTTTCAAACTTACCTTCAGGAATATTAACTAAATCAGTAAAAATAGATGGACTAATCATTGCTAGAGGATTTCTAAATAAAGAAGCAAACTTTAATACATATTCCACAAGCCCGATTTTTTCAATTGTCCCGTCTTTTACAATAAATTTAATAGCGCCATTTAGTTTAAGTGATTCATCAGTATTCAAATCAATTAATCCGCTTGCTTTTCCTGTTATTTCTTTAGGCAAATTTAATATAGCGGTTGACATTAAATCAACATTAACATCTTTTATACCAAGTCTTAGATTATATTTTTGATTTTTCAAATCACAATTAACATCTGCTGATGAATGACCTTCTGCTATTTCAAATCTGTTTGATTTCAATTTGAATATACTATTTTTATCTAGAGACATATTAGCCTTAACATCAGCAAAATTAACAACCTTGTATGAACCTTTGATAATATGAATTAAAGATTCTTCTATTATTAAATTTCCAATATCAAATGTTAAAGCAGGATTATCATCTGTGTCATTATTTTCATCATAGTCCTTTGTTGTATCAACTGTTTGAACAGGCTGTGAAAAGGCTTTCATTAATCTTTCTATATCAACATTATCAACCGTTAAGTCTGTATGTTTTATAATAATAGGAAGTTTTATCGCATTTAATATATTTCCGTTAAAGATATAAGAACAACGTCTGAATCTTCCATCCGCCTTTATTTTTATAAGGTTATCAGTTGTTGATATTTCTCCGTTTTTTAAGAACAATCGCTGAGAAGGAATACGTATTTTTTCTGCTGTTAATTTTGCATTAATAACAGGGTACTCACCTTCATCAATATAGTGCATATTGCCAGCAAATTTACCGCCTTTAAAGAGTTTCTGCCCAATTAAAACATTTAAAAATTCACTAGGGAGCGGACGCGGAATTTCAAAACCAAAATCTTTAACTTTGGCATCAGAAATTCTGACATTTCCATTTAACGATAAGATAGGTTTTATTCCTTTTGATGCTTTAGTAAGCTCTTGGGCAATATAATAATTGATTGTTTCAATATTAAGATTATCACCTTTTACATGCAAATCTGCTTTAAGAGCTCTATCATATCCTGTTGGGCTTAATGAAGCACCATCAACTAAAATATCATCGCCCTTTGCAATTTTACCCATCATAGTTACATCGACATCTTGATTTTTTGAATGAATTAATATTTTAGCTTTGCTATTTCCTATAAGTGTTAACGGAACCATTGCTGTTTTTGAAAGATAATTGCCAACAAAATCATTAGTAACTGTTGCAAGCATTTCAATATTAGTATCAAGAGTTTTTAAATAATCTTTAACAGAACCTTCAAAAGTAACTTCATTATATTTTTTATTATCGTAAAAGCCTTTAAAGTTAGTCAAAAATATATCATTTTGTTTAATATATACATCCCCGGATGTAAGCATTATAGGCATATTAGCAAGCGGGAATAAATTAGCGCTGACTTTATTTACTTTTACATTTCCTGATAAATCATTATTTGTAAGTTTAACCCTAAAATCAAAATCACCATTAATATTTTTTAGAGTTTCCAATACAAAATCTATTTCATTTTCAACAATATTTGTTTGAAGAAGCTTTATAACATCAGAGAGAAAGAAACGTTTTGCATATACTACAACTTCAAAATTATTATCCTGTCCTGCTTCTGCATCAAAAAACATTTTTGAATGATTAATTGTTAAAGGGCAATCATTAACATAAATATGCTTATTTTTTATTACAATTTTATTATCATCTTTAAATGATATTTTAACTGTATTATTATTTCGTATAACATCAGCATCAAAGTTAAAATGAACAAATCTTTCTACTTTTTGAGTATTATCAACATTTAATCCATCAGCTTTAATATCGATTTTTGTTCCGTTATCAAGTTTATAGGTAATATTTGAATTATTTAAATATAATATTGAATCATATAAATCTATATTCCAGTCCATTGGCTGTGACTGCTTTGTTTCAGTCTGAGGAACAAGTTCCATTATAGGATTAACGTCAACATATAATTTATCAGCACCAAAACGGTTAACTATAATTTTCTTTTTAAATAATTCATCTAAAGATAACAGTAAATCTAAATTAGTAACTTCAAAAAGTTTAGCTGAAGATTTTTCGGCATATATTCTTCCTGCTTTTATTTCAATTGTTTTTGAAAAACCTGTTTTCAAATATGTTTTATCCAGTTCAAGATTAATGTCTGTATATTTTTTTGCTGTTTTTTCAATATAAGAAACAGCTTTTTCATTTGAAAATAAAAATGGCAAACCTTTTGTATAGAATAATAGCAATATTCCGACTAAAAGAATAAAGGATATAAATAAACCTAATAATATTTTAAAACCTAATCTAAACATATCTCTATGATATAATAAAATTATGAAAAAGTTATTATTTTTTACAGTATTTATATTTTTTATTTTTCAAAATGCATCTTTCGCTGATGTTAATATATACAGCGAAAAAAATAAATTCGGCTTAAAAGACGAGAATGAAACAATTATCACAAAACCTATATATAATAAAATTATAAGGCTGGGGGATAATGCGTTTATAATTCAAAAGAAAACAAAATTCGGCATTATGGATAAATGCGGGAATATTTTAATACCCGCAAAATACCGCCACGCTGAAAGAGTTTTAGGGAAATATGCAAAACTCGGTAATTACGGCGATTTTGGTTTATATGATGAAACAGGTTTCGCAATAATTCCGCCTGTTTATGATTCAATTGATATTCTTTTTGGGGGAATGCTCTTAACTTATGATAACTTTAAATACGGAATTTCTGATTTTTCGGGCAAAGTTATTTTAGATAACATTTTTGATGATATTTATATGCCAAAACCTAATATTATGAGACTTCAATACAAAGGTGAATGGTATGAAATTGAACACGTTACATCTGATACTTTAAAATTACCGGAGGACGTAAAAACAGTTAAAACAAACTCAGAATTTAAAGTTACAAATCTTGTTTCTAATACTGGCGTTGTTTCAGGTTATTCAGTTTTAACTTTTAGTGATTACTTAATAAAACTAATTTCTTCTATATCGCCTGCACATGAAACAACTATTGACCAATTAATGTTATCTCAAGGCGCGGAAACAGTTTCTATCCTTGTAAAATGCACTTGGCTGCCAAAATATCCGTTTTACTATGCAAGAAATTACTATAAATATATAAGAAATCCCAATAACGGACCTCTTGCTAATGTAAGAAACAAATTAAAATCTAAAATAAAATAAAGCTATTTTAACCTTTTCATTTCAATATTCAAGTCTTTTTTATTCAAGTTTCCGTTCATTTTTATTTTGAAAGCGGTTGTTTCCTCATTTAAAGCAGAAATAGAAGGAACTTCTTTCAATTTATTAGAATAACTAAATAAAGAATTTTCAGGTTTAAATACAAAACGAACTATCCAAGAAAGCGGAATAAAAAATACTTTTACTCTATTAATTTGTTTATTATTATATTTTCCAAGCAATTGTATGTCGCATTTTTGAGTATCTAAATTATAATCACCCTCAATCAGCATTGCTAAATATTTTTGAGAAGAGGTTATTTTAGCCTCTTTTATGTTTGAATTATCCAGATAAAAAGAACCTTGTATATTAGAACTTAAATCTTTTAAATTTTTAACATCAATATGAAGCATATCTGAAAGTTTAAAAGCTAATGAATGATTAAAAATAGATTTTTTAGCAAGGAAATTGATATTGCCAATAATTGGCAAATAACCTTTATTTATAGAAAAATTAGCATAAGCTTTTATATCATCAATACCATTTTTTGTTTCAGCAAGTAAAGTGGCATTAGCAATACCTTCTATTTGATGAGGTAAATCAAATACAACATCTGCAACTATATTAGAATCTATATTTTCTGCTTTAAAAATAATATTTGAAGAATTATCTTTAAAATCATACAAACCATTTGCGCTAAGTTTCCCTTTTGCAAAATTAATATGCGGCATATCGAAACAAAAAATATCATCTTTTAAACTGCCCGTTAAAAGAATATTTGTTAATTCGATTCTTTTGTGTTTAATTTTATTTACTTTAATAGTCCATTTTTTTATAGTCTTATCAAGCTCTTTAGCTTGTTCAACAATTTTTTTAGATTTAACTGAATTAATTCTTGAAGTTTTTGACTTTTTAAAGACAAATTCATCCAAATACAAATACATATCATATATATTTATTTTGTAAATAAAATTATTCTCTGCATCAAGGACACATTCAAACGGAGAATTCATATAAGTTCCGTTTGCTTTTACTTTGAAATTAGTATAATTAGCATTTACAAATACATCTTTTAAATAAAAATCTTTATATTTTGAATTACGAATATCAAAGTTTCCGGTTAAAAGATATTTATTAAAATCATATTTTAAATCACCTTTAAATTCTCCGCCATCAATATATCTGCCGAATGAACCAGTTACAGAGATTGGAGCATAACCGTTTGTTTTGCATGTTATATAAGAAGGTTCAAGATGTCCGTTTTTCTTTTCTAATAGCCCGTCACCAAGAATAATATTCAAAATTTTACTTCCATTTTGAATAGAATAATCGTAATGAGTAATAGTTAATTTATCAGCTTCCTTTAATGTATTAACTAAAAGGCGTCTATCTTTATCTTCCAGACCTAAATACGCATTTTTATAATATAACTCTGTACCTTTTTTTAATTTCAACAAATAATTAACAAAAATCTTATGATTTTTAACTTTATATTTTACGCTGGTATTTGCATAACCTTTTATAGATACATCCGGAATATATTTTTCTGCTGTTTTATCTGTTATATTTGAACTTACAAAACCTGAAACTTCAAAATCAGGAGTTGCAATATTTGAAAGTTTTAGTTCATTATAAACTTTTTCACCTCCAAGTAATCCAAAATCAGCAGCTTCTATATTTCTGCCATTAAAATTAAATACATAATTTTTAAATAAAACAGGAACATCAAATAGAACTGTGACTGCAGACAGATTTTCTGCTTTACATTTACCAAAAGCACCTTCGTTATTAATTTTTAGGTCTACATCCATTTCACCGGAAAAATTATAAAAATTTTCTAAGAATTTTTTTCCTTTTGATTGAATTTTTTGAAAATATAATAAAGAAGTTTCTATATCACTTATCGGAATTTTACTGCCTATAATTGAAAAATCAGTATTTTTGTCATCATCAATTAATTTTCCATCTATATTAAGAGTAGAAACACCTATTAAAACCTGTAAATCTTTAGCATAAAGGGTATTGTCATCTATATATAAACAACCGGTTTTTCCAATGTTTATTAAGTTTCTCAACAAGTCAGATATTATCTCAGCCTCAAAAGTAAAATAAGTTTTATCATCCTTGCTGTTTATGATATTAAAATCAGAAATTGTAACAAATATATTATTTATTCCGCCGTTTTCAATCCAAATTTCAGCTTGTTTTATATTTATCTCGGGAAATTTTTTAAATTTGAATTGAGATGGTTTTTTATTTTTATTTTGGGATAAAAGGTTTTTAAATCCTTTTTCATTTATAAAAACATAATCAATAGTCAAATTTTTTAAATTTAAAGATTTTACATCATAACCAAGATATAAATTCTTTAAAGTAACTAATTCAGCATCATTATCTGTTAACAAAATCTTATCAGTAAATAAATCTAAAGTAAGGTCTGGATAAGTCTTTAATTTTAAACTATCAGCACATATATTTAAATTTGTTTTTTTAGAAAGATAAGTGTTTGTTTTTTTTAATAGAAAACCATTATTAACAATCGACGGCAAAACAAATAAAAACACTGAATACAAAAATCCTAATGTTAATACAAATAATAATAAAAGATATAAAAAATAAATTCTAAATTTTTTCATTTGTATAATGATACAATTAAAACTATATGAAATCAAAGAATTGTAACCAATAATTACAATAAAAAAGGGAAGCTTTAACTTCCCTTTTATTATTAAACTTCAATGTATTCTTTTAAACGTTTGCTTCTGTTTGGATGTCTTAGTTTTCTTAAAGCTTTAGCTTCAATTTGTCTGATACGTTCTCTTGTTACACCGAACAATTGACCAACTTCTTCTAAAGTTCTTTGTCTTCCGTCATCCATACCGAATCTTAAACGAAGAACATCTCTTTCTCTTGGAGATAAACCGCTTAATACTTCAGCTAAGTCTTCTCTTAAAAGTTCTTGAGCAACAGTTTTTACAGGAGCATCAGCATCTTTATCTTCAATAAAGTCACCTAATCTTGAATCTTCTTCTTTACCGATTGGAGTTTCAAGAGATAACGGTTCTTGAGCTACTTTAATGATTTCTCTTAATTTTGGAACAGAAATATTCATTTCAACAGCTAATTCTTCTTCGGTTGGTTTTCTTGAAAGTTCTTGAGCTAATTTTCTTGTAACTTTCTTTAATTTATTGATTGTTTCAACCATGTGAACAGGAATTCTGATTGTACGAGCTTGGTCTGCTATAGCTCTTGTAATAGCTTGTCTAATCCACCAAGTAGCATAGGTTGAAAATTTATAACCTCTTTCGTGGTCGAATTTTTCAGCAGCTCTGATTAAACCTAAGTTACCTTCTTGAATAAGGTCTAAGAATAACATGCCTCTGCCCACATATTTTTTAGCAATACTAACAACAAGTCTTAAGTTAGCTTGAACTAATTTTCTTTTAGCAATAGCACCTGCATTACCGCCTTGTATAATTTTTTTAGCCAAATCAATTTCTTGTTCTGCTGTTAATAATTTAATACGACCGATTTCACGTAAATACATTCTAACAGGGTCATCAAAAGATACACCTTTTGGAAGAAGCGCATCAGTAAGTGAAACTTCTTCTTCCTCATCTTCATCTGTTATATCTGTAGAGAACAAATCTTCATTCTCCATAGTATCAATAATTTTATTACGTTCAGAATTAATAATAACGTCCATGCCGTCACGGCTAATAGATTCAGGTTCAGCCATTAAAATAATACCTGATGATTCAGAAGCTTCGTTTTCCATTGTTTCTTCTTCATCCATTATTCCGACTACTGATAAATCTGATATTTTCTTTTTGCTCATTGAAGTTGTTCTCCGATTTTTTGCTTATTTCTAATTTGTTCTCTTAGCTGCATTTGAAATTGCATTGATTCTACATCATCATCGCTTAAATTCTTATACTTTGACGCAAGTTCTTTCTTTTCACAATCAATCTGATATTGTAGAATTTTTGCTTTATTCTCTTGCACAATAGCTCTAAAGTCCTTTTCTGAAAGATTTTTAAAGCTATCAGCTATATATATTAAATCTGTTATTATGTCCTTTAATTTATTATCCTCAGCAAACTGTACATACAGGGATTGAATTAGCTTGTCCACGTCATTATTTATCTGACATGATAATTTGTCAATTGCTTCTTTGAGAATAATTAAGTTTTTATCTATAAATTTTACATTATTTATATTTTCCAGAAGATAATTTACATTTGTATCACTTACACCTAATAAAAAAAGGCTTAATAAATTTTTTTGTGCTTTTTCACAGATATTTGAAGTTTTTGTTACAATTCCCAGAAAATCACTTTTTATAACATTTTGCACATTTTTGCTCCGATTAATTTCCCTAATCAAGGCTTTTTCATCAATGTTTATTCTATCTGAAACAAGCTTTATATATTCATTTTGAACTATATTATTCGGAATTTCCTCAATTAAAGGCATGATTTTTTTTACTAAAGCTAGTTTATCTGTCGGAGAAAAGTCATGCTTATAGTCTTTTAAAACTTGTTCGATTTCAAAATCTAATAATAAAGGAGCAGTTTTTATATACTCTTTGTACTTATCAATACCGTATTCACGAATATATTCATCCGGATCTTTACTATCAAACGGAGCTATTACGCGGATTTCACATGTATATTTATCATCATTTAAAGAAGCATAAGCAGCATCAAATATTTTTAAATTACCAAGCCCTGAAAAAGCTTCTTTTATAACATCCGTACTTCTTTGCGTTGCTTTTAAACCTGCTGCATCTGTATCAAATGCCAAATATATTTTTCTTGATTTAGAATACTTTGCAATTAGACGGACATGGTCGACTGTTAAAGCAGTACCACATGACGCAACTGCATTTTTTAATCCTGCAGCTTGCGCGGATATTACATCAAAATAACCTTCCATGATAACAACATAATCATCTTGTATCATTTGGTCTTTTGCAACATTTATCCCGTATAAAATACGGCTTTTATTATATAAAACAGTATCCGGTGAATTTAAGTATTTAGGATTTTGACCGGCATCTATCGCTCTTGCTCCAAACGCAATCACACTACCCGCTTCATCACGAATAGGAATCATAATTCTATGACGAAATCTATCTACATTATTGCCTTTTTCCGTTGGAACTGTTAATCCTGCCTTTTCTAATATTACAGGAGTATAATCTGCCTTAAAATGCTGCTGTAAATCCGTATAACCTTTTGGAGAGTAGCCCAATTTATATTCATCTATAACTTCTTTTGTAATTCCTCTTTTTTCAAGATATTCAAGTGCTGTTTTCGCTTCGGGCATGGTTAATAAATTATTGTAATAAAATTCACATGACTTTTGAAGGACATCTTTTATTTGCTGTTTTTCTTCCGTATATTGCTTTGAATTGCCCGAAAAGTTTGGAAGCTCAATTCCGAATTGAAGCGCTAAATCTTTTATTACTTCACCAAAAGATTGGTTATTAATCTTCATTAAAAAAGTTATAGCATCTCCGCCTTCTCCACAGCCAAAACATTTAAAAATACCCTTTTGAGGATTAACACTAAATGACGGCGTCTTTTCATTATGAAAAGGACAGCAGCCCCAGTAATTAGCACCTTTTTTCTTTAATACAACTCTAGACTGGACAACTTCTAGTATATCCAGACGGCTTCTTATTTCATCAATAACTTCATTATATGTTTTATTTGTTGTCATTAATTATTTTAATCCGTTCATTTGAGCTAGTTTAAATAAGAAATCATCATTATTTTTTTGTGCTAAAGGTGAAGGTAAGAAGTTTTCTTCAAATTTTATCAGAACATATCTGTCTGTCATACCCGAAATATAATCACATGCTGTTTGCATGATTTCATTTTTAGAGGAAGAAGGATAAATTCTCGTTAATTCTTCACAATAGAATTCAAACAATCTTCTTATTACGTTTTGAGCTTTATCTTCTGCTGTTTTAGCCGGAGAATTGTTATACACATGTTCAAACATCCACTTTCTTAAAGAAATAAATTGTTTTGAACATTCATCTGACATTAATATTGTATCTTTTCCATAACTTGTTTCAACAATATCATTAACAATTTTGGTTAACCTGATACGATTTGTTGTTGAAAAATAGTTAATACTTTCTTGTGGAATATTTTCTGTTTTAATAATACCCGCCCTAATTGCATCTTGAATATCATGATTAATATAAGCAATTTTATCTGCAAGTCTTACAACCTGACCTTCAAGAGTATTAGGAGTACAATGGTATGAATGATTTAAGATTCCGTCTAATGTTTCTTCTGTTAAATTAAGATTTTCAATAAACGTAACAACTCGAACGCTTTGTTCATTATGTTTATATCCATTCGGCATTAATTCATCAAGAACTCTTTCTCCGCTATGCCCAAAGGGAGTATGTCCTAAATCATGACCTAATGCAATTGCTTCTGTTAAATCTTCATTTAAATCTAATGCGCGTGAAATTGTTCTTGCTATTTGTGAAACCTCTAAAGTATGAGTCATTCTTGTTCTAAAATGATCATCATAAGGAGAAAAGAAAACCTGCGTTTTATGTTTTAAACGTCTAAATGCTTTAGAATGAAGAATTCTGTCTCTATCCCTTTGAAACTCTGTACGAAGATCACAGGGTTCTTCATATTTTACACGTCCGTTTGTTTTGGAACTAAAAGTTGCAAGCGGAGACAAAAATAAAAGTTCCTTCTCTTCTATACGTTCTCTTACTGTTTTTCCGCCAATTTTCATTTTCATATCCCTCATTATTACATTCTATTACAAAAATAGCGAAACTACTTATAATTATTTGATTTATTTAGATTATTTAATATAATTTTAAGAAAGGGCTTGATTATTAGTTTTTTTTCTTATATTATCAAGCTATAAAGATTATTTGAAAGGAAGTAAAAATGTCAGTTGAATGCGCAGTTTGCGGAAAAAAACCATTGAAAGCAGCAAAACTTTCATTCTCTCATAAACATCATGTATACAGACAAAGTCCAAACCTACAATCTGTTAAAGTTGTAGAAAATGGTACTGTAAAAAGAATTAAAGTTTGTACTTCTTGCTTAAGAGCAGGCAAAGTTACAAGAGCTGTTTAATCTATATTTAAAGTAAAAAAAGAACCCTTTAACGGGTTCTTTTTTTATGCAGATTTTGCAGATAATAATGAAGCTTTTAACGCATTAACAACTTCTGTACTTACTTCACCGGCTTCGGCTTTTTGGTCTAAGAGTTCAATAGCATCCTTTTCAGGCATCGCTTTTTTATAAACGCGATCTTCTCTTAGTGCTGAATATATATCAGCAACAGACAGTATATCACATAGAATATCTGCATTTTCTGATTGTGGTTTATGATGATTTCCAACTAAATTTACTAATCTTTGATTCATTCCGGCTGTAGATAGAAGCTCAGCTCCTAATTCAGCATGCATATCCATAATTTCTTTTTCTTCTTCATTCAACTTTCCAGGCTTATTCAAAACTTCTTTTGGAATTAAAATCTTTCCAAAATCATGGAAAACACATGCCTGTTCTAATGTTTTCTTATCAGCAGCTGATAAACCCATTTTATTTGCTATTTGCAACGCAAAAGCTGTAGTTGTTGTTAAATGAGTATTAACAATTCCTAAAACATTTTCTGGAGAAACAGTTGCTTCTATACCTTTTGAATCAAGAAGAGCTGTTATTTTAGGATTTTTTTCAATTAAAGAATTTACAAAACTTGGATTGGAATATGCTTGTAATAATTGTTTAGGAGAATAAAATTTTGATAAATCAAGTGTATTATTGCTAGATACTTTTCTTGGAACTGTTACATAAGAACCTTTTTGAAACATATCAGGTTTAATTACAGTAACATTTCCTTTAAAGTTTGCTTGTTGTACATTCGCACTACGAGCAATATTAAATTGTCCTAACACACCATTAATATTCAACTTACAAGACCTTAAATTTTAAAAACCACCCTACTTCTATATAAAAACATTTGCTTATAAAAAATTGCCTAATTTATTAAAATTTTTTCTTGACAATAAAAAAAAAAATAAGAAAATAAAGGATATGTTATAAAATATTCATTTCGTGGAATATGATTATGGTTAGTCAAATTAACAGGTAGAGACAAAAAGGAGAAGTTATGTATTCAAAAGATGAACTCGCAGAATTAATTATCAAAAATCCTGAAGAGTATAATTCATATAAGAAAACTATTGAGGAAGAAATTGATTTAACTGAATTAGATTTTTCTAATATTACATTAGAAGAAATTGATTTTTCTAATACAGAATTAGCAGGAACATCTTTCATTGATTCTCATCTGTCAAATTGTAATTTTTCTAACGCAGACTTAAATGCTGCTGATTTTACAAGAGCGAATGTTGTTGAATGTGATTTTTCTGAAAGTATATTAAACGGTACAGATTTTAGTTATGCAACTGTAAACTATTGTAATTTTACAGATGCAGATATGGCTGGCTGCATTGTTAAAGAAGCAGAATTATCTGATTCAGACCTTTCTGCAAGTTTAAATTTATCAGCAACAAGAGCAGATGAAACAACTGTTTGGCCTGACAATGATTTGCTGCCTGACGATTTTGACACAAACTATACAAAAGAGGATGAAGAAGAAGAAAGCAGCAGCGCTTCAGATTATTAATAAAACAAATATAAAAAAAGAGCCTGTAATAAATACAGGCTCTTTTTTATTGCAATATTATAACTATTTATCTGCAGGTATTCTCATTGCATAGAATGAACGAACTACAAATATAATAGCAATTACAAATAATACAATACCTGCAATAGGTGCAGCTTCTTTAAATGAAGGTGCAATTGCAATTTCCATAGCTAATAAACCGAATAATGTTGTAAATTTAATAATAGGGTTCATAGCTACAGAGGAAGTATCTTTAAACGGGTCACCGACAGTATCACCAACAACAGTTGCATCGTGTAGTGGTGTTCCTTTTTCATTCAAATCAACTTCAACAATTTTCTTTGCATTATCCCAGCAGCCGCCGGCATTAGCCATAAATACTGCTTGGAATAAACCAAAAATTGCGATACCTATTAAATAGCTTACAAAGAAAGAAACAGGGTTTACATTCTCTGCCATAGGTGCTGATAAACAAGCAAATGCAAGTGCAAAAGCAAATAATGCTATAAATATGTTTAACATACCTTTTTGAGCATATTCTGTACAAATTTTAACAACTTCTTTTGAGTTATCCACATTTGCTTTTTTATCATCGCATTCCCCAAGTTTAATATTCTTAGAAATGTATTCAACAGCTCTGTATGCACCTGTTGTAACAGCCTGCATAGAAGCACCGCTAAACCAGTAAATAACAGAGCCACCCATTAATAATCCTAAAATTGTATATGGGTTTAACAAGTTAAGAATTGCTTCAGGTTCTATTCCTAATGTTTCTTTAATTACAAGAATTAAAGAGAAAATCATAGTTGTAGCACCAACAACTGCTGTACCAATTAACACAGGTTTTGATGTTGCTTTAAATGTATTGCCTGCACCGTCATTTTGTTCTAAGAATTTCTTAGCTGTTTCAAAGTTAGGTTCAAATCCAAATTCATTTTTAATTTCTTCACTAACATTTGGTACTTCTTCAATTAATGATAATTCATAAACTGATTGTGCATTATCAGTAACAGGGCCATAACTGTCTACAGCAATTGTAACAGGTCCCATTCCTAAGAAACCAAACGCTACTAAACCAAATGCAAATACAGAGGAATAAATCATTATTTCAGAAGGAATATGCAAGCTTGCAAAATATGACATTGTCATTAATGCAACAATTACAAGACCAATCCAAAAACCTGAGAAGTTACCTGAAACAATACCTGATAAAATTGTTAAAGAAGAACCACCTTCTCTTGAAGCAGTAACAACTTCTTCTGTATGTTTTGCTTTAGGTGAAGTAAATACTTTTGTAAATTCAGGAATTAAAGCAGCGCCTAAAGTACCGCAGCTTATAATTACAGATAATGTTAACCAAAGATTATTTGGCATATTTCCTAATAAACAATGGCTTACTCCAAAAGTCATACAAATTGATAAAATAGAAGTTAGCCAAACAAGGTTTGTTAATGGAGCTTCAAAGTCCATATCTTCTTTTTTACCAAATAAAATTTTATTTAAGATACCGTTAACGCCATAAGCAACAACAGAAGTTATTATCATTAAGTATCTCATAACGAAAATCCAAGTTAATAATTGGATTTGATACTCTGGGAACACGCCTAAGAGAATAAAACTTACAAGCGCAACACCTGTTACACCGTATGTTTCAAAACCATCAGCAGTAGGTCCGATTGAATCACCAGCGTTATCTCCGGTACAATCTGCAATAACACCGGGGTTTCTTGGGTCATCTTCTTTAATACCAAAACGTATTTTCATTAAGTCTGAACCAATATCAGCAATTTTTGTAAAGATACCGCCTGCTACACGAAGAGCAGAAGCGCCTAAAGATTCACCTATTGCAAACCCGATAAAACAAGCACCTGCTAAATGTCCCGGAACAAATAATAAAATTGCAAGCATAACAATAAGTTCAACACTTACAAGAAGTACACCAATACTCATGCCTGCTTTCAACGGAATATTAAGAATATCCAAAGGTTTATTTCTAAGTGCGGTAAATGATGTTCTTGCATTTGCTAAAGTATTCATTCTAATACCAAACCAAGCAACACCATAAGAACCTAAAATACCTATAACAGACGCTGCTAAAATAATAAGTACATTTTTAGCACTCATTTCTTGTAAGAAACCGAAATAGAATGCAATACAAACAGCAATTAAAACTTCTAAAACAATTAAAAATTTACCTTGCTGTACAAGATAAGTTTTACAAGTTTCAAAAATTGTATTACCAATTTCAATCATACACTTATGAGCTTTAATAGATTTAATCTGCCCGTAAGCAATAAGTCCCCATATAAGACCAAGGATGCTGACAACAATACCTGCAATAAGCAGATTAAAATTATCGCCTTCAATCTTTGGGACTACAAGGTTTGCTTCACCTGCAAACGAAGGAACTCCGACAAAAAGAAACATTGCAACAACTGCAAGGCACTTTTTAAAAGAGTTTTGGCATTTTTCTAAAAATGACATTGTAATCTCCCTTTTAACTACCAAATAGAACTAAATTATATATTATTATTTGAATTTAGACCAGTATTTTAGAATAATATACAATTGAATACAAATTTGAACTTATGAGAATTTTTCAATTTTGGAGCATTGATTTTGTGTAAGCTAAAATCACAGCTCCAAAATTGAAAAATTTCATAAGTTCAAATTTATTAAAAAAATTTAGGAATTATGTACAATTTTACACTAAAATAGCGAAAGTTGTCACCCTGAACTTGTTTGACTACTTTTTCCAAAATCTGCGATTTTGTGAAAAATGTCTGGTTTCCCACAGGGTCTTACAACTGGTAAGATTCCGAAACAAGTTCGGAATGACATTATGACTAAAATTCTAGCATATATAGTGTAAACTTCTATATAATTTCCCAAATTTATATACAATTTTAGACTATAATAGTTAAAATTGTCACCCTAAAGTAGTCAAAGAAGTTCCGCATGACGGAGATATAATTTTTTTAATTATTTTCATCAAAGATATCATAACCGATAGCCTTATAAAGAGTCTTTTTAACTTCTTCAGCCCAGTTAATCCCCTCTATAATCTGACCCTCTTTTGATTTAACAGTATCAATTATATTTTGTTTTACTTCAGGGTTTTCTTTTATAAATTCATCTAACGGTTTTGAACTTCTTCTGGAATTAACACTTCTTTTTACTATTAAATAATTTGAATATTCGTTTTTTCCGCCTTCTGACTGCGGAATAATATGCTCTAATGTTTTTGTATCATGCTGTTCAAAGCCTTCACCTGAATATGCACATGTCTTAAATTGCTTTTTAAAGGTTCTTTTTGAACCAAATGTATATAAATTATTGTAATCAAAAGAAATTTTCATTTTTTACCTCTTGACCAAATAAAAACTCCAAAATAAAAAATTTGCATAAAAAAACTCACTATATTAAAAATATAATGAGTTTTTATTTATTAATAAAAAGATTTAATTTTCGCTGTACCAGTCGACATTTCTTGTTGCAAACATTACTGCAGATACAACAATAAATAAGAATATACTTCCAATTATTAATGAAAAATCTTGAAGCATTAAAAGTACATATAAGAATAAATATAACAAAGCTAATAAAAATGTAATAAATAGTGAAAATTTAATACTCTGTTTTTTCATCAATACAAAATATGTGTATAAACTTATTGGAATAATTGTCATAATTGCTGAAACTAAATATGCAATTTTAAATGATATAAATTCAGATAATGCAACAAGAAGTAAATAGAAAATTAAAAGCGAAATCCCCATAAGAATATACTGCAAAGGATGAATTCTTCTTTTTTCTTTAGAAACCACCTCATATACAAAATAAGAAAGAAATGTTAAACATAGGAATAAAAAAGAATATTTAAGCGCTCTTATTGCCATTCTGTAATTATCAACAGGAACAAGAAGCGAAATATTGCAAACACTATAAGCTTCAACATTGCCTAAATTTGAATTAGAAATACCAGGGATATTCCAATTAACATTAAATTTATCATTATCTATTGAATATTTTTCAGGTAAAAAGTCACCTTCAAAATTAGGATTACTCCAATTTCCTTGAGCGCTAAGTTCAAAATTATCACCATAAGGAACTATTGAGATTTTATTTATACCTCTTATTTTATACTTAACAACAAACGGTATTTTATCCATATCTTGAGAAAACACCATACCATGTTCTACTGTTGATAAATTATTAAATTCTCTATCTGCAAATTTAATATATGGAGAAGTTACAAAGCCTTTTTTATCAGATATATCAAATGAAAAAATAACTTTTCTATTTTTTAAGGATTTATCTGTTCTTCCAAAATATCCAAATAAGGTAACATCTGCAATATAAGTAGGAACATTAAATATCCCAATTTTTTTTGTTGCAGTATCTATATCTAAATTTACTTTATATTCTGCAGGATAGTATGTTTCAGTATGAAGAACTTCCTTATTATTAGAATCTTTTTCAATAACTTCATACTTTATGCTTGGTCTATAAATTCGTTGCTCACCGGCTAAAGCATTACTAATCTTACGAACAGCTTCATTTTTATATTTTATTCTGTCTTCTACCAATCCGTTTAAAAATAAAATTGGAATTACAAGTAAAACAAGAACACCTAGAATTACCCAAAATTTCTTTAACATTAAACACTCCTTTAGTTATTTTCAGCGCCGTTAGGCATTAAGCGGTAGCCGCCGCCATAAATAGTTTCTATATATTTTTTACCGTCTGAAATTTTATCCAGTTTAGTTCGTATATGACGCATATGAACTCTTATAGTTTCAACAGCATCATCTGCTTCATATCCCCATACATCGCTTAAAATTTTTGCACTTGAAACCATATTACCGTAATTTTGCATTAGTAAGTTTACAATATCAAATTCAATCGGAGTAACTTTAGCTGTTTTACCGTTAATTTCTATACTATACGTTTCAGGGATAAGCGTAATATCACCTTGGGTTAAAACTTCTTTTACAGCTACTGATTTTGGAATATTATTTGTACGTTTTAAAAGTGCTTTAACCCTCATTAAAAGTTCTTCCATTTCAAACGGTTTAACAAGGTAATCATCAACACCTATATCAAAACCTTGAGCTTTATTTTGTATCATATTAAGTGCAGTTAGCATAATTATAGGTATATCTTTTGTTGCTGGATTTTCTCTTATTCTTTTGGCAACCGTATAACCGTCAACCTCCGGCATCATTACATCTAAAACAATTAAATCAGGAAGTTCTTGTTTTGCTAATGCATACCCCTTATTTCCATCATAAGCATTAATAACTGTATAATAAGCAAGTTCTAAATTTACTTTTATAAGTTCGTTTATTGCAATATCATCATCTACTACTAAAATCTTTGCCATAAATCACCTTTAACATTGATTTAAGTCTATCATAAAAAGAGTTATTGCTAACAGTATTTTTCTTTCCTTTATCAGCTATTAATTGCGCTATATTTAAATTTTTCATATAAAAATTAATTTTATCAACAAGTTCATCTGAATTTTTATATGTTTCGAATTCTTTTCCCTCTTCAAAGAATTTAATTACAGATTTAGTATAAGGCGCGATTAAAAACCCGCCTGAAGCCATTATTTCCAAACATCTATAATTTATAGCTTTTTTATTTTCATTCTCTATATCAACATTAATCCTTGATGAAACATAAATATCTGAAAGTTCTTTAGCATTCTCCACATAACCTTTATATGAACTTCTATATAATTCAATCATATATTTATCTAATAATTTACTTTTTTCTATTTCATCAACACTTTTGTAAAAATCAAAAGAACGGCAAAAAATATTAATAGGACCAAAGTTATAAATTAATTTGGTAAGTATTTCTTCTCTACCCTTATATGCAGGATTACCAGAAAAAGTAATATTATATTTATACCCTTTAAATTTAGTTTTATATTCTTTTGGATTAACAGACGGTTTAAAAAGATGTTTCTTTGTTTTTGAATCAGTTGTAAATATATAATGATTTTCTAATTTCTTATAATTTTCAGGTATTTCAGCAGATAGTTCTGAGCAATGAATATAGATAACATCATCGTTTTGATATTCAGAAATAAATTTTTCCAAAATATCTTTTTGAGTCATATCTGTCCAAAACAAGAAAATCAGATTAGGTGAAATGGCTTTTACTTCATCTATATTTAAGTCATAAATCTTTTTTTCAATAACAAAATAAGAAAGTCCCCGAAAAGCATCAGAAAATCCTTTTGAAATAAACTTACCTTTATTGTTATCTGATAGAACAACTAAAACTTTATCCATAATTTTATATTAACAATTTTTTTTCAAAATTAAAAGATTAAACATAAAAAAAGAAGAGATTTTTCAATCTCTTCTTTTAGACTTTATAAAAGTTACTATGCAACTTCGATAGCATTAACCGGGCAGCAATCAGCAGCTTCTTTAACACAATCTTCATTACCAGCGATAGCGCCTTCATTTACAACTGCTTTATCTTCTACTGAAAAAACTGCATCACATACTGATTCGCAAGCGCCGCATGCTATACAAGAGTCATTAACTGTAACGTTCATTATTTTCTCCTTTTATTTATCTGATTAACTATAATCACAAGATTATTATAACATCAAAAAATTTTTTTCAAGTAAATTCTTTTTAATTTATATATAATTAAATCGAAATTGTCATGCTGAACTTGTTTGACTACTTTTTCCAAAATCTGTGATTTTGAGAAAAATGTCTGGTTTTCCACAGCATCTTACCAATTAAATAATTATGTATTATTTATGATTAATTTTATAGTTCTAAGATGCTGAAACAAGTTCAGCATGACAAATATTATTAAAATTAAAGCAAGCAGATAAATTGATAAACTTATTTAATTGTTCAATATTTTTAGTTTATATAGATAACATTTTATCAATGCTTAATCTTGCTTTATCTATTATATCTTCATCCAATGTAATTTCGTTACATTCTGTTTCAAGAGTTCTGTAAATATCTTCTAACGTATTACATTTCATATTCGGGCAAACTATATTTTCATTAATTAAAATAAATTCTTTACCCCAATTATTAAGTTTGCTGTCGCGGTTCAATCTGTCTACAACGCCTTTTTCTGTTGCGATTACAAATTGTTTATTATCTGATTTTTGAGCAAATTCCATAATTTCTTTAGTAGAGCCTACGAAATCAGCAAGTTTAGAAACTTCACAATGACATTCAGGATGTGCAAGGATTAAAGCATTTGGATACTGTCTGCGAGCTAATTGCATATCTTCTACTCTAATTCTTAAGTGAGTAGGGCAAAATCCGTTAAAAGTAATAACTTCAACGTTACCTAATTTATGCTCAACCCATTTGCCTAAATAAGTATCAGGTGCAAATAAAATTTTAGGAACGTTTAAACTTTTAACAACTTCAACAGCATTTGAGCTTGTGCAGCAAATATCGCATTCCGCTTTAACTTCAGCAGTTGAATTAATATAACAAACTACAGGAATATTAGGATTTTTAGCTTTAAATAATCTTAGATTTTCAACATCAATCATATCAGCCATTAAACAGCCAGAATTCATATTAGGCAAAAATACTTTTTTATTTGGCGATAAAATTTTTGCACTTTGAGCCATAAAATAAACACCTGCAAAAACTATAATATCTGCATCAGTTTTTGCCGCCATTCTGCTTAAATAAAGAGAATCTCCAACAAAATCTGAAACTTCATCTATTTCTATATTTTGATAACAATGTGTTAAAATTATCGCATTTTTTTCTTTTTTTAATTTATTAATCTTTTCAACTAAACTCATAACATTCCTTGCATTTTATTAGTTAAATTAAAGTACAACGACAATTTGAAGTCAAGATTACAATCGAAGAATTAATATAACAATTTCTACTAAATATACTTTAAATTAATTTATAATGTCATGCTGAACTTGTTTGACTACTTTTTCCAAAATCTGTGATTTTGTGAAAAATGTCTGGTTTTCCACAGCATCTTTCCAATTAAACAATTATGCATTAGTTTTGATTAATTTTATAGTTCTAAGATGCTGAATCAAGTTCAGCATGACAATTTAGAGAATTTTATTCAAAATAAATTAATGAATTAATAAAATAGCTATAAAATTAACTTTTCTATTTCCTCTGCAATTTTTCTATGTTCGCTTTTATTGTAGTGTAAGCCGTCAACTTCTGAAGTCTTAACAATTTTATTCAAATCTAAAAATATACAATTATTTTCTTCTGATACCTTTTTATAAATATCTGAAAATTCATAGGAAAGTTTTATTGAATTTTCATCAAATTGACAGGAAAAATAACCGTTTAAAATACTTGGACTTAAAACAGAAGGTGACACCAAAATAATTTTTATATCCGGATTTATATTTTTGGAAATATTAATAAGATTTTCAATACCTGTTTTTATATCGGTATTAGTAACTGAAAAAAATTTTTGAACATCATTTATTCCGATAGCCAAAATTAAAATATCAAAATCAGGAGTTAAATATTTTGGAAGAGCTTTATATCCGGTTTTTTCTGCTCCATTTGGATTATCAATAAAACAGGTTCTGTTATTGCAGCCTGCTTCAACAACTTTATATTTTCCTCTTAACTTCGATTTTAATATGCCGCTCCACCTTATATCATTGCTATAGCGACTGCCGTCAACCGGATTAAAACCGTATGTGTTACTATCACCAAAACATAAAATCTTTTTCATATTTATCCTCTTTTCTTAAATTTAACATGTACAAACTTAGCTTTCCAGTATAATTTATGGTATATATATAAATTATTCGCTTTACCATAAAAAGGAACAGATAATGAATAACGAACTTACAGAAAGCCTTGAAAAATATTTACTTGCAATTTATGACATAGTAAAAATAAATAAAGCTGCAAGAGTCAAAGATGTTTCTAACTATTTGAAAATAGGAGGTCCTGCCACCTCTGACGCCGTTAAGACTCTGGCTGAGCGTAAATTCATAAACTATGTTCCTTACGGGATTATTACAATTACTGCAAAAGGTAAGAAAAAAGCTGAAAATAAAATACATAGACATAAAACTATTTCTAACTTTTTAGAGAAAGTCCTTATGGTAGAAGAAGAAAAAGTTGAAGATAGTGCAAAAAGTATTGAATATTCAATGACTGATGATGTATTAGATAAATTCGTTCATTTTCTTACTTTTATGGAAAATTGTTCCTGCAAAGAACCAAAATGGGTTAAAAGTTATCAATATTATTCTAAAAATGGTGACCTGCAAGACAAATGCCATATTTGTATAAAGCAGAAAGATAAATTTGATAATAGTTCCTGCTGCAGCGGCTGCTGCAAGTAGCTACTTTGCCTTATTATTTATTTCCTGTTCAAACCTTTCCATAGTGTAATTTTCTAAAAATGGATTTATTTGTGGTTGCGGTTGAATATTTTTTTGTTTTTTCCCTCCATGTTTTGTCATTGCTATATTTAATTTAGGGAGTAATATGCCAAGCATAACTGCACTGTATGCAATACCAGATAATTGAGCAATATTTAATTTTTTTAAATTTTTAGCAACATTGCCACCCTGTGCCATTACTTCTTTTTGAGATTTTAAAGAAACATCTTTTAACCAATGCGCAAGACCTTTACCTTGTTTTGAGACATTAAATAATACTTCTTGTTTAGGATCTAATGCTTGACCAACGCCTTTAGCAACAAAACCACCTAAAACAAGCCAGCTCAAAAATCCAAGATAATCTCTCACAGTAGTTTCCCTTAATTCAGTTGAATCTTTTGAAGCAAATATTCTGCCTAAAATGAGTGTGCCATATATAGTTTTAATTGCATTTCCGCTTGTTGCAGGTCCATCAAATTCCAACTTATTAATAAAATCAGAAGGTTTCTTTACACCCATTACTTTAGTAAGCATTGCAAGAAACACACTCGCAGATGCTACTTTTTTAGCAAATAAAGCTTTTTTATTCTCACTTTTCTTTTCATTTTTGTTCTTAACATTGTCTTCATAGCCATTTTCACCTACAAAGTTGTCTATACCAGTTCTTTTTTTAGTTAGCTGCCTGTTTATATATTGATTTGTAATTGCCAATAGCATAGAAGCAGGAATTGCAAACATAATCCTTGATTTATTCAAGGTTTTTAGTTTTGATATAACTTTATCAACATTATTTGAACTTTCAGAAAAGAAAACATTTTTACCCAAATCAGTTATATCTCTTAAAGCATGTGAAAGATTGGACTGAATTTCCTTTCTGCCGGAAGAAATAATAATATTATTATCAGCACCAAGTGCTTCAATAATTTTTGTTTTTACCTCATCTGTAAGTGTTTTAACTTCTTTTTTGCCAAGATTTTTATTAGTAACCAAATCTGTTAAACCTTCAATTATTGGTGTTTTGGTTTCTTCTGCTAAAGAAGCAAATGTTTTTGTATTTTTTCCTGCTAAACCTTTCATATTTTCAAGAGTTTTTCTAACGAAGCTTTCAGGAGTTTTAGCAGATTTTTTATAGATTTCATTGAAAGTATCTAATGCTTTATTTGTAACCCAAGAATTAGAATTAACTTTAATTTCCGGTTTATAAATTTTAGAAAATATTTTAGAAGTAGCAAGCGCGAATACAGCTGCTGAAAATTCAGCAATAAAAGTACCTGTATATTCTCTAAAACCCATTTCTATGCCTGCATTTTTCCCTCTATTATTGAATTCAACAATAGTTCTTGGTGTATCCATCGCAAAAATATCAATAGCTGAAGCATTCAACATATCATTATTTCCCAATGTATATAATGCTTTGGATACAGGTGATAAATTAAAGCCTTTAAAATTTGTATTAATTTTTGATGTTTCGTTAGTTATTTTCATTTTAAATTTCTCCATAAAAAAAAGTTCTTGTACACTGAAAAACAAGAACTTTAGACAATATATTAAACATTGAAGTTACCGTAAGTTCTTGTATAAGCACTTACAGCAACAACAGATAGAATTTTGAGTAATAATAAATAACATAATATTCATTCCTTTGTTTTAAGTAAATCAAAAACAAAGGAATGTGTCAATAGTTTTTAGTAATAAAACTCAATATTTAATACATGTTTAGGTATGGCGAATATTTTAATGAATACATTAAATATTTAACCATTGTTTAATTCTGTCTGAAATATAATCAAAAGAATTAATTTCAGGTAATTTTCCTGCTTCAATATTCTTTGAATAAATAATCAACGGAACCTGCTCTCTTGTATGGTCTGTACCTTTAACAGTCGGGTCACAGCCATGGTCAGCAGTAATAATTAATAAGTCCTCATCAGTCATAGCTTCCATTATTTTAGGTAAATATGTATCAATTTCTTCTATTGCTTTTGCATAACCAACCGCATCATTTCTGTGACCGTACAACATATCTGTATCTACAAGATTAGTAAATATAAACTGCTTATCATAACCGTCAACATTGTAGTTTTTACATTTTAATTCATCTAAGTTTAATTCATTCTTTACAGCTTTTAAAGTAAGTTCCAAACCTTCTGTATTACCGCCTGTATGAATAGCATGAGAAATACCTTTACCGACAAAGATATCTTCAATTTTACCTATACCTAATACGCAGCCGTTATTTTTTACAACTATGTCACAAGTAGAATCTTTAAACGGTTCAACTGAATAATCTCTTCTTAAAGAGCCTATTCTAACAGGTTTACCGTCAACCATGTGATAAGGTCTTGCAATTACGCGTGAAACATTATACTTATCAGTTAAAATTTCACGAGCAATTCTGCAATATTCATATAAAGTTTCTACAGGGATAACATCTATATCTACCGCAATTTGGAATACACTATCAGCACTTGTATAAATTATTGGGAATTTAGTTTCAGAATGTTCTTTGTGAAAATCTTCAATAACTTTAGTGCCTGAAGCCGGATAATTAGCTAAAATACCACCGCATTTTGTTTCTTCAATAAATTTATCAATTATTTCAGAAGGGAAACCATCAGGATAAACTTTAAAAGGATTATCAAGAATTAAACCCATCATTTCCCAATGACCTGTTGTTGTATCTTTACCTTTTGAGGTTTCCTTCATTATTCCATATTGGGCTATTGCATTATCATTTTTTGCAATACCTTCAACATTACCTAAATTACCCAAACCCAACTTATAAAAATTAGGAGCATTCAACCCATTAACTGCTTTTGCAACATTACATAAAGTATTACATTCAGGTACATCAGCATAATCTCTGCAATCCGGCATAGCTCCGCACCCCATAGAATCAATCACAACAACAATTGCTCTTTTCATAATAAACTTCCTTTTAAAATAACACTAAACTATTATAAACCATACAAAAAAATTGGTATAAAAAAAGTTCTGTTAACAGAACTTTTAATATAAATCCCTAATCTCACTCGATTAAATCTAATCTTTTTTCTTATTAATGTCTAACCTTTAAAATTATTCCCTTTTCTCACTTTTCTCCCAATAAGAAGATTATGCCATCACTCCTTCCACAATCTGTATATTAATGTATTCCTCACTCGGTTATTACATAGTAAAACGCATAGACTAACCATACAAGGTAATATATTTTAATGATTATTTACAAATACTCTTAAGCTAATAATTATATGAATAAATAAAGTTTTACAATTGTTAATATTGTAGATATTACAATTTTAAGCATTTTTTTACTTGACAGAAGCATGTCCAATCTATTATTGAAATTAGCCCTATTTACTATAAAAATAGTATTTTTATTATGTAACAGGCATGTATTTATTCTGTTAACAATTCAATTAAAGAATTTGTAAGAGGAAATTTTGTAATATTTTCAACATGTATAAACATTGGAGCAGGATTAGCTTCAATAAATACATATTCACCCTTCTTATTCAATCTGATATCTATTCCCGAATATTTCAATTCAAGAAGTTTCATAACCTTAAAACAATCATTTCTAACTATTTCAGGTAATTCAATCGGAATTAATTTTGCATTTAAATCTTGGCGAAAATCAACAGTATCAGAAATTATTTTTAAAGCAAACAATTTATTTTTATATGCATACACCCTAATATCAATACCATCAATAAATTCTTGAAATTGTACAGGTGAAACCTTTAATAAATCAAGTCTATCATTTGTAAGATTATCTTTTTCAATCTTTTCAGTATATGCACCACCTAAAACAGGTTTTACAATAACTTCATTATTATTCTGTTCAAAAAAATCTATTATATTGTCTTTATCATTAGTAATTAATGTTTTTGGAACTCTTATATTATTAGAATTAAGAATATTAGTTAAATAAGCTTTTTTCTTATGAAGTTCAAAAGCATTAATAGAATTAACCCAATTAAGGTCTAAAGAATGAAAAAGGCTATATAATGCAGATTTACGTTCTCTGTGTATCATTGAAGACAAGAAGTTAGTATTTTCACCATCATCAATTTTTTCATACTTAACACCATAAAAATTACGCCAATATACACTTTTAATATCTTTAAAGTCAATTTTTGTATTATTTATCGTAATACAACCTTCATTATATAAATCTGCACGCCAATTAATTAATACATTCTGCGGGTAATCTCTTGTATCTAAAAAAATATATTTTTCATTTATTTTTTCTAAAGATTTTGCAACATGTATGCAATGTTCATCTTTATCACTACCAAGAATAATAATCATTACGAACTCCTATATTAATAATATCAATTTTAAAAATTAAGTTTTGTAAATATTCTTCCTTTTAAACTAAAGATAAAAGCTAATATTACCGAAGGTAAGAAAGTAAGGACAAGGAACATAGGAGCTAAGCATGAATATTGGAAAATCATTTATAAAATTTTTATCTTCAGATGTACAAAAAGAAAAAGTAAGCGCAAAAAATAATAAGAAAAAGGAGGAATACACAACAATGGCGCTTGGTGAAGAAGGCGGCGGCGGTGATACTGTTAGTTTTTCTTCAAAAGCAGCAAAAAAGAAAATTGGTGATACAGCAACAACAATGGCACTTGGTGAAGAAGGCGGTGGTATAAACTATTTAGAAAAATAAAATCAATTTACAAATTAAAAACAAAAAAAGACAGCTATATTTGCTGTCTTTTTAAGTTTGTATAAAATGATTATCTGCTATAATTATAAAGTTAATATTTTATAAAGAGGCAATATGATTTTTAGATTTTTAACTTCTGGTGAGTCACATGGGCAATGTCTAAATGCAATTATTGAAGGAGTACCAGCTGGTATAACAATTGATAATAATTTTATAAATAACGAGCTTGCAAGAAGACAAGTTGGTTATGGACGCGGTGGCAGAATGAAAATAGAAAAAGATACTGCTGAAATTCTTTCTGGCGTAAGACATGGAAAATCAATAGGAAGCCCTATTTGCCTTGAAATTCAAAACAGAGATTGGCAAAACTGGTTAATACCAATGTCTGCTCAGCCTGTAGAAAATACTAAAGAAAATTTAGATATTATTGAAGCAAAAAAAATTAAAAATGTACGTCCTGGTCATGCTGATTTAGCAGGTGCATTAAAATATAACCACGAAGATGTCAGAAATATTCTTGAACGTTCAAGCGCAAGAGAAACAACTACAAGAGTTGCTGTTGGAGCTATTGCCAAAAGTATTTTAAATGAATTCGGTATTGAAGGTATATCTGTTGTAACTCAAATAGGTAATGTAACAGCACAAATACCTGAAAATATTTTTGAATATAAAGAAGAAATAGAAACTTCCGATTTAAGAACAACAGATAAAAAAGCCTATGAATTAATGAAATCTGAAATTGATAAAGCAAAAGAAGAAGGCGACACTCTTGGCGGCAGTTTTAAAGTTGTATTTAAAAATGTACCAGTCGGCTTAGGTTCGCATGTTCATTGGGACAGAAAGCTTGATGGATTATTAGCTCAAGCAATTATGAGCATTCAAGCTGTTAAATCTGTTGAAATCGGTTTAGGAAAAGAAGTTGCATCAACACTAGGTTCTAAGACTCACGATGAAATATTTGTTGAAAATGGAGACTATATCAGAAAAACAAATAATGCAGGCGGAATTGAATCAGGAATGAGTAATGGTGAAGATATTGTTATTACAGCCGCTATGAAAGCTATACCTACGATGAGAAAACCGTTAAACTCAATTGCGATTGATTCAAAAGAAGCGGTTCAAGCGCACTTTGAACGTTCAGATACTTGTGCGGTTGCAGCTTGTGCCGTTGTAGCAGAAGCGATGACTGCTATTATTCTTGCTGACGCAATGCTTGAAAAGTTTTCACACGATAGCATCGATGAAATGAAAGAAAACTACAAAAATTATTTAAAACAAATCAAAGAAAGGTAAAAAATGAATATTTCTTTGATTGGAATGATGGGCTGCGGCAAATCAACAATAGGGAAACAGCTTTCTATAAAACTTAAAAATTATACATTTATAGATACTGATGAAGAGATTGTAAAATCACAAGGACGTTCTATAAATGAGATTTTTGCTTCAAACGGTGAAGTTTTTTTTAGAAAACTTGAAAGCAAAACTCTTGAGAATATTTTAAAGAATGATAACCAAATCATATCTACAGGCGGCGGGATTGTAAAATCAGAATTTAATTTGAAACAGCTAAAAGAAAACTCAATTGTAGTTTATTTAAAAGCTGATTCAAATACTTTATTTGAAAGAGTTAAAAATAATAAAGACCGCCCGCTTCTAAACGTAGATGATATGCAAGAAAAAATTATAATACTATTAAAAGAACGCTCAAGTAAATATGAACAAGCCCATTTTACAATTGACACAAATAATAAAAATATTGATATAATCGTTAATGAAATAGTTCAAAAGATTGGAAGCTATGGAAAAAGTTGATGTAAAAATTAAAGCAACAAAAGAAACCTCATATCCTATTTTAATTGATGAAGGGTTGCTTGATGAAGCTTATGATTATATAAAAAACTGTACTGATGCAAATAAATTTTTAGTTGTAACAAATACAAAAGTTTATTCACTATATGGTGAAAAATTAAAAAATGATGATGCAGAATTTATCGTGCTTCCAGATGGTGAAGAATATAAAAATAGAGATATTTTAAACAAAATTATTGATAAAGCACTTGAAATAAAACTTGAAAGAAAAGATGCCATTATAGCCCTTGGCGGCGGAGTAATCGGTGATATGGCAGGTTTTGCGGCATCAACTTATCAACGAGGTATTGATTTTATTCAAATACCTACAACATTATTGGCTCAAGTAGATTCTTCTGTTGGAGGTAAAGTTGCAGTAAATCATAAATTAGGCAAAAATGTTATAGGAAGTTTTTATCAGCCCAAATTAGTTCTTGCTGATACAAATACATTAAATACTCTTGATGACAGGCAATTTAAAACTGGTTTAGCTGAAGTTCTAAAATATGCCTTCATAGAAAAAAGTTGTAATGCTGGTGAAGATTATCATTTGTTTGAATTTTTAAAGGAAAATAAAGATAAAATATATAATAAAAACCACCCTGTTTTGCAAGAGTTAATTAAAATATGTTGTTTGCTAAAAAGCAGCGTAGTAAACCAAGATGAAAAAGAAAAGGGGCTTCGTGCAATCTTAAATTTTGGTCACACTTATGCTCATGCAATAGAAAATATAACAGATTACAAGCTTTACACACATGGTGAAGCTGTATCTATAGGTATGAAATTTATTTTTGACTTAGCAGCAGAACTAAATTTAATAACACCTAACTATTATAATGATGCTATAAAATTACTTTCAGACTATAACCTTACAACCCAATTATCTATAAATATTGATATCGAAAGTTTCTATAACGCAATGCTTTCAGATAAAAAAGTAAAAAACAAAGCAATAAACTTTGTAATGCCTGTCAAAGAAAAAGAAGTATCAATAATGAATAATATTGATAAAAAACTTATACTAAAGGGTATTTAATATATAGAGAGAATAGTATAAGAGTTGAAAAAGGAGGCTGTATGAAAATATTACTTTCTAATGATGACGGCGTTATGGCTGAAGGTATAAAAGCCTTAACTATTGCCCTAAGTAAAGAACATGATGTTTATGTAATAGCACCAGATAGAGAAAGAAGTGCAGCCGGACACTCTTTAACACTTCATACACCTATAAGAGTTGAAGAACTTGAATCTAAATTTGGAGCAAAAAGAATTTGGATTACAAGCGGAACCCCGGGCGACTGCGTTAAAATCGGAATTAATGCAATATTAAATGATGAAGAAAAACCTGATTTAATTATTTCAGGTATTAACCATGGACCTAATTTAGGTTCTGATATTTTATATTCAGGAACTGTAAGCTGCGCAATGGAAGGTGCAATGATGGGCTACCCCAGTATTGCCGTTTCACTTGCCAGTATGTCATCTGAACCTGAATTGTTTAAAAATGTAGCTGAATTTATGGCTAAATTTGTTCATAAAGTAAAAGAATTTAATTTCCCTAAAAAGACTATTTTAAACGTTAACGTTCCCGGGCTTATGCCAGAAGATTTAGCCGGAATTGCAATAACAAGACTCGGCGGCAAAATGTTTACCGATGAATACGATAAAAGAGTTGACCCTCGAGGTAAAGTCTACTACTGGATGGCGGGTGAACTTATAAAACAATGTGAAAACGATGATTCGGACTTAAATGCACTAAGGTGGAATAAAGTCTCTATTACACCGATTACATTTGAAATGACACTAGAAGATGCAAGGCCGGAACTAGAAAAAGTACTTTGTGAAAATAATATCTGCGATTGGGTTTAATATTGTCCTATATTTTTAATATGTTCTATAATCGGGTTTTTCAGCCCGATTATTGCTATGCCATCAAATCTGTATGATTTATATTTTTTTTCAGATTTGTTTAGATAAGCAAATATTGCAGAATATATTTTCTTTATTTTTAGAGGATTTATTGCCTCAAATGGATGTCCGTAATTTAAAGAGGTTCTTGTTTTCACTTCTACAAATACAAGTGTATTTTTTTCTTCGGCAATAATATCAATCTCAGCATTTTTTGAATAATGCCAATTGCACTCTACTATTTTATAACCATTATTTTGAAGATATTCTTTTGCAATATCCTCACCATGCCTGCCTTTAATAAAATTCTCTTTAAAACTCATAATTTGATTATATCAAAGTTTTATGATAAAAAATAATTATTATGACAGAGAACAAAAGAACAATATTAATAACAGGTGCTTCTTCAGGAATTGGAAGAGAAACAGCACTAAGACTTGCAAAAGAAGGATATAAAGTTTTTGCGGGGATAAGAAAAAAAGTCGATAAAATAGAAATTGAAAAATTAAATAAAAATATAAAAGGCGTTTATCTTGATGTTACAAATCAATCAAGTATTGATAAGGCTTTTTGGTTTATTCTAAAAAACACAGATAGAATTGATGTTTTAATAAATAATGCGGGTGTTGTAGTTGCAGGACCAATTGAATTTTTAGACACAAAATCATTAAAAGAACAATTTGCGATAAATACATTTGGGGCCTTAGCAGTTGCTCAAAAATTTATACCGCTTTTACATAACGGCAGAATTATAAATATAAGTTCAATGGCGGCAACCGGTATATTTCCTTATATTGCTCCTTATTGTGCTTCAAAAAGAGCTTTAGATATCTTATTTAACAGCTTTGCACTTGAAAACTTAGATAATATAAAAGTAATTTCAATAAAACCAGAGGCTATAAAAACTCCTATATGGAATAAATCTGTTAAAAAAGCAAAAGAATATTATGAAAAATTGAATGAAGCAGCACAAAAGAAATACGAAAAACAATTAAAATTTTTAGCTGATAACGCGCTTAGAAACAACGAAATCGGCATTGAATCTTATGTTGTTGTAGATACGATTTTAAAAGTTATAAAAGCAAAAAATCCTAAAGCATCATATAATGTAGGAACGAAATCTGTTTGGTGCGACATTTTATCAAAGTTTTCACAAGATTTTATTAATCGTTTGGTTAAGCTTAAAATGCCTAAAGCATAATTGCCCAATTAGGTTATTGTTTAAAATATGTAAATCTAGTTTTATAACATTATGAACAAGATTTATTTAATAGCACTAACAATAGTAGTAGGGATAATAAGTTTAATGCTTTATAACAAACTAGCATTTTTAAACTTAGTTGTAAAATTTGATGATTTAGAACCTTTTGAAAAACAAATGAATGTTTATTATAAAGGTTTTAAAATTGGGAAAACAACAAAAATATATCCGGATAAGGATTATCAGAATACTTATTTAAGATTAAAAATACATCCGCACGATATAAAATTGCCTAATAACATCACAGCAAGAATAAAAAAAAGCACTTTAAACAATTATATAAGCATTGAGTATCCTGACTCACCATCATTAACTAATATAAAAAATTATGATGAAATTAAAGGAAAAGTGTCTAAAGATATTACAACAGCACTAAATGATAATGTTGATACAATTGTTGAAGATGCAACTACTTTAGTTGAATCGGCAAATGTAACCGTACAAAATTTAGGTGAAGTTTTTGCACAGGTTAATGAAATATTGACAGATATTCGAGGCGACATAAAACTTGCAAGTTCTAACTTAGCAAAAACAACAAGTAATATTGAAAGTATGTCTGCGAAATTAGATAATTCACTTGATGAAAAAGGTGTAAACAATTCTATAAAAAATATAGAAGAAACAACTAAAAATATTCAAGAAATAACAAAGCAAATAGATAAAACAACAATGCCGATAATAAATTCAACACTATGTGAAACAAATGCAACGGTTAGGAATGTTAAAGAAATAACTGGCGGAATAAAGCATACATTAAAAAAACACATGGGCTTTGGACGTATCCTATTTGGGAAACCAATTAATGAAGAATGCCAATAAATAAAACAATATTAAATAATTAAAATTGTCACCCTGAATTTATTTCAGGGTCTTTCCAACTATATACAACTAATTTTAATTACAAATATGCTTTATGAGTTTATTTCAAACTGGTAAGATTCCGAAACAAGTTCGGAATGACATTATGACTATGCTTTAGTTAAATTAAGTATAAACTGATAATAAGTGCCAAATTTATTTCTATACTATTTTATTTAAGAATAATAAGTAATAAATACTTTCAGCGGACATTGTTTTTGAGTAGCTAAAAACACCGGTCGCTGAAAGTATTTATTACTTATTATTCTTATTATATTTATTTCTTCAACTGATGAGATTCAATCATAACCATCAATACAGAAATATCAGCAGGCTTAACGCCGCCAATTCTTGAAGCCTGACCTAAAGTAACAGGACGAATTTTATTTAATTTATCTTTAGTTTCTGTTGAAATATGCTGCATAGAAGTATAATCTATATCAGCAGGAATTCTGATTTTTTCAAGCTTATCAGACATATTAACCTGTTGGATTTGTCTTTTAATATATCCTTCATATTTAATTTTTACTTCTACTTGTTCATAAATATCACGAGTTAAATTTAATTTACGTGTACTTTCATCAGCTTCCATTAAAACTTCATAAGTAATATTAGGACGTTTAATAAGTTCAGCAAGTTTTAAACCTCTATCTATGTGTTCATCATATTTTGCAAGAACTTCATTTACTCTATCAGACGGTGAAATTTTTTCAGACATCAAACGGCAAATTTCATTTTCAATAGTTTGCTGTTTATTTAAGAAACTGTTATATCTTTCTTGACTTATAAGACCTGCTTTATATCCGATTTCAGTAAGTCTTTCATCTGCATTATCCTGTCTTAATAATAATCTGTATTCACTTCTGGATGTAAGCATTCTGTAGGGTTCATTAATATCTTTAGTAACCAAATCATCAACTAAAGTACCAAGATATGAAGATTCACGTGAAAGAGTAATCATATCTTTATTTTGAAGATACATAATTGCATTAATACCCGCCAATAAACCTTGTGCAGCAGCTTCTTCATAACCTGATGTACCATTAATTTGACCTGCACAGAATAAACCTTTAACTTGTTTTGTCATCAAGGTATGTGAGAGTTGAACAGCAGGTACATAATCGTATTCAACAGCATAAGCAGGCTTCATAACATGTACATATTCAAGCCCCGGCAAAGATTGTAACATCTGTATTTGAACAGGTGCAGGTAAACTTGTAGAAAAGCCTTGAACATACATTTCATAAGTGTTTTTGCCCTCAGGCTCAATAAAAATATGGTGCGACGGATTATGAGCAAATCTTATTACTTTATCTTCAATAGATGGGCAATATCTTGGACCGATACCGTGTATCAAACCTGAATACATCGGGGATTTATCAAGATTATTTTTAATAATTTCGTGTGTCTGAGCAGTTGTTCTTGTTAAATAACAAGGATACTGCTCTCTGATTGGTCTATTTGGCAAGAACGAGAAGAACGACGGATTTTTATCCCCTGGTTGAATAACCATTTTATCAAAATCAATTGTTCTGGCGTCAACTCTGGCAGGTGTACCCGTCTTCAATCTTCCTATATTAAAACCTAATTTTTTAAGTGAAGGAGATAAGCCTTTTGCACTTGCTTCACCTAATCTTCCGAATTCTAAATACTGAAGCCCAACCCAAATTCGAGCTTCTAATGATGTACCTGTTGTTAAAATAACACAAGGAGCAAAATATTCCTGTCCAAACTCATCTTTAAGCCCTTTTACTTCACCATTTTCAACAAGAAGTTCAGACATAGTACATTGTTTTAATGATAAATTTTGTTCACTTTCTAACAAACTGCGGACAAAACGCATATATTCTTTTTTGTCTGATTGTGCTCTTAAAGCTCTAACCGCAGGACCCTTTGAAGAATTTAAAGTTTTTAACTGCATATAAGTAGCGTCGGCTGCAACTGCCATTATACCGCCAAGTGCATCAATCTCACGAACCAAACAAGATTTTGCAGGACCTCCGATTGCAGGGTTACATGGCATTAATGCTATATTATCCAAATTTAACGATGCCAAAAGAGTTTTTGCACCAAGCCTTGAAGCCGCCATTGCTGCTTCACATCCTGCGTGACCCGCTCCAACTACTATTACATCATACTTAAACATATTATTATTATAATCTAAACAAAAATTGTATTAAAATTTTTCTTTTGTAAAATATTTGACTAATTATCTTAATATATTGACTAATTATCATGACAAAAAAATATGTAAGTTTTATCATAAATATATCAATAATAAGTCATGGAGATGGGGAAATTAGTAACTTACTTTTAAGTGAAAATAATAAAGTGTTCATTGAAAGCACAAACTTGAGTTCATTATCTTGCGATGATGATAAGTTTAGCTCATTAAGTATGTCTGCAATGCTTGCAAGAGGTGAAGTTCCTGCTTCACACAGAAGAACAGCAGATAATTATATGGTTATCAAAAAAATATACGGTTCACCTGTTGTACAGCCGAGAATTAATAATAAAGAAAAAGCTTTATTAGCAAAATATGATTTTAATCCGTTAGAATATTCAACAATAAAACAAATAAACGAAGAACTTTCATTTTTAAAAAGATGGTCTTTATCTTTAGAAAAAAATTTAAAAGCTGAAGCGGATGAAATTATTCAAATTAGAGCGAAAGAACTTAAATTCTTAGTAGCTTCAAGATATGTTAATATAACAAACGAAATCTATACAGGCTATAAAGCTCTTGAAAGATATTTTGAAGAAATTTCTAAATATTGATATTCGTTGAATTATTTAATTACCATAATTCATATTAATTTCAGTTGTAGGGTGCAAAAAGGAACGTTTGCACCAAAATCAAAAAACATGATAAAATTCATAAATGCCAAATTATAAACGATTATATGTCGATGGAAATAATTACATCTTTTTTACGATAGTCACACAATATCGTATAAAATATTAATTTCAAATATAGAATTATTAAGAGAATCATTAAAATGTTCAATGAGCAAATATAATTTTGAAATATTTTCAATAGTTGTGTTAGAAGATCAATTTATACAAACATTTAGATTATATACATTATAATCCGATTAAGCACGGATATGTGAAAAAAGCAAAGGATTGGAAGTTTTCAAGTTTCAATAAATTCGTCAAATTAGGATATTACGATGAAAATTGGTGTAATTTTGAAGATACAAATGGAATAAATGAAATTGAGTTTGAATAGATTTTATTGGTGCAAACGTTCCTTTTTGCACCCTACCTGCTGCTTGTTTTAAAGTTATTTTTGATTCCCTGCTTTTTGATGTTGGGTTAAAACCCAACCTACGGACTTAAATTCTTAGTAGCTTCAAGATACGTTAATATAACAAACGAAATATATACAGGCTATAAAGCACTTGAACGTTATTTTGAAGAAATTTCTAAATACTAATTCGTAAAATCATTAATTTTAACTATTAAATTATCTACTTTCATTTAAACTTAATCTTTTAGAAAGAGCTGGTACAATAACATCCCAAGCTTTTCTATTTGGATGTAGATCATCCCATGACATATATTCAGGTTGTGACAAATCAACATTAACAAGTTCATTAATATTAATAACTATAATATTCTCATCTCTAAGTTTCAGTATATTTTCCCAATTGTAGTTTTTTGTATCATATAACAATATAACAAATTTTGTTTCATCGCCCCAAATCTTTTTAATTTCTTTATAACATTCTTTCATATAAATAGAAAATAAACGACTGGATTTATCTTTTGTTATAAACTTATATACAAAAAATGTTTGTAATTTGTAAAATAAAATAAATCTTCTTCCTGAAAAAAATATTTTTTGTTTATAAAAATTAAGTTGATTATTTTTTTTATTTAATTTAAATGCAGGTGAAATTTTATACAAATTGCAATATAATCTTGGCAATTGATCAGGAATAAAAACATATATTATATATTCTATAGGTTTTTCTGTTTTAGGATTGATTAAATCATCAACAATATTTTTATTCCTTAGAATATATAAAAATTCTCTGGGAGAACCGCCATCAATAGCAAAATTATATACATTTCTACCTGTAAAATCAGATAAAATTTTTCCAAATGTATCTTTATACATTAAATTAGCTCCATGTACAAACGAACATCCTGAAACAATAATTGGAGCAGGTTTTTTGTTAAATTCTAATAAAAATTCTTCTTTATAGATTGATGGTTTTCTAAAATGAAAGTTTACTTTATCATTATAATAGTCAAATGTATTATCATTATATGCAATTAATGTATTAGCCGGTTTTCCTGTTTTTTCAAATGATTTTTTTATAATATTATTACATTGAACTCTTTCTATATGCCGTAAGATACGTTCTACTAAGAAAAATGTACAAAATAATATACAAATAACGAAAAGAATTTTTTTCATTGTCTAATTATAATAAAAAAAAATTATCTTACAACATTTTATCTTTTAAAAATTATAACTATTAAATTATTTTCAATAAAAAGAAAAGAGAGATTTTGAGCTGAATTTCAAACAAAAAACTATAAATATGAAACAAGTTCAATTGCTAAATCACGAGCTTTTTGAATTGCTGCATTTTGTAAATCTATATTATCCCAAAAGCTTTCGTTAGAAATATATTCTTTTACTAATTTTCTGGCATAACTGCCAAGTGCAACACCATCAATATTTATAGAACACTCTTTTGCCATTTTTGAGGTTTTAGAATTTGTTCCGCCTGACAAAATTAAAAATACAGGTAATTTTGCATTACGAATAAGTTCGGCAAATGCTACTGTTTGCAAATTTGATTTGTAATCATCTTTTCCGCCGGACATTGGTTTTCCGTCTGCTTGAATAATCACATTGTCTTTATTTTTAATCATTTCAGATAAAAGGTTTATAATTTTTTCATCACCAAGTTTGGAGCGGTCTAAACAAATACTTAACTGACCTTTATAAATAAATTGAATTTTATTCCACGAATCAACTATTAATGAAATATTATCAGAAGAACAATGGAATTCTACACAATCAATTTTTTCAGATAACAATGGAAGTAACATTTCATGAGGCTGTTTATATTTATGCTCTTGAATAATTGCATTTTCTTTGCAAACATCAATACATCTTGCACAGCCAATACATTTTTTATCATCAAGCAACACTTTTTCATCTTCTATAAATAGAGCATCTTGCAGGCAGGCAGCTATACATTCCTCGCACAAAACACATTTTTGCTTATTGATAACAACCTTTGATAAATGAACATCATCTTGAAGCCCGACACTTACACAGATTGAAACTTCATTTTCTTTATTAGCTTTTCTTAACCCGTTATATGCGGCTTTAATTACATCTGATTTCGCAGAAACATCAATCATATTAAACCCTGCGGAAGCAAATACAAAAGAAAGAGCTTCTATTTCTTTTAGATTTTCATTTCCGGCTCCGCAAATTAATTTAAGGCATTTATCTTCATTTATTATAAAATTTTTACTTTCCATACCGTTATTATATAATAAATTAAGGGAATTATATAGAAATTTACACTATACATGCTCAGAATATAGTCATAATGTCATTCCGAACTTGTTTCGGAATCTTACTAATTGTAAGACCCTGAAACAAGTTCAGGGTGACAACTTTAACTATTTTAGTGTAAAGTTATACATAATTTTCTAAATTAATAGTTTAGGAGAAAATAATGAACACAATTAATAGTAAAAATTCTTTAGTTTTAATAATTGACGTACAAGAAAAACTTGTAAAGATGTTAAATGACAAAACAGTTGCAGAAAATGCACAAAAAATTGCAAAAGCTGCAAATATTCTTGAAATTCCTACAATTATTACAGAACAATATCCAAAAGGATTAGGTTCAACAATTGAAGAAATAAAAGAAGCAATATCTAATGTAAAATACTTTGAAAAAACAAACTTTAGTGTATTAAAAGAAGAAAATTTTGAAGATATTCTAAAAAAAGAAAAGAAAAATCAAATAATTTTATTCGGAATAGAAACACATATATGCGTACTTCAAACAGCTTTTGATTTATTAAATAAAGGATATGAAGTATTCGTTGTACAAGATGCCTGCGGTTCAAGAAATGAAGATAACAAACAAGCAGCATTAAGAAGATTAATCCATGCCGGAGTTCAAATAGTTACAACAGAAATGGTAATTTTTGAATTATTAGAGGGTTCAAAAAATCCTAAATTTAAAGAAGTTCAAGCAATTATAAAATAAGTGAAAAGGCTGCGGAGTTTAGTTATCTAAAAATATATTCGTTAATTTATCTGTCATTCCGAACTTGTTTGACTACTTTTTCCAAAATCTTTGATTTTGTGAAAAATGTCTGGTTTCCCACGGAATCTTACAAATTGTGGATTTAATCATAAAACTTTTTTCTAATTAAAAATGATTTTATACGATTGGTAAGACCCTGAAACAAGTTCAGGGTGACAGATAAATTTTTATACTATTTACTCACTCCGCAGCCTTTTCGCTTATTTTATTTTATTTTTTAATAATCCCAATAAAGTCTTATGTTTAGCTTTTTCATCCTCGAAAAGATTTTGCAAACGCTCGTACAATTCAAAATTCGTATTTAACTGTTTTGCGCGTTTTTTAGCATATTGTATTAACTCAAAAATATGAGATGGAATATTATCCCTATGTTCAAGATACCATGTTTCTTCAATATCAATTACGGTTGTATATAACCCTGCGTTATAATTTGCCGTCAACCATTTTTCAATTTCTTCTTTTGTATCATTTACCCCCGGAATAATAATATATTTTGCACTAACAAGGTATCTTCCTAAAAAAGTAGTTTGAAGCGCATACTTTCTTATAGTTTCACGCACTTTATCATAACAATCAACTTGTTTTATTTTTTTAAATATTTCTCTGCTTCCTGAATCAACAGAAACAACAACATATCCTCTTATTTCATTTATAGCCCGTGCAAGAGCAGGACTATATAAAATACCTGATGTATGAACTCTTATTCCCCAAAAATAATTATCAAGGAAATAAGTAACCAAATCCTCAAATTCATCTAATAAAGTCGGTTCCCCGCCGCCAAAAGAAATTATACCGCCAGCTCTTAAAATGCCATTATCATACATCTCTTTTACAATTGGCAATACATTATATAACTTTTTCCCGCTGAATTCTTCAGGATGCTGAGTTGCAAAACAATATGTACATTTTGAATTACAATTTGTCCAATGACTTATATACAAATTATCAATATATCTGTCATTATTCCATTTATCTTCCTTTAAATAAGGACAGCCAACACATGTTGTATTTATCTTTCCTTTTTTATGAAAACGCCTGAACATATCTTTTATTTTAAAAATTCTGTCCCAATTGATTTTTTGCCCGACGTAATTATTTCTTATTAATGTATGATTATCGCTGTCATGATGCCCGCAATGACAACACATAGCAAGTTTGCAGCTGAAAAACACTAAACCATGTTCAATCCAAGGACAGCTATAATAATAGCCTTCTTTTTTACTAACGTATTTTTCATTATATACAAACATTAATACACCAATTATTTCTCTTTTTGCATAGACTTATATATTATATCAATTCTGGGAGAAAATACCATTTCAATATTATTATAATCAGATAAATTTTTGGCGAAAACGATTAATTCTTCTAAATATTGAGGCAATGAATTTTTGACTTGGTTATAAAAATTTATATCAATATCAATAGCTAATTTTTTTATGTTCAAACCTCTTGCAAACATAAACCAGTCTAAAATCTCTTTTTGATTATCATTTATCCCGTTTACAATAGTGTATTTTAGAACTACCCTTTTTTGAGAAGGTTCTTCAAACGAAAGATATCTTTTTATATTTGCTACTGCAATGTCATACTTATTTATTCCCTTTATTCTTTCGTAAATATAAGGACAACCGCTGTCAAATGGAATTATAACCGTTGCAATATTAGCGGCAATAGCCTCTGATATAGATTCGCAATATCTTAAAGCAGGAGTATTAATTTCTATATTTTTCATTTCTAAATGAATAAAATGATATAAAATTTTATCAAATTCAGGATGAATTGTGGCATCACCGCATTCAAAAATAACTTTTGTATTTATATCTATTAACTTTTTATCAAAAAGTTGTGTAATAGAAGGGGAAATATCATAATGATTTGCTTTTATTAAATCTTCCTCTTTAGGATAATTACAGTAATTACAATTTACATAACAATTTTTCCAATTAGATAAATATAAATATTTAAATGTATTATTAGCAGACTCATTTTCTTCTTCAATATATTCACAATTTAAACATTCATCTAAAATATTGTTATTAAATTTTTCTAATGTATCTTTTTTTACAGAAAGAATTTTATCAACATCAAGCCAAATACCATTAAAATCTTTTTCTATCAATCCAACACTTGAAATAGGACATAATTTGATTGAATTATGGCAATCAAAAAGCAAAGAATCTGAAAGATATTTGCATTTTTTACAAATTTTTTTTCTTTTAAAATTTAAAAAATTAAAAACCAAGAGAAAACCTCCTATGTTCTAATTCTCATTTTCAAGGGCTAATCTGTTTTCTCTGTCAACTTTTAAATTATAAGCTCTTTCATATAATTCACAGCTTTCAATTTTATACTGTTTATAGCATTCAGATACAAAATCAAAAATAACATATATATATTGAGGTATATTTTCTCTTCTTGATTTGAACCAATTGTCCTCAATATCAAAAGCAATATGGCGAATACCTGCTTTGTATGTTTTTTGAAGCCAATTTTTTACTTCTGTTAAACTATCATTAACTCCTGGGATTAATACATATTTTGTACGAATTAAGCCATTTTGAGTTTTTGCATATTTTTCCAAGTTTTCCCAAACTCTATCAAAACAAGGTACTTGTTTAATTTCTTCATAAACTTTTTTAGAACTTGAATCAACAGATGTAATTAAAGTAATCTTGCCTAGTTTCAAACCTTTTTCAATAGCCGGAGAATATTTAATTCCGTCTGAATGAATTCTGATATTATAAACATCATAATCCAATAATAAATATACAAGTTCTTCAAACTCATGTAAAATAGTAGGCTCACCGCCGCCAAATGTAATAGTAGCTTTTTTAGATAGTACACCTTTATCAATCATATCTTTAATTACAGGATAAATATTATATGTTTTATTAGCATTAAAAAATTGTTTATCTTTTTCTGTATAACAATAAATACAATTGCAGTTACAATGTGTAAAATGACCAATTAAAACTTCATCAATATAATTACCGTCTGGCCATTCTTGTTCTTTTAAATAATAACATCCGTCACATTTTGCAGGTGTTACGCCATTTTTAGCACTATCCCTTAATTCATTTCTTTTTCTGAAAAACTCATCCCAATCAATTAGTTCTCCATGATAATCATTATATTCTATAATACTCCCGCCACCGGGATGAGAACTAATACAACAAATTTGAACCGAATTAGAGAAAAAAGTTATCCCATGCTCTAAATGTATGCAACTTGTATAATTCAAAACTATATCCTACTCCAATAATTATTCTTGAGGACATTATACCTTCAATAAAAACTAAAAACAAGGAAGTTATTTAGTTGAATTCTTGACTATTATATTTATAGATGTTACCTTTATAAATAAAGAATAGAGATGGGATTTTTTAGTGAAATATTTAAGCTGCAGATATATTGAACATGGGATGGATTTTGAACACACAAGACTTGAAACTTGTTGTTTTACTTGTCATAGCGGCGGCGGTAAAATTACGCTCAAAAATGAATATGCCGGCGAACCCATAGATTGGGATAAACTTTTTGAATTAAAACGAAAATACAGACAAGAACACAGAAACGGTAATTTAATGCCAAATTGTGTCGGATGTGTTTTTCTTGAAGAAAAAGAATGGGATGAGGAAGATTATATAAACTTCCTTCAATTCAATTACTGGGTTCAATGTAACAGCAAATGTACTTATTGTTATGAAGTACAAAACAAAAAAATGTTTGATAAAATAAAACCTTATAATTCTGTACCCGTTATTAAGGAAATGATTGAGAAAAATATTTTAAGACCGGGTGGAGAGGTTTCTTTTGGCGGCGGAGAACCTACAATTGCGCCGGAGTTTGAAGAATTAATTAAACTTCTTACAGTCAGCGGTTTTAGGAATATGAGAATTCATTCCTCAGGTATAAAATTTTCTCCTGCAATAGAACAGGCAATAAAACAAGGTGTCCTTAATGTTGTTATTTCTATAGATTCAGGCTGTGAAAAAACATATAAAAAAATAAAAGGTGTTAATGCATATAAAAAAGTTATTGAAAATATGAAAAAATATGCAGAAGCAAATCATTATGAATATGGATTAATGACATCAAAATATATTATTATTCCTAATGTTAATGATAACAGAAAAGAAATAGATGCTTGGATTGATTCTGTTCGTGCAATAGGCGGAAAATGGCTTGCTCTTGATATTGAAGATGTTTGGTATAAACTTAATCGTTCTACAATTTCTTCTTATTATTTAGATTTGGTAAACTATGTAATAGACAAAGCTCATTCTTATAATATGAAAATTGAATTATATGATAGAGCTAGAGGTCTTAAAGAAGGAAAAAACCAACTTTAATATTTTTACATAACTTTATAAGTTTGATAGCAATTTTTTTATAAATCTTTTTTTTATACTTATAGAAGGTTGAAGTATTGCTATGCTAAATATTTCTAAATTAAATACAACAATTCCAATAATTAATAATAGAGTATCAAAACAAAATATTAATGGTACTCAACAGTCTGTTGTAAGCGTACCTTCTGATTTAAAATCTTTTAATAGCGAAAACCTAAAAGCATATCATCCTTCTTTTTCAGCTTTGAAGCCTCAACAAATAAGTACAAAACAACAAATAAACACTATAAAAGCAAAACTAGATAAACCTTCTCAAGAAATATTATCTCGTTTAGAAAAAAATGGAATTTTAGCTGATAACAGCGCTAATGACGGCTCAACCGTTCTTGATAATTTGTACAAAATAGCAACAGAACCGCGTATTATAGGGCTTAACGACGGACTGATATTGTCAGAAGTATTAAAAGCACTTGATAATCCATATTCTATTACACAGAAATTTGGTGATATTCCTGAAAATATTGCACAGGAAATTTCCAAAGAAACAGGAACTGAATTTCCGCAGCAAGCATATAATGTTGCATCTTCATCTTGCGTTGTAACAAGTATGGAATTTAATTTAGCTGATAAAAAACCGGCTGAATTTGCAAGATTTGCTCAATGTTTAAGCGGTTCTACATATAGTGTAGAAAAAAATATTAAATTATCTGGTATTGCAGACGGAACAGCAGAAGCACTATGGAAGCTTAGAGAATTCAATACAAATTCAACAATTAAAGATTGGGATAATCTCACAATTAAATTGCAGCCCGATAGAAATGCAATTGTTCGTTCCAGAGTTCAAACTTCATATAAAGATCCAAATGAACGTTCTTGTATTGATGTTTTAATTCAATCTGCTTTATTAAATTTAGGGTCTCAAGCTTCTTATGATGCATTAACAGATGAAAGAGGCGGAAAATTTAACAATGATAAAACAGGTTTAACAGATTTTGAGAAAAACTTTGTTGAAGAAATTGTTTTTGAAAAACCTAAAATTTCTATTGTTTATCAAAATTTAGATGAAACCGGCAAATTGGTTGGTTACAATTGTGATCCGGTTGAAACAAAACAACATATTCTAAAATCATTAGAACTTGGAGAAAATGTAATTATTGGATATACTCATCTTGATGAAAATAAACAAGTCGATGGTGGTCATGAAATTACTATTGTAGGCTATGAAACCGATGCAAACGGAAATGGAGTATTTATTTGCAACGATACCGATGATAACATCGATAGTGCAATTAAAATTGCAGAAAAAGATTTACTTCCGCTTATTCATCATGCCGGAATTTCAAAAGAAGCATTAGGCGAAAATGATGTTGTAGTTGATCGTTGGCGTGATATTCTTCAACAATTCAAAGAAATGCTGCAAAATGAAAAAGAAAATTAAAAAACTTAAATAATAAATTAAATTATTTAAGTTTTTTTATAATATTTTCTAATAAAAAAGAAACGGTTTAAAACCTTTAAAACCGTTTCTTTTTATCTTATTCAGATTATTTAATTATGCTTTATATGAAATACCGTCTGAATTTGACTTATTAGGTAATTTATTAATAAAGAATGAAGTTAATCTTCCGGTTAATGAAGCTGGTTTAGAATCTAATTGAGCAGTAACAATCGGTTCCGGATCTTGTTCATCAGACCATTCATCACCTTCAGATGGAGATGTACAGCCAACTTCATCATCTACTGTTGTATCAGTTACAGTTTCTGTTTGAGTAACTGTTTCTGTTTGAGTTACAGTTTCTGTACTTGTGACTGTTTCAGTGTTTGTTACTGTCTCTGTATTCGTTACATTTTCAGTATTTGTCACGTTTTCAGTATTTGTAACTGTTTCTGTTGTTGTAGTTGTTGTTTGATCACCAGTAGTTACTGTTGGATCTTCCTCATCTACAGGAATATCTGTTCCGGAAGGACTTGGACAATCTGTTGTAGTAGATGTCTCTGTAGTTGTAACTGTTTCAGTTGTTGTTACTGTTTCTGTATTAGTAACAGTTTCTGTAGTTGTTACAGTTTCTGTTGTTGTTACACTTGGATCATTTTCATCTACCGGAGTATCAGTAGCAGATGGATCAGTACAACCAGAAGGATCTACAACTGGAATATCATCACCAGGGTCAACGTCTACGCCTGGGTCTGTAGCTGTATTTGTTACAGTTACTGTATTGGTTACTGTTTCAGTTTTAGTAACAGTTTCAGTTTGTGTTACAGTTTCAGTATTTGTAACATTTACAATATTTGTAACTGTTTCTGTATTAGTAACATTTTCTGTATTTGTTATTGTTACTGTATTAGTTACATTTTCAGTATTTGTAACTGTTTCTGTATTTGTCACAGTATTTGTATTAGTTACGTTTTCTGTATTTGTTACAGTTTCTGTATTTGTCACAGTATTTGTATTAGTTACGTTTTCAGTATTTGTTACAGTTTCTGTGTTTGTTACTGTATTTGTATTGGTTACGTTTTCTGTATTTGTTACAGTCTCTGTGTTTGTTACTGTATTTGTATTGGTTACGTTTTCTGTATTTGTTACAGTCTCTGTGTTTGTTACTGTATTTGTATTAGTTACGTTTTCTGTGTTTGTGACTGTTTCTGTATTTGTCACAGTATCTGTATTAGTTACATTTTCTGTATTTGTCACTGTCTCAGTATTTGTTACAGTATCTGTATTTGTTACATTTTCTGTATTGGTTACTGTTTCTGTATTTGTTACATTGTTGATTTTATCGTCACAGCCACAATCACAACCACATGGTTTTAATGTAGCACAATCATTAATTCTATAATTAAACTGAGGTAATTTTAATTCAACACCATCTTCAAATTTTGATGAACCATCCGGATTTACGAAACTAAAACTTTTTAATCTATCTAAATTAATTGTTGAATTTGCAATGATTTCATCTAAAGATTTACCTTCAACATCATAATCAGGATTTACATCAAATACACCAAAGTTATGAACTCCGTTTTTATCTGTATATTCTGTTGCAAATATATCTAAATTACCATAAGCAATTTGAGCCATAATATTATTTGAAAATTCTTCAGCATATTCAGCTTTAGTATTTAATTCTAATTTACCATCAACAACAACAGCAAATCTTCCGTTACCATCAGGAGATGAATAGAATTGAAGAGCATCTTGTAATGTATAAACATCACCAGCATTCATAGTTCCATCTTGATTTGGATTACTTACAAGTAAAATCGCTCTGTCATCTTGACCTTCATTAACTGCTGCAGGTGAAATTTGGTAAATAATTGCATTTTTATCTGTATTTTGAATATCAGCATTATGAGATTGTGTCTTTAATGTAGTTACAGTTGGTAATGATAGTCCTAATAACATATCATCAGTATTTTCATCTAATGTTCTATTTAAATCTGTAATATTAGCAACTTTAACAATGTCATTAAAGTTCATATTATCAAGAACATATTCAAATTCTGCTGCATTATCAGGAGAATTTACAACACCATATACAATATCTCTATAAGCTTCTTCTGAAATATCTTCACCATATGTTCCATAAATCAAATCAGAGAAGGAAGCATATTCACCATCTAATAAGTTATCAGAATCTTTAATAACACTTGCTGTAGAAGTTGATGGAGAATATGATGTCATTGAATAACACATATCTGCCTTTTCTGGTTTTTCAGATTGTACTTGATATACAACTGCTGTTGGCATAGTTAATAATCTTGTATCTAATGTTTCATCTTCACTTGTTTTACCGGTATATAAGTTTAAATTACTTATATCTTGATAGCTTTTTGCTTCTTCACCAAGTTCAGATTTTATATATTCTGATAAAGAAGGATTTGCTTGAACTGTTTCATCAATTAATTTATTAAATACAGCAGCTCTTTCTTCTCCTTCATATTGAGATAGTGCATCTGAATAAACTTTTTCTATAATTTCACCAAGAGTTGAACCCTCATCTACAGCTTCAGATTCTTTTTCTGTTACAGTTACAATAATAGTACCTTGTTCGTTTGAAGGGATATCTTTATTTGGTGCAATCAAATTAACCTTGCCATCTGAATCAGTAAAATAGAATTCTGTTACAGGCATTGAATGCAAATTAATATCTGCCAAATTCATTTTTTCTGATTGAGCAGATAATGCATCTATTTTAGCTGCTAATTCTGCAGCTTGATCTTGTACATTTTGTGCAGGTGCCTGTGCCATTGGTGCTGCACATCCTGTTAAAGTTGATAATAAAGCTGGTGTAATTAATACAGCTTTCTTTAATGAATCACCTTTAAAAGATACATTGCTTGCATAACTATTATTATTTTGTTGTTGTTCAAGTGCATTTTTCTTATTTAATTTTTTAAATTGATTATAATTATTTCCAACAGAAATACGGTTTATTAACATGTAAAATACTCCTTTACGTAAATTCTCTTACAATCATAAAGACTTGTAAAACCAAAAATTGCTGTTTCTAAACTCTATTTGTTATATTTTTTACATTTATTTACATTTATCTTTTTATAACAAAAACTTGTATTGAAAAAGAGTTCTTTATACAATGTATAAATAGAATTAATTAATAAACAAATGGGCAAATCAAAAAAAAGAATTTTTAATAAAAATACAGATTTAAAAGGCAGTGTTTTAAAAAGAAAAGACATTGTCACTCAAATATTATCAGATATTAGAACAAATAATTTTAATGAAAAAACAATTAATTTTATTAGCCTTTTCGGAATTACAATAGAAGAGCTCTTCGAAGCGGGAGCCGTTTACGAAGAGCTTTCTGCTGTAGAAAAACATTTTATTCTTTAATAATATCTTCAAATGTCATTTTCAATTGAGTTGAATCTGAAAGATTTTTAACTGTTAAATAGTTATTTTGAATTTCATCTTCACCAAGAATAATAGCCTTGTTTGCGATTTTAGAAGCTTTTTCAAGCTGCTTTGCAAATTTTCTTGAATTATAATCAAATTCAACAGAGAAACCTTCTTTTCTTAATTTTGCAGCAAGCTTAACAGCTTCAACTTTATTATCAGAAACTACAAAATAATCTATTTTAGAAGTTTCTAGTTGGGGAATAAGTGAGTTTAATCGTTCAACACCCATTGCCCAGCCAACTGCAGGAGTATGTGGACCACCTAATGTTTCTACTAATCCATCATAACGTCCTCCGCCGCATACTGCATTTTGTGAACCCAAATTATTTGATTTAATTTCAAATACAGTCTTTGTATAATAGTCCAAACCTCTAACAAGGAAGGTATTTTCAACATATTTTATATTTAATGCATCTAAATATGATTTTAGCTGCATATAATGTGTTGAACATTCATCACACAATTTAATACCTGAAATTGATTCTTTTAAATTATTTTCTTCAAATAATTTATTACATGTTTCATTTTTACAATCTAAAATTCTTAATGGATTTTTCTCATATCTGCTGCGGCAATCCTCACATAAGCCATCTAAAAAAGGAGCTATTGTTTTTTTCAATTGTTCTTTGTATTCTTGACGGCAAACATTACAGCCTAAAGAATTTATCTCAACAACTAAATCATTTAAACCTAATCCATGTAAGAATTCAGTTGCCAACATAATGCATTCAGCATCTGCCGAAGCATCTTGAATACCAAACATTTCAACACCAATTTGGTGGAATTGTCTTTGTCTTCCTGCTTGTGGTCTTTCATATCTAAACATTGGACCTTTATACCATAATTTAACAGGCGGGCTTTCTCTATGAAAACCATGTTCAAGATAAGCTCTTACAACTCCTGCTGTATTTTCAGGTCGTAAAGTCAGACTTCTGTCACTTTTTATAAACGTATACATTTCTTTATTTACAATATCAGTAGTGTCACCTACACCTCGTTCAAATAAATCCGTATCTTCAAAAATAGGAGTTCTTATTTCTTTAAAATTAGCTTTTGTAAATACATCAGAAGCTATTTTTTCGATATTGTGCCAATTCTCTATTTCAGAAGGCAATATATCTTTTGTTCCTTTTGGTGCTTTTATAGCCATATTTTTCTCTTTCTTTTATAATAACTATAATTGAATTATATAATAAAAAAACATGTGGTAAACGTATATAAAATTAAGGACATTTTATGTGTAAGCGAATATTGATAAACTTATTATTGGTATTTATATCTCTAATTGTAATAGAAGGTTATTGCTTTTATAAAACAAAAGCAGAAAATGAAACATTTAAAAAACAAGCAGACAGACTTGAATCAAATAATACCAGAGGATACGAAACCAAATATAGATTACTTAAACCTTTTTCTCCTACTATCTTTAGAACTTCCTTTATAAAAGATAATACGCAAAAATCAATTATTTGGTTTGGCTGCTCTTTTGCAGAAGGGGCGGGCTTAGATGATAATCAAACGCCATGTTATAAAATATCCGAACTTACGGGAAAAAGCTGTATAAATAAAGCAAAAGGTGCAACTGGTACTCAATTTATGCTTTATCAATTAGAAAATGATGATATTATAGACGAAAATGTTGACTATGTTATTTATATTTTTATATGGAATCATATACAACGATTATATAATTACCAAGTTAATCCATTAATTGATATGTTTAATTTACGCTATGAAATAACAAATAATGGGTTAAAAAACGTTACACCAAATTGTAATCCATTATACTCATCATTTTTTATAAAGCGTTTATTAAATAAAAAAATATATAATCAAGCAAATAAAGAAAGTTTGGATTTTCAATTATTTAATGCAGTAATGGAAAAATCTGTAGAAATAACAAAGAAAAAATATCCAAATTCAAAATTTATAATGGTTGAATTCCCAGAATTATCAAGAAAAGAACTATCTGAATATGAAATAAAAAAATTAGAAAGAATGGGAATTACCGTAGTTAAGGCAGCCAATTTAATCGGCGATATAAATATATATGAAAAAAAATACTGGCTTCCTGATAATATACATCCAACTGAAGAAGCGTGGGATTTAGTTCTTCCTAAATTAAAAGAAAAATACATGAATTAATTTGAAATAGGAATACATACTGTAAATTCAGTACCTTCATTTGATTTAGAAACAAAAGAAATTGAACCTTTATGCAATTCTATAATTTTTTTTGAAATAGATAAACCTAAACCAGTTCCTATACCTATTTTTTTTGTTGTAAAACCAACATTAAAAATTTTATTTTGGATATCTGCTGGAATACCAACACCGTTATCTTTAATTTTTACTATTAAATTATTATTTTCAACAGTAGTTGTAATTGATATTATTCCATTATGTTTACTGTCTTGAATGCTATGACATGCATTAACTAAAATATTCATAAACACTTGATTTAGCATATTTACACTACACAACACAGGAGGAAGTTTTGAATAATTCTTTTCGATTTTAATATTGTTTTTAATTTCATGTGCAATAAGTTTAAGAGTTAAATCCAGTTCACTATTTATATCAGCTTCTTGAAATTCCGCTTCATCCAAACGTACAAATCGTTTTAAAGATTTTACTATATTTGAAATTCTATTTGCAGCTTCAATATCTATAGAATTTAAATCCTTTAGTACATCAAGCTGATTTTGAGAAATAGACTCTTTTGAAGATAAAATTTTATTGATTAAAGCATTATTTGAACTTATAGATGCCAAGGGAGTATTAATTTCATGCGCAACACCAGAAACTAATTGACCTATTGATGCCATTTTTTCTGAATTTATTAATTGCATCTGTGTATCTTTTAATTCATTAAGAGTTTTTTCTAATTTTTTATTTTTCTTATTTAATTGCTGAATTAAACCAGCTTGTACAATCGAACTTGCAAGTTGTACTGAAATTGATTGTAATATTTGCTGATTATCTTCTAATTGAAATTTCTGTCTTGTAAAGGTAACAATAATTCCTAAAAGTTTATTTTTATTATAAACAGGAATTATGATACGCTTTGTACCTTTATTTAAAAGAATTTCAGAATTTAAAAATTCTTTTAAACAAGAGGAAACTACAATATTTTTATTTTTTATTTGTTTTAAGACATCGTCTTCATATTCAGTAATTGTATCTTGTTCTACATCATTTTCTAAAACAGAATATTTTATTTTAAAATATGTTTTTTCTTTCATAGAAAAATACGTTTTAAAAGAACCTAAAAGATTATGTATTTCAGTTAAAGTAGAAGATAAAATTGTTTCTATATCATTAGTTTCTCTAATTACAAGTGAAATTCTATTAATTATACCCATTTTTAAAACTTGGGTTTGAGCATGCTCTTGCATTTTTGCAAATTTTTCAGTGGATTCTTTTACTTCATTATATAAAAACTGCAATTGCGAATACTTTTTTTCTATAGATTCAATTTTATCTACAGAAGTTACATCCTTAAATATAGCAACTCTGTAGTTCTGATATTTAAAAGTATAAATATAATAATAAATATATTCTTCATCTAAATTTTGATAAGTACAAATTGTATGAAAATTTTCTTTTGATTGCAAAAGCATATCAATAGGAGTCATGTTATTAATATCATCTAAAGATAATAAACAAAGATTAAAATTAAAATGTTTTTTGAACCTGTCTACAGAACTATAATCTGAAAAAGATGATAAAAAAGATTTGTTTTTAAAAACAATTTTATTATCATCAGAAAAAATACAAACAGCATCCGAATAATTGTTAAAAAAATCAAATCTTTCCATTATAACCTATTGAAATAAATATAAATGGTTAACAAATGCAATATAAGCACCTAATAAAGCACCTACAAAAACTTCAAAAGGAGTATGACCTAAAAGTTCTTTTAATCTGTCAACCGGTACCTGACCTTTTTCATAATAATCATCACAAATTTTATTTAAACATGCTGCAATTTTTCCGGTTGAACGTCTAAGACCTGCTGCATCATACATAACAACAAGTGCATAACCTATTGCGATTGCGAATTCAACAGAATCAAAGCCGCAAATAAGACCTACTGTTGTAGATAAAGCAACAACACCCCCTGTATGAGCACTTGGCATTCCACCTGTAGTTGCTAATACCTGAAAATCCACTTTTCTTGTTTTAAATATATGACCTATAAATTTTAATAATTGAGCAACAAATGCTGCTTCTAAACCATTTATAATAATTTCATAACTTGTATTTAAGAACATTTTTTAATCCCCTCGGAAATATCTGATACAACTCCCAATAAAATTTCTGATTGATATCTATTTGAATATAGTATATCACAAGCTTTATCACAAAGGAATAGTGCTTGTTTTTTTGCTTCTTCAAGTCCATACATTGAAACATAAGTTGATTTTTCAACATTCGCGTCTTTTCCTGGCGTTTTACCTAATTCCTCAAGTGTTGAAGTAACATCTAAAATATCATCATATATTTGAAATGCGTGTCCATAATAAGACGCAAAATCTGTTAATAGTTGTAATTGTTTTTCATCTGCACCGGCAATTAATGCTCCTGTTCTTACTGCAAGTTTGAATAGTTTAGCTGTTTTATATTCATATATAAAACTTAAAGTTTCTTTAGAAATCTTCTTTTTTTCTGAATCTATATCAACTACTTGACCTGAAATAATTCCGTCTACACCAGCTGCTATAAAAAATTCTCTTAATACTTTTAATAAAATTTCAGAAGGAACTGTTTTTGGTGTTTTATCAATAATAATTTTAGGAGCATAGCTCAATAATGCATCACCAGCTAATAATGCGGTAGCTTCGCCAAATTTTTTATGATTGGAAAGTTTTCCTCTTCTATAATCATCATTATCAATACATGGCATATCATCATGTATTAAACTTTGACAATGAAGCATTTCAATAGCTGTTGCTGCAGGTATAATATTTTCTTCATTACAGCCCAACATTAAAGCAGTTTCTACCGCCATAACAGGACGTAATCTTTTTCCGCCTGCCAGTAATGAATATTTCATTGATTCATATATATTTTCAGGATAAATAACATCAATATATTCATCTAATTTTCTATCTATAATTTTTCTAATATCATTAAACTTATTTTTTGCAGTTTCTTTCATTTTTATATCTCTTCTCTATACATTTTTTGTTTTGCAGATTTTCTAGATAAATTTCGCTTTTTATGAGAAATTTTAGTCATAATTTTATTTTGATTATATTTTATATTCAATTCATTTTTTATAGATTCTTTTGAAATTTTTTCTTCATATTCTTTAGCTTCAGATACAAATTTTTTATAACTTTCATATCTTGCTTCAGACATATTTGATGTTATTTCAAGATAACCGCAGCCATCTTCCGAAATATGAAGACAATCCTTATATTTACAATTAAAGTCATGTTTATTAAATTCAACAAAAAGTTTTTGAACATCGTAAGGGAGCAAAAAATCAAACTTTAGATGTGAAAAACCCGGAGTATCAACAATAAATGAATTTTTATCAATATCAATTAACTCACAATGTCTTGTAGTATGAACACCTCGTTTTGTTTTTTCACTGACAGGAAGCGTTCTTAATTTTGAACTGTTTAATAGTGCATTAATTAATGATGATTTTCCAACACCTGATGAACCGCATAAAATAGAAGTATTATTTTTTAATACAGGTTTCAATTCTTCAATACCGGTTTTTTCAAGAGCAGAAGTAAAAATAACTTTATAATTTAATGGTTGATATATATCTGAAACTTTTTGTTTTAAACCTTCATCATCATTTATGTCTTCTTTATTAAAACATAATACAGGCATGATTTTATGATATTCGCAATGAGCAATATACCTGTTCAATTGTTCAAAATTTAAATCAGGTTCTTTTAATGCTGAAACAATTATTACCTGTGATACATTTGCAACTTTTGGTTTTGTAATTAAGTTAGAACGATTTACCACCTTAGTAATAAATGCCTGCATTGATTTTTCATCAAATTGTTCAAGCTCAACAAAATCACCTGTATAAACATCCGCAAGTTGTTTTTTCAAAACAGTTCTAAGCTTTGCTTCAACAATACCAAGTTCTGTTTCAACATAAAAGAAATCTGAAAATATCTTTATAATACGTCCCTGCATATAAAAAATGATACAACAACAAGAAAATTTTTTAAATAAATAAAATATAAGTACACAATTCTATAATTTAAGTTATAATCATAAATGAAAACAGAAGTGTAAAAAAAGAAAAGAGAAAAAACATGGTAGAATCAAAACGAATTGAAATACCTGTAGGCGGTAAAACAGTTACCATTGAAACAGGTAAGTATGCAAAATCAGCTACCAGCTCAGTAACAGTAAGATGCGGCGATACAATGTTATTTGTACATTGCTGCGTTAGCAAAGAACCAAGAGTTGGTATAGACTTTTTCCCACTATTAATTGATTATGAAGAAAGAATGTCTTCAATTGGACGTATTCCTGGCGGATATAACAGAAGCGAAGGTAAAGCAAGCGACAAAGCTATTCTTGTTTCACGTTTAATTGATAGACCTATAAGACCTTTATTTCCAAAAGGTTACAGAAATGATATTCAAATAGTAGCTCAATTATTCAGCTATGATCAGCAAAACCAACCTGATACATTAGCAATGCTTGGCGCATCCGCTGCATTAATGTTATCAGGAGCACCATTTGAAGGACCAATCGGTGCAGTTAGAGTTTCTAAAGTCGACGGACAATTAATTGCAAATCCGACTCACCAAGAAGCAGATAAATCTGATTTAGACATCGTTGTAGCAGGTACTCACGATAGCGTTATTATGGTTGAAGCTGGATGTAAATTTGTTACAGAAGACGATATTATGGAAGCTGTTGAATTTGCACAAGTTGAAATCAGAAAACAATGTGATGCCCAATTACAATTTGCTCAGGAATGCGGAGTTCAAAGAGAAGAATTTGTTAATCCGTATGATACAACAGAACTTAAAAATTTAATAAATGAAGTTGCTCATGATATGATTTTTGATGCATATCACAACTTTGACAGAAAATACAGACAAGATAAATTAGATGAAGCTAAAAAACTTGTTAAAGAAAGAGTTGAAGCTCTTCCAGAAGACCATTACATTCATCAAATTATTGAAGAAACAGGCATTGACTTTGTAGCGGAAGAATTTAAAGCTGCTGAAAAGAAAATTATGCGTGCAATGATTTTAGATGAAGGTGTTAGAGCTGACGGAAGAAAACCAAATGAAGTAAGACCTATCTGGTGTGAAGTTGGTGTTATTCCAAGAGCACACGGCAGCGCAGTATTTACAAGAGGACAAACTCAAATACTTTCAGTTGCAACTTTAGCAGGTCCTGGAATGGCTCAAGAATTAGACGGCGTTGACCCAGAAGTTAAAAAGACTTATATGCATAAATATATATTCCCAGGTTTCTCTGTTGGAGAAGTAAAACCATTAAGAGGTCCGGGAAGAAGAGAAGTTGGTCATGGTAACTTAGCAGAAAGAGCAAATGTACCTGCACTTCCATCACAAGAAGAATTCGGCTACACAATTAGAGTAACATCTGATGTATTAGAATCAAACGGTTCTACATCAATGGGTTCAACTTGTGGTTCTTCAATGGCATTAATGAACGCTGGTGTTCCTGTTAAATGTATGATTGGCGGGGTTGCTATGGGTATGATTACAGAACCAGATAGAGAACCGGTTGTTTTAACAGATATTCAAGGTATTGAAGACTTCCTTGGTGACATGGACTTTAAAGTAACAGGTAATGACGATGGCATTACAGCTCTTCAAATGGATATGAAAGCAAAAGGTATTGCTAACGATACTTTAAGAAGAGCATTAGCTCAAGCTAAAGAAGGCAGATTACATATCTTATCAAAAATGAGAGAAGCAATTACAGAACCTGCTAAAGAATTATCTCCATACGCACCAAGAATCTTTACAATGATGATTTCGACAGAAGATATTGGCGCAGTAATTGGACCTGGCGGTAAAAATATTAGAGGTATTATTGAAGCGTCAGGTGCTGAAATTGATATTCAAGATGACGGCAGAGTTACAATCACTTCTAATGATAAAGAAGGTGCTGATATTGCAATCCATATGATTAAACAAATGACTTTTAAACCTGTTGAAGGTATGGTTTGCAAAGGTAAAATTGTTAAGATTGTTCAATTTGGTGCATTCGTAGAACTAGCTCCAGGCAAAGATGGTATGGTTCACATTTCTCAAGTTTGCAAAGAAAGAATTGATACAATTGAAGGCAAACTAAATGTTGGCGAAGAAGTTATTGTTAAAATAATTAAAATCGATGACAGAGGTAAAGTAAGCTTAACAATTAAAGGTGTTACAGAAGAAGAAGCTGCTAACTGCCAATAATTAAAAAATAATATAATAGCCCAAAAGTTCCATTTTAGAATTTTTGGGCTATTATTATGTAAAAGAAGAGGTTATTTTGGGAAATTCTATAAAATATAATTGTGTATTTGGCGGCGGGGGCATAAGGGGATTATGTTATATTGGCGCAGTTAAAGCCTTGCAGGAAAATAATATTGAGCTTGAGTCAATAGCAGGTTCTTCAGTTGGTGCTGTTTTTGCATCACTTTTAGCCGTAGGATATAATGCTGATGAAATAAAAGAGATGTTCTTTGAATTTAATTTCAATATGTTTAGAGATATTAATATAAACATATTTAATAATGATATTTCATTAAGCAAAGGTGAAATTTTTCTTGACTGGCTAAGAGAAAAATTTAGCGAAAAATTATATGGAACAAAAAACAAAAAAGTATATTTCAAAGATATAGATAAAGACCTTAAAATATTAACAATAGATATTAATACAAATACGCCGCATATATTTTCTAAAGAAACAACACCTGATACAGAAATAGCTTACGCAGTAAGAACATCAGCAAGCCTTCCCGGCCTAATGAAGCCAATTAATGAAGGTGAAGCAATCTTAGTTGATGGCGATTTAATTAAAAGCTGGCCGGCATGGAAAATATATGATGAACTAAATACAAAAGAAAACAGACTTCTTGAATTTAGACTTGAAGGTTCCAGAGATGATAGTGATATAAAAAATCCAATGGATTATGTAAATTCAATAATTAATACAATTTGGTATCTATCAACCGAAAATGTTTTTAATGACTATCACACTAATGACAGATATGACTTTGTTGTAATAGATGCAAAAGATATTATTTTATTCGATTTTACTTTGGATAAGAATACTAAAGAAAAATTAATAGAAAAGGGTTACATAACAACAAAAACATATTTTGAAAAAACATTAATACATAAAAAAGAAAAGATTCTTGAAATTTATCAAAATATAAAAAGAAACATGACTATTCTTAAAAAATCAGTAATGCAAAAAAAAGTCTTGGAAACAATGCTGGTTATAAATGAAGTATTATCTTCAATGTATGAAGATACAAAATATATAGATATTTCAATTTATGAAGATATAAAAGCTTTAAAAATTTACATAAAAAATAGTATAAAAAAACAATTTATATTTTCAAAAAAAATAGAAAATGAGCAGCAAATATTGAAAAAATGCGAATTAGTAACACTATCTTTAGATGAAAAAATCAATGATTTAAAAAACTATATAAATTTTTATTGTAATAATTGTAAAGAATAGATACATGCGCTAACAAATTATTTTATAATGAGATTTAATACTGGTAAAATATAATAAAAATTGGAGTATGAAATGCCGCAAGAAATTTTACTTGAACGAGAAACACTTGTAGAACCAGCAAAAAAAGACATTAGTTTTGCTATATTTAGAATTGTTGACGGTATAAAAGAGATATTAGAAGAAGATAGACAACAAAAACAACCGTTAATTCTTTCCCTTAACGAAAATTTAATCATAAAAGTAGTAAAAGAATTTTTAACAAATAAACAAAAACAATGTTTAATCGGAATTACAGGAGAATCTGCTTCTGGAAAAACAACATTAGTTAATTATGTTTCAAAAGCATTAAGAAAAAGACTATATAATGAAACATATACAAGTTTATGCTGCGATGATTACTACAAAGATACATCAGAAGAACTAAAACAAGCAGGAAGTTATGAAGAATTATATAAAACAGGTTTCAGTTTCGATAAACCTGATGCTATTAATTTGGAATTAATGAGAGCGCATTTAATCAGTTTGAAAAATGGCTGCGGTATTAATGCACCTGAATATGATTTTGTAACTTGTGAAAGTATTCCTAATAGAGCATATAAAAATCCAACAAGAGCCATTCTAGCAGAAGGCTTATATGTATTAGGAGAAGAATTAGTAGATTTATTTGATATCAAAGTTTATGTTTTCACTCCTTATGAACAAATTAGAGAACGATGGTTTGAAAGAGCAGCATCAAGAGGAAAAACTGGTAGTGCAGCAGAACTTCAATTTAATGATGTTAACTCTACAGCACAAATTTATATAAGACCTACAATGAAAAATGCAGATATTGTTGTAAATGGACTTGCAAATGCAGAATATATTGAACAAATTACAACAAAAGTTATAAATCTAATAAATGATGTAATAAATTTCTATAAATAAAATAATTTATAAAAATATTTCAAAAAATTTACATTTTTGTAAAAAAATGTAAATTTTTTTTATAAAAAACCAAGAAATAATTAAAGAAAAAAAGCAATTAACACGATACATATATTAGGAATAGTAATGTTTTAGAAAGAGTAAAAGGTAAAATAAGAGACTGCGTAGAATATTAAATCAGCTAGCAATAAATAAAGATTAATTGTTTTAATATATATGTAGTCTTGTCTAAGCAAGGAGTATTTTGTGGCAAAAGCAAATGCAGCGGCAACACTACAACTAAATATAAAAAGATTCAATAACTTTTTAAACTTTACAAGAGCTTATTTGAAGAAAAACAATCCAATAAAACTCATTGTAAACAATACTGTAACTTATTTTAGAGAATTAGCTACAGTAAACCAAAAACTAAAAAAGATAGAGAATCGAATTATCTATGAAAAATACAAACTGAAAAAAACAGAATTAATTTTGGCTCAAAATTCAGAACACGTATTTTTAAAAGGTAGGTCACTTAATCAAACAAGGTAAATAATATGGGATTTCTAGTATCTTTCAGTAGATCAATGTATTTAACAAGTTATATCAATAAGCTGCAAAGCAGGTTAGATGATATAACTACGCAAAAACTTAATCTAACTGATACAATAACACAATTGACAAGTCAAATAAGTGATATTGGCAATACAGATTCTCCCGCCGTTAAGCAGTTACAAGCAAGGAAAGTCGAACTTGAAAACTTAGACGCCCAGCTTGAACTGAGAATGAAGAAAATACAAACACAATTACAAGCAGCAACAACAGAACAACAATCAGCTGATCAGATGTTACAACAAAATATTCAAAAGTCCTTCTCATATAATGCAGGATAATAAAAGGGAACATAATATAGTTCCCTTTTTTATTTGACAAATAACTTCTTCTATTTAAAATAAAAAAATATGAAGATTAAAATTTCAGAAATTGAAAATAAAGAAAATAAAGTACAAGCAATAAATTTTTCAGAGATATATGAAGAATTTAACAAAGATGTGCCTGTTGAAGCAAAATTAAAAGCAGAAATTATAGGCTCAATGATAAAAATTAGCGGAAATATTCATGCTTTATTAAATTTAACATGTGATTTATGCTTAAAAGAATTTACAAAAGAATTTAATATAGAGGTTGAAGAATTTTTTGAAAGAAATAGTCTTTGTGACAGTTATGGCGATGATTTCGAGCTAAAAGACAATGCTTTTATAGAAGATCTAAATGGCAAAGATGAAATAGATATTACAGATTTTATTTATCAAAGCGTAATATTAAATATGCCAAATAAGCTTGTTTGTGATATAAATTGTAATGGAAGTGAAAATGTGAATAAATATATAAAAACAGATTTTACTGACCCAAGATTAGAAGTATTTAAAAATATTAAGATAGAAAAGGAATAAAATTATGGCAGTACCAAAGAAAAGAACAGGTAAATCAGCACAAGGACACAGAAGAGCAAATTGGAAAGGTTCAGTTCCTGAAACAACAATTTGTACAAATTGCGGTGCAACAGTATTAACACATACAGTATGTATGGAATGTGGAACTTACAAAGGACAACAAGTAAGCAAAAAAGCTGCTGCAGAAGTAAAAGACGCTGAATAATTAGAATACGAATGGGGATATAAAATAGTATGACGAGGATAGCTATAGATGCAATGGGCGGCGATAATGCGCCACGAGCAATAGTAGAAGGAGCAGTATGGGCTGCAAAGGAATATAATATTCCCATAGAATTAGTAGGAAAATTATATGATATTGAACGTGAACTTGACAGAATAGATCAAGAAGGTATTGTAATCTCAGTTGGCGGAGGAATTTTCCCGCCAAAAAGAATGAGAATAAACACAAAAAATCTTGATATAAAGAAAACACAAGCTTCTGAAGTTATTGAAATGGGAGAAGCTCCGGGTCAAGCAATCAGAAAGAAGAAAAATTCATCTATAGTTTTAGCAGTTAATGCAGTAGTAACAGGCAGTTCTGATGCAGTAGTTGCGGCAGGTTCAACCGGTGCTGCAATGGGTGCAAGTTTATTTGGGCTTGGAAGATTACGCGGAATTGAACGTCCTGCTATTGCAACCGTTATACCTACAATGAAAGGACCTTTAGTATTAATCGACTCAGGTGCAAATACTGATTGTACACCTGAAATGCTTTATCAATTTGGCTTAATGGGTTCAACATATGCAAAATCTGTTTTAGGAATAGAAAACCCAAGAATAGCATTGTTAAACATTGGAGAAGAGGCTGGAAAAGGCGATGAACTGGCTAAAGACACATACAAATTATTCGATGAAAATAAAGACAAACTAAACTTCATAGGTAATGCGGAAGGTAAAGAAATCTTTTTAGGAAACTGTGATGTAATAGTTTGTGACGGATTTGTCGGCAATGTTACATTAAAAACAATAGAAGGTGTAGCAAGAATGTTCTTCTATATGATAAAACAAGAATTTTGTCATGATTTCGTATCAAAAATGCTTGGTCTGTTAGTAAGGCCTATTTTGAAAAAAATGTACGCAAAAATTAACTATGAAGAATTTGGCGGTGCATTATTACTTGGAGTTAAGGGCATTACAGTAATTTGTCATGGTCGTTCTTCTGCTTATGCAATTAAGAATGCAGTCAAAGTTGCTTATAATGCAGTAGAAGCAGGCGTAAATAAAAGTATTGCTTCATTTTATGGGGAGATATAATAACAATGAATATTCCGATAAGAATTGCAGGTATAGGGTTTCAAGTACCTGAAACTGTAATCACTAATGATGATTTAACAAAAATAATAGAAACATCTGATGAATGGATAAAAACAAGAACCGGTATTGAAAAAAGACATGTCCTTTCCGGCAATGAATCAGCTGTTGAAATGGGTATAGGCGCTGCAAAAAAAGCATTAGAAAAAGCTAAAATAGATGTTGAAAAAATTGATTATATTATTGCAGCAGCAAGCTTAGGAACACATATTTATCCGTCAACAGCATGTGAAATTCAAGCAGCAATCGGTGCAGTTAATGCTGCATGCTTTGATATTACAGCAGCTTGTTCCGGTCTTATATATGGAATGGGGATTTCTAGAGGTCTTATAAAATCAGGCATGGCAAAAAATATTCTAATAGTTGCAACAGAAGGTTTATCAAGATGTTTAGATTGGAATGACAGAGCTTCTTGTGTATTATTTGGCGACGGTGCCGGAGCTATGATGCTTACAGTATCAGACGATAATCAAGATGATATTATTGCTGTTGATTTAAAAGCAGAAGGTCATTTAGGTCACTTTATACAAATGGGAACTCCCGGTAAAAATTGTCCGTTAGTTGAACAAAATGATGAAGCTCAAATGTTTGTTAAAATGGATGGAAAAGAAGTTTATAAATATGTAGTTACAAAGCTTCCAAATTACATTGAAGAATGTGTTGAAAAATCAGGATTAAAAATGAGTGATATTGATTATTTAGTACCACATCAGGCAAATATGAGAATTATTGAAGCTTTAGAAAAAAGACTTGAATTTAATCCTGAAAATGTAATTTCGAATATTAAAGATTATGCAAATACATCAGCTGCATCTATTCCTATAGCACTAGTTGAAGCTGTTGAAAGCGGAAAGATGAAATTACCTTGTAGTGCAATTTTAACAGGGTTTGGAGCAGGAATGACAGTAGGAACAACTGTTGTCAGATTAAGAGAAGGTATTGTTTAATGAAAAAATTTGCGTTAATTTTCCCGGGACAAGGAGCACAAAAACCTGGCATGGGAAAAGATTTATATGAAAATTCTACAGCAGCAAAAAATGTATTTGATACAGCTGATAGAGTTTTAGGATATAAAATATCAGAACTATGTTTTAACGGCAGCGAAGAAGATTTAATGAAAACAATCAATTCACAACCATGTATTTTGACTGTTTCTTTGGCTGCTTTAGAAGCATTAAAAGAAAAAACAAATGTAAATATAGCATGCACTGCAGGTCACAGTTTAGGTGAATATGCGGCATTATATGCGGCAGGTGCTATTGATTTAGAAACGGTTCTAAAATTAATTCAAAAAAGAGCAAACTTAATGAATGAAGCAGCAGAAAAAACAAATGGTTCAATGGCAGCTGTGCTTGGATTAGACAATGAAACAGTTATAAATATTACAGAAGGACTAGAAAATGTTTCTGTAGCAAATTATAATTCACCAGGACAAGTTGTTATAACTGGGGATAAAGAAGAAATAACTAATAATCTTGATAAATTTAAAGAAGCAGGAGCAAAAAGAGTTCTTCCTTTAGCTGTATCAGGAGCTTTTCATTCTCCATTAATGAAAGGTGCTGCTGAAGAGTTTGTTGATTTTGTAAATCAATTTGAATTTAAAGATACACAAGTACCTGTTTATACAAATGTTGATGCAAATGCTGAAACAAAAGGTGAAGAATTTAAAAATAAATTACCAAAACAAATATATTCTTCTGTATTATGGACTCAAACTATAAATAATATAGAAAAAGAAGGTATAATAGATTTTATTGAAATAGGTCCGGGAAAAGTATTAGCAGGATTAAATAAAAAAATAAATGCTGAACTTACAACTTTAAATATATTTGATTATGAATCATTAATGAATATTGCAGAAGAATTAAAAGAAAAGGAGCTTGTATAATGGCAGAAAATAAAGTTGCTCTTGTTACAGGTGCTTCAAGAGGCATCGGAAAAGCATGTGCCATAGAACTGGCAAAAGCCGGATATGATGTAGCTATTAGTTATGCAGGAAATGAAGAAGCTGCAAATAAAACAATTGAAGAACTTAATGCATTGAATGTAAAAGCAAAAGCATATAAATTTAATGTAGCAGATAAAGAATCCTGTGCAAAAGCAGTTGAAGAAGTTTTAGCTGATTTTGGCAAACTTGATGTATTAGTAAATAATGCAGGAATCACACGTGACGGCTTATTCATGAGAATGAGCAGCGACAATTGGGAAGCTGTTATAAATACAAATTTAAATAGTGCTTTCTATATGACAAATCCGGCAATTAAAACAATGATAAAACAACGCAGCGGTTGTATTATAAACATGTCTAGTATCGTTGGACAAATGGGTAATGCAGGTCAAGCAAACTATTCAGCAGCAAAAGCAGGCTTAATTGGATTTACTAAATCATTAGCAAAAGAATTAGGTTCTAGAAATGTTAGAGTTAATGCAATTGCCCCAGGATTTATCCAAACTGATATGACAAAAGATTTAGACCCTGAAAAAATGGCAGAACATATTCCATTAAAAAGACTTGGTCAGCCCGAAGACATAGCAAAAACAGTTAAATTTTTAGCAGAAGATGCTACTTATATAACAGGACAAGTTATTGGTGTTGACGGCGGATTAGTTATTTAGTTAACAAATTTGCAAAATTACATATAGATAGTATAATAATTAGAGTAAAATAAAATTTAAGTATTAGTTAAAATGAGGAAAAAAAAATGAGTGACGTTTTAGAAAGAGTAAAAAAAGTTGTAGTTGAACAATTAAGCGTAGATGAAAGCTCTGTTACTCCTGAAGCAAGTTTTACAGCAGATTTAGGTGCTGATTCATTAGATACAGTAGAATTAGTTATGGCTTTTGAAGAAGAATTCGGATGCGAAATTCCTGATGAAGAAGCTGAAAAAATTGCAACTGTTCAAGATGCTGTTAACTACATTGAAGCAAATTCATAATCGCTCAAAGGAAATTTAGAGAATTAATGAGGGGTTCTTGATGTGCAAGTTCTCCTCATTAAATTATAAGATAGCAAATTTATAGGTGTAAAAATGACAAAAAGACGAGTAGTAATAACAGGGATGGGTGTTGTGTCTCCATTTGGAGTAGGCGCTGATAAGTTATGGGAAGGCGTTGTAAACGGCAAAAGTGCCGTCTCCAAAATAGAAAATATGGGTGATATGACAGGCCATGCGGTATTAATCGGCGGAGAAATTAAAGAATCTGTTTTTAATCCTATTGATTACTTTGAACCAAAAGAAGCAAAAAGATTGGATAAATTTTTACAATATTCAATTGTTGCAGCAAGAGAAGCAGTAGAAGATTCAAAGATAAAAGAATCTGATATTGATCCATACAGATTTGGTGTTATTGTTGGTTCAGCTGCAGGTGGTTTCCATACAATAGAAAAAAGCTATGCAGCAATGCTAAGTAAAGGACCTACAAAATGTTCTCCATTTACAATACCAATGCTTATAACAGATATGTGTGCTGGTAAAATTTCAATTGAATTTGGTGCAAAAGGTGTAAATAAAGCAGTTATTACAGCTTGTGCAACAGCTGCTCATTGTATTGGTGATGCATTTAGAGCAATACAATATGACGAAGCAGATGCAGTTATTGCCGGCGGCAGCGAAGCTGCTATTTGTACAATTGGTTTAGGTGCTTTTACAGCAGCTAAAACATTGTCAAAACGTAATGATGAGCCTACAAAGGCATCAAGACCTTATGATAAAGATAGAGATGGTTTTGTAATGGCAGAAGGTGCTGGAATTCTTGTTCTTGAAGAACTTGAACATGCTAAAAAACGCGGAGCAAAAATATATGCTGAAGTTATAGGCTTTGGTCAAACCGGTGATGCGCATGACGTTGTTGCACCTTGTCCTGATGGTTCAAGTGCTGCAAAAGCAATGGAATTTGCATTAAAAGATGCAGGAATTAAACCTTCAGATGTTCAATATATTAATACACATGGAACAAGCACACATCTTGGTGATATTGCTGAAACAATGGCAATTGCTAAAGTATTTGGCGATAAAACCCAAAATCCTGATTTAAGAGTAAGTTCAACAAAATCAGAAACAGGTCATATGTTAGGTGCATCAGGTGCTGCTGAATCTGTTATTTGTGTAAATGCAATTAATAATGATATAGTTCCACCTACAATCAACCTTGATAACTTAGATGAAGAAGTTGCAAACTTAAATTATGTTCCAAATAAAGCTGAAAAAACACCAGTTAATATTGCTTTAACAAATTCGTTTGGATTTGGCGGACATAATGCCGTATTAATATATAAAAAATACAATTAAGAATTTATTTGTAAAAAAAAGACTGCTCCAAAAGGCAGTCTTTTTTTATTTACAAATATTTACATAAAAAAATTATAAAGCAATAAATACGATAAAAAAAACTTTAAATAATTATTCGGGGATATTTATGGAGGAATAATTATTATGAGCGTTAGCTTTAATGGGAGTTTAGATTACAATCAATGGCAAACATTGGTTAATCAACAACAAAATCAATATAACGTAAATGACCAAATGGACACAAGAAGTATAAGTCAATTAGAAGGTACAATAGAAAACGATCAGTTTGTATCAAGTTCTGGTGAAACTTGTACAGATGGTAAAGATGACGGGAAAATTGGATTTTTCAGTGCAATAGGAAATGCAATAAAAGGCGTTGGCAAAACTATTGTAAACGGAGTTAAAGGAATGTTTACCGATAAAGATGGAAAGTTCTCATTAGGTAAAACATTATTAAGCATTGGTACAGCAGCTTTATGTATTGCATGTCCAGCAGTTGGGGTTGCTGCATGTGTAGTTGGTGGCACAATGGGAGCAGTTCAAGTCGGAAAAGGCATATATAATGCAGCAACAGCAAAAACAGATGCTGAAGCAAAAGAAGCATGGCAAAATATAGGTGGAGGAGCATTTACTGTTGGAATGTCGGTTGTTGGTGCTAAAGCAGGAGTAAAAGGAATGAAAGGAGCAGCAGGAAAAACTGAAGCAGGATCTGCATTAGAAGCACTAAAAACACAAGGAACTAAGTTTTCAGCTAAAACAGCTGGTCAATATGCAAAAGCATTTGTAAAAGATGGTTATCGTTCTGGAAAATATAATTTAGGACAAATTAAAGATACTGGAAATGCTATATTAACACAAAATAAAATGAATTATGCAGAAAAGAAACTTGGCTCATTAGAAGCGGGAACAGAGCAATATAAGAAATATGAAACAATGTTTGATAATGCAGCTGATAAATATTACAATATTGATGGCAACGCAAGAAACACAGCATTAGAAATTAAAAATAGTTTTACTAACAAAACAAAAAATGCAGAAAATATATTAAGACATCCTATAGAAACAATTAAAAATTCAAATACAGCTGAAACAGCACTAGAGACAATTAGACATCCAATAAAATCTATGAGATCAATACCATCTAATTTATCAAAAGGTGCCCAAAATGTATTTAAAGAGTTACAAAGAACTGATACATCATATGCTCAACTTGTAGAAAAATATGGATATGAAAATGTTGCAGAAGTATTAAAACTAGTTGGCGGATATGAAATAGCAACAGATAATATTTAACAACATAATAATTTAACAAAAAAAGAAGAGGATTAATCCTCTTCTTTTTTTGTTTCAATTTCAATATCATTCAAGGCATTAGTTAAAGGCTTTATATTAAATAAATCTGTAAGAGCTTCAATTAGAACAGGATTGATGATATTAGGACAACAAGGACCAAGGAAGATACTATTTAAGCCTAAATGAATAAAATTAAATATATGAGAGATTGTTGACGTATTACAATCTGTAATGAAAATATTTAGTTTTTCTGTTATATTTTTATCTTTTTCTATCAAAAGTTCTATTATTTTATAAACAATTGCAAAATCAAAATAAGAATTAACATGCCAAATATTCTTACGGTCGTAATTGTATGAAAAAGAAATAATAAAAACATCGTTAGGAGCATTTTTTAAGAAATCGTTAATGTAATCATTTGATTTATTAAACTGATCTATTAAACCAATTATAGCAATATTTTTAATTTCACCGTTTGAGGCTTTTTTAATAATATCATTTACCTTTTTTTCAATTTCAGCTTCAATATATCCTATTTTAATTTCATTAATTAATTTATCCTTCTCAAAACCTTTAGCATCGAGGGCATATTTAATTAAATCTGAAAAATCATCATTTTCAATTTTTGCAATTCCATAAGCAGGATATTTTGCCGAGGTATATATTTGACCACGAATTACATCTATTTTAGGAATTGCATTACCTGAAATATATATTGGACCTGGGAAGGAAGCAAAATCTAATGGAAAATTATTATTTGATTTTTGATAATGCCCAACTAAATTTTGATAAGAAGATAATTTTTCATACTGAAAGGCACTAATCATTTCATGATGAGTATAAACATTAATATTTAAGCCTTTAACCGAAATTAATATCTTCTCTAAATCTTTAAAACTGCTTCCTGAAACTAATATAGCCTTTCCTTGTTTTTTAATTAACGGAACATTAATTTCCTGAACAGGTCCAAATTCTTCTATTATATTTTCATATAAAAGTTTCATTATTTTATAATTGCACTGTGCAAAATCTTTTATAATCTCTATTAATTCACCATCCGTTAAAGTAGGAAAATTAGGAGTATTTAAAAGTTTTAAAACTTGATTTTTAGCATTTTCAAGATTTACGCCAAAACTTTTTAGCTCTATTAAACAATTACACGAATTCAAGACTAGATTTATTATTATTTCATAAAGATTTCTTTTACTTTTGCTAAATTTAATCTTTGCAGCCTTGTCTTGGATATTTTTCTCACGTTCATTTAAAGCTTTCAGAATAATTTCTCGAGAAGAATAATTTTCATCTGATTCAGATAATAAATCAGGTTCTATATTTGCTTTTTGTGCCGCAGATATATACATTTTCTCAAGCATTTTTTTGTTATTATACAAATCTTCAATAATTACAAAAAAACTTTCTTTCTTAAAATCAAGATTAACTATTAAGACAGAAATAAATTCAATAACTTTATCTGTATATGCTGTCATATCAAGATTTAAATCTTTTAATTTTTCAATATAATATACAACTTGTTGAAGTTCAGCAACAAGCAATTCCTTAATAGCTGTGACAAAAGGATCAAAAGAAAAAACAGTAGGAGTGTTAGCACCCACACATAAAGAATTATAATAGGTAAAAAACTTATTCATAATACAACGGCCCTATATATCTAATAAATCATCTAACGTACCTGCATTGTTCATTTTTTCCAAAACATCAAAGCCGCCAATACGTTTACCGCCAATTATTATTTGAGGGACTGTAACACGACCTTGAATGTCATAGTATTCACCAAGTTTATTTCTTTGCTCTTCTTCATTAGAAGTAATATCTATTTTCTTATAAGGAACACCTTTTTCCTTTAATAAAAGTTCAGCCTTTTTACAATAAGGACAATAATCAACAGTATAAATTACAACGTCTTTCATAATAAACACCTAATAAAATATAACACTTATAAATTATCAGATAAGAAGACACTAAATTTATTAGTCAATAGAATAAAACTATTTACTAATTCTTTCAATTAAATCTTGAATATTTTTCTTTTCATCATCAGGCAAATCAAAATTCAAATAATCTTGAAAATACTCAATAGCACTTTCTTTATCATCACGCGCCATAAATAAAATACCAAGTTTTTTATACGAAGGATGGAAATTTTCATTTGCAGAAATTGCTTTTAAATGATTTGAAATAGCTTTATCAATATTATCATTTGCTTCGTATGTAATAGCTGTTTGATAATATAAAACTGCATTATCATTAACTTTTTCTAAAACATTTTCGTAATTAGCAACTGCGCTGTCATAATCTCCAAGTTCAAATTGAATATTACCTAAATCCCAATATGCGTCAACATTTTCTTCATCTATATCAAGAATTTCGAATAATTGATCCATAGCCAAATCATAACGGCAATCTTCTGTATAGAAGCGGGATAAATAATGTTTTAAAGCTATTTCTTGCGGCATTAAAGTAACACCATTTTCTAATACATTAATAGCATCTATAATATTTTTATTTCTATAATAAACATCTGCAATATTAATATATGTTTGAACAGATTTTGGGTTTACAGATAAAGCTTTTAATAAATATTCAACAGCTAAATCATCCTTAGCCAATTTTGCATAACATAACCCAATATTATTTAAAAGATTTGGATTGTTGTTATCCTCTTCTAATACGTTTAAGAAGGCATCAACAGCAGTTTGATAATCTGCTGCTTTGAATGCATCAAGTGCATTTTGTAAGTCTTTGTTTATTTCATTTTCCATACTTTTATATTACAATAAAAGAAAAATTAAACAATATATGAAAGGGATTATATATGTCAGGACACTCTAAGTGGTCAACAATTAAACACAAAAAAGCTGCAGTTGATGCTGCACGCGGTGTAACATTTCAAAAATTTTCAAGAGAAATCATAGTTGCTGCTAAATTAGGAGGAGCAGACCCTGCCGGTAACTTCCGTTTAAGAACAGCAATAGATAGAGCAAAAGCAGCAGGGCTTCCAAACGATAATATAAAAAGAGCTATAGAAAAAGGAGCTGGTGCTTCTGGCGCTGATAACATGGAAGAATTAACCTATGAAGGCTACGGTGCAGGGGGAAGTGCTATTTTTATAGAAGCAATGACAGATAATAGAAATAGAACAGCCGGTGATTTGAGAAGTTATTTTTCTAAATTTGGCGGAAACCTTGGTGAAACAGGTTGTGTCGGCTGGATGTTCAAACAAGTCGGTGCTATAGAATTTGATAAAGAAACAACTGACTTTGATAAACTTTTTGAAGCTGCAATAGAAGCAAATGCTCAAGATGTTGTTGATGAAGATGATGTTTATAAGGTTATAACAGCACCAGAAGATTTTCAATCTTGTGTTGAAACCTTAGAAGCTAACGGTTTCAAAGGTAAATCAGCAGAATTAACAAGAATAGCTGAAAATCTTGTTGAAGTTACAGATGAAAAAATTGCGACAAATATTTTAAGATTAATGAGCAGATTAGAAGAACATGATGATGTACAGAACGTATATTCAAATTTTGATATATCTGATGAATTAATGGAAAAAATAGATATTTAATAAAAATTACTAAATACGAAAAAAGCCCTCAAGTAGAGGGCTTTTTTATACTATATTTTATAAGACAGAATCTTTGATAAATCAAAATTTGTATATATACAAACAAAAGCAAGAATAACAAGAATAACTAATAAAATTATAGCAAAATTAGTCTTTTTTCTAATTGGCGGTGCATAGTATGCAAAACCGTCACGAGTTTCTGCATAATTGCTTTTTACAGCATTATGCTTTATTTTCACATTAGCAATTTCTTTACCAGCAACAGCATATAATTCCTTAATTGCATCACCAGTACGTTCTGCCTCTGTATTGTATTGAGCTCTTATTTTATCTAATTCTCCAAAGTCTAAAAACTTACCTCCGCAATGATAACACTCATCAACTTGAATTTGATGTTTAGAACTTGCAAAGTTTTTCACCATCTTATTTCCACAAATAGGGCAAACCCTATCAATAGACTGATCAACTGTTTCATAAACTCTGCCCGCAAAAACATCTAGTAATGGAGTTATATCTTCATGCGGTTCATCAAATTGTTTAAATTCTCTATTATCAAAATAAATACCGCCACATCCGTCAACACAAACATCAAGATTTACACCTTGGTCAGGCATAAAAATTTTATGCATTTTTTTGCCGCATGCCGGACAAGAAAGATCTTTTAAATTATCTGCCATATAAAATCCTCAAATTATTACTTATTGATTTTACCATATTTTAAGGATTTTTGTACAAAAAAGCCTCCGATTTCTCGGAGACTTTTTGCAAACACAATAGAGATTATTGTTCTTGGCATCCAAAAGCGATTGTAACTTTTTCTTTTGGATTTACAGAAGATACCTTCATACCTTTAGGATCAACAAGATAAGTAAGTTCATCACCTGTGTATTGGAATAAGCCCATAGTACCTGATAATGCTGTTCTAGTTAAGTCTACAGGAGCTGTAACAATAGCCTTACCTACATCAACATAGCTTCTTCCTGCTGCTTTAAATTGTCCTTGGAATACTTCACCAGTACCAAGACCAACACCAGAAACAACTTGTTCTACAGCATTACTTGCACTAACAATAGCACCGCCGACTGTTCTACCTACGTTACCTAATAAACCGCCTGTCCATGTAAATGGGAATTCAACTAATCTTGCAACTGCATTTGGTTTTTTAACTTTATTAACTTGTGCAGTTAAGATTTGGTTTGGTAAATCTGCTTTACATTTACCATTTTTAATTGTATTAAATGAAAGTTTAATTGCACCTTGGCAATGTTTTGTAGGTCTTACAACTTCTAAAACTTTACCATCTACTCTTGAACCTGCAGGGAATTCAATACCATTAATTGTTACTGAATCAATTGTTGTAGCAGCAAATCTATCACCTACGTGAGCAGATTTAGCACTAACTTCATCATTAAATGTTAATTGAAGAGTAGGAATAGTAACGATTTCTTCAGATTGGTAGTAAGCTTTTTTAGGTTCACATCCACAATCAGATACAACATCATCTTTACTGTAACCCATAGCTACTCGAACACTTTCTAACATAGAAGCAATTTCTGCACGGCTTGCATCTTTGTTTGGTGCAATTTCATTAGGATTTGGGAAATCAGATATAGCACCTGTTTCTAAAACTTTTGCTACTGGAACTTTTGCCCAAGTTGGAACAGTATCACCGTCACAATATTGACCTAAAATTGTTTCAGCTTTGCAATCATCCATTGGACAATTTATACCTTTTGCCATAATAGAGAATGCTTCTGCACGAGATATTGGTTGATTTGGTTTAAACAAATTATTTGGATATCCAGCCATTAAACCGTTAGAAACTGCTTTTGCAATAGTTTTGTTAGCCCAATGAGATTGCGGAACATCTTTGAACATATTTGATGGACAAGTTACATTATCATTTAAGTTCAAACCTTTTACAACCATTGTAGCCATTTCAGCTCTTGATACAGGTAAATTTGGTTTATATGTTCTATCTGGATAACCTGCGATTACATTATTTTCAGTTAGCTTATTAATATCACAGCTAGCCCAAAATCCATCAGGAACATCTTCAAATGCGCTGACAACAGGAGCAGCTCCACCTGTCATTGCAGAATATTCAAATGGTTCCATTGATTTTTTAATAGCTTCCATACTTGTATTTGTATGAATTTGAACAGGGCAACCTGAACCTTCAATATTTGCTGGATTTCTATCTACGGGAATACCATGCTGCATTGGGCAATTGTCTAAGCAAGGCATTGGTGCAGCAGCACCTGTCATACTGCCATCATCACATCCACAGCCGCAAGCTGTTGAAGCAGCTTCAGCAACAGGAACGCCTCTAAATGAAGTCATAGAATCATCACCTAAGAATAAACCGTTATTTCTTTCTCCGACAATTTGGTTATGACCATAAATTGCATTTGGATAAGCATAAACTTGTTGTTCAAATTTTTTACCATCAATAGTTTGCGGACATACTGCGCAAGTTGGTGTTGATGGTGCCGGACATTGAGCGATTGGTGGACATTGATTACAATCGCTAGCAATTGGCTTACAAGAGTCACAATCTTTTTTTGTTTCACATGGATCACATGTTGTTTTAGGTTGGCAAGAACATTTATCTATATCTTGATGACATTTCGGACATTTTGCTGTTTGTGGTGTCACAGGAGAAGAGCATCCAGACAAAGGGCAAGCTGCCAAAAGATCATTTGATATTTCAGTTGCTGTTTCTTGTGAAAAACCTGCATTTGTACCTGCTAATACACCGAATGTTACTACGGCGGCAAGTGTCATTTTGTTTAATTTCATTTTTCCTCCTTGTTCATAAAAGAAATGTTACAGGCAATCATTTCTTTTTATCTAATTATGTTTGTTATTTATAGTATTTCTATCTTTGAATTATGATATGTTCAGCCCTATATATTCATTGCCTTTTTCTACAATATTTGTGGATAATTATTGGCGGTAGCATAATTTGAAATAAAAATTTAATTAACAATTCATATAAATAATGGAGAAGGATTATATATCTCATCATACTTAAAGTTGATGTTCTAATTTGTAAAACTGATACAATAAAATTTGTAACTTTTGGGAAGAAGATAATGAACTTAAATGAACATTGTTTGCTAAATTTTTTAATTAATCCTGATGAAATTCAAGATTTATCTGCACTATTTTTAAAAAATATTCAAGAGATAGAACGTAAACAAGTAAAAGATAATAATCGCTAGAAATTAAAACAGAAAAGAATTACAGCCCCTGTTGAATTGTAAATTTTTTATTACATTCTTTGAAAAAATAGCACAAAATATGTTTAAATAGACTTATATAAATTGTGTTCTTTTAATTAGGGGTAAGTTGTGAAGATAAATAGTATTAATAATGTAGGCTCTATTAAACAAAATCCAGCAGTATTAAAGACAGAAAAAACTTCTGAAACAAATAATGCGCAACAAATAAAGAGCTTATCTAACATTTGTTATAAGCCTATCTCTTTTGGCAGAACTTGGGCTGAACACAAAAGCTGGGGCGCAACAATTGACCCTAAAACAAAAGAAGCATCCTTCAAACTTTTAACATACCCAGATACAAAAGCTGTTATTGTAAATGTTACAAAAAAAGATAATCCAGAATCAAGAAAAGCTTATGAATTAAAAAATCAAGGCAATGGTATTTTTGCTACAGAAAAGAATATTCCAGCTGGAGAAGTAGAACACGGTGATAAATATTCCTTTACAATCTATAAAGGTAACGGTGAAATCGCAACAGTAAAAGATCCTTACTCTTTTAGACAAGAAAGTTTGCTAGGTGCATCAACCGTTTACGATCATTCTTTATATGAATGGAATGATAAAGAATGGTTTACAAACAATACAAATAGAATTTCAAGACTTGCAAATAAACAAAACGGATTAAAAACCGTAGATGAAGCAAGAATTTTTGAATTTAATACTGCCTCATTAACTAAAAAAGGAAACTTTGATAGTGCAAAAGCTGTAATAAAAACTCTTCCTGATATGGGATTTAACTCAATTGAGATTATGCCAGTTGAAAATACATATTCTTTTAATTGGGGCTATGACGGTGTAGATAAAATGGCTCCAGCAGAACATTTAGGCGGTCCAGATAAATTAAAAGAATTAATTGATTTTGCTCACGAGCAAGGACTAAACGTAATAATGGATATGGTACCAAACCACTTAGGTCCTGATGGTGCAGCATTAACAAAGACTGGGCCTTATACGGCAGGCAATAACTGCTTTGGTGAAGCAATAAACTATGAAGGTAAAGATTCAAGATATGTTAGAGACTTTATGGTAAATGCAGCACTTAATTGGCTTGATAACTATCATTGCGACGGTTTAAGACTTGATATGACTAAATTTATGAATTCCGATTATGCAATGAAGCAAATTGCAGCTGAAGTTAATTATCATAAACCGGATGCATTTTTAATTGCAGAAGATGCTAGAACATCTATTAGCGTTGATGATAACGGCAATTTCTGGGATAACCACGATGAACCGCATGACAAAAGAGTTACAAACCAATTAAAGGATTATGAAACAGGGGCAGGACAATCAGAAAATGTTCACTGTGATGCGATTGAACAAATCTCTGCAAGTAAAGCCTCTTTAGGCAGACTTGGTTTTGATAGTGAATGGGATTTTAATTATTTCCACACATTAAAAGATGGAATGTATGGTGCAATTGATCTGGATAAATATGAAAAAGCATGTTACTGCTCTCAAGGCAGAGTTAAATACATTATGAGCCACGATGAAATAGGAAACTTTGAAGGTTCAAGATTATTATCAAAATTAATGGTTCCTATGCTTCACCTAAATGACAACGTAGAACTTAGTGAAGAAGACAATAAAAGAGCAGTTGATTACAAAGAATTAAAAGGCTGCAGTATTGATGATGCAAAAAGAACTATTACTTTCCAAAAAGCACAATTGACTTCTGAGAAATTAGCAATTATGCTTCAAACAGGTCAATTAGATAAGTATGATACAAGTATGATAACATCTAAAAGACAAATTCAAAATATACATCAAGCATTTAATAATGAAGTTCTTAAACCATTAGGAATTAAAACTTCATCAGGAATAACTTATGACATTGTAAAAACAATGTTCAATAAAAGTTTAAGTAAGAACAAAATGGCACTAGCTAGAACATATGCAATTCCAGGACCAAAGATGATTTTCCAAGGCGATGAAAGAGCAGATTTAACTCCATTTAGATTTTTCAGACAATTTGAATCCGTAAAAAATGAAACATATTTAGATGTTGAAAAAGGATATAAATCAGGTAAAGCAGCATTAGAAGAATCTACAATAGGAAATATTAAATATTCTACATCTGGTAGAATAAAAATGACAAAATTCAAACAATTGACTAAAGATTTAAATAAACTAAATGCAGAAAATCCTGCATTAACCAAAGGTTATTTAGAAACAAGCGGTACTGTAAAACATCAAGCATCACAAGTATTTGCAACACATGCAAAAGATCCTGACAGTAATAATGAAATCTTTACTGTTACTAATTTCCTTGATGCAAGTTATCCAAGATCAGATGCAGCTAATTATTACATTAAATTCCCTGAAGGTGAATGGGTTGAAATATTAAATACAGATGATAAAAAATATGGCGGCAGCGGAAACTATAATAATAATTCACACATATCTTCTAATGGAAGAGACAATGTTCCAATCAGCATTGCCGGTGAATCAACAACTATATTTAAAAGAATAAGATAATATAAAATAAAAGGAAGAATCTATGATTCTTCCTTTACAAAAACAGCATTTACAAAGTCAAAGCCCTGTAATTTATTATTCCTAACGCCATATTTAGGATTAAAATAAACTCTTAAAGATAATTTTTCATTATCTTCGTTTTTTAATCGTCTGCAACTATTTCTTAAAAAGTTTTTTACATTTGAGAAATAGTTTTTTGCCGCATTTGCAGATTCAAATGTTTTAGAGCGTCCGCATCTGTCTATTGATTCGCTTCTTGCAATACCAATAGGTTTAGCCATATTTTTCACTGCATCTACATCTCTGCCTGTAACCATGTATACTTTGGGACTATCTTTGTCATATACAGACATAACTTTTGGAGTTCTTCTATAATCTGAATCATAGTCTCTATAAAATTTTATAAATTCATCATTCTTTTGATTTTTAGCTGTCCCATTTAAGTTTCGAACAACAAAGCCATGACATTTTTTTATATTTTCATTCTTAATAACTGGCACATATTCATCTTTTGAAGGATGTTTTGCATAATATGTAACAGGGATATAGGCTTTAAAGGATGGATTTGTTATATTATTTATCATCTTATTTTACCTCTTACTGTAAATAAAAATCATAAAATATTTTTTTGCTAATTAATTTTAGTTATTTATCTACAAATGAAGTTGCATATTATTTTGTAATAATGACATAGAAAGAGCAGGACAAAAGCCAAAACATTTATTATTACAACTTTCATTATCTAATTTAATTTTTTTACATAAAAATTTATTTTCACAAAAGAATTCTTGCTTCAGTTTATTAAAGTAAACAATACAATCCTGTGGTTTTTCAAAATCATAATAATATTTATTAGGGAAATATATCGGGGACACATAATGGCAATAATTTACTTTTTTTTGAACATCTATATCAATAAATGGTCCTGCACAATATTGATGGGAAAATACACAACAAGAATTTTGTATTAACCTTCTAAGCGTTTTTTCTGACAAAAAACAAAAATTAAATCCACAATCAAATCCGATATTAATCCTTAATTTATTTTTGTTTAATTCTTCAATTAAATAAGAAATTTGTTCATCATATTTATACAACTTATATGTATTATTTGAAACCGGAAGTTGTGGTGTAATTCTAACTCTTCTATATTTTTTAGGAATATTTTTTAATATATTAATTAAAATTGAAATATAGTATAAATCAATATTTTTATTTCCGCATAAAGTTAAACTAAATATTATTTGAGGAACCTTGTTATTTTGTAATTTTATAGTCATTAATAAAATATCTAAATTACGATCAAAAAACTTTTTGTTATCAGGAGAAGATGTAACATTAATTAACCAATTCATATTTTGTAATTGTGCCAATTCAAATATTATATTTTCTTCTTTTGTTATTAAATTTGTAATTAATTTTGAAGAAGATAATTCAGTAGAAATATAATTCATAACTTCATAAATTTTCGAATGTAATAATGGTTCTCCGCCTAAAATTATCAAACCATCATAATCTTTTTTTATCCAATGAACTATAGTTTTTATTTCATCAATTGTTAGTTCTATATTTGATTTATTATTATCATATCGCTGAAAGCAATATGCACAATTATTATTACATTTTGAATTAATACTTAATGTTGGTAAAGATTTTTCCATAATTATTAACCTTTTTTATAATTGTCTTGTACAATATCGGTTCTAAAAAAAATATTTTTACCCTTTATTTGCTTGCATACTTTATATATTTTTTTATCTAAATTTACTAAACTTATATCTGAACTCACTACAGATATAAATCTATTATTTTTCTGAAAAAATCGTTTTTTAGTTTGCTTAATATTGTTATAGAAATAGAAATCAGAATGAATCTTAGAAATTTTACAAATTGATTTCTTTGAGATATAAGCAATACAATCACTTCGATTTGGATAATATTTATTTATAATATTTACAGCAGCAGCAAAACCAGTGTTATATTTAATATCAAATGTATCTAATCGCTGGGTTAAAACAGCATCAAATAATAACATTAAATCTGTCTTAAGGAGTTTAAAAAAGACTTGTCCTTCTGAATCACCTAATCTTGTATTTATTTCAAGTAAATAAATATCATCTTCTGTAAAAATTACATTAATAGTCATAAAACCTTTATAAAAAAGATTTTCTTTTGTAAGTAATATTTTCAATTTTTCAATTAAAATAAATAATAATGAAGATTGTTTTTCGGACAAAACTACAGGTCCAAAACTTCCCATTCCGCCAGTATTTGGACCAATATTTTTATTATATTTTCTTTTATAATCTTTAATAGGGAATAATATTTTTATTGTTTTAGAATCCAAAATAAGTGGAATTGACATTTCAATTCCATCTATATTTTCTTCAAACAAAATTCGCTTAGATGAATTACCAAAATATCCGTTTAAATACTTTTCCGCTATATAAAAAGCTTCATTTTTAGACTCAACTCTAACTGAAGATAAACTTCTGGCATATCCATCTGCTTTTATAAAAAAAGGAAGTTGAGTTGAATCAATAGCATCTTTAATATTAGAGAAATCATTTACAGTAATATATTTTGCAGTTTTAATATTATATTTTGTCATCAGCATTTTCGCATAAATTTTAGAAGCTTCAAGTAAAGTAGATTTATAAGATGCACCTATTGTTTTAATATTATGATTTGAAGCAATATCTATAAATCCATTTGAATTTGCTTCACTATTTGAAAAAATAAAATCAATATGTTTTTCTTTTAATTCCTTTATTAAAGCTATTCCATCTGTAGCCAGCCTAAAAGTAGTTGAATTCTTTAGAATTACACGAGAATTACCATAATATAACTTTTCAATAAATTGAGAGTCACTTAACTTATCAATTAATGCATTTGTTACAGCGGAATTACTCCAAATATAAGTTGTCTTTTTTTCCATTTTATTTAATATTCAAATTTACTTTGCTACCCCAAAAATTAGAATTATACTCATCCAATTCTTTTGCATATCCTGAATAAGGGGTAAATGTTAATTCTTGAAAGAATAAATACTTATTATTTACAACCATAAAATCTACACGTACAAGTTTAAATTCTTTTGATAAAACCCGTGCCATTTCAATTATTTCCTGTATAAGTTTTTTTTCTTCAAAAGCATTAAGGACATTACCATTTTTATCCAAATAATATAAATAGTTATATATATGATTTTTTTCGTCCAATAAATATACGAATAAAGGATTTCCATAGGTACACAGCACCTGATATTCTTTTATTTTGGGGTATAAACGTTCTATAATAATTTTGGTTGAAATATCTTTATATTGAAGTTCAAAACCATTAACAAATGCATAGTTTATTCTTTCGTTTTCTAGAATTGAAGAAATAGTTTGATGTTTAAATTTCTGTAAAAATATTGTTTTATTTAAAATCGGATAATTATTAAAACAACCATTATTTTTTTTAATTATAAATTTATCAGGTAAATCATCAAAATTTACATCAAGGATAGAATCATAAATCCCATAAACTTCTTTTGTATATTTACTTGTACATAAATTACTTTCTACAAACTCATTTACAAGTGTTTTATCCGTTAATTTTGCTTTTATTGGCAAATTATCATATAACTTTAAATACTGAACTATTTCATTTAAAGTTTGTGGTGATTTTAATTTAAATTTATATCCCATTTTATTTTCAAATATTTTCATCAAATATTTAGGATAATATTTTTCTTTGAGATTGATACAAAAATTATAATCAATATTTTCTTCATTTCTTTTAAATAGCCATTTAAACATTTAATTTTCCTTATATTTATTTTTTTTGAGTTTCAAACAATTTTCTTTTCCTAATTTAGCAACATATAAGAATAAATATTCATCAAAACCTAGTTTAATAGTAAAATACCAAAGCGTATTCTTATATAAATCATAAATATCGTCTTTATATTTTTCCGTTTTTTCATTTTCATAAAATAGTTCCAGAGCCATATCACCTTTATCTAAAACATTATTAATACCATATTTTGATGCATATTTAGAAATATTTGTATTTTTATATAAAATGAAGTCAGCCATTTGTCTTGAATGAAACAATCTGGAATATTTTTCATAAACCTTTGAAGCATACTTTTCTTCTTCAGTTGTTTCAAATGGGATATTTACAATGGTCAAACAATGATTCCAAATTTCAGCTTTATCTGCACGGTTTAAAGTTGGAATTCTTGAATCCAGTATTATTCCCTTATTAAAAATTTTCATAATTCTTTTGGAAGGTGTTTCATATCCCCATTCGAACATTTTAAAACCTGATTTATACATTGTTTTTAAAATTTTAGAAGTAAATCCTTCTTCAAAACGAGCAAAACCATAATAATTAACATTAATACCTAACTTTATAATTTCCTTTGCAAACTTATAATAATATTTAGGAGATAATGATTCATCTACAAATTCAAATTTGCTTATACCATATTTCTTATATAAATTTGCAATTTCCTTTGCAATTTGTGAAGGCGGTGCTATTTGATATTGTGTTTTTCCTTCATGAAAAACACAAAATGTACATTTTTTCCAGGGACACCCTTTGGAAACTTGTATTGGAAAGACAATTTCAGGAATAAGATAATCATCAAAATTTACAGTATCTAATTTTAATTCTACTCTTTTTCTTATATTAGATAAAAATGTTTGGGGACTATTTTGAATAATTTTATTATCATTTTTATAAATTAATCCAGCTACTTTAGCGGGTTGCTGTTTTTTATTAATAAAATTAGCGAATGATATAATTGATTCTTCACCTAGACCTGTTAGTATATAGTCTAAATAATTATCAAATAATTCAGTATTATTTTTTAATGTATTACTCAACCGATTTATATAATTGCCACCAATACATATCGTTTTATTTGTTTTTTGTTTTAAAAGATTCATAAGAGTAAAACAAGCCAATGTTTGGCAGGCAAATGGCTGAGAAATGCAAATAACATCATATTTATCAAAAAATCCTTTTTTTATTTTATCTGCAAAATAATTATAAAAAGGATTTAATAACTCATTTTTTGCAAAATAATTAAGCGTATCAAATCTATATCCTATTTTCACGTTCAATGAAACTGAAATGAAAAAAGTCTTAAAAAATATTTCCTGAATATTCTTTATAGTAGATAAAGCATTATAAAACTTATTAACATTATAAAATTCTTTTTTTGATTTCAAAACATCAACAGCAACATCAATTTCTGCAATCGACTTATGTATAAGCTCTGTATAATTTTGAATAAATAGATTTGAATCTTTTAATTGTTTTTTTATAAAATACTTTTCGTTTTCATCTTTGAATTCAAATCTATTTGTATTTATTATATGAACTTTATTTAAAAATTCATCAAAGCAAGAATACAAATGATTTTTATTCAACAAACAATCTATCCAAAATTTTACATTCAAATCCTTAAAATTAGAATCAAAACTATTTTTAATAAGTATAGAATTTAGTAAAATTGGTGCTAAATAAGGACTAATTGGAAATGCAAATGGAGGATATAAAAACAGAATTTTCTTATTCACCTTGTTTATGCCTTATTTAACATCTGCATGCATAGCTTTTCCAGATATTAAAACATCTTCCCAAGTTTCTATGTCCTCAGCATCAAACATAGCATCAAAATCAATTTTTTGATTATCTAGATTATTAGCAGCTGATTGTATATCTTGTTGATTATTTTTTTCTTGTTCCATAATTCCACCTCTTTTTTCTCAACATAATATCTAATATGTTGAGTTTGCTATTTTATGCCTTTAAAATGTTAAAAAAGAAGTAATACTTCAATCAAAAAACTTGAACTAAATTGTAAAAAATATTATAATGACAATATGGTTAATACTTCAACATATTAGATATTATGTTGAGTTTGAATTAAAATTATAAAACAAAGTTATTATAGCTGTTCTCAATTTCATCTTGTTCAATACCAATATACCTTAGGGTAATTTCTGGCGATGAATGATTAAATATTTTTTGAAGAATAACAACATCTTTAAATTTCATATAATGGTGGTATCCAAAGGTTTTTCGTAAAGAATGTGTTCCTATTTTACATTCCAAACCTGCGTTTAATGCAGCTTTATGAAGTATTCTATAACATTGAGTTCTTTCAAGCCGATTATTAAATTTTGTTTTAAATAATGGTTCATCCAATTTCCTATATTTTATATAATCATTAATTAGTGGTTTCAATCTTGAATTTATTGGGATTTTTTTATATTTTCCTGTTTTTTTTTCCTTTATACTTATGTAAGATTTGTTTTTAACATCTTTAACATCAAGAGCAAGTATATCAGATATTCTTAAACCCGAATTAATTCCAAGTATAAAAATTAAAATATCTCTTTTACTTGAATGAGAAAGATTGTTTTCTATTTTTCTCAAATCACATAGTTTCTTTATTGGTTCTACTGTATTCATTTATTTTCCTCCTATACCTAAAAAACGGAGTTTCCTCCGTTTTTTATTATTTATCTAAATTCATTATTTCTTCAGCCTCACTCCAACCATCTTTATAATATTGCTCTTCGTCAGGTGAAAGATATTTTAACAATCGCAGAAAATTACCTACATGTTCTTTTTCATCACCAGATATTTCTTCTAACATCTTTTTAGATTCTTCACAATCAATTGATTCGCGAAGCTGATCATATAATTGAATAGCTTCAAATTCAGAAGCAATACTAAAACGTATTGCACGTATTAATTCTTCTTTTGATAGTTTTCTTTCACATCTATTCCCAGCAAAAGGATTTGAAAATTCAGGCATAATTATCTCCTATATTACTACACCCAATATTTTTACATAGCTGATAATAAAAAATACCCTTCTAAAGGGTATTATTCTGAAAGAAAAAATTTATCTATAACAAAGGTTGTTTTATTTTTATGTATATGAAAGGTTACCGGAATTTGAGTATATTTATTGCAGGTATCTATAGTCCATAACTCCTTCCAATAACCAGTTACATATTCATTATTCTTTTTCTTTACATCATAAGGATAGTGAAGTACTTGTGTTGTCTTTATATTAAAATTTGAACAAGTTGGTATTTTAACAGATACTGTTTCATATATTTTTTTTATTACTTGATATTGAAGTTCATCATTTGCAATGGAACTGCCTTCTACAGGAGTGCTCATATCATAATAAGCACTTACCTGTATTGCAGATATAAATAATAGAAATATTATTAATAATATTTTTTTGTGCATTTAATTTTATTCTTTCACTAAATATTTAGTATTATTTATTTTCATTGCATAGTATGGTTTATTTTTATTTTGTTCTTTTAAGAACATAACAAAAGGTTTGTCAAAATAGAAATATCTGCTTTTTGTTGCTTCCGGCATTAATGAAGTTTTCATAATAGCCATTGCTGCTTCACTTTTTAAACTGCCGCCTTTATTATCCATTTTAAATTTAATTGTTTGTAAAGCCTGTGAAATTATAAAATCACTATTTTTAATTTTTTTATTACATAATTCATCATAAGAAATTGTTTTTTCAACATTCATTTCTGGTACTTTTAGAAAATCATATGATGTAAATTCAGAAAAACCTGTATTTTGTTCTATAAACTCGTATAATTTTTCAAAAGAATCGTCTTTTTCTGTTCTAAATAAAATAACTTCTTCATTTTCTTTAGTTAGAAGTTTTACAGCATATTCCGAATCTGAATTATAAAATAAAACATCAATATTTTTATATAGTTTTTTATTTGATTTTTTATTTACACCAAAATATTTTACATTTTCTTTGGAATTATTAAAAGAAGCTGAAGTTAATTTATCAAATGCAGTTAGGAAATTAAAATCTTTCTTTAACATTGCATAGAAAAGATATGAATCTTTAACATTCCAATTTATTAAGTCTAGAATATCACTTTTTTCTCTAAATTTTTTATAGATATCTTTTTCTATTTGTTTTTTTAAAGCTTTAGAAATTTTGCCATCTTTAATATAATAAGAATTTTCTGAAATATCATTTTTAGAATATAATTTTTTATTTAATTCGTCAGCTAACACAGGATTTCCACCAACAAATTCAACTGGTTTGCCATTATTTATTTTGTTAATAAATTCATTCCATACAAGCTGAAAAGTAATACACCAAATATCATTTGAAGTAGAATTTGTAACTTGTTCAATATTAACTTGTTGCGATTTTTTTACAACTTGCGTTTTATTTTTCTTAAAAAAAGTAAAACCGCATAACATAAAACAAAAACTTGTAAAACAAAAAACTAACAATAAAGATAAAAATTTCTTCTTATTCATATTAACCCCTTTCTCTAGTATATTTTATATTATACATTAAAAAGACCGTTCTATATAAGAACGGTCTTTTAGAATTTAATTACTTCTTATTTTTTAAATAATTCTTTTAGAAGATTTTTCATTCTTTGCGAATCTTGTTGAGTTTCAGTTACCTCTTTAAACGCTTCATAAGATTCAGCTGCACTAGTTGGTTTTGCGTGATTTAATGCGAAGTTAGAAGATGCGCTCATATCTAAGTTTACAGAATGTCCGCCAAATACATCTTTAGCATTTTCAATACTTTCATCAAGTTTTTTGTGCCAAATATCTGCGTATTCTCTGGTTTCACCATTAATCTTGAAGGTAGCTCCTTGTTGATGCATTAACTGATTACCATTACCATCAAAGTCATCAACTAATGTTGTTTCATCAGTTTGTGCAAGATTAATTTCTGTAATACCCAAATCAAGTAATGATTGAGCTTCTGAATTATAGCCGCCAGCTTTTACTTTAAATCCATAGTTTTCTTCTAAGAACTTAATATCATTTTCATCTAATACGTTATCATCAACGCCATTTATTAATCCTTTATCAGCTGCAAATGCTTTTAATGCTGCGAAGCCGTCAGAGAAGCCATCTTTTACGCCATCGCCATCAAGGTCGGTGTTATCACCAAAACATTCAGAACCATCAGCACCAGAGATACCATCACCATCTTTATCAAATACTAATACAGCATCAGCGGAATCGTTAATTTTATCAACTTTACCATCGCCATCGATATCGAAGTCAACAACATCTGTAGAAGTTTTAACACCATCACCATTAATATCTAATGAAAGTGGAGAACTTGTACAATAACAAGCATTGAATTCACCGAAACCACCGCATTCTTCTAAATAGAAGCAAGTTTCACCTTCGCCTTCGCCTGTTTTATTAAAACCGCTTATATAACCGTTACCGGATTCTACAATATCAAAACCTTGTCCATCTGCATATAATCTTGCAAGTGTAGCACCTTGCTGCATATCATAGATATGGTATTTGCCATCACTTTTACCTTTTGCAAAGATATAACGAGGTTCACCATTTTCCATTTTTTCATATAAATCTACATTATTTGCTTCAACTAAAGCGAGCTCTTCTTCTGAAACAATATCAATTTTTATTTTGCTCAACTCTTCTTCTGCAGTAGCTTTTTGTGTTGCAATAGATGTTCTTTGAGTTTGTAAATTTGACATTACAGTATTTAAAGAATCAACTTTCATTTGAGCTCTTGAAATTTCGCTTTGTTTTGCTTCTAATGCAGAATTTAAGTCACCAAGTTTACCTACAATAGTAGATTTATCGTTTTGTAAAACACCTAATTTTTCATATAGACTTGAGATTTTGCCAGCTGCATCACTATAAGCTTTTGCACCATCTTCTGTATTGATATCAGCATCATTTAATATAGCTTGCTGAGCCGAAATCAATTTATTTATTTTATCAATTTCTTCATTTTTAGCTTCAAGTTTTTCTTGTTGTTCTTTTATATTTTCCTTAATTTCAGCTTCTTCTGCTTGCAGTTTTTCTAACTCTTGAATTCTTTTATCAAGTTCAGTTTGTTTATCTGCAATTTGCTTATCTAAAATTTCAAGTTGAGATGTGAATGTTGCAATATTAGCTTTTAATTGTTTCATTTTTGAAAATACATTTGAAATTTCAGATCCTGAAGCATTTTCATCAACTGCAACATTTTCAGCATCAGCTGCTACTTGATTTACTTGAGCCATAATTGCTTCGTAATCTTGTTCATCTTGATTTGCAATTTGTAATAAATCTTCATCAGTAACAACTTCACCGTTATATATATATGTACCTTCTTGTTCACCTTTTTGTAAAGTACCGGTTAGTTTTATTTCTTGACCATTAATGTTGTAAACATTGCCATTACCTTGTAAATTTAAATCTGCTGATCCTACCATAGTTTTTCTCCATTTCTCATACTAATGAATTATCTATCGGCAAAATAAATTTTTCCTTTAGATTTTATTCAATAAATGTAACAAAATCTTTACATTTATTATTGACAATTGAAATTAGTAGAGTTAACTTATATTCAAAAGGGCTAATAATGATATTTAGTAACGTACAAATGATGATGAATATGATGATGCAAATGCAAGGCTTAGGGTCTGGCAGTCATTGTTTTGTACGAATGTGAAACCTCGTTAAAGATAATTTAAAGACTGCCACTAAGGCAGTCTTTTTTAGTTTGTAAATTAGTAAATTTAAGAGGTTAATATGATAACAATTAATAAACAATCAAATTTAAATAATTCAAATAATCAAAGTTTTAAAGGTGCTGCAACAACTACAGCATTAAAAGGTATAGCAAAAGCAGCAGATTTATTTATCAAATCACAAGAAAATTTATCATCTACAAGATTTATACAAGATACAGCAACAAACTGGGCGCCAAAGGCTATCTTTGCCAGAAGTAAAGCCGATTTTGCTGAAATGAGTTTTTTAGAATTTTTAGAATCAGGTATTTTTTATTTTGCATCACCATTATTGGGTGAAAAGCTATTTCGAAATAAAATTTTCAAAAATTTTTCACCTGAATTTATAAAAAATAAAGTAAATGAGCAAATTCCAAAAACTGTAGAAGAAATTACTAAAAATTCAGCATTAACAGAGGATATAAAAAAACGTGCTATCTCAACTAAAGCTGGAATAGTTCTAGCATGTGCTGCAATTCCTATAGCTGAATATACTTTAAGCTTTGCTAAAAATTTATTCACACTTAAAACATTTAATAAAAGTAACTTCAATAACATTGCTAATTTAGATAAAAATAACAATGAAAAAGAAGATAAAGAACAGCAGCAAAGAGTTGAAAGAAATTCAAAAAAGCAATTAAAAAAAGCTGCAATATTATCAGCTGTAGGAGTTGCAGCAGGAGTTGGACTTGCTCTAACCGGACATAAATCAGATAAACTTCAAACAATTTCAAAAACAATTCTAGAACCAGGGAAAGCAATTTCAAACGGAATAAATAAAATAGGTATACATTCAGATAAAGCTGATAATATTTTAAGTAAATTCAGTCTTGATTTTGCAAATAGTAACGGGAAATTAGCTCTAAGCAAAGGACAGCTTGCATTAACTGCCATATTAGGCTTATTTGGATATTCAAAAGCAGCAGAAGACAGAGGAAAGCTTGATGTAGCAGAAGTGTGGACACGAGTTCCGCTTGTTGTTTTTTATACTATATTTGGCGGGGAATTATTTGAAAAAGGATTTACTAAGATACTACAGAAGAAAAATAAATTCCCAGATATTTTACAAACAACAGCTAATGGGAAATTAAATATTCCAACGAGAGAACAGTTGCCTCAATTAGCAGAAAAACTTTCAAAAGTAAAAAATACATCAGCTGGAAAAGAACTTGCAAGATTGACAAAGGAAAAAGCTTTTGTAACTGCTGTTCCTTATGCCTTCAGCCTATTATTTATGGGTGTAAGTTTATCTGCAATAACAAGACTATGGACACAATATCGTTATAATCATCAAAAGAAAGAAGAAACTAAGCAAATTAATTCTTTTGAAAATATAGATAAATGGGTACCCACACCAGAAATTTATAAAGAATTTTCAATATAAAATCACCTTTAAGTTTGTAAAATGATTGGTTTTAAAATGGAATATTACTAAATCAAAAAAATAATTCTAAATCAAAGACCCTGAAACAAGTTCAGGGTGACAGTTAAATTTTTTTACATTTTGTCATTCCGAACTTGTTTCGGAATCTTAACCTTTGTACACCATTGCAAAAATCAAAACATTTTCAAAAAACATTGATTTCAAAAAATAGTCAAACAATTTCTATGTGACAGTTTCGATATTTTACTATAAAGTCTTAACTATTGGTGACAGTTAAATTTTTTGCATTTTGTCATTCCGAACTTGTTTCGGAATCTTACCCTTTGTACACCATTGCAAAAATCAAAACATTTTCAAAAAACATTGATTTCAAAAAATAGTCAAACAATTTCTATGTGACAGTTTCGATATTTTACTATAAAGTCTTAACTATTGGTGACAGTTAAATTTTTTGCATTTTGTCATTCCGAACTTGTTTCGGAATCTTACCCTTTGTACACCATTGCAAAAATCAAAACATTTTCAAAAAACATTGATTTCAAAAAATAGTCAAACAATTTCTATGTGACAGTTTCGATATTTTACTATAAAGTCTTAACTATTAACAAAATTAATACATAGCAATAATTTTTTGAATAGCTTCACTTGCAAGGTTGTAAATTTCATCTAACTGTGCTTTTTCAAATGGCGCGCCTTCTGCTGTTGTTTGAAATTCTATAATTTTAGATGATTTTGTCATTACAACATTACTGTCTACTTGAGCATGAGAATCTTCACTATAATCTAAATCTAATTTAACTTCACCGTCAATCAAACCTACTGATACAGCCGCAATAGGCTCTATTATAGGATTTACTTCTAATAAACCTTGTTCTATAAGTTTATTAAAAGCAATATTCATAGCAACAAAACCGCCACAAATAGAAGCACATCTTGTTCCTCCATCTGCTTGAATAACATCTGCATCAATTGTAACCGTTCTATCACCTAATTTTTCCAAATCAACACAAGAACGAAGACTTCTTCCTATTAATCTTTGAATTTCTTGAGTTCTGCCTGAAATTTTAGAACGTTCTCTTTGACATCTTGTATGTGTTGCAGAAGGAAGTAGAGAATATTCAGCAGTTACCCAGCCTCTTGGGTCAGTTTTTTCCATCCAACGAGGTTTACCTTCTTCAACAGAGGCTGTACATATAACTTTAGTATCGCCAAATTGAATTAAAACGGAACCTAAAGCATGATTTGTATAATCTTTTACAATTGCGATATTTCTTAATTCATTATTTTTTCGATTATTAAATCTTTCAGACATATTTAAACCCTTTTTTATAAAATACCTTTGTGTTAAATTAATTCTATCATATTTGTTCAAAGGTGTATTAACTATGCAAGAAAAATTTTATTTAACAACAGCAATAGATTATGTAAATGGCGCACCACATATAGGTCACGCTTATGAAAAAATACTTTCAGATGTAATTATAAGACATAAAAGACAACTTACAGACAAAGCTTATATGCTAACTGGTACAGATGAACACGGTGTAAAAATTCAAAAAACAGCTGCTGCAAAAGGAATTACGCCAAAAGAACTTTGTGATGAAAATTTTTCTAAATTTGAACAGGCATGGAAAGAGCTTGAAATAAGCTATGATCAAATAATCAGAACAACTGATGAAAAACATAAAAAAGTTGTAAAACAAATTTTTAAAAAACTTTTAGAAAATGGTGATATTTATAAACATTCATATACAGGTTTATATTGTGCAGGATGTGAGTCATTCTTAAATCCTAAAGATTTAACAGAAGACGGTCTTTGTCCTGACCATTTGAAAAAACCTGAAGAAATAACAGAAGAAAACTATTTCTTTAGATTATCAAAATATAAAGAAAAAATTGCTGAGTACATAAAATCAAACCCTGATTTTATTCAACCTTCAATCAGAGTTAATGAAATTTTAAACCAATTAGAAAACATTGAAGATATTTCGGTTTCTCGTACAAAAGAAAGCGTTCAATGGGGAATTGGAGTTCCGGATGATATTACTCAAACAATTTATGTTTGGATAGATGCACTTTCTAACTATATTACAGCTATTGGTTATGATATTGAAAATCCGTCTGAACAATTTAATGAACTATGGCCTGCGAATGTCCACGTTATAGGTAAAGACATTATAAAATTCCACTCTATTTACTGGAGCGCTATCTTAATGTCATTAGGGCTGCCTTTAGCAAAATCAATATACGCTCATGGCTGGATTACAATTGACCAATCAAAAATGAGTAAATCAATCGGAAATGTTATTGCTCCGCATGATGTTTTAGAAGCCTTTAATTTAGAAAAACCGGACGCGTTCAGATATTATATGGCATCTGCTGCATTAACAGGCAAAGATGGAAACTATTCTGACGATGACTTTAAAGAAAAAGTAAATGCTGATTTAGCAAATAACATCGGTAACTTATTAAACAGAACATTAAATATGCTTGTTAAATATTTTGACGGCGAAATTAAACCGGAATTTGTAACTGATAAAAACTCAAAAATTGCAGTATTAGCACAAAATACTAAAACTCAAATTATTGAATGCTTTAATAAATTTGAAGTTGCAGAAGCTGCTAATATAATTGTAAGCTTTGCTGACAGCGTAAACAAATACGTTACAGATAATGCACCTTGGACTCTTGCAAAAGAAGAAAAAATGCAAGAATGCGGCAGCGTTTTATATAATGTATTAGAAGCTATGCGCCACATTGCAATTATGCTTTACCCTTATTGTCCTAATATTGCACAAGATATATTAACTCAATTAAATGAAAATATTGATTTTAAATATGATAATCTTGTTTGGGGCGGCTTAAAACCAAATAAAATTACAGAAAAAGAAAAAATTAAACCTGTCTTTTTAAGACTTGATTCAGAATTTGCTACAGACAAGAAAAAAGGTTAAGAATAATTGATATATGTTGAGATTAAACAAAGCTATACACCTGTTAAAACAATGTTTGAAAAAGCATTGAAGGTGTTTGACATTCAATCTCTTCGTAATTCAATAAAAGAAAATGAAGCAAAATTACAGCAAAGTGATGTTTGGTCAAATCCTGAACTATCTTCAAAACTTGCACAAGAAATTAAAGAAGATAAAGATAATCTTGAGAAAATATCACATTGGCAGACTCTTATAAGTGATATAGATACCCTTTTTGAACTTTATGAAGAAACAAAAGATGATTCTGTTTTAGCCGAAGTAGATAAAACAATAAAAAATTTGAAATCAGAACTTGAAGTTTGGGAAATAGAATCAACTTTATCAGGCGAATATGATAAATCTGACGCAGTCATAACAATAAATGCAGGAGCAGGCGGAACAGACGCACAAGACTGGGCGCAAATGCTTTTAAGAATGTATTCACGATGGGCAGAATCAAAACATTGGAAAGTTGATTTAATAGAACACTCTGACGGTGAAGAAGCAGGAATAAAATCGGCAACAATAAAAGTATCAGGGAAATACGCCTATGGTTTAGCTAAAGCGGAAAAAGGCGTGCATAGACTTGTAAGAATTTCACCTTTCAATGCAAACGGAAAAAGGCAAACAAGTTTTGCAAGCTTAGAAGTCAGCCCTGTAATTGAAGATTTCAGTAAAAAAATTGTTATTCCGCAAGAAGATATTGTTGTTGATACAATGCGTTCAGGCGGTGCAGGCGGGCAAAATGTCAATAAAGTAGAAACAGCAGTAAGAATATTGCATAAACCTACAGGCATTGTTGTAAGATGTCAACAGCAGCGTTCTCAATTACAAAATAAAGAAACAGCAATGCAAATATTAGCTTCAAAACTTCTAGCCATAAAGCAGGCAGAACACGAAGAAAAATTGATGAAACTAAAAGGACAGAATGTTGATATTAATTTTGGTTCTCAAATACGCTCTTATGTTTTTCATCCTTATAAAATGGTAAAAGACCATCGTACAAACTTCGAAGTAGGCAATGTAGACGCAGTAATGGACGGAGCTTTAGACGGTTTTATTGAAGCCTTTCTTAAACAGAATATAAGAATAGAATAAATATACAAATTTAAACTAAAATCGTTAAAATTAATAATGGTGAATTTGTTTTGATACTTTTTCTAAAATAAAACTGTCATGCTGAACTTGTTTCAGCATCTGAAAACTTTTTAATTAATCATATTAATGAATATATTATTAAGGAAATTATGTATAATTCTACACTAAAATAGTTGAAGTTGTCACCCTGAACTTGTTTCAGGGTCTTACAATTGGTAAGATTCCGAAACAAGTTCGGAATGACATTATGACTATATTCTACGCATGTTTAGTGTAAATTTCTATATAATTTCCATTATTAATTAGTAAGACCCTGAATCAAGTTCAGGGTGACAAGAGAATGTAATATTTATGATATTATCATCTTATGAATGATTTAACTCAATTAATATTATTTATATGTATATTTGTAATAACCGCTTTTATTGCCAATATTATAAAAAAATATCGTAATAATATAATTAAACTTGCTAAATATAAATACATTACAAAAGGCAGCGCACTAATTTTCTTTGGGATTATGGTTATTATTGTCTGTCTTGTATTATGGTATTTAGGTTTGCAAGGATATGTATTTGGCACAGAAAAAGCAGTTACAGGCAATCCAAAATCCTTAAAATTGTCATTGCTGCTGCTTATATTCACCACTATATTATCAATTTACAGCATAATAAGAGGAATTTCATATATAAGATATGTTATACCAAAAGATAAAATATATGGAACACCCTCAAATTTAGAATTTAAGTTCAATGTTTCAAGATTCAAATTCATATATGCAAGTTGTTTAAATCCATTAGATGTGAGCTTTAGAACAGCATTTGCGCTCTACACAATAATATTATCAATTTGTCTTTTCTTTCTAAATGTTTCACCAAACGGTATTCCTGACAAACTTTTAATGCTTGTACTTGCAGCGTGCTTACAGTTTATCTTAAAACCTATTGTAATTTATAGATTGAATTATTTATATAATGCAAATAAAAATGGAGATATAATAACAAAAATTTCCGCACAAGGTATATCCAGAATAACAGATGGAATGCTTATTGATAATACAGAATGGAGCAAAGTTGAATGTGTTAAATATTTCAAAGATTATGTTGTTATTTGCTCTGACTATTTGGATTATATTATTTTTACTAATAACGATATTGAAAAAAATAATATAAAACTTTTCTATCAGCTTTCAAGAGATTTTAATTTCTACGATACATCAACAAAAGAAAAAAGTTTTGTTGAAACTCAAGAAATTCTAAAGAAAATGACTTCAAATGCAATTGTATTTGAATATGCTAAAAATAAAGATACAAAACCTTATTCCACAAAAATTGGAGGAAATCCTTACCTTCCTGAAAGTTTTGCTTACGAATATCCTGCTTACTTTGATGAAAAAGATAATAAACGTCCGTTTGTATATATTGCACAAATAAATTGTAAGGAAATACATAAGTTTGATAAAAACAGTCTTTTACCTGAAAAAGGTATATTATATTTTTTCTGCGATTATGAATCATATCTAGGCTATGTTTACTATTATGACGGCGATTTAACTGTATTAAAAGAATTAGACTTGCCATACGATAAAGATTTAAAAATAAAAGAATGCCCGCTTACTCTTTCAAACAGATTAGAATTGCCTGATTATGAAGATTTTGGCATATTACACAAGAATGGATACTTTTTTGATACTACAACATATTATAGAGCACTTAATTCAATTTATAACGAACAAAAAATATCGTATGAATTTACAATAGGGAAAATGCTTGGATACGCCGATTTAATTGAAGGAAGTGTTATAGAAGAAGCCGTAGAAAAAGACTTAGGCAAACCTTTTGAAGAATGTGAGGAAGATGAAATTCTAAAATCCGCTAATGATTGGATACTATTACTTCAATGCAATAATCTTTATGGAAATGATTCATTGTATTTTTACATAAAAAAAGAAGATTTGAAAAACAAAAATTTTGATAATATTTATATCTCAACTCAAATGTAAATAATAATCCACATAAAATACAATAACAAAAGTAGAAGAAAAATTAAAAAAGCCACCTTAGACGGTGGCTTTAAACTAGGAGGAGGTGGGATTCGAACCCACGGTACGCTCGCACGTACGACGGTTTTCAAGACCGCTCCAATCAACCGCTCTGGCACTCCTCCATCGCGTATTATTATATTAATAAAAAAATATTTAATTGTAAAGTACTAAAATACAAATAAATCATTTTTTATATCTTCTTTTATTTCTTCTATAACAGTTCTGTATTGGAAATCCTTTTGGGCTAATGAGTTCATCATTATATCAAAAGCTGAAATTACATCATCTGTATTGTACGAATTAAACGGAAACCCATTCATCAATTCTTTTACTTTTTGAATTTCATTATCTGTTAAAAATCTTGATTGCAACTCTCTTACAACATTTTCGGCATTATATATTTGAATATCTTGAGTAGTCTTGATATCAGTTAATCTTTTAGAATGCATTCTATATTTAACAAGTACGTTTGGCAAATTTGCTAATCGACCACCATTCATAATTATTTGTTTATAAAAATCATAATCCTGCGCACATTTTTTTGAAATATCATAATTAATTCCACACTCTTCCATAAAAGATTTTCTATATAAAACAGATGAATGGCAGATTGGATTATAAAAATTCATTGAAAACTCTAATTTTAAAGGGTCTGTATAAAACACCCAAGACGGACGAACATTTTCTCCAAAAGTTTCTATAAATGTACCCAGTAAAGTAACATTTTGATGTTCTTCCATATAAGCAAACTGCTTTTCAAAACGTAAAGGCAAAGATATATCATCATCATCTATATGGACAATATACTTACCTTTTGCTATGTTTTGAGCATTATGATAATTAAATGTACATCCGCTGTTTTTTTCATTTCGAAAAAGTTTAATACGGTCGTCATTATATTGTTTTATTATTTCAAATGTATTATCAGTTGAACAATCGTCAATTATAATAAATTCAAAATCAGAAAAAGTTTGGTTTAATATGGAATCAATAGACTCTTTTACCATATTTTCTCTATTATATGTACTCATTACAACTGAAATTAACGGATTCATAAAAACCTTATAACAACTACAGTTATAGTTTAACAATATTGAGAAAAAAAGGGAAGTATAAAACTTCCCCTTATATAATATTTTCTTTAATAGCTTTTACAGCTGCTTGAACTCTATCATCAACACAAAGTTTTTGAAGAATACTGCAAACATGAGCTTTTGCTGTATGTACACTAACAATTAGTTCTTTTGCAATTTCAGTATTACTTTTACCTTTTACAAGATGTTTTAAAACTTCCAATTCTCTTTCTGTTAATTGAGCACGTGCATCTTGAACTTCTGTAGTTTGAATCAATGATACATTTTCAGGTTTCGGGAAGAAGTTTAAAGCAACTGAAGATACTCCTGGATCTACCCAGCAAGCGCCATCTGCTACATCTTTTATAACTGAAGATAAAGTTTCAGGTGAAATATCTTTTAAACAATAAGCATTTGCACCTGCACCCAATGCAGCTATCACTTCCTCTCCTCTTTCATGAGAAGTTAGTATAATAATTTTAGATTTTGAACCGCTTTCTTTTAGTTTTATTGTTGCTTCTAATCCATTTTTTCCTGGTAAGCCAAGATCCATTAATACAACATCAGGTTCTAATTTTTGTATAATATCAATTCCTTCATCTGCATCTTCTGCTTCACCTACTACATCTATATGTTCATACTCGTTCAATGTTGATTTTAATCCAACACGAGTCAGTTTATAATCTTCAACTATTACAACACGTGTCGCATTTGCTTTTTCTAGTGTTTCTGGCATGTTAAAATTTTCCTCTCTTATTAATTTAGTATTGTTGAACATTGTTATGGTAAAACAAGCATGATTAATAAGTAATTAACCAAGTGTCTAATTTATAACTAGCCAAATGTATTATAAAAACAAAAAATAAGAGATAACTTTACTAAGTAATCCCTTATTTTCAACTAATTTAATAATGTCTTTCTGTTTTACGGTTACCTATTCCCATTACATCATAAGCAAATGTTTTAATTCCGTTTAAGGCAAGTAATCCACCTGCGATTTTACCTATTCCTTTGAATTTTAAAGCTAAAGCAGATAAACCAATTAATGGCAGATTTTCAGTAATCGTTTTTCCTACACCAGAAAAATAGCCCTTTGTTCTATCAAGAAAATGATAATAAGAAAAATTTTGCTGTGTATTGAACCATGCTTTTTTTAATTTTGCAACTGTAGCACTTGGTTTTTCCATTGTCATATAGTTTTTATATTGGTTCATATACCTATCTGCTGAATTAACTTCATCAAGTGAATAAGCTCTTTCTCGTCCATTGATATGTGCATCATATACAACAGAAGCGACAGTAGCTGCACCTAATGCTTTTGCTGCGACAGCCATTGGTTTACCTGATATTTTCTTTGCTGCTGAAGTTATTGCAGGAATTACTGACATACCTTTTTCCTATACTTTTTACTACTTTACTTTTTATCTGGTGAATTATCTGGAATTGTTGTTCTTGTTTCTGCTGCTTTTAACAAAGAATTATTTGCCATTACAGCTTCTTGACCAAATATTTTATCTGATGTTTGAAGATTTTTTAGGAATTCTACTGTATTTGCATCTCCATGAGCACTACCAGATGCAATTGGACTCATTGCTAAAAGTCTATTATTTGCCTCAGGATCTTGAAGCGCAATATTTAATAATGCAGTTAGAGCAGGATCTTCGTATCTTGAATCATCTTCTTCATAACGTTGAATTAATTCTTTTATACCTGTTTTTCTAATTGATGCATCATTGCTTTTTAAATAACTTTCTAAAGTTTTGATATAATTGTCTGTTAATTCAACAACTTTTTTTGTTTTTTGTTCTTTTGGTGCTTCTGTTTTTTCTTCTTGAGAAATAGGTGTATTAGCAATTGCAGTACTTGACGATTGAGCTGGAGCAGCTGGAGCTGGTGCTTGTGCAACAACTGGTGCTTGATTTGCCGTTGGAATTGTATAATTTGCATTTGCTGTTGAATTTGAAGTAGGACCACCTATTGCAGAAGGATTATAAATATAAATATTTACACCTGAAGCAGCCTGTTTATTAGGATCATTATATACAGATGTTTCAGGATATTGATAAACTGATGATGTTCCAGGTTGAGAAACAGTCACTGTTTGCTGTTGCGGCTGAGGCATTGTAGTTCCTGCATAATTATATAACGGTGTCCCCGTCTGATAATTATATATAGGATTACTTGCTTGGATTTGTGACATAATACTTCTTACCCTTATACATATAAATAAACACCTGATATTAAAAAAACATGCTAGCAGAACTAAAAAACTTTAATTTTTGTAACATAAATGTTAATATAAAAATAAAAAAGGAAATATTTATGAATAAAAAAATTGTTATAGGCTCAGACCACGCAGGATTTAATTTAAAACAAAAGATAAAAAGTTTTTTAACAGAACAAGACTATGATGTCACAGACATTGGTGCATTTTCATCTGAATCTGTTGATTATCCTATTATTGCAAAAGAAGCTGCTCATAAAATTGTTAATGGTGAATTTAGCAAGGGTATTTTAATTTGCGGAACAGGAATTGGAATGAGTATTGCTGCAAATAAAGTAAAAGGTATTAGAGCTGTTGTATGTTCGGATACTACTTCTGCAAAATTTTCAAGACAACATAATAATGCAAATATTTTATGTTTTGGGGAAAGAATTGTAGGCGAATATTTAGCGAAAGATATTTGTTATGCTTGGCTAACAACTGATTTTGAAGCTGAAAGACATTTAAGAAGAGTTAACCTTCTTGAGTCTGAGGAGTAGTTTCTTCTTTTTGTATGATAGAAACTGCTTCTTCAACAGAAGAAGCATAAGGTATTACATCTTCTAAATAAGCAAATGATAATGCCTCTTTTATATTTACAGAGGGATTAACCAAAATCAATTTACCGCCATTTTCTGCACATATTTTATATATATCGGCAAATACATATGCATTATCAGCATCAAATGTTGCTATTTCTCTTAAATCAAATAGCACATTTTTTAATCCTGAAAACATTGATGAGTTAATATTTTTTATAATTGAGTCAAAAACTTTCTGTTCATTAAATTTTTTAACAATATAAGAAACAATATTGTTATTAATTACAAATCTTGTATAAGCAACATTTTTATCATCTTTGAAGGAATTGCTTAAATATTTTAACAATTTAGAATGCCAGTCTTTATCTTTTTGAATATAGAAATCTGCGCCATTTTCATAGCAAGCATCAATAAGTGCTGTATCATCTGTTCCTGATATAACAACTATTTTTGAATCTGCACCAGTTTCATTTCTACGCTGAACAGCCATTTTTATTAAATCAAGACCATCTGAACTATCAGGCATAAATAGATCTACGATTACACAATCAAAATGAACCTTTTGCAGTTCTGAAATAGCTTCATTTTTATGTCTTGCTACACTTGGAACAATACCTATTTTTTTAAGAACAGTACTCAATTGATATATAGATAATTCCAAATCATCTGCTATTAAAATCTTCTTATCGTCCAAAGAATTAACTTTTACTCCAGAGGAAAAAGAATATAATTTTCTCTCTATCTCTATTAATGCTTCAGAAATATCATTAGGAGCAACTTCTCCTGCTTTTAGTTTTTTTTCCATTGAAGCTAATTCAAATATTTTATATAGCTGTTCATCTGTAATATTCATAGTTCTGCCATTTCTTTGCTTTACATAATAACAAATTTTATCATTATTTTCAATAAAAAATTCTACGAAGAAATTAAGTAATGTTTCGTTTAACATCTTTTTTCTTAGAATTTAGTGACAAAAAATATATTTTGATGTTTTAATGTACATGTCATCGTTAAAAATAACTATTTTTTAATAATTGGGGAACTAGAATTAAGTATGAAATATAATAACTTTTATAGATTTTTTGAATTATTATTTGTTCTTTTTTTATTTTTAATTCCAACTTTTGCAGGTGCAGAAGAATTAAATACAATTTCTCGAATAACTGTAGAACATCCTATTGATAATAAATATAATCTTAGCTTGTTTTTTAATGAAAAATTTAACGGAAGAGCCTTCATACAAGAAAAAGAAGCTGGTTCTTATCTTGTATTTATTCAAGATACAACTGTTAATAAAGATAGTATAAAAATCAGTTACAAAGATAAAAAAGATAAATCTAAAATTAAAATACAAATAGAAGATAAACCAATTATAAAAAATAATAAACAATCTAATTATGTAAAACTAACTGTTAATACAAAAAATGATTATTCTATTGGCTTATTAGCAAATACAATATATGATGCACCAACAAAAACATCAAATAAAGCAAATATTTTCTCACTAATTATTATCGGTTTATTTGCATTTTTAGTTTTTGGAATTAAAAAATTAACTGAAAATACAAACAATAATAATAAAAGTTATACAGCTTTTCCTTCTAAATATACAAATACAAATGAAAATAAAGAGCTTTCTGCTGCTTCAAATAAAGAGAAAGAAAACTTATTTCATACTGCAGTTTTAGAAAAAGTAAATTTAAAAAAGACGTTAAAAACTATTGATAACAACTCTTTTAACTGTTTTAATTTTCCGGAAGCAGAAAACGTACAAAAACCAAATAATGCAGAATTTAAAAGTACATTAAATCAAACATCAAAATTATTGAAAGAAAAAACTATAAAGTCTAAAATTTCAAATCCAATTAGATCTACAAAAGAAGATTTATCAGAATTAAAATTACCTTTAGTAAAAGAAATTGAGAAAACTAAACAATTAAATAAAAAAACTGATGAACCTGAATTATTATCAGAATTACATATTACCCCAACAAAAGGATTTTACCTTACTACAGTTAATGATACCTTTGCATTATTTGGATTTGTTGGTGAAAAAATATATTTATTGAAAAAATTTAATGATTTATCACAAATCAATCTTCAAGCAAGATTTTATGATACACATGCAAATAATGATATGTATATTGTCAGACTTGATTCATATAAAGCTATGATTGAAATTTCCGATACAGGAATGAAAGAATTGGCAGTTCTGTAAAAAATGAAAAAGGTAATAATATATATTGTTATTTTTATAATTAGTTTATATATATTATTTAGCTCAATATTTATAAATCAACAGCAAAATACAGATAAAAAAGAAGTTATAAGATTTTCTACTTGGGGTTCACAAAGCGAAAAAGAAATTTTAACATCTATTATTGCTGATTTTGAACAAGAGAACCCAAACATAAAAATAGAACTTTTGCATATACCGCAAAATTACTTTCAAAAAATACATCTTCTTTTTGCTTCCGGCTTAGAACCTGATGTTGTATTTATAAATAATCAAAATATTCAAATGTACATTAATGCAAATCTTCTGGAAGATTTATCGCCTTTTTTTCCACAAGCAAACAAGATGTTTTTTAATGAATCACTTAATTGCTTTAAAAATGAAAATAAGTTATATGCTATTCCCAGAGATATTTCAAACCTTGTAATTTATTATAATAAAGATATATTTGATAAGAAGAATATTCCTATCCCAATAAAAATTAGTAATATTTATGAATTAAAAGAATTGGCAAAAAAGCTTTCTGATAAGAAGGTATTTGGAATAAATTTTGAAGAAGATTCTCTATTTTGGAGATATTATCTTGCTTCAAATGGAGGCGGAATTATTTCTGATGATAAAAAAAATATCATTATTAATTCTGAAAAAAGTATAAAAGCATTAGATTTATACACAAAAATGATACAAGAACATATTGCGCCGTCAAAATCTGAAATTGGGAGTATGACAACTGCCCAAATGTTTATAAACGGGAAACTGGCAATGTATTTAAGCGGAAGATGGATGGTTCCAAAATTCAGAGAAACACTAACTTTTGACTGGGATATAATAGAATTTCCTTCAAATGAAACAAATAAATTGTATATAGATGCTTCAGGCTGGGCATTAACGAAAAACGCAAAAAATAAAGAGAATTCAATAAAACTTATAAAATATCTATCATCAAAAGAAAGTATTAATAAATTTACAAAAAGCGGACTAATAGTTCCAGCTAGAATAGATTCTGCTTACAGTAATATTTTTCTTGATAGAAATACTAAACCTAAAAATTCCATAGCGTACCTAAACATGTTAAAAAATTCTAAACCAACACCTGTAAACGAAAACTACAGCAGCATTAATGATATAATAAACGAACAAGCACAAACTATTTTTTCAAGAGAAAAAAATGCAAGCGATGCTTATGATAACAAAATAATAAAGAAATTAGAAAGCTTATTATAATGGAAATAATCGAAAAAATTTTTAAGTTAAAAGAGAATAATACAAATATAACAACCGAATTACTGGCTGGACTTACTACCTTTTTTACAATGTCATATCTATTTGTATTAAGCCCAAAAATATTAGAATATGCAGGTTTAGATTTTGGTTCAACTATCACAGTAACAGCACTAATTGCCTTTATAGGAAGTTTAATGATGGCGTTTATTGCAAATAAACCATTTGCAGTTGCTCCATTTTTGGGTGAAACAGCGTTTATATCATACACGCTTGTTGGTTCCTTGGGATTTTCTATCAAAACAGCATTTGCAGCACTTGTTATATGTGGTATTGCATTATTAATAATGACGTTAACAAATATAAGAACATATATTGTAGAGCAAATACCTGAGAATATTAAAATATCCTTCTGTGCCGGTTTAGGATTATTCTTTATTTTTATCGCTCTAAGAGATATGGGAATAGTGAATTTTACACAAAAAAATATTCCGCTTGAAGCAGGAAATTTTTGCTCTCTTCCTGTTATATTAGGTATATTATGCTTTATACTTTTAATAATACTTGTAAAAAAAGGCATTAAAGCAGCAGTAATAATTTCTATAATAATAACAACACTACTTGGTATTCTTTTAGGTGATGTTGAATTGCCCGAAAAATTTATATCTATGCCTATAAGTATTACCCCATCACTCTTACAAACAGATTTTGCAGGATTATTAAACAAAAACTTCATTCCTATGATTTTTGTATTATTTCTTCTTGTAAATATTGATACTGCTGGAGCTATAATAGCGCTTTCTTATAATACTCAATCTGATGATAATAAAAACAAAAAATTTAGCGAGAAAAAAGCAATGATAGCAGACTCTCTTTCTGTAATTCTTGCACCATTACTAGGAACAACAACACCTGGAGCATATATTGACTCAATGACAGGTATAAGTGCAGGAGGAAGAACCGGTTTAACTGCAATAACAGTAGGAGTTTTATTTTTAACAGGTTTAATTTTTACACCGTTAATTATGATAATTCCTTCTTACGCATATGCTCCGGCATTATTATATGTCGGCATTTTAATGACTACTGTAATCACAAAAATAAATTTTGATGATATTTCTGAATTTGCACCTGCCATTTTAACTATTTGTATAATGATATACACTTACAATATCGGAATTGGTATAATTTCAGCCTTTATTATATATCCATTAATAAAATTACTATGCGGCTTAAAAAACGAGACAAACATAACCACTTGGATTATGTTTGCTATATCTGTTGTATTCTTTACAATCTATCCGTATTAAATATTTAATAATACCATTGTAGAGAATTTTTTACGTCTGTTTATGAATTTTATTAATGCTGTCATCTTATTTGCTCCTTGTATATATATAAAGTATATACGCAAAAAATAATTGCTTTTTTATAAATTAATATATTAACTTTTGTAAACAAAAATAAAAAAATCAAAGAAAATACTAAAGAAAATAATTACTATGCCGATAAAAATATAGTAGATTTTTTATTGGTAAGGAGAAAAGATGGCAGATTTAGAATCAACATTAAACTTTAGAAATATTGAAGCCAATCTAAATGAATTTAATAATATAGAAAAACTTCTTCCCAATATTTTTGCGGAAGAAAATTTTAATAGATTAAATTATCTTCAACCGGCAAAAACAGACTTTACCTTTAAAACAAAAATTTCAATTGTAGATAATGAAGAACAAATTGAATTTATTTCTATTAATTCAAGTTCTTTAGCTCCTTTTGCTAAAATACTTGAAAAAGAAAAGTTCTTAAAAATAGTTGGAGCAACAAAAAAAGGAATATCAAAAAGAAGCGGAAGATATCAAGAAAGCTTATATGGGTATTATCTATGTGCTTTAAAAGAAAATGATGACGGCTTCCTTTCTGATATTTTAAATAAAGCAGTTATTTTTGAAAATAACGCAAACTTTATAAAAACTTTAATGCGTAATAAAAGTTTTATGAAAGAATGGCATAGAAATTTTGGAAAGGAGACACCGTTAAACGTATTTAAAAATTCCGGTAATTTGAGAAAAATTAATATGGTAAGAGAAAGGATTATTTAAAGAGAAAAGAAAAAATTAAAAAACTAAATATACAAAAAAGAAGCAATATATTGCTTCTTTTTTTATTGTAAGAAAAGATGATATACTAATATACAGAAAAGGAGATAGGAGAACAAATGCGTTTTTTATACACTTTAGTAATTTTATTATTATTCCCAATATTTGCAAATGCTGAAATTTTACCGGAAACAGTTTATGCCGTAACTCCGGCACATATTAGTAATGCTAACTTAAAAGTAAACCAATCAATACAGCTTTATCAAATAAATAAGACGGATTGTGAAAATCAAAATATATATGAAAATCATGAAGTAATAAATATAACAATAAAAGAATATATAAAGGCAAAACGAGGAAGAAGAAACGGATATTACAAAATCATATATAAAAATCAAGACAACATAAAAGAAGGCACAATGAGAGCTTCTACGCCTAAAGATTTTGAGAATATGGCAAAACAAGCCGGCATCGCAATTACAGGGCATATATTAAAAGTTCCGGGTTTTTCTCAAGTAGTTGCTGTTTCAAAAGGATTATTAAAACCAAACGAAAATCAAAACAGATTACAATCAGCAGGAAATAATTTATATCAAAGTACACCTTTAACATATGTTGAAAAAGGAACAGAATTTAACGTAGAAGAAGATGGCATTGTTGTATTAAAACTAAGAACAGAAGATGAAGAAACAAAATAGATGAATATAAAAAGATATTTATGTATTGCGGTAATTTTCATATTTTGTATTGGGATATGCTGTTTTAACAATTATCCGGATAATGATTTATGGGCAAGATTAATAGCTGGTTATAGTATTGTAGAAAACTTAACAGTACTAAAAAATGATTTTTTATCATATACCCCAACTCATCCTTGGTATGATCATGAATGGGGTGCTAGTGTATTTTTTTATGCAGCATTAAAATACTTTGGTGATAGCGGGTTAATACTATTAAAAGGTATGCTCTCTGCCCTTACTGTTTTTATGTGTTTTAAAACAGTTGAATTACATAAGCCAAAATCAACAGTTTCATATAATATTTTATATTTTGTATTTATGTTTCTAGCTGCATTAAAAACATTAGGACCTACTACAAGATGCTTACTTTTTACATGCTTATTCTTTTCAATTTTCTTATATATTTTGGAAAAAGCCAGATTAGGTAATAAAAAAATCTTAATACTTTTACCAATATTAATGGTATTTTGGAGCAATATTCATGGCGGTTGTATAAGCGGCTTAGGTTTACTTGGAATTTATATTGCAGGTGAATTTTTAAATAAAAAATCATATAAAGAATATATTTATACACTAATAGGATGTTTAGCCTCTTTATTTATTAACCCATATGGTTTTAAATACGTTAAATTTTTATTTTTCGCGGCAACAATGGATAGAACCTTCATAACTGAATGGACAAGCCCATTTCACCCTATGTATTTAAAAGGTTATATAAGATATAAAATATACCTTGTAATTATGTTATTAACCCAATTTATTTATATTCTAAAAAATAAAATTAATTATCAAAAACTGGATAAAACAAAACTACTTTTAATTCTTTTAATGGCTTATTTATCCATAACACACATAAGACACCAAACTTTCTTTATTTTTACAGCAGGCACTTTGTTATATGACGAGTTTTATTCTTTATTCAATTCTTTAATACGATTTATAAGAAAAAAATTACATTTAGATAACGAAAGTTTTATTAAAACATTTTGTTTGATAAAAGATATAATTGTCTATTTTCTATTAATTATAGTTTCTCTGCCTGCATTAATAGCCGAAAATAAAGAGATACGAATTACGGAAACAGAATATCCTCGATATGCAATCGAATTTATAAAAATAAATAATATAACAGGAAACTTATTTATAAATTTTGATTGGGGCAGTTATGCAGCATATAAATTATATCCAAACAATTTAATTGTAATGGATGGAAGATATGAAGAAGTTTATAATCCGGATTTGCTTTTAGAATTAAAGAATTTTCATTTAGTAAAAAATGATTGGTACAAAATTATACGTGATTATAAAACAGATGTTATGATAATAGAAAAAAAATATCCTGTTTTTAACAAGATGTTAGAACAAGAAAACTGGACATTAGTATTTGAAAACAATTTATCGGGTGTTTTTGTTCCAACTGAAACCGTAAAGGATAATTATTTGTACCCGCCTATTTCAGATGAATATTATAATAAAACAAAATTTGATACACAAATAAAAAAAGAAGCAGATTAATCTGCTTCTTTTTTATGTTATTAATGATGTCTCTTGGTCTCATTGATTTTTGTAATATAATCATTTGCTTCGCCATAACTACCAAATAATCCAGGAAGTCCAAGGAAGCCAAGATGATCATTTTTCAAATCTGTAATTAAATCTCGTCCGCTATTAACTTTACCATAACGTTCATTAATATTGTATATTACATCTTCATTTTCAGTAGCAAAAATAGCATCTAAGAAATCATTAGCTGTACAGTTTTGACCTGCAGTACCAGAATAAATTTCTTTACAAATCATATCAATAGCTTTTTCGTCGCCATTTTCTGCTGCAGCCATTAAGCGTTCACCAACTTTTCTTGTTAAACGTGCTTGAAGATCGCCGGATGTTTCATTTTCAATCATTGTGATAAAGCCTTTACCGCCAGCATCTTGTCCATATTTCTTTTCATAAGCTTCAACTATTCTTGCAAAATCCTCATCAGAAATAGTTTCATCATTAAGCAATGATTCTAAAGCTGCTTCATCAGTTCCAATCATGCCTTTTGTTGCATTGTATATCTGGTCAGCATATTCTTCAACATTTACTTCTTTATAAACAGTTTCATTTAATGCAGATGTGTTATCATTACTATTAAGCCCTAATTTTTCAATAGCTTCTTCTTCTGTCATATTCGGATTTACAGATAATAAAGCATCGACTTTTTCTTGATCTTCTTTGCTTAAGGAACCTTTAGTAATTGCATTTCTTATATTTTCTGCATCTTCATCACTAATAGCACCAATATCTAATAAATAAGATATAGCTTCTTCATATGTTTTATGATCTTCATCTATAAATTTACTAATAAAATCTTTTGCAGAATCAGGATCACTCAAATCATAATTTTTTGGAGAAGAACCGGTTGCATTACTTCCACCTGTTGTTTCACCTGCTGTTGTTTCACCTGTTGTTGTATTATCAGCAGAAGTAGAATCTGAAGCCGGTGTATCACCCTCAGATACTGCAGTTGTATCGCCGCCTGAAGAAGCAGCAGAATTAACTTTTGCTTCATCTGCATTTAAAAGATTATTCCACAAACCAAAACCATCTACTTTTCCGTTATTTGTATCACCTGTCCTTCTAAACATAGAAAGTTCATCATCAGAAAGCGTACCGTCACCATTTTCATCTATAATATTGAAAAGCAACTCAACATCATCTTTAAAAGCATCATCACTTCTGGAAGCGGCTTTTAATATATAGTCCATAAATTCTTCAGGAGAAGCATCTTCACCATAAGAAAAAATAGAACGTTCCTCATAAACAGAGTTGCCAATATCCTTCAGTTTTTCAACAATTGAAGAAACGTCACCTCCATTTTTCTCTACATAACTGGAAATTAAAGAATTTATATCCATGTCGATACTCCTTCACTTCTACATATAAGGAGTATCGACATTTCTATACATTTACTTTAATCATGTAATAAATTTTATTAAAATTTTGTAATATTTCTTAATGTTTAGTCTTCTAAATATTTTGTTCCAAATAATTCTAATAATACAGGTAAGTATTTTTCTTGATTTCCGTTTGACATATTACGGAAAGAATCTATTACTTGATTTGTATCACCTAATTGCTGTAAGAAATATTTAGCTTGTACAGAATTTAATTTACCTGATTCAAGTCCTGACAATACAGATTGTACATTTGAATAATTATTTCGTTGATATGTCTTAAGAGCATTTTCACTTAGCCCTAAAGAATCTGCAATTTCAGATGAATTTACTTTTTCAACATTAGAGAATACATTACCAAATAAATTCTTTAACATTTCAGTTTCTGTACCTCTAGAGAATAGATATTGGATTGTAGAAGCTGTATCAAATGTAGAATTTAATTTACTTATTTGTTCCGGAGTAGCATCTTTATATAAATCGGCAAGACTGTTAGCAAAGGCTTTTGCATCTTCCGAATTAGAAGCAACAGTACAAGCAATATAATTACTTAAACTATTTGCAGCACTACCGTCACCGTATAATTTTTCAAATACAGCTGATAATTTAATTGCTTCTTCAGGTGTTGAACATTGATCAAACATTCCTAATACTGATTGATATGTATCATTTGGATATGAGAATGAAGATAAATATTCCATCATATAATCAGGATTATTATCTGACATACCACTCATAATTTGAATTTTGTCATTTACAGATATAGAAGAATCATTTAATGCTTTGCTTAGTAATTCTGTCCTTGATGACAATAATGCTTCATATTCAGGAGTATACATTTCATTTTCTTCTAACCAAGCTAGTTTAGAAGCAGTTTCAGAAAGTTCTTGTGCAACAGTTGCTGCATTACTACCTTGAACTCCGGAAATAATATTTGGTACATCATTATTTACAGTTTGTTTTTGGCTATAATCATTTCCAAACATGCTAAATAGTGTATCCATATATTTATCTTGCTTTTCTAAGTCTTTAGCAATTGAAGAAATATCACCACCATTTAGTTGAGTTATTAAGTACATACCTACTTTTGAATCAAGATTACCTGAATCAACAGCTTTTAATATGCTTTGAGCACTAGGATATTTTTCAGAGTATGCTTGAATTTGCCAATCTTGAAGATTTGTATAATTTGTAGAATCTTTTGGCAATGAAATATTATTCATAATATTTTGGATGAATTCAGTTTGAGCATCACCATTTAATACATTTTTAGAAAGATAATCAGTTGCAAATACGTCATTTAATAGTTTTATATCTTCATTAGATTTAGCCAATGAATATAAATTTGAAAGTGTATTCATATAAGATTTTGCATCATCTGAGTTTGTTGAAAGATTAACTTGTTCTACCATATATGAACTTAAACTGTCAATTGCACTTCCATCAGGATAGAATGTACTAAACGCATTTGAAAGAGCTACAGCATCTTCAATTGTTTGACAATCTTCAAACATACCCATTACTTCTTTATATGCATCTTGAGGATATTCTCTTATTGATAAATAGGTAGGCATAATATCACTATCAATAGCAGCTATACTTTCAAGAAGTTGAACTTTATCAGTTACTGAAACATTTTCATCAGCCATCAATTCAGGTAATACTTCTGATGAAATTTTTTCTAACTCAACATAAGCAGAAGTGTCATCACCAAGATTTTTTAATGATTCAATATCCTTTTGAATAGTATCTAGTTTACTAACATATTCTAGCGCATGTGGATCTGTAATTTCTTTAGCTCCTTCTTCTACAGGTTCGTCTGTAGGAGTTGTAGGTTCTGAAGACTCAGCAGGATCTTCAGTTGTTTCTACAGGTTTCCCATTAGATATAGTTTGTTGATGAACTTTATTACCATTTTCATCAATTGTATATGTTGTACTATTGATAGGGTTACCTTCTGCATCATATACAGTTGCTTTCCATTCAGAATATGCTCTGTCTGATTTATTATAGGTATTATGATATGATGTTTCACTATCTGTAGGGTTTGTATATAATGATTCATAAACAGTACCATCATCTCTATATGATTTATAACTTTCAGAAGTTACAGCACCTCTATAATCTCTATTAACACTATTTTCTGTTTTTAATTTATTTTCTTCATCATACGTATATGATTTTTCTTGTGTTGATGGTGTCACGCCACTTCGTGGAGCACCATATAAAGATACTCTTTCTGATGTTAAGTTACCATTTTCATCAAATTTTAGACCAGTATGATCTTCATAAGATCCATCTTCATGTTCAACTCTAAATGTACCATTTTCATTTACAGTTACAGTATCTGTATCAGTAACATTTACACATGAAGGAATATCTTCAGGTGATTTAATAACCGGAGCATTTTCTTCAGCCGGAGTTTCAGGCGCAGCCGGTTTTTCAATGCCTAAAACTTCATAAGCATCAGGAAGTGTGATTTTATCACCGGCATAAATTACGGAATTTTCTCTGCTTCCATCTAAAATTCTGGTTCTGCCGCCACCTTCTTCATTTCCGTAGATTTCTGAATTTGCATTCATCACTGCTTCTTGTAACTTATTATATTCTTCAGAGCCGCGTTCAATACCTAATGCTTCATAATCATAGTTATTTGCCATGATTCTAGATAAACAATCATTTCCGTTACCGCTGCTTTGCCATGGAGTAACTTCAACATATGCGTTTCCTTCATCATCAAGTTGAATTCTTTCATCATCTGTTAAACCAAGCTGAGCTTTTTGTTCATTTTCAGCTGCTTTAGCAGCTTCTTCTTCTGCTGCTTCAGCTTCTGCAATTGCTGTTTCATAAGCTGATAAATTTTCTTCTAATTGTGCAATATCTGCATCATATTGAGATTCAGCTTCATCTAAAGCAGCTTGTGATGCATTATAAGCTTCTAACGCTTCTTTAACAGCATGTGCCGGACCATCATCAGCTTCTGTTTCTGCAATTTTTGCTGTTACATCATCAATTTGAGTATCTATATCTGCAGCTTCTTGTTCTAATACAGTTAAAGCTTCTTCTGCTGCTGCTAAATTTTGTTCTAACTCAGCTAAAACATTTTCAGCTTCAAGTTTTTGTTGTTCTAAATCAGCTTTTTGTTGTTCATATTCTTGCATTGCTGCATTGTATGCTTCTGTATCTACTTCTTCATGAGTTGTTCCATCTTCATCAGTTACTGTTTTCTTATAATCTGATTCACTTGGAGCTTTAAGTCCACTTAATTCACTATCTAAGGATTTTATTAATGTATTTTGAGAGCTTATAGAATCTTCTAAGCCTGAAATTACTTCATTTTGATTTTCAATTTGACCATCTTTTTCTTCTTTTTCAGCTTTTAAATCATTTAAAGATTTTTCTTGACCTTCTAATACTTCATCACTTTCTAATTTTTCAAGAGCTTCATCATAAGCTTGTTTTTTAGCTTCCATATCAGCTTTTTGTTCAGATACAGCTGTATTTTTTTCTGTTCTTTTGGCATCTATAGAAGAAAGTAAATCACCTCTTTCTGCTGTTAAATCAGCAGAAGATTTACCTGATAAACTATCAGCAGAAACAGCAGATACTGTAGGAGTTTTTGAGTTTGTTTTTTCAGTAGGAGCAGTATAGTTTTCATTATTAGCATAATTCATATCACTTTTTGAAAGTGCATCAGAAACTTGAGCATTCATTCCTGAAATATCACTTGATGTTAAACCATCATTATTATCAATACCTGCAAAAGCATTCCAAGCATCCATATAGTCGTCTTCAAGATCTGATATATTTTCGATATCTGATTTATAATATTCTGCTATAGCTTCTGTAAATTCTTCTTTATCTATTTTGCCATTGCCATTTTTATCTTCAGCAGCAGAAAATATAGATGCAACATCAGAACTTTTAACGTTGATATCGCCATCAACACCAAGCCCTTTTAGTATTGAATTTATAAATTCAATCCCTTTATTTCCGCTTATTCCGTCTGCCATAACAATACTCCTTACTTTTCCACTTATATACAGGAAATCGGCAAAAAACAAATAAACTTTAGAATTTTTTCATTTTTTGTAACAACATGTAACAACAAAATTTTTTAGGAGATTTCGCATCTATTAGACTTCATTGTCCAGCATTTTTTAGGACACACAGCTTCACATATACCACAGCCAATACATTTATCTTCTGTTGCAGAATATATTTTATCATTTTCTACAATTGCACTTTGCGGACAATTATTTAAACAGATTTTACAATTTACACAATTTTCTTGATTCCATTCGGGAATATGAACTCTGCCTTCGCCAGTATCTGGAAGGTTATAAACTTTCAAATCATCATGAATAAAATCACCAAATATTCCACCTTCTACCCACTGTGTTTTTCTAAATTCAGAAACAGATATTTTAGGAGTTTTTGAATTTGATGATAAAGGAACAATTTTTCTCCATTCAGTCCATTTTGTTAATTCAGAGTATAAAGCATCTTTTTTTATTGAACTTAAAAAATCCTTCATGCCGGAAGATAAAAATTCAATATCTTCTTCATTTAAGTTTTGAACATCAACACAATCAGCAATATCTTCAATAGGACCGCGGACATATATTGTACCGCCAACCATACCTACACAAGAACGAGAACCTAAAACAGAGGTTAAATTATCACAATCGTAGCCGCAAATAACAGCAATACCGCCGCCCATAAATTCAAAACCAAATGAGCCGGTATTTTTTAGAACCCAAAATTCAGGAATTTCAAATTTAGGGTCATGCTTCATCAAAGCACCACTTCTTGTTCCAACTCGACCTGAAACATATATTTTTCCTCCTGCTGCACAGTGAGAAGCTGTATCACCGCAATCACCATCTACGATTATTTTAGCACCGGAATTTAACCAGCCGACATCGGCAGGAGCCGAACCTTCGACATAAATTGTAGTTCCTTCTAATGCCATTGCACCAACTCTTTGTCCGGGATTTTTTAATTTAAAAACTAATTCTTCATCTCTATTTTTAGCCCAGGAAGAACCGCCAATATTATGCTGACCGCAAGCATCAATTTCAAAATTTGTATAACCTTCTTCTATTTTTGATGAAATAAGCTGTAGAAGTACTTGAGTCGACATCCTGTTATTATCTTTTAATGTTTCAATTTTAAATACTTCTTTATTCATAAATCCATCCATAATTAACATACATATTGAATATTAAGCCTGTCTGCAACATTCTTATCTACTGTAATTAATGCATCTGAACGACCGATAGGCAATGTTGAATTACCAACAGGTCCCATTAGTTTTTTCAATTCCATATCAGTTGCAATAAAGTAATTAACTAAATTTTGTGCAGCTACATCTATATCTAAACGTTTAGTCAAACAAACATCTTGAGTAGCTAAACCCGCAGGACATAAACCTGTATTACAAGCATTACATTTGCCTTCATCATTTCCGACACAGCCAGCAATTTCTAATAACAATCTACCTGTAAATACTCCGTTTGCACCTAAACAAATTAATTTAAAAGCATCAGAAGCAAAACTTCCTGTTTGACCTAGTCCACCACCTGCAAATAATGGAATTTCACCTTGTCTGCCTTGGTGTACTGCTGCTAAATAGCAGTCTCTAACTTTAGAAGTTATAGGATGTCCTGTATGGTTTAGGGAAATTTCATGAGCCGCACCTGTACCACCAGCCAAACCATCTAAGAAGAAACCGCCTACAATATTATAAGGGTCACGAAGCAAATTATTATAAACTGAAACACTCGTAACAGAAGCTGCCGTTTTAATAGCTACAGGCACTCTAAAATTAAAGGCTGCATTCATTGATAAGAACATCTTCTGTACAGATTCTTCTATTGAATATAAACCTTGATGAGTTGGAGGACTTAATAAATCAGCACGCGGAACACCACGGATTTCCTGCACATAACGTGCTACCTTACTAGCCATTAAAAGACCGCCGTCCCCGGGTTTTGCACCTTGACCTATTTTTATCAAGATACCAGCAGGATCTTCCACCATATCAGGCATAGCTTGTATAATTCTGTTCCAGCCAAAATGACCAGAAGCAATTTGTAAAATCATATATTTTACATAGCGTGATTTTAAAAGTCTTACAGGTATACCACCTTCACCTGTACACATGCGGACTGGAATTCCCATTACTTCATTTAGATACGCAGTAGCAATTGCCATTGCTTCCCACATACGCCAAGAAATAGCACCAATAGACATATCACCCATTATAATAGGATAAATCCAACGGTTTGGAGGAAGCTGTTTTGATAGTTCCATTTTTCCATCATGCATTTGCAAATCTAATTTATCAGCAGATAAAATACGTCCAAATGGGGTTCTCAATTCAAATTTATGACGCGCCGCATCTAATGAAGGGTCTGTCATTTGTGAAATTCTACCAATTTTTATTTTATCAAGTGTACGTCCTTCTGTATTTAAGTTGGAACGACCGCCTTTTTTTAACGAATCTCCTTTAGCTGCTCTATATCGAACAGAATACCTGTCATTTGGATTTCTTATAGCTTTAATTGCACCATTAGGGCATACTCTTGAACACATGCCACAGCCTCTGCAATGGTGAGAGAAAGAAACATTTTGCTTTATAACAAGTATTCTATCAAAACTTGGTTTTTGTAATCCATTAGACGGTTTTCTTCTTTTTTCAACAACAGGTTTTATTGCACCAAACGAACATGCCGCTGTACATTTTCCGCATTGGATACATTTTGATTCATCATATTCTATTATCCATGGCAGGTCATCTAAATGTAATTGATTTATACTTATTGTTGCCATCTTTCCACCGTCAAATCATTTTTAATTATTATTGTTTCTTTTTCATTAGGGTAAATATCTTTTGATATATCTCTATTTGGAAGAATATCGTTAATACCGTTTACTTCTGAGGTCATAATTACAGTATCTTCATCTCTGCCTATTACAACAGGTCTTAATTTTTTAGAATCGCATACGCAAATCATTTCACCATCGGGTAAAACTCCAAGAATTGTATTTGGTCCATTTATTTCAAGATGAGATAAAGAAGCTTTTATTCTAAGCAGAACATCTTTATCCGGTCTTTTTTCAATTTCTTCAAAAGTAAGAGGTGTAATAGTATGCTTAAAATACTGTATAGGCCAATTTAATATTTTATTTGTATAGTGAAGCGTATATAAGAAGCATTGAGAATCAGATTCAAAGCCAATATATCCTTTATACAAAGATTGCTGATAATTTTTATTTTTTTCAAAGAAGGTATTTTCACCATTCGCTAAAACGGTATAGCCGTCTAAAAAGAAAGGATGAGCAGCATAACGAACAATATCATAATTTGTATTTTGTCTGCATTGTGCTGTAATAATTTTTGCGCATAAATCTTCATTTTCTTCCCAAAGCCCAAAATAAGTACCTATATCACGGGGGCTTCCAATTTCTTTCAAGGTCAAAACATCCGGCCAAAAGGAATACATAAAACCAGAATTATCTTTTTCTAATTCTCGTCTTAAAAGTAAGGCTGTATCAATTAAAAGTTCTTCTTTTTCCTCTTTTGTAGCATACTTGTGACTTTTGGGATATTGAAAAGTTTCAAAAATATAGTTAGGCATTGGTTCTATTTTCAAACCTTTTTGATGATTAATCTCAGGAGCCCATTGAAGAACACGGGTAAATCCAAGGTCATGCAAAATATCTTCTGCACGTCTTGTCCCTTCTACCGTAGCTGCCATTGATAATATTGGTAAATCTTTATGAGCACCAAAAATCCCGCCTAAATCCTGCATTACGAAGGCGAAACCGGAATTATCATGTCCTTTTTGCTGCGATCTCATTAATTTTAAGGCTATTGAAGGGTGTAAATATTTTTTTGATTTGACTGAACCAATTCTGCACATAACAAAATTATTTTATTCCCGCAAACACTTGTCTGTCAATCATCTTTATATAATCTTAATTTTTTTTTTGAAAAAAAAGGCAATTTTTTTTTAGCAAATTACTTTATATAAGAGTAGACAGAAAACAAAAAGAAAGGAGTTAACTCTCTACTTCACAAAAAAACATAAGAGGCACTGTTAAGGGAACTCTATACACTTCTTAATCAGCCATTTTAGGCAGTATGATTAACAAAACAATTTTTTTTACTCTCTCTCTTAATATCCTCGTGTTTATTTGATGTTTGCAATACGTGCAAACATTTTTTTTGCATTTTTTTTACAAACACTAAACATTAAGATTTATTAAGCAAAATAAACATAAAAAGACAATTTCTTTACAAAGAAAAACTTTATATAAGAGTAGACAGAAAACAAAAAGAAAGGAGTTAATTCTCTACTTTACAAAAAAACATAAGAGGCACTGTTAAGGGAACTCTATACACTTCTTAATCAGCCATTTTAGGCAGTATGATTAACAAAACAATTTTTTTTACTCTCTCTCTTAATATCCTCGTGTTTATTTGATGTTTGCAATACGTGCAAACATTTTTTTTGCATTTTTTAGCAAATTTTTTATTTTAGAGTTTTTCTAAAAAACATGAGAATTATATCAAATATACCTGTAAAAACATCATTTAGCAGCGGACAATATAAATTAAATCCATTAAACAATCATCCTTCTGATTCTTTTACGTCTAGTACTAATCAAGGTACAAATGAAAATGAGAAAAAAGAACCAAAAGCTAAATCTAAATTACAAATATTAAAATCTTTTTTTAGAACAAAAAGACTTGAACATCTTGGTGTTTCCGGATATATTGCGCAAAATATTGCACAATATAATGATGAACGATACAAAAAATCTTTAGAATTACTAAAAAGCGGTGTATATGAAGAATGCATCCATGATGTATCTTTACTGGAAGGTAAAAGATATGAGCAAGCATTAGATTTAGTAGGTCAAAATATACTGACCGAAAAACTTCACGATTTAGCAAATCTTGAAGAAGACGACTATAAAAAAGTTATCGAATTTAAAAATAACGGATTAACTATAGAAAACATTAATTTATTTATAAAATTAAGCTCATCAGAAAGAGAAAAAGCCTTTCAATTAATGCAAAAAGGGTTAACACCAAAGACAGCTGCATATTTAGCGAAATTAAATCAAAATGAACAAGATTGTATGCAACAGCTTATGAGTCAGAATTTTTGTGCTGAAATTGCGTTTAGACTTGCCAAAATGAGCCCGGAACAAAGAGAAAAATGCATTAATTTACATAATAAAGGAATTAGTGAAGATGAAATAATAGGAATTTCTGAACTTGATGAAGATAACTCATTAAGACTTGATGAATTAATAGCAATGAACATTGGTGATGAAAATATAAAAGAATTTGCAATGTTTACTGAAGATAAATATAGCAAAGCCATACAACTATTTAAAGAAGGTGTTTTGCCTGAATACATATCAGATATTATTGATATAGAAAATGGTGAATTAGAAAGACCGGAATATTTTGAATATAGAGAAAACGGTTTTAGCCGAAGTTTAGCATTTTCACTGTCATTACTTGATAATCATGAATTACAAGAATTTAAAAAACTCGCAAAACTAAATCCTAAAATGAGAGAATTATATTCAGAAGAGTACGACGTAAATCTTATAAAAAAGCAAGATAGCAGGATATCAGAAGTTATTTTTTCAAAAGAAATAAGATGTGACAATGGAACACAAATAACCTTTGTTAAAACTTTTGATGAAGATGGTAATTCTACGGTAAGTAGAACAGAAGAATACAAAAACCATTCAACCTCTTCTATACTAAAAGGTCAATCTGATGTATTCAGACTAAAATATGATAAATTTGGCGAAATAAGGGAAATGAGCCAAATAATTCAAGATTCGAAAAATCATAGTGTAACCGGGGTTATTCATACAAAGGCTTCTGAAAAATTAAAAGGAGCATTTGAATCAACATATTACGATATAAACGATTTTAAGACAGATAATGGTTCTATAGAAGGTTCTGTTGATTTTGATATTGAAGATTCTGTTAAAAATAAAGGAACAACTCTTTCTAAAGTAATAGAGATGCCGGATGGCACAATTCTTTATGAAGAAAATTTTAAAACTGAGAATGTTCTTACAAATAGGAATTATCAAGAGAAAAAAGATGATAATGGAAACGTTATTTACAGTAGTTATTCATATAAAATTTTAGATAAAAATGATGTATTAATGGATATTAAAAGGGAATATATACGTAATGCAGATGGAAGTGTAGTAAATAAAATTAACGGAGTTGAATATACTTTAAAATATGATGATGAAACAAAAGAAGTAACTATATCAGACGGGAACACAGAAAAAGTTATAGATTTTAAATCAAAAATATCAAAATATTCAACAGACGTAATATGGAATTTGATAAAGAACTTACATGCAGATACACTTTATACATTATCAAATAATATAGAACAATGGGCTTTTTGTGATGATGAAGATGCTGTTGCTGACGGATATGCAGGAATTTTGAATTCCGGTTCTAATTTAAACGTTATTATGCATGAAACCGGACATTTTAAATCATACGAAAATGAAAAAATCTTTTCAAATAAGGAATTTCTTGATACATACACAGAAGAAATGAATAAATTTTTAAATACTGTTCCATTTAATGAACAAGAATTTGTTCAATATTTCTCGCCAAGAGCTGATTTGAATGGTTCAACAGGCATAAGTGAATTTTTTGCAGAATCAAATATAATTTTAAGTAATTATGGAACTGCGCATAATAAATTAAATACAAGATCTCAATTTTTAGTAAGAAATTTTCCAAGAACTATTGCAAAAGCTGCTGAATTACTTGAAAAAACATCAAAAGAAAGCATACTTACATAAGTATATGTTTAACTTATAATAATAGTTATGAAAAAATTTATTATTAAAACTTTAGGCTGCAAAACAAATCAGGTTGAATCAGCATTAATAGCAGAAATTCTTACAAAAAACGGATACCTTGAAATAAATAATATGTTGGAAGCAGATTATTATATTTTAAACTCTTGCTCTGTAACACAAATTGCTGACAGCAAAAATCTCTCATTTTTAAGAAGAGCAAAAAGAGAAAATCCGCAAATAAAAACTGTAGTAACAGGTTGCATGGCTCAGCTTGAAAAAGACACTTTGTTAAAAGAAGGATTTGCTGATTTTGTAATAGGAAATCACGAAAAAAATGATATAGCAGAAATATTGAAAAATGAAAAAAACTTCTGTGTATCTGATATCTTCAGCCATGATAAATTTAGATACGAAAAACTTCATCAAACACACAGAACACGTGCATCTGTAAAAATTCAAGACGGCTGCAACAACAGATGCACATATTGTACAATTCCTTTTGCAAGGGGGAAAAATCGTTCTAACTCAATAAACAACATAATTGAACAAATTAATTTATTTGAGAAGGAAGGCTACTATGAAACAGTTTTAACAGGTATTCATATTGGGCAGTGGGGCGAAGATTTTGAGAAAAAACAAAACTTGCAAAATCTTTTAGAAGAAATAGAAAAAACTAAAATTAATAGATACCGTTTAGGCTCTTTAAACCCGTTAGAATTAAATAAAGAATTTATTGATTTTCTTTCTGCATCAGAAAGATTTTGTCCTCATTTTCATCTTTCTTTGCAATCTGTATGCGATAAAACCTTGAAAGCAATGAACAGGCACTATAGTACAGAACAAATAAAAGAACTTGTAAAATATATTAATTCAAAATTTACAAATGTTTTTATAGGCAGTGATATCATAGTCGGATTTCCAAATGAAACCGAAGAGGATTTTGAAACTACACGTAAAAATTTAGAAGAAATGGAAATGAGCAGAATTCATGTTTTTCCATATTCTCGCAGAAAGGGTACTATTGCTGATAGAATGGAGAATCAAATTCCAAACGAAGAAAAGAAAAGACGTGTAGGAATTATTCAAAAAATTTCCGATACTAAGTTAAATCATTTTTTCATTAAAAATTTAAATACAGAAAATGAAGTTATCATTGAAAAAATTCGCGATAAAAAAACAGGACTTTTAAAAGGCGTAACTAAAAATTACATCAATGTACTAATTGATGCCGATGATAAATACAAAGATACACTTCAAAAAATTATAATTTCAGATTTTTCAAACCAAAATGAAAAGATGATTGCAAAAATCGTTACATAACAACATTATTAATTTACATGAAAATTTTTAGCATGCTAACATAATAATATACTTGGGTCGAGAATAGAGGAATGAGATAAATAAATGCGTTATGTTCCCTTGCATGTGCATACAGAATACAGTTTATTAGATGGAGCTATCCGCAATAAACAATACATTAAATTTGCGCAGGAAAATAACTTTGAAGCTGTTGCAATAACAGACCACGGGGTTATGTATGGTGCAATGGAATTATATCGACTCGGTAAAGATATGCAGTTTAAAACAATTATTGGTTGTGAGTTTTATGTTTTACACGGCGATATTACAAAAAAAGACGCAACAAACAGGGAACTATTCCATCTTGTTTTATTAGCTAAAAACAATACAGGTTATCAAAATCTTGTAAAACTTGTAAGTATAGCTCATATAGATGGATTCTATTACAAACCTCGTATAAATAAAGAAATTTTAGAAAAGCACGCAGAAGGGCTTATATGCTTATCTGCTTGTATCCAAGGCGAATTAGCTCAGGAAGTATTAAAAGGTACAAAAGAAAGCGCAAGAGAGACCGCAAAATGGTATAAAAATTTATTCAAAGATGATTATTATATTGAAATTCAAGACCACGGTTTAGATGAACAAAAACGTTCTAATCCAGAACTTATAAAAATAGCAAAGGAAATGGATATTCCGCTTGTTATTACAAACGACAGCCACTATCTAAAGAAAAGCGATGCTTCTTGGCATGATACCTTATTATGTATACAAACAAACGCATTAAAAGAAGAAGAAAATCGTTTTAGATTTTCAAACAATGAATTTTATGTTAAAACTCCTGAAGAATTACGTGAAGCATTTAAATGGTTGGATAGCGAAACCTTTGAAGAAGCAATAGAAAATACTGCCCGCATTGCTGATAAATGCCATGTAATTATAAAAATGGGTGAAAACATTCTTCCTTCTTTTGATGTTCCGGCTAATCATACAATACCTTCATATTTAGGTTACCTTGTACGAAAAGGTATAGATGAAAAATATGATGAAGTAACACCAGAAATTGAAGAAAGAATGAAGTATGAACTTAGCATAATTAACCAAATGGGGTTTGATGCCTACTTCTTAATTGTATGGGACTTCATCAACTACGCAAAAACTCATGGTGTTCCAGTAGGACCAGGAAGAGGTTCAGCCGCAGGAAGTTTAATAGCATACGCACTTGGTATTACAGACCTTGACCCAATGAAGCACCATTTATTGTTTGAAAGATTTTTAAATCCTGAACGTATAAGCATGCCCGATGTCGATATTGACTTTGGTGACGGACGTGAACGTGTTATTGACTACGTTACACAAAGATATGGTAAAGAAAAAGTATGCCAAATTATTACTTTTGGTACGCTATCTGCAAAAGCAGCAATTAAAGCTGTTGCAAGGGTAATGAATCTGCCTTTTGAAATTTCAAACAGGGTAAGCCAATATGTTCCTTCTGAAGTCGGTATGACAATAGATAAAGCACTAGAGGTAGCGCCTGATTTTAAAAAAGTATACGATGAAGATGCATTAATAAGACAAATTATTGATGAAGCCCGCAATATTGAAGGTTTGAAGCAAAATACAGGTATGCACGCTGCCGGGGTAATCATTGCGCACCAACCGTTAGATGAAATTGTTCCCGTTCAATACGCAAAAGAAGGAAACGTAATTACTGAATATCCAAAAGAAGACTGCGAAAAAATCGGGCTGTTAAAAATGGACTTCCTTGGCTTAAAGAACTTAACTATCATTATGCAAACCTTAGAAATGATAAAAGAACGCCATGGTATTGATATTGATATTAACCATATTCCTTTAGATGATGAACCGACATACAAAATGTTAATAAGCGGAAATACAGATGGGGTATTCCAGTTAGAATCTTCCGGGATGAAAAATCTTGTAAAAAAATTGCAGCCTTCAGTATTTGAAGACTTGGGCGCTTTAGTTGCTCTATTTAGACCAGGTCCATTAGGTTCAGGCATGGTTGATGATTTCGTTGAAAGAAAACATGGCAGACAAGAAATTAAATATGCTCACCCGCTTTTAGAGCCGGTTTTAAAAGATACATACGGAACACTTGTATATCAAGAGCAAATCATGCAAATATTCCAAGTTCTTGCAGACTACTCACTTGGCGGAGCTGATATGGTTCGCCGTATCATGGCGAAAAAACACCCTGAAGATTTAGTTAAACTTGAAGGACCGTTTATTGAAAAAGCAGTTGGAAAAGGTATGACAAAAGAAGCGGCACAAGAATTGTTTGACCAGATAGGAAGTTTCGCAAGTTATTGTTTCAACAGGTCTCACTCAGCTTGTTACGCCTTTGTTGCTTACCAAACAGCATATTTAAAAGCACATTATCCTGTTGAATATATTTGTGCAATGTTATCAAATTCAAAAGATGATCTTGAAAAAATACAGTTATATATTACAGAAGCTCAAAAAACAGGAATAAAAGTATTACCGCCGGATATCAACAAATCAAATGCAGAATTCACTCCTGACGGTGAAAATATAAGATTTGGACTAAATTCAATCAAAGGGATTGGAGAAGCTGTTCTAAAAGCAATTGCAGAAGAAAGAAAAGAAAATGGGGAGTTTAAATCTATTGTTGATTTCACTCAAAGAATTAACCCTCGAATAATAAATAGAAAAGCTCTTGAAAACTTCACAAAAGCTGGGGCGTTTACTTGTCTTGAACCTAGCAGAAAAAAATTATTTAATAATATTGAAAATATACTAAATGCTGCAGCAAAGGAAAATGAAGCAAAAGAATTAGGTCAGGTAAGTTTATTTGCAGGTTTAGCTGGTTCAAACAATACAGGTGGAAACAGCTATCAAATGCAATCCTTTGAATTATTTGGAAGTGATGAGGAATTTTCCGATAAAGAAATTCAAGAATACGAAAAAGAATACTTAGGATTTTACGTAACAAGTCACCCATTAGAATCAATAAGAGATAAATTACCTTTCCTTACAACGCACAATATAAACGAATTAGAAGAATTACCTAACGATTCATTTGTTACTGTATGCGGACTTTTGAGCGCTGTAAGACAAATTGCTACAAAAAAGGATCCTACTAAATTTTTAAAAGCAGGTATAATTGAAGACTTAACAGGTGAAATTGAATTTGTTGCTTTCCATAAGACATTGCAGATCTGCAACTCACTAATTGAAACTGAAAAGAAAGTAATAATGTCAGGCAAATATCAAAAGAAAGACGACAGAGTTCAAATTATAGTTGAAAGCATAAAACCTGTAGAAAATAGTAATATTGTAACTATTGAATTTAAACAGGAACTTCCATTTGAAACTGTAGTTGCAATCAAAGATGTTCTTGCAAACTATAAAGGTTCAGACCCATTAGTATTTAAAGCAGATAACGAAGGCCAACAAACAAAAGTCCTTGCCTCTGCAAACTTTTGGCTAAATGCGTCAAACGAAATGACTCAAACTTTAGAAAAGCAGTTTGGAAATTGTATTTCAGTATCTGTTAACTCGCTTGAGTAGCTTCGGAGAATATCTTGAAATCAATATTTTTACCTAAGAAAGAATACATTTTATAATACTCTTCAGGATTTTTTCTTGCTGCATCAATTTTATCCGAAAGTTTTACAAATAACTCTGCTAATTCAGGGTCAAATTGCGTTCCAGCACAGCGTTTAATTTCAGATATTGCAACTTCATGACTTAATGCAGTACGATAAGGTCTTGTAGATGTCATTGCATCATATGTATCTGCAAGCGCTATAATTCTACCGGGAAGCGGTATTTCTGTTCCCTTTAATCCATCAGGATATCCTCTGCCATCCCATTTTTCGTGATGAGATTTTACCCATTCTGAAATTAATTGTAATTTTTTAATATTTAAAACTATTTTTTCACCGCGAACAGGATGAGCTTTCATAACAAGAAATTCTTCATCTGTAAGCTTTCCGTTCTTACATAATATATTTTTTGGCATAGCTACTTTACCAATATCATGTAATAATCCTGCAATTTCAATATCTTCCATAAAGGAATCACTTAAATTAAGCTCTTTTGCAAGAATCATAGAATATAAAGTAACACGCAGTGAATGCCCGTTTGTATATGAGTCCTTTGTTTCCAATGCGTTAGAAATTGCACGTATAGTTTTATAAAATAGCTCTCTTAATTCTTTATAGAACAACTTATTATTAGTAGCCATAGAAAACTTAGAAATACCGTTTTCAACAGCAATTTTTAATTCTTCAGGGTCAAACGGTTTTAAAATGTATTGGAACAAATCACAATCATTAATAGCAGAAACAAGTATATCTGTTCCCACATGCCCTGTTAAAAGAATTTTAACAATTTGCGGATTTGATTCTCTAACATGTTTAAAAAATTCTGTACCTTCCATTACCGGCATTTTTTGGTCACTAACAATTAAAGCGATTTTATCACCATGTTCTCTCACAACGTCAAGAGCCTCTTTTCCGTTATGAGCCATCAACAAATTATATTTTCCTCTAAAAGTTCTTCTTAACAATTGAAGATTATTTTCTTCATCATCAACAATTAAAACTGTTTGTTTCTCTTCTTGTGTTAAATTTAAAACTACATCTAAACTTTCTCTTAAATCGCAAGAACTCATTAATACCACCAAAATACGTATATATACAACTATCGACTTTATATTAAATAAACTTAAATATATTATAACATTATTTTACAAAAGTTCACAAGTAATACAAACAATTAAAAGAAAACAAATTATTAATCACCAAAAACAATAAATGGCATATCATGTTCCAGCGCATAATGTTGCAAGAAAACATTTTTATCATATGTATCTTCAAGAAAATTCAACACATTATTTATATTTCCATCCATATTATAGGCAAATACACCCATTACATTCGGATTTGAAACATACATTTCATTATATTCTCTATTGCCTTTTCTTGTATTAGAATTTATCGTTGCAAGCGCTTGAATTATTTTTTCTCTTGTTTCAGGCGGTGTTATTTCCAACATTGATTTATTTGCATTTTGCTTAACAAAATCTGCATATTCATCATCTGATAAATCTAATGCTTCTTTTATTAAATTAGATACATATACTCTATCAGCTTCTCTTTCTCCGCCAAATATGTATTTTTCTTTGAAATTATTGATATCTTTTCCACAACCGCTGCCGGAATCTGTGTTTCCGCCGCCATGTACATATTTTGTATCTACATCAAGTAATACTCCTTGTGTACGGAAGAAACGATATTTACTTTCCGGCCTTTCCGTATAACTAACCGATAGCAGTGCATCTGAATCAGGCAGTGCAAACGCATCAAATTTTGAAAGTTGATTAGAGTAATCCAATCCATGAGCAAAAAACTTTATATTTCCGGTATTTACTTCACATTCTGATAAATTATTAATACCTGAAACACCTTTTGCTTTTATTCCTTTTGATATTGTACCCTTTGGAAATCCAATTGCTTCCCAATCTTCTACTTCATTGTATTTAATAACAACAAGTCCTTTATCATTTTTATATACACCTTTAATATTTGTTGAACCATCAGAATTAACCTGTGTTATTGCTTTTTCAATACAACTGGCTTTAGGTAGTTTTGTTACAGGAAGCAAAGGCTGTGATTTTTTTAGTTCAGTAATATATTCTTTTATTGTTGAAGAATGATTAATTTTTTCATTTTCATGAGCATTATAGAAGGAATCGTTATTTTTAACGGATTTTAAATCTGCTTCAGTAAAAATTTCTGACATATCAAATAAATTATCATATTGCAAGTCAAAAGCAACTGATTGCTGCCGTTTTTGAATATCAGCTTCATCTTTCCCGCTATTTACATAATGCAGCCATTCATGATTTTTTATCATAGTATAAAGTTTAATTTGTTCTTCTCTTGTCAAATTAAGTTTTTTAGTAATATAGAAGGAGTCGAAAGCACTTTCAGCAGAATGATTACCTTTATATGAACCTTCTATTTTATTTCCGTCATGAAATAAAGCCGCTAAAAGCATTAGCTTTTTATCAGAATTATTTAATTGCTTATAATTTGGATTTTCAACAATCTTTTTCATAACTTTTAAAGAATGTTTCATTACATCAAAATTATGAGTATTATGCTGACCTTTTCCTATCTGAGTTCTTAATTCAGGGAATATGTTTACAACTTCATTAAGATATTTTTCAATATCATTATTATCACAGGAAATATGATTATGTTGAGAGAATTGTATTACTTTAGGTCTTAATTTTGCTACTATTTCTTTAGTATTCGGGTTAGTAATTTTAGCAAGTTTTTTTCCGTTGTTTAAATTAACAGGATAACCTGAAATTGAAAAGCCTGTTTGATTGTTCTTATTATGATGCAGTTCAAACCCAAAGTAATCATACACTTTTTGTCGTTCAGATTCTTCCATATTTTTAACAATATCCAAAGTATCAGCTATGAATTCATCTTTTGAATATTCTTGTTTAATATTAATATTATTAAATTCTTCATCTGATATATTAATAAGTGAATCTGCAAGATTAAAAACAGATGCATTAAATTCTTGAGTCTTTTCAGTAGTTAGAGTATTTGTTTCAATACCTAATGAGCGAACAAGAGATGGAAGAATATTACAATACTCTTCTTGTGAAGTCGGAATTAACGGGAAATCTTTCTTCATTTCTTCACTTATTCCAAACATACCTGTATTACACTCAACCAAAGCTCTTAAAATAGCTTTCTTATTAATCATCTTAATTTCATTAATATCATGTTTTCCATACAAACCATAAAGTTTACACGCAACATATAAATCAGATTCAGATAATGAGTTTACTTTTTCTCTGCCCATTATTCGTGTTATTGTATTTAAATCTCGCTGAGAAATTTGCTTATCTAAATAAAGCATAATACTGTTTACAGGAAGTTCTCCGGTTTTACATTGTTCAATGAAGGCTTCTATTTCTTTTTTATTATCTTTATTTATTTTTTGAAGTAAACTAGCTAGCTTATCTTTTGGGAATGAAAGATTTTTGTCTTTACATAAATCTACAGCTATATTTATATTTTCAGCATTTGTATTCGCAAGTATATCTTTTATATAAATACTATATTCAGAAAGATTTTCATCTTTAGCCATTAAATTTACTAAACTTGCATTATCTGAATTTGTATAAGAAAGTACACTTAGATAACCACCTATTTGCTCTTTTGGAAAATTAATTTTCTCATCTGAATATAATCTTGTAGCCAAACTTATATTGTCGGCATTTGAAGAACGAAGAAGGTCATTTATATAACTTTTACAGGTGGAAAGAGAACTATCTTTAGCCATTAAATCTGCAAGGCTTTTATTTCCTTTATTTACCAAATTAAGAGTACCAAAATAGCCGGTTAAGTCATCTATAGGAATACAAAGCTCTTTATCTGTACATAATCGTTCAGCCAAAGCAATATTGTCAGAATTTGTACTGGAAAGAATACCGTCATAACCGCCTATTCTATCTTTTGGGAAATCAAGTTCTTTATCTGTGCACAATTTTTCTGCCAAACTTACATTTTCTGCATTTGTACGATAAAGAATATCTTGTATATAATCTTTATAAGCTGGAAGATTTTCATCTGCTGCCATTAAATTTGCTAAACTTTTATTTACTTGGTTTACCATATTAAGAACGCCTTGATAACCGCCAAGTTTATCTTTAGGGAAAGCAAGTTCTTTATCTGTGCACAAGCGTTGCGCAAAACTTAAATTTTCAGCATTTGAAGCGGAAAGAACACCATCCCATCCGCCAATCATATCTAATGGAAAATCTAAATCTTTATCTGTGCATAATTTTTCCGCTAAACTTATATTTTCTGAATTTACATTGGCTAGAATTCCAAATGTACCGCCTAATAAATCCATCGGAAATTCAAGAGTCTTATCAAAACATAGTTTCTCTGCTAAACTTATATTTTCTTTTGTTACAGCTTCTAGAATTTTTGCAATTTTATCTTTTGGAAAACCAAGTTCTTTATCTGTACATAATTTTTCTGCAAAGCTTAGATTTTCTTCTTTTACAGAACGAAGAATATGCCATATTTGGTTTTCATTAAAATCTAATTCTTTATCAGTACATAATCTTTCTGCCAAATTCTTATTTGTTTCATCTATACTTGATAAAATACCCAAGAAAGTATTACTATCAATAGCAGGAAAATTACCGAAGATTAAATCTACATCTTCAGGTTTTGAGTCTTTTATAAATGATTGAATATTTTCTATAGCATCTGCATCCAGTTCTTCACATTTATCAGCAGAACCATATGCTTCAACTATTAAATCATTTATAATTGAAAATATTTTATTATACTGACTTTCATTAAATTTCGTTTTAGCCTCATCTATAATTTCAGAAGATATACCCATTTGTACAAGTTTATATACAAAATCAGAAATATTTATATCTGATTGCTCATTTGCAACCCTCGAACCTTTAAATGAAATATTAACCATAGCTCGGCCATATGAATTTAAAGAATCAGACGAACTTGCCTCAACCTCCTTTATTTCTTGATTTGGACGCATTGATTTAAGAATATTATTATTGTTCTTTTTAGAATAATATATATGATTAACTTTATCAGATATATTAAAATCCATAAAAGATACTCCGAATTATTGATAATTTATTATCTATATATCGGCAAAAAATTATAATACTTTAATTTAGTATCGATAAGAATACGTAATATTTCGACAATATAGCTTCAATATCATATAATTAATGAAAAAGGTAAAATTATGTTAAATGGTAAAAAGATAGTTGTTGTAATGCCTGCATATAATGCAGAAAAAACATTAGAAAAAACATATAATGAAATTTATAAAGATATAGTTGATGAAATAATATTAACTGATGATAAATCAAGTGATAATACAAAAGATTTAGCAAAAGATTTAAATATAACAACAATTGTTCATAAAGAAAATAAAGGCTATGGAGCGAATCAAAAATCTTGTTATATTGCAGCTTTAAAAGCTAATGCAGATATTATTATTATGCTTCATCCAGACTATCAATATACACCTAAATTAATTCCTGCAATTGCATCAATGCTTGCATTTGAAGAATATGACACAGTAATAGCTTCAAGAATGCTTTCAAACCCGCTGGCTGGTGGAATGCCTTTATATAAATATATTGCAAATAAATTTTTGACTTTATTTCAAAACATATTTTTAAATCAAAATCTTTCAGAATATCATACAGGCTATAGAGGATTTACAAGAAAAGTACTTGAAAATCTTCCGCTTAAAGATTGTGACAATGATTTTATTTTTGATAATGAAATGCTTGCACTTGTTAAATATTATGGCTACAAAACCGGTGAAATAAGCTGCCCGACAAAATATTTTCCGGAAGCTTCTTCAATTAATTTTATGCGCTCTTGCAAATATGGATTTGGTGTTCTTGATGTCAGCATTAAATATTTCCTTGCATATTTAGGAATATATAAATCTAAAATATTTAAAAACAGCGCAAAGAAGCTTAATATAAATGAAGAACTACCGTTCTATCATAATAAATAATGGAAATTATATAGAAATTTGCGCTAAATATTCTTCAAAGATAGTTATAATGTCATTCCGAACTTGTTTCGGAATCTTACCATTTATAAGACCCTGAAACAAGTTCAGGGTGACAACTTTAACAATTTTAGTGTAAAATTCCTCAATAATTATATTTTTGTAGCTAAAGATGGAGCAAGAGATATGAACTGTCTTACAAGTTCTTTATCCCATTGAATGCCTGCACCTTCTTCAAGAATTGCACAAGCTTTTTCTACACTCATACCTTTTCTATAAGGTCTATCACTAATTAAAGCGTGGTATGTATCAGCAATAGCAACAATTCTAGCTGCTAGTGGAATTTCTTCACCTTTTAATCCACAAGGATAACCTTTACCGTTCCATTGTTCATGGTGATATTTAACAAGCGGTATTAAATCATGTAACAATGGATTGGGCTCTAAAATTTTCTCAACACCAATTGTTGGATGCTGTTGAATAATTTTAAACTCTTCATCAGTTAATCTTGATGGTTTTGTTAATACATCTTCAGGTATACCAATTTTACCTACATCGTGCAATAATGCACCAAGTTTTATGCGTTCAACTTCTTTTTCCGGTAAATTAATTGCTTTTGCTAATGCAACAGAATATCTTGAAACAGAAGACGAATGGTCTTTTGTATACTCATCTTTAGCATCTATTGCACTTGCTAATGAAGTTACAACCTCAATTAAATGATTTTGAGACAATATATTCTCATTATTAAATTTATTAACAAGAGCTTCTTCAAAATTAATACCTAATTTTGAATGCCTTTTAGCAATTACAGTTGCAAAAGAATTTAATGCGGCATCATCCCAGAAATCATAATCTTGAGCAGATACAATTGTTGAGCGTCCGTTATTATATCCCTTTGTTTTAGAAACAAGAACTGCTTGTTCAGCCAATATTAATAACTTTTCTTTATCCATTGTATCTTCCGGGAAAGAAGAAATACCAACAGATACTTTATTAACGGGGCCTATATCATCTACAAGACAGCATGACAATGAATAAGTAAGATATTCTGCCATATATTTTGCTTCTTCAGAACTTGCATTTTTAAATATTACAGAAATTTTATCTCCGCCATATCTAGCTGCAATATCATGCTTTTTAATACTTTCATTAATTTTATTAGCAACAACCTTGATTACTTCATCACCTTTTGAATGACCATAATCTTTGTTAATTTGTCCCATATCGCTAATATCGAAAATTACAACAGAAAACTTTGATTTACTTGTTTCTGCAAACTTTATCTCTTGCGATAACAACTCTTGAAATCTTCTATGAGAATATAAGTTTGTCAAAGAATCCATATAAGAACTTTGAGCAACTTTAGCATATAAAGACGAATTCTGTACTAATAAACCTAAATTAGTTGCAGCAAGCTGGTACAAATTAATATGATTTTGTATATTATAATCACTTGCCAATGCAACACAAACTATTTTACCTTGTATTTGAATCGGTATAATTACACAAGGTCCATTTGCTAATGAAGGTAATTTTAAGAAAGAAGAATCATTTAAAGTAGTTATTTTACCTGATTCTATAGCTTTAATTATTTCATTATCTTTATCATTCATAAAGACTTTGAAGGAATATACATTTGAATTTTTATCTAATAACCTTATATTTATAAAGCTAGATTGTTCATTAACTAAACCTAATGCAGTATAACCACAATTTAATCTGTTAATAAACATATTGTGGAATGCATTTAAAGAATCTCTAATGTCTGTATGTTCTCTAATAATACTATTAGTTTCATTAATAAACCCGGCATAATCAACCATGCCAAATGATTTTTCGTTATGATGATTGATTATTGTATTTGGATTATTAATACTACTTGCAGTATTTACAGAGTTTATACCACTTCCCAATATATTTATTTTGGCAACTAAACCACTTTTATCAATTGGATTTGTTATTGTCGAACTATTGGGAGAGAGATTATTTTTCTGTTTATATAAATTTTTTGCCTTAACTTCTTTGTCCATTTACCAGTCCTAATATGTATATAATAAAACTACAAATCCAAAAAATTGCCTAAATGTAATAAACTTTTACAAAAATATATTACCACATTTTGACTTTTTTACAAAAAAAATTAATAAAAAATATATCCCTTAGATATTACTTTCAATGATTTTAGCAGTGTTATAAGCTGCGCCTGACGTCTGTAACATTTCTTTAACATTTTTTAGTGCTTCGACCATGTTTTCTCTCGCTTGAGCATGCTCAATTAACCTTAAAATATTATCTGCAATAATCTTAGGTTTTGCCTTTGATTGAATTAATTCTGGAACGATATCTTTATCTAAAATAATATTGGGAAGGCAAACTCTTTTTATACATCTAACAAGCATGTATATAATATATAAGAACCAAGGACCTTTGTAGCTAATTATCATTGGAGTATTATATAATGCTGCTTCTAAAGCAACTGTACCCGATGCCAATATTAACTCATCAGAAGAAGATAATAACTCATAATTTTTATCTTTTAGTACTTTTATATTTAATTCTTTATAATTTTCTAAAATAGGATTAATTAATTCATCACTTATACTTGGAGCTTGTGCCAAAGCGAACTGAACATCATTATGTTTTTCTTTAATCAAGCATGCAGCATCTAAAAATATCTTTAATAAATTATTAACTTCAAATTTTCTTGAACCAGGGAAAATAGAAATTAATTTTTTGTTTAAATCAAAATCATTTTGAGCAAATAAGATTTCTCTATTTGCTTTTTCTGGCAATTGAGATAATAAAGGATGTCCAACAAACTCAACATCTACACCTATTTTTTCATACATTTCTTTTTCAAAAGGGAAAATAGTAAGAACTTTATCTATATTTTTCTTAACTGTATTTAAGCGCCACTTCCTTGATGCCCATATTTGAGGCGGAATATAATAATATAATTTAAAACCGTATTTTGAAAGAACTTTTGATAAATTAAGATTAAAACCGCCATAATCAATAAACAGAACCATATCTGGCTTAAATTCTTCCTTTAAATATTTTGCAATGCGTTTACCTAAAGTTATATGATTTTTAATTATTTGAAAATTAAAACCCATTGCAGACATTTTTGAATGGTCGCAAAATAATTTCACACCCTCTTCTGCAAGATTTTTTCCGCCTACTGCTTCAATTTCTATTTGTGGATTTAATTTTTTTAATTCTTTAACAACATCAGCAGCATGCCTATCACCAGAATATTCACCTGTTATAATAAATAATTTTTTCATACAGCCATTACTACAATATTATTTTTATCTGCATATTCTATTGTTTTTTTCTGGTCAACAAGAATAGTCTCATTAGCTTCAACCGCAATTAATTTTGCGTTATACTTATTCATCATTTTAAGAGTATTCAAGCCAAAAGCAGGAATATCAAACCTTTTATCTTGCTGCGGTTTTGCAACTTTTACAACAATTGCATCTTTTTTTCCAAGCTTGCAGCCGCGTTTAATACATTTATCAGTACCTTCAATAGCTTCTATAGCCATAATCATACGGTCTTTAATAACAACAGATTGACCTATGTCTAAATTTCCCATTTCTTTTGCAATCTTATAACCATATTCAACATCTGATAATTGAGCTTCTGTTGGCTGAATTTTTCCTAGGACGCCGCGAGGAACCATTAAATTTTTAATAAATATTGTTTGGTCTAAAACAGTAATACCAATCTTTGCCAATTCATCAACTAAAAATAACATTATTGCATCATCATTTAACCTTTTAGCTTGTTTTAAAAATTCTACAGCTAAAGAATCAAACTTTGGACGTTTAACAACAAGGCTTTTTGATACTTTACCGATAAATGTTAATTGTTTAATACCTTCATTGCACAAAGTATCTTTTATTTTTTGAACTTCACCGGGAGCGAAGTCATAAACTTTAGAACAATATTTTCTCAATTCTTTTTTATTATCGTCTGATAATGAAATAGCAATAACTTCAAATCCGTTTTCTTTAGCATTTTTTGCAAGATGAACAGGTAATTGTCCGTTTCCTGCGATTAAACCTTGTTTATTTTCTAATTCTATAGACACAACAATATCCCTCTCATGTATATTATTATAAAATAAAAATATAAAAGATAAAAGAATTTGAATTTAACTATTAATTCCAATGTCATGCTGAACTTGTTTCAGCATCTTTCCAACTTAGAATATACTCATTATATGTTTAAGTTCATTATTCATAGATGCTGAAACAAGTTCAGCATGACAAAGTTGTATATTTACAGTAACAATAAAAAATAGTAAACTTAATTATTTAGTTCTTACAATTTAAATAAAAAATTAAGATAAGGATATTATCATGAGCAATGAGAATAATGAAAATAAGCAAAGTATGGAACAAGTAAAAGAAAATAACAAATGTTGGTGGAAAAAGTTAATAGTAATTATAATAATAATTATATTCCTCTTTAATATTATAAATTATTCTCTTAATCATAATGCATATTTTAATATCGAAAATACTACAAAATTAAAACAAGCGAGGCTATTTCCAAATGCATCTTTGATGAATGGAAATAAAGTTTTGATTACTGGTGGAAAAATTGTAGAAGGTTCGTTCTTTTCAAGATTGCTCTCGCTTCTTTTTTTAATAAATCCCAAATTGTCTTCGCCTAAATATCTCGAAACAACAGAATTATATGACATAAATACAAATAAAATTGTTAGTGGACCAAATATGAATCATAAACACATGTTGTATAAGCAATATTTACTTCCAAATGATGAAGTATTAATAGCTGATCCTAGAAATATAGAATCATACAATCCACAGTTAAAAGAATTTGAAAAATGGAATGTTGAAACAACTGTTTATAAAACTTCTAAAATTAAAAACTCAAAATATGACTCGGAACTTAAGTATTTTAATACAAATATGACTCTTTTAAAAGACGGAAATATATTAATTACAGGTGGAGCACATGAGAAATTTGACAATAATGACAATTATTATACATTATCGAATGCTGAAATTCTAAATACAAAAACAAGAACAATAGAAAAAATAGATGATTTACCATTTCCTCTTGCTAATCACCATATTGTTGTAGATAAAGATGGTTTAGCTTATATTTTTGGAGGAGATATTATATATAAAGATGCACCAGATAAAAAAAGGTTTCATAGTAAAATATTATTGTATAATCCTAAAAATAAAAAATTTACTGTCTATAAAGAAAACATAAATTATCACACTGATGAATATACTTCTATATCCCAAATAGATAATCAAAAATTTCTTTTTATATATCCCAGCAGGTATGAAAAACCTAATGGAGATAAATATATTTGTATTTTAGATTTAAATAATAATCAATTTAAATATTTATATAAGTCAAAATCTAATATAAATATTCTAAACAATAAAAGATTATATAGTTTCCAAAATCATACTGTACTCATCTATGATTTTGATAAGAATACCTTTGTCAAAAAAATATATTTTAAAAACCTATCAAATGCTAAAAGTATAGTTGATATAGGAAAAAATAAATATTTAGTAATAGATGATAATTCAAATTTAAAGAAGTTTCTAGGAGTAAAACAAACAAAAAAAATGTATATATTAGAAATAAAGTAAAACTGACCGTTAAGACCATGAACTTGTTTGACTACTTTTTCCAAAATCTTTGATTTTGAGAAAAATGTCTGGTTTTCCACAGAGTCTTAAAAATCGTATATAATTACATTTAATTAGAAAAAAGTTTTATGATTTAATCCATAATTGGTAAGATTCCGAAACAAGTTCGGAATGACAATTTACTTTCAATGTTGAGTTCATTAACCAAAGATTAAAAATAAAGAATTAAAAAATAGACAGAACACAAAAGTCCGTATGTTAGGTTAAAACCCAACATAAAAGACTTATTTTGTAACCTTTTCTGAAGTTTGTTCTTTATATGATATTAAGCATTGTGCTAATTGGTCAGGGCAGCTTGTTGGTTTTGCTCCGCATTTAATGCCGGAAAATTTTTCTATAACAGTATCAATATCCATGCCTTTTAATAACTGTCTTATTCCTGCAAGATTTCCTGGGCATCCTCCTAGAAATTCTACATCTTGAATAATATTATCATCTAAAACTACATTCATTAAAGCGCAGCATGTACCTTTAGTTTGATATTGTATTGTTTTTAAAGCCATTATAAATTTCCCCATATATTAATTTATATATAAATATATAATATATTATTCTTAAACTAAATTCTGTTTAACTAAATCTTTTCTGATTTTATTTAATCCTGATTGAATTATTCTTGAAATTCTTGAAGGAGACAAATTAAATTCTTCTGAAATTTCTCTCAACTTCTTATCTTTAAAGAATTTGCACTCAATAAGTTCACGTTCTCTTGCTGGAAGATTTTTTATAGCATGCTTTATACTGTCACTAAGTTCAGAGAATAAAACCGTTTCTTCAGGATTACGTTTAGAATCTCTTATTTGAGTAGGATTATCCCCTTCTGCCATTTCATCAACAGAAAGAATTGTTTTATAAACTGCTTCACGAATACTGGATTGATTTTCTTCATCTAAAACGGGATTTTCATGCTTATTCTTTAAAACATACCATTTATATCTTCTTCGCACTTCGTTACGAATAGCCCATTTAATAGCAGTTGATAAATAAGATTTATTATATTTATCAGGTTCAGAATTAGCGCATAATTTATGAACAACTTGAGTACCAATATTCAAAAGTTCAGAAAAATCAATTAAATGCTTTGAAGACAGCTTCTTATATTCTACCTTCGCCAAAGTTTCAATTAACTCTTGATAATCTTTGATATTAAATTTGTATGTATCTTTCTTCTCTACGTTCATATCCAAAAAGAATAAACTCCACATGCTATATTTTACATTAAATAAAATAATTTGTACAAAATATAAATAAAAAGTTTGTAATTAATCTTATATTTTACATTTATTAAGTTTTGTAAATTAGAATTTGAGGTCTAAAAAGCAATTAAATCAAGGATTTTAAATCTTGAAAAGCATGACAGCGTAAGATGTTTAGCAATTTTTTTAAATTACAAGCATTTATGATTGTGTACATTAGCATATACATTAATGTTAGTAAAATAATAGGAAGTATAAATAAGGAGTTAACAATGATACAAGCACCACAATTACAATATATACCGGCTCAACAACCGATACAAACTGGTTATCCACAACAAGGTGCATATAATCCGGTTCAATATCAACAACCACAACAAACACCGGGTGTTTTTTATAACTATCCTACAGCAAGCAGCTATATGCCAGCTCAAAGCTATGCTACAGAAAAATCTCAATATAACGGAGTAAATATAGAAATTATTAATCCTCAAGGACAAGGAATGGCACCACAAAATGCTTGCCAAATGCCAGCACAACAACCAATGATGCCAGCACAATTTGTGCCTGTACAACAACCTATCATGATGCCTTCTTACCCTACTCCTTATCCTACTTCACAAGCAATAGTTAATCCGCCGGTAATGCAGCAACCTGCAATGCCTCAACAACCGGTACAAGTAGCGCCAATGCAACCTCAAACAGTTCCTGCACCTCAAATTGCACAAACTCCGGTTCAAGAACCTGTTGCAGCAGCTCCTGTAGTTGAACAACCGGCAGCTCCTGCAGCTACAGTTACTCCTGAATCATATGTAGCTAAATTACAAACAAATGATGTTGAAGCTCAAAAAGCTGCTATTGAAGAAATTGCAGAAACAGTAAAAAAAGATGATGTTGCAGGACCTATATTATTAGATACTCAAATATTTGATGCTTTAGTTGATATAATCAATAAAGATACTTCATCACTTGAAGGTCCAAGCCCTGAAGTTGTTGAATTAAGACAAAAACCAAAAGACCAATTAACAGAAGCTGAAAAAGCAAAAGCTGAAACACCTTCTCCGTTAGAAAAAGCTGAAATCAACAAACAATATGCTTTATATACAATCTCTTATATGCAAGAACGTTTAAACAACGAACTTGAAAAGAGAAATGGCTCAGCTCTTGAATTAAAAGACCTTCCTTGTATCGAAAATGTAATTAATGCAGCGAAATCTAATCCAAACCCAATGTTAAGAATTAGTGCTCTTGCTTCATTATCACACATTGCAAAACCTGAATACAAAGAAGACTTATCTAAAATCTTTGAACTAGCAAAATCTGATGAAGAACCAAGAGTCCAAGAAGCAGCAACAAAAGCAGCAGAAGCTTTAAAATAAAAGAAAAATAATCAAATAAAAAAGAAGCTAATTTAATTATTAGCTTCTTTTTTTATGAAACTTTTTCTATTCCCGCTATTCTAGGATCTAAAATTCGTCTTCCCACTTTTTCAAATTCAATTTGGCAGAATAAGATTTTATTACTATAATTAGCAAAGCCTTCAATTACACCATAACCATGTTTTGGATGATAAACTCTATCTCCAATTTGAAATGGCATATTTTTTTCAGATAATTCATTGTCATTATTAGCAGGATAAACAGTTAAATCCGGTGATTCTTTTGTTTTTATATCACTGTTTATTGGAGGAGGAACAAGTTCTTCATCATTTTCTAATTCTACTTCAAAATCTTCATCATCAGATTTATTATTTGAGTTTTTATTTTCCTCTTCATTTTCAAGTTTTGAAGTAATATCATTTATAACATCATCAAGAGGAATAATATCATCATTAGACTCTTCTTCCAATGGTAATTCTTGATCTTCATTTGTAATAATATTTTCATCATCTAATTGTTCTTGTGAAATTTCACTTTCAGATTCTTCTACTTGATTAATTACTTCCTCTTCTTTTACATGTTCATCATCTATACCTACCGAAAACTCTTCATTTAAAATATCATCTTCATCAGTCTCTAATATTTTATCAATATCAATTTCTGATAATTCTTCTGATTCTGAAGATATTTCTTCTATTTCTTCAATCACAGATTTGGGGGTTGATAGAACTTCTTCATTTTTGTTTTCTAACGGAGTAAAAATATCATATTGATTTTCATTTTCAGATAATTTTGAATTTGGATTATTTTCTTCAACCATTAAAGGTTCAATTGTTTGTTCATCGAGAAAATCTAAATCTGAATCATTAAAATCATCTTCTACAATTTCTTCACCGGATAAATTAGTTAACTCCTCTAAATTTTCAGAACTATCTTGCATTGACATTGGACGAGGAATATCATCCACAATTTTAGTACCAATTGTTGAAATATCCTCTATAGGAGTTTTATTTTCTACAATATTATCTATTATTTTTACAGGCTGCTCTACATTATTCTTTTTTTCAAAACTTTGAATTTCATTTACAGAAGGGATATTAAAAGATTGCAATTCTATTATTAATGGTAAATATAGAGTTGTTTCCCCATAAATAATAAATTCAGAAGAATTTATTTTGCTTAAGAAAATTGAATATGGTTCATCATTCTCAATTAATTTAGAAGGTTTAAATAATATTTGATTTTTGCATATAGATTTTAATAATTGTTTATATTCACTATTGTAATTTGTATAAACAATAGGAATAACATTTTGATTATTATACAAATTTAAAATAGCTTTTTTATCCATCAATGCATCATTTAACGATAGAACAAAATAACAATTCTTATTCAATGAATTTTTTAATGTTTGAATTACAAATTTATACCAAGTTTCATCAATTTCAGATGCATCAATAATAACTAAATTATGATTTTCTAAAACCCTATTTACAATTTGCAATTGTGATTTATTTTCAGCAAATAAATTAGCTTGAGCATAAGTCCATAATTTATTTCTTAATACCATTAACCCGGATATTGGATTAGAAGCAAATTCTTGTTCTATTACATTCTTAAACAAATTAAACGGTAAGAATTGATTATCTAAAGTTTTTAAATATTCTTTTAATTCTAAAATAATACTTTGAACAACTGCTTTATCCTCAATAGGGCAATCAACTATTTCATATTCAAATATGGTATTAAATGCATCAATATCTAATGGAAGTTTTATATCCTCAGTTATTTTTAAACGTTCTACATTTGTTATAGATTTATAACATCCATCAAAATCAAGCACTACAACTTTTTCATTAGCTGATATAAGTTCAGCAACAATATTTTGTATAACAATTTTTGTACTATCATCTCTATCAGACTGAATATATACTTTATCTTTTATAAAATCAATTGACGGAGTAACTGTATACTCTGAATGGTTAGATAAGTTTCCAAGTAAAATAGTACCATTTTGACCTTTTATCAATTCAATAATCTCATCTGCTCCAATATAAACAATGGAACAACTTTTAGATGGGATATAACCATTGTAATATGATAAATTGTCATCTTTATCTATAGATAAAACAAGCCTTACATCTGCAAGATTATCATAAGTACTTTTAGTTGTTGAAATGTTTACAATTTGAGCTATTAACTTCTGATTAACATCTTGGATTAATAAGAAATCAGAAGGAAGCAAATGATTTTCTGCCGGATTATATATTATTTTAGCTATATCATTTTTTACTTCAAAAAGCTGCATTAAACCCTCATTTGTAGAGAAAATAATCTAACTCGTAACTTACGCTCAAATATTATACTACATTATTAATATTATACAAATCATACACTCAATTGAACTTAGAAAAGAATTTATATTTGAAGTAAAATACAACTATGAACAATAAAGAAGCAGAATATACAAAACTTGTAGAATACAATCGAAATGGACTAAATGAACAAGTTCATTTTGGAATTATTTTACATATGAACAAAAAAGGTATTATAAAAAAGGTTGGTAACGACAATGGTTATAAATTTTATCATCGTTCTTGTATGAAACCTTTGCAGGTATCACCCATTATAGATTTAGGACTTGATAAAAAATATAATCTCACACTAGAAGAAATAGCAGTTTGTTGTGCTTCTCATACTGGAGATTTAATTCATCAAGAAAAAATAAAATCAATATTGAACAAAATAGGATACAAAGAAGACGACTTACTTTGTCCCCCACATTCACCATTAAGTAAAGAAGAACAAAAAAGATTAATATTAAATAATCTTGAACCAACCAAAATTCATAATAATTGTTCAGGAAAGCATAGCGCAATGCTATCTATATGCAAAGAAATGAATTTTCCGACTTCAAACTATAAAGATTTAGATAATCCATTATCTGAATTTATCATTAAACATGTATGTAAATTATGCGAAGTAAATAAAGACGATATAGTTATAAGTAAAGACGGCTGCGGACTTCCTGTAATAGCAACAACACTTGAAGAACTAGGCAGAGGATTTCTAAATCTTTTTACTAATAAAAAATATGAAAAAATAACAAAAGCATTTTTAAATTATCCATATTTAATAGGCGGAAAAAACAGGCAGGATTCTGAAATCATAAATATTTCTAAAAACCTTGTTGCAAAAGTTGGAGCCTGCGGGTTATGTGTTGTTGTTAATATAGAAAAAGAAGAATGTATTGTTGTAAAAATTGCAGATTCAAATATGGAAGCAAGAACTATTGCTACAATTGATGCTTTATTGCAATTAAAATGGCTGGAGACGGTATCTGCCAGCCAAGTAAACAACATATATATAAAGAAAATTTTATCCCAAGATAATGAAGTATTAGGTTCGATTAACTCTTGTTTTAATCTCAATTAAGAGAAAGTAGTGAAGGAAGATTCTATATTTTTATCTATAACACTTTTAATTGAATCCATTTCTTTAGCAACTGCACTTTGTTCAGTTTGAACTTGTTCTAATCTAAGTTCTAGAAGTTTATCTCTTTTTTGAATTTCAGTCATTGCTGATTCATATTCAGCTTCAGCAGCTGCATCATCAGATGTATCATAAACTTCAGAAATAGCAGTAGAACCTTGCCACATTACATCTTCCCATGGTTCATCTGGATCAGCAGAGGCTTGTTGTAAAAACCATTGACCGGATGATATCATTTCTTGAATATATTTTGGATCTAAACAATTAATATCTTTTAAAACAGCTTCACCTTCTTTTACTATAGATGAATTATGTTTATTTTTAAAATCAACTGAAACTCCGGAATCCGGATTATTTTCTGTATAATGTTTTCCAATTGCTTCTAATGACATCATTTGCAAAGAAGCAAGTTCATCACCTGTTGCCTCCGGATAGAATTTTTTAATAAAATCTTCAGTTGAAGAATAATTTTTTGTGTAAGATTTACCATCTGGATTAGTTGCTGTAACTTCAAGATAATCTGCAGGCATTACTACGCTGCCGTTCAAATCCACAAGTCTCATGCATAAGCCAGAGAATGGATCTTGACTTGTAATTACATCATAAGTCAACTGCTGAGTACCACCTTCTACAGTAGTTGCTTGCATTATAGTATTACTCATTGCTTCATTATATTTATCTGCAACTTGTTGTGTTTCTTTTGTTAATGCTAGTCTTTGTTGCGAGATTTGTTGTCCTTCATAAACCAGGTCACTGTTTCTTGCAGTAAGACATAGGTAACGTCCTTGTGATGCTGCTAGTCCCATAGTTTCTACTCCTTTATATATATGTTGTATTAACTATGTCGACATAATTAGCAAATTTCTTTAGTTTATAGAAAAATAAATGTTACATTAATTAACAAATTGTTAACCAATATCCCATCTACCGCAAGTACCACCCCAACGAGCAATTATTTTATCTGATTTATTATTCAATTCATGAGAAGTAACTTCACCTTCAACAATTGTAATTACTTCACAATTATTTGAACATCCGCTGCATTGATTTGTATACGAATTAAAGGACATTTCTCCAACGCTAAAACCTTTAAATGTTGTAGGTTTATCATTAAATTGATGATTTTCCATCGCAAGCAATGCTGCACCAATTGCGCCCATTGTCTGGTGATTATCAGGAACTACAACTTTAGTACCCAAAGCTTCTTCAAAAGCTTTAACCATGCCTGAATTTGTTGCAACACCGCCTTGGAAGGTAACTGTAGGAAGGATTTCTTTTCCAAGTGCAAGATTGCTTAAATAATTTCTAACTAATGCTTGGCAAAGACCATATAATAAATCTTCAACAGGATAACCTAATTGCTGTTTATGAATTAAATCGCTTTCAGCAAAAACACCGCATCTTCCTGCTATTCTGGCAGGTGATGTTGATTTTAAAGCTAACTCACCAAAATTTTGAATAGGAACATTTAATCTTGAAGCCTGTTGGTCCAAAAAGCTTCCGGTACCTGCGGCACAAACAGTATTCATAGCGAAGTCTGTTACAATACCGTCACGAAGAATAATAATTTTGCTGTCTTGACCGCCTATTTCAAGAATAGTTTGAACACCAGGGACATAAGTACTTGCTGCAACAGCATGTGCTGTAATTTCATTTTTAACAACATCAGCGCCAACTAATGCTCCTGCAAGATTTCTTCCAGAACCTGTTGTACCTACTCCTAAAATATTATATTCCTGCTTAGCTTGAAGCATTAAATTTTTTAATGATGTTTGAACGGCAATAACAGGTTTTCCTGATGTTCTTGTCATAAACCCGTCTATAAATTTACCATTTTCGTCAACTATTGCAGCTTTTGTAGTAACTGAACCTACATCTATACCCAAATATGAATTTAATGCCATTAAATATCCCTCTCATCTTCTCTATTTAAATTTTACTAAAAAAATAATTAAAAATGTAAAAATATATAAATTTATTATAGAAATAATAACAAATTCATAATATTTTTAACTTTAAGTAATTGGTAATGGAAGGTTTTGTATGTTTAAATGAACAATTTTATATCTTATTACACTAAATATACCGAACATGTTGACGAATATAATCGTTGGAAAAATGAACAAAATAAAGATGTAAACACTACATCTAAACCTTCTATTGCACAAAATACAGAACTTTTAAAACAAAAAGCCAAAGCTATTGCTGAACCATTATTATTATTAGATAGTTATGAACACGAAAAAGCAGAAGATTCCGAAACATTCTTTCAGACTTACAATATAGAATTAATGTCTGTTACAAGCTTATTATGTTCTTTGCCAATCGCCATTACAAAAATTATTCCATTTTTAAATAAACATGCCAATAAAAATGAAGTCATAAAAAAATCAGCAGAACTTCTTTCTAAATATAAAGAAGCTCAAGTTAATATTGCTGGGAAATCAATTTCACTACCTAAAATAGCAACTGCTTTTTCTGCAATCGGAAGCGGTATTTTTTATATAAAAAATATGAGAAAATCCATGGAATCGCAGCTTGGAATTATTAGAAAAGCAAATTTTGATGCAACACAAAACATCATAGAAAATTCTAAAATGTTTGCTGTTTTAACGCCTGAACAGGAAAAAGAAGTTGATTCTATTTCCCAAAATTCTGATAACAAAACAAATTCTTTAACAGAAAAATTAAAAGATAAAGTAAATATAACAAGTTCTTTTAAAGAAGTAAAAAAATATAAAAAGAATTACAAAAACTATAAAAATCAAAAAAGTGAATATTTCAAACAAAATGATATTAATTCACAAGTATTATCAAAAGAAGATAAAGCATTAATGGAAAGTATGCTTAAAAATGTTGAACATGATGTACTGGAACCATTAAGAAAAGTGGAAACAATTTCTAATATATCATACTCAGCATTATTTACAGGCGGATTTTTAGAATATTTAATAACAGATAAACTTGTTGATGTTCTGGGTGTAAAAAGTAAACCGCTTCAAATGGGCATAAAATTTGGTGTTCCATTGCTTACTTATTTTCTTTTGAATAAAAATATTTCAGATATTGAAAATAAAGCTATTCTGGCTACTAAATACAAACATTTAAAACAATTTATAGAAAATCCGTTAGAACATAAAAACAGAGATGAAGAAAACAAACAAAGCCTTCCTCAATTTATAAAAACAATTGCTAAAGATATGAAGGATTATGATGATTTTGCACAAAACGAACTGCCAAAATTACGAAATAAACTTGAAGCAAAAAAACAAATAGAGTTAACACCTCAACAATTAAAACAAGCGCAGAAGCTGCAAAAGCAGACAACTAATGCTATCAATAATCAAAGAGAAAAATTATATGAGCAATCAGTCGGAATAAAAGCATTATCCGAAACAATTTTACAACCGATTGATATTGTTGCAACAGCTGTAGGCGGCGCTATCGGAAACAAACTTGCAAAAAAATGTCCTAATTCAAAATTAGCAGGGATGTTAACAGGTTTAGGAGCGGTTATTGCATTTATTCCTGCTGCAATAATCGAAGCAAAACTAACAAAACAACAAAAACTTTCTGAAAAAATTGCAGCAATGTTAGCCTTGAAAGATTTAAATAAAATAAAACCCGAAAACACACCATTTATTTCTCAAGAGCAATCAAAAGTTTTCAATGATTTTAATATTATGTAAACTTTTTAAATAAAAGAGCAATTTAATTTCTTTACAAACATTTGTGAATACAAAGGAAAAATAAAAATGATTTCAAAAATAGCAGGCAGTTACGACGCATATACAAAAAATGTTCAACATAATTCAAGAGTTGAAGCAAAAAAACGTGAAGAAAAAAAAGCACAAGAAGTCCAAACAGATAATAATATAGATAAACAACCTCAAAGCAGTGATTTTCACGCCGACTATCAACAATCACCTAAAGATGTTTATCTTGCAGAATATTATAGAACATTAGGACAACGTCTATCTGTAATGAACAGAATTAAACAAGCCGATGAATAAATACATATATTATCGGGCATTATAAAGTTATGTTCGATTATATAAATACAATATATGAGAATGCAGAAATAGTAATTAATGATGATAAAACTGCAAGTGAAGCTATAAATTTAATAAAAAGGAAAATAAAAGAAAACGGCAAAAGTGCCGAATTATTGTGTTATCTATCCAAAGCATATATTTTTACCGATAAGCCTAAATTAGCCTTAAAATATGCGAAAGAAGCCTGTAAAATTGACCCTGATTATAATTATGCAAAAGCAAGAGTCATTTTTGCTTACTATAAATTAAATAAACAAAAGCAGGTTTTATCTTTAATTGATAAACTATTAAAATGCAAGAATTTAGATTCTTTTTCTGCATTTTTATGTTTAATGTCATTAGTTTATCTAAAAGGAGAAAGAGTAAAAGAACTTTCTGAAATAATAAACAAAGACAAAACTCCGCCTGTTAATAAATATGATTATGAAATAAGAATTATCACAGCACTCTATGATAACAATTTTGATACCGGAAAAAAATTAATACAAAAAGCCGAAGAACAAAAATATATAGACACAAGATTATATAGCCATATTTCTTATTTTTATTTTATTGAAAAAGACTATGAAAAATCTTTAGAATATGCAGATAAAGGAATAGCATTAAATGATAAAGACAATTATGTATATTACATAAAAGGAACAGCATTGAGGGCATTAAACAGAAAGGAAGAAGCACTTTCTTATTTATTAAAAGCAGAAGAGTATGGCTGCACTTATGATTACCTTTTTCAAGTAATTGCAGACGTATATTTATTTATTCATGATAAAAAAAATGCAATAAAATACATTAATAAAGCAATTAAATCAGCACCTGATAATGCATTTAACTATAAGGCAAAAGGAATTATATTATATGCATTTGACAAAGAAAAAGAAGCTTTAAAATATTTAAAAAAAGCTGAAAATATGGGTTATTCAAGCTGTGATATTTTCAGTAAATTATCATATTTATATTTCAATAAAAAGAACTATAAAAAATCTTTAGAATATGCAAATAAAGCTATTTTAAAAGATTCTAATGACGAATATTCATACTACAGAAAAGGCTTTGCTTTATATAGGTTAGAAGAGTATGAAAAAGCAGAAAAACCTTTCTTAAAAGCAGAAGAACTCGGATGTGATGTTGATGATATGTACTCAAGATTATCTTATATATATTCGAAAAAAGATAACTATAAAAAATCACTTGAATATGCAAATAAAGCTATCTTATTAAATAATGAGGATTTTTATGCTCATTACCGAAAAGGATATGCATTAATGGCATTTGAAAAGGCAGAAGAAGCTGAAATTTCTTTTTTGAAGGCCGAAGAACTCGGCTGCAGTTATGCAGATATGTATTTTGAAATATCTGTTTCAAAATATATAAAAAATGATTTTGAAACTGCTTTAAAATACATTGACAAAGCATTATTAAAAAAGAATAAAGCGGATTATCTTTACTTTAAAGCACAAATACTTTCAAGTTTAGGAAAGGAATTTGAAGCACAAAAATACTATAAAAAAGCACTAAAAACAGATAAAGATATTTAATGGCAACAATGTTCAACTTTAGCTATTAGTGTATAGTTGTCCCCCCCCCCAACTTGTTTGACTAATTATTCAAAATCTGTAGTTTCAAGAAAAAGACTGTTTTTCTCAATATTCTTTGGTTTATGAAATACTTTTGTAAATTGGTAAGATGCTGAAACAAGTTCAGCATGACTTTAAGTTAAAAGTTGTAAAAAGTATTCAATCAACAAGTATTTACACTAAATTTATTTTACTAATTTTTATAAAATCTATGATTTCAAAAAAATATATTGTATTTACTTGTCACCCTGAACTTGTTTCAGGGTCTTACCTGCTTGATAATAATTTATTATTTGTTTCAAATGATTAGTTAAATACAAAATTAATATCTGGTAAGATTCCGAAACAAGTTCGTAATGACAGTTATTTAAAATAAAGACCTTTGGGAAATAACTATATTATTTAATGTAATTTAGTTTAAAGTTGCATTATAAGTCCCTTAATCTATATAAAGTTCATCCAAATTATGCAACGTACCGCCCAATGGTGTAGGGTAGAGGTTTTTAACCTTGTTTCTTACTGCGGTTATTGTCAATGGCGAATACAAATAAATAAACGGTCTTTCATCATAAACAATCTGCTGATATTTATCATATATAGCTTTACGTTTAGAATAATCAAGTTCTAATGCACCCTGCTCTATAATTTCATCAAGTTCTTTTTCCCAAGGAAGAATAACCTCTTCTTTATCACCTTGAAAACGCATATTAAACATATGCAAATGACCTTTTGAATACCAAACATTCTTCCCGCTGTGAGGTTCTAACGGACTGCCTGTTAAGCCCATTAGAACCATATCCCAATCAGAAGTTGTAAGTATTTTACTTACAAGAGAATTAAATTCTATAGGTTTAAAGTTTACTTTTATACCCAAATCGCGTAAATCTTCTTTAACCATAACACCGCATGCTTCACGTTCTGTTTGTCCCGCATTTGTAAGCAAGTCAAATTCAACTTCGTTTCCGTCTTTATCCTGCAAGAAGCCGTTTTTATCCCAATAAAAGCCAACGTCTTTTAACAATGTTTTTGCATATTCAATATCACGTTCGTGACCTGAGGCTAAATTTTCATTTAAAAATATTGAAGATAAAGATTCTGCCGTAAATAAAGGCTGAGCCGCACCATTTGCAACATTATTAACCATTGCGTTTCTATCAATTGCATAATCAATTGCCGTTCTGAAATTTAAGTTATTAAACCATTTTTGCTTTATCGGATTAACATAATATTTTCCGTCTTTATTTTTTCTTGTATTCAAATTGAAACAAAGGAACATTGTACCTGTATTAGGTCCAAGATTGTAGATTTTAAAATCTGATTTTTTCTCTTTTGCTTTAAAACGAGGTAAATCTTTTCCTCTAACAGAAATAGCATCAAGTTCCCCTGCTTCAAATTTTAGCATTTCATTGTTTAAATCACCTACAATTAAAATGACATATTTATCAATATAAGGAAGCAGATTTTTATCCTCATCAATCGCATAATAATTAGGATTTCTTCTTAATACAACTCTTTGAGCAGGAACATATTCCTCTAAAATAAAAGCACCCGAGCAGACAATATCCTTAGGATTTACAGTTGTTCCTAAATAAGAATCAAAATATCTTTTACCTTGCTGCACAACAGGCTTGAATATGTGCATAGGCGCAATTGATGTACCGACAAACCGCTGAAACGGTGCGAACGGCTTTTTAATTTTAAATTCCACCGTATATTTATCAATTTTCTTAACTTTTGGATATTCGCCGTCAATTAAAACAGAATCTCTTAAAGAGGTATTCCCAAACCCTGCAAGTATAATGTCATTCCAGGTAAATACAACATCATCTGCCGTTATTTCCTTGCCATCAGTCCATTTTGCACCGCGTCTTAAAATAATTGTATATGTTTTTAAATCATCGGAAACTTTCATTTCTTTTGCAAGTTTTGGAATAACTTCACCTGTAACAGGGTCAGTAGAAAATAAAGAATCGAACATTAAATCACCGATTTCAGAAGAAGTTGCGTCTTTAGATACCCAAGGATTAAATGTTTTAGGCCCTTCACCTATAGTTGAAGTTACAAGCTGCCCGCCATATTTACCAATTTTTGAACGTGATAATCTATAATCCACACCATTATAAAATAAGGTATTGTATGGTTTAAAATTTTTATTTTCTTCATTTAAAACTTTATTTTCAGAAGTCGAAACATTAGTATCATTCTCACCCTTGTCTATTCTAAAACACGAAACAAGAACTAAAAGCACAATCGCCAATAATATTACTAATTTTCTGAATTTTTTCATATCTTTAGATTATCACAAGTCTATATAAATAAGAAATTAATCTTTTGTGGGATATTTAATATTTATTAAGAAAAAAGAAATAAAATTTATTAATTAGCAATTTCAAACTTAAAAATGTTTTTATAATACTACTTACAATGTATAAACAGGAGGGATTATGGATAGTATCGGAATTAATACACAAATGGCTGTTGGTCAAGTGCAATCTGCTAATAATGTACAAAAAGCAGAGAAAGTTGCTCTGAAAGATTATCCAGATGATTCATTTGAATTTACAACTAAAGAAAATGAAGGTTCCTTAACAAAAGCGGAAAAACAAGAAACTGTTAAACAAGCAAAAACAACTGCTGCTGGTTGGTCAAGCTTATTTGGTGTATTTGATACTTTATACTACGGACTAAGATCAGATAAGACTGTTGCTAAAAAATTCAATTTAGATGAAACAAAAGACAAAGACTTAATAAAAACAATTAAAAGAGAACAAATGAAAGCAACATTACCAGCTGCTCTTGGCACAATGCTATTCGGTGTTGGTACATTATTAACTGGCGGTTTAACTTGGTTATATAATAAAAATAGTGACCCATCAAAAATAGATGTTTAATAGATTAAAATTTATAAAAATAAACACTTGAGTCAATATCTCAAGTGTTTATTTTTTGTGAAATTTATAATTATATTTGGGAATTTTATAGAAATTTACACTAAACATGCTCTGCATATAGTCATAATGTCATTCAAAACTTGTTTCGAAATCTTTTTGATTTATAAGACCCTGAAACAAGTTCAGGGTGACAACTTCAACTATTTTAGTATTAAAGTTATACATAATTTCCTTATCTTTTATTCAGAAACTAATTCACCATACAAGCACCATGTTTGAGCTTTATTGATTTTTACATTCACAAAGTCGCCAACATTTACTGCTTCAGACTCAAAATGGACAATTTTATTATTATCAGCACGTGAATTTAAAACAACCTTGCCGTCTTTTTCAGTCTTGCTTTCAACTAGAACTTTTAAAGTTTTGCCAACAAATTTTTCATTAGATTTCAAACAAACTTCACGGTTCTTTTCATTTAAACGTTCAAGTCTTTCATATTTAACTTCTTCACTCAAAAATTTGTCAACCATTTTGCCAGCTTTTGTAAATACTCTTGGTGAATATGCAGCTGTATTAGAATAGTCTAATTCTAATTCATCAATAGCATCCAAAGTATCTTGAAATTCTTCTTCTGTTTCACCTGGGAATCCAGCAATAAAGTCACTTGTAATAGCAACATCAGGAAAACGATTTCTGATTTTAGAAACAATTTCATAATATTGAGGCTTTGTATAATGCCTGTTCATTTCTTCTAAAATATGAGAATTTCCTGACTGCATAGGGATATGGAAATATTTGCAAACTTTATCGCACTCTTCAACAGCGTCAATCAAATCATCTGTAATGTCAGACGGATAAGAAGTAACAAAACGAATTCTAAATTCACCCTCTAGCTTGTTTAATTCTCTAAGCAAATTAGCTAAAGTAATATTCTTATCTTTAAAATCTTTTCCATAGCTATCAACATTTTGTCCTAAAAGAGTTATTTCTTTAAAACCTTCTTTTATAATATTTTGAGCTTCTTTTATAATTTCTTCGGGTCGTCTGCTTCTTTCACGTCCTCTTGTAAAAGGAACTACGCAATACGTACAAAAATTATTACAGCCTTCTATAATCGGAATCCAAGCATTAACAGAATCTTTTCTTATGATTTTAAAATCATTTTGATCGCATACTACAGGTTTATTAGTAATAGCGCAAACTTTTTCATCTTCTTCAATACGTTTAATTAAATCAGGTAATTCATAAATATTATGCGTACCAAAAACTAAATCAACATAAGGCGCACGCTGTCTTACTTTTTCTTTATCCTGCTGTGCAACACAGCCGCAAATAGCTATTTTTAATTCAGGACGGGTCTTTTTCCACTTTCCCCACACACCTAGTTTACTGTATGCTTTATCAGCAGATAATTGACGTATGCTGCAAGTATTAATAATTAGTAAATCCGCATCTTTTTCAACATCTGTTTCAACATAATCAAAATGCGAAAGAATACCCGCTATTCTTTCACTATCCGATTTATTCATCTGGCAGCCCAGAGTTTCAATGTATAACTTTTTCATAAGAATAATTATATAGCAAAAAAAGAAATCTAAAGTAATTTAAATAAGATTACAAATAAAATCTGTCATGCTGAACTTGTTTCAGCATCTTGCCAAGTGAAAATGTAATCATTTTTAATGTTAAAATTTATAGTTCTAAGATGCTGAAACAAGTTCAGCATGACAAAAATGTACAAAAATTAACTGTCACCCTGAATTTATTTCAGTGTCTAAAATTTAGCAAATAAATTTTAAATCTGCAAAATAAACTTTACCAGAATTCTTGCATATATTTAAAACCGGTAAGATGCTGAATCAATTTCTGCATGACAAATATAAGAGTTATATAAGTCCTATTTAAGGGCTAATTGTTCAAAATAATCAATCGTGGTATACTTGCTATGAATTTAAAAGGAGATAATAATGACTACATACGTAAAAGCAAGCCATTTATTAGTAAAAACAGAAGAAGAAGCAAAAAAATTAAAAGAAGAAATTGCAAACGGTAAAGATTTTGCTCAAGTTGCAGCAGAAGTTTCACTTTGTCCTTCAGGCGCAAACGGCGGTGACTTAGGTTACTTCACAAAAGGGCAAATGGTAAAAGAATTTGAAGACGCTGCTTTTTCTATGGAAGTCGGTGAAGTTTCTAATCCAATAAAAACACAATTTGGTTATCACTTAATTTACTTAACAGATAAAAAAGACTAATGGATACACAACTTATTGAATATTTGAAATCATATCTGTCAAAAAATGATATTGACGGATTGCTTGTTAATTCAACAAATGAATTTCTTGTTGAATATAATATGCCGGAACTTAATGCAAGAAGCTATTTAACAGAATTTACAGGTTCTACAGGCGACGTTTTATTTACACATGACAAAATATATCAATTTGTAGATACAAGATACCATGAGCAGGCAGATAATCAGGTTAACCACGATTATGTTGAAGTTGTTAAAATACCTTTAACGAAATCATACTTAACTGCATTAACAGAAATCGTTCCTGCATATTTTAAACTGGGAGTTGTCGCAACAAAAACTTCAATGAAATTTTATGATGCACTTAATAAAATTCTTCAAAAGAAAAATTCTGTTATTAAACTCCTTAATATAGACCCTGTGATTGATTTCAAAAAAGATGAAATTAAAAATATTCAATACAATGTCTTCAAAGTAGATGAACATATTGCAGGCATAAGCGCAGATGAAAAATTTAATACCATAAAAAATTACGCAGGTGAAAAATTTAATATACTTGTAACTTCATTAGAAGATATAGCTTATTTAACAAATTTACGTTCTTATGATTTCGCATACAGCGCAATTTTTCCTGCAAAAGCAATCATAACGGAAAGTGGTGTAAATATATTTTCTGACTGCAATTTACCATATATTGGTGAAAATTTTAAAACTTATCCGCTGAATGAATTTGCGCAACAATTAAAAGTAATAGAAAAATCAAATATATATATAGATGAAGAACAACTCACAATCTTTGATTATAAACTAATAAATCAATCAAATAAAATAAGTCCAAGCTATTTAAAACTCTTCAAAACAGTAAAAAATGAACAAGAAATTGAACATTTGAAAAAAAGTTTTGAAAGAGCAGATAATGCGCTTAAAGTAATTTACAACATGATAAATTCAGATACTATATATTCTGAATATGATTATTATGAAGCCTTAGTAAAAGCAATGAAAGAAAACGGTGCTTTATCTTTAAGCTTCAAACCGATAGTTGCAGCAGGGAGCAATACTTCAATAATCCATTACTCAATGCCTTCAAAAGAAAAAATGGTAAATGATGGTGATTTTCTTTTAGTTGATTACGGCGGTTACTATGAAGGCGGACTTGCTACTGATACAACACGAACCTTCATAAAAGGTACACCGTCTAACGAACAAAAAACAGCTTATACGGCTGTATTAAAAGCATTTCTAAATGCTTATTACAATAAATATAATAAGAAATCCTCATATTTCAATATTGATAAAATAGCAAGAGAAACAATTGAAAAATCTTTATCAAACGAATATCCGTTTGCACATGGAACAGGGCATGGCGTTGGGATTTCAGTTCATGAAAATCCTCCAAGAGTTTCCTCTTCAGATGCAGGGAAAACCAAAATAATAGAGAATACTGTATTTTCGATAGAGCCTGGAGCATATAAAGAAGGCTGGGGAGGTATTAGACTAGAAAATACAGTTTATGCTTCTATGGAAGAAGATAAAATTATAATGAATTCTTTGTCCCATTTTCCATTTGAAATAAAACTTGTTGACCTTTCAATGATGAATGATTATGAAAAATACTATTATATGAAATGGCAGGCAAGTGCGTGCATTCTGTAGATAATATTTCTAATAATAAAATAAAGGGAATTGTTAAACTTCATCAAAAAAAATATCGTGATGAAGAAGGTTTATTTATAGCAGAAGGTTTAAAAGCTGTCGAAGAACTTATAAAAGCGCATATTGAAATAAAAGAAATATATGCTCTTAAAGACTTTAATACATTAAGCATAAAACAGCCTATAAATATTATAAAAGAAGCTGAAATGAAAAAAATTTCAACAACCGCCGGCATTTGCGAAATTCTTGCTATAGCAAAAAAGAAAAATTATGAAATAACTGAAATTTCAAAACGAAATAAAATTATATTACTTGATTCTATAAGTGACCCAGGAAATTTAGGCACAATTATAAGAAGTTCTGCTGCTTTTGGCATAGAAGGAATTATTTTATTCGGCGATTGCGTAGATATTTATTCCTCAAAAGTAGTCCGCAGCGCAACCGGAAACTTATTTAAAACACCAATAATAAAAATTAAAACTATCGGTGAATTAAATAAACATTTTAAAAATCATACAAAAGTTGCAACTTCTTTAGCGAAAGAAAATAATATATCTTTAGAGGAATGTTCAAAATTAGAAAAATATATTATTATGTTTGGTTCAGAAGCGAAAGGACTATCTAAAGAGCTTACAAAAATTGCAGAAAAAAATATTAAACTTGAAATGAAAAATAATGTAGAATCTCTAAACTTGTCCGTAAGTTCTTCAATTATTATGTATGAATTATTTTGCAGATAAATTTTTATGTATTGCACTAATTACATCAAAATATGTTTTTAATTCTATGTCATTGGCGTTATTTGCAATATGCAGAATATTATCCACTAAAGGATTAGATTTAACTTCAACATCTATAGAAAAGTCATTAATATCAATATCCAGAACACTGATTATTTTAGCAAAAGTCAAATAAGTAGGATGATTAAGCCCGGATTCTATTCTGTATATTTGTTTTTCGTTCAAATCAACCAGTTCGGCAAGCTGTGCCTGAGTTAAATGCTTACGCTTTCTATATTCCTTTATCTTTTTGCCGATTATTGCTTTATCGGTTTCAAGCTGCATATATACATCCTTATCTGAATTTGTTTTGATTTTAAGACCTTTATGTCTATTTATAAACAACATAAATGCCCATTTATTTATTTGACAATAGGACATTTATATACTATTTTGTTTAATTAAAAGTAATATGAATGCAGAATTAAGAATATGAAAAAGAAAAAGATATTAAATACAGAATGTTATATTTTTCAATTTTTTTCTCTTAAAAATTTAAAAAGCCTATTAAATAAATTAAAAGCAACACCAATGTCTGATGAATATAGAATGCTTTATGAGATAGATGAGGATTAAAGCAAAATGAATACAAAATGGAGAAAATATAATAAAAAGTTACTTTCAATCTTTTTTATATGTATCTTTATTACTATTTTCTTTAACCTTCTTATCGATCCTTATAATATTTTTAATATTCCCAAAATAAAATATATAAATAAAACAAAAACAGAAAAAAATAGAAATCAAAGAATAACTAAAACAGTAGGATTAAAACTGGAAACAAAACAACTAGAGAGTATTTTTCTTGGTTCATCAAGAGTAAATGAGAGTATAACAGAAGATTATTATACAAAACTAACAAGTAAATATACTAAAAACTTAGGAATGAATGCGCTTTCACATGATGAAACAATTAAATTAGCATATAATTCTATTTCCATTCATCCGGAAATAAAGACAATTTATATCGGATTAGATTTTTTTCGTTTTCTAGAAAAGAATAAAGATGATAAAAGAGAAGTTCCATTTTCTGATAAAAAAGAATTAACCCTATCAGAAATAAATCCATTAATTTTATCTTATAATACAACTCTTGCAAGCATTAATACATTAAAAAATAATATAATTCCACAAAAAACAAACAATGATAAACAAGAAATTTTCCTTTCCAAGCTAAAACAGTATGCAGGTAACTATACAAATGCGAAATTAGCAGATGAGGAGTTTAGTAAATTAAAAAACTTCGAAAAAGAAATGAACGAGAAAGGATATAATGTTGTATTTTACACTAACCCTACACATATCACAGATTTAGTATTAATAAAGAAAATGGGTTATCTTCCATTATTTAATAAATGGAAAGTAAAGCTTGCCGAAAATTTTAACTACATTGATTTTGATTTTGCAAATGAAATAACTACGGAAGAAATAAATAAAGATACAAAATATTTCATTGAATGTTCTCATGCCAGTAATTTAACAGGGGCATTAATAATTGACGATTTAATAAACAAATCGAACAAGATTGGGAAGCAAATATCAATAAGAAATATAGAAATGCATAACAAAGAAAATCAGCTCAATATAGAAAAATGGGAAGCTGATAACAAATTTTGGGTTGAAAAAATTGAAGGAATTGTAAAGATTGAAGAATAAAAAATACAACACAATACTATTACAAATATTTATAAGCATTATCATAGTTATTTCATTAATAAACTATGTAATTGATCCATATTATGTTTTTAATACACAAAATAAATTAAATAAAGAGAGAAAATATAAAGATAAAAACCATCGGTTTTCAAAAATTCCAGCTTTTAAACTATATAAAAAAGATGTATGCAAAATATGGACAGGTTCCTCAAAAAGCTGGGAAGGTACAAATGAAGAATACAAATCAAAAATATCTGGTTGTCAGGTAAAAAACTTAGCTGTAAGCGGTTCAAATTTTGAAGAAGCAATAAATATGGCAAAAAATGCAATGATAATTCATCCTGAAATTAAAACAATATATTTAGGTATTGATTTCAGCATGATGCAAAAAGCTGCTCATAAGAAAAATCTAAAAATAATAAAAACAACTCCTCTGGCAAAAGAAGAATTAATACCGCTAATATTATCTTTAGATACATTTAAGGACTCAGTAAGAACAATAAATTATAATTTAAAACAAAAAAATAAAAAAATAGTTAAGTATGGCGAAGAACGAGAAAATAATAAACGATATCTTTATAAGTTTAAAAATTCTATTCATTTATATAATGAAGAACATTACAAAAACTATACTATAGATGATAATTACTTTAATGAATTAAAAGAACTTATAGAATATGCAAAAAGTAAAAATATCAATGTTGTTTTTTATACAACAACAATGCACATTACAGAACGCATTTTAATTGATAATACAAATAATTCAGATAATTTTAATAAAGTAAAAGAAAAACTTGCTGAAATCCAACCATATTATGACTTTGCTATAGTTGACCAATATACAACTGAAAAATTAAGTTCAGATATGAAATGTTTTAGAGATTCCGTACATAATAAGCCATTTTTAAGGAAGAAACTAACAGACAAACTATTTAACGAGAATAGTGATTTTGGTGTGTATATAACAAAAGATAATGTACGAGGAAGAATTAAAGAAGACGACGAAAGACTTCAGAATTATATAAAAAACAATCAAGATTTAGTACAAAAAATACAGGAATGGAGCAAATAATGTTATTTAATTCAATAGAGTTTTTATTTATATTTTTACCAATAACCTTTTTCATATATTTTGGATTAAATAAACTAAAACTTATAAAAATAGCGACTGCTTGGCTTGTTATTGCATCATTAGCTTTTTATTCATATTGGAAAATAGATTATCTTCCTTTAATTTTAATTTCAATGCTGTTTAATTATTCTGTAGGTTCAACCTTAACAAGCGAGAAAAAATTAAAAGAAATTATCTACTCAGAAACAGATAACAATGTCATTCCGAACTTGTTTCAGAATCTTACCAATTGTAAGACCCTGAAACAAGTTCAGAATGACAACTTTAGCCCTTATAATTTAAAGTTATATATAAAGAACAATTTAAGAATAAACAGAAAACTTGTAATGGTATTAGCAATAGCCGTAAATATAGGGCTTTTATGTTATTACAAATATTTTAATTTTATAATCGAAAATATAAATGCTGTTTTTTCTGCAAACTTTAATTTTATGAACATTATGCTTCCATTAGCAATCAGCTTCTTTACTTTCCAACAGATTGCATATATTGTGGACAGCTACGAATATAAAACAAAAGAATATGATTTTCTTACTTATTCTTTATTTGTAACATTTTTCCCGCAATTAATCGCAGGTCCGATTGTTCACCATAAAGAAATGATGCCTCAATTTGCAAATTTAAGGAATAGATTTATAAATCATAAAAATATATCAATAGGGCTATTTCTGCTTGCGATAGGACTATTTAAAAAGATTATAATAGCAGATACATTTTCAAGCTTTGTGCACGGAATGTTTGATGAAGTAAATACATTAACTTTTCTTGAAGCATGGTGTGCAAGTATATCATATACAATGCAGTTATATTTTGATTTTTCAGGATACTGCGACATGGCAATGGGAATAGGATATTTATTCAATATAATCCTTCCTCAAAACTTTAATTCTCCATACAAAGCAGACAGCATACAAGATTTTTGGCGAAGATGGCACATGACACTATCACGATTTTTAAGAGATTACATATATATTCCTTTAGGCGGAAATAGAAAAGGAGAACTGAAAACATACAGAAATCTATTTTTGACATTTTTAATCGGCGGGATTTGGCATGGTGCAAATTGGACCTTCATTATATGGGGAATAATGCACGGCTTAGCAACTTGTATCCATAAATTTTGGAAAAACTTAAACATTAAAATTCCGCATTTTATTGCAGTAATAATAACCTTCTTATTTATTAATATAACTTGGGTATATTTTAGAGCTGCAAGTATTACAAAAGCTAATAATATAATATTATCTATGTTTGGTTTTAATGGATTTGAACCAATTATAATTAATAAATTAAGATTTTCATTTGAAAATGGTTCTTTTAAATTAAGCATTTTATTGCTAATTGCCTCTTTCATACTAACATTCTGTGTGAAAAATTCTATTGAATTATCAAAAAAACTCAAACCCAATATTTTATGTTTAACAGTTACTTTAATGTTATTAATAGTCTCAATCCTTTCTATAAATAAGGTTTCTGAGTTTTTATATTTTCAATTTTAAATTTTTGTAAACATTATATATCAAAAACTAAAGTTTAAATCTTTGAATGTCGATATACATAGAGTTAGTTCTTGGAGGAAATGAATGAACACAGATTTACTAAACTCAAAAGATTTAAACCTAGAATTAAAAAACTTAATCAACAACGTAGAAAACATTAAACTAGACATTGATATGTATAGTGTTATCGTTGATGAGCAAGTTTTATTAGCTAACGTGTAAATCAATAGTATAAAGTAATATTAATTATCATTAATTATGTAAACGCCGATTGTTTATATATAAATAAAAATGGGAATATCTTATATAACAGAGAAATCTGTATAAGATATCGAGGAAATTATGAACACGGAAACTGCATTATCTAATGATACAATTGATAAATTAAGACAAATTTTAAGCTGTCTTAATCCGAAACTTTATAATGTTGATATGTTTACACTATGCATAAAAAATACGCTTGATGAAAAGAAAATTGCGGTAAACTAAGGTAGATTAAAAACAAATTACTTGTTTAGCATGTTTTTGCTATTATTTTAATGTGGAAACATTAAGAAAGCAGAATTATGTTAAAAGAGTATTTTTTAGAAAATGTAAAATCAGTAATCAATACATTGGTTAAAGATAGTAAGCTTGGTCAAATGAGTGAAACGGATAATTTTTCACTTCAAGCTGAAGTTCCTAAAAATACTCAATTTGGTGATTTTGCAGTTAATGTATCATCACTAGCAAGATATGCAAAATTAGCACCGGAGCAAATAGCACAAATTATAGCTGATAATATTGAGAAAATAGATTTTGACATTAATGTAACTGCAGGTTTTATTAATTTTAAACTGCATTCAAATATGTTAAACTCAATTCTTTTTGATGTGCTTGATAAAAAGCTGGATTATGCAAAAAATAATCAAGGAAACGGTTCTAAAGTTATTTTAGAATATGTAAGTGCTAATCCTACAGGTCCTTTTCATATAGGGCACGGAAGATGGGCAGCTATGGGTAGTGCCTTAGCTAATGTTATGAAATATTCCGGATATGACGTATATCAAGAATTTTATATTAATGACGCAGGAAGCCAAATACAAAAACTGGGAAAGTCTCTTTATATAAGAATTTTAAAAGAATTAAATGTTGATATTGATTTTCCTTCCAGTGAAGAAGAAGCGAAAAACTTCTATACAGGTGAATATTTAATACCTGTAGCAAAAGAATTTGTTCAAGTAGAAAAAGAAAAAGCTGAACAAATAAAAAAAGATTTTAATGGTGAATTTAATACTGAACATTTAAAATATTTATCAAAATATGCAAGACTTAAAATGTTAAGTCTTCAAAAAGCGTTGCTTGAAAATTTCCACACTCATTTTGATAATTATTTCAGCGAGCTTACACTTCATGAATCAGGTAAAGTTGAAGAATGTATAAAAAAACTTGATGAACTTGGTGTTCTATATGAAAAAGACGGAGCATTATGGTTTGCATCATCAAAATACGGTGACGACCAAGACAGAGTAATAAAGAAATCAGACGGAGCATATACATATTTAACAGCTGATATAGCATACCATTTCAATAAACTTCAAAGAGGTTTTGATACATTATTGAATATTTGGGGTGCTGATCATCATGGTTACATTCCTAGAATGCGTGCTTCTATTGAAGTTTTAGGCTATAATCCAAATTCACTTGAAGTATTATTAGGTCAGCTTGTAAACCTTGTAATGAACGGTGAACAAGTAAGAATGGGCAAAAGAACAAAAATGATTACTCTTGATGACTTAATAGAAGATGTAGGTGTTGACGCAACAAGATATTGGATGATTATGAGAAGTATTGATACCACATTAGATTTTGATGTAGAACTTGCAAAATCAAAAACTGATGAAAACCCGGTATTCTATGTTCAATATGCACACGCAAGAGCTTGTTCAATTTTAAGACATGCAGTTCAAGAAAAATATGACATTATAAATAAAACAAAAGAAGAAGCGACAGTTTCAGATTTAGAAGAAAAACTGGCAGAATTAAAAACAAATGATTTTGAAATTTTATGGAATTGTGATGATGAAAAATCATTAGAAACAACTAAAAAAGTATTATTAAAAATGGAAGAATATAAATCTGTTGTACAAAATGCAGCAAAAAACAGAACTCCATATCTATTAACAAAATATTTACAAGAGTTAGCAGCAAGTTTCCATCAATTCTATTCCTTCTCAAAAGTGCTTGTTGAAGATGAAAAATTAATGTTTGCAAGATTATCAATTGTTAAAGCTGTTACATTAATTCTTGAATCAGCAATGCAGTTAATAGCCGTTGAAGCACCAGAAAGAATGTAAATAATCTAATCTAAACACTTGCAGAATATTACCAAGAATTATATTTGTTGTATAATGAATATATTATTGTGCAAATGCACAAGTAGATTAGCGGAGGAAGTCTTTTATGACAGTAAAGGATTGGTTCGAACAAAGAAAAGAAATGCAAATTGCAAGAAGAGATAAAGATACTCAAATTGATGATAGTATCGGTAAGCTTTGGGTTAAATGTTATCATTGTAATTCGCAGCTTCTAAAAAAAGAAGTTGAAGAGAATTTAGATGTTTGCCCGAAATGTAATTATCATTTCAGAATAAATGCAAGAACACGTATAAATCAACTGTTTGATGAAGGAACATTTGAAGAATTATTCAGCAATATAACAACTGCAGATCCATTGGAATTTACAGATACAGAACCTTATAAAAAAAGAATTGCACAGGCTAAAGCTAAAACAAACATGAATGAAGCTGTTGTAGCCGGTGTTGGTAAAATAGACGGTCACATGGTTGCAACTGCGGTTATGGACTTTGATTTTATGGGTGGTTCTATGGGAAGTGTTGTTGGTGAAAAAGTAACACTTGCAATGGAAGAAGCTTTAAAAAGAAAAATACCTATGATAGCAATTACTGCATCAGGCGGTGCAAGAATGCAGGAAAGTATTTTAAGCCTTATGCAAATGGCTAAGACCAGTTGTGCAGTTGCGCGTCTTAATGAAGCAGGTTTATTATATATTACAGTCTTAACTGAACCTACTTTCGGCGGTGTTACTGCAAGTTTTGCAACACTTGGCGATATTATAATAGCAGAGCAAGATGCAAGAATCGGTTTTGCAGGAAGAAGAGTTATTGAACAAACAATCCGCCAAAACCTTCCGGCTGATTTCCAAACTGCTAACTACTTAATGAAATACGGTCAAATTGATATGATTTCATCAAGAGCAGAACTAAAATCAACACTTGCTAAATTAATTAGTCTGCATACAAAGTAGGAGAAGAGAATGGCTATTTTAGAATTTGAAAAACCACTATATGAAATTCAAGAAAAAATACAAGAATTAAAAAAGATAAGTGAGTCATCAGGCATGGATGTATCAGATCAAATAGAAACATTTGAACAGCAGGCATTAGAATATAAAAAAGAATTATATGCTAATCTTACACCTTCTCAACGTTTGCAAATAGCAAGACACGCAGATAGACCCACTTTCTTAGATTATATAAAATTAATGACAACTGATTTTATGGAAATGCATGGTGACCGTGAAGGTACTGATGATAGAGCTATCATCGGAGGTATAGCAAAAATCGGTGACCAGAGTGTTGTTATAATTGGTACTCAAAAAGGTAAATCAACTAAAGAAAATTTAATTTATAACTTTGGTATGCCTCAGCCTCAAGGCTATAGAAAAGCTTTAAGACTTTTCTACCACGCAAATAGATTTAATCTTCCGATTGTAACATTAATCGATACTCCGGGGGCATATCCGGGGATGAAAGCTGAAGAAACAGCTCAAGGTACTGCAATTGCCGTTAACCTAAAAGAAATGGCTAAATTAAATGTTCCTATTATCGCTGTTATAACAGGAGAAGGCTGCAGCGGCGGTGCTTTAGGTTTAGCAGTTGCAGATAAAGTATTTATGCTTGAACATTCATACTATACTGTAATTTCACCGGAAGGCTGCGCTTCAATTCTATGGAGAGATGCTTCAAAAGCAAATGTAGCAGCAGAAGCTTTAAAAATTACAAGTGAAGACTTATTAAATCTTGATATTATTGACGGCATTGTAAAAGAACCTTTAGGCGGTGCTCATTGCGATTATGAAATGATTGGTAATGAATTAAAATCAACTATTCTAAAAGCAATTGATGAACTTAAAGATACAGAGCCAAATAAATTAAGAGATGAAAGATATAATAAATACAGAAGAATGGGTGTATTTTGTCAGTAATCGATAAAACATATTGGGAAGTATGTATCGAGATTAATCCTATCTGCGCTGATATTGTTTGTGATATAGTGCAAACTAATTTTGAATGTGAAGGCATTGTTACGGCTGAAGAAAAATATAAAAATCTTGAACTTATTTCTACAACAGAAGATACTTTAAAAGCTTATATAGTTGCAGATGTACTCAATTTTGATGAAGTTCAAAGTTTCTTTAAAACTCAAAGACAAGAACTTATTGATAAAAAAGTATTTAATTGCGATATTGGAAGTTGGAATGTTTCTATTCATAAACAAGAAATTGTAGATTGGTCTAAAAAATGGAAAGAACATTGGAAACCATCTAAAATTTCAAATAGAATAGTAATTTGCCCTACTTGGGAAAAATATGAAAAGAAAAACGACGAAATTATAGTTAACATAGACCCGGGGAATGCATTTGGAACAGGAACACATGCAACTACTCAATTATGTGTAAATGCTTGCGAAAAATATATGAGTAAAAATGCTGTAATTGCAGATGTCGGCTGCGGCAGCGGTATTCTTGCAATATGCGCAAAAAAACTTGGTGCTATAGAAGCAGACGCCGTTGATAATGATGAAACAGCTACAGAAACAGCAAAGATAAATGCTAAAGTAAACAATGAAACAGATATAAATATTCAAACAGCAACATCTGATATTTTGCCTGACAACAAATATGATTTTGTTTTTGCTAATATTCTGCATAATGTTTTAGCCGCTATCATGCCTGATTTAAAACGCATTATGAAGACAGGCGCAAAAATTGTTTTAAGCGGAATTTTAGACGGGAAAGAAGATGTTGTATTAAAAGCAATCGATGAAAATAACTTGAAAATAGTTGAAGAAATGCGACAAAAAGAATGGATTGCTTTTGTTGTACAAAAGGAGGATTAAATGTCAAAGACAGCAATAATAATACCTGCAAGATACAATTCAAAAAGATTACAAGGTAAACCGTTAATAAAAGTATGTGATAAACCGATTATTCAATGGGTTTGGGAACGTGCTATTCAAGTAAAATCAGCAGATATGGTTATTATTGCGACAGATAATCAAGAAATTTATGACTGCGCTAAATCTTTCGGTGCAAATGTAGAAATGACATCAGAAAACCACAAATGCGGAAGCGACAGAATTGTAGAAGTTGCTCAAAAATATCCTGAAATTTCATACATTATTAATCTTCAAGGTGATGAGCCCATGATTAATACAGCTTGCGTAGAAGAAGTTATAAAACAAATAAAAGAAGATGAGAATGCTGATATTTCAACACTTTTAGCAGAAATCAAAGATGAAGATTTAGATGACCCTAATATGGTTAAATGCGTTAAAGATATTAATGGCTACGCTATGTATTTTTCACGTTCAAAAATTCCTTTTGAAAGAAATAAAGGCATAGCAAAATTCTACAAACATATAGGAATATACGGCTATAAGCGTGAATCATTATTCAAAATGACTCAATATCCTCAGCCGGAAGTTGAGCAGGCTGAAAGCTTAGAACAATTAAGAGCTCTATATAACGGAATGAAAATCAAAACTTCTGTTGTAGAATATCAAGCTATAGGTATTGATACAATTGAAGATTTGAACGCATTTAAAAAGCTTGTTGAAAAAAATTAGTTTACAAATTTTAATTTTTGTTGACAAGGAAACAAAATAGAGTCATAATAAATATTGTTAACGTGGAAACAATATTTATTATGAATGAAAATTTATTAGATTTAATTTTAGAAATTTCAAAGAAACAAGAAATACTTAATAAGTACATAAAAGAGACTACAAACGAAATATTAAAAGATTTCAGTTTTTCTGAGATGCATTGCATTGCGCAAATACAAAAATTAGAAAATCCTAATGTAACAAAATTATCTGAAGTCTTGAATATAACAAGAGGCGGAATAAGCAAAATAATAAAAAGACTTATTTCAAAAGGTGTTTTAGAAATTTACACATCTGAGTTTAACCAAAAAGAAATTTATTACAAATTGACAGAATATGGTCAGATTGTAAATAAAGAACACGAAAAAATACATGAAGTTTTATGCAACAAAGACCTTGAATTTATACAAAGTATAGACAAAGACAAACTGCAAATAATAAAGGAATTCCTAACTGACTACAATAATTATCTTGAAAATAAATTAAGTTAAGAAAGGATACACTATGCATGAGCATCACAACAAAATAACAAGCGAAAATGAAAAGAAAACGCTTGTTGTAATTTTATTTACACTTATTGCAATGATAGCCGAGATTTTATATGGCTATTTAACAAATTCTATGGCATTATTGGCAGACGGCTACCACATGGGGACACACGCTTTAGCGTTATGCCTGACTTTTACAGCATATGTTTTAACAAGAAAACTTGCAGATTCTGATAAGTTTAAAAATGGTACAGATAAAATAGGGACATTAACAGCATATACAAGTTCTTTATTTTTAGGTTTTACAGGTATTTGGATTATAGTTGAAGCAATTATGAGATTTATAAATCCTTTAGAAATTCAGTTTAATGAAGCTATTTTAGTCGCAATAATAGGGTTAGTCGTAAATGCTGTATGTATTTTAATAATGGAAGGAAATCATTCACACAAACATCATCAAGAACATCACGATGAAGAATGTGCAAATGATAAAGACTATAATTTCAAAGCAGCGTACTATCACATATTAGCAGACGCATTAACATCAGTATTTGCAATCATAGCACTAATTGCAGGCAAATACTTTGGTTTATATTATCTTGATTCGCTAATTGGTGTTTTAGGCGGTATTTTAATCTTAAAATGGGCAGCCGGCTTAATAACTAATACCGTAAAGATACTAGTAGATATGAAATAAATTACATATATTGCTCTTCTTGAAGCGCAACGGCACAAATTTGTGTAGATTGAATACAAACCTTTTTAACAGGACCCATTGTTGATTTTTCAATTAACTTTGGAGTCGGAGAATTTAATTTTAAGATTTGAGTAAGTTCTTCATAAAGCGTAATAGGATTGTCAACATAAAGAACTAACGGTGCCGTTGTACCTTTAAGAAAAACCAGTACAGACATTCTTTTTTTCATTGGTCCACCTTGTGAAAATGGCTGCGGCATAAACTCTCCTCATATAGTGTATATGATAAATAGTAATAAATTTAACTAAAAAGGTCAATAACAAATTTAATCTTCAATAAGTTCTTCTATATCCCCATAATCTTCGATAATAATAGAGATAAGACGTTTTAAAACTATAACAATATTTGATGTATCTATTTTTGAAACATTAAATTCATCAAGCAGTCCATTTTCCAAAAAATTTATCAAACTTGAAACTAAAGACAAATTAATTCCTACAGTTTGAACTTTAGAGGTAATTCTATTAATACTTTCTCTTTTTATACTTCCCATAATACGCCTTTCGAATTTCTAACATATTTTCCTATATCATTCTTTTGAAACAATCCTAACATATTTTCCGATTTTATTCAAGAAAGAATTTAAAGATTAAATATTTGTTTACATATACTGCATAATTGTTTTTTTAACGCTAACATAGGTATAGTGAGAATAAAAAAGGGGAAAATATGATAAAAGTTGGGGTAATCGGCGCACTTGGCAAAATGGGAAAAGAAGTTGTTAAAGCAGTTTTAAATGATGAAAATACAACACTTGTAATGGCTGTAGATATTATGGGTGAAGGAACAGATGCAGGTATTGCAGCAACAGGAAAAGAATGCAAGGTTGTTATTGAAACAGATATAGAAAAAGCATTACAAAATAAAAAACCTGATGTTGTAGTTGATTTCACACAACCTAACGGTATTTATGAACACGTATGTTTATATATGAAAAATAAAGTAAAATCCGTAATTGGTACTACCGGTTTAAAAGATGAACAAATAACAGCATTAAAAAAAATGTCACAAGAAAATAATGTTTCTTGCTTAATTGCTCCAAACTTTTCTACAGGAGCTGTTTTATTAATGATGTTTGCAAAACAAGCAGCAAAATATTTTAATAATGCAGAAATTATAGAACTACACCACAATCAAAAAAAAGATGCTCCATCTGGTACAGCTATTAAAACAGCTCAAATGATGGCAGAAGAAAATTCAAATTTCACTTTAGGAAACTGCCCTGAAACAGAATTAATTCAAGGTGCTAGAGGTGCAAATTCTGAAGCAAATATTCATATTCATTCAGTTAGAATGCCGGGTTATATAGCATCAGAAGAAGTTATTTTTGGAGCTTCCGGACAAATTTTAAAACTTGCTCACCATACAATGGAACGTTCTTGCTATATGGCTGGTGTTTTACTCGCAGTTAAATATGTATTCGATAATAATGAATTCATTTACGGCTTAGACAACATTATGCAATAAGGCTTAAAATGAAAAGATTTATATTTTTATTTCCGATACTTGCCGGTATCTCTTGGGGTTCTGTAGGAATATTTGTTCGTAAACTTACACAATGGGGAATGGATAATTACACTATTCTTGCAACAAGAGGACTAATTGCATCATTAATATTGCTTAGCGTATTTTTTATTTTTGATAAATCATTATTAAAAATAAAACTAAAAGACAGCTGGTTATTTTTGTGCAGCGGATTATTCGGGATGCTTGCATTAAACTTAGGTTATAATACAGCAATTAACGAATTATCCTTATCTTTTGCTGCAGTGTTGCTTTGCCTTGCTCCAATGTTTGTAATTATATTTTCTTTTTTATTCCTTGGAGAAAAAATTACTTCAAAAAAATTAATTTGTTTAATATTGGCAATTGCAGGATGCATTTGCACAAGCGGTATTATTGAAAATCATACTAATATTACAATAACACCATTCGGGGTTTGCAGCGGTTTATTTGCAGCTATTTCTTATGCAACATATTTAGCACTATCAACAAAAGCTATACAAAAAGGATATAACGCATTAACAATAACTTTTTATTCTCTGATTGTTATGACTTTATCTTTAATTCTCTTTGCGGATTGGAATATTACAATAAAAATCATTGAAAATGCTCCAATTCAAAATATATTATTTATGATATTTCATGCACTTATTGCATCTGTTTGCCCATACTTATTACACACATATTCGCTTAAATATATAGAAACAGGGAAAGCGGCTATTTTAGCAGAAAGCGAACCAATTTCAGCTATGATTTTCGGAATAATTTTCTTCTCTGAAATACCAACATTTATAGGAATAACAGGTTTAATTTTAATATTAACGTCTTTGACTCTTTTAAGTATAAAAGTAAAAGAAAATTAATAAGATATTTTTCCCATAACAACAGGCATATTTGCACCTGTACAAGAAGGAACATTATTTGGTTTATTCATTATCGTAAAATAACCTAAGTATGCAAAAGCTATAGCTTCTTTCAATTTATTAGGAATGCCAAAATCATCATGAGTTTTTACCGGTATTGAAGGTATTTCCTTCTGAAGCATTGAAAGCAAAGTTTTATTATATGCACCTCCACCGCCTATTACAACTTCATCAATTGATGTTTTTGGCAAAATAAAGTTTTTATATGAGTCCGCAATAACTTTAGCCGTTAAAAATGTAATTGTAGCTATAACATCAAAATTATTTTCGGGTGCAAATTTATATATTTTTTCTGCATAATCCTTATTAAACAATTCTCTGCCTGTAGATTTTGGCGGTTTAATATTATAATAATGTTCTTTTAAAAGTTCTTCTAACCACTTATTATCAATATTTCCTTGTGAAGCTATTTCACCATTTTTATCAAAAGACAAATCAAAAAGCTTATGAATAAAATAATCAATAAGCATATTTCCCGGACCATTATCAAATGCAAATATATCACAATTTTTTGATAATACTGTTACATTTGATATTCCGCCAATATTTTGTATAAGTCTGTTTTTATCTAAACCAAATAAAATTTTATCGGCAAATGGAACTAAAGGAGCGCCCTGCCCGCCTGATGCCATATCCTTAGGGCGAAAATCCCCAACAGTCATTATTCCTGTTTTATGTGAAATAACTGAAATATCGCCAATTTGTAAAGTACTTGCGGTATTAATACCGCCAATTTCTTTTATAGCAGGAATATGGAATATAGTTTGCCCATGCGAAGATATAAAATCAATATCCCTATGTTTTAAATTTGCTTTTTCAATAAGTAAATTTGCAGTCTTTGCAAATAATTCACCAACAACAAAATTCATCAAGCATACGTCACTAACATTGCCATTATTGTTAGCTAAAGCCAATAATTTCTCTCTTACTTCAATCGGATAATCTAATGAATAACTATCTATTACTTTAAAAGTTAAATCATCATATATATTTAACAAACATGCATCTATTGAGTCTAAAGATGTACCCGACATCATTGATATTATCGTTTTAAACTTTTTCATAAACTGATTATATAACCTAAATTTTTGAATGAAAAGATTTTAATAATTTCAAAAAATCTTTTATTTATTGTATAATTGGTTATTGTATAGGGGAGTAATATGACAGCTTCATTATTTTGCATTATTTTAGCAGGTGGTTCCGGTAAAAGATTATGGCCGGTATCAAGAGAAATGTTTCCAAAACAAATGTTTAAACTTGATGACGAATATACTCTTTTCCAACAAACATTTTTAAAATTAACAAATCTTGTAGATGATAAAAATATAATAACTACAACAAATATAAAATATGCAACTGCAATAAAAGAACAATTAAAAGTTCTTCAAGAGAAATTTTGCAGAAAATCAGAATATAAAGTACTGTCTGAACCTATTTTTAAAAATACTGCCCCGGCAATATCAATAGCTGTTAAATATATTGATGATAAATTAAATTATTCTTCAAACTCACCTATAATTTTAGCTATTCCATCTGATCAATTAATAACAAATCGTGAAGAATTTTCTTCTTTACTTGAAAAAGGTATAAAGCTTGCAAACGCAGGATATATTGTTTCTTTTGCTTCTGAAACAAAAGATATCAACGAAAATTTTGGATATATAAAAGCAAGAAGAAATGCTCAAGTTACAGAAATTGAACCTAATGCACTTAAAGTAACAAACTTTATAGAAAAACCAAATAATAAAGCGCAAAAAGAAAAACTAAAAGGTAAATTTTATATTAATTCAGGCATTTATATGTTTTCTGCGGAAACATATTTTGAAGAATTAAAAAGACATGCTCAAGATATATATATAAACATTTATAATAAAGAAATACAAAACTCAATTCCTTCAATTCCGTTATCTGAATATGAAAATATAGATAATATATCTATTGACTATGCTTTAATGGAAAAAACAAAAAAGTTAGTCACTATTCCACTTAATACAGAATGGAAAGATATTGGGTCTTGGGATGCAATATATGAGATTTCTGAAAAAGATAACAATGGAAACTATTTTAGAGGTCAAACAATTGATATAGATTCAAAAAATTCATTAGTATATTCTACTTCAAAACTAACTGCAACTCTTGGTCTTAAAGATACCATTGTTGTTGAAACTGAAGATGCAGTTTTAGTTTGTGATAAAAATAATAATAACGGAATAAAAAATATTTATAAAAAATTAAATGGTAAAAATGAAATAACAAAAGAAATTCATAAAACAGTATATAGACCCTGGGGCTATTATACCGTACTTGAGAATGGAAACGGATTTTTAACTAAATGTATTACGGTAAATCCTAATGCAAAACTAAGTGTGCAGCTTCATCATCATAGAAGTGAACATTGGATTATACTGGAAGGTGAAGCAACAATTCTAAAAGGCGATGAATTTGTAAAACTTCAAGCCGGAGAAAGCATCGACATTGCTGTAGAAGAAATTCATTCACTTCAAAATTTCGGACAAGAACAATTAAAAGTTCTTGAAATTCAACAAGGTGATATTCTTGATGAAAATGATATAGAACGATTAGAAGACATTTATGGCAGAGCATAATATGAAGAAAAAAATTGCTATTCTAGGTTCAACTGGCTCAATTGGTACACAGGCACTAGAAGTTATAGAAAAACTTAATGATAAATTTGAAATTATTGCGATTTCAGCAGGAAATAATATTGATTTAATAAAGAAACAAATTGAAAAATTTGCACCAAAATATGTTTCGGTAAGAAAAGAAGATGATGCTGAAAAATTAATAAAAGAATTTCCAAATATAAATATACTATTTGGAGATGAAGGTCTAAATACAATAGCAAAACTTGATGAAATTCAAATATTATTAGTTGCCGTATCCGGCAAAATAGGTTTAAAACCAACAATTGAAGCTATAAAAAAAGGAAAAGATATTGCTTTAGCAAATAAAGAAACTCTTGTTATGGCAGGCGATATTGTAATAAAACTTGCAAAAGAAAATAATGTAAAAATATTACCTGTTGATAGTGAGCATTCTGCTATATTCCAATGTATAAATAATGGTAAAGATGCAAAACATCTTATAATTACAGCCTCTGGCGGTCCATTTAGAAATTCAACAAAAGAAGAAATGGAACACGCTAATTTGGATGAAGCTTTAAACCACCCAAGATGGAATATGGGTAAGAAAATAACAGTTGATTCCGCAACATTAATGAATAAAGGGCTTGAAGTAATTGAAGCTCATCATTTATTTAATTTTGATTATAAGGATATAAAAGTTGTAGTACATCCTCAAAGCTACATACATAGCGCAGTTGAATTTGTTGATGGAAGTATTATTGCTCAAATAGGTATTCCAAGTATGCATATACCTATTCAATATGCTTTAACATATCCTGATAGAATTGAAGGCATAGAAACAGAAAGCTTTGACTTTATAAAAGCTGCAAAATTTGAATTTTACGAACCTGATTATGAAAAATTTCCATCTTTAAAATTAGCATTTATTGCAGGTGAAAAAGGCGGTACATATCCGGTATGCTTAAATGCTGCTAATGAAGAAGCTGTTTTTGCATTTTTAGATAAAAAAGTAAAATATCTTGATATTTATAAAATAACAAAAGCTATTTTTGATGATTATACTTCAATTAAAAATCCTAATATTGATCAAATTATTGAAGAAGATGAAAAAGTCAGAATAAAAACCAGAGAATTTATAAAAAATATGTAAGGAATTAATATGAAAATATTATTTTTGAACGGTCCAAACTTAAATTTATTAGGAACACGTGAACCTGATAAATATGGAAATCAAACTCTTAAAGATATTGAAAATTTTATAAAAGATGAAGCATCTAAATTAAATATAGAAATAGAATTCTATCAAAGTAATATTGAAGGTGAACTTGTAAATAAAATACAAGAAGCAAAAGACACTTATGACGGAATAGTTATGAATCCAGCTGCTTATACACATACAAGCGTTGCAATTCGAGATGCAATTCTTGCAGTTTGTATTCCGACAGTAGAAATTCATTTATCAAATATTCATACGCGAGAAGAATTTAGAAAAATCTCACTTACTGCGCCTGCCTGTATAGGTCAAATTACAGGTTTCGGAGCAAACAGTTATAAACTTGGATTAATTGCAATTGCTGATTACTTAAAATCTATTTAAGCATTAAAAAAGATTTTAATTTTCTTGCTTGATTATCTTTTTCAGAAATTATATGCAATTCTATTGAATCAAAAGATGTAGAACCGCCGCCATCAAAAGCCATTGCTTTTTCCATACCAAAACTTTTTGCAAGTTCAGAAACTTCTTTTAAATTCATTGGCGCTTCATTTGGAATAATAAAGATATATACCTTATTTTCTTTTATACCTATTGCTGTTCTTGCATATCTATGAAGAGACGATGCTGATTCGCTTATAATTTTGCCATCTCTAACAAGTATAAAAAATTCTTCCTCTAATCTTAAATCGGGTACAAGCATAGGTCCTGCTTGAATTGAATGTTTTAGTTTAAACCCATCCTCTACTTTATAGTCGTGAGGGCATATATCGTATGAGATATTCCCCTCTTCATCTTCTAAAATTCTAAATTCTGAACGATTTAAAATTTTTGCTAAATGCGGTTTTAAAGCAGCATTTGCCATTAAACTTTCATTATCTTTTGGATTTGCAACAATTTCACCATCAATTACAATATATGAAACTGTTTTTTGATTTTTAGGGTCAAAAAATCCTGTATTAACCATAAATTTAGGTTCTAATCGATTATATACAGATTCATTTGTTTCTAAATTTTCAACAACAACAGGAGTCAAGGCTTCTTTCTTTGCTGTAACTTCAATTACATATACACCTAAATCATTTTTATATATTTTATAAGCGCGAGAAGATGATTCGGGTACTTGTATAAAACTAGGATTTAATTTACAGCTTCTTTTATTTATCTCCTTATAGTGTTTATCTATTATTTGATCTTCTAAAGTTGAATTTTCTGCATTTAAAACATTATCAACAGCAAACGCTGAACACGAAAAAGAACAAAATAATACAAAAAATACAAATAATCTTTTACTCATTATAAATCCTTCATTTTCTTCAAAATTATTATTAACACAATTGAAACAACAGGGGCTATCATTGATGTTATCCATGGTGAAAGTACAGCTTTTTCAGCAAGTAAATCAAAAAATGGAATAGTTATATAATATGCAAAAATAATACCTACAGCAATTAACATACCAATAAATTTTTGTTCTCTTGGTTTTGAAAAACCAAGTAAACAACCTAAAATTGCAAATAAAATACACATAAACGAATGTACATATCTTTGAATATATTTATTCAGCATAAATCTATATTCATCATCCATTCTTTCTTGCTTTAACAATTTAATATATTCAGAGATTTGAGGATTTGTTAATTCTCTATCTCTATTTACTGAATATTTCATTAATTTATATGCATTCTTAGCACTTTTACCAGACAAAACATTGAAATTAGACACTTCACCTATTTCATTAAATACGCCTTCTTTAGATATATTATATTTTTTAGCAGAATTTAATGTCCAAGTATTATAATCATATTTTACATAGTCTGAAACTAAAATACTTGAAAGAAGACTGGAACCTTTTTTATTTTTATCGTAAAAATTTAATACTATAACATCTTTTATATTATTGTTATCAAAATTTGGAACAATAAGGATTTTATTCATTGCTCCATCTTCATCTTTTACGGGAAACACAAATTGTGAAACTCTATTTTCACCTTTTATTGCTTTTAGCTTACAAGCAGATGAAGGAAGAAATTTTGAACCTACAATAAATGTAAAGCCGGAAACTAATACACTAAGAATAATTACAGAGGCGATAATTCTAAAAAAAGGGAAACCGGCCCCTCTCATAACCGTAATTTCAAAATCTTTACTCATTTTTTCAAAAGTAAGAATAGAACCTAACAACATACCCACAGGTAAAGCAATATTCAAAACTTTAGGAAGTTCATTAACTAAAATTGAAATTGCCATTTCAACGGTATAATCTCCGCTGATTGTTCGTTGAATGGTTTTCAAAAGAATTTCAGGCATAATCCAAACAATCATAAAAATAAAGATACACCCAAAACAAGTCAGAAAAACCTGTGTAAAAATATATTTATCTAAAAGTTTTAATTTCATTAAAGTGAAAAATCCTTTCCAAGATAAAATTCTTTAGCAATTTCATCATTGGCAATTTCATCTCTTGTACCTTGAATTTTAATTTTTCCGTCAAAAATAACATACGCGCGATCGGTAATAGACAAAGTTGCTTTTGGATTATGGTCTGTAATTAATACACCTAACCCTCTATTAGATAAGATTTTAATATTATCTTTAATTTCGCCAATTGCAATAGGGTCAATACCGGCAAATGGTTCATCTAAAAGAATAAATTCAGGACTTGCTGCCAGCGCTCTTGCAATTTCTACACGTCTTCTTTCACCGCCTGATAAAGCAACTGCTGCAGTATCACGAAGTTTTTTTATTCTAAATTCATCTAATAATTCTTCTAACTTATCTTTTTTCTCTTTAGGATTAAGTTTATCATTTAATTCTAATACTAATTTGATATTATCTTCTACAGATAATTTTCTAAAAATAGAAGCTTCTTGAGGAAGATAGCCAATACCATGCTTTGCACGTTTATCCATTGTTAGTTGAGTTAAATCAATATCATCAATATAAATTTTTCCGGAATTTGGTCGAACAAGTCCGACAACCATATAAAAAGTCGTTGTTTTACCGGCACCATTAGGACCTAAAAGACCAACAACCTCTCCTTTATTAACTTCTATAGAAATATCATTAACTACAGTTCTATCATTATATATTTTAACAAGATTTTCAGCTTTTATTTTCATACATAAACCCTTATCTTGTAATATTTTAAATAAAACAAGGGGTAATGTCAAAATAGAAAAAACACCCTCTTCGTTTTGAAGAGAGTGTTTTAATTTAATTTTATTTAATTAAGCGCCAACTTTTTTAGCTTGAGCTTCATTAACTGGTTTCCAGTTAGCAGCCATAATTTTTTTGAAAGATTTTAAAGCTGTGTCTTCTAATTCGCCTAATTCTTCAGCTTTAACAATTAATTCTCTTAGAGGAAGTAAAGCTCTTTGGTCACGAAGTACACCTAATGCAGCAGCAGCACCAGCTCTAACTAAATCATTTTCTTTTTCATTTTGAACTACTTCAATTAAAGAAGGAACAGCAGCTGTATCATTTAATTTACCTAAAGAAGTAACAGCATAAATTCTAACATTAACCCATTCATCTTTTAACATTTTAATAATGTGGTTAACAGCTTTTGGGTTACCGATTTCACCTAAAGCACGAGTAGCATCACATCTAACGTTAACTTTTTCGCTGTCTAATGATTCAATTAAAGAATCAGTAGCTACATCACCAATTTCGATTAAAGCATCAGTTGCTGTAATACAAACTTGAGGATTTTCATCATTTAATGCTTCAACTAATGGTTCAACAACTTCTTTACCGCCTAAACGACCTAAAGCTCTTGCTGCACGAACTCTAACGTCTACGTTTCTATCTTCACGTAAAGATTCAATCAAAGGAATAGTAGCAGAAACTTCACCAAGTTCACCTAAAGCTCTTGCTGCATATAAACGAACAGAACCATTTCTGTCATTTTTTAAAACATCAATTAGAGGTTCAACAGCATTAGCATCGCCCATTTCACCTAATACTCTTGCTGCATTATATCTAACTTTTTCTGAATTACTTGTTCTTAAATCATTTAATAATTCATCAAAAGATTTTTTTGCTTGTTTTTTTCTAGAGTTTACACTTATTGTCATTCTTCCTCCGACAAAAAATTTACTTACTTACCATCACTTATATATAAAAAATACTTGTGTTAAATTATTGCCATTTTCTTATAAATTATTTTACAAAATATTAACAATTTATTTTTGCCTTAATAAAATGTACTTTGCACACTTTATCTTAGTTCGTTCTAACATTATAACATATTTTTTAGGATTTGAATATATTCTTGATTATATTTTTATCGTTTATTATTGTTTGTTTTTTTAACATTATGTCTCATTACAGAATATCAATCCAAAATTTGTAACAAAAATTAATATTATTTTAAGATTTTTACGTTATGCTTATAGTATATTGGTGGAGTTTTTACTTTCATGCATTCTTGGTCGAATAAACTTAATAACTGGTTAGCTGCTTTACGTGCATATTCATTACCTATTTCCGTTATGTCTTGGTTGGTTCCGTTTCTATTTGCAGCTTTTAATGGAGGGAATATTTTTTACGGCATCATTTCTCTAATAGGAATTATGTTACTTCACCTTGGAACAAATATTTTTGATGATGCCATTGATTATACATTAGAAAAAATAAAGATAGAAAAAGGATTAAAACAAAATTTTAATTTCCAGCAAGGTAAATGTGCTTGTATATTTGAAGGTAAATTATCACTGAAACAACACTATATTGCATCTTTTTTATTGTTTTTTATACCATTTATTATCGGGATGTTTTTTCTTTCTATATATGGTTCCCAATTATTATATTTGATTATCCCCAGCGCTATTTTATGCATATTATATCCAGTACTTGGATGTCTTGGCTTTGGAGAACTTATTGTCGCACTTGTTTTTTCACCGTTGTTATATTCTGGTGTTTTTTACACAATGATGGGATATTTTTCACTTGATATATTATTAATATCAATTTCTACAGGCTTATTATCTGTTGCTGTACTTCATAATCACATGCTGCTAGATTTTAAATATGATGAAAAAAATAGGAAAATTACACTTTGCAGATTATGCAAAACTCCCTATAATGCATTAATTTTACTTTTTATTATTATAATTTGTGCATACTTAAATATAATAATATGCTCTATATTAAAATTAATAAGCCCGATTTATTTAATAACATTATTAAGTATTCCAACTGCTGTTACCCTTTTTATAGTAATGACAAATCATGTTAAATATCCAGAAAAAGAAATTAAAGAAAATATTTTTATGGGAAATATTAATGAAATAAAAAAAGTACCAGATAACCAAAGAGATTTTTTATTAAAATTTTTAATTGTAAGAAACTTGCTTTCTTTTTTTACATTGTTAATATGTATATCAATAGTACTTATAAAGATTTTATAAATGTATATTATAGAAAAACTATTAAAATTATATTTTAAATACAGCAAAAAAGAAAAGCCAATAATAATAAATAAAGATAGTGAAGAAGTAGAACTAGAAGATGTTATAACCTGTAAACATCATTTCATGCCTATAGATTCAACAAATCTGATTTTTGCTTGCTCTAAATGCGGATATTTAGTAACAAAAAAAAGATTGATGAAAGAAAAGAAAAAATAGAAAATACTTCTTGGATTTGATTTTTCGTCCTGTATTTTCGCGATACCTAAAAACAATGGACTTCAAAATCAAATCCAAGAAGTATTTTCTATTTTTTCTTTAATATGGAGTACGCCTAAATAAAAGCGTAAATTTATCATCACCATAATATAATGTTATTATTATATATTTTACTTCTACATCAACATTAACCAATGAACTTGGCGGTGTTACCCTTCTTGAATCTTTCGCAGTATCATAGAATTTTTTTCTTACTGTAGCTGCAAACTTTTGCATCTTAGTTTGTGTTACTTTAGGAATATTTGCATCATAAAAATTTAAAGGTGTTTTTTCTTTTTTTGCGACAGGAATAATAAAAACAACTTTGCCGCCTTGTTTAAAGAATACATAATCTTTTCCCTGCAATGTTCTTGGAGTTAATGAATAATACCCGGGTTCAATTGCATAATCCTTAAAATACAAAAAGGCAGAAGTTCTGAATAATGGGTACGGAGACCAAGCATATTTAATAGAATCCTCATCTTCAAAAGGGTCTATATCATTATATAATTTGGAAGCAAAGGGTTCTGCTGCATCATACAATGCATCACAATCAAAATCAGCCCCAAAAGCGTTAGTTACAAAAGTAAAAAAGATAAATAACAATAAAAATATTTTTCTCATAATTAATATAATAATACTTTTCTTTCGTTTATCAAGCATAAATCTTTATGATAAAATAAAGAAAAACAGTTACAAGGAGAGATTATGAAAACTGCAAACCAAGACATTAGACCGGTTACAACAAAAATAAATAATAACGGAAATATAGAAATTGGCGGATGTGACTTAATTGAATTAGCAAATAAATATGGAACACCTTTATATGTTTTTGATGAAGAAACAATTCGTTCAATTACTAAGAGTTATAAAGATGCATTTAAATCATATCCTCATATGAAAATGATGTTTGCCTCAAAAGCATTTATAACAAAAGCTATTTGCAAAATTATGGAACAAGAAGGTTTTGGGCTGGATTTATGCTCCGGCGGGGAAATATATACAGCAAAATCGGCAGGTTTTGATATGTCTAAAACATTATTCAACGGAAACAATAAATCTTATGATGAATTAAATTTTGCAATAGAAGCAGGCGTTGGAACAATCTCTGTTGATAATTTCTTTGAACTTGCTCTTTTAAATGATATTGCAAAATCAAATAATAAAAAGGTTGAAATTCTATTAAGAATAACCCCCGGAATTGAATGCCACACACATGAATATATTCAAACAGGGCATTTAGATTCTAAATTTGGATTTGATTTAACTCAGCTTGACGAAGCTATTGAATTAATCAAAGAAGAATATACAAATTTAAAACTAATTGGACTTCACGCACATATAGGCTCACAAATTTTTGAGAAAAAAGTATATTTTGATGAAGTTGAAGTTATATTCAAAGAAATAAAAAGAATAGAAGATAAATTTGGTATAAAATTAACAACAGTAAATCTTGGAGGCGGTTTAGGAATTAAATATACAGAAAAAGATGCTCCAATATCTGTATATGAAATTGCAGAAACTATTATTGAATCAATAAATATTAATTCAAAGAAATATGGAATTGCAGAACCTACTGTATTTATAGAGCCTGGAAGAAGTGTTGTAGGTACATCTGGCGTAACTTTATATACAGCAGGAAGTTCAAAACAAGTTCCAAACGGCAGAAAATACCAAGCAGTCGACGGCGGAATGTCAGATAATGCAAGACCAAGCTTATATCAGGCAGAATATACTGTTGAAATTGCAAATAAACCCAATTTACCAGCTGATAAAAAAGTAACAATTGCAGGCAAACATTGTGAATCAGGTGATATTTTAGCAAAAGACATTATGCTTCCTGAAATAGAAGAAGGCGATATTGTTTGTTTCTATACTACAGGTGCTTACGGATACTCAATGTCTTCTAATTATAACAGAGCTTTAAAGGCAGCTGCAGTACTTGTAAATAATGGAAAATCTGATATCATAATAAATAGGCAAACGTATGAGCAATTATGCGAAGCAGATACAATTCCAGACAGATTAATTAGGTAATTAATGCTTGACACAATACTAAATATTTACAGAGATTTTTTCACACGAGGTGAGCTTGTAGCAAATAATGCTTCTTTTACACCAAAAGATTTTCTGCAAGTTTTAGTTGTTGTACTGTTTTTTAGCTATATTTATATGCGATTTATTAAAAGTACACAAGCTGAAAAATTGGTTAGAGGCATTCTTCTATTCATAATTACAGCTTGGGCTTTTAGTGCTTTATTAATAAAATTAGAATTTCAAATTCTAGGACAAATAGCTCAATATTTATTAAGCGGTATTTTATTGTCTTTAGTTATTGTATTCCAGCCAGAACTAAGAAAATTATTAGTTCACCTTGGACAAACAAAATTTGTAGCTAAGAATTTCTTTTCATTTAAAAATGCATCAAAAGATGAACAAAAAACTAACGTTATTAAAGAAATTACAGAAGCAGTAAAATATTGCAGCAGAGTAAAAAGAGGTGCATTAATTGTAGTTCAGAAAGAAAAAGACAAATCTTTTTATAATGAAGTCGGTACAACTATAAATGCAGATATATCGGCAGAATTAATATTGACTATATTTTTTCCAAATACCCCGCTTCACGACGGTGCGATGGTAATTCATAATGATAAAATTTTAGCGGCAGGTGTATTATTGCCTCTAACAGAAGATCCGAAACTAAGCTGGAGATATGGAACAAGACACAGAGCAGCAATTGGTGCCAGTGAAATATCAGATTCCGCTTGCATTGTTGTATCTGAAGAAACAGGCGATATCTCTATTGCAATTGACGGAATTTTAAAAAAATATGAAGATATAACTAAATTTAAAGAAGATTTAGAAGTAATATTAGGAAATGAAAATACAGAAAAAACAGAAAATGCATTTATGCAAAATTTATTGAAATTAAGAAAGAAATAGATATGAATCCGATAGACAAAATTACACAAGAAAAACTATTTGCAGTATTAAGAATGCAAGAGACAAATAAAACAAAAGATATAATAAAAGCTCTTACTGATGGCGGAATTAACATAATAGAACTTGTTATAGAAACACCGGAAATGGTTAAAGTTATTGAAGAAATAACAAAACAAGAAAATAGACCTTTAATTATGGCAGGCGGCATTATTACACAAAGACAAGCACAAATTGCAATTGATTCAGGTGCTGATGTCATTGTCTCTCCGGTATGTCAAATGAATTTAGTAAGACTGTGCAAAAGCCAGCAAACTCCATTAATTATGACAGCGACAACACCTAATGAAGCATATACCGCTTGGAAAGCAAGAACTCAACTTATAAAAATTTCACCGGCAAATCCGATGGGCGGAGCAGACTATATCGAAGATTTATTAAGACCTATGAAATTCTTAAATGTTATGGCAGCCGGAAGTATTAATATTGAAGATATTCCTTCTTATCTTGCAGCGGGTGCAACTGCAGTAGGAATAGGACGTTCTTTATATAAAGATGCTGATTTATCAGAAATAAAAGAAAGAGCAAAAGAAGCTTGTGAAAAAGTTGCACAATATAAATAAAAGTATATTGGGGATATGATGACAAAACTTATATTTGAAAAAAGCAAAAAAAATACTAACGGAATAAATTTAACTGAAGAAAATATAAATTTCGATTTTATAGATAATAGATATATAAGAACAAATAAAAAAACTATATTACCTGAAATTTCTGAACTTGAAGTAATGAGACATTATAAAGAACTTTCCGATAAAAATTTTTGTATTGAAAAAGGATTTTATCCATTAGGTTCTTGCACAATGAAATATAATCCTAAAGTAAATGAAGTACTAGCAGGACTTGAAGGATTTTGCGAACTTCATCCTCTTCAAAGTGATGAAGATTCACAAGGTGCATTAAAGCTTATGTATAATCTTCAAGAAGCATTAAAGAAGATAACAGGAATGAACGCTGTTACTCTTCAACCAGCAGCAGGCGCTCACGGCGAACTTTGCGGAATGATGATAGTAAAAAAATATTTTGAATCTATCGGAGAAAATAGAAAAAATGTTATAATTCCGGATTCTGCACACGGAACAAACCCAGCCAGCGCGGCAATGTGCGGTTTCAATATAATTGAAATAAAATCAAATGAAAAAGGTTTAGTTGATATTGACGCATTAAAAGCTGTACTTGATGATAATACAGCTGCAATAATGTTAACAAACCCAAACACTCTGGGACTATTTGAAGAAGAAATTCTTGAAATATCAAAGTTAGTTCATGAAGCAGGCGGATTGTTATATTACGATGGTGCAAATATGAATGCCATTATGGGATATACAAATCCTAAATTAATGGGATTTGATATTGTACATATGAATCTTCATAAAACCTTTTCAACACCGCATGGCGGTGGCGGGCCGGGAGCAGGACCTGTCGGTGTAGTAGAAAATTTAAAAGAATTTCTACCTGTTCCGGTAGTTGATTCTGATGGCAGCAAATATTATAGAAAATATGATTTGAAAAACTCAATAGGTAAAATGAAAGCCTTTTACGGAAATTTCTCAATTTTAGTAAGAGCTTATGCATATATTTTATTAATGGGTAAAGAATTAAAAGAAGCAAGTGCAAATGCTGTTTTAAATGCAAACTATATGATGAACAAATTAAAAGAGCATTATCTACTTCCATACGATAGAAAATGTATGCATGAATTTGTATTATCTGGAGATTGGCAGAAGGAACAAGGTGTAAACACACTTGGTATAGCAAAAAGATTAATGGATTCAAATTTCCATCCGCCAACAATATATTTTCCGTTAATTGTTCATGAAGCAATAATGATTGAACCTACAGAGTCAGAATCAAAAGAAGTTCTTGATGATTTCATAAATACAATGATAGAAATTGCAAATGAAGTTAAAGCAACTCCCGATGACGTATTAAAACATCCTTTAAATACACCGGTAAGGAAGGTTGATGAAACTCTTGCAGCAAGAAAGCCAGATTTAGCATATAAATTACAATAAAAAAGATGAGAAAAACTCATCTTTTTTTATAAATTGCGTAATTTATTATCATTTGT
>CAJTXT010000001.1 GCA_910583875.1 uncultured Vampirovibrio sp. | reverse complement strand
AAAATCAACAGGTATTTATCGTTTTTAGCTATTCTATTGTCAAGGTTCTATTATTCTCGTCTAAAGTTCAGCAGAATTTAACTTCCGTCTCTCTTCCTCATTCCTTTAAACTCTTAGTCGCTTTAGCGACAATTTATATCTTACTACTTCAATTTTCTTTGTCAACAACTTTTTTAAAAGTTTTTTGAAGTTTTTTCAGATTAGCAACATCAATTATGTTACCTTGTCTTAACTTTAATCTAAACCATTATTTAAACTTTAAGTCTTGACCAGTGGTTTTAGCCACTTAGACAATATAAACCAAAGAAAAAATAATTTCAACACATTTTTTTAATTTTTTTTGAAAAATTTTATTTATTTTTTTATTCATCAGCTCAAAACCAATAAAATCAAGAAAATTTGGCTTTATAAAAATTAATAATTTGCTATAAATAAAAAACTATTATATTATATTTTAATAAATTTTATAGTTATTTAAGGGGAATATTATGGCAAGACTTATTAGACCAACTTGGGCAATCAGATGTGTGCAATCAGGATGTAAATGTTTATTTGAAGTTGCTGCATTAGAAAATGGTAAACAGCAAGAAGTTGTATGCCCAAATTGCGGTGAACACTATGTATATCCTGTTATTGATGAACCAAAACAAGACTAATGTTCTTTTATAATACAAAAATAAGATACAACCGTTTTAGCGATCATCTTAGAAATTTATATGGAGTAAAGGTATACAAAGTCACACTAGATGCAGGGTTTACCTGCCCCAATCGTGACGGAACAATTTCTAATGAAGGTTGTATTTTTTGTGATAACGGCGGAAGTTTTTCACAGCTTTATTCAAATAAACTATCTATTAAAGAGCAGCTTGATTCTGGTATTGCTTTATCTAAAGAAAAATATAAAGCTCAAAAATTTCTTGCATATTTTCAAGCATACACAAATACTTATAAACCTGTTGATGAATTAAAAACTATTTATGACCAAGCAATTTCTCATGATGAAGTTATAGGAATGTCTATCGGTACTCGTCCTGACTGTGTTGATGATGAAAAGCTTGATTTAATTTCTGACTATACGAAAAAACATTATATATGGCTTGAATATGGACTTCAAAGTATTCATGAAAAATCACTTAAATTTATAAACCGTGGTCATTCTTTTGAAACATTTTGCAAAGCGTTAAAAGAAACTCAAAAACGAAACATAAATGTATGTGCACACGTAATACTTGGTTTACCGAATGAAACTAAGCAAGATATGCTTGAAACCGCAAAAGTTTTAGGCGATTTAGGTGTTAATGGAGTAAAAATCCATTTATTATGTGTACTGCAAAATACGCGTTTAACAAAATTATATTATCAAGGCAAAATTCCTATGATGGAAGAAGATGAATATGTTGAAACAGCGTGTGATTTTCTTGAACTTTTACCGCCAGAAGTAACTATTCACCGTTTAGCAGGAAACGGATTAAAGCCTAACATGCTTGCCCCTGGGTGGCTAAGTAAAAAATTTGTTGTATTAAATAAAATTGATAAATTACTAGAAGAACGAAATTCTCATCAAGGGTCTAAATTAAAATAATTTTCACCAGATTAAATACAAATTACAAAGTAAAACAATGCTTTGAAAAAACTCCGATTTCTTCATAAGATTAATACATTTATTACAATTGGTAAGATGCTGAAACAAGTTCAGCATGACAAAAAACTAAATGATTTTATAAATGTTTAAGATAATGTTCGTAAGGGAATATATAGTCTATGTTTAAAGTTTTGAAAACACTTATTTTATTAGGCTTTATAGTTTTATCTAATGTCAATTTTGCAATTGCAAATAATGATGAATTTCAAATACAAGAAATACAATTGGACTTCAATATAAAAGATATTGCTATTAAATTAAACAACGGAAATGTATTATTTGGAATTAATGCAATATTTAATCCTAAAGAAAATAAATTTTATAAAACTAAATTCTATAACACAGATAAAAAATATGATATAAAAATTAAACTAAAAGATGATAACATTTTGCTTATAAACTCATATCCGGCAGCAGATGAACACTTTTATAGTAACATTTATAATTTAATAAAATATAACTTTGAAACTAAATATTATGATATTTATTACCCATCAAAAAAATTTAGTTCAGAATATTATAAAAATAATCAAATAGAAAATCCTAAAATTAAAACTGAATTTAAAAACTATTGGGAAAATGAATATATTAGCAAAAAAGATAAGGAAAAAATCTATCTTCCTTTTATAAAAAGAAATGCCAAATTATATGAAGAATATCAAAAGTACATTAAACTCCTTGATGAAAATTCATACGCTCATATATACAATCCAACAACTGATGAATTAAGGATTATAGGCAAAAGAAAAATAAAAGACAAAATTAGCTATTATAAAGTATTAAAGGATGGACGTATTCTTTTTATTTATAATTCAGAATATGAAAATTCTTGCAAAATGGAAATTTTTAATCCTAAAGATGAAGATTTTCATATATTAAAAAATGAAACACAAGCTAAACTTAAATCAGCTTATTTATTAGAGAATGGTAATATATTATTTACTGCATATTATAAGAACAGTAAGAAAAATTTAATTTATAGTCCTAAAACAGGAGATTTTACAGAGGTTATAAGTCTGGAAAACTTGAAGAAACAATACCCAAAAGATTTTAATTACCAATATTCTCTTAATCTAAATCCTAAAAATAATTACCAATATATAAAGAATGACGATTATTTTTACATAATTGAAAATAGAAAAAATGTTTTAAAAGTAAATAAAGATGGGGCAACACCATCATACAAAAAAATAGGTACTTTACATATTGCAAGGCATTATCCCAAATACATTATATTAAAAAGCGGCAATTTATTTCTTTATGTAGGAAGGAAATATTATATTGACGGTAGTTCAAATCTTGACTACAGAGCAGAAATTCTCAACGTAAAAACCGGAAAATCAAAAATTATAGATGATTTTAAAAATTTTTATGATTGGTATAATTTTATTTTACTTGATGATGGACGCGTATTATTCTTCCCTCTTAGGGGAAATAAAGTTTTCTTATTATCGGAGTAATATAATATTATTTTGATTTCAAATTAATCAAATCTTTAACATCTTTTTCAGAAAGTACTTTTGCGCCGCCTAACAATTTAGTATTTAACGCCACATTTGCATAATATTCTGCTGTTTCCATTTTTAAGAACGCATGCTCTAATGTATCAGCAATCGCAATTGCACCATGATTTGCCATCATTGCCACATCTCTATTTATTAAACACTTAACTGTATTTTCCACTAATTTCATTGACGAAGGCATTGCATATTCTGCAACAGGAATATCCTCAAAATATAAAATATTTTCTGCCATAATTGCTTCATTTAAAGAAATATGACATGCCGCAAATGATGTTAAAAATATAGGATGAGTATGAACAATTGCTTTAACATCTGGTCTTTGCTTATAAATTTCTACATGAAGCATTTTTTCGGATGATGCTTTGCCTTCTGATAGTTCCTTACCATTAAAATCTATTAGTATAACATTTTCTTCTGACAAATCACCTAAAACACTGCCTGTTGATGTAATATAAACTCCTTCATTCGTTTTAATACTTATGTTTCCGGATGTAGCACTTGTTAAATTCTTTAAATAAAGCTTTTTACCTAGTTCAATCAGTCGCAGTTTTTGTGATATCAATGATTTAACTCCTTTATTATTTTTATTCTATCAATTTTTATTATATTTGTACATTTATTTTGATATAATAACTTTATGTTTATTAAAAATTTAAAGCTTACAAATTTTAGAAATTACGATGATATTGAAATAAATTTCAACTCTAATAAAATTCTTTTTATAGGGAAAAATGCCCAAGGAAAAACAAATTTATTAGAATCAATATTCTATTTATCAACTCTAGACTCTTTAAGAGCAAAAACTGATAATGAACTTATAAAGTGGAATGAAAGTTATTGCAATATAAAAGCAGAAATTAAAAAATTTGATATAGATATTGATTTAGAAATCAACCTAAATCCGCCAAACAGAAAAAAACTAAGAGTTAATGGTTTAAATAAAAATAAATTTTCAGAATTTATAAGCAACATAACAACAGTCTGCTTCACTACTAATGATTTATTGCTTTTAAGAGGCACGCCTGATGACAGACGTAAATGGCTGGACCTAGCAATCAGCCAAATTTTTCCTGCTTATGTTGAACGTCTTTCAAAATATAATAAAATTAGAACTCAAAAAAATAATTATTTAAAAAATTTAAAAGGAAATATAAATGCAGACATAACAATGCTTGATATTTGGAATGAACAGCTTGCAATAACAGGCTCTAATATTATTTTTATAAGATTAAATTTCCTAAATGAATTACAAAAAATCGCTTCAATAAAACATAAGCAAATATCAAACAATGAAACCTTAACTATTTTCTACAATTCCTCTATAGTAGATGATATTTCTGCGAGTGAAAAGTTTGAATTTAATAATGAATATATTTTAGAAAGCTTCAAGAAAAAACTTGAAGAAAAGAAACTAGAAGAAATAATTCGAGGACAATCAGTAATTGGACCACACAGAGATGATATCTCATATTTTATTAATAACAATGAAGCTAAAAAATATGCATCACAAGGACAGCAACGTACTATTGTTCTTGCACTGAAACTTGCAGAACTAGAATTAATTAAAGAAAAGATAAATACAAATGCTATTCTTCTACTTGATGATGTTTTAGCTGAACTTGATGATTTAAGGCAGAATTATTTGCTTAATGCTATTGGGAATGAAACGCAAACTATAATAACATCGGTTGATACATTACATTTTAAAGAAGAATATTTAAAAAACGTAGAAATTTTTGAAATAAAAGAAAATCAAGTAATAAAGAAATAATAGTAATAGTAATAGTAATAGTAATAGTAATAGTAATAAAATTAATTCTAATTTGTCATGCTGAACTTGTTTCAGCATCTTAGATTTATAAATAAAGTCATTTTAATTAACTTATTTGAAAAAGGGTAAGATGCTGAAACAAGTTCAGCATGACTTGAATATTTAACATATTTTTTATTTTTTAATTTTTCTAAAAAATCTATCTATATTATTTACGCAAAAAGAGCAGTCAAATTGACTGCTCTTTTTATATATTTATTTATTATTAGAAGTTTAGACCAGCTTCTCTTGCTGCATCAGCTAATGCTGCAACTCTTCCGTGATATAAGAATCCACCACGGTCAAATACTACATCTTTTACACCAGCTGCTAAAGCTTTTTTTGCAATAGCTTCACCAACTGCTTTTGCAGATTCAATATTACCGCCATGGTTTAAATCTTTTCTTAAATCTTTATCGATTGAAGAAGCAGATACAATTGTTACACCTTTTACATCATCAATTAATTGAGCGTAAATGTGTTTTGTACTTCTATAAACAGCTAAACGTGGAGCTTCTGTTGTACCAGATAATTTTGTTCTAATACTTAAGTGACGTTTTTTTACTGCTAATTTTTTGTTTACTTGTTTAATCATTTTTCTTTCCTTTCACCCAAACCTTCTTACATTTGCAAGGGTTTATGCGGGCAATTTAACTTATGCTATCTTTAATCTATTATTTTTTACCAGTTTTACCGGCTTTTCTTCTGATATATTCGCCTTCATATTTAACACCTTTACCTTTATAAACTTCAGGTGGTCTTTTGCTTCTGATTAAAGCGGCAATATCGCCAACTGTTTGTTTATTTGAACCGGTTACAGTAATTTTTGTGTTTTGATCTACTGTAATTTTAATGCCTTCAGGTGCTTCAATATCAACCGGATGTGAATAACCTAATGCAAGGTTTAAAGTATTACCTTGAACTGCTGCACGATAACCTACACCAACAATTTCAAGTTTTTTTGTAAATCCGTTTTTAACACCGTTTACTACATTTGATACTAATGTTCTTGATAAACCATGTAAAGAACGTGATTTTCTATCATCATTTTCTCTTGTTAATACTAATGTATTTTCAACTTTTTCAATTTTTATTTCAGGACGTACTTCAACTGTTTCTGTACCTAAAGGTCCTTTTGCAGTTACAACTTGTCCATTTATTGTTACCTCTACACCATCTGGGATGATTACAGGTAATTTACCTATACGTGACATTTCTTTATCTCCAATTTAATTATTTACTTACTCGATATAACTACCATACATAGCAAAGGATTTCGCCACCAACATTTTCTTTTCTTGCTTTTCTGTCAGTTAGCAAACCTTTACTTGTTGATATAATAGCTATGCCCATACCGCCTAAAACTTGAGGTATATTTTTAGCTTTGCAATAGTTTCTTAAACCTGGTCTTGATACTCTTTTTAAGTTAGAAATTACAGGTTTTGATTTTTCATCATATTTTAAAGTAACTTTTAATGTTTTGAAAGCGCTGCCTTCTTTTTCAACTACAGCATAATCTTCAACATAACCTTCAGCTTTTAATAATTTTGCTAATTCTACTTTTAAATTAGAACTTGGCATATCTACTTCTGTTAAAGCTACCATGTTAGCATTTCTTATTCTTGTTAGCATATCTGCTATTGGATCTGTATTCATTTTATTTTCCTTTACTTTTTACTACTTACTCGAATTACTCGGCAGTATAGAAAAGCTATTTAATTATAAGCCATATTAACAACTTATATTTGAGCCAAACTTTAAACCGGCTATGCCGGTGCCGGTTACCAACTAGCTTTAACTACACCGGGTAATAAACCTTGATGAGCCATTTTTCTTAAGCAGATTCTGCAAATACCGAAATCTCTGTGAAATCCGTGAGGACGTCCGCAGATTGAGCATCTATTGTGTAGTCTTACTCTTGGGTATTTACCTTTTGCTGCTAAAGCTTCTCTTTTTAGCTCTTTATCTATCATTGCTTTCTTAGCCACGTTATATACTCCTTTTATTATTTTTTAAATGGCATTCCAAGCGCTCTTAATAAAGCTCTTGCTTCTTCGTCTGTGTTTGCAGTTGTAATTATTGAAATATTCATACCATGAACTGCATCTAATTCATCGTAAGAAATTTCTGGGAATAATGACTGCTCTTTTAAACCTAATGTATAGTTTCCTCTTCCATCAAAACTTTTTGCGCTTATACCTCTAAAGTCACGAATTCTTGGAAGTACAACACAAATTAATTTTTGTAAGAAGTCATACATTCTTTCGCCACGTAGTGTAACCATTGCACCAACTGGCATTCCTTCTCTTAACTTAAACGCAGCGATTGATTTTTTTGCTTTTGTTGATAAAGCTTTTTGACCAGAAATTTTTGTTAATTGGTTTACAATCGCTTCAGCTAGTTTTGAGTTGTGACATGCTTCACCAACACCCATATTTAAAACGATTTTGTTTAATTTAGGAATTTGGTGAACATTTTCATATTTAAACTCTTCTTGAAGAACTTTTTTTACTTCTTCTTCATATTTTGTTTTTAAGTTTTTTGTTACTACTGTCATTTTTCTTTCCTTCTTGTAGAATGTATCTCCTTTCGAGATACCCATACTTATATTTTATTACGAAATAAATAGAGTGTGCACAATAAAGCTCACTCTATTTACAAATCGTTAATCTAATTTTTCTCCGCATTTTTTGCAAATACGAACTTTTTTGTTGTCTACAACATCATATTTAATTCTTGTTGCTTTTTCACAAGCCGGGCAATATAACATAACTTTAGATGAATCCATTGCAGCTTCCATTTTTATTAAACCGCCTTGGTTTCCACCTTGAGCTCTTTGAGCTTTAGTTACCATATTTGCACCTTCAACAATAACTTTATTTTCTGATGCTACAACTTTTTTTACGGAACTTACTTTACCTTTGTCTTTACCTGAAGTAACTACAACTTTATCTCCGCTTTTAACATGTATAGGGTGTTTTTCAACTGGTTTCTTGTTTCTCATTTTTCGTCTCCTAAATTACTTCCGGAGCAAGAGAAATAATTTTCATAAAGTTTTTATCTCTAAGCTCTCTGGCAACCGGTCCGAATACACGAGTACCTCTTGGGTTACCGTCTTTATTAATAATAACTGCTGCATTTTCATCAAATCTGATTACACTGCCATCTGCTCTTTTAATATCAGCTTTTGTTCTTACAACAACAGCTTTTACTACTTCAGATTTTTTAACAGCCATATTAGGTGTAGCATCTTTTACTGCTGCTACTATAACATCTCCTACATGTGCATATTTTTTGTTTGAACTACCCATTACACGGATACATAACAATTCTTTAGCACCTGTATTGTCTGCTACTTGTAATCTTGTCTCTTGCTGTATCATTTTATTTCATCCTTTGAAATTACTTAACTTAAACGTTATTTTACTTTTTCTACAACTTCAGAAACAACCCAACGTTTGCCGCCTGAAATTGGTTTAGATTCAACTATTCTTACAATATCACCTTCTGAACATTGATTTAGTTCATCATGAGCTTTGTAATTTTTTGTTGTTTCTATAATTTTCTTATATTTAGGATGTTGGTTGTAAGATGCTACTTTTACTACAGCAGTCTTTTCCATTTTGTTACTTACTACAACACCTTGTTTTTCCTTCTTAGGCATTTTTATTTGACCTCATTTTTTATTTATACTGATTCTTTTTGCTTAATTACTGTTTTTACTCTTGCTATTGTTTTTCTGATTTCTTTTATTTCAGAGTTTGCTCTTCCTAAATCAGTAGCAGTTTCATATTTGTTAGTAAATTTTTTGAATCTTAAATCAAATAATTGTTTTTTATAGTCAACAACTAACTCATTAAGTTCGTTTACTGATTTTTCACGTATTTCTTCTATTTTCATAGTTATTCACCTGTTTTCTCAACAACTTTTACTTTAATTGGAAGTTTTTGAGCAGCCAATTCAAGTGCGCGAATAGCTACTTCTCTTTGAGGGTAATCTAATTCAAAAAGAATTCTTCCAGGTTTTACTACAGCTACCCAATATTCTGGGTTACCTTTACCTTTACCCATACGAGTTTCAGCAGGCTTTGCTGTAATTGGTTTATCTGGGAATATCTTAATCCAAACGTTACCGCCTCTTTTTATTTCACGAGTCATTGCTCTTCTTGCAGCTTCTATTTGTCTACTCGTAATCCATGCAGGATCTTGAGCCTGTAAACCATAAGTACCTAATTCTAATTTAGTACCCCTGGTTTCATGACCTTTCATTCTGCCTTTCATCATTTTACGATATTTAGTTTTCTTGGGCATTAACATGATAGTTTTTCGCTCCTAATTCATTGTTTACTAATTGTTTTCTTCTTCAACAGCTGCGCTTTGAGCTTGAGGTGCTGCTGATCTCTTTTTTCTTCTTCCGCCAACTGCTTTTTCTTCAAAATTGTTAGCGCCTGCTTTTTTAGCTTTGATGTTTTGGTCGGCCATTTCACCAGGCATTAAGTTGCCTTTGAAAATCCAAACTTTAACACCAATTTTACCCATTATAGTATCTGCTTCTGCAAAACCATAATCTACATTAGCTCTTAATGTTTGAAGAGGAATTCTTCCTTCTTTTGCCCATTCACTACGTGCGATTTCAGCTCCGCCTAAACGACCTGATACCATAACTTTTATACCTTGAGCTCCACCACGCATTGCTCTTTGCATTGCTTGTTTCATTGCTCTTCTGAATGCTATACGTTTTTCTAATTGAAGTGCTATAGATTCTGCTACTAATTGAGAATCAACATCAACTCTTGCTACTTCAACAACGTCGATTGTAACTGTTTTGTTTATAAGTTTAGCTACTGCAGCTCTTAATTCGTCAATACCTTGACCGCCGCGACCTACTACAACACCAGGTTTAGCTGTTACTACTGTTACTGTTACATTTTGTGCTTTTCTTGCAATTAATATTCTTGAAATACCAGCTGCATAAAGTCTCTTTTTAACAAACTTTCTGATTTTTGCATCTTCTGCAACAAATTCAGGGTAATCTTTTTTTGCAAACCATGTGCTGAACCAAGGTTGTATTATACCTACTCTAAATCCGGTTGGATGTGTCTTTTGTCCCATTTTTTATTACCTTCTACTTTGATTCTTTTGTTACTTTAACAGTTAAATGAGATGTGCGTTTTACTCTTGCATACATTCTGCCTTGAGCTCTTGCTTTACCTCTTTTAAGTGTTCTTGATTCATCTGCATATATTTCAGAAACTTTTAGTGATTCAGCTGTAGCACCAAATTTTTCTGTTGCATTAGCCACTGCCGCAGTGATATTTTTTTCTACTACACGTGCTGCAAAATATGGCATAAATTTCAACATGCTTAAAGCATCTGTTGCTGATTTGCCTCTTACAAGATTGATTACTCTGCGTAATTTTCTTGCTGGCATTGTTATATCTGTTTGTCTTGCCTTAGCTTCCATAATCTATTTCCTTTTCGCTGTTTTATCTTGCCCTGCGTGGCCTCTGAACATTCTTGTAGGTGCAAATTCACCTAGTCTGTGTCCTACCATGGGTTCAGATATATAAACAGGTACGTGAGTTTTTCCGTTATATACTGCTATTGTGTGTCCAACCATGTCAGGATTTTCAGGAGTAATCATAGACGCTCTGGACCAAGTCTTTATTACTCTCTTTTCTTTATTAGCGTTTAATTTATCTATTTTTGCTTTTAAAGAATCGTGTACATATACACCTTTTTTTAGTGAACGTGTCATTAATTATCTCCTTTATTAGCGTTTTCTTCTTCTAACAATTAATTTGCTAGATGCTTTTTTAACATTTCTTGTCTTACGACCTAATGCTGGTTTACCCCATGGAGTTTTTGGATTACCACCAGGACCAGTTTTACCTTCACCACCACCATGTGGGTGATCGCAAGGGTTCATTGTTACACCTCTTACTGTAGGTCTGATACCTAAGTGACGTGTACGTCCTGCTTTACCAATCTTCAAGTTTTTAAACTCAGCATTTCCTAAAACGCCGATTGTTGCTAAACATTCTTTTCTTACCATTCTCATTTCTGAACTTGGCATTTTTAATGTTACATAGTTACCGTCTTTTGCCATTAATTGTGCACCAGCACCTGCTGTTCTTACCATTTTTGCACCACGGCCAGGAATTAACTCAACATTGTGAATTATTGTACCTAGAGGGATTAATTCTAATGGTAATGCATTACCAGTTTGAATTTCAGCTTCTGGTCCAGATACGATTGTATCACCTACTTTTAAATCGTGTGGTGTTAAAATGTATCTTTTTTCACCATCTGCATATACAACTAATGAAATTCTTACGTTTCTGTTTGGATCATATTCAACTGTTTTTACAACACCTGGAATTCCAAATTTATCACGTTTGAAATCTATGATACGGTATGCTTGTTTATGTCCGCCACCTTTATGACGGCATGTAATTCTACCTGTATTATTTCTTCCGGCAGTTTTTCTTATAGGTTTTAATAATGATTTTTCAGGAGTTGATGTTGTAACTTCTGCATAATCACTTTTAATCATTCCTCTTTGTCCCGGAGATGTCGGATTAATTTTTCTTGTACCCATTGCTTACACTCCTGCTAATTCTTCAATTGGATCGCCTTCAATTGTTACTATAGCTTTTTTGCTTGATTGAGTTCTTCCAACTGAATATCCTACTCTTTTTGCATGTGATGGCATATATACTGTTCTAACTTGTGTTACTTTTCTGTTAGGGAATGCCAATTCGATAGCTTGAGCAATCTCTACTTTTGTTGCATCTTTTGCTACTTCAAATGTATATTGAGATAATGCTGTTGCTGTCATTGATTTTTCTGTGATTATAGGACGTTTAATTATATCGTATAATCTTTCTTTATTTTGTTTCATTGTACTCATTATTTCGATAACCTCTCAGTTATTTCTAATATCGCTGCTTCTGTCATTACTAAAGTATCAGCTTCAAGTAAATCTTTTACGTTCAAGTTTGAAGGTAAAATGATTTTTACATTTGGAAGGTTTCTTGCAGCTAGTTCTAATTGACCATTTTCTGCTGCTTTTGCATTAGCGATAATTAATACTTTACCTTCTACGTTTAATGCTTTTAATGACTCTGCTACCATTTTTGTTTTAGCTTCTGTTATTTCAGAAAAATCTTTAACTAAAACAGTATTATCTATTCTTGCTGATAAAGCAGATTTTAATGCTAATCTTCTAGCTTTTTGTGGCATAGAGAATTCATAGCTTCTTGGTTTTGGTCCAAATACTACACCACCACCTGCGAACAATGGTGATCTGATTGAACCAGCTCTTGCTCTACCAGTACCTTTTTGTTTCCAAGGTTTTCTTCCGCCGCCTGATACTTCTGCTCTTGTTTTTGCACAAGCGTTACCAGATCTAGCGTTATTTAATTGTCTTCTTAATGCCATATGCATTACGTGCAAATTCGGTTCTACTCCGAATACTTTTTCATCAAGAGCGATTTGTCCGACTTGCTTTCCGCTTGTACTTAATATTGAAACTTCTTTTGTCATAATTTCTTTTTCCTTTTATTGAACTTCGAGTTAGTTCCATTTAACTCTTGATGGTACAACTGTTACTAATTTGCCTTCAGGACCAGGTACTGAACCTTTAACTAATAACAAATTATTTTCACTATCAACTCTTACTACTGTAAGTTTTGTTATAGTTACTCTTTCGTTACCCATGTTTCCAGCCATTCTTTTACCTTTGATTACACGGCCTGGAGTTGTACCTGCACCGATTGAACCAGGTTCTCTATGATTTTTTGAACCATGAGCCATTGGTCCTCTTCCAAAGTTCCATCTTTTTACTGTACCTTGGAAACCTTTACCGATTGATGTTCCTGTTACATCTACTTTTGTTCCTTCTGTTAGAACGCTTAAGTCAATTTTTTGACCTACTGTATAGTTTTCAGGATTATCTAATCTGAATTCTTGTAAATGTCTGAAATTTTCTAGTCCGTTTTTCTTAAAATGTCCGATTTCAGCTTTTGTTAAATGTTTTTCTTTTGCAGGTACTACACCTACTTGAATTGCATTGTAACCGTCTGAATCAACAGTTTTTACTTGTGTTACTGTTAACGGATCAACTTTTATTACTGTTACGGGAATTGCAAGTCCTTCTTCGTTGAATACTTGTGTCATCCCAAGTTTTTCACCTATTACTCCCAGTGTCATATTTCACCTTTCTTTTGTGAGCGCTACGTTTTTCTACTTGCCTCGTAGATCACATTCAATTTATAAGGAGATTCCTTCTATTAAATTGTATGTGCCTGTTAATACTTTTTACAGTTTAACTTCGATATCTACTCCGGCAGGCAAATCCATTCTTGTTAGTTCTTCTGTTGTTTGTGCTGTTGGATCATAAATATCGATGATTCTTTTGTGTATTCTCATCTCAAAGTGTTCTCTTGATTTTTTATCCACGTGAGGTGAGCGAAGTACACAATACAAACGACGTTTTGTTGGTAATGGAACAGGTCCTGCAACTCTTGCTTCTGTTCTTTTTACAACTTCAACGATTTTGCTTGCAGATAAATCGATTAACTTATGATCGTATGCTTTCAAACAAACTCTGATTCTTTGTTGCTTGCTTTCGTTCATTTCCACTTCCTTTTGTCTAGTGTCTTTCGCTAATTTACGCCTTAGCATACTAAGTCTATGTCAAACATAATCCATCGTCAACTAATATTTTTTTATTTTTTATTTTTTTCTTAATATTTCTTTATTTTTTTGTAAATTTCTTGACAATCCCCAAAACAGACATTTCTATGCGTTTTTCATGTCATTAAAAAGAGTATCTGCAAAATCAGATACTCTTCATTCTTTCTTGACAAGTTTATCTTAACTTAATACTACTGGTTCTTGAATTAAAAGTTTTGACGCTTTTGAAACAGCTTCACTTAATTCAAGATAATACTGTTGATCTTCTTCATTAGTAGAATTTTCAAAGCCTTTTTCAGCTATTTCTCCAAATTGGCATAATAGGTCATTTGTTTGAAGAATTGCTCTATATATGCTTCCTTCATCCATTCCGCCTTCTGCATTCAAACCGCCTATAATTTGTCTCCAGCTTGACATACTATCAGGTTGAATTTTATTTAGATATGCCCATCTATATACTAAATCAGCAGCATCTTTTCCCGGCATTAATATCTTTCCGGCAATTGCCACATCGCCTCTGCGGTTTTGTACATCCAATTCATCTGAATTAATTTCAATAGACTTACTTCTAATTTCATCTAAGCATTCATTTGCTTTTCTGCAATTATAATAACCGTCATCTGATATATCATTTTTCGATTTATATGCATCAATAGCAATGCAGGATCTTACTCTTTGTTTTAATTCATCTACAGCTGTTAATTTTGCATACATTTCTGCACATTCTTGATATTCTGCATTCAACTTATCTAATGAATGTTTTTTAACATATCTGTAATTTTCTCCAATTTCATTAAAGATTCTTTCATCTAAATATTTCAAATCTTTTGCATATTGAAGTTTCGCACTAACTTCTTCTTGTTTTTTCTTTGCTTTTGCTTGTGCTTTTGTACCTTTTACATTTACGTCTATTCCTTGTAATTCAGCATCAATCTTATCAATCATTTGTTGAATATTAGTAACATTATTTTTTGCTTTATAGTCTTCTATTTTTTGTAAATAGCCTTCAAGTACTTTTGTAGGAACAGAGTTTCCTCTTGAGAATGCTTTTACTAATGCTTCAATAGAATAATTACCGCCATTTGATTGAATTACTTTTAGTTTACGTTTTTGCTGTGATAATTCTTTTAAACTTTCTTTTAATTCAGAAGCTTTTGCATTTGGCATTTCAACTCCATTTAAGAAGTCTATAATATCTTCAAGCCTGTCAAAATCTTCCATTGTTTTACCGAAGAATTTTAACTTATTATCTATAGCTCTGGTTTGCGTTCTATATAATTTTTCAACAGAATCTTCAGTTCTGTCAAAAACATCTTCAAAATCAGTATCAACTACTTCATTATCACTACCTTGTGCAGGATTTGCAATTGATGCAGCGATTAGAGCAATATTTTCCGGAGTAATTTCTGCAAATTTCTTACTTGCTATTGCTTCTACAATTGTTAAAGGATCATAACCTCTGATTACAGATAGCATTTTACCTTTTACTTCCGGTTTAATACCATCTTCTGTTTCTGTAAAGAAACCTCTTTTTACAAGAACTTCTTTTCTTGCTTCGCTTTCTCTCATTAAAGCAGCTTTCTTATCTTCAGATGTTTTACCTTCTGTGCTATATGAGAAGAAAGATTTATCAAACAATTCCGGTAATTTATTATCATCTTTATTATGTTCGTAAAATCCTGATAAGAAGGAATATCCCGGTTTTAAATGACTTTCTAAATTTTCACATTCTGCAGCTTCAAGCTGATTAAATGCATTTTCTGTTTCTTTATTAGTAATCATTGAATATACAAAACCAACAGGGTCAATACCACGTCTACCGGCTCTTCCTGCCATTTGATTAAATTCATTAGCAGTCAGAATTCTTGTATGATTTTCTGAATCCGCACTATCTGATGGTTTCATTGGACTTGAAATAACAACTGTCTTAGCAGGCATATTTATACCAGCAGCAAGTGTTTCAGTTGCTACAACCACTTTAACTAATTTTTTCTGGAATAATTCTTCTATCATTGCCTTTTGCTCAGGCATAATACCAGCATTGTGAATTGCATACCCTTTCTTTAATGCTGCAATATTAAGATTTGAGCCTATATAAGCCTTATCTTTATACTTATTTAAAATTTCTTCTATATCTTTTTTCTCATCTTTTGTAGTTAAATCATTACCATCTTGTGCGAAGTAATCAACAAGACTCTTAGAGAATTTACGGCTAAATACAAATAAGATAGCAGGCAATTGTTCTCTTGAATCAAGTTTATTTACAACATTCTTGAAATCAGATAATGTTGGTTTACCGCTTGAACGATGTGCGTCTTTTTCTGATTTTTGAGTTTGTTTATTTTGACTTCTTCTTAAATCTGAAATATAAGCACCTGTTCTTATTTGGTCAAATTTAAGAGGAACATGTCTTGCAGAAGAAGGTATATTAACCAAATCTACTTTTTTCTTACCAATATTTTCAAACCAGCCTTGAAGTTCTTCCGGATTACCAATAGTTGCGCTCAATGCAACTGTTTGAACATCCTCGGGTGTAAACATCATAGACTCTTCCCAAACAGCACCTCTATCCGGATCACCTACATAGTGGAATTCATCAAGTATTACTGTTTGAAGATTTTCCATTAAATCAACAGGTTCATCATACATATTAGATAATGCCATATTACGATAAACTTCTGTTGTCATTATTAAAATAGGTGCTTGAGCATTTTCTCTTCTATCACCTGTTAAAATACCAACATTTTCTTCGCCATATACTGATTTAAATTCATTATATTTTTGGTTGCTCAATGCCTTTAATGGTGTAGTATAGAATGTCTTTTTACCTTCTTTTAAATTTTTTGATGCAGCATATTGGGCAATCGCAGTTTTACCTGTACCTGTAGGAGCGTCAACTATTAAGTCATGCCCTTTGCTTATTGCTCTGCCTGATTCAACTTGGAATTCATCTGGTTTACAACCAGCTGGTAATTTAAAATATTCATTAACAACTTGAACAGGTTTTTCAGCCTTCTTTGCACCAAATGTCACCATAGCATGCCCGTATGACATTATTGATAATGCCCTAGAAGGATCAATTTGCGGATAATTATTTACAGGGTTAGTTGCGAATTTCTCTCTTTGTTGTAGTTTTCTCGCATTATTTACGCTTGGAGCATAAGATATTTTTGATATTTGCATTTATTTTTCCACCTTTTATACTGCATATGTTGTAAAACTTGAAAAAATTTTTTTATACAAATATCTATAAGATGTTAAAATAATGTTACATTATTTTATTCCTGTAAATCTTTTTAACTCATTATTATCAAATACTTCTATACTTTTTTGATTATGAACAAAGATTATACATGAGATTAATGGCTTAAACATTTCAAAATCACTATACGATAATTTTTTATTTAAGTCTGCCATATTATCTGCAAGAAATTCAGTTATTAAAACTTTATTCTTAAACACTAATGAACCAAAATAATCTAATGCATTTTTACTTGTAATTCCCTCAAAATATATTAAATCGGGGTTTTGAAATTCAATAAAACGCATTGCTTTTTCAATATTGAAACCAATATTTTCATTTAATTCACATTGATTAACATATTCAAGATTATATTTAGATATAGATTCTAACGTCATAATATTTTTATCAGGACGTTTCATTTCTGAAAGAATTGAATATATTATATGTGTTTTACCAGCCAAAGAGGCACCGCAAACCAATATAATACCCGGTTTTTCAATTTCTGATTTTATAGTATTTATTTGTAAGTCTGTAAAACCTATTTCGCTTAATTTTTTAGGAGGCTTGTATATTTTTAAAGAAATTCTTTCTCCGTTAATTGTAGGAAATGCTGATATACTTGCTGTTAAAACAATTTCATCTACTTTAAAAACAAGCTTGCCTAATTGCGGCAATTCACATACATTTGCGTCTAATGAAGATAATACTTTTAGTTTTGAAATAAAAGGGACAACCAAGACAGACGGAATTTGCCCCGTATCAACAACATCAGAACCATGTCTGAAATTAACACTCAATCCGTTTGGAACATGCTCAAAAAACATTTCATGAACATTTTCAAGTATAGCCTGTTTTAAAATAGCTCTAATAAGAAGCTGAATATGTTCATCTGATAATACATCATTATGAAGTTCTTCCTGCCAATTAAATTTATTTTCCGTGTTCTCAATACTAATTTGCCCCACAGAACTGTCACTTTTATAATACTCTTCAATTTTTTTAAGAACTAACGTTTCTGCGGCAAGAACAGGCTCTATATCGCATCCTGTTTTTTCTACTATTTTGTCTATTGCAAACAAATCCAAAGGGTCTGCCATTGCAATTGTTAATACATTTTCTATTTTAAAAAGCGGGATAATCTTATATTTTTGAGCATCATTAAAATTTATAAAAGATAAACATCTTGTATCTAATGTATAATCTTTTAAATCCACATAAGGAATATGTAATTTTGTTTCTAAAAATTTTAATAATTTTTCTTCTGTAATTAAATTAGACTTAATTAAAATCTGCCCAATATTTATATTCTGTGAAACAGCAAGTTCATGAGCTTTTTCAATATCATCATAACTTACAAGCCCGTCACGAACAAGGTCATATTTTAATTTTTCAAGAGTTTTATTTGTGACAAATTCCATTTATGCTTGCCCCAAATAACTTTTTACTTTTTCTACAACATAATCAACCTTAAACGGTTTTGTTATATACTCATCAGCACCTGTTTCTTCACCAATAATTTTATCTTCTTCCTGAGAACGTGCTGTAATCATCAATATTGGAATATCTTTATATTTATTATCGTACTTTAAAAGACGGCTTATTTTATATCCGTTAATTTTGGGCATCATAACATCAAGAATAATTAAATCCGGCTGAATTTCTCTTGCAAGCTTAAGCCCTTCTTCACCATCAAAAGCAGTAACACATTGAAAACCTTCCGCTTCCAAAACAAACTGTAAAATTTCAATTATATCCGCTTCATCATCAACTATTAATATTTTTTTCATTTATATCCCCTTTTGAAAATGTATTCACTTTTTCCAGCAAGCCTTCAATTTCTTCACCATCTTGAGGATAAAGCACCGATGAATACAATATATCACACTCAGAATACTCTTGACTATTTGTTTCTATATATGTTTTGAGTTTTCTTATTTCAAAATCATAAACAAAAGAATCCATATCTACTGTATATAAATAATAGTTTCTTCTATCATCGTTTTCATAAATGTATTCTTTAAACATAGATGTTTTACGTATTGCATCTTCATCCAATATTTTATCTATTAAAGATTTTCCTTCCACTATTTTTTCAGAAAGTGAGATTAATGCAATATTAGTATGTTCTTGTTTAGATTTTTGTATATCCTGTTCTAATGACAATTTAAAAATTTCTTCATCAGACATTATTGGAACAGCAAGATAGAAGGTGGAACCCTTTTCTACTTCACTATCTAACCATATAAAACCTTTATGTGCATCCATTAAACGTTTTGCAATAGGTAAACCCAAACCACTTCCGCCAACTTTTCTGCTTAAAGAATTTTCTATTTGCTTAAATTGTTCAAAAACCTTATCCCAATTTTCTTTTGCAATTCCAATCCCATTATCTTTTACAGCAATTTTCACATATTCCTTACTTAATTTTCTGTTGGTAATATCAAAAAAGCTGTTATTTTGAAGCTCTTTAGAACTTATTCTTGAAGTTGTTATTTCTACAGTTCCATTTTCTTTTGTAAACTTAATAGCATTTGAGATTAGATTAGTTAACACTTGTTCCATTCTCTGAGTATCAATATATACAGAATCTAAACTTGTATCTAAATTTAATTTTAAGGTTATACTTTGCTCTTTAGCCCAGCTTTCAAGTGTATTTTTTACAAGTTCAACAGGAATATTAATATTCGTTTTTTCAAAACGAAATTCCATTTTTCCAGCTTCAATTTTAGATAAATCCAATAAATCATAAATTATCGCTGAAAGCCTTGTAACATTACGTTTAGCAAGGTTAAGGAATTTTTCCATTGCATCATTAATTTCACCTGTTGTACCTTTCAAAATAATATCTAAAGCACTATTTATAGAGGTTAATGGTGTCCTCAATTCATGCGAAACAATTGATATAAATTCTGACTTTAATCTTTCTAGTTTTTCAAGCTTTATATTTGTATCTTTAATTTCCTCATAAAGAATAGCACTTTCCAAAGGAAGTGAAACCTGTTTTACTAATGTTGTAAAACACTTTGTATCATCTTGTGCGAAATCATTTTCTCTAAAGACTTCAATTATTCCATAGAATTTATTATTAATATTAATTGGAGCAAATAAATTATCATAACAAAATACATTTAAGTCATGTTCGCCAAATTGGTCTTTATTATATTTAATTACATTTATATCTTCTACAGCCGGATTAATTGAAAATAAATTTTTAAAATTTAACAAAGCTCTTAATTTTATTGCATCTTCAAGTCTTGATGAAATAGGGAACAACGATTTTATTATAAGTTTTATATCATTAGCTTCATTTAATATAAGGGCATAACATAAAGATAATGATAAACTTTGTTCTAAACCATCCGTCATAATTTCAATAAGATTTGTTTTATCTAATGAACCAGCCAATTGAGTACTTGTAGAATATAAAACATTTAATTGATACAAGCTTTTTGCTAAATCGTTATTATTTTTTGATAAAACTCTAAAAGTTTCTCTTAACTGCAAATTAGAATTTAAAGTAGCCAAAAATAAATTCTTATCTAATGGACGATTTATATAAGAATTAACATACTTTAGAATATCATAATTTATACTTTTTTCAGGGATTAAAAGTATAGAACGAATATCTTTTGTTTGAAGTGATAATTTTAATTTGCGAATTAATGACAAAATATCAATATTTACGGCCTCAGCATCATATAAAATTATATCAGCTGTTTCTTCTTTAATACTTTCTTCTGCACTTAAGTCTGTTTCAGCAATAATTAGGCTGAACGAAGCATTCTCAAGTATTTTTTCAACTTCATTTACTGTTTTTTTATTATCTGTAACTAATATAATATTTGTCATTACTTCCTCTAGATTGTATAAAGTCATTTTAACAAAATTAATAGAAGTAGCAAAAGTTTTTTTATTTTTCGTCCTGTGTTTTCGCGATACCTAAAAACAATGGACTTCAAAATAAAAAAACTTTTGCTACTTCTATTAATTTTGTAAAGAAATATTACAAAAGTAAACTGTTTAGGCAATTATTTAAAAGTTATATACTTTATATATATGTAGATGATAAACAAACTAAAAGATAAACAATAAACAAGATTTTATATTCATACACTTACCTTACTTACTACCTTTACTAACACACGAGGAAATTGAAAAAGATTTCAGAGGAACCCTTAAAAAGTTCCTTTTTTTTTGCATAAAATGAGAAACAAAAAAAGGAAACCATTTTAAATGATTTCCTTTTTATATTTTTTATATATTATCTATACTTATTAATTAGGATTTTTTAAAGTATCAATAATATAGTAGTCAGCAGCTTCACGGATATAACGTCTCTGATCATTATTTTCATAATTAATATCTTCAACTTGTTGGTTATTTTCAATATTTTGAACAGGTTGTTCTTCATATGTTGGATAATTCCATCTAATACCAAGCAGTTCTATACGAAAATCTTCACCAAGTATTGGTTTATAATAACGTTCAAAATTTTCTTTTTGAACTCTTATAACTTTATTTGAAACTGGCACAATATTATTATTTTGTACTTGTGCATAATCATCTTGTATAACTTCTTCTCCTGGTCCACTACATCTTGATGGAACAGTTCTATCTAATTCATTATTTGTTATCATCTTTATAGCATAAGCTGGAACTGAAATTGCTGAAAGAAAAGCAAATAATCCTAATATCAAACAAACTTTTCTCATATATCCTCACTAACTGTTAATATACATAATTTACCACATATAAAAAATCTTAAACGTATATTAAGAAAAAGACAATACACCATATTATGGAAACAACAATATCAAGGAAAATCAACAATATAAAAACTTAACAAATGTTACAAAAAAGTAAATAAAAAAGTCTCAAAATACTTTATATACATGTATGGACAAGGGGTTTGGACTATTATGGTAAATTTAATAACCGCACAAAACACAATTCAACCGTCAATAAATCAAGTTAATAGTGCAAAGACAGACAATATTAAAACATTGGTTAAATATTTAAATAATGAAGCACTAAAAGAAACTCCTGATACATTTAAAAGTACCACAAAAAGTGCCCTTTCAAGTGCCGCATTGTTTGAGGGACTTCCCTTACTTGGTTTCTTAAAAAGAAGTAAACAAACTGGTTCAATTGTTACATCTTCAGGCAAAAATATTGCAATCAAAGATGCAATGAAATCCATTGATAATAAAACTGCAGAAGCATTTAAAAATATATTTAAAGGAAAAGGCTCAATAACAAGCCGAGTTGGAGATTATTTTAATACAGCACATACATCAAAGAAACAATTTCAAAATTTAAAAGATGCTACCAAAACAGCATCGAAAGCTGCAAAAGCAATAAAGAAAAGTAATCCAGAACTTGTAGAATCTGCAGTAAAAAATGCTTTAGAATCAGCAGATGAATTTATAGCTCCAGGTACTAAGAAGTATCATGAGGCTTTAAAAGGTGTAGAAAAAGCAAAACAAGCACTAAAAAATAATCCTGCATCTAAAAAACTACAAAAAGCAGTAACAAAAGCTACAGAAAAAGCAAGTAAACTTAATCCTTTAGCAAAAACAGCAGTAAAACAAACTGGCAAACTTGGCAAAGCAGCTAAATTCTTAAAATCCTCTGGCGCTGGTATTATGTTAGTATTTAGCGGTATTGGTGAAACGCTAACAGAAGTTGTTCCAACATTTAAAGAACTTGGAGCAAAGAAAGGACTTAAACAATTAGGAAAATCTGCATTAAAAGTTGTTGGTGATACAGCAGGTTTTGTTGCCGGTGAACAAGCCGGTATGGCAATTGGTGCTGCTATCGGTTCTGTAGTTCCCGGGGTAGGAACTGTTGTCGGCGGTATTCTTGGGTTTGCTCTTGGTATGGTTGGTTCATTTGCAGTTGGTAAAATAACAAAAAAAATTACCGGACCTTCTGAACGAGAAATTGCAAAAGAACAGCAGCAACAGCAGCTTGCAAAAGATTTAGAAAATACAGATTTATCAGAATTAAAAGCAAAAGTAATGGAAAAAGTTCAAGAAGAAGTTAATACAACAGGAACACTAAGCGAAGACTCTCAAATTGCACTTCAAACATTAGAAAATATTGAGAATGAAAATCCATTTGCGACAACATAAAGTACAAATAAAATAAATAAGACCACTAATTAAAGTGGTCTTATTTTATATTCAAAATTAATTTAAACAAAATAAAATGCGACCTAAGCCGCATAAGTCAAGAAAGGAATGGTTAGACTATTAATTTAACTGTATTATTACATATATTTGAATACTACGCAAATTTATGAATATTTGTTAACATTTTTTAACATTTCGTTTATAATGATAATCTATTTTTAAAGAGGTTAATTATGAATATAGGAATAGTAAGTTTAGGATTAATAGGCGGCTCATTATTAAAAGCTCTGTCTGAAACCGAAAATACACTATATGCGGTTACAAGAAACAAACAAACAATTGAAGAAGCTAAAAAAATCACCCCCAATATTTCAGATGATAAACAAATCTTAAAAGATTGCGATGTCGTCTTTGTTGCATCTCCTATAGATAAAACTTTATCAATCCTAGAAAGTTTAGAAGGAATAGTATCAAAAGATTGTATTGTTCTTGATTGTGCAAGCGTAAAAAGTTTTGTTATGAATAAAACATTTGACTATAAATTCATAGGTTCACACCCAATGGCAGGAACTGAATTTAATGGATATAATGCTTCTTTTAAAGATTTATTTAAAGGAGCGAAATGGGTTTTAACGCCACCGCAAACGATTAATAATAAAGATATTGAATTTGTATCAAAAATTCTACAAGAAATAGGTGCTCAAGTTATTATTTCAAATGCAAAAGAACATGATGAAGCAGTTGCGTTAATAAGCCATATGCCATTATTACTATCACAAGCTTTATTTTATACTGCCGCTAACAATGAATTAGCATTAAAACTTGCTTCCAGCGGTTTTCGAGATATGACTAGACTTGCAGCTTCTAATCTTGAAATGGCAAAAGATATGATGAACTACAATAATTCAAATATCAATAAATCATTAAATAATTTATATGAATCAATTTCATACTTAAAAGACCAAAATAAAGCGGACTTATTATCAGAACTAAAAAACAAACGCTTAAATATGTATTCTAAAGACGGAAAAAACATATTTTAAAAAGAAAAAAGACAATAAAAAAACCGACTCATATCGGTTAAGTTCACTATATATCAGAGAGAGGAATCAGGGAAAGAGAACACTTATTCATCACTAAGTCATTTTTCATCCTCTGAGTATATAGTTCCACATGTTTTTATTTTTATATCGTGTTCTTTGTACACTTGTAACATTTCGTTACATATTTTTTGAAAAATCAATATTAATAAGGTTTTCTAATTTAAAAACATTATTTCTTTTGAAAATTTCAAAAAAAATACTATAATAAAGAAAGTATGAAAAGACTAAACAATTCTAATTTTGAACTATTACAAGATGTAATTAAAGACTTAAATTTTAATTATTCTGCACAAAATTGTGAAAATATTGAAAAAATTCAAGAAATTTGGACAGATACAATTGGTAATAAAATCTCAAAATTTGCTAAAGTTTATGACTTTTCTAACGATAATATTCTTACAATTGTTTGTTCGGATTCATTTGTGTCTAACGAATTATATTTTTCAAAAGAAAAATTATTTAAACACATGAATGAAAAACTACAGAAACTGGGAATTAAAATAAAAGATATAAAATTTGATTATAAAAAATGGAAAGAAAGCAACAATGAGTAAAAAATTACAAGGTTTTTCTCTTGCCGAGTTATTAATTTCTTTGTTAATTATAAGTATTGTATTATCGGCAGCAATACCAACAATTACAAGAAAAGCCGGCGCAGATAGAGAACAAATATGGCGTTGGACAGGTCAAGGAAACAACGCATATTTCGGAACAGGAAGTAATCAGAGCGCAATTATTGGTGCAAACTCCATTCCGGAAATAGATAACTCATTCAAAGATGTACATGCTACAGATACTGATGGAGTTATACATGATTCAAGTCAGGATATAATTGAAGTTGATGATTTAAAATACAGTAATGCCGGAGATAAACTGGTTATACTAAAGAAAAGTTATTCAAGTTTAATGAATTCACACATTTCTTTTTATAATCTTCCAAATAAAGAAGGTACAACAACTAATAATATTACTTACGCCGGTCGTATAGCAATGGATCAAGGTAATATTGCAATTGGTATGGGTACACTGCAAAAAATGAAGGAAGATAATAATGGTGAGAATACTGCAGTTGGACATTTTGCATTATTAAAGAATACTGAAGGATATAAAAATACAGCATTTGGTAAAAAAGCTTTAACTTTTAACGAGCTTGGTTCATATAATACAGCATTAGGATATGCCTCAGCTTTCAAACTGGGTAATGACCATGAAAGTAAAAACAATCAAAACACTTCAATAGGTTCTATTGCAATGCATTCAATGATAAAAGGCAATCGTAACACTGCTGTTGGAGCTCAGGCATTAAGATATAATGCAGAAGGTCAAAATAATACCGTTATTGGTCAAAGTGCAATGCTTACCTTAACAAAAGGTGATAATAACACAGTAATAGGCAGCGGTGCATGCGGTCATTTTACTGAAGGAAGTAATAATATCTGTATAGGATATATGGCAGGGAATAGCGCCATAGATGAAAAAGTTTCAAAATCTACTCCATTAACAAGCGATACAAATGGTCTTTATATTGGTGCAGCAGGAGACGAAGCTCCATTAATTTCCGGACATACCAAAAAAGTTACCAAGGGTTCAAATACATACGATAAAGAATTAATTATTAATGCAAGAAAAATTGAATTCAGACCATTTAATAGCAGCGGTGCAACATTTTCATTCCATTCTTATTCCGGTTCAAAAGATGATGGTTATGAAGATGGCAACCAAGGAAGATGGGGTGTTGCTGCATTTAACTTAAGAGATACCGGCGGCGGCGGTGATAAATCGTCTGTAAGTATGACATTTGGCGCTGTTGGTACAACCGCTACTAATAAAGAAGTTAGAATTCAAACATATGACAAATATAATACAACAGATCCCGACAGAATGGCTGATATTAGCTTTAATAACGTATTAAAATTTGATATGCCTCCTTTCGTAGACAAGAGCGGAAATAAAAATTATACAAAAGTCGGCATAATAGCTCAATCTGTACCTGAAGGAAGCAATCCCACTTATAAATATATTCTTGCTTTAAATAATAAAGTAGAAATTGAAAATAATGATAATGCTCCGAGTTTATATCTTACAGCTAATGACGGTTTCAACTTACAAACAGGTGCTGATACGGACTCATATATGAAAATACAAAAAAATAAAGCATCTGTATTTTTAAATAGCGGAACAAACGGCAATATATTCATTGACCCGGAAAATGGTGTTGCTTGGGATACAAAAGGTGATAATGCTCTTGCAACAAAAGGTAAGTTTACTATTCAAGCAACTGATGCAACAAACAGTAAAATAGATCTTGGCAATACTTTCTATGTTGACAAAGATAAAATATATCACAAGTCAATAAAAATTAAACAAGGACAGATTGGTGCTGCAATAAATGATCATGAAGACAGAATAAAAACATTAGAAAATGGTTCTGTATCTTCGGACGAAAGACTTAAAGATATTTCAGGAGATAATGTTGCAGGTTTAAAAGAAATCAATCAGATTGCGGTGAAAAATTACACATACAAAGCTGATAAAACTAAAACTCCTCATGTTGGTGTAATTGCACAACAATTACAAAAGATTTTCCCTAATTCTGTATTAAAGGGCGAAGATGGTTTCTTAAGAATAAAGACCGATGAAATCTTTTATGCAATGGTTAATTCAATAAAAGAATTGTATGTACAAGTTCAAACTTTAACTGCAAAGATAACAGGATTAGATAAACGAATTTCTGAATTAGAAAAACAAAATAAACTCTTACTTGAACAAAATAAAGCCTTTGAAAAACGGTTAAAGAAACTTGAACAAAAAAAATAAATAATAAAAGAACCACGTAGATAATAAATACGTGGTTTTTTTATGTATAATTATATTATGAGATTAGATAAATTTTTAAAAGTTTCAAGATTAATAAAAAGAAGAACAGTTGCAAATAAGGTATCCGACCAAGGTCGTATATATGTAAATGATGTTATTGCAAAACCGGCTAAACAACTAAAAGAAGGCGATACAATAACAATTGTACAAGCAAATACCGAAATAAAAATACGGATTATTAAAATTCCTGCAAACAATGTATCAGTACAAGAAGCAAGTACATTATATGAAGTTATAAAATAAAAGCCTCAAAACTCTTGAGGCTTTTATTTTTCTATTCATCTTCATTATCAAGTTTTATTCTTGAGAGTCTAAGGATTTCTTCAAAATCTTCATACTTTTCAGCCAATTCTTGGAATGTACCTATATCAACAATAGTACCTTCTTTAAGATATGCAATTCTGTCACAGTTAACTAAAGTACTGAGTCTATGTGCAATTGCAATAATAGTTTTAGAACCTTTTAATTCATTTAAGATATCAGTTAATTTATTTTCAATTTTAACATCAAGGTTTGCAGTTGCCTCATCAAGAACTATAATTTCAGGATTTCTATATAAAGCTCTGGCTATACCAATTCTCTGCATTTGCCCGCCGGATAAACCTGTACCATCTTGTTTCAATTCAATTTCAAGTCCATTTTCCGTTTGTTTTAACTGATTATATAATTGAGCTATTTTTAATACTTCATCAACCTTTTCTTTATCTATATTTTTTCTGTCTATCCCCCAAGCAACATTGGCATAAATATCACCTTCTATCGTACATGTTTTTTGAGGAACATAACCTATAATATTTCTAAAACTTTGTATATTATCTGAATTTAAAACAACATTATCAATTTTAATATCACCTTGATAATCAAGAAGTCCAAGCAAACAATCAACGAGAGTTGTTTTACCAGCACCGGATAAACCTACAATACCAATAAACTCACCTTTTCGTATATCAATATTTATATTCTTCAAAACATCTTCTTTTTTATTATATGAATAACTCATATTATTGATACTAAAACTGTCATCAAATTTCATTTTATCTTTGGTATCTTTATTTTCTGAATAATCATATCTAATATATTGTTCGTAAAGTTTAAATAAATCATCAACTTTAGCCGATGTTAAATTAATATAATTTAAGTAAACTTGATTTTTATAAATTTGAGGTACAACCCTATATATTGCAATAGCAACTACCCCCATAGTTACTAGTATATTTGAAGGACTTTCACCATATTTTGTTAAAATACCAAAACATAAAATTATCATTGTGAAAATAAAGATAATTTCAATAATATATTGCGGAAGCAATGGAATAAGATTAATTTTCTCAGTAAACGGAATCATTTTTTGAGAAATATTATCATACATATTATAAAAATACTTCTGACATCCGTTAATTTTAATATCTTTTATACAAGACAAATTATTAATTACAGAAGAATAAGGACCATTTGTTAATTGAAGTTTTTTTATACTCAATTTAGTTGTCCAATGCCTAAATAACCCTGCCTGAATTGAACCTGCAATTGCAAAAAAGAATATTGCTAATAAAGTAAACATAGGAAGAAGAAATACTAATATAGAGAATATTAATACAATAACGAATGTATTAGAGATAAAAGCTATAACTTTAGAAACAAAATATAGCATAATATCATCTATATTTTTCAATACAAGATTAATTACACTTGTATTACCGCGCTGCAAGTCTGCTTCATAAGGAGCGTATAGAAAAAATTCTAAGATTTTTTCTTTTATTTCAAGCCCCCATTGGCTAGTCATTTTATTTTCCCAATATTGGATTAAAATACTATATACATTTTTAATAACAATAATACTTGCAATTAAACAACCAATTAATAAAATCATATTATTAGTTCCAACAATATTAAAATTGTTCTGGAAATATAGTGCTACAGGGTTATTAACAACACGCCCAGGATTAACCATTATCATCATAAATGGAAAAACAAGAACAACACTTAGAAATTCTAAAAGGCTGGTCATAAACGCCATAAAAAGCATATATAGTATTTTAAATTCATATCCTTTACCAAAATATTTCAAAAATTTTGCAAATTGGGCAAAAAACATAATATCCCTCCATTAATACTTTAGATTATAGCATAATGAGATTTCATTTATAAATATTTTTGGACATACACATTACTATCATTAGAAAGAAGATTAAGGACAACTTTAAAACGATTATCTTGTAATGATAAAACGTGAGCCGCCTTCGCTGTTTTTTCTCTTATTGTATAATCATTTGAACAAGCTGTTTGCTTTAGAATTAAGAAAAAATCTTCATCTGCTTGAATTTTAGAACCAATACTAATAATAGCTTCTATATTCCAATATAAGTTAAAATTCTTTTTATTTGTATCATAAGAACGAACTTGTTGTATATCTTGCATTTCATTTAAAGTTTTCTTTATTTCTGCAATTAAAGAAGCATATAAATATTGTGCATTTTCAACATATTTAATTATCTCAACAGTATTTCTTGATACAGAAGGGTTTATATCTGTTACTGCTTTTACAAAAGTATCTAATATTTCTTCTTTCTGAAAATATTTGCAATATGCTTCTTGTTTAATAAGTTCTAAAATTTTGAATGATATGGTTTCTCTTATTGGTCCGGATTTACCTGTTAAGTTAGAAACAAGAATATCAGCTTCTGATTGAGAATTTAATTGCTGAATTTTAATTATACAAAGTTGTTTTTTTAAATCATTATCAGATAAAAGCTCTTTTATTAAATCTTGATGTGATAAATCTTCATAACAATATTCCATTGCCTGATTAAGCATTACCATATTTTTTTCATAATTTATTTCTAAATAATTTTCCATAGACATAAATATAGCATAGTTGGGGATTAAAAATGAACTAAAATAGTTTTAAAGTAGTTTTAAAGTGTGTGAGAGAAAAATTAGTGAGAGAAAAAATGAACGAAATAGTAAATTTTGTAAGAGAAATCTTAATGCTTGAAACAAATGAAAAAAGTCCTGTAGGATTATGCAGTTTTGACCATTTCAATGAAAAAAAACCTGTCACAAATCCTGTAAAGCAACGTAAAAGAGAATTACGTTTATCTGAATTGATGGAATAAAACTATGGACTTATATTACAATTCGCCCTATATTTGTGCCTGTAGATAAAAACTGTCATGCTGAACTTGTTTGACTACTTTTTCCAAAATCTATGATTTTATGAAAAATGTCTGGTTCTCCACAGCATCTTACCAGTTTTGAAATAAATCAATAGAAAGAACTTTATTCATAAACCTAAGATGCTGAAACAAGTTCAGCATGACAATAAAATATACGAGTTCATTCATACATAATTAACAAAAGAATCTACCTGTCACCCTGAATTTATTTCAGGCACTTACCAGCGATATATAGCTGTTTTTAATTAAAAATAAGTTTCATGATTTTATTTTTATTAGCAAAATGCTGAAATAAGTTCAGAATGACAAAAAAAATAAATCCTTAAAAATTTATAAAAACTTGCTATGTTAAAATGCTTGCTTTATAATAATTGCACTAGATTAGAGATATGGAGTTTAAAATGATGAATTTAGCAAATATGATGAAACAAGCACAACAAGTGCAAAAAAGATTACAAGATGCTCAAAAAGATTTAGCTGCAACAGAAATCACAGCTCAAGCTGCAAATGGTGCTGTTACAGTTATATGCGATGGTCACGGCAAATTTAAGTCTATTAAATTAACAAAACAAGCAATCAATGCAGAAAATCCAGACTCTGTAGATGATGAAACAATTGAAATGCTTGAAGATTTAATTTCTTCTGCTATGAAACAAGCAACTGCAGATGCTCAAAAGAAAATGCAAGACAAAATGAAAGGTATCGTACCTGCTGGTATTAACATCCCAGGATTATTCTAATAATGGAATACACAAAGCCTTTAGCACAATTAATTGAATTTTTTCAAAAATTTCCAGGCATAGGCCCGAAATCGGCCCAGAGGATGGCATTTCATTTATTAAAAATGCCTCTTTCTGATGTTCAGCGTTTTTCACAAATTTTAGTAGAAGCAAAAGAAAATATTCATTATTGTAATATCTGCTTTAATATGTCTGCTTCAAACCCTTGTGAAATATGCTCTGACGACAGACGAGACAAAAGTGTAATTTGTGTTGTTGCAGAAACAAAAGACTTAATTGCCATAGAAAAAACTCGTGAATACAAAGGACTTTATCATGTTTTACAAGGAACATTATCACCTTTAGACGGTATTGGAGTTGAAGATATAAGGATAAAAGAACTTTTAAACAGAGTTACTGATGAAAAAGTCAATGAAATAATTCTTGCATTAAGTCCTTCTGTTGAAGGTGAAGCAACAAGTATGTATATTACAAAATTATTAAAACCATTCAATATAAAAATTTCAAGAATTGCTTTTGGATTGCCTATAGGTTCAGACCTTGAATTTGCAGATGAAATTACTCTGGCAAAAGCAATTGAAGGAAGACGTATTATAGATTAAGGAGATAAAAATGAGCCAAATAACAATTCGCTCTGATAGAGACACAGATTATACTTTTACTTATCAAGGAAAAGACGTTACACTTGAAGCAAGAAGCGTTATAAGCATTGCTAATGGACTTCAAGATGTTGTTTTACCTACTTGTAAGATGAAAATTGCTAATAATTTGATTATTATTAAAGAATAATATAAAAATATAAAAAATAGTTTGGAGATTAGTTTTTCGTCCTGTGATTTCGCGATACCTAAAATCAATGGACTTCAAAACTAATCTCCAAACTATTTTTTATATTTCTATATTCGAGCACCCGTTTCAACATCAAAAAATAAAATAGAATTTGTATCAAACTTAAATGTAAACTCTTTAACTAACTCTACATCAGATTGAACAGTTGCACAACAAGAACAATCATTAGCTTTAAAATATGCTATTTGTTCACTACCAAGCATTTCAGCAATATCAATATCAGCTTTAAATTCAAAATTAGAATTCAAGCTGTTAAAATTTTCTGCTCTTATACCAATTAAAATATCTTTCTTTCCTGCAAGTTTATCAAGTTGTTCTTGACTAAGTACAAATGAAGAACCATTAATACCTAGCATATTGTCATTTACTTCACAACGAATAAAGTTCATTGCTGGTGAGCCTAAAAAACCGCCCACGAATTTATTTGCCGGATTGTTATAAACATCCAATGGTGTACCGATTTGCTGAATTATTCCTTTATCTATCACAGCAATTCTATCCCCCATTGTTAAAGCTTCAGTTTGGTCATGTGTTACATATATAAATGTAGTTTGCAGCTTTTGATGTAATTTTTTAATTTCAGAACGCATTTGAACACGTAATTTCGCATCAAGATTTGATAAAGGTTCATCCATAAGAAAAACTTTAGGATTACGAACAATTGCGCGACCCAAAGCAACTCTCTGTCTTTGCCCGCCTGAAAGTTGTTTTGGTTTTCGTTGTAAAAGTTCTGTTAAATCTAATATTTCTGCGGCTTCTTTTACTTTTACATCAATATCTTTTTTAGACATTTTTCTCATCTTTAAAGGGAATGCCATATTTTCATAAACACTCATGTGTGGATATAACGCATAATTTTGGAAAACAAAAGCTATATCACGCTCTTTAGGATGAACATTATTAACACATTTATTATCTATGTAAATTTCACCCTCCGTGATATTTTCAAGACCTGCAATCATCCTTAATAATGTAGATTTACCGCATCCGGACGAACCGACAAGAACAAGAAATTCTTTGTCTTCCACCGTTAAGCTTACATTATCTATAATTTTCTTCTTATCATATATTTTAGTAACGTTTTTTAGTTCTACTTGTGCCATTTTATTTAACCGAATTTGCCTCAATCAATGCTTTTTCAATAGGAATTACAACAACAAATGAAACCTGATTTGCAAGTTGATTATTAATCCACATTGCACCGTTCAATCCGGCAACATATTTTTTAGCACCGCCTAAAAGCAAGCTTTGTAATAAATATTTTTTTGAATTTTTCTCAACTTGTATATAAGGGTCATAAATGTCAGACTCATTATAAAGAGCACCATCTAAGCCCTTACAAGCAACTTCAAACATCAAGTATGATTTATCATTAACACCATTACCGACTTCTACGCCGTTAGCAAGTAATAACTCTGGATCCGGATTAGATAAATTAATACTTACTGCACCAGTTTCTATCAATTCTGCAGCATTTACTATTAAATCTGACATAACAATTTTAAATGCGTTTTTATCTGAATAACAATTTTGTCTGATTAACTCAGAAGAATTTGCGCTAAATTTTATATCCTTATTTTGCAGCCTAACTTTCATCTCACCCATTATTACAGATAACAATGCAGCTATATCAAAATTAGTATATTCAAATTTATAAATATCTTCTTCTAATTGTGAATATTCAACCAATTTTTCAACAAATAATAAAACTTCTGAAGAATTAGAATTCATAATTTGAAGATATTTTGTTTGTTTTTCATTCATATCACCGCTTAATCCTTCAAGCATAGCTTGAGAGAATCCAACTATTGAATATAGCGGCGATGACAAATAATTTGTCATTTTTGTCAACAAAACATTTTTTGTATGGTTTAAAATATTTCTATCTTGGCGTTCTGCTATTAATTGGTCAAGTAGAGAATGATCTTGAGTATTATCAATAATTGTAAGAATATATCTTTTCTTCTTTCTGGAAGAAACATCTGTAACCTTAACATCTGTAATTTTTGTATTTTGCTCTTCTGAAACCAGTTTTAATATTTGTTTAAGTTCTTGGTCTTTGTTGCTGATAATATTATCTGAATTAATCAAGAAATAATCATTAATATTCTTTCCTCTAAGTTTTTGAGTCTCAAATAATTTAAAAGCCTTTTTATTTGCATAGTGAATTTTTCCGGTTTCATCAATTACTAAAACAGCTTCAGGCAGAAATGTAAGTACATTATATTGTTTGCCGAGTAATAAACCAAATAAATTCATAAAAAGTCCTTTATAATAATAATTAGAGTGATATATCAGGTTATATTTTAACATATTCTGCAAATTAATAAAACAATAAAAAATTGGCAGATTAAATATAAAAAAATAAGACCATTGCAGAGTATAGTTCATCTTACCGAAGAGACAGCAAAGTGCGCACTGTTTGAGTGAAACGAGTTTGCGCACATCAACTGAGGTTGATGTTTACTATACGTCGCACAGGTCTTATTTTTTTATATTTAATCTGCCAATTTTTTATTGTTTTATTAAACTAACTCAAATAATCTTTTAAATGCTTAATATGCTCAGTACCACGTAGTTTTTTCAACGCAATACATTCTATTTGCCTTATTCTCTCTTTTGAAAACCCCATATCCTTTCCTAATTCTTCTAATGTTTTTGGTTTACTGCCGTCAATACCAAATCTGCCTATTAAGATTTTACGTTCCTTTTGATTTAACTCTTTAAGAATTTTTTCAACATGGATTTTTAGTAAGTTATTCTGAGTATTATTCTCAGGCGAAACATAATTGTCATCCGAAATATAATCTTCCAGCGAAAGATTATCTGCAATAGGAGTATCAAGGCTGACAGGTTCAAGCTTAATTGTATTTAGCACCATAGTAACTTGTTTTTCAGGCATTTTAAGTTTTTGAGAAATCTCTTCAACTGTAGCTTCATGACCTGTTGTATAGTTAATATCAAACATTGCTTTTTTTACAAGTCTTATTTTATCTATCATGTGGACAGGTACACGAATTACTTTTGAGTTGTTTGCAATTGCTCTGACTATAGTTTGTCTAATCCACCAAGTTGCATAGGTTGAAAACTTAAAGCCTTTGGAATAATCAAACTTATTTGCTGCTTTAATCAAACCCAATGAACCCTCTTGAACTAAGTCCATAAATAAAACACCTTGCCCCGTATATTTTTTAGCAATACTTACAACAAGTCTTAAGTTTGCTTGAACAAGCTTTTTCTTAGCAATTAAAGCTTTGTGCTTATCCCCTTCCAGTATCATTTTCCCCAGCTCTTGCTCTTCACCCCTCTTTAAAAGTTTAGTTTTTCCTATATCTTTTAAATACATTTGAAGAATATCATCCTTATATACAATACTGTTAAAAGAAGTTATTTCTTCCTGCTCTTCATCTTCTGATTGAATATTAATTAATTCATTTTCACAGCACAAATCATCTACATATTGAATACTCATAACTAATCCTCTACTCTCATTTAATTACAATGACGAAGAAATTAATTATGAGTTCCATTAAAAACCATATAAATACATAGCAAAAAGTATATGACACCATATACAGAGTTTCGTAAATTTTCTTGCTAAGACAACAGCAGGGCTTCGTCTGCTTACGAAGCCTTTGGTCAAAGCTAGAAAATTAGAAATGGCGTATGGGTGTCATATACTTTTTGCTATGTATTTATATGGTTTCTACAGGTCTAACCCTTTTAACCAATCAGAAACTTCTTTATCGCCAGCGGATGTTTCATAAACTGCAAACCCTTTTAATACTTTCGCATTTGGAGAAAGCTTTGCAATATCAGTAAAGGTATCAGAAGCACCGCCGCCTCCGTGTGTACAGAAAGGAACAACTATTTTACCGTTTAAATCATTTTCTGAAATGAAACTTTTTAGTGCAGGCGCCATTGTATACCACCAAACAGGAGTTCCAAGAAATACTACATCATAATTTTGTATATTATCAACTTTAGCTTGAAGTTCTGGTCTTACATCTTCAGTTTTTTCTCGTTTTGCTTGTTCAACAACTGCATTATAACTTGAAGGATAGGCCTTTACTGTTTTAATCTCAAACATATCAGCATTAGTTTGTTTTTGAATTTTTTCAGCAAGTTGTTTTGTATTACCCGAATAAGAATAATATGCAATTAAAACTTTTTTATCTGACATATATGCTCCTTTCTTTATATAATTTGAGTTATCAGCAGACACTTTAACAAAGAAAAAGCCTGCTATAGCAATAATTATAGGAATAATCAACAATAATTTTTTCATAAGTTCTCTTTCCTTATATTGTTAAAATAATCAAGATTTTTATCTTATGAAGTTAGTGAACACAACTTCTTCTTGTTTTGGAAGTTCAACACCTGCTTTTTTACCTGCTTCAATACATTTCAAATAATAAGCCATATTGCGTGCAAGTATTCTCATATTTTGCATACCTTCTATATCTTTGCGGACATCATCAGGAGTTTGTCCGTGCACCATATTCCAGTATCTGCCTGAAATTATAGGCATTTGAGTTATTGTAAAGTATTTATTTAACTGATCTAATGTTGCAGTTGTACCTGCACGTCTTGCACTTGCCACTGCTGCACCAGGTTTATGCAAGAAAATTTCGCCTTTACCAGACATAAAAGCAGAAAAGAAAGCTCTGTTAAGGAAAGAAACAGCACTTCCTGCAGCTGCGGCATAATAAACAGGTGAACCAAATACAAAAGCATCAAAATCTTTTGCTTTTTCCACAAAGGCGTTAACTTCATCATCTATTACACATTTACCAAGTTTTGCGCATGCTCTGCAAGCTTTACATGGTGCAATAGCTTTGGGTCCAAGATTATATATTTCAGTTTCAATTCCTTCTTCATTTAAAGTTTTAGATACTTCTTCAAGTGCTGTGAATGTGCATCCGTCTTTATGCGGTGAACCGTTAAATAATAATACTTTCATATTTTATCCCTTTCTTTTTAATATACTCTTATATTACAAGATGAGAGTTACTATCAGTCAATAGTAGATAAGAATAATGTACTATGGTTAGGATTTCATTTCTGTTTGGTAAGATGCTGAAACAAGTTCAGCATGACACAGAAAAAAATAATTTAATTAATTCAAATTAACTGTCATCCTAAAGTTGTTTGACTACTTTTTACAAAATCATAGATTTTGTAAAAAAATGTCTGGTATGAAATACTATCTTACTAATATTTTTGTCATGCTGAACTTGTTTCAGCATCTTACCAATTAATAATATATTCATTAATATAACTAATTCTAAAACTATTAGCCCCTACGTAAAACCAGACATTTCTAAAAAATCAAAAAATTGCAACAAAAATAAGAAAATAATTTTAGAGGCCTGTGTTTTCGCGATACCTAAAAACAATGCCCTCTAAAATTATTTTCTTATTTTTGTTGCAATTTTTCTTAAATTCTAGAAAAAATCCACCATTCGTTTAGCTTCGCCAAACTCAATATTCAATTCTTTTGCCAAAGGTAAATTCATTATAACTTTATTACTTAATCGAAAGATTTTGGGGAAAATTTTGAAATTCTTCTTTTCTACTAAATCTGCTGAAAGATGTTTTTTCTCTTCATCATATATTTGAGAAAAATTCAGTCCTTTTGTTGTACAAAACGGAAATGCAGGGTTGCCTTTTGCATCTTCAGTCAGAACACCAAAAGTTCGGCAGACAAAGGGTCTATATTCATATACACTACAAGCATTATCTATTAAAAAAGGACATTTATATGAATCCCTATCCCCTTGTTTTGCTGTTTCTATATTTTGTTTAATTTGATTTTTTAAATTTTCATCTAATTTTTCAAAGCCTGACATTAAATACTCAAATTCAAGCTTTGATAAAGGGTAGTCACCTCTTTCACAGCAATATGAACAGCCTTTTTTACATACTATATATTCTTTTTGATATTCAAAAATTTTTGTTAAATCAGAATTAACACTTGCTAAAAATTTTTCATAATTTTCAAAATTTTTACACATTATCTGCTAACTTTCAGTATTAGGATTTTTTATACTGAATTTTATCGCATTTTTTGGACAATTAGCAAGACATTTTAAACATCTTACGCAAGTTTCATTTTCAATTTCTTCGTTGAAAGAATCAATACAAGAAGACGGGCAGCCTCTTTCACACATTCCACAAGATAAACATTCATTCTTATCTATATATAATTTAAATAAAGATATTTTAGAAATAAGTCCAATTATTGTTCCACAAGGACAAATATCAGTACAGAAAATTCTGTGTTTAAAGAATGCAAGTATTCCAATAACAATTAAAAATATAGTTATAGCTATTAGAAATGAAAGTTTTGTAACACCCCCTAAATACTCTATAAACTTTATTCCAAAAGTAAATATAATGCCCCAGAATATAACTGCAACAATATATTTTACAGGAAAATTTGTTCGTTTTTCATTTAAATTATCCGAAAATAATGTAATTATTTCTTGAAATATGCCAAAAGGACAAATCAAAGAACAAGAAATTCTGCCAAATAAAATTCCAGATAATAAAATTAAAAATAAAAAAGCAACTATTATCCAACAATGATTGTGCATAAATCTAATAAAATCAATATTAATTGTACTCAATGGAGAAAAAAGAAAAATTAGTCCTCCTGTTAAAATAACAAAAAAGCAAATTGAAATTATTAATCTTATTCTGTATATTATATTTTCCATAATTCCTCGCCCTGAAACTTTAAAAGTAAATTTTTATATAAAGTATAAAATAAAAAATCTTTTTTTAAAATCAATTATTTATAAGTATAAAATCTTTTTGTATAATTCTCTTTTATGATAGAATTATTAAGGAATTGGGGCAAATATGAAACTTAATTTAAATGAAATTTTAAAAGCTACAAATGCTGAACTTATAAAAGGTAATAATAATGACTTTTTGTTCGCTTTCTCTACAGATACAAGAACTATAAAATCAGGTGAAATATATATTCCATTAAAAGGTGAAACTTTTGACGGGGAAAACTTTATACAAAACGCTTTAAATGAAGGTGCAAACGGATATTTCACTTCTGATAAAAATAAAATCTTTGATGAAGCAGAAATAATTCTATATGTAAAAGATACAAAAGAAGCATATCTTCAACTTGCAAACTTCTACAAAAATAAAATTAAACCATACACAATTGCAATTACAGGCAGCAGCGGCAAGACAACCGTAAAAGAAATGATGTACAGCGTTTTTAAAAATGCCGGCGAAACAGTTAAATCAATTCTTAACCATAATAATGAAATAGGTTTGTGCCAAACACTTTCTTCACTTAAAAAAACTACAAAATACTTAATTGTAGAAATGGGAATGAGAGGCGCAGGCGAAATAGAACTTCTTTCAAAATACGCTGAGCCAGATATTGCCGTAATTGTAAATGCAGGAAGCGCACACATAGGCAGACTCGGTTCACTTTTAAATATTGCAAAAGCAAAATGCGAAATTGCAAAATATCTAAATCCCGATGGAGTATTAATTGCACATAATAACCCATTAATTCATCAAATAAATGATAAACAGCACCAAACTATATATTTTGACCTTAAAGATGAAAACTTAGAAGTAAAAGAAATGACATCTTCATCTTGCCTTTTCACTTACAAAGGTTATAGTTATAAATTAAATGTTGCAGGTGAGCATAATATTCAAAATGCTTTAAGCGTTATAGAAGCAGGTCTTTTTGCAGGATTAACCCCTAAACTTATTGCACAAGGACTAAAAGAATTCTCTCCGATAGAAAAAAGATGGGATATTCAAGAAATTAATGGTTTTAAAGTTATTAATGACAGCTATAATTCTAATCCCGAATCCGTAAAAGCAGCACTTAAAACCTTTTTATTATACACACCAAGCCCTAAATCTGTAGTACTTGGCGATATGGGTGAACTTGGTTTGAACGAAGAAGAATACCACATTGAAACAGGAAAATTTTTAGAACAATTTGAATGCGATTATGTTTTAACAATAGGTGATTTAGCAAAACTTATTAAGCCATCAAACCTTAAAACCGTTCATTTTGAAACAAAAAAAGAAGCCGCAGAATTTATAAAAAATAATTTACCTAATAATTCGAATATTCTTTTAAAGGCTTCACGATTTATGAAATTTGAAGAAATTATTGAGGAGTTAAATAAATAATGGATTTTAACATATTAACTATAGTTTCAATGCTTGTAGCATTTGTTTTAACACTGCTTTTCGGAGTAGTTTATATAGACTTTTTAAAGAAAAAAATGTATACACAATACATTTTAGAGGACGCACCAGAAAACCATGCAAAAAAAGCTGGTACGCCGACAACAGGCGGAGTGTTTATTGTTCTTTCTATTATTGCAGCTTCACTTACTGCTTTAACAATGTATCAAAGACCAACACCGGAAGCCTTAATAACCTTGATGACTTTCTTTTTCTTTATGCTTGCAGGTTTAACCGATGATATAGGAAAGATAAAACACAAAGAAAACAAAGCAGGTTTAACACCAAGAAACAAACTGTTTTTACAAATAGCAATTTCATTATTACCTGCTGTATATATGACCGTTTCAGGTGAAACTTATTTATCTTTCGGTCAATATAGTATTGATTTACATTATCTTTATCCAATTTTTGTAATTCTATTTATGACCGGAGTTTCAAACGCGGTAAATTTAACAGACGGTTTAGACGGACTTGCTGCATCAAACACAACAATTGCAATGATAGCTTGTACAATTTTATGTTTATTAACAAAACAAACAGATATCGCAATAATTGCAGCCGCAACCGCAGGTTCAACTTTTGCATTTTTATATTTCAACAAATATCCGGCAAAAGTATTTATGGGTGATACTGGTTCATTAGCACTTGGCGGATTATTAGCTACCCTTGCTGTTATGGGGAAATTTGAATTATTTATTCTATTTATAGGTATAGTTTTCTGTATAGAAACACTATCAGTTATCATACAAGTTACCAGTTTCAAATTAACAGGCAAAAGAGTTTTCAAAATGAGCCCCATTCATCACCACTTCGAATTATGCGGCTGGAATGAAAATAAAATTGTAACTGTATTTTCACTTGTAACATTAATCTTCTGCGCAATAGCAGTAACATTATTTAAACTCTTAGGTTAGAAAGACTAATTATGAAAAGAAAATGGATTGATAAAAAAGTATTAATATTAGGATTATCCAAAAGCGGAGTATCTGCAGCTAAATATTTATCTCAAAAAGGTGCAGACTGCTATATAACAGAAGCAAAACCATTACAGGATAAAGATATTGAACTTGTAAAAGAACTTGAAAATGAAGGTATTAGAGTTGAAACAGGCTCACATAGCGAGGATTTTATTAATGATTCATATATAGCAATTACAAGTCCTGGGATTCCGCCTAAAAGCGAAATATTTACACGTTTAAAAGAAAAAAACATACCGATAATAGGTGAAGTTGAACTTGCATACTTGGAAGCTCAAGCTCCGTTTGTAGCAATAACAGGAACTAATGGTAAAACAACAACTACTTTTTTAACCTCTCATATTTTAAACAGTGAATATAAAGCACCTGTCTGCGGTAATATAGGAGTTCCTCCTACTTCATTATTAGAAACAAATCCTGACTATTATATATGCGAAGTAAGTTCTTTCCAATTGGAAACTGCTCCAACCTTCAGACCGCAAATAGCATGTTTTCTAACCTTCACTCCTGACCATATTGATTGGCATGGCGGATTAGAAAATTACTGGAAGGCTAAAACAAGTTTATTTAAGGATTACAAACAGCCAATGTATGCTGTATTCTCAGGGGCAGATGAAAAAATTTATGAATTTTCTAAAACATACACAGGTGAAAAATTCATTTATGCAAAAGAACTTGAAAATAATTGCTGTTACATAAAAAATGACACTATATATTTTAAAAGAAATAAAGAAGAAGAAATCATTAAACTTAATGAAATAACACTTGTAGGTGAACATAACTACCAAAATGTTATGTGTGCAATTGTTGTTGCTAAATTAATCGGCATTTCAAACGAAAATATAAAAGAACAAATTAAGTCCTTTAAACCTGTAGAACATAGAATAGAGTATGTTGCAGATGTAGAAGGTAAATCTTTTTACAATGATTCAAAAGCAACAAATCCCGAAGCTTCATTTGTAGCAATAAAAGCATTTGAAGGTAAGAAATTAACATTAATTGCAGGCGGACGCGACAAAAATACAGACTTAACAGAATTCTGCAAAGATTACATAAATAAATATGTTTCTACTGTTATACTAATCGGCGAAGCAACTCAGCGTTTTAAAGAAAACATGGAAGCAAACGGATTTACAAATATAATATTGTCAAACTCAATGGAAGAAGCAATTGATACTTCATTAACACTTGAAAATGAAATTGTTCTTCTATCACCTGCTTGCGCAAGCTACGATATGTTTAACAGCTATGAACACAGAGGAGAAGTGTTTAAAGATTATGTCAAATCCAAGATACAATAACAATCTTCAACAACAAAAACAAGATAATGGAGTAATGCTCTCTTCTTACGACAGCAAACTTACATTTATTGTGCTTTTCCTTATTATTATAGGATTTTTAGCTATATTCTCAGCCGGCGCACCAAAATGTATTATTCAAGGAACTCATTCAACCTTCTTTGTTTTAAGACAATTTATTTGGTTTATTCTTGGCTGTATTGCAATGTTCACTATCAGCAAATTCAATTATAAAGCCTTAAACCAGTTATCAATTCCTTTTGCGTGGATAATAATAGGTCTATTAATAGGGGTTCATCTTTTTGGTACAACAGTAAATGGTGCCCAAAGGTGGTTATCTATCGGGCCAATTCAATTTCAGCCTTCAGAAGCCGCAAAGCTGTCTGTTATAATGCTTTTATCAAGCGCCTTTTCAAGAGATATAAATATTCTAAATTCTAAAATGTGGAAATATTATGTTCCAATTCTTATTATGGTTCTATTAATATTCAAACAGCCAAACTTAAGTATGGTACTTATTTTAGCCATTTCATCAATGGTAATGTATTTTTCAGCAGGCGGAAGTTTAAAACTAATACTTTCAGCAATAGGCTGCGGGGTATTTGGTCTGTTAACATTTGGACTTAAATCATATCAAAGCCAAAGAATAGCAATATGGCTGCATCCGGAACAAGACCCGTTAGGAGCAGGATACAATATTATTCAAGCTATGCTTGCATTTGTAGCAGGCGGATTTTTTGGCGAAGGCTATGGCAACTCAAGACAAAAGCTTGGCTGGCTGCCCGAAGGTCATACCGATTTTATTTATGCTGTTTTTGCGGAAGAATTTGGATTTATCGGCTGTTTATTGATTATAGGTTTATTCCTTGCATTTTTACAAAGAGGTTTGTTAATTTCCGCAAAATGTGAAGATGTTTTTGGCAAATTACTTGCAGCAGGTATAACCGTTTCAATATGTTTACAAGCATTTATTAATATTTCGGTTGCAAGCTCCTTCATACCTGCAACCGGTGTTCCTATGCCATTTATTAGTTACGGCGGTACATCGCTATTCATAACAATGTGTATGGTTGGTGTTTTATTAAATATTTCAAAGAAAAGAATAAGAAGGTTCCCCAATGTCCAACAATAAAACTTATTTTATATCAGGCGGCGGTACAGGCGGTCATATATATCCTGCTTTTACAGTTGTTGAAAGCTTATTAAAACAAGAAGATACAGAAAAAATTTATTATATAGGAAATCCTAAAAACTTAGAATTTGAGATAGCAAAAAAATATCCTCAAGTTAAATTTTTACCTGTCAATGTATCAGGTATGCCTAGAAAATTGAGCTTGCAAATGCCAAAATGGGCAATTCAATTCTTTTTTGCATATTTAAAAGCATTATCTTATATGAAAAAATATAAACCCGATGCAATTTTTACAACAGGCGGTTATGTTTCTGCCCCAATTGTTACAGCAGCAATCACACTTAAAAAACCTTATATGATTCATGACTGCGACTCTGTTCCGGGGTTGGTATCTAAAATGGCAGCACCAAAAGCAAAAATAGTCTCTGTTGCTTTTGAAACATCAAAAAAAGTTTTAAAATCTAATAATATAATTTGTAACGGTAACCCTGTTCGTGAAGCCTTCTTTAAAGTTACAAAAGAAGAAGCAAGAACAAAGTTAAATATTCCATTGGATAAAAAAGTTATTTTTGCAATGGGTGGTTCTCAAGGTGCAAAAACAATTAATTCAGCAATGATAAAACTTTTAAAAACTCTTAGCGAAGATATGAATAACTATGTTATTCTGCAAACAGGTAAAAATAAATATAATGATACGGTTATTGATTTAGAAACAATTTATCCTGAATTTAAAAACAATAATAATTTAATGGTTTGCCCGTATTTTGATGAAATGGTTTATCCGTTAAAAGCTTCTGATTTAGTAATAGCAAGGGCAGGCTCTTTAAGTTTAACCGAAATTATTCAATGTCATTTAGCTTCAATATTAATTCCATATCCGTATGCAGCGCAAGATCATCAAAGAAAAAATGCTAAAGAAATGTGTGATAAAGGTGTTTCTTTATATCTTGAAGATTCAGAGTGCAACGAAACTAATCTTTTAAATAAGATAAAAGAAATTATGGATAATGAGCAAAAGCTTTTAGAAATGGAAGAAAAAGCAAAAGGTCTGGCGAAAAATAATCCGACAGAAGATATAGTAAACCAATTAAAAAGTACAATACAATGAATTTAACATACAAACAAGCAATTGAACTTTTAACCTCACAAGGGAAATTTTATATTAATCTTGGTCTTGAACGGATTGAGAAAATATTAAAGCTTTTAAAAAATCCTCAGGATAAAGTCAAAATAATTCATATTGCAGGTACAAACGGTAAAGGCTCTGTTTGCGCTATTTTAGCAAATATACTTAAATGTGCAGGTTATAAAACAGGTTTATATACAAGTCCTCATTTAGTTGAATATACCGAACGAATAAAAATTAACGGAGAAGATATATCAAAAGAAGATTTTGCAAAATATATTGAACTTGTTTGTAATTTAGCAGATAAAAATAAAATTGAATTAACGGAATTTGAAATTTTGACAGCTGCCACCTTCAAATATTTTGCAGACAATAAGGTAAAATATGCCGTAATAGAAACAGGTATGGGCGGAAGATATGACGCTACAAATGTATGCAAAAAACCATTTATTTCAATAATAACACCTATCTCACTTGATCATACCGATAGGCTTGGTGATACGATAGAGAAAATTGCTTTTGAAAAAGCAGGTATAATAAAGCCTAAATCTATTGTTATAACTGAAATTTCAAACAAAGGATTTAAAGTTATAAAAGAAGTTGCAGAGAAACAAAAAGCTAAGTTCTATGTAGTTGCAAATTATGTTGAAATGAATTACAAAAATGATACAAACTATGCAGTAATTCAAGATATTAAATATGAATTTCCGCTTTTAGGACAATACCAAAAGGGAAATCTTTCACTTGTTATAAAAGCATTAGAACACATAAAAGTCAGCAAAGAAGCATTAAAAGAAGGGCTGAAAACTGTTAAATGGGGAGCAAGGCTCGAATATTTAAAAGATAAAAATATAATTATAGATGGAGCTCATAACCCCGACGCAGCAAAAGAACTTAAAAAAAGTCTTGATTATTATTTCCCGAAACAAAAAAGAACTTATATCTATTCAACAATTAATACTAAAGACTACAAAGAAGTTGCAAGAATATTATTCAACGAAGATGATGAAATTTATTTCTATGAATTTAATCATAAGAATGCTGTTACATATAGTGAATATATTCAAAACGTACCGTTTTTGAAGAACATACAAAAAATAAAATATGATGAAATAAACGCTATATTAAATAAAAATGGTCTAAAAATTGTAACTGGAAGCCTTTATATGATTGGCGAATTATATAAAAACATAAATTAAAATAAAATCAGTTCCTTTACAATAACAAGTAAATAATAGTAAAATTAATTATTCAATTTATAAAGTAATAAAAAGAAGGACAGAATGAAATATAATCTTAATCCGGCAGTTATAGCACTTATATATGCACTTGCTTCATATATCTTAAATTATGCTTCCATAATGTTTAGTGTTTATAGATTAAAAAAAGAATTAATTAATGAAAGTATATTATATTGTAGAATGCCATCATTTATATTCTCTTTTATATTTCCATATATAATGGTATTTTCATTATTTGATATTATAATTCCTGACATTTATAAAATAAATAGAGAAGTAATGTCTATTAATATTAGTTTAACAATTTTGATTATAACTATACTATATATTTTTAGTATGGTTATGATTTTATTAATAGGTTTTTCAAAAGTTATAATAACAGATAAAAAGATTATTCTTATCCTATTCTCGATTTGGAAAAAATCCGAAAGAATTGTATATTTATCAGAAATAAAGAGTGTTCTATGCAATCCAAGTAATAATTTTACAATTATTGTTCTTAATGATGATTCAACTTTAAATATGCCGGTGTCATATAAAAGAATTAAAAAGATAGAAAAATTTAAAGAATTAAATAAAAATATAGAAAATAATAATTGATAATAGTTTGTATATTGGGTTAAACCCAAGCCTACAGACTACAAGTTTTCATAATTTTGTAGCAAAGAAATAACCAATAAAAACAAAGAGTAGACTTAAAATACAACTACTTATTATATACAATATAGCAATTCCAATTTTTCCGGCTTTTATTAGCTCAAACCCCTCTAGGCTAAATGTTGAAAATGTTGTTAATCCCCCTAAAAATCCAACCGTAACCAACAATTTAAAAATAGGAGATATATTTTGAAGCTTATCTAATGTTAAAGCAAATACTAAACCAATTAGAAAGCTGCCGATAAGATTTGCTGTAAATGTTCCAATTATTGGCATTTGAAAGAGAATTTTACTTAGATATGTAATTAAATATCTTAATACGGCACCAAACCCGCCACCAACAAAAACTGCTACTATTGCATAGAACATAAAAAAATCCTTTCATAAGTTATTATAAAGCAAATAAATTTTTATGTTTTAATTATCAATTAGGGTTATTTTAAACTTTTAATTCTACTATTTTTTACTTGTTTTTGTAAACATAATTTGTAGAATAGTTACTTTGATTTATATGTTATATATGTCATGCTGAACTTGTTTCAGCATGACAGGAAGATAAATATTGGAATTAAAAAATTCTTATAACTTCAAATTTTAATATAATAGAAATACAAAGCAATAGAAAACGATTGGAAAATCATTGATGGAATAATTTAATTTTCTTTAGTGAAACAGACATCAAAGCACGGCTCTCTTTAGCCGTACACAAGTTGAACTTAAGAAAATAATTATTCGTGAACCGATTTTCCAATCGTTTTCTATTGCTTTATATTTCTATAATATTTTTTCTTACTTAGAAGCAGCCTTCAATCGAGCCATTGCTCTTGCAATATCCGCATTGGCTTTCTTAATATCATTCTTTGTCTCTGCTGTACTTAATCTCGCTTCGGCACGTTCTTTTGCTAATTGAGCCCTTGCAGTATCAATATCTTTTCCGCATTCCGCAACCTCTGTAAGAATAATAGCTTCATTATCCTTAAACTGCAACGCCCCACCGATTATAGAAAAATTAATTACTTCTCCGTCTTTCTCAGCTTTTGCAGTACCAATAGCAAGCGAAGACATAAAAGGAATATGATTTGGCAATATACCAAAACTTCCATCTTCACCCTGTGCATAAACAGCATCTACTCTGTCTTCAAATACAATTTTTTCAGGTGTTATTATCTTTAAATTAATTGTTTTTTCTGCCATAAGTAATTACCTATTTTACTTTTTCAGCATTTTTTAAAACGTCTTCTATAGTACCTGCCATATAGAAAGCTTGTTCAGGTATATTATCATATTGACCTTCAATAATACCTTTAAATCCTGCAATAGTATCTTCAAGTTTTACATATTTGCCTGGAATACCTGAGAATTGTTCCGCAACATTAAACGGCTGCGATAAGAATTTTTGAATTTTTCTTGCTCTGTTTACTGTTTCTTTATCTTCTTCAGATAATTCATCCATACCTAAAATAGCAATAATATCTTGTAATTCTTGATATTTTTGAAGAATTTCTAATACTTTTCTTGCAACATTATAATGCTCTTCACCAATAATAAGAGGGTCTAAAACCTTACTGTTAGAAGCAAGAGGGTCAACAGCAGGATAAATACCTAATGAAGCAATTTGTCTTGATAATACTGTTGAAGCGTCCAAGTGAGAGAAAGTTGTAGCAGGAGCAGGGTCAGTTAAGTCATCAGCAGGAACATATATTGCCTGTACTGATGTAATAGAACCATCTTTTGTAGATGTAATTCTTTCTTGAAGTTCACCCATTTCATTTGCCAATGTTGGCTGATAACCAACAGCAGACGGCATTCTTCCTAACAGTGCAGATACTTCTGAACCTGCTTGTACAAATCTGAAAATATTATCAATGAATAATAATACATCCTGTTTAGAATAATCTCTGAAATATTCAGCAGCAGTAAGAGCAGATAGACCAACTCTCATTCTTGCACCGGGCGGCTCATTCATCTGCCCGTATATCAAAGCAACTTTATCAATTACGCCAGATTCTTTCATTTCATTCCAAAGGTCATTACCTTCACGAGTTCTTTCACCAACACCGCCAAATACTGATACACCGGAGTGTTCAGATGCAATATTATGAATTAACTCCATAATCAAAACTGTTTTACCAACACCGGCACCGCCAAACAAACCGATTTTTCCGCCCTTTTGATATGGCTGTAATAAGTCGATTGCTTTAATACCTGTTTCTAAAATTTCAATATCTGTATTTTGGTCTACCAATGTCGGTGCGCTTCTATGAATTGGTAAATAAGTATCAGTATCAATATTACCTGCATTATCAACAGGTTCACCCAATACATTTAAAATTCTGCCTAAAATATTTTTACCTACAGGAATTTTAATAGGTTCACCGGTATTTATAACTTTCATTCCACGTTTAATACCGTCAGTAGAAGACATTGCAACACTTCTTATGCGGTTTTCACCTAAATGCTGCTGAACTTCTGCTATTATTTTTGTATTATCATCAACTATAATTTCAATAGAGTCATTGATTTCAGGCAATATTCCCGATTTAAACTCAACGTCAATAACAGGACCTATAACCTGTGTAATTAAACCTTCTTTTTCGGCAGTCATTGTCATAATTCACCTATTTCCTATTTACCAATAAATCTATTATACAATCATAAAAAAGATTTGTAAAAAGATAATAGGATTATTTATTAGAATGACAAAATATAAAATTTGTTTATTATGCTAAACTTATTATACTGCAAATTGGTAAGATGCTGTGGGAAACCAGACATTTTTCACAAAATCAAAGATTTTGGAAAAAGTAGTCAAACAAGTTCAGCATGACAAGCTTGATTTAAAATCGTAGTTTTTCGAAAAAATAATCAAATAAATTCATCATCTTCATAAAAAAGAAAATAATTTAAATTAACTGTCATTCCGAACTTGTTTCTGAATCTTAGGTTTTTCTTATTATGCAAATAATTGAATATATTTTAAGATGGTAAGATGCTGAAACAAGTTCAGCATGACATTAAATCATTCTTCTAAAGAAAATTAAATCAATTTTTAAATACCAAATACTTTTAAAAATCTCCAATAAAAAAGAACTCCCAATTGAGAGTTCTTTTTGAAATTTGTAAAATCGATAGATTAACGTTTTGAGAATTGGAATCTTTTTCTAGCTCTTTTACGACCGTATTTTTTACGTTCTTTAACACGAGCATCTCTTGTTAATAAACCTTCTGATTTTAATACTGTTTTGTATTCTTCATTAACTTTTAATAAAGCTCTTGAAATACCATGTTTAATAGCGCCGGCTTGAGCAGCAACACCGCCGCCTACAGCTTTTACTCTTACGTCATAGTTTTCTTGGTTATCAGTTAATGCTAAAGGTCTGAATACCATCATTTCTAAAGCAGCTCTGTTACCAAAGTAATCAGCAAATGTTTTACCGTTAACAAATACTCTGCCTTTACCTTTTACAAGTTTAACTACAGCAATTGCAGTTTTTCTTCTTCCGGTTGCCATAATTTCTTTATCTGCCATTATTTAGCCTCCGTTTCATTGTATACAACAGGTTTTTGAGCAGCATGCGGATGTTCAGCGCCAGCATATACTTTTAACTTGTTGAATTGGTCTTGTCCTAAAGTGTTGTGAGGTAACATACCTTTTACAGCTTTTTCAATTGCTAATCTTGGATCTTTTTCCATTAATTCACGGAATGATGCAACTTTTAAGCCGCCTGGAAATCCTGTGTGATGATAGTATTTTTTATCTGTCTCTTTTTTACCTGAAACGCTAATTTTTTCAGCATTGATAACGATAACGAAATCACCTGTATCAACGTTTGGAGTAAATTGAGGTTTGTGCTTTCCTCTTAAAAGGTTAGCGGCTAAAACTGCTAATCTGCCTAAAGTTTGACCTTCAGCGTCAATTATATACCACTTTCTTTCAACTTCTAGAGGTTTAGCTGAATAAGTTTTCATAAGCTTTCTCCATTTATATCATTGTTGTTATATATTACTCTTACTAATGCAAGCCCTTCAGGGCTTATGGTCGAACCTGCTTTTGTTTTATCCCTTGAGTCCAGAATATCTTTAAGTGTTTCGGGGGCTAAAGAATTTCTTTCAATCAATAGGAGAGTTCCGACGATCGATCTGATCATATTGTACAAAAACCTGTCTGCAATAAAATCTATATAAACAAAATCACCATTTCTGATTGCTTCTGCTTTATACATATTGCATATTTTAGCCGGATTTGATGTTCTTACTTTTTTAAAAGAAGTAAAATCATGCTCCCCTAAAAGATAACTTAAAGATTTATTCATTCTTTCAATATCTAACGGGTATCTAACTAACAAACAATTTTCATCCCACGCACTCCTTTGCGCTCTGTTTGCAATTGTATATCTATAATACCTTGCTTTCGCACTTTTTTGTGCGTGGAACGTTTTCTCGACTTTTTTTAATTCCTTAATGCTTATATCTTTTGGTAATAAACCATTCATAGAATTAACGAACTTACTCGGATTTAGTTCAAGCTCTGTATCAAAGTGAGCTATCTGCCCTTTTGCATGAACTCCGGCATCGGTTCTGCCTGAAAAAATTGTTTTGGTTTTTGTTTTTGTCAATGTACTGATTGCCTTTTCCACTTCATCTTGTACAGTTACAATTTTTTTTGTGGTATTTGGCTGTTCTTTAGGCTGCTTTTGGCTGCCTGCGTATGATGTTCCTATATACTCTATTTCAAGTAAGTATCTTTGCATTATACTAATTGGATTAGAGCCATTTCTGTAGCGTCACCGCGTCTTGGTGGAAGATGATAAATTCTTGTATATCCACCGTTTCTATTTTCATATTGTTTACCGATTTCAGCAAATAATTTTCTTAAAACTGTTTGAGGGATTAATTTTTTTCCTTCTTGTTCAGTTTCGAAAACTTCACCTGTTTCAGTGTCCATAAATTTTGATGTTTCAACATCAAATATGAACTTAGCAGCTTGTCTTCTTGCGTGTAAATCGCCTCTTTTAGCAAGAGTAATTATTTCTTCTGCATAAGGTTTTAAAGCTTTTGCTCTTGAAATAGTTGTTTTGATTTCACCGTGTAAGAACAATTCTGTAGCCAAAGATCTTAATAAAGCTTTTCTTTGGTCTTGAGGTCTGCCAAGTCTATTTCTATTGCATTGGTGTCTCATTTTATCTGTCCTTTTGTAATTATACTTCTTCTAGTTCTACACCTTCTGGATTTGGTTGAAGTTCCAAACCAACTTGGTGTAATTTTTCGATAACTTCATCAGAAGATTTTTTACCGAAGTTTTTAATGTTCAATAAATCATGTTCTGATTTTTTCAATAATTCAGCTAAAGAATTAATGCTTGCTCTTTTTAAGCAGTTATAAGCTCTTACTGATAATTCTAAGTCTTCAATTGAAATACTTGGAGCTTGAGCTTCTTCTTCAACTTCTTCAACTACATGTTGAGTTGGTAATACAGCAGGTTGACCTGTGATTGAAGCTATTTGCATAAAGTGTTCAATTAATAGGTTAGCAGCTTGGCTTAAAGCACTACTTACATCAATGCTGCCGTTAGACCAAATTTCAAGAGTTAATTTATCATAATCGATAACATCGCCTACACGTGTATTTTCTACATTGTAGCTAACTCTTTTGATTGGCATAAATGAAGCATCGATTGGTAATAAATCTATAGGAATATTACCTTTATTTTCTTTAAGAACGTCAACAGCTCTGTAACCTTTACCAGTTTCGATAGTAATATCAGCAGAGATGCTTCCGCCTTCAGAAATTGTACAAATTAACCAGTCAGGGTTAACAACTTTAACACCTGCCGGTAATTGCAAATCACTTGCAAGAACTGGTCCTGGTCTGTCGATTTCTAATTTTAAATGTTGAGGATCTTTGTCTTCAGTTTTAACTGTTAAACCTTTTAAATTCAACATTATATCAATAGCATCTTCTACAATTCCAGGGATTGAAGTATATTCGTGAGTAATGCCTTCAATTCTGATAGAAGTAGCAGCTGCACCTTCCAAAGAAGATAATAGTACTCTTCTTAAAGCGTTACCAACTGTTGTACCAAAACCTTTTTCCAAAGGTTCAACTACGAATTTACCGTATTGTGAACCATCAGAGCTGGTTGTTGTATTTATACATTTAATTTTCAATTCCATTATAATTAATCTCCTACAATTATTTAGAATAATACTCGATTACAAGTTGCTCTTTAAGTTCAGGATCAAGTTCTTCTCTTTCAGGAATTCTATCAAAAGTTACTTTTAAAGCATCTTTATCTATTGTCATCCATGCTGGAGCTAATGCTAAGTCAATTGAATCTACAACAGATTTAACGAAATCGCTGCTTCCTGCTTTGAATGTGATAACATCACCAGGTTTTACTAAGAATGATGGGATATCAACTCTTTTACCATTTACAAGAACATGACCGTGGTTAACAATTTGTCTAGCTTGTTTTCTTGAAATAGCAAAACCTGTTCTAAATACGATATTATCAAGTCTTGATTCTAATAATTGTAATAGAATTGTGCCTGTAACACCTTTTCTTCTGCTTGCTTCGTTATAATATCTAACGAATTGTTTTTCACTTACTAAATATGTTAAACGAATTTTTTGTTTTTCATTTAAGTGAATTGCATAATCAGAAAGTTTTTTTCTTGCTGCGCCATGCTGACCAGAAGCATTTTGTCTTAATGAAGAAACCAACTTTCTATTTGATAAATCAGTAACACCATAGTTACGATATAATTTATTTGATGGTCCTGTATATTTAGCCAATTTTATGACTCCTTACGTTATTGTTATACTCTACGTCTTTTTGGAGGACGGCAACCGTTATGTGGGATTGGTGTAACGTCCTTAATTAATGTAATTTCAAGTCCGGCAGCTTGGATAGCTCTTATAGCTGTTTCTCTGCCTGAACCCGGTCCTTTTATATAAACTTCAACTTTTTTCATGCCTTGGTCTATAGATTGTTTAGCAACCTTTTCTGCTGCTGATTGTGCTGCGAACGGAGTGCCTTTTCTTGCACCTTTAAATCCACAGCCGCCTGCAGAAGCCCAAGCAATAGCGTTACCTTGAGTATCTGTTGAAGTTACGATTGTATTATTGAATGTTGATTGTATATGTACAACACCTTGTAATACATTCTTTTTTTCTTTCTTTTTAGTTTTTACCGGTCTAGCCATTGTTTATATTACTCCTTCAATTATTTCTTGTTGGCGATTGGGCCTGTTTTCTTACCGCGTCTTGTTCTAGCATTTGTTTTTGTTCTTTGTCCTCTTGCAGGAAGTTTACGTCTGTGACGCATTCCTCTGTAAGAATTGATTTCGCTTAATCTTTTGATGTTTAATGATTCTTCTCTTCTTAAATCACCTTCGATTGTATAGTGAGCGATTTCTTCTCTTAATGCTCTGATATTGTCTTCTGTAAGGTCATCTGTTCTTAAATCTACAGATATATTACAAGCTTCCAATATTTTTGCACTTCTTGCTGGTCCTATACCATATATATAGGTTAACGCAATTATCATTCTTTTATTACGAGGTAAATCTACCCCGGCAAGTCTTGCCATAGTCTCTCCTTTATTTTAATTAACCTTGTCTTTGTTTGTGTTTTGGGTTTTCACAAATAATTGCTACTCTGCCTTTTCTTTTAATAACTTTGCATTTGTCGCAAAGTGGTTTTACTGATGCTCTTACTTTCATGTCTATTTCCTTTATTTTATTTCAATCTGTAAGTAATGCGACCTCTTGTTAAATCGTATGGTGTCATTTCAACTTTTACCTTGTCGCCTGGTAATATTTTTATGAAATTCTTTCTTATTTTTCCTGAAATATGAGCCAATATTTCATGCCCGTTTTCAAGTCCTACTCGAAACATTGCATTCGGCAATGATTCTATGATTGTTCCTTCAAATTCAATTACGTCTTTTGACATTTTTCCCTCGTTATACAATAGGTCAGTATTATTATCGTACATGTTAAATTTTTCAAATCAAGCCTTTTTTCTTTTATAGTTTAATTTTTTGGCATTTTTTCGACCCAAACATTCTATTGTTTTTATAATCTTAGGAGTTATACAATTGTTATGCGTGTCTCCAAATCGCGTTATTTCTTTGTTTTTCATCTGTATTGTAAATTTTTCTTAACATGTTCAATGTTTTCTATTTTTAATAAAACAATTTTTTATTTGAGTTTTAATATTTTTCTAAATCTCACAAATTTGACACAACAATATATTTTAAATACCATTTTTTTATATTTTTAAGGCAGGAAATAATGAAAAAAACTATTTTATTTATTGGTATAAATTTATTTTTGATTTTTATAGTTTTACTTATAACGGAACTTATAATTTGGAATCATGAAAATACGTTTCTAAGAAGTTTAAATGTTTTTCCTCCTTCAATTCAAAGACTTAAATTTCATCCCGGAATAAAAAATTTCTCTTTCAATCCTAATTTATTTCCAAATCCTAACGAAGGCTGGGGAAGAGCACCAGAAGGTTTACAATACAATAAAAAACCAATTGTTATTTTTGGTTGTTCTTATGCATACGGCTATAATTTAGAAAAAGAACAAACCCTTTCATATAAACTTGCAAATTTAGCAAAACAACCTGTTTATAACAGAGCTTGGACAGGCTGGAGTGTTCAGCATATGTTATACCAAACACGTTTAGAAAAATTCTATGAACAAATACAAGAACCAGAATATGTAATATATGTATATTTAAATGACCATTTAAGAAGGCTGTATCTAATGTCTTTTGCAGCTTGGAACATATTAGCAGACGAACAAAACTTACGATATAAAGAAAAAGACGGCAATCTAATACAAATTCAAAATAACAATCCAATATTAAGACAAATCAAAAGATTATATTTAACAAATGAACTTCATCGTATTTATGTCGAAAAATACATTTTAAAAGATAAACAAAAATGCTATGATTTTGCACTTAAACATTTTGTTGAATCAAAAAATGAAATGCAAAAACATTGGGAAAATACAAAATATATTGTTCTTTTTTATAATGATACTTCCGATAATAAAGTATTTAAAACAAATTTAGAAAAAAATGGATTTATTATTATAGATTCTTCTGATTTAACAAATGAAAATCTTAAAGATTCAAAATATATGATGCCAAATGAACATCCAACAGAAGCCGCTTGGGATTTAATTACACCAAAACTTATTGAGAAATTAAAGGCAATAAATTAATGAAAATAAAAATTATTGTATTAAATTTTACTCTTATTATTTGGTTATTTTTAATATTTGATTTTTGTCTTTTTAATTCTATTGAAAACAAATATAGCCATGATTCTAACAATATTTTTCATTGGAACTTATATATTAAAGCATCAAAAATAAAACAATTTGATGACACATATAAAAAACTTAAATCCCAAAATTATTTTAGAAATACAATACAAAACACAAATAAACCTCCAATTTTAATATTGGGTTGTTCGTTTGGATATGGATATCTACTAGAAGAAAATCAAGCTTTTACATACAAACTAGCAACAAAGGCAGAAAGAAGTGTATACAACCAATCAATCTCAAGTTTAGGAGTCCAATATTTTCCATACATTTTAGAAAAATTTGAAATTAATAAAGAAGTTAAAGATCCGGAATATATAATATTTGTTTTTATTGAAAATCATATTAATCGTTTATACAGATATTTTTCTACAGATAATAATGCTTATTTAGACATCAGATATAAAGAAACACCACAAGGATTAAAAGAAATAAAACATAAATATTATATATTTGAACATTCGGCAATAGTTAGATACTTGCAAAATAAATATGCAGAATACAAATATAATCATAATAGTTATGATAAAAACTTTGATTTTATGAAGCTGCATTTTCTAAAAGCTCAACAAATTGCAAAAGAAAAATTTCCAAACAGTAAAATAGTTATATTAAAATATGAAGAAAATCCGGATAGCTGGTACTATAATACTGAGAGATGGAACGAGCTTGAAAAACAAGGCTTTATTATTATAGGAAGTTATGAACTAACAGGCAAACATCTTTATGAAAATGAATATAGAATTAAAAATGATGTACATCCAAATGAAAAAGCATGGGATTTATTAGTTCCCAAACTTGTAAAAAAATTAAACTTATAGGTTAAAAATGAAACAAGTTCTTAAAATAATAATTTTTAATATAATATTTTTCTCATTAATAATATTTGCAAGCGATTTAATTATATATAAAATTTATGCAAATAATTATTATAAGACACATCCTAAAATATATAAGATAAATAAATTTAAGTATATGCCATATTTACCCGGCTATATTCTTGATTTAAAAAATTTTTTCAATGGCGAAAATAATCTATATTCAGGCAGACTTCCTGACGGGCTTCAATATAAAAATACAAAACCTATTGTTCTATTTGGCTGTTCATATGCATTTGGTCAGTATTTAAATCAAGAGCAAATTTTTAGTGCAAAACTTTCAAATATATTAAAAAGACCTGTATATAATAGAGCAATATCTGGCGGAAGTTTCCAGCACATGTATATGCAAACCCTTTCTCCCATATTTTATGAAGATGTTCCTATGACAGATACTGTAATTTATATAATGATTGGAGATCATTACAGACGATCACTAATTCGTTATTTTGATATTTTAGATCTTCATATTCTTCCTCATTTTTCACAAAAAAATAATAAACTGCATCAATATAACCATAAAAATAATTTTTTAAATTTTATTTATTCTTTGTATACAATAAAATATTTCAATCACATAAATGCGGCTAAGTTTATTAACAACCCTAAAAACGCTGATAAATTAACAGATTTGTCTGTATTGTACTTCAAAGAAGCAAAAAACGAACTCGAAAAACATTGGAATAAAAAAATTAATTTTTACATTATTTTATATGAAGACTGGGAAATTCCATATAAAGAACAACTAACCCAAAAGCTTGAAAAAGAAGGTTTTATAGTAACTTCTACAAAAGATTTAACAAACGAAGATTTAAGAACTGAAAAATGGCAAATGCAAGATAATTATCATCCTACAGAAGCAGCATGGGATATGTTAACACCTAAAATTATTGAGCGTTTAAATTTAAATTGACATGTGTATAATAAAAATATGAGATTAATTTTTTTTATACTTATATTTTTGTTAGCTATCTTTTCAATTGGAGAGGAGATAAATTTTCGTTTAGATGCTTCTGACGGTTATAACAGAAATAAATATATTGATTTTTTAAGATTATATTTAAGACGCCGGAGTGCTTTCAAAGCTTGTAAATCATATCTTACAAAAGAAAAAGGTTATTATAAATTAAGAAATAAAAATCTTATTCTTATATATGATTATAAACACAAGATAATTAAATGTTATGAAAATAGAAATAAGAAAAGAATTACAACATTAGATTGGTACAAACAATATTCAATGGAAACCTTTTGTGCCGATAATCTCTTTGAAGAAACGTTTGATAATATTTGTTTTTCTTTCAATGAAAATTCTACCTATGATAGAGTAGCAGCAGCAATGCAGTACTATTTTAAAACAGAACAAATAGAAATACAAAAAGGAACAAAAATAGAAGCACAAAAAACGCCATATTTATCAGACGAATCACTTGATATAAATCAAGCAACAGAAGAAGAAATTACAGATTTGCCTGGAATTAATGTTATTTTAGCTAAAAAGATTATTGAATATAGAGATTTGCACAGCGGGTTCAAAACTGTTGATGAATTATACAAAGAAATGAAAATCAAACCTCATTTTCAAAAGCAATTAAACAACTTAATTTGTGTAAAAGAGTACGAAATAAAAGATTCAAATAAAAGTGAAAATGAAAGAATAATAGATTTATAAATGAAAGTTAAGATATATAGAATCTTAAAACAAACAAAAGTTGAAGGTCCTAAAACCAGGTATTGTATTTGGTTTCAAGGCTGTTCAAAACATTGCAAAGGCTGCTTCGCAAAAGATACTTGGGATTTTAATGCAGGTAAAAAATATGAAGTTGAAGAACTTCTGAAAGATATTCTTAATACAAAAGGAATTGACGGGGTTACTTTTCTTGGCGGAGAACCGTTTGAACAATCTCAAGCCTTAGAATTTCTTTGCGAGAATATTAAAAAAGCAGGACTTTCAGTTGTATGCTTTACGGGGAATAAATATGAAGATATAAAAGAAAAACACGCTTCCATTCTTTCTAACATAGATTTATTAATAGACGGTGAATTTGATGAATCACAAAAAGACTTCTCACGTCCTTGGGTTGGCTCTAAAAATCAAAATTACTATTTTTTAACAGATAGGTTTAATAAAAATATTTTAGAGGAATATAAAAATAAAATAGAAATTAATGTTAAAAAAAACGGAGTCCTATTTATAAACGGAATGGGCGATTTTGATAAATTGCAGGAAAAATTAAAAATTTTAAAATCATAAAACTGTTGGGAAATTTAGTTTCTCGTCCTGTGTTTTCGCGATACCTAAAAACAATGGACTTCGAAACTAAATTTCCCAACAGTTTTATGATTTTAAAATAATTTGCTATAATAAACAAAAAGGCATAACAATGGAAAATGATACAAAAAAACTCTCAAATCTTTTAAAAGCACGCTTTCCCTATATTTATATATCAACTTACGAAGAAGACAGAGTAACAAAGTTTATAAAACAAGTTGCAGCTAATACAGCCCAAATTAAATTCCCGCGTGAAGTTTTTGTTTGGACACAAGCAGCAGGACTAAAAAATGGTGATAAAGAAATTGCAAATACAACTTCTCCTGCAAAACTAATAGAATTTATTGAAAAATATGAAAAGGATTCTCTTTTCATATTATATGACTTTCACGTATTTTTCGGCAACCGCCAGCGTCCTGCCGATAATGCAATAATACGTTCTTTACGTGATTTAATTCCGACACTAAAAACAAATAGCGTAAGAAAAAGTGTAATTTTTGTTTCACCGGAATTAACAATACCGGAATCACTTCAAAAAGATATAGTTATATATGACTTCCCGCTTCCAAAGTTAGAAGATATAAAAGAGCGTTTAAACAAAATGTTGTCTATGAATAAACGTATAAATACAGATACACTAACAGAAGATGATAAAGAAAAATTATGCAAAGCCGCTCTTGGTCTTACTATGCAAGAAGCGGAAAATGCTTTTGCGCTTGCAATGGTTCAAGACGGTAAATTAAATAAAGATGACATAAAAATTATTTTAGAAGAAAAAATGCAGGTTATACGCAAAACAGGCATGCTTGAATATGTTCAAAGTGATTTGGGAATAAATGATATCGGCGGTTTGGATAACTTAAAAAAATGGCTGTTGAAAAGAAATAATTCCTGGTCTGAACGAGCTAAGAAATATTGTATTCCAGCTCCCAAAGGGGTTCTTGTTACAGGAATACCAGGCTGCGGAAAAAGTTTAACCGCAAAAGCAATGAGTACAATCTGGCAATTGCCGCTGCTTAGATTGGACCTAGGTAAAATTTTTAGCGGTATAGTAGGAAGTTCTGAAGAAAATATGCGAAAAGCCATTGCAACTGTTGAAGCAGTCGCACCTGCAATTCTTTGGGTTGATGAAATTGAAAAAGGATTAAACGGAGTTTCTTCAAGCAATGACAGCGGAGTTTCTTCAAGAATATTCGGCACATTCTTAACTTGGATGCAAGAAAAAACAGCCCCGGTTTTTGTTATTGCAACAGCAAATAACATAAACAAACTGCCACCTGAACTATTAAGAAAAGGTCGTTTTGATGAGATTTTCTTTGTAGATTTACCAACACTAACAGAACGTGAAGAAATTTTTAAAGTTCACCTTACAAAAAGATTAAAAGATGAAGAAGTCTGCTCAAAAGTAAAACCTGATGATAAAAATTTAGTTCATTCACTTGCAATGAAAACAGAAGGTTTTATAGGTTCAGAGATTGAACAGGTTGTAATTACTGCTCTTTGCGACGCTTTCTTTGAAAACAGAGCATTAGAATTAACAGACTTTGATAAAGCAATTGAAAATACAGTTCCACTGTCAACTACTCAAAAAGAACAAATTTTAGCAATACGTGAATGGGCAAATGTCAGAGCTGTTTGTGCTTCATCAAAAGATAGTATTAAAACATACGATAATGACCAAAGCCCAAATGATATTACATTATCACGCGGCGGAAGAAGACTAGATATATAAAGGAGTAATAATGTCCGTTAGCATAACAGTCCTGCCTTTTGCATTACTATACACAATAATACCAACGGTTATAAATACTGCTATTGATATAAAAAATTCTTTAAACAGTATAAATAATACAGAAAATTCCTTTATACATCTTTCTGAAGATGTAACAAGTAAAATTTTCAATAAAGAATTTGATACCAATTTTATGGATAAAGATACTCTTTTAAAGACTCTAATTGAACATGGTGCTACTAATATACTTGATGATAATTCAAATATAACCTGTGATTGTGAAGCATTTCATCTTGAGTTTTTTAAACTGCCTTATTTACCGTATAAAGTTATTATTTCGTATAATGATGATAAAAACATAAATAATTTTATAGCTGACATAAATTCAGAATATTGTTCAAATGTTCAAGAAATTTCATATAACAAGATAAAAGAAAATCTTGAAGCCCAAAATCTTGAAATTGAAGAAGAAGAAATTCTTGATGATAACACTATTGTTTTAACGATAAATTTGGAGGATTAAAATGGCAAAAAAACAGCTTAAAATAAAACTTCTTCCAAATGGTGAAATTAAAATGGAAACAGTTGGAATCAAAGGGAAAAAATGTCTTGATTATGTTGAGATGATGGAAATTCTTGCAGGCGAAAAAGTTCAAAAAACAGAATATACAAATGAATATTATGAAGCAGAAGAAACTGTTGAATATAACTATAATAATGATATTAATGACATTTCTTTTTGAAGAAAACTTGAAAGCTGTATAGATTTTATTTTTGAAGTCCATTGTTTTTAGGTATCGCGAAAACACAGGACGAAAAAATAAAATCTATACAGCTTTCAAGTTTTCTTTAAAATATTATATTTCAAATTTTCTATAAATACTATCAATATTTTTCAAATAATCTTCAATATTAAAACATTGCTTAATTTCATCAACACTTAAGTGTTCAAGCACATCTTTATCGTTTAAAAGATTATCAATAAAACTTCCATGATTGTTAAAGGCATCAAGTGCATTCTTTTGTACAAGTTTATAGGCATCTTCTCTTAATAAACCTTTTGAACAAAGCGTTAGTAAAACTTTTTGTGAAAATACAATTCCGCCAAAAAGGTTGGTATTTTTAAGCATATTGTCTTTATGAACAACTAAATTTTTGATTGTTTTCTCAAGACGTGAAAGCATATAATCCACTAATATTGTTGAATCGGGGAAAATAATTCTTTCAACACTGCTGTGAGAGATATCTCTTTCATGCCATAAAGGAATATTTTCCATTGCAGCAAGAGAATTTGAACGTACAACTCTCGCTAAACCCGATAAATTTTCACCAGAGATAGGATTTTTCTTGTGAGGCATAGCAGAAGAACCTTTTTGTCCTTTAGAAAAACCTTCTTCGACCTCTAAAACCTCTGTTCTTTGAAGGTGTCTTAATTCAACCGCCACTTGTTCAATTACGCAAGCAATTAAAGCAAGTGATTGTAAATATTGAGCATGAATATCACGGGCAATAACCTGTGTTGAAAATTTTGCAGGTTTTAAGCCTAAAAATTCGCAAGTAAGTTTTTCAATTTCAGGACTGATATTACTATAAGTACCTACAGGACCTGAAATCTGTCCAACATTAGCTTCATTCAATGCTTTTTCAAAATTTCTTTTATTACGTTCAAATAAATCTATCCAACCGCATATCTTAACGCCAAAAGTCATTGGTTCTGCGTGAATACCATGAGAACGACCGATACAAATCGTTTCTTTATGTTCCTTTGCTTTCTCTTTTAATGCTTCAAGCAGACTATTAATATCATCAAGAATTATTTTGCCTGCATCACGCATTTGAAGAGCTAAAGCCGTATCAATAACATCACTACTTGTCATTCCCATGTGGATATAGCGGGAATTTTCTCCAACATTTTCATTAACATTAGTTAAAAAAGCAATAACATCATGATGGACTTCTCTTTCAATTTCATCAATTCTATCAACCGAAAAATCCGCTTTTGAGATAATATCATTTAAGGCTTCATCCGGAATTTGACCGAGTTTATTATAAGCCTTGCAAACTGCAAGCTCCGTTTCAAGATAGTAGCGGAATTTAGAATCTAAATCCCAAATTTTCTTCATTTCATCTCTTGAATATCTCTCAATCATAATTCTTCCTTTTTTACAAATTTTATTCTACAATAACAGAATAAAGAGTTCAATAAAGGAGTAATCTATGCAAAACAGACAACCGTTTTTTTATGATATTACACTTCGTGACGGAAATCAGTCTTTAAAAAAGCCATGGAATACTCAAGAAAAAGAATTAATATTTAATCATTTGGTTGAACTCGGTGTACAAGGTGTTGAAGTAGGTTTTGCAGCAGCTTCTGAAATGGATTTTGAAGCCTGCTCAAGATTAGCAAAAATTTCACCAAATAATATTGTTATTTCAGCACTTGCAAGATGTGTTGAACATGATATTAAAAAAGCAGCAGAAGCAATTAAAGCAGCAGAAAAGCAAAGAATTCATATGTTTATTGCTATGAGCCCATTTAATATGGAATATGTTTTAAACAAATCACCGCAAGAAGTACGTAAACAAGCAATTGAAGCAGTTAGTTTTGCAAGAAACATTATGGGCAAAAAAGGTGAAGTTCAATTTTCTGTTGAACACTTTGGCGACTGCCACGAAAATATTGATTTTGTAATTGATACTCTTCAAGAAGTTGTTAAAGCAGGGGCTAATGTTATTAATCTGCCAAATACAGTAGAACGTACACGTCCTAAGAAATTTGTTGACCTTGTCGAAAAAGTTTATACGGCATTGCCAAAAGATATAATAATATCGGTTCACAACCATAATGACCTTGGAATGGCAACAGCAGTAACTGTAGAAAGCTATTTTGCAGGCGCTGTTCAATTAGAATGTGCATTAAACGGTTTAGGCGAACGTGCGGGTAATACAAATATGTATGAAGTCGCTGTTGCCCTTCATAATTCAGATGTTGAGGTTCCTTTAAACTTGGCTAAGATTTATGAACTTGCATTAATTATTTCTGATATGTCAAATGTTCAGATTTATGAAAAAGCTCCATTAATAGGACCAGAAGCACTTGCTCACAGAAGCGGAATACACCAAGACGGCGCTGTTAAAACAAAAGATATGAAGAAAGGCGCATATAGACCAATTCATCCGTCACTTATCGGCAGAAAAGACGATGAAAAAATTGGATTTACTTCTCAATCAGGTAAAACAGCCATATTTGAAATTATTACAGAAGCAGGATATCCAATTACATTATCAGAAGCTCAAAGAATTGCCCCATTTGCAAAAGAAGAAGCTGAAAAAATTGGGGAACTTTCTACAAGAAATATTATTGATATTTATACAAATAATGTTCTTAATGTTAAAGGTGCTTTCAAACTATGCGACATGCAGGAATTTAAAAACGGCAATATAAAACTAAACTTTATGTACAACGAAAAAGAATTTAATATTGAGGTTTCAGGTAACGGACCTGTTGACGGTTGTATTAAAGCTATTCAAAAAGCAGGCTTTACATGTGAGTTCTTAAATTACGAACAAAAAGCCTTAAATATGGGTTCAGATGCTTCTGCTATGACAATTATGCACTTTAAAGCACCAGATGGAAAAATAATTATTTCCAGAGGGTGCGACGAAAGTACATTAAAAGCTAATATTAAAGCTATTTTTAATGGTTTAAATATTATTGAAAATTTAAAAAAGTAGGAAAAATCAGATTTTTCAAGAAAGCTTACCAATTTATAATATATTCATTAATATGATTAATTTGGAAGCAGTAAGATGCTGAAACAAGTTCAGCATGACAAAATGGTACAAAATTAACTGTCACCCTGAATTTATTTCAGGGTCTTACCAATTTGATACTATATTTTTTAATAAGAAAAATAATCAATTCTTAACTATATTTCTTAGAAACACAAGCTGCAATTGCGTCCATTAAACGCGGAACTTGTATTATTTGTATATCAAAACCATCGGGTAATTTTTTGCTGAGTTTTGGTATTATTGCCTTTTTAAACCCAAGCTTTTGCGCTTCATATATACGTTTTTCAAGGTTAGAAACATTTCGTATTTCACCTGATAAACTTATCTCTCCAATGATTACGCAATCCGTATCAACTACAACATCCCTGTAACATGTTGCAATAGCAAGTGCAATACCTAAATCCGCTGCGGGTTCGTCAATTTCTATACCGCCAATTACATTAACATATACATCGTGCTTTGAAAGATTTAGACCAATTCTTTTTTCAAGAACTGCAATGATTTGAAGCAGCCTGTTATATTCTATACCTGTTGCTACACGTCTTGGGGCAGGATATGATGTTGCACCAACAAGTGCCTGAACCTCAACTAATAAAGCCCTTGTTCCTTCATTAGTTGCAATTATTACACTTCCGGGTGTAGCATTATCATTGCGTTCTTTCATAAATAATTCACTTGGGTTTGTAACTTCTTCAAGCCCGTTTTCAACCATATTAAAAACACCAATTTCATTAGTTGAACCAAAACGGTTTTTTATTGAACGCAATAATCTTTGAGATTTATATTTATCACCCTCAAAATAAATAACAGTATCTACCATGTGTTCTAAAACTTTAGGACCTGCAATATTACCATCCTTAGTAACATGCCCGATAACAATAACCGTAATATTTTTATTCTTTGCAATATCCATTAAAGCATTTGTACATTCACGAATTTGTGATACGCTTCCCGAGGAACTTGTAATATTAGGTGTATAAATTGATTGAATAGAATCAATAACAAGAATTTCAGGTTTTAAGGTATCAAGTTGATTTATAACTGCTTCTAAATTTGTTTGAGAATATACATAAAGATTATCAGTATTAACATTAAGCCTTTGCGCACGTAATTTAACCTGTGAGCCCGATTCTTCGGCACATACATATAGAAGTTTTTTACCTTGTTTGCATATATTTCCTGCTGTTTGTAAAATAAGTGTAGATTTACCTATTCCTGGGTCACCTGCCAATAATACTAAAGAACCTTGAACAAGCCCTCCGCCTAAAACTCTGTCTAATTCTTCAAAACCTGATGTAATTTTTATACTCTCAGTTATTTCAATTTCATTTATTAAACAAACAGGGCTGTCATCTATAACAACACTTTGATTAAGAGCAGATGTTGTCTTAACCTCAACTTCTTCAACTAATGTACCCCAATTGCCGCAATCAGGACATTTACCAATATATTTCGGAGTCTCATATCCACAATTCTGACATACCCACTTTGTTTTTACTTTTGCCATTATTCTAATTTCTCTTTTCTCTGCTCTCGCAAGCTTTCTTTGCTATCAATAATATGCACATTCTTAATAACCGAGTTTGATATTAACAATAAGAACAAATTAACACCTGAACTTGCATTAACACAAATCTCTGTTTGTGATTTTTCCTTCTTATCTTTATTAAAAGTTTCTTTTTGAAACAAGTCAAAATTTATATTTATATTATATTTTATACCTTCATCCTTCATTAAAACTGTAAATTCCTTTTGAGGGAATGTTTCAGAAGTAATAAGTTCAATTTTTATACCATCTTTATCAGTTTTATATATTTCAGCTTGTAAGTTTCCATAATTTTCTGTAGAAATCATAATAGAAACATTATCATCAGAGGCTTTTGAACCATCAGAACCTGATGAAGCAATTTCCAATTTAAAAGCATTAGGGTCAGTTAAAGGAAGCCAAGGTAAATACATTAACATTGTTGCCTTTAAAGTTTGAACATCATTTGTTGAAGCTGTTGCAACAAAAGAAATTAATTTAGAAAGCTCGTTAATTTGTTCATCTTTTAACGCCATTCCAACTTGATTAAATTGTGCAAGCATTTGATATAAGTTTGTCATTGCCTCTTTTGAATTATTTTGAAGCAGAAAGGATAAATCACCTAAATTCATATTTGAAGCTAACAATAAAAGTGCTGATTGTTGAACAGATTGTTGAGCATTTACGGTTAATTGAGAAAGTAATTGCTCAAAATTTTTAGGAAACTGAAGCAATTCTTTAAGCATATTCATTGTCTGCTGTTGGTTTAATGTTGCAAGTTCATTTGTAGTCTGCTGCAATTGAGCAATATAATTTGGCAACAAAACTTCTAACGGAGTACTTTGCTGCTGCATTGGTGCAGGATTAGCATTTAATGGAGTATTTTGAACATTATTTGCACCCGCACTATTAAAACCGCTTATAAAATTATTTGAGAATTGGCCCCAGTTAATATTTGTCATAATAATAAATTATAATGGTTTTTATACAAAAGTAACATCTTTTTTTGCAATGTTTTGTAAATTTATTTATGAAATTAGTAAATTTAGAAAATTTATATGTATTTTAAATGTATTCATAAATAAAGTTTTAATATGCAGATATCCTCCTTAATAAATTCAATTCATACCATAAAACAAAATATTAATGCACAAAGTGTTAATAGAAGTTTATATGCTGCTGAAAAGGCTGATACTTTTACAAGAACAACAAATCCTATAAATTCAAAACCAGCTATTGCAATTGAAACAGATGGAGAAATTTCACCTTCTTTTTATAGTGAGATATCCTCTATTCTACAATCTTTTCCTAAAAAATGGCTGGATTTATTCAAACAAAATAACTATAAAATCATACTTACCGATGATATGAAAAGAGTTATAGATGAAAATAATATTCAAACTGGAAATACAAAACATCCTTCAACTACTATGGGATTAACATATACAAATTCTAAGACAAATCAAAATTTCTTTTGTTTTAATAGTCAGATGAACCCCAAATTCATAAGAAATGTTGTTAACCATGAATTTGGACATGGTATTTGTAATATTAAAAAATTATATAATTCTCCTGTAATAAAATCTGAACTATCTAAAGATATTGCAAGTATTATAAAAGAAAGAAAATTAGATAAATTAACAGCAGAAGAAAGACAATTATTATCAAATTATTTCTTTAATAAAAAAGCCAACATGCCAGTTGATGAAATAGTTGCAGATTTATTTGCATATAGCCAAACTGGCGGAGGATGTTATGGTTCAGAACTAATGTTAAGTAAAGAACATCCTGACTTAATGCCAACTTTATTCCCTAATTTATATCAACAAATTAAGGCTTTATAATCTATTTAACAACAGAAGGAAGTTCTTTTTCAAAATCACTATTTTTAAGCATCATCTGGAAGAAAGTTATTAAAGATTGATCACTATTCTTAAATGCCCATTTTATAATAGGTTTTATAGTCTGATATGTCTCTTTAGGATTTGCCTTAAACGACTTCACAATACCCTTTAACATATCTTTTATATCTACTGCTTTATTAGCTTCTGTTCCTGTAACAGCAAATATTTCTCTTGATGTTTTAATTCTTTGAAGATTAGCTTTTAAAAGATTTGAATTACCCGCATCTGGAATAATATTTAATTCTTTCAGAATACCCATCATTGTAGATTGAGTATAATTAACATCTTTTAAATTTACACCGGCTTTATATAAACGTTCATCTAATAAATCTGCAACCTGTTTAATCATTTCTTCTTGAGTAACACCAGACGGTAATGTTGCACCTTTTAATAAAGAAGTTGCAATACCTTCTGAATTACCAATCATCATATTTAAAGAAAGACTAATATCACTTAAAACTTCAGAATTCGTTCTTGTTATTACATTACCGGTATCTATATATGTAATTTTTGGTGCTTTAGTTTCAGGATCAAAACCAACAAATACATTACCGCCATGAGGATCTGCGTGAACTGTTTTCTCACCTGAAGCAGAAATAAACATTGCTTGTTCATTTTGAGCTTTTTGATATGCTACAGGCAAAGCTTCTCTATAACTTTCTGTATCTTTTATCCAGTCGTTTTGTTCAATTAAGCTTTGATTTTTAATCCAAGGATTTAACTCCTTACCTTCATCACTTAACATAGATAAAGTCAAATAATCGTCCGGATGTTCGCCTTTAAATTTAAGCAAATCAAGTAAAGTATCTAAGCCGACACCATCAGCTTTTTCCATTATTAATGAAATATTCTTTCCATTTTGAGTTCCTAATTCAACAGTTTGAGCTACTCCAAAACGTGAAGCACCTTCTTGCATTTGTTTTGCGCCTAATGCTTCTGCACCATAATCCAGTTCTTTTTCCCAACTGTCAAATAAACCATTAATTAATTTAAGTTTATATTCTTTATCTGCTTCATCAGTAACAAATTCTTCCAAATATTTTGTAAACATAGCTCTATCAGCTTCAAATTTTTCTTCTGTAACACCTTTCTTTAACATCTTCATTACAAATTCTTTGCCGTCAGCATCAGCAACTAAATATGTTTCACCAATAGTTCCTGCACCAAATGATTTCTTAACGGTATATTTACCAGCACCATACAACTCATCTGCAAGTATTTGTGCTTCATCAAGATTTCTTGTAACAGTACAATTACTTGTAAATTCTTTGAAGAAGGAACGAACACTTGGTGGTAAAGATTCATCAGAAGACATTGTTTGGATAAATTTAGAAAAAGCAATATTACTTTCTTCTACTATAGATTGTGCTTTTGCTGTTGAAGATAAAGAACTAAAATTATCTGTACCTATTTTTTCTTCTATACGATTTTTTAATGTATTAAAAGTATCAACCAAACCTGCACGTTCTGCACACTCTTGTCCTTCAGCAGCTGTTTTATTTAATACTTCCTGGAAAGCATTTAACTCATCATAATATGCACTTAAGTTTTCAATGCCTTCATCAATCTGTCCTGACATTATTTGTTTTTTTGCTTTATCTGCAAGAGTTTGAATATCTTTAACTTTTCCCTGCAAATCATTACAAGTTTTACTTAATCTATCAGGCAATTCGCCTAATTGTTTAAAAGCATTAGTTTCAGGGATTTCTGACAAGATATCACCAGCTTGATTCACAAATCCTTGAAGATCATCAGCATGTTGAGAAGGGAAATCCATCAAAGCTTGTATATCAGCTATATAGCTTTGTTGATATTGAACTGCCTGTTGTAGTTTCCCATCAAAACTATCAAGTAAGCCCAATGTTTTTTCATCAAATAATTCAGTTATATCAATACCCTTTTTGGCATATTCTGAAATTTTCTCAGAAACATTTTCACCTCGGCTAATAGCTTCTAATAATTCTTTTACACCTGCTGTTTTATTTTTCAGAGTATTAGAAAGCTCATCATTTAAGTCTAATAATGTTGTTGATAAATCCAAAGAGCTATCGGCAAGCGCATTAATAGATGTTTTTAAGTTATTAAATTTACCGCCTAGTGCATCTTCCGCAGAAACAAACTCCGATAAGTCTTTTATTAAAGAACTCATCTCCTGTACAACTTTTGTGTCAGCACTTTGCGCTTCTGGGATGTTTAGGAAATTAGCTTTTGCTATTTCATAATCATTAGTAATTTTTGTTCCCAGTTTTGTATTTTTTAATTTATCTTTTAATTTTAGTGAAACATCATCAATTTTATCAGATGCCGCCGATTTTAGTTCAGAAGCAGCAGTATATAAACGAGTATCAGCTATATTATCTAAAATATCTGAATTTTTTATTACATTTCCTATTTTACTGCCAGCTTTACCTGCAATTTTAAAGCCTCCGCCAATAATTGGAGACGCAATAGCTCCGCCAACAGCACCAGAAAGCATATCTTGAGGAATGTCTTCAATCCTGCCTTCGCCTAATGCTCTAGCAAAGCCATCTGTAGCACCAGAAAATGCGCCATCAACAACCAAGTCAGCACCGGTGGCAACTACTTTTTTCAATGTGGTTTTAGCTGTATTTTTAATTACAGCCTCTGCTGCTTCTTCTACAACTTCTTTTCCAGCAGCCGTTGCAGCTCCTTTTACTGTAGTTTCCAGTGCTTCCATACCCATTGCTTTCATAGCAGTAGTACCAGCTGCACCACCTAATGCATTTGATACAGGACCCATAGCACCATTAATAGAACCTGTTACTAAATCATAGCCTAAATCCTTAAGCTCATATTTCTTTTCATTACCAATACAATCAGAACCCTTAAGTGCAACTTTAACTGTTGCACCCGCTGCTGCGCCTATACCAATACCAGCTGCGACAAGACCAAGTGAAGCACCAGCTGTAAAGGGTGCAGCACAAATACCAACTGCACTACCAATTGCTACTGCACCGACTGCTACTATACCTGAAACTACATCGGCAACAATATCTGTAGACATTTTTTGACCTTCTGAATATTTATTAACTGATTCTCCAGCCTTAGATGAATCCATTAAAGATGTTTCACCCGTCACAAACTTTGTCAGTTCTTCTGATGTAAGTTCTTTTCCTGTTATATTCTTATATACTTCTGATAATTTCTCCGGATTTTTCTTTAATTCATCCAGTTGTTTCTTCATATTATCAAGTTCTTTTTGCGTTTTATTTGAGCTTGCACCAATACCTGTAAAGTTTTTTATTGCATTCCAAGCTCCAGAAATCCATCCATTAGAATTTTTCGCTGTCTCAAATTCTTGTTCTATTTCCTCATATTGTTCTTCAAGAGCGGCTATTATTAGTTCATTGTCTTCTTTTGTTAAATCATTCAAAGTAAATGTATTATAGCTTTGATTCGTCATTACTTGCGATTCATCAACATTCAAATAATTCTCAAACATACTAATTTCTTCTGGAGTTAAATTATCAACAGAAGTGAAATTTGAAGAATAATAATTATTGAGATTACTATCGTAAGGATTAACAGACACTATAATACCTTTAACACTTTTCTCACATGAAAAGTATCGGCAAATTCAATCAAAACTTTAATTAGAACTAATTTTTTTACTTTTCTTTACTATTATGAAAAATAATTTTTTTTATATCACTTACAAAATCTGTTTTTTGTAAATATCTGAAAATTTCTTCTTTTGTTCCTTCACATAAGACATAATTTACTTTTTTTATCTGAGTTTTATTATCAAGTAGAAGTTCTAAAACTCTAATATTATCAGTAGAATATCGGCATATAACTTTAATTAATGAAACATCTAAAGTAGGATCTTTACTAAGATATTCTTCAACTAATGGAGAAAAATCGCCAAAAGAAAGAACTTCATTTTCATATCTTTTTAAAATATTAAATTGCATCTTAGCAAGATTAATATCTAACGGATTTATACAAAAAGATATATCCATATTTTTATCAGACATTTTATACCCAGTTATTTAGTCTTACACCATCTTTTTCAACAATCATACCACCAAAGTCAATATTTTTGCCATTGATTATATTATGCCCCATAAAACAATCACCAGAAGTAACTTTATATTCGCTTTGTGATTTACCTGTAATGACGGGTATAATATTATTTCCTAGAAATTGAGTAACTAAAAAACCGTCTTTATGGTTATGAGCAGCAACTCTGCCAAAATACATTTTCACAAAGTCAGAAGAATGCTTATTTGCGAATATACCGTTTTGTACTTCAACATGCTGTCCATGCATATTTGGTGTTTTGTTACGTGTCTCTAAATGTTTAGGGAAAATCTTTATACATAAATCCTTAGCATCTTCTACAGAAATTCTATATCCAGTACCAAAAGTACCGCTGCTTAATTCTGTAACATCAACTTTTTTATCCAATACAGCACTCATTTGTTCTGAGAATTTTTTTGTATCTGATGTTTCTTGAAAAACACTTATTACATTATATACATCTTCTATTGCTTTAGTGCGTTGAGTCTCTGGAAGATTAGCCAGCCAATCTTCTGGAATAGAACCAACCTCTCTAGGTGTTGCAGGAAAAGCTGTTAATAAATCTGTTAACATATCTGCATCTATATAATTTTCTGTTAAGTATTGAGTAAAATCTTCATCTATTGATAATGTTTCTTTTGTAAAATCTGTTGTACCAGCTCTATAATGATAAAAACCAAATTTTAAATTTTCTTTAGGTCCAAAATCTTTAACAGCAGGTGCAATTTCAGATACAGTTTCCATATCTATACTATTAATATATTCTGTCAAATCTTTTATATCTACATCTGGATTATCTTGTAAAAATTTAGAAACAATAGTTGATGTTCTTTCTTCTGAAGGTTTTGTTGCCTTTATTGAAGTTAAAAAATTAGCCATTACATCATCATTATAACTTTCATCATTCTCTATATTAACCATAATAGCTGATGTTTTTTCATCATAACCTTTTGCCGCAAGTTCCTCAAATCTATTTCCAGTATTATTATTAAGTACTATATTTTTAGCATCTTCAAGATTAAACCCTAATTGTACAAATTGTACTAGAGAATCAATTTGCCCAATAGAAAACAAACTAGCTTCTTCTATTGCCTTTGCATCTGTATATCCAAGATTCTTTAATTTTATTGCAATTTCTGACTGTTCTATACCGGATTTTGCACCTTGTACAGAATGGAAATCACTAAAACCTATTTTTTTTAATTTTACAGCTATATTTACTTGCTCCATAGATAAAGAACCTGCATGCCCTATAGCAGTTGAGTCACCATATCCTGCTGCTTTTAAAATAATGGCACTCTTAATTTGTTCTGCATTAAGTGTTCTTGCACCATGTATTGCATATCTGCCTTCAAATCCGGATTTTTTAAGCAAAATTCCTTTATCAATTTGTTCCTTTGGAAGTTTAGAAGCATCAATAGCTTCAATATCTTGAAAACCTGCTTCCTTCAAACATAAAGCATTATCATATTCTTCAGGCAGCAAATCACAACATTTAATTGCAAAATAATCTTTAAAGCCAACATTTTTAGATTGAAGAGCAATACCTAGTTGTTCTTCAGATTTATTGGCATTTTCAACACAATAAGAATCATCAAATCCTGCCTGTTTCAATCTTATAGCATTTATGATTTGAGAAGAAGTTAATTTTGCTGCAAGCTGCATATAATAAGGATTAAATCCTGCTTTTTCAAGCTGAGAATTTATCGACTTATTTTGATTTGATTGACCATTTGGATTAGATGCATTTTGTTTAATTTGTTTAATAGATAAAGACATATAAAATCCTTATTTACTATTACACATATAATATATGTAAATTATAAGAATTTACAAAAATAAAAAAGAACTTTACAATTTATTACATTATTGAATAAAATTTATAAAAAAGGGCAATAATTATTTATCTCAATTATTTGATATAATGTACTCATATAGGGAGTTTATAATGGACATTAGAAATTTGAATTTTTTTAATAATTTTTCTTTAAATCAGAAAAAACAAGCAAAAGATGAAGCTTCTAAACAAGCTGAATATACAACATCTGACTGTAACTTAAATAATGTTCCAAACTCACAATATTCAAAGATTGAAGTACATAAAATGACACCTATATCTAAAATAGAAGGTGAAAAACATACATTAGATACATATCAAGGCTGCCTTGTAGGTGGTGCTATAGGTGATGCTTTAGGCTGGCCTATTGAGTTTCATCACATGCCAGAAATTCAAGCTCGTTATGGAGAAAATGGAATAACTGACCTTGATGTAAGACATGGCAAAGCAGAAATTACTGATGACACTCAAATGACAATATTTACTGCTGATGGATTACTAAAATCTGCAATAAAGAATTTCGATGAAAATGAAATTCCAGATATGAGAATAGTTCTTAACTCTTATCAAGATTGGCTAAATACTCAAAAAGGACAAATACCTAAAGAAGATAAAGGCTGGATATCAAAGATAAATGATTTATATGCAAATAGAGCTCCAGGTGGAACCTGTTTGAATGCCTTACATTCAGGAATGGAAGGTTCTATTGAATATCCACTAAATAACAGTAAGGGCTGCGGTGGTGTTATGAGAGTTGCACCAGCTGGCTTAATATATTATAAGAACCCAGAAATTGCATTTGAAACAGGTGCACGCTGCGCTGCTCTAACGCATGGACATCCAAGCGGATATTTATCAGCAGGTGTTTTATCTGGAATAATTGCAAACCTTGTTAGCGGAAATGGACTTGAAGAATCTGTTGATAAAACAATGGAAATCCTTAAAAAATATGAAGGGCATGAAGATACGCTATATCTATTAGAACAAGCAAAAGAACTTGCTCATTCAGATATTAACAGTGATAAAGCAATTAGGCAACTAGGTGAAGGCTGGTGTGGTGATGAAGCTATTGCAATTGCTGTATATTGCGCATTAAAATCACCTGATAATTTTGAAAAAGCATTACTTATGTCTGTTAATCATAATGGGGATAGCGATTCAACAGGCGCTATTACAGGAAATATCTTAGGTGCATACTTAGGTGCAGATAAGATACCTTCCAAATGGAAAAATACAGTAGAATTAAATAATGAACTTAATCAATTAGCACAAGATTTATATAACAAACCTAATGAAATTGAAGACGCTGATAAAAGATATATATTATAAATCCTTATTCTGGTTTTTGTTCATCATCTAATCTAATATATCTATTTTGAGCTTTAAGCTGCTGTTTAAATTGAATTCTTTCTTCCAGAGTCATGCCCTCCATCTTCGCAACATCTTCTGGATAGAAAGCAATTTTCACTTTTTTAAATTTTAAATTATCATTATTATTATCAGCCATATCTGTTGTACCCTTTGCTCTTTCAAATGTATCCTTTTGTAAATTTCTTAATGATTTACAATGTGGACCTTGTTTTACACTTGTAATTCTATATACGCGTGGTGTATTTGAAACATTTCTGTCAATATTCATTATATAATCCTTTCTGTGTGTTTGTATCATTTTAATCTTTTTGTAACAATATCATTAAGCGGCTATATTATTTTTCAATTTACCTTTTAACTGCCAATATGCAGAATCAGAACCTTTGGCTGGAATATATTCAATACCAATAATAGTTATATCCGAGCCCTTTTGTATCAAATATTCAACTTCATTAGCTAATCCAGCATTAATATTTGCACCTTCAATAAAAACACCTTTTGTACCTGCTGGCAACTCAAGATCCCATCTGATAATATCTTTAAAAGAGTCTGGAACACCAACTAATGAAGTAGACATAAATCTTTCTTGATGTGCCTCATAGTTATTGTCTAGAACATCTTCTATTACTTCATTTATTAATTGCTGTTTTTTATCAGCAGGAGCATATTGTATAGCTTCAATTGCTTCTTTTAAGGTTTTACCATTATTTAATTTACAACTGGCAAGTACTTCAGTTCCTTCACCACGATATACATGCATAGCTTCTTCTATAGGTTGTGTATCAATATATGCCGAAATTTTTTCAATTTTATTTTTGATACTTGGCTCTATTGTATACAACTTTCCGTTTAATGCAGCTTGTCTTTGTTGAGTTAACTCACCATTTATCATTCCATAGCCCATACCTTTATATGATTTTAGTGAATTAATAACATCTTGAGGTGCCTTTTCGTAAACTGTATTCATAATTGCTGCCCATTGTGGATCAGAAATTTTATCAAAATTAGCAAACAATGATTTTGAATCAGAGGCATTTTTAGAAAGTACTTTAAAATATGCAAGTAAATCTATAGTATTATCTTGCCAATATGAAACATATTTACCATTAGCAACATTCATAAATTTTCTCATTTCAGATAATTCTGATGGTAAAATAGGCTTTTTAATAATAGAAAGAATATCATTACCAAGAGAAGCACCATACGTATCCAATATTTTTTTCTCAAAATCAGAAGTTACATTTATATAATAATTTCCTTGTATTCCTTTTTTAAGTCCGCTTTTTTTCATTAAAGCTAAGAAATCTTTTTCAGAAATAGGTTTATAAAGTTTAACAGCATTTTGTTTGATTGATAATGATTTATCATCTAATAATTTTTGTAATGATTGTTTTAATTGAGGTTCTTGTACAGAATCAATAGACTCTTGAATTAAAGCAAGTTCAACTTGAGTATTTGCTTTTTCAATGGTAGCTTTTGTTGTTTCATTTTTTACAGTTTTCGCAAATTGCAGCAATGACATATTTTTAGCATTAGGCATTTGGTCAGCTATATCTACAAATTCTTGCAAATATGCTTTTCTTTTTAATATTGCATCTGTATATTTTTCCATACCTTCTGATTTAAGAAGTTTAATTATTTCATCATCACTAATAGAAGTAACTTTTTTAATTGATGAAATCATTTCACTAGGTGTCATAGAAGCAAATACTTTTGCAGATTGTGGATTAATATTAGGATCAATTAATGAAGAAAGCTCATCAACTACACTTCCAAATGGTTTTTTAGCACCTTGCGCCCTAAAATCAAGCGTTCCGCCAACATCAATACGAAAAACTTTAGAACCATTAGTTACTGTATTATCATAACCAAGTCCAACTACATCCCAATTTGCAAGTAATGCATCCATACCAAATCCTTCATGTACAAGAGGATTAGCCTTATTTACCCCTTGAAGGTCTGGAATAAATTTACTTAATATAGCTTTCTGTCCATTAGGTCCATCAACTAGTGAAAGTTCTGGGACATCAATACCTGCAAGTTTATATAACTTAGATGACAATACTTCTGCTTGAGATTGAGTAACTCCTCCTTTGCCTGTTTTAGAAGCATATTTTACATAGAATAATTCACCTGTATTTGTATTTTTTACATAATATCCAGAATTACTTCCGCCTTGAGTACCTTCAAAAATCATGAATTTTGAAGTTGAACCATCTTCTAACTTGAAATCTGCAAAAGAAATTTTACTAGATTTTGCTTGTAACTCGCTAATTTTTGCATCAATTTTAGCTTTTTGAGCCACATCAACATCATCAACTAAAATTCTAGGACTATTTTGTTCACCAGTATTAACTTTAGTTTTAGATGTATCTGGTGTAACATCTTGTACATTAGAATGAACATCTGTATCTATAGGGCTTGGAGGTAGTGATGTAGGATCAAGAGCTTCAGTTGGACTTAAATTTATATCAACATTATTATTAATATCTTGATTAATTACTATTGGATCATCAGCTTCTTTTATTACATTATTTACAATGCCATCATTAACTGTTTCAACAGCTTCTTTTCCAGTTTGTTCTGCTACTTCACCGCCAATATTTTCAGCTACTTCTTTGCCAGCTTTTTCTGCTGCTTCGCCTGCAATATTTTCTGCTGTTTCTTTACCAACTTGCTCAGCTACTTCACCGCCAACAACTTCAGCAGTTTGTTTACCTGTTTGTTCAGCTACTTCACCAGCGACAGTTCCGCCGATTTCACGAGCTACAACATCACCAACATTTTCGCTAACTTCTTTTCCAACAGCTTTTTGAATAGCATGTCCTGCTGCACTGCCGGCTTTACCTGCAATTTTAAAGCCGCCGCCAATTATAGGAGCTGCAATTGCACCACCAACTGCACCTGTCATCATTTCTTTTGGAATATCTTCAATTCTGCCTTCACCTAATGCTCTGGCAAATCCATCTGTTGCACCTGAAATTGTACCGTCAACAACCATATCTGCACCAGTTGCTATTACTCGTTGAGCTGTCATCTTAACAACAGCATTCTTTGCAGTTGTTTCGAGCGATTTCATACCCATCGCCTTCATAACTGCTGTACCTGTTGCCCCCCCTATTGCGTTTGATACAGGACCCATAGCACCGTTTATCGAACCGGTTATTAAATCATAACCAATATCTTTTAATTCATATTTCTTTTCATTACCAATGCAATCTGAACCTTTAATTGCAACTTTAACAGCCGCACCAGCTGCTGCGCCGACACCTAAGCCTGCTGCCACAAGACCAAGTGAAGCACCTGCCGTAAACGGAGCTGCACATATTCCCAAGGCACTTCCAACAGCAACCGCACCAACTGAGACAATACCTGAAACGATATCGCCTACAACGTCAGTTACCATTTTTTGGCCTTCTGTATATTTATTTAAAGATTCATTTGCTTTTAATATATCTTTAAATGATATTTCACCATTTAACAGTTTTGTTAAATCTTCATCTGTTAGTTCTTTTCCTGTAACTTTTTTATATGTTTCTACAAATTTATCAGGGTTAGAGTTTAGTTCTTTTATTGATTTCTTTAAAACTTCTATTTCTTTTTTAGTCTTATTAGAACCTGCACCTATATGAGTAACATCTTTAAACTTATCCCAAGCACCAGAAAGCCATCCGTTTGATTTTTTTGCGGTTTTAAATTCTTCATCAATATCATTCAAACTTACTTCTAATGACTCTATCAAAAGTTTTTTATTTGATGCAGACAAATTATCAACACTATACAAAAACCTATCTGTACCAATTTGTTGATTATTAACATCAAAATTAAACTCATTAAAAAGCTTTACATCATCTACCTTACTCACATTCGCACTATTTGATATCGATGAATACTTATTTATCGAACTTTCAAATGGATTTATAGACATACAAGACCTTTAAAATAACTAAACCACATATACTTTATCGGTACTAAAAGTTAAAAGTTGATAGTTTATTTCAAACATGTTTACATATATTAACAATCATTCAATTACATGATTTAATTTTCTACAAATGTAGTATATAATATAAATAGAGAACAAAATCTCAATTGTGTTACTTTTCCTGAAAGGAAGGAAAATATGTCCTTCAGCATAAATAATGGTCCTGAAAACATTCCGGCAATACAAAAATCACATCACACAAATGATGGAGGAGCCGGCAATTTAGGTTATTTTCAACAAGAGAAAAAACAAAAGGATGAAGAACAAAAACAAGAAAATGATGTTTTTGAACTTTCAACAAAGAAAGAGCACAATGAAGATGAAGATGATTTATTAATGGTAGAGCTGGATTCAATCGGAAGCAGAATTAAAAGTTTTTGGAAAACGCTACATGGAAACTTTAGTAAAGAAAACCCCGAAAGTCCTTAAACTTTCGGGTTATTAGTAATGTGTGTACGTTTATTTATAATTTCTCTGATATAAAATCTAATTCATCATTATTTACATCAATTGTAACTTTTGAATGAGGAGTAATTTCCTGTTTTAGAATTTTCTTAGATAACGGATTTTCTATTAATTGTCTTATTGTTCTTTTCAAAGGACGAGCACCATATATCGGGTTATAACCTTTTTGAGCAAGAAATTCTTTTGCTTCATCTGTAATTTCAATTGTTATATCTTGTTCAGAAAGAAGTTTACGTAAGTGTGAAGCTTGTATATCAACAATTTTTGCCAACTGAGCCATTGTTAATGCTTTAAAGAATACTATTTCATCAATTCTGTTTAAGAATTCAGGTTTAAATCTTTGCTGCATTAAAGCCATAACTTCTTCTTTTGTTTGTTCTGCCTGCTTTTCAGAAAGCATTGATTCTAATGTATTTTTCAGAATTATCTCACTACCTATGTTACTTGTTAATATAATTAAAGTATTTTTAAAGTCAACTGTTCTGCCTTTAGAATCTGTTAATCTTCCGTCATCAAAGATTTGGAGCATTATATTAAACACATCAGGGTGAGCTTTTTCAATTTCATCAAAAAGCACAACAGAATATGGCTTACGTCTAACCTGTTCAGTTAATTGACCGCCTTCATCATAACCAACATATCCGGGAGGCGCGCCGATTAATCTTGCTACAGTATGTTTTTCCATATATTCTGACATATCAATTCTAATTAACGCATCTTCATCATTAAACATGAATTCTGCTAAAGCTTTTGCAAGTTCAGTTTTACCAACACCGGTTGGTCCTAAGAAAATGAATGTACCAATCGGACGATTTGGGTCTTTTAAACCTGAACGTGCACGACGTATGGCGTCTGATACAACTTCAACAGCTTCATCTTGACCTACAACACGCTTATGCAGGAAATCTTCCATTTGTACAAGCTTTTGCATTTCACTTTCAAGCAGTTTATTAACGGCAATGCCTGTCCATTTGCTTACAATTTCTGCGATATCATCTTCATCAATTTCTTCTTTTAATAAAGTATTTTTATGTTCTTGTTCAGTTGTATTTACTTCACTAAGTTGTTTTTCAAGCGCCATTAACTTGCCATATTTGAGCTCTGCGGCTTTTTGCAAGTCCATATCACGTTCTGCCGCTTCAATTTCTATTTTTACTTTTTCTATTTCTTCTTTAATTGAAGCTTCACCTTGTATGCTTTTCTTTTCAAATTCCCATTGAGTTTTTAATTTATCTATTTTTTCATTCAAATCTTTTAAAATATTATCAATATTTTGAATTTTTTCTGCATTATCTGAATTTTCCTCTTGTTTCAATGCTTCGCGTTCAATTTCCAATTGCATTTTTTGACGTACAAGCATATCAAGCTCTTCGGGCATTGAATCTATTTCAATTCTCAATGATGAAGCAGCTTCATCAACAAGGTCAATAGCTTTATCAGGCAAGAATCTATCTGTAATATATCTATCTGAAAGCTTTGCTGCTGCTACAAGCGCAGAGTCTTTAATTCTGACTCCATGGTGAACTTCATAACGCTGTTTTAAACCTCTTAAAATACTTATGGTATCTTCAATAGACGGTTCATCTACCATTACAGGTTGGAAACGTCTTTCTAATGCAGGGTCTTTTTCAATATATTTACGATATTCATTAACTGTTGTTGCACCAATACATCTTAAAGTGCCGCGCGCCAGCATTGGTTTTAACAAATTGCCTGCATCCGTTGAACCTTCTGTTGCGCCTGCACCTACTACTGTATGAAGTTCATCTATAAACATTATTATTTCGCCGTTAGAATCTTCAACTTCTTTTAAAACGGCCTTCAAACGTTCTTCAAATTCGCCTCTAAATTTAGCACCTGCAATTAATGCACCTAAATCAAGAGAAATTAATTTACTATCTTTTAAGTTTTCAGGAACATCACCTCTTATTATTCTTTGAGCCAAACCTTCAATAATAGCTGTCTTACCAACACCGGGTTCACCTATTAAAACAGGGTTATTTTTAGTTTTTCTGTTTAATACTTGAATTACACGTCTTATTTCATCATCACGACCTATTACAGGGTCTAATTTACCTTTGCGTGCCATTGCAGTTAAATCGGTTGAATATTTTTCTAAAGCTTTGTATGAATCTTCTGCGTTTTTAGAATCCACTTTTCTGTTACCTCTTACTTTCTTCATTGCATTTAATATTGAATTTTTATTAACTCTGTTATTATTCAATATTTGCTGAATTTTAGAACCCGTTAGTTCTGTCATAGCCATTAAGATATGTTCAATGCTTATAAAAGAATCTTTTAGGCTGTCTGCATTCTCTTGTGCCAAATCAAACATATTATTAGTCATTTGAGATAAATATAACTGTTGATTAGGGTTTGATGTCTGCACCTGCGGTAATTGCGATATTTCATTAACCACTTGATGTTTAAAGTTATCGTTATTAATTTTAAGTTCTTCGCAATAATCTTTTGCAATGCCTTCATTATCTTCAGCTATTGCAAGCATAATATGTAAAGGCTCCAGCTGAGAGTTTCGGTATCTGTACATTATTTGCTGCGCAGAATATATTATTTCTTTAGTGTAATCAGTCAATCTGTTAAAATCTATCATATAAGAACACCTCTTTTTAATGATTTTTGATATATTTTATATGTTGGGTTAAAACCCAACCTACATCTTTTAATCTATATTTTTATTTTAATAGTGTTTTTACAAAAATCATGAAAAATTCACTTTTTTTTAACTTTTTATTGATTTAGAAGGAAATAAGCTGCTGTGGGAAACCAGAAATTTTTAGATTAAAGCCTAATCAACAAGTTAGTTAGATGCTGAAACAAGTTCAGCATGACAAGTTTCTAATATCAAGGACATAATTTTCTCATTAAATTATTATAACTATTTATTCCCAACTCTAAACTTATTTGTCACCCTGAACTTGTTTCAGGGTCTTACCAACTATCTAATTATTACAAAATCACAAATTTGGGAAAAAGTAGTCAAACAAGTTCAGCATGACAGTTGTTTATTATTTAAAAATAAGACTATTAAAAAGATTTCAGAAATCTACCTGTCATTACAAACTCGTTTGGAATCTTACCAATTGAGAATTAATACAAAAAACTTTTTCTAAATTGAAACATACTCAGCATGCCGGTTAGATACGGTGGGAAACCAGATATTTTTAGACTAATACCTAATCAACAAGTTAGTTAGATGCTGAAACAAGTTCAGCATGACAATAGTGTAGTTTTTTATTTCATCTTATCTCATTGATTTCATCATGCGATAGATTATTGTTATATTTTCATCCGAAGTATCATCAATATGGTTTATAATATATTCTTTCATATATTGAGTATCTACTTTTAGGTGTTCAAAATCAAAAAGTTCAGGAAGAGTTAAATTAAAAGCTTGCGCTATCTTATGCAGAAATTTTGAAGGAAATGTATGACCATTTTCAATATTACTTAAATTTCTTTTCTCAATTCCAATTTGTTCTGCTAATTGCTCTTGCGTAATATCTCTTTGTTTACGCAAGTCTTTAATATGTTTACCTAATAATTTTTTTGTTTCATCCATACTAAAAAGATAAACTTTTTTATTACAAATTGTAATGACTTTATCTTGTTACAATTTGATAATTTAGTAATTTTATATCATGTATATAGATGTAAAATTACATTGTTTAAACTTATGTACAAAAATGTTTCATATAAATCCAAATTATTATCGTAAAATACAACAAGACATTATTAATAAAGAGAAAAAAATCACACTTATAAAAAGTCAATACGATTTACTTTTATCGCTTGCTAGCGGATTAACAATTAATCAAATAGCTAAAAAATTTGACAAGAAAGAAAATGATATAAAAAAGCGGACACAAAATCTTTATAGAAAATTCACGTCACTAATCGCAAAGACTTAATTATAAAAGCAATTAGACTAAATATAATTAAATATACAGATATTAGACCAAAATTTCGCAAACGCTTTCTCAAAGTTAAAGAGCTTCAAAAGAATTTTTATAGCAATATAATCAACGAACCGTTAAAGGAAGAAGAAATAAAAGTTGTGGATTTAATGGCAAAAGGGTACACACAAAAACAAATTACAGCTGAATTAGGATTTTGGAATATACATTATTTAAATATGCTGTCATGGGGAATTTTTGCAAAACTCGGTGCTAAAAACAAAATGCAGGCAGTTTGTATTGCAATAAAAAACGGAATTATTGAAATTTAAAATATTACCCGTTTTTAGATTAGAGGTTTAGAGTGTTTAGCCTTATTATAATTGCATTTCAGTTAGGATTTTATTTGTTTTTCTAAATCAAAAATTGCCTAGTGATTACATGTATAATCATTAAATATAACGATTATTTATCGTTAGAACGAATGTGAATAATAATATATTCTATTGTTATGAGTGAATTTCTTAAAAAATTTGGCAAAAAAGTAAGAGGTTATCGAGAACTTAAACAATTAAGTCAGGAAAAACTAGCTGAACTAGCCAATGTTTCGACAAATACAATTAGTGTAATTGAACTTGGCAAGACTTTTATTACATATAACAACTTACAAGCCATATGCAAAGCTTTAGAAATTAATGAAGTAGATTTATTTGATTTTAAAATGAACAATAATCAACAAGCTTCAACTGTCGATTTGATTTATTCAGCTGCCAAGCTGCGTTCTCCTATACAGCAACTGCAAATTCTTGAAATTATTGAAACTTTTAAACCGTAAGTTTATGTTTTCAACTTTAAATATGATACCTGCATAAGCAATATATGCTATAATTAAATGAACTTATATATCTAGAATTGTCACCCTGAACTTGTTTCAGGGTCTTACCAACTATCTAAGTATTACAAAATCAAATACTCTATGGAAACCAAATATTTTAAATTTTGTGAAAAATGTCTGGTTTCCCACAGAGTCTTATAAATGGTCAGATTCAGAAACAAGTTCGGAATGACATTTTGGCTATGTTTTAAGTACTTCTAGAAAAAATAAATGAAAATATAAGGAAACTATAATGGGACAATATGAAATTATCTTTACAGTAATAGTATTTATACTTGCAGTAATTGGTACATGGTTTAACTACAAATTTAACCATCTTGATGAAAAATAAACAATATTTAACAGGCAACTGGCAGACTAAAAGTTATTGATGTACCTGTATTAGAGTCATTTCTTGCGCTTATAAATCCGTTATGAGCTTCGATTATTTTTCTGCAATTATACAATTCAAGCCCAAAACCAACCTTCCTAAATTTATTAGAACAGGTTATATATTCCTCAAATATTCCGTTTAATATTTCAGGTTTCTTTGGATAGCCAAAATCTATAATAGATACATTTATATTCTTTTTATTGTTTTCAACTTCAATTTTTATCTTGGAATTTTCTACACTTTGTTCTGAAGCATTAATTATCAAATTACTTACTACTTTAGACATTTCATCTACATCTATAATTACATCGGGTAAATTACCTTTAACAATTAATTCTATTGTCTGCTTCTTTCTGTCTAAGAAATGAGTCAAATTATTACATCTGTCTTTAATTAGGCTAACTATAGAATATTCCTGCTTTTGAAGTTCGTATAAATCAAATTCATTCTTATATTTAATCAATAAATTATCTGCCATATAATTCATAAATTTACAAGAATTCAACAATTCATCAAGAACAATTTTTAAATTGTCCTCAACTTTACCGAATTTATTCTTCATTATCAATTCTAATATTTGAATATTTGCTCTCATTGGATTTTTTAAATCATGAGAAATAATATCAATAAAAGTTTCTTTTTGAATACGATTTCTTACTTCTTGCGAAATATCTTGAATTATTGCAGAATAGCCTTGTAATTTATTCTTTTTATTTTTAATCTTACAAATATGTAAATCAATAGGCATATTATTTAATAAACCATTATCGCTGAAAATAAGTTTCAAACATATATGATTATTCTCTGAATTTTTAAAATTTTCTATATTTATTCTAATATTTTCGTTTCTAAAACTTTCCGTAATATCAAATAATGTATATTTTTTATTATCAGTTATAAGTTTAGAATTATGAAAAACTATATTAAATTTCTCATCGGTAATTATTATTTCACTATTACCGTATTTGCATAGATGCAAGAAAATCTCTTGCAAAAATTTGTTATCTTTTTGAAAAATATTTGTAAAAAAATTCATATTAAAATAATTCCTAAACTCAACTTTAATAATTTAACTTTATATTAAATTTTGAATTTTGTTTATTAGCCAATTGGGTAAGAAATCATGTAGTCTACTTACCTATACAGAAATTTTCAAAGATATTATTTAATATATCGTCTGTAATTACTTCGCCGGAAACCTCTGAAATAAACATTAAAGCAGATTTTACATCTATCGAAATTAAATCTTGTATTTCATGATTTTGTGTTGCAATTAAAGCATTGATTAAAGAGTTTTTAGTTTCTTCTAATGATTTTTGCTGTCTTTTATTTGTAATAAATTCTACCTCTGTAAGATTTTGGCTTATAACGGCAGATTTAATTTTTTCTTTTAAAATATCGAGATTTTCACCTGTTTTAAGTGATATACAAACAGCATTTTCGTCTCGGTTAGAGGTTAAGTCACATTTTGTAGCTGCTTTTATACATTTATTAACATCAATAGAATCTAATATTTCTTTATCTTCCATTGTGAAGCCTTCATTTAAATCGTATAAAAACAAGACTACATCAGCATCTTGAACATATTTTTTAGAATAATCTATGCCGATAGCTTCAACTTTATTAATATTTTCATCCTCGCGAATACCGGCTGTATCTATTATAGTAACAGCAACGCCATCTATATCTAAGGTTTCTTGAATAACATCACGGGTAGTACCTGCAATATCAGTTACAATAGCGCGTTCTAAATTCAAAAGCGCATTAAAAAGCGACGACTTACCAACATTTGGTCTGCCTGCAAGAACAACTTTTATACCTTGCCTATAAATATTAGAACTTTTAGAAAAGCTTAAAATATGATTTATTTTGCCTAAAATATTTTCTATATTTTCTTCAATAAAGGAATATTCAGGTTCTCTAACATCTTCCGGGAAGTCAACAGCAGCAATAATTTTAGAATATAAATCAACAATTTCCTGTCGAATTTTTCCAACCTCTAATGATAATTTACCAAAAAGATTTTTAGCACTTGTTACTGCGAATTTTTCGCTTCCGGCATGGATTAAATCTAATACAGCTTCTGCTTGAGATAAATCCATTTTTCTATTTAAAAAAGCTCTTTTTGTATATTCACCTTTTTCAGCAAAACGCGCACCATTTTTTATTGTCATCTCTAGGATTTTATTTGTAATGTGAACACCGCCATGACATTGAATTTCTATAACATCTTCGCCCGTATAGCTATTCGGAGCTTTAAACGGCAAAACAATGACTTCATCAATCTTTTCATCATTTTCCATTATCCAGCCATGATAAATAGTTCCTGCTTTTAAATTTTTAGAAGAAAACATTTTATCAATAATATTAAAAGCGTCAGGTCCGGAAATTCTAACGATACTAACACCTCCGTTGCCAATTGGGGTAGCTATTGCACTTATAGTATCTGTTAAGAATTGATTAATCATTTTATACCTTAGAATTCTGTTGTTTTTGTTTTGTTTTTAAATTTAGTAATACTTGATTGGAACAATAATTCTACAGTACCAACAGGACCGTTTCTGTGTTTAGCAATAATTACTTCTGCTTTACCTTTATTTTCAACATCGTCGCGGTTATAGTATTCATCTCTATAGATAAACATTACAATATCAGCATCCTGCTCGATTGCACCTGAATCTCTTAAGTCAGATAACATAGGACGTTTATCAGGTCTTGATTCAACACCTCTTGATAGCTGAGAAAGAGCAATAATAGGCACATCTAGTTCTCTTGCTAAACCTTTTAAAGAACGAGAAATAGCAGAAATCTGCTGGTTTCTGTCATTAGGGTTTCCGCCGCCTTCCATTAACTGTAAGTAATCTATTACAATTAAACCGAGTTCTTTTTCTTCAAGCATTAACCTTCTGCATTTTGCTTTAATATCAGTTGCAGTAACACCGGAGGCATCATCTATATATATTCTTGCATCTGATAATCTTGTCATAGCATCAACTAGTTTTTCCCAGTCCTTTGGCTGCATGTTACCGGAGGTAATTCTTTGTGTATCTACTTCTGCTTCTGCGCATAACATACGTTTCACCAACTGCTGCTTAGGCATTTCTAAAGAGAATATAGCTACAGCTTTTTTTCCTTGCAATGCAACATTCTGAGCCAAATTTAGGGCAAAAGCAGTTTTACCCATAGATGGACGTGCTGCAAGAATAATTAAATCTGACTTTTGAAGCCCAGATGTTAAAGCGTTTAAGTCATAAAAACCAGTTGTAACACCAATTAAATCATCTTTATTATTAAATCTATCCTCAATCTGTTCATAACTTGCAACTACAAGGTCTTGTATAGGAACAAGGTCGCTTGTATCTTTTTGTGCAGCAATATTAAAAATCAATTTTTGAGCATTATCTAATACATTATCAGTCTCTTCATTTTCATAAGCCATTGTGACAATTTCAGAACCGGCATTAATTAACGCACGTTTTATTTCTTTTTCTTGAATAATTTTTGCATAAAATTCAATATTAGCAGTTGTAACAACATTTAATGCAAGGTCATTAATATATGCTCTTCCGCCTGCGGCTTCAAGTTCTTCTTTATTTCTTAAATGTTCAGATACAGTAACAATATCAATAGGTTCATTTTTTCTGAATAACTCAAGAACAGCTTCGTAAATTATTTTATGAGCAGGTTTATAAAAGCTTTCAGGTTTTAAAAATTCCACAATACGTCCTAAAGACATAGGATTTACGAGAATTGCGCCAATTACCGCTTCTTCTGCATCAATACTTTGGGGCATCATTTTAAGCATGCCCGTTTCTTGTTGTTTTACAACTTTAGCTGCCATTTTTTCTCCAAATTAAAATCTGATATTTAGAACTATTGTTCTACATAAGCTCTTTCATTTTCATAAACAGGAACTTGATTATTTACTCTATTTCTTTGCTGAGCAAGATAATCTTGTCCGTTTCTAATAATTCTGTGAACTTGTTCAACATCACGTTCTAAATTATTTAAAACTTCTTCAACATAAGCTTGAGCATTTTCTTTTGTTTGCATAGCTTCTTGATAAGCATTCTTTCTCATCATATCAGCTTCTTCTGCTGCTTTATTTTTCATTTCTTCGCAGCTTTCTTTAACCTGTTCTTGAATTTTAGCAGCCTTTTCTCTTACAGCTCTAATTAATTCAGATTCACTTAAAATATTTGAAGCCGTATTTTGAGCCTCACTTATAATTCTATCAGCTCTGTTTTGAGCTTCCATGTAAATATCATCACGTCTTTTTAGAATCATTTCAGCTGTTTTAATCTCTTCAGGTAAAATAGCTCTTATTTTGCTTAAAATATCCTGTATATCGTCAGTATTCATAAACAAGCAGTAACTGCCGACATGAAATTTATTATCTAATAATTCATCAGCTTCATCTATTAAATGAGTAACTCTTAACTCTGTCATTTGTTTAACCTTTCGTATATTTTAATTCTAAATATTTTGCAACCGGTTCCGGAACAAACTTTGACACATCACCTTTCATCAAAGCTACTTCTCTAACCGTTCCTGATGATATAAAGTTATATTTCGGTTTTGTTATCAAGAAAACAGTATGTATATCAGAACATAATGCGCTGTTTGCTTGAGACAATTGCATTTCATACTCAAAATCAGAAACTGCTCTTAAGCCTCTTATTAAAACATTTGCATTTTTTTGCTTGGCATATTCAATTGTCAAACCGTCAAAACTATCAACTTCAACATTGTCTATATCTTTACATGACTCTTTTATAAGCATTAGTTTATCTTCAAGCGGTAAAAAACTTTTTTTATTAACATTTACGGAAACAACAAGTATAACTTTATCAAAAATATCGGCAGCTCTTCTAAGAACATCGAGATGTCCTTTTGTTATTGGATCAAAGCTTCCAGGGTATATTGCTGTTTTCAATTTCTTACCTTTACATGAATTTCGCTACAATATAATTATATTGCAATCATGTTTTTAAGATTATCAGCATGACTCAAAAGTTTATTATTATTTACAATGTCGATTAAGGATTATATTTTGTGAAAGCACCATCAAAATATAAATGAATACAGTTTTTACCATTTTCTTTAGACATATATAAAGCTTTATCAGCCCAATCAATAAGATCTTTAGCATTTTCAGCAGCATTAGGGAATTCTGCAACACCAATACTTACAGTTGGTCTTATAATTGTATTTTCATCAACTACAACTTGAATTTCGCTTATTCTTTGTCTTAAACGTTCAGCAATTATTAAAGCATTAACCGCAGCAGTTTCGGGAAGAATTACAGTAAATTCTTCACCGCCATATCTTGCCGGAATATCGACATGGCGAATTGTTTTTTGAATAGTTGCAGCAATTTCTTTAAGCACCATATCACCAACAAGGTGACCGTATGTATCGTTAACATGTTTAAAGTTATCAATATCCATCATTAATACAGATAATACATGGTGATATCTTTGTACCCTTTTAACTTCTGATTCAAGCAAGAAGTAGAAGTGTCTGTGAATATATAATTTTGTTAAACCGTCTTTTGTTGCAAGTTCATATAATTGAGCATTATCAACTGCAATAGCCGCTTGATTTGCTAACGCTTCAACAAATTCTAGATCTTTTTTATTAAATAATTTGCCGTTTTTCTTGTTTGTAATATTGATAATACCAATACATTCACCTTTAGCGATTAAAGGTACACATATTAATGAAGAAACATTAGTATCTGATGATAGTTGATTAAATCTAGGGTCGTTACCGCCAAGGTTTGTAATTATTGATTTCTTTTCCGTAAATACTTTACCTGCTATACCACTTTCAGGTTTTAATTTTTGACATTCAACAACACCATTATTGATATCATCTTCATGCTTTTTATCTTTTAAACCATATACAACCTTAACTTGAAGTGTATTATCAGATGAATCATAAAGCATTAAAGAACCTTTTTCAGCATTAACAGTTTCAATAGCTTTATCAAGAATAACGCTTATTAATCGTTTTAAGTCATCAATAAAGTTAACAGCTTGAGAAATATTATAAAGTATTGAAAGATTATGCAAGGTTTTATTCAATTCAAGAATTTTACCTTCTTGTTCTTTATTTGTAATAAACTTTAACATTATAGGTTCAATACATCCGAATACTTGATTTAAATATTTAAAATCTTCTTCAGTTAAATCACTTCCATCTTCTTTTTCACTTAAAGAGCATACGCAATAAGGTGTATAATCATTATAAAAAACTTTTATATATTTTGTTTGAAGTTCAGCTAATTTGTAGGTTGTCCAAAACGATTTATAAATTAAACTTCCATCCTGATTAGTAACTTTAATCAGTTCATCAGACTTAATTTGTAAAAATGGTGCATTATCTGCATCGAATTCAAATTCCAAGTCAGAATCAGATTTAATGTTTCTTGTTTGAAATATACCATTATAAGAAACAAAAAATCTTAAACTTTTTAAACTTAGTGATGACTTCATAAGGAAAGAAACTTTTGAAAGTAAATCTTCTATAGAACGTGATTGATTAGCAACCATGTTCAAATCAAAAAGATTATGCAATTCAAGCACATTCTTTTGAAGACTATATAATTTTTCAGCTAAATCTTTATCCATACCAGTATTATACATTAAAAAATTTTAATTTAAACTAATTTTCTTGATGATTTCTTGAAGATTTTTTATTTTCAATTAGAGATAATAATACAGATGAACCTACTACTACCGGAATAAAAAATCCTTTAATATTGTTAGTTAGAGATTTACTAAATGAAATATTTTTAGAAGATTTATCCACCAAAGTCCAAAACGCAGTTAAACTTGCAATAGCAGGTGTAGATTTTTTTGCATTTTTAACAAAGCTGTCTACATAAGGTTTTGCTGTATTTATTTGTTTAGCAGCAACTGTTTTTACAGCTTGTTTATTTTTTTTAAAAGAACTTGTTGAATTATTTGGAATAGAAACACGTTGAATCATAAGTTTATCACATTCTTGGTTAATGTAAAAATTTGCTGTTTATTATTATATCGTTTTTTAGTCGTTTCGTCGATACTATAATCAAATTGTTACATTCTGAAATCTTATTTCGCTTACAACCATAAGAGAATCCTATTGCTTTTTCATCCGACAACAGTTTAGGCGCAATGAATTGGACTAGATTATCTACAAGATTATTTTGAATAAAAGCATTATTTAAAGTTCCACCAGCTTCAATTAATATACTCATAATTTTTTGTTCAAATAATATTTCGAGCGCTTTTTTTAAATTAACATGCCCGTTTTCTGGTTCACATTTTATGATTTGAACATTAGATGGATATCTTTTTATTTCTTGTTCTGAAATATTTTCTCCGGTTATAATAATAACTTTTGTTCCATCATCATTATAAATTTTACTTTCGGGCGGGGTTTTTAAATTTGTATCTATTACAATACGAATTGGATTTCTTCCGTTTTTCATTCTGCAAGTCATAGAAGGATTATCTTTTATAACAGTTTGAGAACTTGTTAAAATAGCATCATATTTATTTCTTAGTTTTTGAACTTCAGCGCGTGAAACTTCATCCGTTATCCATTTCGATGAACCTGTTGAAGTTGCAATTTTTCCGTCAAGCGTTGTTGCTGTCTTTATAGTTACAAAAGAAGCTTTCTTTTCTTGATTTTTAATAAAAATCTCATTAAGTTTTCTGCATTCTTCTTCTAAAACACCAACTACAACTTCAATACCGGCATTTTGAAGTTTTTTAATACCATTACCGGCAACTTTAGGATTAGGGTCAACCATTCCTACAATTACTTTTTTTATTCCTTTTTCAATAATCAAATCGGCGCAGGGCGGTGTTTTGCCAAAATGCGAGCAAGGTTCTAAATTTACTATTATTGATTTACCTTTTAAATCTTCTTTTGCAGATATAATTGCATTGCGTTCCGCATGATTTTCACCATAATTTTCATGCCTGCCTTCAGAAATTATTCTAAAATCATCATCAAAAACTATTGCACCAACCAAAGGGTTTGGCGATACATGCCCTTCACTTTTTTTTGCAAGTTTTATGCAGCGTCTCATTAATTTTTTATATTCATTATGCATTATTTAACTTTCTTATAAAAAGCATCTGCTATAATCTGAGAATATTTGCCTTTTTCATTAACAGAAATAACTATAAGATTTTTGCCATTTTTAAGTTCTGCAACACCCACAATTCCTTCCATATTTTTAACCGCAATACTCGAAATTTGAGCATTAACTTTTACATAGGGGATTTCCTGCCCTACTCCTTCTAATGTTCCGTGTTTAGAAACTTCTACTTTATCAAACTTTGCAAACTTATATTTATACTTATTTGTAATTTCATCAATTTTTTCTTGAATATTACCTGATGTTATATCTTCTTTTGTAAGGATATCTTCATTTCTTGGTTCAATCATAATCATTTTTTGTTCAGTTGCATTATGTTCTGCAATTATCATTCTGTTTTTAAGAATTTTAAGGTTTTTATCTATTGCATATTCACCGTCAATTTCAGACAAATCTACAACATCTTTTGTTTTATCAATCATTTGTTCATTTGAAGAAGATGTTCCCTTATGTTCAGCCATTTTATCTTTTATATAATCAATTACCCCAAGGTGCATTAAACCAAAAAATACAAGAACGGCAATTATTGTTTTTATTATTAAACTTAAACAGCCTTTCATTAAAACTCCTTTACTTTGTTGAAATTATGCCAAATTTGTAATACATTAAGTATAGCTATGATAAATGAAGAAATCAAGAATTCGAACTGTTTGGAAGTTGATTACAACAAAACTACAAATATGTTCAAACAGTTTATAGATATAAAAAGAAACAACCCCGAAGTTGTGCTTTTATTTAGACTTGGGGATTTTTACGAAGGTTTTTTTGAAGATGCAATAATTTTTTCAAAAGAATTAGGATTAACTCTAACCCATAAAGATGGCGGTGAAATAGGTAAGGTTCCTATGGCAGGTATTCCTGTTAAATCACTAAATACATATATTCCAAAGCTTTTAAATAAAAATTTTAAAGTGGCTATTTGTGAACAATTGGAAAATCCAAAAGAAACAAAAAATTTAGTTAAAAGAGATATTGTAAAAACAATTACAGCAGGAACCATTACAGAACTTAATCTTTTAGAGCCTACCGGTAATAACTTTTTAGCTTCCGTTATTAATGTAAACAACATATATGGACTTGCATATACTGATATTTCTACAGGCGAATTTAAAGTTACAAAAGGTTCTTTGGATGACATTTTATCAGAACTTGCAAGAATTAAACCGGCAGAAGTACTTGGTCCTATAAAAAAACAGAAAATAATGCCATTTCAAATAGTTCCGGAAGAAAAAATAGATTTACCTGAAGAAATAACAGCTTTATATCCTTGCTCAAAAGTTTCTTTAGCATATTTTGACGAACAGCAAGCCATTGAAAATATAAAAGAGATTTTTAAAGTTACTTCTCTTGACGCTTTTGGCTTTGAAGATTTTAAACTTGCATTCTACGCAGCAGGTGCAATATTAAATTACCTTATAGATACACAAAAAGGTATCTTACCTAAATTTGATGTAATTAAACCTTATTCAATTTCAGAATTTGTATCTATTGATGCAAGTACAAGAAGAAATTTAGAATTAGTTGAAACTTCACGTGATAAATCTAAATACGGAAGTTTATACTGGGCAATAGACAGAGTAAGAACAACTATGGGTTCAAGGCTTTTAAAATCTTGGATAACACAGCCTGTTAAAAACATTGAAGAGCTTAATAAACGCCATAATTCTGTTGAAGAATTAATAAATAATTCAACTAATAGATTAAATTTATCAAATTTATTAAACAAAATTTGTGATATAGAAAGACTTGCAGTTAAATTAAGCAACGGCAGTATTAATCCTCGCGATTTTCTTGCTTTAAAGGATACTTTTGCATTATTGCCAAATTTTGAAAGTATTTTCAAAAATTTTAGTAATTCTTATCTGAATTGTTTTCCAAATGGAGTAGAAAATCTTGTAGAATTTGCCTCCATTATTAATAGAACAATTGATGAAGATGCACCGGTTAATACAAAAGACGGCGGTTTTATAAAAAATAATGTACATAGTGATTTAGACTATTTCAGAAACCTTTTAACCGGCGGTGAAGAATGGCTTAAAAACTATGAAGCTGAACAAAAAGAAATTACCGGTATAAAAAATTTAAAAGTAAGTTATAACAGAAACTTTGGATATTTTATAGAAATTACAAAATCTAATTTATCTCAAGTTCCAATGAATTATATTAGAAAACAAACTCTTACAAATGCTGAAAGATTTATGACAGAAGAACTTAAAAAACATGAAAATGATGTTCTTTCTGCACAATTTAAGTCAATTGAACTTGAACAAAAGATTTTTAATGACCTTATAGAATACTCAAAATCTTTTATAGACACTATCAAAGAAACTGCTCATTTCATTGCAAGGGTTGATGTACTTCTTTCCTTTGCAACTGCAGCAATAGAATCAAATTACATAAAACCTGAAATTGTTGATTCTGATGAATTATATATAAAAGACGGCAGACATCCTGTTGTAGAAAAAATTCTTCCTATGGGGCAATATGTACCTAATGATTTAAAACTCATTGCAGATATTCAAAATTATGAAGACACGCAATTTATGATTTTAACAGGACCTAATATGGCTGGTAAATCTACATATATGCGTCAAAATGCATTAATCGTTTTAATGGCTCAAATAGGTTCTTATGTGCCTGCTTCTTATGCAAGAATTGGTATTGTAGATAAAATCTTCACACGTGTCGGCGCTGTTGATGACTTATCATTAGGTCAATCTACTTTTATGGTTGAAATGAATGAAACAGCTTATATTCTTAATAGTGCAACAGAAAGAAGTTTGATTTTACTTGATGAAATCGGCAGAGGTACATCTACTTATGATGGTGTTGCTATTGCATGGTCTGTTGCAGAATATATTGCGAAGAAAATAAAAGCAAGAACTATTTTTGCTACTCACTACCATGAATTAAATGTTATGCCTAAATCTATCGAACAAATTAAAAATTACAGAATTACTCTTTCAGAAGAAAATGGAGAAATTCAATTCTTGAGAAAAGTAGTACCCGGAAGTGCAAGTAAAAGTTATGGTATACAAGTTGCTAAAATGGCAGGGCTTCCAGCTAGTGTTGTTTCTAAAGCACAAACACTTATGACTAAAATGCAAAAAGATTACACTAAAGATTTATCAGGTAAAAAATCAAAACAAAATATGCCAGATGTACCGCAATTAACTCTATCTTTTAATTCGGAAGAAGTATAATGCAAAATTTTTTCAGAAGCGATAAAGGAATTATAATTTTATTAATTCTATGTTTCTTTTTAATTTTACCGTTTTTTTATCTTCATCAAGGGCTGCTTTTAATTGATACAGGCAGAGAATTTTATATTCCTCAGCAAATGTTATATGGAGAAATTCTATATAAAAATATTTTTAACATATATGGAGCATTATCATATCAATTTAATGCATTATTATTTGCAATTTTCGGGCAAAAAATTGCAACACTATATTGGGCTGGAATTTTAAATTCGTTATTAATAATAGTTTCACTTTATATGCTTGCAAGAGAATTTTTAAATAAAAATTTATCGGCATTATATTCTGTATTGATAATGTTTGCGCTTGTTTTTCAAACATTTTTGTACAATTCCAATCTAACCTATTCTTTTGCAATAGTTTATGCTTTATCATCTTTTATTCTTTCATTATTATTTTTAATTAAATATATAAAGAAGGATAAACCGTTTTTTGCATACATAGCATGCCTGTTTGCAGGAATTAGCATTGCAAATAAATATGAGTTTAGTTTATATCCGTTTATTTTAATATATGTATTTTTATTTTTAAAACCTTTAGGATTAAAAAATATATTTAAAGCAATTGCAGCATTTCTTTTTATGCCCGTAATAAGTTACGGAACATTATTACTGCAAGGTTTAAATATTTCAGATATAAAACAATCTGCTGCATTATTGAACAACTTGGTAAATGCGCCAACATTAAAAGTATTTTTTAGTAAATTCGGAGTGTTTTTTGACATAAACGGCATTTTAAGCCTTATACAACAAAATAAAATCTTTTCTATATTTGGAATGCTTCCATTTTTAACATTAGTTTTATTAGTTATTAATTTTAAGAAAATCTATAATAACAAAGCTTTATTTGTATTTATATTATGTGCAATTTGCGCAGCTGCAAAAGCATTCTTTTTCCTAAATGTAAAACACATGGGAATTTTTATATTTCCTACAAGTTTCTTAGCTGTTCTTATTCTTATTTCTCATTATAAAGAAAAGATAATGCCGATAATACTAAGTGCTTGCATTTTACTTTTTGCAGCAGATACGTTCTCATCAATACAATATAAAAATTATCTTTTAACAACCTCAAAAGGGCATATCTATTCCTTCAAAAAAGATATTCAGCCAATTGAACAAGTTACACAATATATTCTAAATAATACAAAAACTAAAGATAAAGTTGTTATATTGCCGGAAGGAAGCATAATCAATTTTCTGACAGACAGAAAAGGACATAATTTTTACTATAATCTAAGCCCTTTATTTTATATAGATGTATTTAGCGAGCAAAAAGTAATTAATGATTTTAAACAAAACCTGCCTGAATATTTTGTAATTCTGCCAATTAATAATATTGAATACGGAAATAGTTTCTTCGGAATAGATTACGCACAAAATTTTTATGAGATGATTATTATAAACTATAATTTAGTTGAGAACCAAAATAATATAAAGATTTTTAAAAGAAAGAACATATAATGAGATACATTGCTTTAATAAATCATGGCTGTGCAAAGAACTTAGTAGATTCAGAATTAATGCTTGGCAAAATTGCAGAAAACGGCTATAAAATAACACTTGATGAAACAAAAGCAGATATTGTAATTGTGAACACATGTTCTTTTATTCATGACGCTGAAAAAGAATCTGTAGAATCTATATTTGAAATGATAAATGCAGGAAAAAAAGTTATTATTACAGGCTGTCTGCCGCAAAAATATAAAAAAGAGCTCCAAGAATTAATTCCTGAAGCATTAGCATTTTTAGGAACTTCCGATATAGATAAAATCGTAGATGTAATAAAAAAGGTTACAAAAAACAAAGAAACAAAATATGAAGTAAATGAAAAACCGGAATATAATTACCCCGAAGATATCAAACGCCAACAGATTACAATGGGCGCAAGCTCATATGTAAAAATAGCCGAAGGCTGCGATTTTAAATGCGGATATTGCATTATTCCACAATTAAGAGGTCCTTATAAATCAAGAAGAATTGAAAATATTGTACAAGAAGCAAAAGAACTTGCTCAAAAAGGCGTTGCGGAAATTGTTCTTATAGCTCAAGATACAACAAGCTACGGCAAAGATATTTACGGAAAGCCTTCATTAAAAGAACTTTTAATTGAACTAAATAAAATTGAAGAATTAAACTGGATAAGGATTATGTATACTTATCCTTCCTTAATTACGGATGAATTACTTCAAACCATAAATGAACTTGATAAAGTTGTTAAATATATTGATGTACCCCTGCAGCACGTAAGCAAAAATATGCTTGAAGCAATGAACAGACCTGTTATGGATAACAAAAAGCTTATAAAACGTATAAGAAAATTTATCCCAAATGCCGCAATAAGAACAACTTTTATTACAGGCTACCCAACAGAAACTCAAGAAGATTTTGAAGAACTTTATAATTTCATAAAAGAAATGAAAATAGATAAACTTGGTATTTTTGAATTTTCTAAAGAAAAAAATACAAAAGCATGGAAATTAAAACCTCAAATTCTTTCAAAAGTAAAAAAACAAAGAAAAAAACAATTAATGGAATTGCAGCAAACAATTTCTAAAGAAATAAACGAAAAACTAAAAGGCAAAAAAATAGAATGTATTGTTGAAGCAATTAATCAAGATGGTGATGTAATAGGAAGAACATATAAAGATGCACCGGAAGTGGACGGTTTAGTATTTATCAAAACAGAACAGCCTGTTAACCCCGGAGATATAATTACCGTTAAGATAACAGGTGCTGTTGAATATGACTTAATTGCAGAATTCTAAATAAAAAAAAAAGACCTTGTATTAAAACAAGGTCTTTTTTTATTATTATTTATTTGCTGCAGCTGATAATGAGTTTTTGCTATTTTTAGCTTTGTATTTTAAAACTCTTCTATCTCTTATCGCTTTAGGATTACGTTTAATTAAATTAGTTATTACTTCTTTTTCCAATTTTGTTTCTTTCTTAATATGATAAACTTCAGCAAGTTTAAGTGCAATCTCAATATTATCCGGATATTCATTAATTAAAAGATTTAATTTCTTTTTAGCTAATTCTAACTTACCAAGTCTTACATCAATAAATGTTTCAAGAATTTGTGTATCTAAATCAGTTTTAATATTTTGTGCAAGATGAAGATATTTAGATGAAGTATTATAATTTCTCATCTTATAATAATTTACAGCTAAATTATAAAGAACTACATGTTGATTTTCAAAATCATTTCTAACCAAAGGAAATACTTTATTTAAAATAAAGTTTGAGCGTGCATATTGTTTCTTATAAGCATAATTAATAGCTAAATCTACCCAAGCAACAATATCGTTACCGTCATGTTTTAGTTGAGAAATTAAACGTTGAATTTCAAGCTCAAAATTTTCACCCGGATATGTAGTTAAAATTTCATGATAGAACAAGTTATTATATTGCGAAGCATCAAGAGGTTTATCAATAACATCAGGAACCATTCTATATAATAACTTTAATGTATTCATATCTCTTAATGTGATACCTGTTGACGGTTCAGTATTTCTATTATCACGATTGAAATACATAATATCCTGAGGTTCAGAACTGTGTCCGCCTAAACCAAGTGCATGTCCTATTTCATGTTCAGCAAGAGATAATACCTTTTCAGGAACGTATGAGTTATTCTTTTTAACATATACATCCATTCTTTGAAGAGTACCATTTTGTATAGCCGGTACTGTTTTAGATATTATATTTGGATTATAAGTTTTATCTTTAAGTGTTATATCATCAAGGAAATTAACACAAATATTAGCATTTTTATTACCTTCATTTTCTTTAAAGTTAATTTCACCATTTGATACTGACTGCCAGTTTAAAAATGCATTTTTTACAGATGCAATTTGCTCTTGAGGAACAGATGAATCTGCAAATATTGCATATGTTATAGGCTGTGAATTATTCCATCTGATAAGTTCATCATCATATAAAACGTTATCAATATAATTTGGTCCAACTTCTTTATCTATTTGACCACGCATACTCATAAGTACAGTTTCAGCAAGGTTGCTTGCTTCATCACAATCTTCTAATTGTGCAATTTCATATAATTTCTTTTGGTTTTCATAAGTAGGAGGTAATTTGGAAATAGCAAGCGCCTGATAATATACAGGTTCTGTATCATATGGTCTGGCATCTGAAACATACTTAAATAATTTCAAGGCCTTTTCATATTGACCTGCATCCATAGCTTTTTTACCTTGATTAAACATTTGGCTAGGCATTATATTTTTTAGATAAAAATAAATACCTAAAATTAAAAGTAGAATAATACCAAAAACAACAATTGATGTTTTTAGATTTTTCTTCTGTTTTCCTTCTTTTCTCACAGAATCCATAAATGCTCCTTATATTATTTATTTAACTCAAGTAATTCAGATAATCTTTTTGATTCAAGCTTCGATAATATTTCCGAGTTTCCTTTTATTTTAAAATATTCAGAAAATTTTGGTGTTGTTTTTAAATTAAAAGAACGCCCGTTTTTATCTCTTTTCCTGCTTATCAACCCTTTATCAACAAGTTCTTTCACATGATCATAAGCTGTTGAACCTCTTAATTCTTTTAAATCTGCTTGTCTTATAGGCTCTTTTAAAGCGATAACTGTTAAAGTTTTAAGTACAGCATTTGATATATCTACAGGACAAAGTTTTTCAACAATATCCATATAATCATCCTTCACCTGTATAATATACCCGTTTTCATCATCAATTTCAAGCGCACCATCACGTGATGAATAATCCACAATTAAAGATAGCATTGCATCTTCAACTTCTTGTTCATCTGTTTCAAGTATTGCTGCTATCTCTTTCAATTCAACAGCTCTTCCGGTTAAAAATAATACAGCTTCAATTCTTCCTTTTAAATCCATATTATCTCCTACGCGCTTTGTTCCGTAAAGTCTCTTGAAGGTGCTTTACCTTTGACAACATATAAATCTGAATAAAATTCCTCTTGCTCTAAATCAAATTCACTTTCTACTGTTAAGAATAAAAGAGCAATATATGCAGATATTTTATCCAAACCTAATAGTGTTAATGTATTTAATTCCACTTTTTCTTCTTTTTCAAAAATCTTTATAAGATTTTCGTGAAGAATTTTAACGCTGCTTTCAATATATTCTTCATGTGCAAGATTAATAATGTCATCAGCAGACATATTGGCATAATTGCGGACTCTTCTTTTTGCACGTTCTAATGAATTTTTTACAGCTTGTTTTTTATCTAATTGTTCATAAAACTCTAATTGTCTTATTAAGTCTTTTAAAGTTACAATTCTATTTCTGTTTAATTTAACACTTGTTCTTCTTTGAATAATATCTTCAATAGGAATAACATTATCAGGATAATAATCTTGATAATATAAATCATCAGAAAAACGAGAATCATCACTTTCATCATATTCAGGATTTACTTCTTCCTGAATTTCAAATTGCATAGGATCTAAACCTACAAGAACATTAGATTTTAGTTTTAATAATACAGCTAAGAAAAATAATGCCCTGCCGCTTAAACGTAAATTATTAGATTTGCTTTCTGCAATATGAAGCATATATTTATCTGCAATATCTGCAATATCAATATTCCAAGGGTCAATTTTACCTTGTTTTGCCATTTGAACAAGAACTTCAATACCATCCAGTTCTTCTGAAGGTGTATTTAAAATTGAGTCAGCATTAAAGCCTAAATCTTTTTCATAAGATTCAGCTGAACTCTGCATATAAAAATTATCTGTTTCCTTTGGATTTAACATCTATTTAGTCCCTAAATTTAACCCCTGTTACACGGGTTTTTCCATGTTCTTTTTGAGTAACACCTATTGTCCTATTAGCTGATTCTATCATAGGTTTTCGGTGGCTAACTACTATAAATTGCGTATTTTTTGCCTGCTGCTGAATAATATCTGCTAAACGTTCTACATTTATACCGTCTAAATTCGCATCAACTTCATCCAATGCATAAAATGGTGCAGGAAGATATTTTTGAATTGCAAATACTAAGGCAAGTGCTGTTAGTGATTTTTCACCACCAGACATTGCACCTAATTTTTGTTTTTTCTTATCTCTTGGCTGAGCTTCAATTGTCAGTCCGCCGTCAAAAGGATTTTCAGGATTTTCCAATAACAATGTGCCTTCACCTTCAGATAATCTTGCAAAAATATCTTTAAAGTTTTCATTGATATTATTATAAGTTTTCATGAACGTTTCTTTTTTAATTTGTTCATAACCGTTCATTTTTTCTAAAATTTGTTTACGTTCATTTGTTAAAGTTGCAATTTGTTCTTTTTTCTCTTCCTGTCTTGCTTTTACTTCATCATAAGCTTGAATTGCAAGCATGTTAACGGGTTCCATTTCTTCCATTCTTTTCTGCAAGCGTTGGATTTTTCCTGTTATTTCTTCTGTTGAAACTTCAGTCGGAACAAGTGCATTTATATCCACCTGATTTTCTTTTAATTCAGATGTAATTTCTTCTAATTGAGGTTCAAGCTCTCTTCTTCTTGCTTTGAATGCTTCAACCTGCTCAGCAATTTTATCTATTTCATTTGTAATTTTATTCTTTTGAGTTTCTGCATTTAGAAGTTCTTCTTGAACTAAATCTCTTTGCTTTTGCAATTGAACAAGCTTTTCACCTAAAACTTTTATTTTTTCTTCAAGTTCTGCTGCTTTAACTTCTATTTCTTTAATTTCATCAGCATATTTTACTTTATCGGCAGCCGCTATTTCATTATCTTTTATTAACCTTTGAATTTGTTCTTCTTTTGCTTTAATTAATTCTTTGTTGAAATCAATATCTCTATTAGCTTCATTAATTTCGTTATTACATTTTAAGATTTTTGTTTGGTATTCTTTAATTTGATTTTCAATTGCAGCAGTCATTTCCTTAAGCTTTTTAAGTTCGCCTTCGGTCATTTTGCTTTCAATTTCAGTAATTTTATCTTGAAGAACAAGCATTTTATCATTCAAATCAACCAATTTTTCTTCATATTTTTCAAGTTTCTTTTCGATATTTTGAATTTTTGGTTCATTTTCTTTGATAACTTTGTTATATTCTTCAATTCTTTGTTCGTTGTTTTCAGAATTTTTATTTAAATTATTTAATTCAATTTTAGCTCCGTTTAAAGCGGTCATTGTATTTGAATAATTTGTTCTGATTTTTTCTTGTTTAGCTTCAAGCTCTTTTCTTGCTTGTTCAAGAGAATTATATTGTTTTTGAAGTTCAGCAAAGCGAGTTTTATATTTAGATAACTCTTCATCTTGATTTTGGCTGAATTTCAAACCAGTATTTTGTCTGTCACCACCTGTAATTGCACCGGATTTTTCAAATAAACTTCCATCAAGAGTAACTAATCTAAATTTACCTATCAATCTTTTTGCGCTGTCATAATCTTCAACAATCAAAGTATCACCAAGCGCATAGAAGAATACATCTAAATACTCATCCTCAAAATCAATAAGATTTATAGCATAATCTATTACACCTTTTTCTTTTGGAATTCTCAAGCTTGATGGTGCTTTTTTCATTTTTGCTAACGGTAAGAAGGTCGCGGTTCCTGCTCTTGCAGATTTTAAATAATCAATACAAACACGTGCAACATCTTCATCATCAACAACAATATTCTTCATTCTACCGCCCATTGCAACTTCTAAAGCTGTTGAGTATTCTTTATCAACACTTCCTAATTGCAATAACGGAGCATGAACTCCTCTTATTTTTGCTTTTAAGATTGAATCTATGGCTCTGCCTAAATTAATTTCTTCATACGCATTCTTTTGAGCTTCAATTGTAAGAATTTTTCTTTGAGCCATTTGAATATCATGCATTAAATCAGACATTTCATTCTTATTTTTGTCTAAATTATACATAACATTTTCTTGAGCTAATTTATAATCACCCTGTTCTTTTGTCAATTCTTCAACTTGAAGCATTAATTTATCTTGATTATCTTTAAAATTAGCTTTAAAAGATGTTAATTCATCTAATGATTTCTTAGCATTTTCTACATCTTTTTTAGAAGTAGCAAGCTCAGTTTCTAACGGAATTGTTTCAGATTTTATATTCCATTCTTCTTCTTTTAATTTTTCAAGTTCTTTTTTAAGGTTGTTTCTTTCTTCAAGCTGTTTATCAGCATTTTTATTTAAACCGGAAACTTCTTCTAAAATCTTTTGTAATTCTGTTTCTTGAATTTTAATATTTTCTTCTATTTGAGAAATTTCAACCTTTTTTTCTTCAATTTTTAAATTGATTTTTTCAATTTTCTCTTTATGATTATCTATACCATTCTTAGAGTTTTCAATAGTTTTAAGGTTATCATGAATATTTTTTTCAACAGAACTTATAGCCAAATTCTTACGGGAAATTTGCCCTTTTAGTTCTTCTAATTGTTTTTTAGTTTCAATCTGTTCTGCTTCACCATTATTTTTAACAAGTTCAGATATTTCATTGTATCTTTTTTTAATTTCAACAAGAGCTTCTTCTAATTTTTTAAGATTACCTTCTTCTTCTTTTTTCTTCTTGTTAAATTCCAAAATATTTTGATGTGCAAGTTCCAAGTTTCTTTTAATATCAAAATATTTAACAGTAGTAATCTGACTTTCCAATTGGAACTTTTCCGTCTTTAATTTTTGATATTTTAAAGCAGTTTCTTTTTCTTGAGCCAAGCGTTCAATAGAAGATTCAATTTCTGTTAAAATCAAATTAGCATTTTCAACTCTTTCTTCAACAGTTAAAAGTTCTTCCTGTGCTTTATCAATTCTTCTGTTAAAATCGGCAATACCTGCTATCTCATCAATAATTTTACGGCGTTCAACAGTTGAGCAATTTGTAATACTCATAACATCACCTTGCATCATAACGTTATAACTGTTTGGAGTTATACGATATTTTTCAAGACGTGTATGGATTTCAGTTAACGTTGAAACTTGGTCGTTAAGGTAATAAACACTATTAAACCCTTGTGAAGATTTTCTAATCTTTCTTCCTACTGAAATAGCTTCTTCTTCGTTATTTTCAGGTTCAAAAACAACCTTGACAAAGGCTTCATTTTTCTTCGTATGGGTGGAAATAAAATCCGATAACTGTTCTGTACGCAAATTTCTTGCACTAGCTAAGCCGAGCGCAAACAAAATGCTGTCTATGATATTACTTTTTCCTGAACCATTCGGACCCGATATCGTTGTAAAGCCCTTCAAGAAAGGTATAGTCATATCATTAGCAAAAGATTTAAAGTTATCAACTTGTAATTCTTTTATGTACATTTAGTTTTGATGATACCCATATATTTTGTGCGCATGCACATGTCTAGACATTATTTATTACACAACAAATACGCGTAATAGTCAAAAACTTTACATAAGATTAATGTTCTTAGACAATTGAGTATATGAAAATTGTTTTAGCAGACATTGAAAAAATAAGTAAAGATTTTAAAAAAGTAGTTAAGCTGTCACCCTGAATTTATTTCAGGGTCTGATATTTTGAAATAAATTTTAAATTTGGTAAGATTCCGAATCAAGTTCGGAATGACATTATAACTATCTTTTGAGCATATTTAGTGTAAATGCTATATTAGTTTCTAATTTAATTTATTTTTGAACAGGCTGCTAAAACAATTTTCATATACACAAGTACCTAAGAACAAATAAAAATATAAACCTACTTTTAATAATCCCTCAAAAGTAATATACTATTTAATATAGAAATATATGGAGCAATTTAATGAGCGATTATACAATAGACTCTTTACTAAAAAAAGCAAATGAACTTGGTGCCTCTGACCTTCACTTCATAGTTGGAGAAGTACCTTCATTTCGTATTGACGGACAAATAATAAAATCAAAACTTCCACCTGTTACAGAAGATGATATGATGCAGGCAATTGATACTATGGCGCCTGTTTCAATGCGAGATAAAATTTTTAAATCTTATGATTCAGACTTTCCCTATGAAATAGAAGGTGTATCTCGTTTTAGAGTCAATCTTGCAATGTCCTTCGGCTATCATTCAATGACTGTTCGTTTGGTCTCATACGATATTCCGTCTTTTGAACAACTATCTCTTCCTCCAACAATAGAAAAATTCTCAAAATTAGAAAATGGTATTGTACTTATTACAGGTGTTGCGGGAAGTGGTAAATCTACAACAATTGCTTCAATTTTAGATAATATAAACAGCACTCAAAAAAAACATATTGTTACAATTGAAGACCCTATTGAATATGTTTACAAAAGTAAAAAATCTATATTCACGCAAAGACAAATAGGTATTGATACTGCAAATTATATTGATGGTTTAAAATTTGCATTAAGACAAGACCCTAATGTTATATTAATCGGTGAAATAAGAGACATGGAAACAGTTCAAAGTGCTCTTCATGCTGCTGAAACAGGTCACTTAGTATTTGCAACATTACACACCTTTAATGCAATACAAACAATTAATCGTATATTAAGCTTCTTCCCTCCTTCCGAAAGAGAAGCTGTAAGAGCACAATTTGCAGAAGTTTTCAGAGGTTCTGTTTCCCAAAAACTATTACCTAATGCAAATGGTAAAGGCAGAACACCGGCGGTCGAATTATTATATTCAACTCCGACAATAAAAGACTTTATTTTAAAAGATGAACTTGAAGAAATTTATAAATTAGTTCAAAAAGGCTCATATAACGATATGATTACATTTAATATGTCTTTATATGATTTATACAAACAAGGAAAAATTACAAAAGAAACAGCTCTGGAACACTCTGATACCCCAAATGAATTAATGCACTATATTAGAGGCGTATACTCCGGCAGCGAAAATCAATACTAAAAATGAAAGAACAATTCACAACAAATGTTATAAATTTGAAATCTTACAGTATCAGCGAAGCTGATAAAATTATTGTGATGTATTCTAAGGAAAAAGGCTTGATAAAAGGTGTTGCAAAGGGCATAAAAAAAACAACCAGCAAACTGGGCGGAAGAATGGATTTGCTTGTTGCAAACAAGATGATGCTTAATAAAGGCAAAAATCTTGATACAATATGTCAGGCAGAAGCACTCAATACTTTCTTTAACCTAAGAAGCGACATTGATAAGCTTTTTTATGCAATGTATTGCTGTGAAATAGTTACAAATTTCGGCACAGAAAATGACCCAAATAGTGAAGAAATTTACAACCTGTTTTATACATTTCTTGAACAAATTTCAAACGCTAAAACAAAAGAACAAACAATGCTTTCTGTTCTTAGATTTCAATTAAAAATTATGGATATAACAGGATATTCGCTTGAACTTAACGAATGCGTTAAATGTCTAAAAGAACCTAATGATGAAGAAATCTATTTTTCTATCGAACAAGGTGGTATTTTGTGCAAAACCTGCTCTCAAGATACTTGTAAAAAAGTAAAAATTCCTATTAAAATAGTAGAATTCTTACACACACTATTAAATGAAGAATTCACAAAACATACAAAATATGATGATTTAGCAACAGAAAAAGTTTGTGATACCTGTATAAATTTACTAAAGAATTATATAGAATATTATTCACCAAAAAGATTTAAAACAACGCAAATGCTGGAAAGTATAAGGTAAAAATGGAATTAAAAAATTATATTGAACACACATTATTAAAACAAGATGCAACAAAAGCAGAATTGATTAAATTGTTTGAAGAAGCAAAAGAATATCAATTCAAAGGTGTTTGTGTAAATGGAGCAAATATTAAATTAGCTAAAGAATATTTAAAAGACACAAATATAAATATAGTAACTGTTGTAGGCTTTCCTTTAGGCGCATGTACCAGCGAAGTAAAAGCCTTTGAAACTAAAAAAGCAATAGAAGATGGCGCAAATGAAGTTGACATGGTAATAAATGTTCAATCTATAAAAGATAAAGATTATGAATATACTCAAAAAGATATTGAAACAGTAAAAAAAGCATGCGGAAATATTCCGTTAAAAGTAATTATTGAAACTGATTTATTAACAAAAGAAGAAATCGTTAAAGCTTGCGAAATCATTATAAAAGCGGGAGCAGATTTTGCTAAAACTTCTACAGGTTTTGTAAAAAACGGAGTAGGAGCTAAAGTTGAAGATATAAAACTTATGGCAGAAACTCTAAAAAACAGCAATGTTAAAATTAAAGCTTCGGGCGGCATAAAAACAAGAGAACAAGCAATTGCACTTGTTGAAGCAGGTGCTTTAAGACTTGGTACAAGCTCAGGCGTTAAACTCCTAAGCCAAGAAGATTAAGTTCATCAATATTAACATTCATAAGATGAGGAGTCGGAACTTTCATTTTTGCAAGTTCTGCTGCTTTTTTCTCTAAATTTTTTATCTTATTTACTTTAATATTATGCTTCATAGCAAAATACAAAATACCAACACCAAGAACAACATATTTGCATTCAGATATTGCCTTCTTCGTTTTTGCAGTAATAATTTCATCTTTGGTAGGAGTATATTCCAAGCTATTTTTTGATTGTAAATCAGCTTTTTTAGAAGCAAAATAAGGGCTCTTTTGATAATTTAATACTGAATTCAAAGATACTTGCATATTAGATGCCTTTTAAATTTTGTTTTAAAACTTCTAAACCTGATTGTTCAATATTTGGAGTATCTATTTCAAATAAATGAATTCTTCCTGGACCAAGGTTAACATTAACTTTGCCATCAGCAGCTTGAAGTGTTGAGTTTTCACCATAAGAAGCAAATAAATTAGATAATTTTTGACTTTCTTTTAATCCTGGAACTTCAATACTTCCTGCTTGTTTGCTGTTTACGTCTCTGTTAGCAATAACAAGTAAAGTTTTACCATTTAAATGACGAGCAAAGGCAATTATTTGGTCACCACTATTATTAGTTTTTAAAGGAATAAATGAACCTTTTGTTAAAACATCCTTATATTTTGGATTATTTCTAACTTCTAAAGTATTTTGCATGAAGTCACCACATTCTGGGTGATCACCAATTAAAGGTCTTGAGAAGTTAAAGATATCAGGACGTCCATTGTGTACTGTACATTCTTCTGAGTCTGTATCAGTTTGTTTATCAGTTGTTCCTTCAAAATCGTATAAATATTCATCACCAGATTGATATCCATCAAAATAATATGGATTTAACATAGGTAATGTAGCTTGAATACCTGAAACAAGGTTAGTATAAGTTACCCCGCCATGATTCATAATTGAAATATCATCATGGGTACCAAATGAACCAATAACAGATTTACCTGGGTCTAATTCATTTGACATGTTAATATTGTCTCTAACATAATCAATTAATTCACCAGCTTTAGTCCATTCATGGAAAATATGATATTGACCATAATAGCTATCAAATCCAGCTCTTAACGAATCTTGAGGTCTGTCATAATTCATATTTAATTGAGGTGAACCGTCTTCATAAGTATAGCTTTCTGCAAGCCATGCGCATTGAGGATCTTTTTCACGAGAATAATCAGTTAAAATATGCCAGAATTGTGTAGGTTTAGTTCTTGCAACGTCAACACGATAACCATCAACACCCAAAGCGCTATATTTATCTACATAATCTTTATGCATTTGCAATAATTCAGGATTTAATTCTTTTTTTGTTTCATCCTTCCAAGGATTAAACATTCTGATATCAGCCCAACCGCCCGGAGTTTTTGGTGTACCATCTTTTTCAAAGGCCATTAATTCAGGTCTTGCATTGAATAAATCATAAGAAGCACAGCTTGGAATATCAAGCATTACACTAATACCGCGTTTATGACATTCATCAACAAAACCTTTAAATTGCTCATCAATTGGTCTTGGATCATTTGGATCCTTTAATGCTGGGTCAATTTTTAAGAAATCTTCAGGTGCATAAACACTACCTGCTGTACCAAAAGCATTTGTTTTACCTGGCGGGTGAATTGGAAGTACGTGTAAGGTATTAATACCTAATTTTTTCATTTCATCCAATCTTTTAACAGCATTGTTGAAGTTACCTCTAACATCGCCATCTCTTAAAAGTTGGTTGCCGGTTTTATCTTCTGCCCCAAAGCTTCTGATAATGACACCCATAATCTTTGCATCATTATTTTGAAATCTTGATCTTAAATCATTTTTATAAGTAGTTGAAACTTGAGCATTATTTATAGGAGCAACTTTTGATGCAGCAATAAGTCCTTGATTAGTAAGGAATTTTTCAAGAACATTCGTTCCTTTTGGTTCAATAACAACAGGCTGCTGTATTGTTGGCTGCATAACAGCTGTAGGTTCCGGTGTTTTTTGAACCGGCATAGTAGGAGCTATATTAACATATTTATCTATATAATTAGCCATTTGCCTTGCTTTCTTGTTCAACTTGTTTTTCTGTTTTGCCTTTTCTTCCCAATGCTAAACCTGCAACTATTGTTACTGCAGTCAATGCTAGCATTGCCCCACCAAAGATTTTAAACCATTTCTTTGAGTTATATGTTTGTTTTGCAACATCTTGGATTAAACCTTTTATTGGTTTACCTGCTAAGTTGTTCTTTTCAACTGCATTTGCTCCATTTGTTACACCATCTACTGTGCATTTTGATAATGCTTGAGTCATGTTATTTTGCCAGTTAGCAACTTTATCCATAAACTCTTTCTTGTAAGAAGTGAAGCCGCTCATTATACTTTTTGCTTTATCTGAACCCATTGTTTTTGCTAAGCTTTGTTCAAGTGTTGTATCAGCTTTGCTGTCAAACAATGCTTTCATTACTGTTTTATATTCTGCTTCTGAAAGATTATAACCTGCCGTTTTTAATTTTTCAACATAATCTGTAGTTGTTGCATTTAATACGATTTTTTGACAAGCTTTTGTTAATTTTTGAAGAGTTGCTCTATCAGCATTTTGTCCGTTTTCTTTTAAAATTTCTGTTAATTGTTGTTCAAAACTGCCATTTTTAACCTTCTTAAATAAATCTAATGATTGAAGTAGTCTGTAGAAAGATGATTGAGCGCCAGATACTCTTTCAGCTGTATTTACATTAATTATATTTTCTACAGTTCCCTTTTTAGCAGCAGATGAAACCTTTTCTGCTAATTTTGTAAATCCGTTAGATTTTAAACCATCGCTTGCAGCTGTGCAAACTTCTTTTGCTTTACCTTGAACTGCTGATGTAAATTCTGCACCTGTTTTGCCTTCATAATCACCAATTAATTTCATTAACTGACTGATAGCTTTATCAAATTCAGCTTCATTTGAAGCAAGTGCCGTAAGTTTTTCTGTAATTACATCCATATTACCATTAGCAACAGCTTTTAATTCTTTTCCATTTAATTTCAATGATTTCATTAAGCTATCGCCAACTTTGCCCCATTGATTTGCAATATAAGTTCCGGATTTATCACCAACTCTTGCTGTAATATATTTATCTAAAACAGCTTTACCTTTTGCAAAATCAGTAACATTTGAGTATAAGTTTTTAATTTGACCAGATACTTGAGAAAGTGTTGGTTTTTCCATTGCTTGTTGTGATTTTGTTAAAGTTTTTGCAATTTCATTAGCAAGTTTTGTTTGTTCATGTTTTGTTGAACCAGTTGCTTTTGATAGAATATTTGCAATGCTCTTGAAGGATTTTTCATTCATTGCTTTATCTAATAATGCCTTTTGTTGTTCTGTTAATGATGCAAATACAGAATCAGGAACTTTACCTGCTAATGCTTTCTTAACAAAAGATTCATCAATTCTAACAACATTTTTCAAAGAAGCCAATTCTTCAGCAATTGCAGATTGCATTGTTGCAGAATTTACTTTAGAACCTAATTTAGAAGCTAATTCACCAATCATTTTTTCATCAAGAACTCTATCTGCATTTTTTGCAAGATAGCTGTCAAATGATTTTGAAGCAGCTGCAGTTTTCATACCGGAAATAACACCTTGGCTGCCCATATTTTGCATAGCTTTAGCTGAAGAAGCCAAATCTATTTTTTCAATAGCAGCACCAATAGGTTTTTCTAATCTGTTACATGCTAAAGCGCTCATTAATGGAGAAGCAAAACCTGCAGTTAACATCCATAATGTATTGCCTTGGATTGCTGTTTTTTGAGCTCTTTGTTTAATAAAGTTATCTCTATCAGGTAAATTTTCAGCAACGCCTAATTTTTTACCCATTTTATCAAGATCTTCTCTGCTATATAAATCAGTTAAAACATATTGAGGGTCTTGATGTAACATTTTCTTACGACCTTGAGAATCAATATATTTTTGGTGAATATCAACACCTGTTCTTGCTTTTAAAGGAGCCTGAATTGCTAATTTAGGCCATAATGCCATAGATGTAAAGAAAGTTCCAAGACCTACAAATTCCATTGTCTTGCTAAGCTTTAAAGGATTTTTTACAAATAAATATGTAGCTAAACCTAAAGAACCTAATTTCATTGCTAAGTCATTAATTCTTCCAAGTTCATGATCATTTGCTTTACCTTTTGCAGCTTTACCTATATTTAAAACATCTTGTTTTAAATCTTTAGCATATTCAATTGGAGAACCAAAGATTTTTGAAGGTAACAATGTACCTTTTGCTTTTAAAGGAGTAATTTTACCTTCTGTATTAAAAGTAAAAGAAGTAGCAATATCATCCTGCTTCTTTACAGGTTTGTTTATAGGTTGATTAGCAATTATTGAATTTAATACGTTTGTCATCCTAGCAGACTACCTTTTCTTTACTTTCGTCTATCAATGAAGTTGATGCTTGTGCATTTTCCTTCCTATCTTTATTAAAGTCTAATAAAGTTGAAAAATTGCCTAGTAAAGTCATGCCTGCAGCCACTCCTAGGAGCACTCTACCCGCAATTCTAGTGCTTTTTGAACTATTGTTAACAAATTCTTTACAACTTGCAATAAATTTCTTTCCAAAATCTTTTGCAAAATTATCATATTTTGCAATATTTTTGCCTTGTTCTTTAGCAGCTTGTGCAAGTTGTTTATAATTTTTATAATTTGCCATTCTTTTAACTGGATTAATTACTAAATTTTCCCAAGGTTTTTGCATTGCAACACCAACACCAACACCAGCCCATAAATAAGAGCTCAATGTTGAGAATAATTTAGTTTTAACTAATTTTTCTTTTATTAAAGGTTTAACTTTTTGGTCTGCTGCTTCACCTAATTCTTCTTCTTTTAGACCCATTTTCTTACCAACTTTAATATAATAGCTGTTTCTTTCAGGTCCAAAAGCTTCATTATTATAGAACATATCCCAGCGTGGGAAATCAACACTTTCAAATGCTTTATGATATTCAAAAGCAACTAAATTATCTTTATTTCTTTCTTCAGGAAGTTCATCAATTTTCTTTTTATATGGAAGATTAACATCAATTCCATATTTCATGTTAACAGGTGTTTCAACTAATTTTTTAGACAATGTTTTTGCAACACCGTACATTGCAACACCAAGTCCCATTTTTTTGCCAAGTTTACAAGCATTTACTGCTGCCGGTGTATCAAAAAATTTGCTTGCAAGATTAAATACTGCAATCATTGTTGCACTACCTGTTAAATAAGGAACCATGCCCATTGTTAAAAACTCGTAAAAATTAGCATTTTTACTACCCTGCATGCCTTTTGCAGGATACTTTGTGAAGGCATTAACAAATTTATCTGCCTGTATTTTAGCCGTAGTTGTTATTGGATGTTTTTTCTTTTCTTCATACAATAACTTATCATGGTTTTCACATTTGCTTTTTTCGTCTTTTTTCGCACTACCAAAGGCTACTGACGTATTTTGATTTTTTAACCCGATTGAATAGACCATTGTTCCTCACAGATACACTTCTGACATGTTAAACACGCTCAATTAATAATATTGCTACATGTTTGAAAGAAAAAATAAATTTTTTACATTTCTTAACAAATGGCTTTTCTATGAAGATTTTAAATTATTTTTCTTGCTAAAAATCAGCAGAAATTATACAATATTTCTTGTAGATAAGTTATTTAGTAATTAAACTTTTAATTCCTATCGCAAATTATTTACAAGCAATTACCCAATTTAAGGAGAAGACAAAATGTACGAAGACGAAAAGCTTATTTGCGAAGATTGTGGAAGTGAATTTGTGTTTACAGCAGGTGAACAAGAATTTTACGCAGCAAGAGGTCTTGTTAACAAACCAAAACGCTGCCCAGAATGCAGAAAGAACAGAAGACAAAAAAATAGAAAAAAACTTTACGATGTTACATGTTCAAAATGCGGCTGCCAAACTAAAGTTCCTTTCAAACCAATTGAAGGAAAAGAAGTATATTGTAAAGATTGTTATTCAGCAATGAAAAATGAATAAATTATAATATAAATCTTAAGATAAAAAGGAAATGTTTAATTACATTTCCTTTTTTATTGTTCATATAATAGTCCCAGACTGGTCTTTTAATAGATATTATGTTTTAATTATCTTATACAAATTAGTAATGGAGAATTTATGAAAGCACTAAAAGTCGGAATAATCGGTTTTGGAACCGTTGGTACAGGTGTGTACAAAGTTTTACAATCATTCCCAAATGTTGAAATAATTAAAATCGCAGTAAAAAATATTAACAAAAAAAGAGAGATTGAAAATTTTGATAATAATATTTTAACTGATAATCCTTATGAAATTGTAAATAATCCAGAAATTGATGTAGTTATTGAAGTAGCGGGAAATGTTGATCCAACATTTGATATTTTGACTACCGCAATAAAAAATAAAAAACATATTGTAACAGCAAATAAAGAACTTCTTGCAAAAAAAGGAAGCGAATTATTTAAACTTGCAAAAGAAAACAATGTAATTATTTTATATGAAGCAGCTGTAGCAGGCGGTATTCCAATAATCATGCCTGTAAAAACCATTTTATGTGCAAATAAAATTTCTAAAATTGCTGCTATTTTAAATGGTACAACAAACTACATTTTAACAAAGATGAGTGAAAAAGAACTTTCTTATGAAACAGCATTAAAGCAAGCCCAAGAACTTGGTTATGCTGAAACAGATCCAACCGGTGACGTTGAAGGATTTGACGCTGCTTATAAAATTTCTATTTTATCAACTATATCTTTCAATAAGAAAGTCGATATAAATAAAATTTATCGTGAAGGTATAACAAAAATAACAGCACAAGATATTAAATCTGCAAAAGAATTAGGATACACAATAAAACTTATAGCAATGGGACAAGTTTTAGAAGACGGTAAAATTGATGTAAGAGTTCATCCTATGCTTGTTGCAAGAAAGCACTTATTAGCAAAAATTGATAATGCAACAAATTCAATTATGCTGACAGGATATCCGGTTGGAGATTTAGTATTAACAGGTGCTGGTGCTGGTGCTGAACCAACTGCAAGTTCTGTTGTCGGAGATTTACTTGTTCTATCTGCTGAACTTGAAAGCAGCGACTCACCGTTACCTCAAGCAGTATGCAACCATAGCGAAATTGCTGATCAAATTGATATAGGTGAAACTTATAACGAATATTATATTTCAATCACTGCAAGCAATAATCCTGGGGCAATCGGTATTATTGGTACTATTTGCGGTAAAAATAATATAAATATTTCTACAATAATGCAAAAAGGCATAAATGAAGATAATACTGCTGAAATTGTTGTTATTACAGAAAGAAGCAAAGAAGCAGATGTTCAAAATGCTTTAGCGGAACTTTTAAAATCAAATAATATAAAAAATATTAATAACCTATTAAGAGTAATGAATTAGGAGGCTTTTATGGAAAGAAATCATTATCAAGGTTTAATAAACAAATATAGAGAATTTTTACCTGTTACAGACAAAACACCTGTAATAACATTAAATGAAGGTAATACACCTTTAATAAAAGCTGATAATCTAGCTAAAAAAATAGGTTTAAAGGGTAATGTATATTTAAAATATGAAGGTGCAAACCCAACAGGAAGTTTTAAAGATAGAGGCATGACAATGGCAGTTACAAAAGCTGTTGAAGATGGTTCAAAAGCTATCATTTGCGCTTCAACCGGGAATACTTCAGCTGCTGCTGCTGCATACGGTGCAAAAGCAGGGGTTAGAGTTTTTGTTTTAATTCCTGACGGTTATATTGCACTTGGCAAATTATCTCAAGCTATGATGTACGGTGCTGAAATTATTGCTATTCAAGGCAACTTTGATGAAGCACTTGAAATGGTTATTGAAATTTCTAAAAATTCACCTATTACTCTTGTAAACTCTGTAAATCCATACAGAATTGAAGGACAAAAAACAGGTGCATTTGAAATTATTGAAGCCTTAGGTGATGCTCCTGATTATCACTTCATTCCTGTAGGAAATGCAGGTAACATTACTGCATATTTCAAAGGTTATGAAGAGTTCTTTGCATTAAAGAAATCAACTCATTTACCAAAAATGATGGGATATGAAGCAGAAGGTGCTGCTGCTATTGTTAGAGGCGAAAGAATTTTACACCCTGAAACAATTGCTACAGCTATAAGAATTGGCAACCCTGCAAGCTGGAAGCAAGCAGAACGTGCAAGAGATTTATCTAACGGTAAAATTGATTCAGTAACAGATGAAGAAATTATTGAAGCATATAAATTAATGGCATCAACAGAAGGTATCTTAGCAGAACCTGGAAGTGCCGCTTCTGTTGCAGGTTTAATAAAAGCTAATAAAATGGGACTTGTTAAAGAAGGCTCAACATCTGTTTGTATTTTAACAGGTAACGGATTAAAAGACCCTGATAGTGCTATTAAATATTCAGCTGCTGAAGTTAAGAAAACAAAAGCTGATTTAAATGAAATTTTAAAAGTTATTAATCTGTAAAAATCTTGAAACAGGTAAAAAATAAATCTGCACATAGACAACAGTAAAATATATATAATTAATCCCCATAAATTTTCATAATTTATAGGGGTTTAATTTATGGAATTATATAAAATTTTACACTAAATATTCTTAAAAAATAGTCATGATGTCATTCCGAACTTGATTGACTACTTTTTCCAAAATCTTTGATTTTGTGAAAAATGTCTGGTTTCCCACGGAATCTTACCATTTATAAGACCCTGAAACAAGTTCAGGGTGACAACTTTAATAATTCTACACTAAAATTGTACATAATTTCATTAATTTATATATTTGTATATTTATAATAAATCAGTTTCAGAAGCTTCTAATGGTACGCCCATTACCTGTTCAAGGTTAGCTGCCGAAACATGGTAATTTAACAAGGTATTATAATATGAAAGCTGCGAGTTTCTATATGTAGTTTCAGCGTCTTTAAGTTCAATAGCATCGCCTAAACCAACTTTATATCTGCCAGAAGCTTGGTCATACTGTTCTTTTGCCTGATCCATTGATAGTTTAGCAACAGCAATACTTTCTTGCGCATTTGTTAAATTAATATATGCTTGTTTAACTTGAAAATATACATTTTGCTTTATATTTTCATAATCAGCTAAATCTTTTTTATAAGTAGCTTTTGCCTCATCAACTTGTTTCTTTAAAAGCATTAAGTTTACTGTTTTATAACTTAATTCAGCCCCAAATTGATAACCATAGTCAGTATCAATTCTTTTACCGCCCCTTGAATATGAAGCAAAACCATTAACATTTGGTGCAAACGCTCTTCTTGAAGCTCTAACTAATAATTCGGAAGCATCTGCCTTCTTTTTAGAAGCTAATAGTTCAGGATTAGTTTCATAAGCATTTTTTACTGCATCTTCAACATCTATGCCATAAGCTTTAGTTGTAAGATTATCAACTACTTCATAATCAGAATAATCAGGCATACCCATAGCGTTGCTTAATTCCACAAAAGCAATTTTTAAAGTATTTTTTGCTTGAATTAAATTTAATTTAGCATTTCCTAAGTTATATTCAGCTGTTAATACATCAATTTTAGCCTTTTTACCAATATCATAATATGCTTGAGCTTGTTCTAAGTGCATTGTATAGTCATTAACAGTATCTTCATATACTTTAACCTGCTGCTGCGCAAACAATAAATTATAATAAGCTTGTTTAACAGTAAAGATTACGGAATTAATACTATTTTGCAAGTTAAATTGTGCAGATTCGTATGTTCTTTTTGCTAAATCAGCTTGTGATTTTGTTTTGCCGAAGTCAAATAATAACAAGTTACCCGAAAGAGTCGGAGTATAAAACATATCATACTTTTGAGTAGGGAACATAAAGTTAGACATCTGCATATCATTTCTTGAATAACTTATTCCTGCTGAAAAAGTAGGAAAATAGTTTGCCCAAGCTTGAGCAATCTTGCTTTTATAAATATCAGCATTACTCATAGCCGCATGGATTGCAGGATGTTTTTCCAAAGCAATTTTAACGCAATCATTTACTTCTATAATTTTATTTGTATTAATACTTCCATGATATGCTGTATCAGTCAAAACTGTTGTATTCTCACCTGTATTTACGGCAGGTGTTTCAGCAGCTAAAGGTTCAACCGGAGTTTCTTCCACTACTTCCACAGCTTCAACCGCTTCTTCTGCAGCTTTTTGAGCAGCAAGAGTTTTTTCAAGTTCTTTTTTCGCTTTCTTTTCAGCTTTTTCTTCTGCTTTTTGCTGTTTCTTTAATTGTTTATCTGTAAGTTTTTGTTCTTGCTCAGAAGGAACTTTAGGTTCAACAACATCAATATCCTTTGCAGTATCAAGATTTTGTTTTTCAGATTTTTGAAAGATATTCTTTACTTTATCTTTCAAACTAACCTTTTGAACCGCTGCAGGCTGAACCTCTTCCAATGTTGGAACAGTTTCATCAACATAAACATCCTTAAGAGGAGCATCCTCCGCAAAAACTGGAGCTGCAATTAATAAGAATAAAAATATAAATAGTTTCTTGTTCATTTTTCCACTCTACTCTAAACTTCTCTAATTATTTTCTTGTTTAGCCTTTTTCTTTTTTGCCATATTTTCTACTAAAGATTGAACTAATACGTAGAATACCGGTGTTAATATTGTACCAATTGTAGCAGCTGCTGTCATACCTCCAAATACAGTAGAGCCAACTGCGACTCTTGATTGAGCACCTGCACCTGTTGCAAATACCATTGGTAATACACCAAATACGAAAGCTAACGCTGTCATCATAATAGCTCTAAATCTAATTTTAGCTGCTTCAATTGCGGCTTCTTCAATACTCATACCTTTTTCATGCAAGTCTTTGGCAAACTCTACAATTAAGATTGATTGTTTTGCTGCAACACCTATTAATGTAATCATACCCACCTGTGAATATAAGTCAAATGATTGACCAATCATCATTTGGAAGATTAATGCACCTAATGCCGCAACCGGAGCAATTAATAATACAGCAACCGGTATTGACCAGCTTTCATATAATGCAACTAAGAATAAGTATACGAAGGTTAAAGCTAAAGCAACAACTATTGTTGTTTGTCCTGATGATTCTCTTTCTTGAAGAGAAGTACCGGACCAGTCATAACCAACATCTGAAGGAAGAACATTTGTTGCAACTGTTTCCATAGCTTTCATTGCATCACCGGAACTTTTACCAGAAGAAGGCTGCCCTGAGAATTGTACACTTCTATATTGGTTAAATCTTGTAATTGATGCTGCACCTACTGTCTGTTCAATATTTATCATTGTCATTAACGGAACCATTTTACCGTTTCTGTTTTTTACATAAATTTTTTGCAAGTCAGTAGCTTTATTTCTAAAGTTATCTTCTGCCTGCAATTGAACTTTAAATACACGGCCCAATTTATTAAAGTCATTTACATAATAGGAGCCTAAAGTTGAAGCCATAGTTGAATATAATTCTTGTATATCAACATTTTGAGCAAGAACTTTTGCATAATCTATATTTAATCGATATTGAGGTACATTTGCCTGATATGTAGTATAAACACTGCTTAAGCTAGGGTCTGAATTTGCAGCCATAGTTAATTTATTCGCAAATCCTTCAATATCTTGAAGTGAATGTTCACCTTTTGAAAGCATTTGGAACTCAAAACCACCCAGCATACTCATACCTGAAATTGCAGGAGGTGAGAATACAGCTATTGAAGCTTCATTTATACCAGCAGCACGCTGTCTTATTTGTTTTAATATACCATTATGAGATAAATCAGTAGGTTTTCCTTGAATTTTCCTTATTGCCCAATCCCAAGGATAAATTTTTCTTTCACCCCATTCTTTCAACGGGATTACACAAAATGCCTGGTTTGTAGGTCCCATACCTGCAAAAACCACTATTCTTTCTTTTTCAATACCGTCTATATCTTCAATAGCAGCTGTTAATTTTTCAAGAACCTCTTGGGTTTTATTTAACGCAGATCCTGGAGGCAATACTACTTGTGACATTAATACTGCCTGGTCTTCATCCGGGATAAATCCTGTAGGAATTATTTTAAATAAAAATCCCATTAATGCAATAAAACCAACATATAACCATATAGTTAATTTTCTGTTATATACAAATTTTTTAACAACTGCTAAATACCATTGTGTTAACTTATCAAATTTTTCATCAAAAGCAGTAAATACTTTTTTAATAAATGCAGTAAATATATTACTTGGCTTTTTATTAGGATCTTCTGCTTTTAGAAGAATAGAACACATAGCAGGCGATAATGATAAAGCACAAATTGCAGAAAGTGCAATTGAAACGGCAATACAAACAGCGAATTGTCTATACATTACACCTGATAGACCTGATACAAATGATACAGGAACAAATACAGCCATAAGTACCATTGCCATTGCAACCAATGCGCCGCCTACCTCTTGCATTGTTAATTGAGTTGCCTCAACTGGAGTCTTACCTTCTTCTAAGTGACGTTTAACGTTTTCAATTACAACAATAGCGTCATCTACTACAACAGCAACCGCGAGTACCATCGCAAACAGCGTCAGCAAGTTAATCGACATTCCAAAAACCGGCAAGGCTGCAAATGTACCTATTAACGACACAGGAATTGTTACACATGGAACAAGTGTTGCCCTCCAATCGCCTAAGAATACGAATATTACTATAATTACGATTAATGAAGTTAAAATAATAGTGAAAAATACTTCCTTCATTGATTCACGAATAAACAACGATTCATCATGCATCATCTTTACTTCTAGAGATTCAGGAAGCGTTTTATTTAATTCTGCCGCCTTTTTATTAACTAAATTAACAATATCAATAGTATTAGCACCAGGCAATGGTACAACTTGGATAATAGCAGCAGGTTTTCCATCTACCAAACCGATTTTATCATAAGAATATGCACCAAGTTCAACTCTTGCAAGGTCTTTAAGTTTGATGCTTGAACCATCTGTATTTGCTCTTACAATAATTTCTTCAAATTCTTCAGGTTCTAATAAACGTCCTTTAGTCATTAAAGTCATTCTTAACGTTTGATTTGACTTACTTGGTAAAGCCCCTAAAGCACCTGATGAAACCTGTACGTTTTGAGTACTTATTGCCGCTTGTACTTCTTGAACGCTAACATTTAAGTTAGCCATTTTTTGAGGGTCAAGCCATATTCTCATACTATAGTCACCAGCGCCATATACATTAACATCACCAACACCATTTAAACGTTTAATTTCATCTTTAATATAAATAGTTGCATAGTTTGTTAAATCCAGCTGATTCCAAGAACTATCATTTGAAACAAGATTTAAAATACAAGCACCGGCACCAGCCACCTTATTTGTTGCTGTTACACCTAAACGCTTAACATCTTCTGGTAAAAGTGCCTGTACCTGCTGCAATCTGTTCTGTACGTTTACAAGGTTAATATCTTTATTTGTACCAACCTTAAAATATATATTTAAAGAATACGCTTCATCATAACAGGTTGATGACATATATAGCATATTTTCAACACCATTTACCTGCGATTCAATAATTGAAGCTACAGAGGATTCAATTACAGAAGCACTTGCACCTGGGTATGATGCTGATACAGTAACCTGCGGCGGAGTAATATCTGGATATTTTTCTAATTGCAATCCAAACATAGAAACCAAACCCAACAAGGTTATAAATATAGATATTACCATCGCAAAACGCGGTTTTGTTATAAAGAAATATAAATTATTTTTCTTTTTGTTATCTTCCATTTTCTCTACCATTTTCTATTATTTTGTTTCTTTATTTTCTGTTTCTTGTGTTAATTCTTCTACTTTTACTTTTTGTCCAGGCATACGAATACTTTGAAGTCCTTTTGCTACAAATTTATCATCAGCATTTAGTCCTTCTTCAACAACCCAATTTTTATTAATTTCTTCAGAAACTTTAATATCTTTTCTTACTGTTTGATTATTCTCATCAATGCCCCATACATAATAGCCTTGAGCATCATTCATAGCAGCAGATTGAGGAATTAACATAACATTTTTTGGTTGAGTTGCTTTAACTAAAACTTTAACAAAATCACCGGGCACTAATAAACCGTCAGCATTTGCAAAAGTTGCTCTTAAGCTTATAGTACCTGTTGTAGGGTCAACTGTATTATCTACAAATTCGATTTTACCATTTTCAGTATATAGGCTTCCATCTGCAAGCTGAATTTGAACATTCATATTGCTGAAATCAGCTGATGAATCTAATTTTCTGAATTTTAAGAATTCACCGCTCTTTAAATTGAAATATACATATATAGGGCTGACACTTACAATTTTAGCTAATGCCCCCGATGTTGTATTAACAAGGTTACCTTCTGTAATAATAATCTTACCGATTTTACCGTCAATCGGAGAAGTAATTTTTGTATAGCTTAAATTTAATTTTGCATCTGCTAAAGTAGCTCTTGCAGCATCTAATGCAGCTTTGCTTCTGTCACGTGTAGCTAATGCTTCATCATAGTATGATTTACTTACATAATCTTTTTTAACAAGTTCTTTTGCTCTTGTAAGTTCTTGTTCAGCGTTAATTAATGTAGCCTGCGATTGTCTTACATTTGCAGCTGCATTATTTACAGCAATTTGATATTGGTCAGGTTCTATTAAAAATAAAGTCTGGCCTTTTTTAATCATAGCCCCTTCATCAAAAAATCTTTTTTGAAGCCAGCCGTTAATTCTTGCAACAACATCAACACTATATTTTGCTTCTATTCTGCCTGCTGATTCAGATTCGGAATAGATTTCTTTCATCTCAGGAGTCATTATTTGTACTGTCTTTGGCGCACTCATTGCTTTTTGCTGCATTTTTCCGCCAATATATCCTGTAATTTGATGATATCCAATGGAGCCCAATATTACTACAAATAGCCATACAATCCATTGTGTTTTTTTATTCTTTAAGTAACCCATATTTTTATCCTCTATTTCATTATTTTTTACGCTTTTAAATTATTTTTATATGTTGTTATAATTTCCAATAAATTTTCTTGTTTTTCTGTTCCAAGTGCATCTAATGCGCAATATTCAATATTTTGCACCTTAGAAACAATCGGAGCTGCGTATTCTTTACCTTTTTCAGTAAATTTTATAATTTTATTTCTTTTATCCGAATCTTCTACAGAAAGTTCAATAATCTCTTCTTTTGTTAATTTTTGGATAATTGCATTAACAGTTTGCTTTGGCACAAATGATTTTTGTACAATTTTATTCTGACTGCATTCTTTTTCATCCCATAAAATAAGCAAAACTTGAAGCCCTGCAAGAGTTAATCCTACAGATTTCGCATACTCGTTATAAAAGCCATGTATTTCTCTATGAACTTCTAGCAATTTTTTTGATATTTCTTCCAGTTTCAGCTTATCCAAATTGTTTTATCCCTTAAATTAATTTTTACTATATAGTCCAATTATGGACTATTATAGAACAAAAAAGTTTATTAAGTCAACAATTTGTTGTATAAAATCCTACTTTTCGAGGAGATTTTTTCTTACTGAAATATAATTATCTAATTCTTCCTTCATTACTTTTTCATCTGATGTAGACGCCATATTTAAAGTAAATTTATGATTAATTTCATTATCAATAATAAATAATGAAGGAAAACCAATTATATGAAAATCATCAACTAATTTTTTATTTTCATAATTATCGCAATTTATAACTACAAATGAATAATCATTTTTATATTTATTTGCAAACTTTCCAAATACGGGCATGAATTTTCTGCAATATCCGCACCAATCAACATAAAACATTGCAACAATCGGTTTATTAATTTGTGAAGCTTCCTCCATTGTAATAATTGATTTTTCCGGTATTTCAATCGGAGCTTGCAAATTAGTTTGAGGACTGTATCCATCATTTGCTTTTAAAACTACGGAAGCAAATACAAATAAACCTATTGCAGCACCAATAAATAAACCTATAAAAAATTTTTTCTTCATAATTTTGCACCTTTTGGAACAACTGTTACCCCGCCTGCCGATACTAAAAATCCTCTTGCTTTATCTTCTTCCGGATTAATACCAATTTTAGTATACGGCGGAATTTCAACATTTTTATCAATAATAGCTTTTTTAATTTCGCAATATCTTCCTACATTAACATTTTCCATTAAAATAGAATCTGTAACATTAGAGAAGCTGTTTATTCTTACCATTGGAGAAAGCACGCATCTTGAAATGCTTCCGCCTGAAATAATACAGCCTTCTGAAACCATAGAGTTTGTAGCCATACCAACTCTATCACCCTCTTCCCAAATGAATTTTGCAGGTGGGAAGTTGTAATTGTATGTTCTTAACGGCCAATCTGTTGAATATAGATTTAATTCGGGACAATAATCCAATAAATCCATGTTCGCCTGCCAGTAGCTGTCAATACTACCTACATCTCTCCAATAGCCTCTTTCAGCTTCTGTCATGCCTGTATATTCATTTTGAGAATAATCATAAACATAAACTTTTTTACCTTCTCTAAGCATTTTCGGAATTACATTTTTACCAAAATCATGGTTAGAGTCTGGAATTTTAGCGTCTTCTTGAACTTCATTGACAAGAACATCTGTTTCAAATATATAATTTCCCATTGAGGCCAAACACATATCGGGTCTACCTGGTATTGATTTTGGAGTTGTTTGCGGTTTTTCCTGAAAACCTGTTAATTTCCAATTTTCATCAACTTCAATAATACCAAATTCACTTGCTTCTGCTATTGGAATAGGAATAGCAGAAATTGTTAAATCTGCATTATTAGACTTATGAAATCTCATCATTTGAGAAACGTCCATCCTATAGATATGGTCACCGCCAAATACGCAAACATGCTTAGGATTTTCATCATTAATATGAGTAATATTCTGAAAAACCGCGTCAGCAGTACCTTGGTACCAATTACCATCTGTTCTCATCTGCGCGGGAACTAAATCTATATATTGACCTAAAATAGGTGAAACAGGCCAGCTTCTTGCTATATGCTGATTTAGTGAGTCTGATTTATATTGTGTTAAAATTTTTATTTTATAAAAGCCCGAATTAATAAAATTATTGATTACAAAGTCAATAATTCTGTATCTTCCGCCAAAAGGAACAGCAGGTTTAGCTCTGTCGCGGGTTAAAGGATATAATCTTTTGCCTTCACCGCCCGCCAAAATCATAACCAGTGATGTATCTAATGCCAAAGTAAACCTCCTTTAGTCTTCATTTAAGCTCAAAACCGCCATAAATGCTTCTTGTGGAACTTCTACGCGTCCTACCGCTTTCATACGTTTTTTACCGCGTTTTTGTTTTTCAAGCAATTTTCTTTTACGGCTTATGTCACCGCCGTAACATTTATCAAGTACGCTTTTACGCAAAGCTTTTATGTTTGTTCTTGCAATAATTCTTCCGCCGACTGCCGCTTGAATAGCTACTTCAAACATTTGTCTGGGAATAATATCTTTTAGTTTACTTGTTAATTTCTGACCTACATAAAATGCACTGTCTTTATGGACAATTGCGCTTAATGCGTCAACTATTTCACTTGCAAGTAAAATATCAAGTTTAACCAAATCAGAGCGTTTATAATCGCTGAATTCATAATCTAAACTTGCATAACCTTTAGAGCGTGATTTTAATTGGTCATAGAAATCTGTAATAATTTCACTTAACGGAATTTCATAATGAAGTGAAACTCTTACTTTGTCTAAATATGTCATATTTTGGAAAATACCGCGTTTTGACTGCGCTAATTCCATTAATAAACCAACATATTCGTTAGGCGTAATAATTGTAGCCTTTACATAAGGTTCTTCAATATAATCACGATATTGTGCGTCGGGTAAATTTGCAGGGTTGTCAATTTCAACTATCTCGCCGTTTGTTTTGTGAACTCTGTAAATAACGCTTGGTGCAGTAGTTACAAGGCTTAAATTATATTCACGTTCCAAACGTTCCTGCGCTATTTCCATATGAAGCATTCCAAGGAATCCGCATCTGAAACCAAAGCCTAAAGCAGATGATGTTTCAGGTTCAAAAGTAATACTTGAATCATTTAACTTTAATTTTTCCAAGGCTTCTTTTAAATCTTGATACTGGTCATTATCTACGGGATACATGCCTGAAAATACCATAGGAAGAGCTTCTTTATACCCTGCAAGCGGTTCATCAGCACCATTTTCAACATGAGTAATTGTATCACCTACAAAACGTGTAATTTCTTTAATTGAGCAGCCCATATATCCAACATCGCCTGTTTTTAGTTCCTTAACAGGTACTCTATGCGGATTTAAATAGCCAAGTTCTGTAATCTCATATTCTTTACCCGAAGCCATAAATTTGATTTTATCGCCGAGTTTTATGTTTCCGTCTACTACTTTAAAGAAACATAATGTACCTAAATATTGGTCGTAAGCACTGTCAAAAACTAATGCTCTTAACGGTTTATCAGAAGTATCCAATGGCGGAGGCACAAATTCCACAACTGCTTCAAGAACTTCTTCAATACCAGTTCCTTCTTTTGCACTTACAGGAATTGCCATTGAAGCGTCAATACCTAAGACCTCTTCAATTTCTTCTCTTACTCTTTCTACATCAGCAGAAGGAAGGTCAATTTTATTAATAACAGGGATAATTTCTAAATCCTGTTCAATTGCTAAATATACATTAGATAATGTTTGCGCTTCAACACCTTGGGTAGCGTCAACTATCAAAAGTGCGCCCTCGCAAGCCGCTAAAGAACGTGAAACTTCATAACAAAAGTCTACGTGTCCGGGGGTATCTATTAAATTTAAAATGTAATCTTTACCATCTTTAGCTTTATAGTTCATTCTTGCGGCATTTAATTTAATAGTAATACCACGCTCACGTTCAATATCCATAGTATCTAATAACTGATCCTGCATATCACGCTGAGCGATTGTGCCTGTTTTTTCAAGCAATCTGTCTGCCAGCGTAGATTTACCATGGTCGATGTGAGCTATAATACAAAAATTTCTTACATTATCAATATATTTCATAATTTTAGTGTATTACAGAAATACAACTTTGCCAATATTTTAAAGAATAAAATATATCATAGTTCTATAAATAGAAAACCCTAACTAAAAGTTTATATTAATATTTTCATTAATAGCATAAGGAGTTTAAAATGGACTTAGAAGATTTTATAACACAAATTCATTATCCGATTATATCTATTAGCACTTTAAATGAAATTATTAATGAAAAATTAAGTGAAAACTATGGTTTATTTTTAAATAATGAAGAATTAACAGCTTTTAATGAACTAAAGGGATTAATATATGCTTCTAAAGCACAGATTAATTATATTACAGAAATAAGAGATGAACATTATAATAAAGTACAAAAATGGTATGAAAAAAAACGACAATTAAATTATCAAAAAAATTAAACTTTTTAGAGTAATAGATTTATTTGTTAATTGGTAAGATTCCGAAACAAGTTCGGAATGACAGATAGATTTAAGAGTTTGATTTCTAGTTAAAATAAATAAACATTGTCATGCTGAACTTGTTTCAGCATCTTACCAGCTTATAAATAATTCGTTTAATTTATAATAAATACCTTATATAAAATATAAATACTAAATATAATTATAAAAAAGACCTCTTATATAGAGGTCTTTTTCTTTATGCAATTTCTTCTGTAGGCTTTAATTTTGGTTTTGCTGTATCTTCTTCAACTTCTGTCTTTTTTGTAGGAAGCTTTATTAATTCAGCAACACCTTCTTCTTTTTTCTTAACCATATCAGCTGTTACAGTAAATTCCTTAACATCTTCCTGTTCTGGAACTGCATACATAACATCAAGCATGATTTCTTCAACAATTGAACGCAATGCCCTTGCACCAGTCTTACGCTTAATAGCTTCAGCAGCAATTAAATCAACAGCTTCTGGCTCAAACTTCAACTCAACACCATCCATATTTAATAAGCATTGATATTGTTTCAACAAAGCGTTCTTAGGCTGAGTTAAAATATTCTTCAAAGTTGATTCTTCAAGAGGGTCTAAAACTGCATAAACAGGAACTCTGCCGATAAATTCAGGAATTAAACCAAATTTCAACAAATCTTCCGGTTGTAATTTCTTTAATAATTTAGCAGCTTCAAGTTCTTTTTCTGCTTGAGTTTTAGCTCTATCAGCACCAAAACCTATTGTAGTAGATTCACCTGCACGTCTTTCAACAATTTTATCAAGACCTACAAATGCACCACCAACAATAAATAATATATTAGCTGTGTTTATTTGAATGAATTCTTGATGAGGATGTTTTCTTCCGCCTTGAGGAGGAACATTTGCAACAGTACCTTCTATCATTTTTAACAAAGCCTGCTGCACACCTTCACCTGAAACATCTCTTGTTATGCTTGTATTTTCAGATTTTCTTGAGATTTTATCAATTTCATCTATATAGATAATGCCTCTTTCAGCCTTTTGAGCGTCAAAATCAGCGTTTTGATAAAGTCTTAAAAGAATGTTTTCAACGTCATCGCCAACATAACCTGCTTCTGTTAAAGTTGTAGCGTCCGCAATTGCAAATGGTACATCAAGCATTTTTGCCAAAGTTTGAGCCAATAAAGTTTTACCGCTTCCTGTAGGACCTACAAGAAGAATATTACTTTTTTGGATTTCAACTTTTTTATCATCTGTTTTTGCTTCCGCATTATGTGCAATTCTTTTATAATGGTTATAAACTGCAACGGACAGCACCTTTTTTGCATCATCTTGACCAATAATATATTCATCAAGATATTTTTTTATTTCATGCGGTTTTGGAAGCTTTGTTAAATCAGCTTCTTTTGTTTCAACTTCTTCAGGTTTTTCTTTATTTTCTAGAAACTCTTCATCTAAAATTTCATTACACAATTCAACACACTCGTCACAAATATAAACATCTGGACCAGCAATTAATTTTTTTACTTGCTCTTGTGTTTTACCGCAAAATGAACATTTTAAACGACTGTCATCATTTGGCATTTAATTATATCTCCTGATTTGGTTTAGGTTGTGTATTAGCAGTAACAACTCTATCAATCATACCATATTCTAAAGCTTCTTCCGGAGTCATGATATAGTCTCTATCTGTATCTTTTTCAATTTTCTTAAGTGGTTGTCCTGTGTTTGCAGATAAAATTGAATTCAATGATTTTTTAATTCTTAAAATTTCATTTGCTTGAATTTCAATATCTGTTGCTTGACCTTGAGCACCGCCTAAAGGTTGGTGAATTAATACTCTTGAATGAGGAAGAGCTAATCTTTTACCTTTAGCACCAGATGAAAGAAGGAATGCACCCATTGAAGCAGCTTGACCTAAACAAATTGTAGATACATCTGCTCTAATATGCTGCATAGTATCGTAAATAGCGAAACCGGCTGTTACGCTGCCGCCAGGTGAATTGATATATAACATAATATCTTTTTCTGGATTTTCACTATCTAATAACAATAACTGAGCAACAATTAAGTTTGCTACCATATCATCAATTGGAGTGCCTAAGAAAATGATTCTTTCTCTTAATAATCTTGAGAAAATATCAAAAGATCTTTCGCCTCTGCTTGATTGTTCAATTACTACAGGTACAAAACTCATATTTTTCCCTTTCTAACCTTATAGATTAATTATTTTTGTAGTTTACTTTTGCATTATCAATTAATAATTTTGTAACTTTTTCAGTAATTACTTGTTGATTAATTGAATGTAATAAGTTTACATTTTTTTGAATTTCAGAAACAATTTCTTCTGATGTTGTGCGGTAAATGCTTGCTAATTCACCAATTTTACCTTGAATATCTTCAGAAGTTACTGTAATTTTTTCTTCTTGAGCAATTTTACCAACGATTAAAGAAGTTTTAATTCTTGAAACTGCTTCTTCTCTCATTTGAGCGTAAACTTTTTCATGACCTTCTCTTTCAAGCATTTCGTCATAGTTTCCGCCTTGCATGTTAACTCTTTGTCTGAATTCACCCATTAATGCTTGGATTTCACGATTAATCATTGCATCTTGGATATCAATATTTGTTTTTTCTAATAAAGTATCAAATATTTTTACTGCAACTCTTTTTTCATTTTCAGCTTTTGCTGTATTATCAAGGAAGGTTTGAATATCAGCTTTTAAAGAATCCATTGTTTCAAATTTAGGATTTACTTTTTTAGCTAATTCATCATTTAATTCTGGAAGAACTTTTTCTTTAATAGCATTTAATTTAATGTTAAACTCAGCATCTTTACCTTTTAATTTTTCATCGTGGTATTCTTCAGGGAATTTAACATTAATTTTAAATTCTTCACCGATTTCATGATCAACTAATTGTTCAGCAAAACCAGGAATAAAGTTAGAATGAGCTAAATCTAAAACATAATTTTTAGCAGCTCCGCCTTTGATTTCTTCGCCGTCAACATAACCGTCGAAATCAATATTTACTAAGTCTGTATTTATTGATTTTCTATCTGTAATATCTTTTAATTCAGCAAATCTGTCTGCTAAATGCTGCATTTCTTTATCCATTGCATCTTCAGCATTTTTATATTCTTCAACTTCAATTTCAAGACCTTTGTATGCTTCTAATTTAACTTCTGGTTTTAATTCAAATTTAGCAACTGCTTTTAATGATTTATCTTCTGCAAATTCAAAAGATTCTAGGCTTGGAGCAGATACTAATTCAAATTTATTTTCTTCAATAGCGTTTTCGAAAATTGTTGGAAGAATACTGTCTAAAACTTCTCTTTGAATAGCTGCAATACCTACATATTTTTCTAAAATATTTTTAGGAGCTTTTCCTTGTCTAAAACCAGGAACATTAACTCGTTGAGCAAGTTTTTTACAAGCTTTGTCATATTCAAAAGAAGAAACTGCTGATTCAACTTCAATATTCAATTTTACTTCATTGTTTTCTAATTTTTCAATTGTTACTGCCATTTTATGTCACCTTTTCTATTCTAAATTGATTATACACATGCCTCATACGGATACAATACTACCCGTCTATGTTAGATTATAACATAAATATATTTCTTTCAAATAAAATAGACGATTTAGAGGAGTTTATATAAAAAAATCCCACTTGTATATTAGTAAGTATGGTATAATAAATTTATTAAAGAATTAGTGAGGTTTTTATGAAGAAGTTATTTATCTTGTGTTTAATGTCATTTATAATCCCAAACTTTGTTTGTTTGGCAGGGCTTGCATATTATGATGCAGGCGCACTTAATTCTCAATCAATGAGAGATTTAAGAACTCATGAAATGGTTACAAGAGCTAAAAATAAAAGCGCTATTGTTACAACTAAAATGCCGCCTAAAACTCAAGAACAAGTAACTTCTGCTGATATAAAATCTGTTGTTTTCGTAAACAATGCTTCTGTTTCATCAGCTGAATTATTAAATGTTATTAAAGATAAAATCAATAAACCAATGACACCTGAAAATATTTCAGCAATTAGAAAAGATATTATGAGATATTATCAAGAACTTGGCTTTTTCTCTGCCATTGTTATTGTTGCAGCTCAAGATACTCAAAATGGCGAGTTAATTCTTGAAATAAAAGAAGGCGGAAGAAATTCCATAACAATTCAAGAATAATAATTCTGTTTTAAAGACCTACTGCAACAGGTAATAAATCATAACCAATCGGGCGGTATGCTATAGCGAAAAACACCGTAAACTAAAAAAGAATATGTAGGGATAAAAGTGTTCTTTAGTTTACGGGAAGTGTGTTATGGGCAAATTGCCAAAAATATTATTTATAGGGATAACTATGTTATTTTTTATACCTTATAGTGCTTTTGCTTTTGAGTATGAAAATACAGCTGATAACCCAAGATTGGTTAATCTTGCTCCACAGCAATTTAAGGCTTTAAACACTATTGAAAAACGTGTTTTTAGTAATTCTTTTGATGAAGAAAATACAATGGATAGAATTGAGAGGCTTGAACTGCAGCTTTTTAATGAAATTCAAAAAGGTACACCAACTCAAAGAATTAATGCTTTAAAGTTAGAAAGTTCACGTGTAGCACTACGTGGTACACCAATGACACCTATGATGAATTCGACCTTTAATACTAAATACATTAATCCAAAGGGTGAAAATGCTTATTATGATGATGTTGGTATTATTGACGGTTTAATACGTGTTTGGTGGCCTGATTTCTATAATAGACTCAGCGAATATAGGAAGTATAAAGAAGCAAATTTCTATTAATAAATATTAACCAAATATACCGCTAAGTAAATTTTTAAGCCATTTAAGAAAATCTTTCCAGCTCGGCCATTTATTAGGGTCATACTGGTCATACCAAGGATTTTCTGGATCAGGTTCATCTGGCTCTATACTTGGATCTGGGTTTGGCTCTGGTTTAGGATCTGGACTAGGACTCGGATTTGGATCATCTCCAGAAGTCGAACCAGAATTATCATCAGAACTTCCTATTTCTGTATTATAAAAAACTTCTTGTGAGGCAATACCGTATGGAATAACCCGTTGTGAATATATACTAGCTTGATATATATCTTTTGGTCTGGAAGAAGAAGTTGTTAATTGGTTTGGCTTTTTCAAGCCATTTACATCTATATATAAATTTGGACCTGCTGTTAGAGAACATGGGGTAGTATTATTGTAATTACAAGGTATATCTTTTCTATCCGAATTTGAAGAAACATAATTTGTTACACAATATATAATGCCATCTGTTGTTACAAATATTTTGCTGTTCTCTCTACATTCAGAAGAAGTAAATTCCGTAATACTATCATCAGAAACTATATTCATTTGTTTCTTGAATACATTTTCAATCAATAAATCTGCAGAGGTATAATCTGAAACAGTCAAGCCTTCTGTAGAATAATGTCTTTCTAATGCCTGATTTAAGGATGAAATAGCTTTCTTAATACCAGTTCTAAATTCATGTTTATTAGTATTATTCATAATAAAAGGAACGGTTAATGCAGCTATAACTCCAATAATAACTAAAGTAATCAGAACTTCAGATAATGTAAATGCAGATTTTCCAGACAACGTCTTCCCCCCCCCCCCGCGAAATATTAGATATTATATACCTTTTAGAGCTTTTTTGCAAGTTTATATAGAAATCAGAAACTATAGGTTGTTTAAATTGAAGTCCATTGTTTTTACGTATGTAAAAAACACAGGACGAAATTTAAACAACCTATAGTTTCTGATTTCTATATTTTTTAAACTCTTCTTCTGACAACTAAAGCATTACTTACCGCAACAGAGTTCTTAATATTACTTCCTGTTAAAATAGTTCCATTAACATACATAACTGTGGAACTTCCGCCATCAAGATTAATTGCTTCGTAGCAGCCAAAGCTTTTCATTAAAGATGCAAGTTCATTTAAGGTAACGCCGCTGCTTCCTTCTTTTCTGCCGTCAACAGTAACCATTATCATAACATTGTCTTTTGTATAGCCAATTGCAGTCCTAGGGTTTCTTCCTGTTATACCTGTTAGTTTTTCATTTGTAACATCTATATAAGTTTTACCTTCTTTTAATAAATAAGGACCGCCGCTTATTATATGGTTCACATTTTCCCATTCGGGGTTTAATTTATAATCAATCTCAACTTTATCTCCAACTTTAAAATCAGCCAATATTTCTTGGGGTGCTGAAATAACATATCCGCCTTGAGGTATGTATAACGGTAAGTTTGATTTATTTATAATTTTATTATCTAAAACGGAAATATAAACTTCCGGTTTTTTAGCAGCAGGAGCACGGGTTCCCCACTTTGAATTATATAAAAGAACTTGCGAAAACATCATTCTTGGTTGATTTATATTATCCAATTTTATCTGTTTTGAAGCTTTTTTTAAACTGCCTTCAAAAGCTATTCTTGAAGTTTTAAAACCATTATTTTCAATTCCTAATCCAACCCTTTCATAAATTGGACCAGATATTATCTCGTTATCAATAACTAATGCACCAAGAGCTGTTCCTGTATCTTGTTTAAAATAGCTTCCGTTAATTGCAAGCAAAGCATTATTTTGAGATGCTATATTATTTATTTTGGATTTAGAATGCATCTTATTAAGGCTCATTTGAGGAATTATTTCAATATCTTGATTTATATTTCTGTTGATTTCTGCTACATTTATTTTTACGCGTCTTGAATTTACATATTTAACAAGCGGTATATAAACTATTCCTTCATCTATTTTTTTAATTGAAGTTTTCGGATATTTTGCATTTAAATCTTCGTCCCATTTTTTTTGCAATAAAAAAAGAGCATCATCTGACTGCTCTTTTAACATAGTATTCTCTTGTATATAACCTTTTAAAACACTGCCTGTATCATAGATACTCATGGACATATTAGGAGTGGAGAAAATAGCTAATGCCATTAATACCAAACCAAGCTTCAAGACCATTTTCTCGGAACAAAGTATTCTGTTTTGCGCGAGTGCTTCTATGTACATTATCAATGTTCCTTATACTACAATTGTAACATAAATTTCATGTTTTTTCAAGTGTTGATTAAGTATTTTGTTAAATAGTATAATATTTAAAAATGGAGGGTTTATGAAAGATTTAGCAGTTAAATATTTTTTACAAGGTTATTCTTGTTCTGAATCAGTTGTACAAGCAGCAATAGATAAAGGTTATGCACCAAAAGAATTATTAAGTGTTGCAACATCTTTTTCTGGCGGAATGGGTGTAAGATGTTTATGCGGTGCAGTCGCAGGTGCACAAATTGTCATTGGCTCAATGTATGGTAAAAATGCTGAGCGTGATGGTATGCAGGCAAGAGCTTTAGCAAAACAGTTTAATGAAAAATTTGCTGAAAAATATAAAGTTAATTGCTGCAAAGTTTTATCAGCCGGTTTTGAGTTTCATTCACCTGAAAGAAAACAACATTGCTGCAGTATGGTTAATGATAGCTGCGAAATTCTGGAAAATATATTAAAAGAAAATCTGGTAAAAGCATAAAACAATTAACATTATTGTTTTTAACAATGTATTTTATTTATATCAAACAATGTCACCCTGAACTCGTTTCAGGGTCTTATAATTTTATATTAAGTATGAAATTAAAAAGAATATATTCTAAGTTGGAAAGACCCTGAAACGAGTTCAGGGTGACAGTTGAATTTTGGTTCTATTTAGTATGATATTTTATGTCATTCCGAACTTGTTTGACTACTTTTTCCAAAATCATAGATTTTGCGAAAATGTCTGGTTTCCCACACAACATATATAAATATGAATTAAGAATAACTAAAGCTGTCACCCTGAATTTATTTCAGGGTCTTAGATTTAGAAATATTATTTCCAATTGGAAAGATGCCGAAACAAGTTCAGCAAGACAACATTGTTGTATATATTATTAATATGGAAATTAATTATTCATGTTTGTTTTATAATAGTTTTTAACTACAGAAGGAAACAAAATGTTTTTAGATAAAACAAGAATAAAAATCTTATCAGGCAAAGGCGGTAATGGTATAGTTGCCTGGAGAAGAGAAAAATATGTTGATAAAGGCGGTCCGGCTGGAGGCAATGGCGGTAAAGGCGGAGATGTATATTTTGTTGCGACAGAAGATATGACAACTCTTATGGACTTTAAGTTTCAATCTGTATTTAAAGCAGAAAACGGTGAAAACGGCTATATTAAAACCCAGCATGGTAAATGCGGAAAAGATTTATACGTTAAAGTTCCTGTAGGTACTATTGTAAAAGACGTAACAACAGGTAAAATCATTGCGGATTTAAACACCCCTGAACAAACAATAATGGTTGCTCAAGGCGGACGCGGCGGAAGAGGAAATGCTTGTTTTGCAACCGCTCAAAAAAGAGCCCCCCAATATTGTGAACCCGGTGAAAACGGTATTGAAAGAACTCTTGAACTTGAGCTTAAATTAATTGCCGATGTCGGTTTATTAGGAATGCCTAATGCAGGTAAATCAACCCTTATAAGTTCCGTAAGTTCTGCAAAACCCAAAATTGCAGACTATCCTTTTACAACCCTTGTTCCAAATCTTGGCGTAGTAAAAAAAGATAGCGGCGACGGTTATGTACTAGCAGATATTCCCGGATTAATTGAAGGAGCTTCTGAAGGTATCGGGCTTGGTCATGAGTTTTTACGCCATGTTGAAAGATGTCGTTTCTTAATTCATTTAGTAGATTTGACTGCTGAAAATCCAATGAATAACTACAAAATTATTAATGAAGAATTAAAAAAACACTCTGAACAATTAGCTTCTGTTTATCAAATAGTTGCATTAAATAAAATTGACTCTATTGATGAAGAAACAAAAACAAAATATTACAATGAATTTAAACAAGTAGCAGATGATGTATTTTTAATATCGGCTGCAACAAGAGAAAACATAAACGAATTCATGCATTTTGTTTCCAAGAAAGTTGATGAAATTCCAAAACCTGTTATTGCTGTTGATGTTGAAGAAGATGACGGCGCAACTGATAATGATGACAGTTCATACAGCGTATATAAAGTAGACAAACATACTTATGTTGTTGAAGGCGGAAAAATTTTCAGACTTGCAAATGTTACAGATGGCAGAAATACAGAGCAATTATACAGATTTCAAAATATATTGAAATCTATGGGAGTATTTGACGCTTTAAAAGCAGCAGGTGTACAAGAAGGTGATATTGTTAAAATTGGACACCTTGAGTTTGATTATTTGTATTAATTAAATGAAAAATAATGAGCAATATGGATTTTTATTTTTTGACCTGTGTTTTTTGTCCTAAAGGACAAGAAAACAATGGTCTTCAAAATAAAAATCCATATTGCTCATTATTTTTCATTTAAAATCCCAAAGATAACCCTGCACAAATATTTATAGATTGCCCGGTTATTGTTTTTGCTTTATCTGATATTAAATATTCACAAGTATTAGCAATTTCTTCAGGAGTTACAAATCTTCGCTGAGGAATTGTTTCTATAATCTCATCTTTAGTAAAATCTTCTTCTAAATTTTCATTATTTATTAATTCTGTATCAACCCAGCCTGGGTTTATTATATTAACTGTTATATTATCCTGGGCAAGTTCTAAGGCTAAAGATTTTGTAAGCCCTATTAATGAGGCTTTTGTCATTGAATATATAGAAGCATTAGCCTCTCCCATTACTCCTGAAATAGAACCAATATTTATAATTCTTCCCCATTGCTGCTTTTTCATATATGGAACAACTAATTTCGATAATTCATAAGGCGCAACAGAATTTAACATAATTGATTTTAATATATTTTCATTAACCATTTTTTCAATTGGAGAATAAAAATAAACACCTGCATTATTTATTAAAATATCAATATCAACAGCTAATTGTGACAATAATTTTTCTGTAGAATTTTCGCTAAATAAATCAATAGCACTATAACCTGAAAAATTATTTTCATCACACAATTTCTTTAGTTTATCTTCGTATCTTCCTGTAATATAAACATTATAATCTTTAGCAAAATGCTTTGCTATTGCTAAACCTATACCTTGTGAGGAGCCTGTAATTAATATATTTTTCTTATTCATCATCTACATTCGTTATAAAGCTTAAAAGTGACATTATAAAAGAATTTATCAATTCGATTTTTTCATTATCATCTAATAATTTTACAAATTCAATACAAGTATGTAAGTTATAATTTTCGTCGTACCACCTGTTATACCCAGGCGGTGCATTGTCTGACATACGCTGTATTGCCAAGTCAAACTTATCTTGATATTTGGTTGTTATTATTTGAAGAAAATCTTGAGCAATAATTTCAATATGATAATCATCTAATGTTTCTAAAAGCATTAGAAGTGATTTTAAATCGGGATAATTATCATACCAGCGATTATACATAATTTAGCCAGCAGGCCAAGTAAACTCCCTTCCTGCCATAACATGCACATGAATATGGAAAACTGTTTGTCCTGCAGTTGCACCTGTATTTATCACAGTTCTATATTCTTTTATTCCAAGTTGTTTTGTAATTTTAGGTATTGATGAAAAAATATCAGCAAATGCTTCTTTTGAATCTATTTCATTTAATGAAGCATAATGTTTTTTAGGTATAACAAGAAAATGAGTTGGTGCTTGAGGGTTTAAATCATTAAACGCAACTACTTTTTCATCTTCATATATTAAATTTGTTGGAATTTCTTTATTTGCAATTTTACAAAAAATACAGTCTGTACTCATATAAACCTCTTATTACTTTTAATTTATAATATAACTTTTTTTAAATTCTGTAAAATAAAGCAATAAAAGAGATAAGATTTTTATTTTTTGTTATTCTTAAATTTTCATTTAAGAAAATACTGAGTTTTAAAATATAATAAAACTTTCTTGTCACCCTGAACTTGTTTCAGGGTTTTTCCAACTTAGGATTTATATCATTATTTTAGAAAAATAAAATCTAGTAGAAAACTGGATATTTTTACAAAATCTAAGCCTAATCTTATTATCTTTCTATTTAATATTAAAAACAAAAAACAGGAAAATATATAAATCCCTGTTTTTTGTTTTTTTATTCATTATAATTATTTTACACAGTTTGTTTAGTCATATTCAAACATTTTACAACTGTTTCAACAACTGTTTTTTGTTCTTCTTCTGTTAATTCAGGGAACATAGGAAGAGACATAACAAGTTTTGTATCTTTTTCAGTTAATGGTAAATCGCCTTCTTTATAACCTAATTCTTTATGTAGTTTTTGTAAATGTAATGGAACAGGATAATAAATCATTGCACCAACACCATTTTCTTGAAGAAGTTTATGTACTTCATCACGGTTTTCAATTCTGATTGTATATTGGTGATAAACACAATATGAATCATGAACTTCTTTTGGTGTTTCAATTTCAGGATATTTTGAAAATAATTCGTTATATCTGTAAGCATTTTCTCTTCTTGCAGCATTCCATTCGTTAATATAATTTAATTTAACTCTTAAAATAGCAGCTTGAATTTCGTCTAATCTTGAGTTTACACCTAATTCGTCGTGATAATATCTGATAGCACCGCCATGATTTCTTAATGCTAAAACTCTGTTAAATAGAGCTTCATCGTTACAAGTAATCATACCGCCATCACCCATACCGCCTAAATTTTTAGTAGGATAGAAACTGAAGCATCCGAAATCACCGAAAGAGCCAACTTTTTGACCTTTATATTCAGCACCGATAGCTTGACAGCAGTCTTCAACTACTTTTAAATTATGGCGTTTTGCAATGTCCATAATTTTATCCATTTCAGCAGGCTGACCATATAAATGAACCGGAATAATAGCTTTTGTTTTTGGTGTAATAGCTGCTTCAATTTTATCTGCATCAATGTTAAATGTATCAGGATTAATATCAACAAATACAGGAGTTGCTCCTGCTAAACCAATTGCACTTGCGGTTGCAACAAATGTGAAAGCAGTTGTAATAACTTCATCACCACGTCCGATATTTAAAGCTCTTAATGCTAAATGAAGTGCATCAGTTCCTGAGTTTAAACCTACAGAAAATTTTGTACCTACAAAATCAGCAAATTCTGTTTGAAGTGCTTTATTATGTTTGCCTAAAATATATGAACCTGAAGCTAATACTTCAAGAACTTCTTTTTCAATTTCTTTTCCTATTTTTGCATATTGTCTTTTTGAATCTAAAATAGGTATCATATAAATCTCCTCTGCTCACTAACTATCTATATATAGTTTAGCACAGGTATTATATGCCTTTATATAATCTTAATAAGTAAAATTTAAAAATTTAACTATGTCATGCTGAAACAAGTTCAGCATGACAGTTTTTATTTAGAAAAAATAATTTAGAAAAGTAGCCAGATAAGTACAGGGTAACTATTTTAGTTATTTCAATATAAAGTTATCCTCAATTCCTTTTTTATATTTTGAATTTAAACTTTTTCAGCTTTTCTATCAGCTTTAGAAATATGAACATTTCTTGATTCAGAAAGCATTTGTCTTGCAGCTGCAAGCTTTTCTCTGTTTTCTTTGCTAATGCCGCCAGAAACAGCTAATCTGTCCACAAAGTTATTATTCAACTTAACAGCTTTATGAAGTGCACCAATTTCTTCTAAAACATCTTTTATTTCAACAAAATCATAAGCATAAGACTGTTTTGATTGATATGAAAGAACTTCACCATTATGAGATTGAATAGGTTCTCCGCCTTTTTCAAAATACAATCTGAAAACTGATTTTAAATCTTGCATTTCTGACTGCATAACTTGAACAGCTTGCTGAATTCTTAAATATCTTTCAAATAAATAATCAATATTATCTAATTGTTGAATTTGCCAAGCATATTTTTTTTCATAAAGTTTTTTAAGTTCAGGATATGCTTTAGCAAGCCCTTCAGTATCAGCCATAGCTCTGTGGCGGGTTGAAAATTCAATATTAAATTTTGTCATTAAACTTTCAAGTCCGCAAGATTCAAGTTCGGGATAAATTTCTTTAAACATCATCTGCGAATCTATTCTTGCATTTGTAATAGGTTTGCCTGTCTGTCTAATACTTGCTTCATTAATAAAGGAATAATCAAAAATAGCATTATGAGCAACTATAGGGTAGTCGCCAATAAAGTCCAAAATCATAGGCATAACTTCAGCTTCTGTCGGAGCATCTTTTACATCTTCTTCTTTTATTCCATGGATAGCGATGCTTGATTTTCTAATATGCTGCTCGGGATTAATTAATGTTTCAAAACGGTCTTTCATTTTTCCGTTCTCTAAACGAATAGCAGCAAACTCAACCATTCTTTCTTTTGTATAATCTAACCCTGTAGTCTCTACATCTAAAACAATTTCAATACACTTTTTTCTCGGCACAGCCCTAATATCTCCCTTTTAACAGTATAATATCATAAAGATTTCTAACGGGCAAAATTAGTAAATTTTAATATTAATCTGTTAAGTAGTAGCAAAAAAATATTTCAGTAGTAAGATATATATAAGCATACAAAACGGATTTGTTAAAAATGGGAAGAATAGTTCTAAATAGAGATAAATGTAAAGCTTGTTATTTATGTATAGATGCATGTCCTAATAAAGTCTTAGAAATCGATGAAACGGTTAATGCTCTTGGATATTATCCTATGAAAATAAATGAAGAAAAAACTTGTGTAGGATGCGCAATGTGCGCAAGAGTGTGTCCTGATATCGCAATTGAAAAGGTGTACAGATGAAAAGAGAAAAACAACTTTTAAAAGGCAATTATGCAATTGCTCAAGCTGCTGTTGAAGCAGGTTGTGAATGTTATTTTGGATATCCTATTACTCCGCAGAGTGAAATAGGAGAATATTTAAGTAGTAAAATGCCTGAAGAAGGCAGAGCTTTTGTAGCTGCAGAAAGTGAAGTTGCTGCTATCAATATGCTTTTAGGCGCAGGTTCAACAGGTGTTAAAGCTATGACATCTTCTTCATCTTGCGCGGTTGCACTTATGCAGGAAGGTTTATCTTATATAGCAGGAGACGAAATTCCTTGCGTTCTTGTTAGTGTTATGAGAGGCGGTCCGGGTTTAGGCTATATTTACCCTTCTCAAGGTGATTATTACCAAGCTACAAAAGGCGGCGGAAACGGCGACTATAAGTTGGTTACTTATGCTCCTGACAGCGTGCAGGAATGTATTGATTTAACTTATAAATGTTTCCATGTTTCGCAAAAATATAGAACTCCGGTTTGTTTATTGGCAGACGGTATGCTTGGTCAAATGATGGAACCAGCTGTTATAGGCGAATATCCTTATGAAGAAATTGACCAATCAGATTGGGCTCTTGACGGCGCAAAAGACAGAGAACCAAGATTTATTGCTTCTATCGAACGCGAACAAGAAACTTTACGTAAAAGAGTTGAAAAGATATTTGTTAAATATAATAAAATTCTTGAAAATGAAAATCTTTTTGAAAAATATGAAACTGAAGGTGCAAAACTTGTTATTACCGCTTTTGGAAGTATTGCAAGAATCGCAAAAGCTGCTGTTAAAATGGCAAGAAAGAACGGATTAAAAGTAGGTTTATTCAGACCAATTTTATTAAATCCATTCCCTGAAAAAATTGTGGCTGAAATAGCACAAAAAGTTGACGGCATTTTAGATATAGAATTAAATTGCGGTCAAATGCTTACTGATATTAAAGCAAGTATTGCTGGTGCTGCTACAATTCCAATTAAATTCTATGGAAGACCTGCGGGTATGATGATGACTGTAGAAGAAATCTACAAACAAATTGAAAGTGTTTATAAAGAAATAGTAGAGAAAAAATATGGAACAGCTTGTATATAAAAAACCTGATTCGTTCAGAGATGATTTTAGAATAACCTTCTGCCCAGGATGTGACCATGGTATTGCAGTAAGACTTGTAGCAGAAGTACTTGATGAATTAAATTTACGAGAAAAAACAATAGGTGTAGCTTCTGTTGGCTGTAGTATTTTCTCGTATGATTTCTTTAATGTAGATATTGTAGAAGCAGCTCATGGACGTTCACTTGCAGTTGCAACAGGTGTTAAACGCGCAAAACCAGATAAAATAGTTTTTACATATCAAGGTGATGGTGATTTAGCTTCTATTGGTATAGCAGAAACTATTCATGCTATGACAAGAGGCGAAAAAGTTACTACTATTTGTATTAATAATACTACTTACGGTATGACAGGAGGTCAAGCTGGCCCTACTACATTATTAGGTCAAGTTACAACAACTACTACAAAAGGTCGTCAAGCAGATTTAAACGGGTTCCCGTTAAAGATATCTGAAATATTAAAAGAAGTAGATGGAACCGCCTATGTAGCAAGAGTTACTCTTGATAGTCCTCAAGCTATTATGCACGCTAAAAAATGTATTAAAAAAGCTTTTGAGGCTCAAATTAAAGGTTTAGGAACAGGCTTTGTTGAAATACTTGCAACCTGCCCGACAAACTGGAAAATGACTCCACAAGAAGCTCATGCAAGGGTTAGAGGCGAAATGTCAGAAGTATTTAAACCAGGTATTTATAAAGATAAAGTCAGTGAGGCACAATAATGAATTCTAATGTACTAATAGCAGGATTTGGCGGTCAAGGTGTTTTATTTATTGGTCAATTATTGGCTAATGCTTGTATGAATGAAGGTTTAAATGTTACATGGTTTCCTGCTTATGGAGCAGAAATGAGAGGCGGAACAGTTAATTGTACTGTTTGTATGTCAAATGAGGATGAAGTTGCCTGCGCTTTTGTTGATAAACCGGAAAATGTTATTGCATTAAACGGCCCTTCTTTTGAAAGATTTGAAAGTCAAATTAAATCTGGCGGAGTTATGGTTGTTAACTCATCACTTGTTAAAAATGAACCTTCAAGAACAGATATTACATATAAATTTGTTCCTATGACAGATATAGCTCATAAAACAGGGAATGAAAAAATGGCTAATATTGTTTCATTAGGTGCTTTTATTAAAGCTTTTCCTGTTGTAACAAAAGATGGTATTTTATCTACAATGAAAGAAAAATTAACAGGTAAGAAAGCTCAAATGCTTGAAGGTAATACAAAAGCACTTGAAGAAGGCTTTGCAGCTGTTAATTAATTGGACTTATATAGCAGTTTAAACAAATCTCATCAAAATATAGTCATAATAATATTTCGAACTCGTTTGACTACTTTTTATAAAATCTTTGATTTTAAGAAAAATGTCTTGTTCCATACTGAGTTTTACTAATTTGAAATTATTTCATAAAATTTAACTATGTCATGCTGAACTTGTTTGACTACTTTTTCCAAAATCTTTGATTTTGAGAAAAATGTCTGGTTTCCCACAGCATCTTACCAATTTAGAATATTTTATTTTAATGATTGAATATCAAAATCTAAGATGCTGAAACAAGTTCAGCATGACAATAATTTTTAATAAACTATAAAAAATAAAAAACAGTAAACATCTTTTATAAATTTATTCTTTTATACCGCCGCTTAGAATATCATTAATAAAATATTTTCTGCCAAGTATAAATACCCCGATTACAGGGATACAGCAAATTACAGAATATGCCGTTAAAGCTCCCCAATCTGTTATTTCTCTAAAACTGCCTTTAAAATTTGCAAGCCCTAAAGGCAAGGTTCTCATCGCATCTGAATTTGTAACAATTAAAGGCCACATAAAACTATTCCAAGTTGTTATAAATGTAAAAATTGCTAATGTTGCAAGAGCAGGAATCGCAAGCGGCAAAGCTATTTTGTAAAAGACTTCAAAGGTATTGCAGCCATCTATTTTAGCAGAAGCTTCCATATCATCCGGCATGGATTTAAACCACTGCCTCATCATAAATACACCAAATCCGCCAAACAAACCAGGAACAATGAGCGCCCAGTATGTATCTATCCAATGAAATTGTTTCATTATAAAAAATAACGGAACTATATTCACTTGCGGCGGTATCATCATAGAGACAAGTACTAAAATAAATAATAATTCCTTATATTTAAACTCAAAACGAGCAAATGCATAACCAGCCATAGCAGAAATTATTACTTGTCCAATTGTCGTTGCAATTGCAACGAACATGCTATTATAGAAATATCTAAAAATATCTGCATTATTTATTACATATTTATAATTATCTGTTGTCATCGGCGAAGGCAAAAAGCTTATATTTCCTGCAAAAATTTGACTATCCGTCATAAAAGATAAGCAGAACATATAAATGAACGGCAACAACATTGAAATTGCCCCTAATATTAATATAAAATAACCGATTATTTTGTAGATTTTGCTCATATATTAACTGTTAACATTATTAGAAATTGTTATCGGAACTTGCCTATCTAAAGCATCAGGCAAAATATAATCAACAGAAAGTTCATTTTCTTTTACCATTGAAGCAAGGGCAAATGCACAATTTAGTTTAATCTCATTTGTTATCTTTTTTATGTTGTATTTTAAAACACCATTAAAAAGTCCAGGGAAAACCAGAGAATTATTTATCTGATTAGGAAAATCACTTCTGCCTGAAGCAGTAATAAAAGCACCAAATTTTCTTGCTTCGTTGGGTAATATTTCAGGAGTAGGATTTGCCAATGCAAAAACAATAGGTTTATTATTCATAGATTTAATCATAGCTTCATTTAATAAGTTTGGAGCACTTAAACCAATAAATACATCAGCACCTTTTATACCGTCTTTTAATGAGCCTTTAAATCCTTCTAAATTTGTATAATTAGATATTTCTTCATGTGCAAAATTATTTTGTTCTCTTCCTTTATAAATTGCACCATCAATATCAAACATAGTAATATTTTTAGCGCCTACAGCAAGAATTAACTTACAAACAGCAATAGCTGCTGCACCAGCACCTGAAAATACTATTTTTACATCTTCAACTTTTTTATTTGCGATATGTAATGCATTTAATAAAGCCGCTAACACAACAACCGCTGTTCCATGCTGGTCATCATGGAAGATTGGAATATTTGCTTTTTCAATTAATTTATCTTCAACCTCAAAACATCTGGGAGCTTTAATATCTTCCAAATTAATCCCAGAGAACGAATTTTGAAGTAATAGAACTATTTCAACTATTTCATCTGCATTTTGAGTTTTTAAGCACAAAGGAAGCGCGCTGACTTCACCAAGTTCTTGAAATAAAACAGCTTTACCTTCCATTACAGGTAAACCGGCTAGACCGCCTATATCACCTAAACCTAAAACAGCACTGCCATCAGAAACAATACCAACAGGCTTTTGCTGTTTTTCTTCAGTAAGTTCAACTTCAACTACGCCGCCTGCCATTTTTCTTAATTGTAATGATTTTTCGTTTGTTGTACCTGTTAAATTTTCATATTTAAACATAAATAGATTTTTAGACACACAAAGGAAAAATTCCTTTAAATTAGGAACAGCTCCTTTTAAGACAGGAATATTGATATTAAAATCAATGTCTTTAACATTTTCTTCAATCAAACTTAAATCAATTGCACCAAAAGACGGTTCAATATTTTTAACAACTAATTTAATCTTTTCTTCATCTTGTGATGAAATTTCAAACGGATAAGCATCTATTCCTAAAGTACTTTTCAAAAATATTGCACGTTCTAATGATTTATCATAATCAAAAGAAATAACAGCAACTGAATTTTCTCTATTAGTATAATCATAAGAAGCCTCGGGATTTTCTTTTATTTTAAGGCAAGAAGCTGCAACCCCTGGAGTATATACTATAGCTAATGAATTCTTATCATTAACTTTTACTTTAGAAACAATTTTTATTCCGTTAAATTTAGTCATTATTTTCTTACTTTATTTTCTGTACCATTAAGCAATCTTGTAATGTTTTCTCTATGGCGAATTATCACAAAAACTGCACCTAAAGCTGCAAAACAAATGTAATAATAGTTTTGTGCAAATGCATTCATTAAAACCGGAGCCAACGCAATTGCAATTATAGAACCAAGAGAAACATATTTTGTAGTATATGTAATTGCTCCCCAAATAGCAGCAATACAAAGACCAACAGGCCAACAGAGTGCAAGAATAGTTCCAACACCTGTTGCTACAGATTTTCCGCCTGTAAATTTTAAGAATACTGATTTACTATGTCCTAAAATTACTGCAATAGCTGCAACTACAGGACTTAAACCAATATAATCAAAGAAATTAAAATAATGAACAGCTATTAAAACGGGAATTGCACCCTTAATAGCATCTAATAACATAACTATAAAGAACCATTTAGTTCCTAATACTCTTTTTACGTTTGTTGCACCTGTTGAACCCGAACCAACCGTTCTTATATCTATGCCTTTTAGAACTTTTACAATTATATATCCGGTAGGAATTGAACCTATTATATATGCTAAAACAAATACTAAAATTAATTTTAATATTATAGTTATCATTTCTTTTCTCCTCTTTCTTTAGCAGAAATTCTTATTGGTGTTCCTTTAAATCCAAAAGCTTCTCTTAATTTATTTTCTAAGTATTTAACATAATTATCTTTTAAGAAATCTTCGTTATTAATAAATAAAACAAAAGTAGGCGGATTTGTTTTAACCTGTGTTGTATAGTAAAGTTTTAACCTTTTACCTCTTATACTTACAGGCGGAGTCATAGAAACTGCATCCATTACAACTTTATTTAATAAACTTGTAGAAATACGTTTTGAAGCTTCAGAGTAAACTTCTTTTGTCAGTTTATAAATATTAACTAATCTTTGTTTTGTTTTTGCACTAATAAATACTTTAGGGACATAGCTTAAAAATGGCATATCTTTTTCGATATCCTTTTCAAACGTATTTATTGTTGTTGATTGTTTATCTTCAATTAAATCCCATTTATTAATAGCAAGAATCATTGCTTTACCTGCATCAATAATAGTGCCCGCAATTTTCTTATCTTGGTCTGAAATTCCTTCTGTAGCATCAATTACAAGAACAGCAACATCACAGTTTCTAATTGCACGAATTGAGCGGTCTACAGCAAATTTTTCAATGCCCCAATCCACTTTAGCTTTTTTTCTGATACCTGCTGTATCAACTAAAATAAATTCTTCACCTTCATATTTTACTTTAGAGTCAATAGCATCACGTGTTGTACCAGATACATTTGAAACAATAACTCTTTCTTTATTTAGAAGTGCATTAACAATCGACGACTTACCAACATTAGGTTTACCCACAATTGCTATACGAATATTTTCAGATTTTTCTTCTTTTTCAAGGTATTCAAAATCCTTTGTAACAGCTTCAAGTAAATCACCAACACCGCCAGAGCCATGAAGAGCTGATATAGCAAAAGGCTCACCAATTGCAAGTGCATAAAAGTCTGTTGTATTTAAGAAGGAATTAGGGTCATCAAGTTTATTAACAGCAAGAAAAACTTCTTTACCGCTTTTTCTTAATACATTTGCAATATCATAATCAATAGGGTTAATACCTTCTTTACCGTCAACAATAAAGATGATTTTATCTGCTTCTTCGCAAGCAACTTTAGCTTGAGTGAAAATATTCAGCATAATTTCATCTTCATCACCTGGGATAATACCGCCTGTATCAATAATAGTAAATTCTTTCTCCATCCATTCAACATCAAAATAAATGCGGTCGCGAGTTACACCGGCTTGGTCATCTACTATAGAATGTCTTGCACCTAGAAGTCTATTTACAAATGTTGATTTACCAACATTAGGACGGCCTACTATTGCTACTATCGGTTTATTTGACACTTTTTCATTTCCTGTTTTCTGTTACAGGTTATATTTTATTACAAATATGTGTTCAATACCATAGCAATACGTTTTCTTATTTACCTTTTTAATTATATGTAATTACTCTCATGATGAATTTAGTTAAATACTTTTTAAATATATGATTTTTTGAACAGTATATTCTCTTGTCACCCTGAACTTGTTTCAGGGTCTTACCATCTTGATGCTATATTTATGATTTATACTAAATATTTATTTTTACACGGAATTTTATCGGATTTAAAATATATTTCTAAATCTAAGACCCTGAAACAAGTTCAGGGTGACATAACGAAATATTATTTTAATATTTATATTAATAATTTTTGCTATATTTCTTTGATAAACTCAGCTAATAATGTTTTAAAACTTTCCTTTACTTTATCAGCTGTTTCAATTACTTCTTGATGATTTAAAGGCGTTTCACTTACACCAGCTGCATAATTAGTTAAACAGCTGATACCTAAGACCTTTAAACCGCAATAGTTTGCAATAATTGCTTCAGGTGCTGTAGACATTCCTACTGCACTTCCGCCAAACATTCTAAACATTTTAATTTCAGCAGGAGTTTCATAGCTTGGACCTGTTGTAGCTATATACACACCTTTTTGATAACTGATTTTTAAATCTGCAGCAATTTTTTCAGCTTTCGCAATTAATTCTTTTGAATAAACTTCACTCATATCAGGGAAACGAGTTCCTAAAGTATCATCATTTTTACCTATTAAAGGATTTGTACCCATTAAATTAATATGGTCTGTTATGAACATCAAATCTCCCGGGGTAAAGTTTTCATTCACCGCACCGGCAGCATTTGTAACTATAAGAGTTTTAACTCCCAATTTTTTCATAACTTTAACGGGATAAGTAACAGTCTGCATAGAATAACCTTCATAAAAATGGTATCTTCCCTGCATCATTACAACTTTTTTTCCGTTAACTTCAGCAAAAACCAATTGTCCTTTATGACCTTGAACTGCTGATTTTTCAAACCCAGGAATATCGTTATACGATATTTTTATTGAGTCAAAAGCGTCAGCAAAATCGCCTAAGCCGCTGCCTAAAATTATACCTATTTCAGGTTGAAAATCTTGAATTTTTTCACGAATATACTTAATTGTTTGTTCCATAGTTAAACCCCATTATGCAAAAATACTAAAAAACACAAAAGTAGATACACCTATTATTATGCAGTAATATCCAAAAAATGCAAGTGAATATTTTCCTACAAATTTTAAGAAATACTTAACACATAAATAGCCAACAATAGCTGAAACTATTGTGCCTATTATTATTGCGTTCCAATTATAACTTGCAAATTCACTCATATCTATTTTTAAAAAAGGATATACCATTGAAGCACCTAAAATAATAGGAATGCTTAACAAAAATGAATATTTTGCAGCTGTCACTCTATCTTTCTTGCTCAAAAGTCCTGCTGAAATTGTAAGTCCTGAACGCGAGAACCCTGGAAGCGCTGCTAAACCTTGAGCTATTGCCATTATGACAGATGTTTTAAAATCAATATTATCTGACTTTTCTTCTAATTTTTTTGAATATGCTTCACTTGAGAATAACAAAATACCTGTTAATATTAGTAATAATCCTACTATTTTAGGTGAAAATACCAAAGCACCTGCAACTTCATTTAACGGAAATGCAATTACAACAGTAATTACAGTACCTAAAAGAATATATAGTGCTAATTTTGCATTTTTATCAGAAAAATCTTTTGTTTTAATCGAATTAACAAATGCTTTTATAATTTCCATAATATCTTTTCTAAAGAAAATTAAAACAGCAATTAATGTACCTAAATGGAGCATAATATCAAGAAAAATTTCTTGAGTTGATTCTTCATGAATAGGAATATTCTTTAAAACTTTATATAGATTAGATGTTATTACTAAATGTGCTGAACTTGAAATAGGCAGGAACTCACTAAGCCCCTGCACTATACCCATAATTATTGCTTGCAATATATGCATTTATTACTCCTCGAAATAACTAGCGCATGCTCTTTCCGTTTCCCAAACCGAAACTTTTGAAATACATGGCAGTTTTGCTTTTAATTTTTCATAAATAAATTTAGAAAGTATTTCACTGCTTGGGCTTATATTTTCAAAATCCGGTAAAGTATTAATATCTTTATGGTCTAAAATATCTAAAACAGTATTAAGCTCTTTTTTTAAGATTTTAAAATCCAATAAAAGATTTGATTTATCAAGCTGTGTTCCTTTTGCATATACTTCAACTTTCCAGTTATGACCGTGTTGATTTTCACATTCTCCATCATAATTTAGCAAGTGATGTGCAGCTGAAAATGAACTTTCTACTTTTAATTCGTGCATAATTTACCTACATAATACTTTCAAGTTTTTCAATGATATCTTGATTTCTAGAAGCAAATTCATGACCTCTAGCTTCAATTGCAAGTTTTAGAATTAAAGGAAGATTTAAAGCTCTGCCTGTTTTTAGGTTTTCATTATAAACTTCTTCGTAATTATCAGGAATTCTTAAAGACCAGTTTTGGTCACCTGATGTACCAGGGCGGTTATAAACATCATATAAGCCTAAGAAATCAGTAAAGAATACTTGGATATTTTGAGCTTTACATGCAAATAATTCAACAAGTTTTGTTTGATTTAAAAATTCCGCATCATTTGAACATCTAACAGCAACTGCTTCTTTTTCTTCTGCTGTTGCATCCGGATACAAATCTTCTGCTAAATTTTTACCGTTTAAATAACCTGCTTCAGTATGTACTGTTTGGTCTGCCCACATTCTAATAGGTTCATTATCGTGAGTACCAACCATTGCCCAACTTCTTTCGTTAATATTTTTACATCTGTATGGATGTTCAGGTTTCTCAGGAACTACGAATTGAATTAATTTCATACCTTGTAAATCATATTCTTTCATAACACTTACAACGGGATGTGTTAAAGTTCCTAAGTCTTCGCAAACAATTGAATCTTTATCTAAGCCGACTTCTTTAGCTGCTCCGATAACGATTTTTTCAACTAATCTGCCGTATAATTTAATTTGTTCATCTGTTAATTTTAAAATTCTTTCTTCTTTATCAGCTTCAACTTCATGATTTAAATCATCCATTGTTGCTACTGCATATTTAGATAAAACAGGATGTTCTGGTGATGAGTATAATCTTCCTGCGCCTTCTTCAATTTTTGGCTTTTTACCTGAAACATAAACCCAAGGGTCAATTAAGCCTACCATATGGTCAATTCTTACACCACCAGGGTTTTCAGTAAACATTTTTTTATAAAGTTCTTTCATCAAAAGACCGCCTTCACCAAGTGAGCCGTCTTTATTGAATAATTTTTCTGGATCCATAACAGGGAAGCCCCACATTTGTCCATCTTCTGAGAAATAGTCAGGAGGGCAGCCTAAGCACCAACCTTTTAAGAAGTATGATTGATAAGCCCAGTTATCACGGTCAGAGAATGCAACCTGACGGTCTGCAATCATTTTTAAGCCTTTTGATTGAGCATATTCTCTTGATTTATCATTTTGAACAGAAATTACAAACTGGCAGAATGAATAGTATTCAATAATATCTGCATATTTTTCTTTAAGTTCTGCAATTCTTTTTGCGTATGCTGTTTTTTGTTCTTCATTTTGCGGATTAAATAAGCATTTATCTGTTTCAGATTTCCACATTGGCCAATAATCATTACCATGTTCAGCTGTTAATGCTTCATATAATGAATCTTTTTCTAACCAGAATTTATTTTTTTCTTTATAAATTTCAAATTTTGCTTTTAGAGCGTTGCAGTCTGCTTTTTTAAAGTTTTCAAATGCTTCTTTCAAGGCTTCTTCTTGAGCATTAAAAATATAAGAATAAGCAGTTCTGTTTTTATCTTTATTCGGATTATTTTCAGTTATTTTATTATAAGTTTCAACAGAAAGGATATTACACCATTTATCAGTTGTTAATTGTTCTAAATCAATAAATAATGGATTATTTGAGAAAATTGTACCTGTATAAGGTGAAGCATCGATAGATTTTGTTTTACCTGCAGGTCCAAGCTGCACATCTGTAAATACACCTGATAAGAAATCCATTAATTTTTTCGCCGCATTTGAGTTAACAGTACCAAATCCTGTATTTTTACCTGTTTCAGCAGGAAAACTATTTGCATGAGCAATAAATGCAAGGTGTTTTTTGTCTAATGCTTTCAAAGCTTCTTTAATAATACTTTTTGCTTCATTACTTGAAAATGGTGATTTGGTCATAATTTCAAATATCCTTAAAAAATCTAATTACATACAAGTCTTATTGTATATTCTTCTTTAAGATTTTACAAGTAAAAGAGTATTAAATTATAATTATACAAATTAACTAGACATATAATTTATACATAGAAAATAATAAAAAATTATTTTTCTTGTTCTATATTTTACAAAATTCTTGTCATGCTGAACTTGTTTCAGCATCTTACCAGTTTAGAATATTTTTCATTTTAATGATTAAATACCAAAATCTAAGATGCTGAAACAAGTTCAGCATGACAAATTTTTCTAAAACTTACTTAATTAAATTGTTTTTTTACAACAACAGCAAGGGCTTTTAAGTCCTCAAACAATTCTTTAAATTGTTCAGGGTATAAAGATTGCGCGCCATCACAAACAGCTGTTTCCGGCGAATGATGAACTTCTATAATTAAACCATCAGCGCCAGCTGCAACAGAAGCCTTTGACATTGGTGCAACTTTATCTCTTAAACCTGTTGCATGGCTTGGGTCTACAACTACAGGTAAATGACTTATTTTTTGAACAACAGGTATAGCACTTATATCAAGTGTATTTCTTGTTATATGTTCAAATGTTCTTATACCGCGTTCACATAAAATAACTTCACGATTTCCGCCAGCCATAATATACTCAGCAGACATCAACCATTCTTCTATTGTTGCACTTAACCCTCTTTTTAATAAAACAGGTTTTCTTACTTCACCTAAAGCCTTTAATAAATTAAAGTTCTGCATATTTCTTGCACCAACTTGCAATATATCAACATACTTCAAAAATAACGGGATTTGATTTACTTCCATTACTTCCGAAGTAACAAGCATATTATATTTATCCGCAACTTCTCTTAAAATTTTAAGCCCTTCTTCACCTAAACCTTGAAAGGCATAAGGAGATGTTCTGGGTTTAAATGCACCGCCGCGAATAACTTTTACTCCATAACTGCTAAGTAATTTTGCAGTTTCATCCATTTGTTCATAAGATTCAACTGTGCAAGGGCCTGCTATCATTCCAACATAACCGCCGCCAAATTTAACCCCGTTAACATCAATTATGGTATCATCCGGTTTAAATGTTCTGCTTACAAGTTTATAAGGTGATGAAATTCTAAGAACTTCTTTCACTCCGTCTAATAGCTCAATATTACGTTTATCTATTACTTTTTTACCGACAGCACCTATAACAGTTTGATTTTCACCTTTTGAAACGTGAGCGTCAAAACCTTGTTCTTTTATAAAACTTATAACTTTTTGAATCTTTTCTTCAGATGCATTTGGCTGCATTACTATTAACATATTCTTATCTCCTTAGCCTTAATTATATAATAGATATAATAAATTTGAAATTTTCCCCAAATTAATTTATCTTGTATTTATACATATCATTTGATAAAATGGACTTATTACAGGAGGATAGAATGTTTAAATTCAAATTTATTTTAACTGCTTTATTAATTATGTTTGCAGCTAATCTATCAGCAAATGCCGGCACTATTGGTTATGCTGATTTCCAAAAAGTTATTTCAGAATACTCTTTTGCAAAAACTGCATATAGAGATATTGATAGCAGATTAGATGAATTGCAAAGATACGTATTAGATAAAGAAAAACAATTTAAAAATATTGAATCACCAATCCAAAGAAAAACTTTTGAAGAACAAGTTCAAAAAGAACTAAAAGCTAAAGAAGAAAAAGTATATTCTTTAAAAACACAAAAAGAAAAAGCTATTCGTGACAACGTTTTAGCAGCTTGTAAATCTGTAGCAGCAGCTAAAAAATTAGATGTTATTTTAGACTACGGCGTTGTTTATGCCGGCGGCGTTGATGTTACAAATGACATTCTTCAATATTTAAATACACCAAAAAAATAGTTTATTAGTTATACAAATAAAAGAAGCCAAAAATTAATAACATAGATTAATATGGGCTTCTTTTATTTATTTTTAGAATTCGGGGTTTATATGAAAATTATTGACATTATTGAAAAAAAGAAAAAAGGCGGAAGTCTTACAGAACAAGAAATCAAATTTTTTATTGATGGAATTATGAATGGTTCAATAGAAGATTATCAAACAAGCGCATTATTAATGGCTATTTATTTTAACGGAATGAATATTGATGAAACTACTTGGCTTACAAAATATATGGTTGAGTCAGGCGAAATTTTAGATTTATCTGAAATTTCAAAAAATATTGTAGATAAGCATTCAACAGGCGGTGTTGGAGATAAGATTACTTTAATGTTTTTGCCTTTAATGGCTGCTGCTGATATTTATACTGCTAAATTATCAGGAAGAGGATTAGGACATACAGGTGGAACTATTGATAAATTAGAATCTATACCTAATTTTAAAACAGATTTATCAATTGAAGAATTTAAGGAAAAAGTAAAAACACACAAAACTGCAATTGCAGCGCAAACATTATCTTTAGCACCTGCTGACGGTAAATTATATGCACTTCGTGATGTTACTTCTACTGTAGATATTATTCCGTTGATTGCATCATCAGTTGTATCAAAAAAAGTTGCTTCCGGGGCAGACCATATTGTATTAGATGTTAAGTATGGCTCGGGTGCATTTTTAAAAACAGCACAAGATGCAGAAAAACTTTCCGAAATTATGGTAGAAGTTGGTAAACGTCTTGGCAGAAATATTTGCGCTGTTATTAGTTCTATGAATCAGCCCTTGGGAAGAGCTGTCGGCAATTCTGTTGAAATTCAAGAGGTTATTGAGTTCTTAAAAGGTAATATAGAAAGCGATTTAAAAGAAATTACATTTACTCTTGCTCAAACAGCGTTTGAGAAAACAGGTAAATTCACCTCTAAAGAAGAAGGCTTTAAATATTTGGAAGATATGATTACAAGCGGCAAAGCTCTTGATAAATTTAAGGAAATAGTAGAATCTCAAGGCGGCGATATTTCTATATTTGATGATTACACTAAACTTCCTCAAGCATCTATTAAATATGAAGTTAAAGCAGAAAAAGACGGTTTTGTAAAAAATATTGATGCCTTAAGAATTGCTAAAGCTTGTAAGAATTTAGGTGCAGGCAGAGAAAAGAAAACCGATTCTATTGATTATAGTGCAGGCATTTATTTGACTCAAAAATATGGTGAACCTGTATGTAATGGTGAAACTATCGCTGTAATTTATACAAATAAAGAAGATTCAATCAAAGATGCTGAAAACTTAGTTCTTGAAGCTTTTGAAATTTCTGAAAATGAACCGGAACCAATTTCTTTGATTTATAAAATTATTCATTAGGAACTATTTTGAATATAAAACTTTAAGCCCTATGGTTATTTCCATGGGCTTAATTTTTGTTATCTGTTTATTTTTAAATTTTTGATGTTGGGTTAAAACCCAACCTACAACTACAACTTAATGTGGTTCATTAATATATTCTTGAATTCCTTCAAAAAATACAAACATTACAGTAACAAAAAAAAGATATAATATGGAATATGATGTAATTATAAAATTTCTAAAAATAACTAACCATTTTTTCTTAAATTTTTTTGTTATTAATTCCAAAAATAATAATATTACAAATGGAATAAACAAAACTAAATGAAATATAAAATGATATTTAAATAAATTCATTATCAAAGGAGGTATAAATAATAAATATAAAAAAGTTAAAAGATTTAACATATTACTGTAATTAGATAGAAATTTTAATATTTTCAGCATTTAATTTCCTTTATAAAATAATAAGATACCGCTAAATGAAATAAAAAAGTAAATAGTACTAGCTATAGCTACAATAATAAATACAAAAACATTCTTGAAACGTTTTATTATCAATTTAAAAATAAAAAATATTAATACATATATAAAAAACCATAATGATTTTAAAGTAAATTCAGAACTTGGATTAAAAAGTACTAAAGCACCAATAATATTAATAAATCCAATAATTAAAATATTTATATAATTAGATATGATTCTATATAGATATATTAAATATCTTTTTTTTCTTATACTATTCACTTAATATTTCCTTATTAACAATTTTCTTAGGAATAACAAAATGTATAATAACAAATTTAGGTTCAATAATACCTTCATCTTGTAGTTCTCTTGCCTTTTGAATTAATATAGGTTCATTTTTTCCTGCATTAAAATCTGTGGTATCGATTAAATCTCCTGTGATATTGCCAAACATATCATATTTTAAATTATATACATCCGCATAATGAAAAGCATAGTACATATTATTTTTTTTATATTCAATACTTGTTTTATTTCTTAAAGGTATTGCTTTTTCACTATCATAATTACAAAATGTATTAATTTTGTCTTTTTCTTTTTTTGCTAATGAAATAATTTCAGGACTTAAAGATATTCTTTTTGATAATTCAGAATTAGAATTAAAATATAAACCTTTAGAATTTTCATTTAATCCTTGACTTTTCAATTTTGTTTTAATTGTATCTTTAAATTTTTCTGGAAGTTCTTCAGGATTATTATATTTTTCTGCATCTTTTGTATAATTTGTATTTAAATTAGAATTACTTCCATTTATACGCAATAATCCTCCTGCATCTGGTATTCCAAATATATCAGCAGCAAACTGAGATATTTCACCGCCATTTATATAATCATTTATCATTTCTTTTAAATCTTCTTGGTGTTTTTTATCTTTTTCCATATTTTTTAGAAATTTACTTGGATTTTTTATATCATTAAAGAATTTTTTAGTATTATGATTTTCCATAATATCTTTTGTAAAATTTTCCCACTCATAAGAATTTAAAATATCTTTTCTTGTTATTATTTTACTTATGCTGTTTACATCTTTTTTTAATCTTATTGCCATTTCTTGAATTACTCTTTCAACAAAATATGGAAAAGCCGTAGCAATAAGTTTTATATCATGATAATATTCATTATTTTTCATAGAACCATATATTCTATCAGCGCGTTTTTCCATTTTTGTACGGGTATCTTCAATATATTTTTCTAAATTAGGAATCAAATCTTCTGCTTTTATTTTACCGATACCTTTTACTTCAACTTCAGTATTTTTTACTTCATCAATCAGGTCTTGTTTATATGTATCGGTTTCATTAACAGCATGATTTTCTTCAACTCTTGCATAAAGACGATATGGTGATAAAAAATCTCCGTTTATAATATTGTCGGAATTACGCCCCAAACCTATATCATCATTTTTTGCATTGTTTGTTTTACTGTTTGTACTTTCAGTATCAGAATTATGCATAGCTCCGCATGTTCTATAATATCCGCATACTTCTGTTCCGTCTGATCTTGTGTAGCCACATACATAATATGTGCCGGCACACCCCTTATCTTTACTCATAATCTACCTTTTTCCCTATTCTTGACTCTTCCAATTTTATAACTTTTACAATTCCGAAATTTATGTTAAAAAATTATAGTTATTTTTAATATTTTAATACTTTTTATAATTGCCTACAATTACCCAAGTAGCTAGTATTTAATAATAAATACCAGCCAGTAGTCTAAAATATTGTGATTAATTCCTTAAATATTAATTATGCTCTTCAATTAAATTATCAGCAGGAACCCGTTTTAATGAAATATATTCATAAACAGGGTCTAAATATTTTTCTTCTTGTTTTTTGTTTTCTCTTAAACTTGCATAAGAAATATCAAAAAATTCTTTGATTAAATCTATTATTTCCATATTGCCGATTTTCGCGTTTATACCCATAATTGGTGAGTCTTTTCGTAATTGCATAAAATCTTGATATTCATATTTTGCTAATATTTTTTCTATTTCTTCCATAGCGTCAGAATTATACATAATACCTTTCCAAAACGCAGGAACTGAAAATGTCATCAATGGATTTTGGGCATCGTGGTTTCTTATTTCAACATAACTTTTAAGTCTTACATCAGGGAAATAAAGACTTATATGGTTTTGCCAGTCAGACAATATTGCATTCATTCCAAGATATCCATTTTGCATAAATTCTTTAAAGGTTTGGTTAGTTCCAAAACATGTTGAGCCGCGTTGAATAAATATCATCGGAACATCAAGTAAAATTTCAATGTAGTCTGCAAAAGAAAAGTTTGTATTTTTTTCAAACAATTTTTGACTTATAAATCCGCATCTTTCTTCATCTACATTCAACCAAGAATTTGCTCTAAATGATTTATAACCTGTTAATTTAGAATTTCTTATTGGAGAATTTGCATATATAGCACTTATAATAGGGCTCATTTTTAAAGAAAGCGAAAGTTTTCTTATAGCATCTTCTTCACTTTTATAATCAAAATTAGCTTGAATACCAGCTGTTTCTCTCATCATAACAAAAGGAGTTAATCCTTTTGTCGGTAGATACTTCGTCATATATTCATAACGTTTCTTAGGAATTATTTTGATATCATTAAAAGTTGAAACAGGCTGCATTCCGCTATCAAGAACTTTTGCACCTATCTTGTCAGAATATAACACAAGATTTGAATAAAATTCCATTAAATTTGATGTAATTTCTTCTAATGAGCCAAACGGAGCAAGGCTTAATTCTATTTGACTTCCAGGTTCAAGCGTAATTGTACCGATATCACTTTTTAATGCAATAAGATTATTATCTTCATATATTCTTTGCCATTTATTTTCATCAAAAGAATTTAATATTCTAACTGCATCTTCATAAGTTATAGCTTTTAAATTATTTTTATAAACGATAAGTTTTTCAGACTCAACACCAATAGATTGAGTTGTTTTACAGCCAGAAATAAAAACCTCAGCAAGCTGATTTTTATCTATAATTAATCCCGATGAATTATTTGTTAAAAGCATAAGCCCTTTCTTTCGAGAAATGTTTCTCTATCATTTCTTCTAAACAAGCCATGATTTTGTCTTCAAAATGAATTCCGTAATTTTGATTTATTTCGCGGATAAAATAGCAAGGACTTGTTACATTTATCTCAATAACTTTTTCATTAATAACATCAAGTCCTACAAGATATAATCCTCTTTTGGATAATCTTTTTGCAATTTCTTGAGCCATATTTTTTTCGTTTTGAGTCAATTTAACAGGCTTAAAAAATTTATCACTATGAGTTGAAAATTTAAAATTATGATCACCCGGAAGTTTTTGTATACATTCTTCCATAACAGTTTCACCAATAATTAAAACTCTTTTATCACCGTCTTTTGCTTGAGGAAGATATTCTTGAACCATAACAGCGGTTTTACCTTCTTCTGTCATATTATTTATTATTGTCAAAAGATTTTTATCTTCATTATTCAAATAATAAACGCCGCTGCCAAAACATCTATTTAGCGGTTTTAAAATTGTTTCCTTTTTCTCTTCTACAAAATTCATAATTAATTCAGGTGAAGAAGTAACAATATTTTCCGGTACAAACTTAGGAAAATAATTTATATGAAATTTTTCATTAAAATCTTTAACTTCTGTCGGGTCATTAATTAATAAGGTTTTTTCCTTATCTACATAATCAAAAACATAGCAGGCATTAATATAATTAATATCAACAGGCGGGTCGGGTCGGAAGAATACAACATCAAAATCATTAATTAATGTTCTTTTTAGTTCTTTTTTATAGAAAATATTTTCATCTTTTAAATAAGTTGAACGAGATTGTACACAAGCTTGTGCTTTTTCTATATACAAATCACTTTTTACAGCTACAGAAACATTGTTATTTCTTTTCAGAAATTCTTTAATAAACCAAAAATCTGTAACCAAATCATTAAATTCAAAATATTTAAGTTCTAAATCATCTATAACAAAAAGAATATTTCGTGTCATAATATGCCTCTTTTCCATTTTTAGAGTAGCACTTCAATGTTTTTTTTCAAATACATTAAGATTAGGTAAACCGGTTATAAAGAAGTTTAATTTAAATCTTGGGAATTAGTTTAAATATCCATATGATTCTTAAATATTTTCTCTCTACCATCCTCCCCCCCCCCCAACAAAAAACTTAATACTGTATTGTAAAAAAATAGACATTAGTTTTTATGTATTGTATTGTATAAACAGTTAAAGAACTAAGTGTTGTGTGAATGAGAGCTGATAAAAAGGAATTTTTAAAAATATTAGGGTTTCAGCCCAAAGATAATGCTGTTGGAATATATGAAAAAATATATTCACAGCATAATTATTCGTTGGAAGTAGATTTTAAAAAAGAAATCATTTCTTATGGTAATTTAATTTGTGCAGATTGTAAAACCACTCAAAATTTTTCACAGGAAGAAAACTGGGTTGTTTTAGAATGTGTTGATAGACTATTAGAAAAAGGTTACAGTCCTAAAAATATAATACTTGAAAAGACTTGGGCAGCAGGTCATGGAACATCTGGCAGACTTGATATTTGTGTAACACGTGATGATAGTTCTGAATATTTATTGATTGAATGTAAAACTTATGGTAAAGAGTTTGATAAAGCTGTTGCTAAAATATACAAAGACGGAGGACAACTATTTACATATTTTAAATTCAGTAATAAAGCTGATTTGATTATGCTTTATGCATCGGAATTACAAAATAATAAAATTGTCTACAAAAATGAAATTGTAAAAATTGAAGAAGATTATAAACTTGGTGATGTAAAAGATTTTTATGACAAGTGGAATAAATTAACAAAAGATAATGGTGTTTTTGATTGTTGGGTTAAACCATATTGTTTTGAGAGCAAAGCTTTAGTTAAAAGTCAATTAAAACCAATTAATCAAGAAGATTCCAGTTTTATTTTTAACCAATTTCTTGAAATTTTAAGACACAATGTTGTTTCAGATAAAGGCAATGCTTTTAATAAAATATTCACATTGTTTTTGTGTAAAGTTTATGACGAAACCTCAAAACAAGATGATGACGAACTTGATTTTCAATGGAAAGAGGGAGTAGATAACCATGTTGATTTCCAATTGAGATTAACAGATTTATACAAAAATGGCATGGACGTTTTTTTATCAAGAACAGTTAGTGATTTTGATGAAAAAGAATTTGAAAATAAATACAAAACACTTGATGAAAATGTAAGAAAAGAATTAAAAGCTCAAATTAATCGTCTAAGATTAGAAAAGAATAATGAATTTGCAATCAAAGAAGTGTACGACCATGATTCTTTTATTGAGAATGCCAAAATTGTAAAAGAAGTTGTTGAACTTTTGCAAGGTTATCGAATTAGGTACAATAAACGACAACAATATTTGTCTGACTTCTTTGAACTCCTATTAACAACAGGTTTGAAACAAGAAGCAGGACAATTTTTTACACCGGTACCTATTGCACAATTTATAATCAAAAGTTTGCCATTAGATAAAATTGTTGATGAAAAATTAAAACAAAAAAATGGTGAACTATTACCATACATGATTGATTATGCAGCAGGCTCAGGACACTTCATAACAGAATACATGCATGAAGTTCAAAATATTATTACCCAGAAAGACCCTAAAAAATATATTGAAGGAACAAAAAAAGCTTTAAGCTATTGGCAAAATGCCAACTATGAATGGGCTACAGATTATGTTTACGGTGTAGAAAAGGATTATAGACTTGTAAAAGTTGGTAAAGTTGGTTGTTATTTACATGGTGATGGTTTAGCTAATGTTATTTTAAGTGATGGATTAGGTAATTTTGTTGATACAAAAGATTATAAAGGTAAATTAAAAAAATCATTTGATGATAATTCAAAAGATAATCAGCAGTTTGATATAATCTTGAGTAATCCGCCATATTCAGTATCTTCATTCAAACAGACTACAAGAGATTTTTATACAGAAAAAGATTTTGATTTATATGATAAATTAACTGACAATAGTTCCGAAATCGAATGTTTATTTGTAGAAAGAACTAAACAGTTATTAAAAGATGGTGGTGTTGCAGGAATAATTTTACCAAGTTCAATTTTAACAAATACTGGTATTTATACAAAAACAAGAGAGTTATTGCTCAAATATTTTGCGATAGTCGGAATAACAGAACTAGGCTCAAATACATTTATGGCAACGGGTACAAATACTGTTGTACTATTTTTGCGTAGAAGAAACAATTACGAGTGCGTAAATCTTGAAAAATCTATTGATAAGTTCTTTGAAAATCAAACTGATATAACAATTAATGGCATAGAAACACCTGCTTCAAAATACATTAATTATGTTTGGGAAGGTTTGTCTTTTGATGATTATATAACTTTGTTAAATAAAAAACCAAATGATAAAGTTAAAAATCATGATTTATATAAAGAATACAAAAGTAAAATCAAAGCAAAGACAGATAAAGAATTTTGGAATAAAGTTATAGGGCTTGAAAAAGAAAAACTTTATTATTTTATTTTAGCTTATCCTCAAAAACTTGTTGTTATTAAAACAGGTGAAAAAGATGCTGAAAAGCAATTTTTGGGCTATGAATTTTCTAATCGTAGAGGTTCTGAAGGAATACATGCTATTCAAAGAAATAAATCAATAGATGAATGTACAAAACTTTTTGATATAAATAGTTTTGATAATCCTCAAAAAGCGAGTACATATATTTATAAAGCCTTTAATAATGATTTGAATTTTGAAATTGATGAAACTTTAAAAGGTAATATTTCACGAGCTAATTTACTTGATATGATGACTTTTGATAGAGTTGATTTTGAAAAGATAATTAATGTAAAAGCTAAAAAAAAAGTAAAAATTGAGAGTAAATATCCAATTGTAACGTTAGACTTTGTTTGTAAAGAAATATTCGCAGGTGGTGATTTACCTAAAGATGCATGGAGTAAAGATGCTACAACGAAGTTTAATGTACCAATTTATTCAAATGGAATAGCAGAGAAAGCTTTATATGGTTATACTAATATTGCGCGAGTTCATGAAAATGCACTTTCTATTTCAGCGAGAGGAACTATTGGATATTCTGCGTTGAGAAAAGCACCATTTTATCCAATTGTGAGGCTTATTGTAGCTATTCCAAATACAAATATTATTAATTTATGTTATTTATATGAAATTTCGAAATATCTTGATTTTTCCCAAAGTGGTAAAACTACTCCTCAGTTAACTGTGCCAATGGTAAAACCAACAAAACTACCACTGCCACCATTAGAAATTCAGCAAAAAATTGTTGATGAAATTGAAGAAGTAGAAAAGAAAAATATTAAATTAGAACAAAAAATTGCTAAAGTAAGAGATAAAATAAAAGATATTTCTACAACAAATGCAGAATATAAAAAAATAGAAGATTTTGCGATTTTATTAAAACGAGGTAAATCGCCTAAATATTCATCAGATAAAACTGACATTAAAATATTAAAATCTGGACAAATCAGAGGTTTAAGTAATTTTGATTTATCAAATGAGTATTATGCAAATCAAACAATGGCTATTGATGAAAGGTTATTACAAGATGAGGATTTACTAATTAATTCAACAGGAGTCGGAACTGCGGGTCGAGTTAATATATTTAATCTCAAAGGTAAATATTTTGTAGATAGTCATGTAACAATTTTACGTTTAGATAAATCACAATTATTACCACTTTATGCATTATATCAGTTATATTACAATGTAGGATTTAAAAATATTGAAAAAATGGCTACAGGACAAAGTGGACAAATTGAATTAGCAATAAAAACAATTGCAAATATAAAAATACAAATTCCACCATTAGAAGAACAACAAAAAATAGTTTCACAAATAGAAGAACTTGAAAAACAAATTTCAGAAGCTCAAGCAATAATTGACAATTCAAAACAACAAAAGCAGGAAATTTTAGATAAATATTTAAAATAACAATAAAATATTAAGCATACAATTTGTAAATCTATTTAATTCTGAACTTATAATTTTCCGTCTCGTTATAAAGTATATAATATTGTTAGCTGATTTTAAAAAGTTAAAAGTATTTTATAATTTGGTTTATAAGTAGAATTATTATGCGAAAAATAAGTATATATATAACAGTTTTAATATTATTTTTCATGAATTGCAAAGTAAATGCAATTGATGAAATCACTCAAGGTTCAACATTATCTGTTAATGATTGTGTTGAGCTTGCAATTAAGAACAGCCCGCAAATTCAGATTTATCAAGAATATATTAATATTCAAGACTATAAATCAGGTCAAGTTAAATCAAATTATTTCCCGACAATTGGTGCAAGTGTTGGTTATGATTTTGCAAATACTGAGAATAAAATTCACTCTAATCATAGTAATAATTCCTCTGCAAAAGTAGCTTTAAACCAGTTAATATATAGTTTTGGGAAAGTATTCTCTCAAGTAAAAATGCAAAAGTTTTATAAAATTGCAGCGGAATACGATTTAGAAAATGCTATTCTGGATACCGCAAATAATGTTAAATCTGCATACTATGCTGTACTTGCAGCTAAGGCAAATGTTGATATTCAAAAAGCAAATGTAATGGTAAATGAACGCCAATATAACAGAACAAAAGCTTTTTTTGATGAAGGTCTTGTTTCAAAAATTGATTTAGTTAATGAAGAGGTTTATTTAAGTGACGCTAAAATAAATCTTGTAAGTGCTGAAAATATATATCAAAACGCAATTGTAGGCTTAAATAATGCAATGTATATTGTGAATGCGCCTGATTATAATATTGAAAATACCGAAACATTTAATTTCAAAAATAATTATGCGGAAGTAAATCTTATAAATATAGCAAATACAACTACTAAAGATGACGGGACAATTGAACCCAAAGAGGCTGTTTTAACAACTCAAGTAGAAAAAACAAATATTTTAGAAAATTATCAATTTACAACATATCCTTATACAATGGAAGAATCTGTTGAAAGAGCTTATAAAAACCGACCTGATTTACTTTCTATGGAAGCAACTCAAAATGCTGTAAAAGAAGCTTTAAACTATACAAAAAAAGAATACTATCCTAATCTTACAGGTTCTGTAGGATATAACTGGCAGAATAATTCATATTATTCAAGTAATGGTATAACTTTAGGAGCATATCTTTCAACAAATAATTTAAATATTATGGAAACAAAATTAAAAATAAAGGAAAGTAAATCGCAGCTTGAAATTGCAAAAAAGAATGTTGATTTAGTTAAACAAAATATCTATTTTGATGTTCAAAGTGCATATATTAATATGATTCAATTAGAAAAAAATATTCCTTTAATGCAGACAAAAGTAAAACAAACATTAGAAAATTATGAACTTGCAGATGCAAGATATGAAGTAGGTTTAGGCAATTTTATTGAACTTCAAGACGCAAAAGAAAACTATAATAATGCTCAAAGAGATTATGTGCAGACAATTTACAGATATAATGTTGCGTTAACAGACCTTCAAACCGCAATGGGAGAAAGATAATGAAAAAAGTAATAATTTCTATAGCAGTTATATTATTAATCTTAACGCCGTTTATTTGCATGAAGCATAAAGGAAAAGTTGAATATAAAGCTGTACCTGTAGAAACAAGAACTATAACACAAATAGTTGAAGCAACGGGAACAATTGAACCTGTTAATACTGTAGATATAGGTTCACAGGTATCTGGGTTAATTAGTGATATTTATGTTGATTATAATTCAGAGGTAGAAAAAGGTCAGTTATTAGCTCAAATAGATACTTCATTGTTTGAAGCTCAATTAAATCAGGCAACTGCAAACATTAACAATGCAAAAGCAACCTTGGCAAAGAATCAGGCAGTATTGGATTATGATACAAAAACTTATAAAAGATATAAGAATTTGTATGATAGAAATCTTGTTTCTAAAAATGATTTAGATTCAGCAGAATCTGCATATAAATCTGATTTAGCGCAAGTTGCAGCAGCAAGAGCTTCAATAATGCAGGCTCAAGCAAATTTTGATACAGCTTCCGCTAATATGCGTTATACAAAAATAATTTCTCCTGTTAAAGGTATTGTTATTTCAAAAGAAGTTGAAGTCGGTCAAACCGTTGCTGCAAGCTTTCAAACTCCTACATTATTTACAGTTGCCGAAGACCTTACAAAAATGAGAATAGAAACAAGTGTTTCAGAAGCTGATATCGGCAAAGTTAAAGAAGGTCAAGAGGTTGAATATACTCTTGACGGTTATCCCGACAGTATTTTTAAAGGTAAAGTTACACAGGTAAGATTATCACCTACAACAGAATCAAATGTTGTAACTTATACTGTAATTATTGAAGTGGAAAATGAAGACGGGAAATTACTCCCCGGCATGACAGCAAATGTTTCTATTATTACCGATAAAAAGGAAAATATTTTAACAGTTCCAAATACCGCGCTAAAATTTACTACTGCCGATAATAAGCAAAAGTACGATCATAAAGGAATTTGGATAGACAGAAAAGGTAAACCGTACAGAATAAATATTGAAACAGGTGTGAGTGATGATTCTCATACAGAAATAATTTCAACAGAAATAAAAGACGGCACTTTAGTGTATATCGGATTAAAACAAAACGGCAAAAACGCTAAAAAAGCTGCTATGCCGCCAAGAATGTAGGTTTCAATGAGTTTGATTGATGTTAAACATGCAATAAAAACATATAAAACAGGTGAGGACAGCTTTAATGCACTTGATGATGTTTCATTAAGCATTGAAGAAGGTGAATTTGTTGCTATTATGGGAACATCAGGAAGCGGAAAATCTACCTGTATGAATATGCTTGGAACACTTGATAAACCTAACTCGGGCAGTTATCATCTTGATGGTGTTGATGTTTTTTCATTGTCACCTGATGAATTATCAGATATTCGCAATGTTAAATTAGGTTTTGTTTTTCAGGGGTTTAATTTAATTTCAAGAACTTCTGCATTGGATAATGTGGAATTACCTATGATTTATAAAGGTATAAGCGAGGAAGAACGTCATGAAAGAGCAAGAAAAGCCTTAAAAATAGTAGGGCTTGAAAATAGAGAAGATCACATGCCAAATCAAATGTCAGGCGGTCAGCAGCAAAGAGTAGCCATTGCCCGCGCAATTGTTAATGATGCACCTTTAATTCTTGCTGATGAACCTACAGGAAATCTTGATACTAAAACCAGTATTGAGGTAATGGAATTTTTTGTAAATTTGAATAATACAACCGGAAAAACTATTGTGCTTGTTACTCATGAACCTGATATTGCAGAATATTGCAAAAGAATTATTCGTTTCAAAGACGGTAAAATAGTAAGCGACCAATTAAAATCCGAATGGATGAAAACAAGAACAAGGCAGACATAATGATAGATTTTAAATCAACAATTAAAATGGCAACAAATTCATTAAAGGTGAATAAACTTCGTTCTGCTTTGACAAGTTTAGGTATTATTATAGGTGTAAGTGCTGTAATAATAATGCTTGCAATCGGAAGCGGAGCAAGCAAAAAAGTACAGGAAAATATGGAATCAATGGGTTCAAATATGCTTACAATCCGTTCTTCTTCTGCAAGAACAGGCGGTGTAAGCATGGGGCTAGGCACAAAACCTTCTTTAACCTTAAAAGACGCAATTGCAATTGAGAAAACTATTCCAAATGTTGACGCTGTTGCACCTGTTTCAAATGAAGGCAAGCAGTTAATGTATGGTAATCAAAACTGGCAGACGACTGTTTACGGTACAACTCCAAAATATTTATATATAAAAAATTATGAAATTGAAGAAGGCAGAGGTTTTACTTTTGAAGATGTTAAAAATAGTGCAAAGGTTGCAGTTATTGGTTCAACAGTTTCAACAGAGTTATTTGGCGATGTATCACCCATAAATAAAGTAATAAGAGTCGGCAACGTTCCTTTTAAAGTGCTTGGAACATTAAAAGCTAAAGGCTCACAAGGTCCTTTTGATCAAGATGATTTAATTTTCATACCGATTACAACGGCACAAAAAAAACTATTTGGTGTAACCTTCCCAGGAAGCGTAAAAATGATTGTTGTTAAAGGGCTTGATGCAGATTCCTTAAACGATGTTGAAAAAGATACGGAAGAACTTCTAAAAGTTCGCCATAATATTGGTAAAAATCAATTAAATGACTTTGAAATACGAAATTCTGCCGAGTTTCAAGAAAAAATGAAATCTACAGTACAGACTTTTGCAATACTGTTAGCTTCTATAGCTTCGGTATCATTGCTTGTAGGCGGTATAGGAATTATGAATATTATGCTTGTTTCTGTTACTGAAAGGACAAAAGAAATAGGAATAAGAATGGCAATAGGAGCAAGAGCTTCAGATATTAGGTGGCAATTTTTGATTGAATCATTTTTACTATCAATGATTGGTGGTTTAATTGGTGTTGTTACAGGTATTTTAGGTGCAAAAGCAATAGAATTTTTCTCTGACGGAATGAGTATTTCTATATCTTTATTTTCAATATTTTTATCATTGGGTTTTTCAGGACTTGTCGGTATAGGTTTTGGCTATTATCCTGCATATAAGGCATCACTATTAAACCCAATTGACGCTTTACGATATGAATAAAAATAATATAAAAAAATTATTTTTTATATTCATACCATTTTTCAAATGTAGATAAAAATATTACAGCATAATTATTTTTACCTTTTTCTATCCTGAAAACTTTATCAAAAAAGAAAAAGAACGGATAATATATAAAAAATGGCATCTTTGTAAATCTATTTAATAAAAATAAAGTTCTATTTCTAACAAATTCTTTATCTTCTTCTTTCATATCAAGATTTTTAAAATCATTTTTCATTCTGTTAAAAAATTCTCTTTTATATGGCAATTTAACCTTCATAAACCACCAGTATAAAGTTATTATTTTATAATCCCAGTAATAATATTTCATTTCATCAAATAAATCGATTTTTTTAAGATTTTCACCAATCAAATTAAAAATATTAAAATAATCAAAGAAAATACGATTTCTTGAACTTGTTACGGCATTTTTTCTGTTTATTCGGTAATAAATTAAATCTTCTCTTAAAACAGACATTTTTTCTGCTTTAAATAAAGCATCATATACAAAAACATTATCTTCAAAATAAGTACCGCCAGGAAATTTAACATCTTTTTTTATAAGAAAATCGCGTTTATACATTTTATCCCAAGGAACACTTGTCTGCCAAAAAACGCTATATTTAATATCACGCCAATTGAAAGTTTTATTATCAAATTCAGTAGGAATTTGTTTTAATTTTGCATAAACATGATTTTTATCAATTTTCCCAGTAGCATCATCAAATTGATTCCAAGTACATAAAGTAATATCAGCGTCAGTTTCTGTAATTTTATTATAAAGTTTTTCAATAGCAGTTAATTCCATATAATCATCACCATCAATAAAGAAAATATATTGACCGCGAGCCATTTGAACACCAAAATTTCTTGCTATACCTTGTTTTAAATTAGAAGTATTTTTATAAATAACAAATCTATCATCATTTTTAGCATATTCATTAACAATTTCTAATGTTTTATCTGTTGATTTATTATCAACAATAATAATTTCAATATCTTTAAAAGTTTGATTAACAACACTATCAAGCGTTTGTCTTATATATTTTTCAACATTATAAACAGCTAAAATAACACTAACTTTTACAGACATACTTCACCTTTAATTAATTAAATTATAAAATAATTATATGATACTTAAAGAATTTTCAAAATACCTTCAAGAAAATAAAGACAAAAATTCTGTAATCCTTTTAAATGAATGGATTATAGAGAGATTAAAACGTCCCTCTTTAGATAAAGTAGATATTATTTTAAAAACAGAATTATATTTTGCAAAAAACAATAATGAAAAAACATTAATAATAGCAAAAAGTGAAACCGGCAGAACATTATTAAATGCTTTATATAATTTTGCTTTGAGTTTTGAACAATATAAATTAGCAAAGTTTTTGCATGACAAAAAATCATCAGACTTTAAAAAAAATTAAAAGAATAAATATAATAATTAAAAATGTCATGCTGAACTTGTTTCAGCATGACAGAAATTTATAAATCAATAATAACTAATATGCAATATATAGTATTTTATTTTTTATTATTGCAAAATAATGTAATATATGATATAATATAAATAAGATTTGATATAAGACTTTAGTAGCAGTTTTTACATATATATTTTTTTAAGTAAAAACACAGAAACGTGAAAGGGTGCCTAATATCGCTAAATCTTAGGGATTACTATATAAAATTTTAGACAGAATAAAATATTCTGTTATTTTGTATGTAATTTTTTAGTACATCTTTGTAAAAATTAATAAATAGGAGGATTTTATGACTTGGATATGAAGCCATACTTTTTAATGTAAAAATTTAATTAGATATACAAGAAAAGGAAAATATAATGTTTAAAAAAAATAATTATTTAACAAACGATGAAAAAATTAAAAAAAGAGCTGAACTTTTATATGGAAATACAAAAGAAAATAAAAGTATTTCTAACAATGATGATGAAGTAAAAGGAGAATTAAGTGCTTTAGTTGAAATGGATACAAAAAAAAAGCCTAATACTATAAAAAAAGAAAAAGATTACAGTAAAACTGCAGATTTACTTTATCCAAATATGAAAAATAAAACAGATAAAATTGATACAATTAAATCTGATAAAAATAATAATAACAATGAAAAACTAAATAATGATAACAAAAATAATTTTACAGGAGGCGCAGCATCAACCAAAAACACTTTAAAAAATATTGGTCTTGATAATAATTATGAAATAAAAAATGGTGCAATATCTCCTTTAAAAAAACAAAAAGAATATGAAATAATCAATAATATTAAATATCCTAATAATACAGGTAATAAGAAAGTTGAAGAAATGTTAAACCAAGCAAAACAAGAACGCAGCGAAAAATATAGAAAAGATACAGAAGATTATCTTAAATTTCATGAATTACATAAACAATTTGGTATTGATCATTCAGATAATAAAATAATTAAAGCTAGAGGAAAAAAGATTTATGGCAATGAAGCAATTGAAAATTTAGAAATGTCAAAAACAAAATCATATATAAATACAGATTATGCTAAAAAACATAAAATTTATAATAACTATAACGAAGCACCTGATAATTTAAAAAATTATTTTAAAGATAAAATAACAGAACAAATTGGTGCTGATAAACTTGGAAAAACCAAAGGTATTTATATTGATGCAGATTCAGAATCATCAAACAGTTTAAAAAGTAATTTGCTAAAAGATAATGATTTTATTGAAAAACTAAAAAAATATGATAATGCAATGAATAAAAAATACAAAATAAATGATAGTATTAATTTAAAAGGTAAAAACTGGGGTAATGCAGTTGGAAATGCTGATATTAGAGATATGCATATAAATAAAAATGGAGATATTGAATTTTATGTTACAGATGTATATGACTTTAATGAAGGTGAAAAAAATCCATTAGTAAAAATAGGAAGAAATAGGCAGGATAATGGAAATATTACACCATATTTTTATGCATATCGTGTTATAATATCTAAAGAGGAAAAAGAACAATTGTTAAAAAAAGGTAAAATTAATGACTGATAAAAGATTCGTAGCTTCTAATCGTGATATTATTTTATTTTCTATTATTTCTATTTTTGCTTCTACTTTTCTTTTTATTCCTATTTTAAATATTGATAATGATAATTTAGATTATTCAATAGAAATAATTGTATCATTATGTTTATTTCTACCAGAAATATTAGCTATTATAATTAATAAAATAATTTTACATTATAATGTAAAAAATATTAAAGCATTAAAAATAACTAAAATTTTATTTAATATTTTTACTTGTATTAATTTTACTTTTTCTGGAATTGCTGTATTATTTGTATACACTATAAATCATTTGTTTGGTTAGAAAAATAAAGTTAAATATAATAATATTATTTTTTAGAAGATTGGGAGCAAATATTTGCTCCCTTTTTTATTAGTACAAATATGCAGGATAATGGAAATATTACACCGTATTTTTATGCATATCGTGTTATAATATCTAAAGAGGAAAAAGAACAATTGTTAAAAAAAGGTAAAATTAATGACTGATAAAAGATTCGTAGCTTCTAATCGTGATATTATTTTATTTTCTATTATTTCTATTTTTGCTTCTACTTTTCTTTTTATTCCTATTTTAAATATTGATAATGATAATTTAGATTATTCAATAGAAATAATTGTATCATTATGTTTATTTCTACCAGAAATATTAGCTATTATAATTAATAAAATAATTTTACATTATAATGTAAAAAATATTAAAGCATTAAAAATAACTAAAATTTTATTTAATATTTTTACTTGTATTAATTTTACTTTTTCTGGAATTGCTGTATTATTTGTATACACTATAAATCATTTGTTTGGTTAGAAAAATAAAGTTAAATATAATAATATTATTTTTTAGAAGATTGGGAGCAAATATTTGCTCCCTTTTTTATTAGTACAAATATGCAGGATAATGGAAATATTACAGCGTATTTTTATGCATATCGTGTTATAATACTTAAAGAGAAAAAGGAACAATTGTTAAAACAAGGTAAAACTAATGACTAATAAAAGATTCGTTGCTTCTAAGCATGACATTATTTTATTTTGAGTTTTGAACAATATAAACTTACAAAATTTTTGCATGACAAAAAATCATCAGATTTTAAACATGACGAAAAACAATAAAATAGCATGGTTTCATGCCTTTTTTGTTTCAAAAATTTACATGAAGTTTTATACATAAATTGTAGAAAACCTGTAGAAAACTATTTTATAACTATGTATAAAATTATAAGAAAAATTCAATAACTTTTTTAAATAAAAAAAATTGTAGATTATTATACATTTAATAAACATCTTTTAAATAAATTTATACAAGTTTTATACAAGCTTAAAAAACAATAATAATAAATATTTTAAATGGTTTTATACAGTTTTTAAAAATGCTTATTACTATGATTATTTTTTATATATAAATATTAATAAGTAATTAGTAAATAATATTAAAAATAAATACAATAAAAAACTAATTTAAATTTTTAAAATTGTCACCCTGAACTTGTTTCAGGGTCTTACCAATAATAAAAATTATAAATTATGTTATAAGTATTTTTTAATATCATATTTTTTTTTATCATTTTTCTGTTTTTCATATATAATTGAATAGTGCACAAATGTAATTGAGGTATTATTATGCTTTTTACAATAGATAAAGATTCTTTATTGAATAAATTAAAAATAGTCGAAAAAGTTACGGCTCAAAGAGGAAACGTTCAACCTGTATTAGCAAATGTATTGTTTGAAGCTCAAGATAATATCCTTAATTTAAGCGCAACTGACTTAGAAATTTCAATAAAAGCTAAAACTACAGTTGCAGTTAAAAAAGAAGGTAAAATTACTCTTCCTGCAAAAAAATTACTTGAAATTGCTGCTAAATTACCAGATAAACCGGTTGAATTTTCATTAAATGAAGATACAAATATAGTTAATATTACTTGCGGTAATTCAAAATTTGAAATTATTGGTATTTCTGCTCAAGAATTTCCTAAAATAGAAGATGAAATACCTGAAGGTACAGAAATTGAAATAGAATTAGAACCATTATTAAAATCAATTAAAAATACAGTATATGCAGCTGCAAATTATGAAAACAGAAACGTTATTTCAGGTGTTTTCTGCTTAATTAAAAATAACAAGCTTGAAATGGCTGCAACAGACGGTAACAGATTAACAAGAATTGTAGAAGCTATTAAAAATAAAGATGAAAAATCAGCAAAACTTGTTATTCCTTCTAAAACATTAAATGAATTTGTAAGAATTTGCTCTTTCATTACAGAAGAAAAAGTAATTTTAATTGTTGATAAATCACGATTAACTTTAAAAACTATGAGTTTTGCTATTAATTCAAGATTAATTGAAGGTGAATATCCTCCGTATGAACAATTAATTCCAAAATCAACAGCAAATAATTCAATAGTTTCAAGAGATGATTTAATTTCTGCATTAGACAGAGTTTCAACAATGGTTAATGACAGAACAAGTATTGTTAAATTTATGTTTAATGATAATAAATTATTATTAAAAGCTGAAACACCTAATTCAGGTACTTCTGAAGATGTAATTGATTGTGAATATACAGGCGAAGAACTTGCAATTGCTTTCAATTATAAATATGTTTTGGATTCAATAAAAACAATGGATGCAAAACAAGTTCAAATTGGTTTAAACGGAAGCTTATCTGCTACAGTATTTAAACCAAATAGTGAAGAAGATTATATTTGTTTGATAATGCCTATACAGATAAGATAAAAGGTAAAATATGAAAGTTAGTGTAAAAGTTCCTGCTACAACGGCAAATTTAGGACCGGGATTTGATTGTTTAGGTCTTGCGCTTCCTATTTATAATGAAATTACCGTTGAAGAAACTGTTATGCCGGGAAGCGGAATTGAAATAAATATTATAGAAGATAGTGAAACTTATGATATTTTATCAATTCCAAGAGATAAAGATAATATAGTATATAAAGCAATAGAGCTTTTATATAATTTCGTAGGACAAACAGTAAGTGATATTAAAATAACAATAAAAACTAATATACCTGTTGCAAGAGGACTTGGAAGCAGTGCTTCAGTTATTGTAGGAGGTTTAATGGCAGCTAACAAATTATTGGGTAATCCTGCAGATGATGCTGTTTTATTATCAATTGCTTCAGAAGTAGAAGGACATCCAGATAATGTCACTCCTGCTTTGTTTGGTGGTTTTTGTTTATCCTCTATGGAGGATGATGGAAGTGTTTCTTATTCTAAAATAGATTGGCCTAAAGATTGGAAATTTACAGTTTTAATTCCAGACTATGAATTAGATACAAGAATTGCACGCAGTGTATTACCTGAAAGTGTTAGTATACCAGATGCTGCATATAATGTAAGAAAATGTGCTATGCTTGTTGATGCTGTTTACAGACAAGATTCAGAATTGATGAAAAAATCTTTAAAAGATAAACTGCATCAACCATACAGAGAAAATTTAATTAAAGGTTTTAAAGAATTAAATGAACTTTTAGCAAATAAAGAAGATATTCTAGGCTGTGTAATTTCCGGCGCAGGCCCGACTATTCTTGTAATATCTAAAAATGACGGTTTTGAAAAAGTTGAAAATGAAGTTATACAAATTTTTGAAGATTTTAATGTAAATTGTGATATAAGAACATTAGAAATTGAAAATGAAGGTACTAAATTAGTATAAAGGAGAGGTAGAGATGAAAAAATCTATTAAAGACTTAACTGACATTAAAGGTAAAAAAGCTCTTGTTAGAGTTGATATAAATGTTCCTTTAGATGCAGATAAAAATGTAACTGATGATACAAGAATTCAAGCTATATTACCAACTTTGAATTTATTAAAAGAAAAAGGAGCTAAAATTATATTAATGGCTCACTTAGGCAGACCAAAAGGCGAAAAGAATCCTGAATTTACATTAGCTCCTGTTGCTAAATACTTATCAAAAGTTTTAGGCGAAGAAGTTATGTTTATTCCAGATGTTGCAGATGCTGAAAAAATGGTTGCTGAATTAAAAGACGGTCAAGTAGCTTTATTAGAAAATATCAGATACTATAAAGCTGAAGAAGCAAAAGGTGATGATATGACATTTGCTAATGAATTAGCAAAATTAGGTGATTTCTATGTAAATGACGCTTTTGGTGCAGCTCACAGAAATCATACTTCAACAGCAAAATTAGCAAAAGTTTTAAAACCTGCAGTTTCAGGTTTATTAATGGAAAAAGAATTAAGATGTTTATCTCAAGCATTAGATAATCCTGTAAGACCATTTACAGCTGTTGTTGGCGGTGCTAAAGTTTCATCTAAAATCGGTGTTTTAGAAAACTTAATTGATAAAGTTGATAACTTAATTATCGGCGGTGGTATGGCTTATACATTTGTTAAAGCTAACGGCGGTAAAATCGGTAACTCTATTTGTGAAGATGATCAATTAGAAGTTGCAAAAGCTATTGAAAAGAAAGCTGCTGATAAAGGTGTTAAACTTGTAATGGCTACTGATGTTTTAGTTACTGATGATTTTTCCGGCAACGGAACAAACAAATTCGTTAAAATTAATGAAATTCCGGACGGATTTGAAGGTGTTGATGCAGGTGAAGAATCAAGAAAAGCTTTTGCAGAAGTATTAAAATCATCAAAAACAATCTTAATGAACGGACCTGTTGGTGCATTTGAAAATCCTAAATTTGCAGAAGGTACAAAAGCTGTATTAGCTGCAATTGTTGAAGCAACAAAAAATGGTGCTGTTTCAGTTATCGGCGGCGGTGACAGTGTATCAGCTGCTAAGAAATTCTGCAAAGCTGAAGACTTTACTCACGTTTCAACAGGCGGCGGTGCTTCATTAGAATTCATCGAAGGTAAAGTATTACCTGGCGTTGCTGCTTTAGATGATAAATAAGTTTTACGTTAAGTAATAATAAAAAGAGAGGTTTTATACCTCTCTTTTTATTATTAAAAATTTAATATAATAATCTTTACATAAGATACAAAATTTTTGTCATGCTGAACTTGTTTCAGCATCTTTCCAGCTAGAATATAAGTTATTTAATAGACTTTATTTATAAATCTAAGATGCTGAAACAAGTTCAGCATGACAATCTAAAAATAGAATATTATAATACGCAAAAAATATTTTTATGTGTTTTATTCATAATGTTTATAATACAATATTGGTATAATTTACACGAAGATTAGGAAACATTAATAATGGATAACACGAAAATAAGAAACGTGGCAATTATAGCTCACGTTGACCACGGTAAAACAACGCTTGTTGATAGCATTTTAAAACAAACAGGCGTATTTAGAGAAAATCAACAAGTACAAGAAAGAGTTTTAGACTCTAACGACTTGGAAAGAGAAAGAGGAATTACAATTCTTTCTAAAAACGTATCTGTAAACTATAAAGGATACAAAATTAATATTGTAGATACTCCCGGACACGCAGATTTCGGCGGTGAAGTTGAACGTGTTTTAGGTATGGTTGACGGTGCTTTATTAATTGTTGACGCTCAAGAAGGACCTATGCCTCAAACAAGATTTGTTTTATCTAAAGCTTTAGAATTAGGTATTAAAATCATTGTTGTAATTAATAAAATTGATAAACAAGGTGCTGACCCTGATGGCGCTGTTGATAAAGTATTTGATTTATTTACAGAATTAACAGATAACGAAGAATTAATCGACTTCCCTTATGTATATGCAAACGGTTTAACAGGTATTGCAAAGAAAAATATGGAAGACGATTCAAAAACTCTTGAACCATTGTTAGATTGTATTTTAGAAAATATTAAACACCCGACCGGTGATAAAAATAAAACTCTTCAATTCCAAGCAACTACTTTAGATTATAACGATTATGTAGGCAGAATTGCTATAGGCAGAGTTCAAAACGGTGTAATTAAATCACAACAGCAAGTTAATTTAATAAAAGCAGACGGAAGCATTCAAAAAGGTAAAATTGTAAAATTATACGTATTTGAAGACCTTGGAAGAGTTGAAACTCAAGAAGCTGTTGCAGGTGACATTGTTGCCATAACAGGTTTTGAAGATATTCATATCGGTGAAACAATAACAGCTCCTGATTGTACAGAAGCATTGCCATTAATTAAAGTTGATGAACCTACATTGCAAATGATTTTCTCTGTTAATGACAGTCCGTTTGCAGGTCAAGAAGGTAAATTTGTAACTTCAAGACAAGTTAGAAAAAGACTTTATGATGAATTAGAAAAAAATGTAAGCTTACGTGTTGAAGATACAGATTCAACTGAAAGCTTTAGAGTTTCAGGAAGAGGTGAGCTTCACTTAAGTATTTTAATTGAAACTATGAGAAGAGAAGGTTATGAATTCCAAGTTTCTAAACCTGAAGTTATTACAAAACATATTGACGGTGTTTTAATGGAACCTTATGAAAATTTGCTTGTTGATGTTCCTGAAAATTGCGCCGGTGCTTGTATTGAAAAACTTTCAAACCGTAAAGGTGAAATGGTTCACATGCAAAATGCTAAAGGCAGAACAATGTTAAACTTCTCAATTCCTGCAAGAGGTTTGATTGGTTTTAGAGGTGAATTTATAAGAATGACACGTGGCGAAGGTATTATGAATCATACTTTTGATTCTTACAAACCTTATGCCGGTGATATTTCTAAACAAAGAAACGGTTCATTAGTTTCACATGAACAAGGTGAGGCTATTCCTTATGCATTAGCTCAATTTGAAGACAGAGGAGTATTTTTCTTAACTCCAAAAACAAAAGTATACAGAGGAATGGTTGTTGGTGAACATAACAGACCTCAAGATATAGAAATTAATGTTTGTAAAACTAAAAAGCTTACAAATATGAGAAGTGCAACAGCTGATGTTATGGTTACACTACAAGCTGCAAGAAAAATGTCACTTGAAGATTGCATGGAATACATTGGCGATGATGAATTATTAGAAATTACACCTGAAAATGTCAGAATTCGTAAAGCGGATTTAACAAGAGTAAGATTTAACTAAAAATAAAACAATAAAAAGATATAGGATTTTCATTTTGAAGTCCATTGATTTTAGGTATCGCGAAATCACAGGACGAAAAATGAAAATCCTATATCTTTTTATTGTTTTATTTTTCTATTTATTATAAGCGTTTAAAGACTCTGTAAATATAGCCTTAACAACTTCTTTACTTCCTTCAACAGGTGCAATTGAAATTAATCCTGATAAAGATGGAGTTTCAAAAGTTAAATCTACTAATTTATCAATATCAGCTTCACTAAAACCTTCATCTTTTAATTTTTTAGTAATGCCGACGCTAAATAGCCATTCTTCAATTTTCTTTGCAGCATATTCAGCTTCATCAGGTGTACCTTTTAATTCGGGAACAACGCTATGGAATAATGTTGCAAGAGTTTTTGCTTTTGCAGCATAAATATATTTGATAACAGCAGGTAAAATCATTGCTAAACCTAAACCATGAGAAAGTTTTGGTTTAACACCGCTTAAAGGATGTTCTAATGCATGAGTAAAGTGCAATAAACCATTATCAAAACTTACACCGCCAAGTATTGAAGCATAAAGTAAGAAATATCTTGCTTCTTTGTTATTTGGGTCTTTATTTATAATCGGTAAATATTTGGCAACAAGTTCAATACATTCTTTTGCTGTTGAAATTGATAAAGGAGATGCAACTTTTGATGTTGCAGCTTCTACAGAGTGATTAACTGCGTCAATTGAAACATAAATTGTTTGTTCCGGTGATAAATTCATCATTAAAGCAGGGTCATCAATTGAATATGAAGGATAAATACAATCGTATGCAATTGCAGGTTTATATTGTGTTTCAGGAATAGTAACAACAGCAAATCTGTTTGTTTCTGTACCTGTTCCATGAGTTAAATTAACTGCAACAATAGGTACTGCTTTTTCCGGAGTAAATTTGAATTCATAAATATCTCTTGCAGTTACACCTTCATTAGCAAGCATGATAGCTACAGACTTAGCAGCGTCAATAGGAGAACCTCCGCCAATACCCATAACAGCTTTAGCACCAAAATCTTTACCTTGTTTTGCGGCTGCGTCAACAGCGTCTGCTGTAGGGTTTGGAGTTACTTCTGCATAATTTGTATATTCAATACCGTTATTTTTCAATGCTTTTTCAATAACATCCCAAGCACCTGAACTTTTATAAGCGTTTCTGCCTGAAACTACTAAAATTTTATCAATTCCTTTTGATTTCATATCTTTAGCAATATCTTCCATTTTATTTATTGCTCCGAAACCAAAGTAAACGTTAGGTTTTACTCGTAATTCAACAACTTGATTAATGTCAACATCACTTTTCCACATAAAAATCTCCTTTCTTTTGTCAACTGATTATACAATATTTTTTGCTTTTTTAATAGAGTTAAACATAACTCTTTATGTTATAATTTTGACAAAATACATAAGTCAAAAGGAATTAAATAATGGATAACAGCGGGACATTAGCACTAAAACAAGAAGTTTTAGTAAGATTAGTAGAAGCTTTCTTTTCAGATAATTTTGAAGAAAAAGCAAGGTTAATACCATATGATATGCGTCCAAAAGGCTCAGATGTACCTTTTAGATGCTGTATTTATAAAGAAAGAGCTATTTTAAGAGATAGAGTTATAGCAGATTTAGGTTTTGCAATTGAAGATGATAATGAAGAAACTTTGTTATCTAAATATGCAGGAGAAGCTTTGAAACGTGAAAGTTTTGATGATAAAGTTTTAACAGTAATAGGGGCTGCGTGCAAAGGCTGTGTTCCAAATAGAATGTATGTTACAAATTTATGCCAAGGCTGTGTTGCACGTTCTTGTGTTAATGCTTGTAAGTTTGGCGCTGTAAGCATTGTTAATGGAAAGTCTCAAATAGATAGTTCTAAATGTAAAAATTGCAAAATGTGTATGGCAGCCTGCTCATATAATGCAATCGTTAAAATTGCTGTTCCTTGCGAAGACGCGTGTCCTGTTGGAGCAATTGAAAAAGATGAAAACGGGCATGCAAAAATAGATCACGAAAAATGTATTTCTTGCGGAAGATGCGTTAAAAGATGTCCGTTTGGGGCTATTAATGAAAAAAGCCAATTAATTGATATTTTGAAAAATATAAAAGCAGGAAATGAAGTTGTTGCTATGATTGCACCTTCAATTATGGGTCAATTTAAAGGTAATATTTATCAATTAAAAACAGCAATGATAAAAGCAGGATTTGCTGATGTATATGAAGTTGCGCAAGGTGCTGATGTTACAACTTTAAATGAAGCAAAAGAATTTGAAGAAAGAATGGAAAATGGTGCACCATTTATGACAACTTCTTGCTGCGCTGGTTATAATGAGTTAAGAAAGAAACATTTAACTGAAATTAATAAATTTGCTTCTGATACTAAAACACCTATGTACTATACAGCTGAGATTGTTAAAGAAAAACATCCGAACGCTAAATTAGTATTCATAAGCCCTTGTGTTGCAAAGAGAAAAGAAGTTTTTGACAATGAAAAAGTTGATTTTCTTATGAACTATACTGAATTGAGTGCTTTATTAGAAGGAAGAAAAATTAAAGTTGAAGAATGTGAGGAAACTCCGTTTGATAAAGAAAGTTCAAAGCAAGGTAGAAATTTTGGTGTAATTGGTGGAGTTGCAAATGCGGTTGAGTCTGTAGTTTCAGAAAAAACAGAAATTAAACCTTGTATAATTAATTGTTTGAATAAAGATACAATCAAGCAGCTTAAAAAATATGCAAAAGATGAAGCCTGCGCAGAAGGTAATATAATTGAAGTTATGTGCTGCGAAGGCGGTTGTATTGGCGGTAATGCAACAATTGAGCAGCAGAGAGTTGCTAAAAAAGCATTACAAACCTTATTAGAAAAAAGCGAAGATATAAAATAAAGAATTAGCATAAATAGAAATAAAAAAGGATAGAATTTTTATTTTGAAGCCCATACCTAAGCATAAAGCTGTCGGATACAGGCTCATTACTGCTCGCAAGCTGTGCGTATTCACTTTGTATGATTTTAGGTATCTAAAAATCACAGAGCGAAAAATGAAAATTCTATCCTTTTTTATTTCTATTTATCTTTATGTCATGCTGAACTTGTTTCAGCATCTTACCAGTTTACTAGTTAAATTTATTATTTTTATAATATATTATATTTTTATATTTAAATTTTAGTTTTGTAGTATAAAAGTAAAATTTTAAGTTGGTAAGATGCTGAAACAAGTTCAGCATGACACTTTAACATATAATTTTGTTATAATATCAATAAATTCTTTAATTTATATCAACAACGCTGACGCCATCGCCGCCTTCGGCGCTTTCTCCGGCTCTATATTTAGCTACATAAGGTGAGGTATTCAAATAGTCTCGTATCATTTGTTTTAAAGCGCCTGTACCATGTCCGTGAATTATATATACAGGGCTTAAATTTACTAAGCTTGCTTTATCTAAATATGCTTCTATTTCATCAAGTGCTTCTTCACATCTGAAACCGCGTAAATCTAATGTTTGAGAAATTGTACGACGTTCTATAGAAAAATCTTTTTTATAAACTCCTTTTGCTTTAGCTTCTCGTTTTATTAAATTTTTATTTAAAACAGCAAGCTTATTTTGCTTAATTTTAGTTTTCATTAATCCCATTTGGATTTGAACATTTTTATTTTTATCCGGTAATGATAAGATTGTAACTTCTTGGTTTAAATCCATAATCATAACTTTATCACCGACTTTTGCAGTTTCCCAATTTATCGGAGTATATTTTTCTGCAATTTCATCTTCATCTTTGTTAAAGCCCTTACGCATAGCAGTTTCAATATTTGCAAGTCTGTTAAAACTTCTGCGTGCAATTTTTTCAGATTTTTCTTCACGCATTTCTTTTAGAATATCTTTTATTTCTTCACGTGCTTCATCAAGTGAAGTTTCATATTTCTTCTTATAAATATGAATATTTTTCTTTTTATCTTTTTTTATTTCATTAAGTTTATCGTTTAGACTTTGTTCAAGTCGTTTAACATTTTCTTCTTTTTCTTCAATTACGCGTTTAGAGTCTGAAAGTTCCTGCTGTGTTTTTTGAAGTTCTTCTAAAACTTTTGCCGTATTATCTTTTTGATTGAAATAAGTATCACGTGCATTATTTATAATTTCCTCTTTAAGCCCTAAGTTTTTACCTATTGCAATAGCGTTGCTTGCCCCTGGAATACCTATTAACAATTTGTATGTAGGCTGCAGCGTATTAATATTAAACTCAACTGAGGCATTAACAAAACCTTGTTTTAAGTATGCGAGAGATTTTAATTCACCGTAGTGTGTTGTAGTTATTATAAAAGCCCCGCGTTTTTGTAAATATTCGAGTATAGATTGAGCAAGTGAGGCTCCTTCTTTTGGGTCAGTGCCTGCTGCAATTTCATCAAGCAATATTAAAGTATCATAATCCGCATGATTTATTATATTTACAATGTTTGTCATATGAGATGAAAAAGTTGAAAGATTTTGAACGATACTTTGTTCATCTCCAATATCAGCATAAACTTTTTTAAACGGATAAATTTCTGCCTCATAGCAAGGTATGTGAAGCCCTGCTTTGGTCATTAACGTACAAAGTCCTGCGGTTTTTAATACAACCGTCTTACCGCCTGTGTTAGAGCCTGTAATTATCATACAGTTTTTTTCTGAGTTTATATAAAAATCATTATCAACAATTTCTTTTTTAGATTTTATTAAAACAGGGTTTTTCATCATTTTAAGATTAATGACTTTTTCATCTGAAATCTTTGCTGCTACACCGTCGAAAGCTGCTGAATATTTAGCTTTTGCAAAAGTAAAATCAAGTTCTATTAGTTGGAGATTAGAGGTTTTTATTTCATCAAAATATGTACCTATTTCATTTGAAAGAATTTTCAATATTTTCTCTATTTCAATATGAATTTGTGCTTCTGTTTCCCTGATTTTATTATTTAATCCGACTAAAATTTCAGGCTCAATAAAAAATGTTTGATTGCTTTGCGAAACATCATGAACAATACCTGAAACCTTGTTTTTACATTCGGCTTTTACTTGAAAAACAGTTCTGCCGTCACGCTGTGTATAAATTGTATCTTGAAGGTTAGATGTAAAATCTGAATTTTGAAGTAAAGATGAAACGCAGGTTCTGACATTTGCTGTTGTATCTCTTAATGTTTGATACAGTCTTTTAAGCTCTGCTGTTGCATCTTCTTTAACTGTAAAAGATGGTGTGAACGTATTAAAAATTTTATCTTCAAGTTCTTTATTTGCATAAAGAGTGTTTTTCATTTCTGATAATTCAAAATAATCTTTTGAAATGCTATCAAGAAAATTTCTCATTAAACGAGACGTTCTTAAAGTTCTTGCGATATCAACAATTTCTTCTTCGTTTAAACGGAGTTTCTTTTTTGCATCTGTTAAACTTTTTTCGATATCGTAAATATTTTCTAAGGGAACATTGATAGCGTCATTAATAATTTTTCTTGCTTGTGATGTTAATATAAGTTCATGTTTAATAGTATTAACATTTTCAAAAATAGAAGTATTTAAACATCTTTGCATTCCAAGTCTACTTATTGCGTGTTCGCTTAAATAAGTAAGTACTTTATTAAATTCTAATATTTCAGCAGATTTATTATTCATATTAATAATTATAAACAAAAAAGAAGGAGAAGAAACCTTCTCCTTCTTTTTATATTTGTAATCTACTATTTTTTAGCAGCTACTTTACCGTCAACAACATCTTTGAATTTTTTACCAGCTGTAAATACAGGAGCTGTTTTAGCAGCGATTTTAATAGCTGCGCCAGTTTGAGGGTTACGGCCTGTTCTTGCAGCTCTTTTTCTAGCTTCAAAAGTACCAAAACCAACTAAAGTAACTTTTTTACCTTTAGCAACTGTTTTTTCGATTGTTGACATAATAGCATTTAAAACTTCAGCAGCTTCTTTTTGAGTAACTTTTGCTTTTTTTGAAATTTCTTGTACTAATTCTTCTTTATTCATGGTATAAACCCCTTTCCATTAAATATAACATCTCTATTGTATCTGTTTTTTAGAAGTTGTCAAGCCCTAAGTTTCAATACAGGACTAAATTGTAGCGATGTTTTATTTATTTTTCATCGTTGGAAAGGCAATTACATCACGAATAGTTGATGAATTTGTTAATAGCATTACTAAACGGTCAATACCCATGCCCATACCGCCAGTAGGTGGCATACCGTATTCTAAAGCTTCAATGAAGTCTTCATCTATTTCCATTGCTTCTTCGTCGCCGTTTGCTTTTGCAAGAGCTTGGTTTTCAAATCTCTGACGCTGGTCAATCGGATCTGTTAATTCAGAAAATGCATTTGCAATTTCCCAACCATTTACTCTTGTTTCAAAACGCTCTGTTAAACGCGGATTATTTCTGTGAACTTTTGCTAACGGAGATATTTCTAATGGATAATCAATAATATGTACAGGTTGAATTAAACTTGGTTCAACTTTTTCTTCAAATACTGTATCAATTACTTTTCCCCAAGAGTCACATTCTTCTATATGTACACCAATTGTTGAAGCAAGTTTCACAGCTTCTTCAAGATTATTACAGGTCATAAAATCTGCGCCTGTATATTCTTGGATTGCACCAATCATTGTTTTTCTGTCCCATGGCGGTGTTAAGTCAATTTCGTTTTCACCATATTGAATTTTTGTTGTACCTAAAACTTCTTGAGCTACATAAGCAACCATATTTTCGGTTAATTCCATCATATCATTATAATCAGCGTATGCTTGATATAACTCAATCATAGTAAATTCAGGGTTATGACGTGTATCAATACCTTCATTTCTGAAACATTTACCTATTTCATATACTCTTTCAGAAACACCACCGACTATTAAACGTTTTAAATATAGTTCAAGAGCAATTCTCATGGTCATGTCCATATCTAATGCATTATGGTGAGTTGTAAATGGTCTTGCATTAGCGCCTGAAGCTACTGTTTGAAGAATTGGAGTATCAACTTCAAGATATCCTCTTTGAGCAAGAAATTCTCTTATTTTTTGTATTATTAAACTTCTTTTTTTGAATGTTTCTCTTGTTTCTTCGTTAATAATTAAATCAATATATCTTTGTCTGTATTTTGTTTCAACATCTGTTAAACCATGGAATTTTTCAGGTAATGGTTTTAATGATTTAGTTAGGATTTCAAAACCAATTGCTTTAATACTTAATTCGCCTCTGGGAGTTCTTCTTATATCACCTTCAAAACCTACAATATCACCGATATCAACCATTTTTAAAAGTTTGATTTTTTCAGGGTCAATATTTTGTTTATGTGAAAATATTTGAATTTTTCCTGTATCATCCATCAAGTCAATAAACATGCCTGAATTTCTGATAGCCATTACACGGCCTGCAACTTTGTATCTGTCTGTTGTTTCTTCGCCGTCTGCAAGGTCTTTATACTTATCTTGAAGCTCTTTTGCTGATGCTGATTTTTCAAATTTGTAAGGATACGGATTTATTCCTTGTTCTCTTAAATTTTGAGCTTTATCAATTCTTCCTTGTCTTATAACGTCAATAGAAGAAGTTGATTCTTTTGTGTTCGTATTATTCTCTTGCATATTGCCTCCAACTTAGTTTGCCATTAGAAATTTTATCATCAACATATTTTTGTGTCATTAAAAAGGAAGAAATAGGAAAAATTTATGGAGTATTTTAATCAACTGTTTTATTTAATTAATTGATAATTATATAGCCGGTAAGACCCTGAAACAAGTTCAGGGTGACAAGTAGGTTTTAATATTTTAAAAATATATTTAACCATTTCTTGAAATTTTAAATTTAAAAATAATAAATACCAGTAATTTTTGGAACATACTGTCACCCTGAACTTGTTTCAGGGTCTTACCGGCTTAAAATATATTTATTATAAATTTAAATTTTTTCTTTTACTCGTTTATGTAATAATCAAAATATGGAAAATGAAGATTTTGTTTTAATACCCGAAGAATTAGCTATAAAAGAACCAAAAGCAGAGCTTTTGGAAATTATTAACAATAAAACTTTTAATGATAAAACTTTATATGAAATTGAGTCTGATTTTCATAATATAAAAGTTGTTGAAAATGAGGTTGGAAGATTTCTTCATTATGCAGATACTTATCAGGCAGGGTTTATTAATACAGAATTTTACAAGGGTAATTTGCCTTATATAAACTATTTTTTAATTCCGTATTTAATGAATAAAAAAATAGAAAATATTCTTTTGATAGGCTTGGGCTCTGGTAAAATTGTTAATGATTTTGAAGTTTTATTTGAAGATTTAAAATCGTTTGATGTTGTTGATTTAGAAGAAAATATTGTTGACATTGCAGAAAAGTTTTTTAATTTTAAACATCCTAAGAATTTTAATTTTATTTTGCAAGACGGTATTACATATTTAAGAAACAATAAAAAGAAATACGATTTAATTGTTGTTGATGTTGCCAATAATGACGGTATTGATTCAAGATTTTTAAGTGATGAATATTTTAAATCTGTAAAAAAATCTTTAAAAAAAGACGGAATTTTTGTTTCTAATATGTGCGCAAGTCCAGATTTTACGAATAAAAAGAATATCTTTTTTAAAGAATACTTTCCTGTTTATAAAGAAAATTTTAAAAATAATCTTGTATTTAAAGGAAATTATTCTGATAAAGTTTATTATAAAGCTTTCTTTAATATAGATGAAAGAGTTATTGATATTACAAATGTTATAATTATTTCTTCTGATAACTCCTATGAAATTCAAAAAAATAATGATGCAATTAATAAAATCACATCATTAGATATTAATATAGAAAATTATTTGCAAGATTTTTCGAATTTATAAATAAATTTTGAATTTATATCTTCTTTTATATTAAATCTCGTTCAGATATAGTCATAATATCATTGAAATTATTTAATTGCTTTTTCAGAAACTGGTGATATTATCTTCTTGTCATGCTGAACTTGTTTCAGCATCTTAGATTTTGATATTTAATCATTAAAATGAAAATATTCTAAACTGGTAAGATGCTGAAACAAGTTCAGCATGACAGCTTTTAACTATTTTATATAAAGTTATACATAATTTCCTAATTCTTTACGGCTTGTTTAGCTGTTTTCCAAAGAGCATCCCATTCTTCAAGAGTAAGATGTTCAAGCTCTTTATTCGCTGCTTTTTCCATTGCTTGAAAACGGGTTATGAATTTTTTATTAGTTTTTAATAATGCTTGTTCAGCGTCAATTTTATTCCATCTTGCAAGATTTACAACCGCAAATAAAATGTCTCCGAGTTCTTCTTCTTTTTCTTCTTGAGTTTTTGCTTCTTTAAATTCTTTTATTTCAGAAATAACACAATCATATAAAGAATTTTCGTCAGGCCATTCAAAACCGACTTTAACGGCTTTTTTACTGATTTTTTGTGCGCTCATTAATGCTGCCTGGCTTTTTGAAATACCGTCCATTATTGATGTTCTGTGCGGTTTTTCTTCTTTTTTGAGTTTTTCCCAGTTATCAAGAATTTCATCTGTAGAAGAAACTTTTACATCTCCAAAAACATGCGGATGGCGGTGAATAAGTTTATCTGATATTCCTTTTGCAACATCTTCAATGTTGAAAGCATGTTCTTCTTTTGCTATTTGTGAATGAAGTACAACTTGCAGTAGAACATCGCCAAGTTCTTCTTGCATGTGTTTAAAATCATTATCATCAATAGCATCAACTGCTTCATAGGCTTCTTCAATCATATTTCTTCTTAAGGATTGGTGAGTTTGTTCTCTATCCCATTCACAGCCATTTTCGCTTCTTAGTATTTCTATTATTTCTATTAAACGTTCTATATTTGGATAGTCCATAATTATCGTACCATTTGGTCTACTGTCATAATTAAAATACCTTGACCGCCAAGTTTCTTAAGGTGGTCAATGCTGTCAAAAACTTTATCTGCATCAACTACAACGTGCATTACAACGTGCTCATCATCGCCTGCAAGTGTCATTATTGTAGGTGATGATAACCCCGGTAAGAATTCTCTTATAGCATCAAGTGATTTTTTAGGAACATGTGCCATTAGATATTTCTTTTCTCTTGCATCAATTACAGATTTTAAAGCTCTTAATACGATTTCTGTTTTTTCTTTTTTATCTTCGCTTAAATTTTTATTAGCAATAACAATAGCTGTTGATTCTAAAATTTTATCAATAATTCTTAATTTATTAGATTTTAAAGTAGAACCTGATGAAGTAATATCAACAACAACATCAGATAAACCTAAGCGAGGAGTAATTTCTGTAGCTCCTGAGACTTCAATGATTTTAGGATTTTTACCTAGTTTTTCAAAATATTCTCTTGCAATATTAGGGAAGGAAGTTGCTATTTTTAGGTTTTGAGGTAAATCGGAAGCAGTTTTGTAACTATCTTCATCTTTAACAGCAACAACCATTTCGCAGTATCCAAAATCTAAATCCATAATTTTATCAACATCGGATTTTAATTCTGTTAAGATATCAAAACCTGTAAAACCAATATCTGCAATGCCATTTTCAACAATCATTGGTATATCTTGAGTTCTTAAAAAGATAATTGAATATTTTTTATCTTTTGTTGTAACTTGCAATGTTCTTTCATCTTTTGAAGGGAAAACAAGTCCTGCACAATTTAGTAAATCATATATTTTTTCTGATAATCTTCCTTTATTTGGGATAGCTATTTTTAACATTTCCATTATTTATATTCCTTTATTCTTCATTTTTTATTGTAATAACTATATCACTTGAACTGCAATAACTTCTAACCGGGTTATGATGATATGATAAATGTGAAAGTTCCGGAATTTTCTTTTGTATTGCCTTTATCATATCACTTGAAATTTGAGTGTTGTAACCAATAATTTGAGATTCTTCAATTTGGTTTGATCTTCCTGTACAATTAACATCATATCCTGCTGTTTTAAGTTGTTCTCTTATTGCTAATGCTTCTATTTCTTTTTGTCTTGGAAACATTAAACCGATAGTTATTTCATTTTGAGATAATTCTGCTTTTTGTCTGTATATTAATCTGTTAATAACCTGCTGAGTTTTTTCCGGATCTAAAATCCAATAACTGATTATACCTTTTTTATTTGGCGCTCCAGGCAGCATAACAAATTCAACTTTATTTAAATCAATATCATGAGCAACTGCTGCATATTGTGACATTTGATATAGGTTAAGATCGGTTCTTGTATATAAGTTAGCAATTTTTAAAGCTTCCGGAATTTTTCTTAGAGCTTCCGGTGTTTTGATTTGTTCAAGTATTGCTTTAATAAATTTTTGCTGACGATGAACTCTTCCTATGTCACCAAGATAATCTTTTCTAAATCTTAAATATTCTTCTGCTTGAGCACCATTTAAAACATAATTACCTTTATCAAAATCAATATGTAATTTTGCGCTGTAATCGTGATAATGCATACTTTGGTCGATATATATAGGAACACCACCTATTGTATCAATAAGTTTTCTTACACCTTCGGCATTAATAACAACATAGTTATGAATTTTAATGCCTAAAGTTTCTTCAATTGTTTTTTTAGTTAAATCTATACCGCCAATTGCGTATGCTGCATTAATTTTCTGTACTCCGTGACCTTCTGCAATATATACTTTGCTGTCACGCGGAATAGAAATAGCATTTACACTTTTCCCGTGTAAGTCAATATTTAAAACAATAATTGTATCAGAACGAACACCTGAGAAGGGCAATGTATTTGGACCATTTGAGTCAACACCTAACAACAATATGTTTTGATATCTGCTCAACATTTTAAAATTAAATTTAGAGGGAGTTAAATCTGCTTTATGACTTTGGTTTATACCTCCAAAACTTTTATCTGTCAGCCTTTGAATTATTGCAGAAATATCATTATAGTTAGTTATAATGAACATTGTAAGTGTTGTTATTGCTACAACACAGAAGGTTACAAAAATAAGTCTTAATGCTGTAATTAGTTTATTTTCTTCCTTTTCGGAAGGTTCTTTATATTTCAAAAAAGTGTTATATTGTTCTTCTTTATCTTTTAATTCGTCCATAAATATATTCCTATAAATGCTTATATTATTTTACTTCAAAAAATATAAAATTAGTACATACACTAATAGGAGATTAAATATTTTCTAACTGTTGAATATAATAACTATTTATGTTTTCATTTTGATATGGAAAAGAATAATATAGTACAAAATGCAGAAGAAAAAGTAAAAAAATACTTTGAATTTGTAGATGAAGTAAAAGAATATAATCAGGAAAAAGTTTTAAAGGCTTTTTATAATAATAAAATTGGGCTTGAACATTTTGCAAGTGTGTCCGGTTATGGGCATGATGATATGGGGCGTGAAGCTTTAGATAACGTTTTTGCTGATATTTTCAGAGCTGAAAAAGCTGTTGTAAGAAATCATTTTGTATCGGGTACTCATACTTTGGCTTGCTGTTTATTTGGCAACTTAAGATACGGTGAAAAGCTCGTATCAGTTGCGGGTGCACCTTATGATACAATGGAAGAAGTTATCGGAACTCGCGGTGATAAAAGAGCTTCTTTAATTGGACATGGTGTTTTATATGATGAAGTCCCTTTGATTGATAATATGGATGTTGATTTTGAAGGAATTAGAAATAAAATTGATGAAACTGTTAATATGGTTTTAATTCAGCGTTCTAGAGGATATTCCTTAAGAAAATCTTTAAATATTGAAACTATAAAAAAGATTATTGAAATTGTAAAAGAAAAAAATCCAAAATGTATTTGCTTTGTAGACAACTGCTACGGTGAATTTGTAGAAAAGTTAGAACCATTAGAAGTTGGTGCTGATTTAATTGCAGGTTCTCTAATTAAAAACCCCGGCGGAGGTATTGTTGAAGCAGGCGGATATGTTGCCGGTAAAGAAGAATACGTTAATCAAGCAGCATATAGATTAACAGCCCCCGGTATTGGCAGCGAAGGCGGAGCTATGTTAAATCAATTACGTTTGATTTTTCAAGGTATATTTATGGCACCTTCTATTGTCTCAGAAGCTGTTAAGGGTGCTATTTTAGCTTCACAGGTTTTTGAAGATATGGGCTTTATTTCTACTCCAAAACCGCATGAAATAAGAACAGATTTAATACAAACAATTAAATTTGGTGCGCCTGAACCGTTATTGGAATTTTGTAAAACTCTTCAAATGTATTCACCAATTGAATCATACTTAACACCTGTTCCCGATGGAGTACCGGGGTATGATGATAAATTAATTATGGCTGGCGGTTCTTTTATTGAGGGTTCTACAATTGAACTTTCTGCAGACGGGCCTGTTAGACCTCCTTATGCTGTTTATATGCAGGGCGGATTGAATTATGCTCATGTAAAAATTGCGCTTAAAGGTATTGTTGAAAAACTTGTATAATCCTTAATTTATATGTAATAATAAGTTTATTATGATGAGGGTTTTATAATGGCACAAAGACTTTTAATTGCAGATGATGATAATGAAATTAGAGAACTTTTAGAATTTGACCTTTCTCACAGCGGTTATGAGGTGGATAGTGCTAAAGATGGTGAAGAAGCTTTGCAAAAGGCGTTAAAAGGTAATTATGATTTAATTCTTCTTGATGTTATGATGCCTAAAATGAACGGATTTGATGTTTGCAAAAATATACGTTCTTCTAAACCTGAAATTCCCATTTTAATGCTTACTGCAAAAGGTACAATAACAGATAAAACTCAAGGGTTTGATTCTGGTGCTGATGATTATATTGTTAAACCTTTTGATATTCAAGAAGTGCTTTTAAGAGTCCGCGCACTTGTAAGAAGAAGCCCTTCTTCTAAATCTAATTCAATAAAACAAGAAATTTTAAAAATAGGTGATATTGAAATCTTTCCAGATTCTCTTGAAACAGAAGTTAAAGGAAAAAGAATTAAGCTTACTCCTACCGAGTTTGAAATTTTATTTTGCTTAATGCAGCATTTTAATAATGCTGTTACTCTTGCTGTTCTTTTAAATGAAGTTTGGGGCTATAATTCAGATGATGACGTAAGAATGCTTAGAGTGCATGTAGGCGGATTAAGACAGAAAATAGAACAAAATCCTAAAATACCGGAATATTTGCAGACAGTTACGAATGTTGGATATAAGCTTACTCCTTTTGGCGAAGAAACTGACTAAAAGGGTAAATTATGAAATTAAAACGTTTAAAAATTGTTGAACAAATAATTATAATTTCACTTATTGGTGTTCTGGTTCCTTCTATTATTGCTTGGTGTGTTATTAATAACATAAGCCAGCATTCAATTAGGCAGGAGCTTGGTTATTCTGCTCAAACACTTGCTCGTATTATTGAAAATAATATTTTTTCAATAGTAAAAGAAGACCAGCACAGACTTAATGAAATTATTATTTCACTAAATCATATTCCTTCTGAATATCAACAGAATTTATATTTAAAAGATTTATCAATAAATTCAAATGTTTTTAAAGATTTTGAAATTATAAGACCATCTGAACAAACTGATTTTAATAAAGACGATAGAGTTATATTTAATTCAGACACTGAACAACTTTGGTTAACTGATAAAATTCATGATGATAAATATCTTAAAGCAGAAGTTAATACCAAAATTATAAAAGACAATATTTTCAATAATATTGGTGAAGAACAAAACCGCAGGGTCTATGTTGTAGATAAAACAGGTAAATTAATATTCTCTCATAATTATGATGAACAAGATTTTAAAAGAAATATTAAACAGCTTCCTGTTAACCTTGTAAATAATATAGCTACAAGGTTTGAGGAAATAAAAAATCAGCCGAGAGTTTATTTAAAAATGGACGATGTAAATATGATAATTATCGTAAATACATCTAAGGAGCTTACAGAAGCTACTATTAACAAAGCACGAATAAAAATACTTATTACATTTTTAGTTGCGGCGGCGGTTACTTTACTTTTAACACTTTTTTACAGTTATTATCTATATTTTAATATCCGTCAGTTATTTAAAGGAATTATTGCTGTTTCACGCGGTAACTATAAAAAACCTATAACCCCTTTAACAAATATCTTTACTCCTCGTGAAGTATTATTCTTAGCAGAGGAATTTAACAGTATGATTAATGAAATAAATGCTTCATACAAAAAACTTAAACAGAAAAATAAAGAGCTTAAACAGTTAGATGCTTTTCGTTCTAATTTAGTCGATACAGTCAGCCATGAATTGAGAACGCCTTTAACAAGTATTAGAGGTTATACTTCTCGTCTTTTAAGAACAGATATTGAAATTGATGAAGAAACAAAACATAAATCTTTATTGGTAATTAAACAGCAATCTGAAAGATTATCCCGTATGATTGAAGATTTACTTGTAATTCCTGATATTGAAGGTGCAAGACTTAACATTAATATTGAGCCTGTTAATCTTTTAAATGTTGTAGAAGCTTCTGTATATTCCGTTAAAAATATTGAATCAAGAGAAATCATAAATAATATTACTAATGAATTTCCTTTTGTATATGCTGATAAAGATAGGCTTGAACAAATAATGATTAATTTAATAGGTAATGCAAATAAATATGCTTATGAAAATACACCTATTACTCTTGATGCTGAAATATTAGAAGATAAAGTAATAATTAAAGTAATAAATCAATCTGATTATATAGAAAAAAAGGTATTGAATACTCTGTTTGATAAGTTTATAAGAATAGATGATACAACAACAAGAACAACCAGAGGTACAGGGCTTGGACTTTATATCGTTAAAGGATTGGTCGAAGCTATGAATGGCAAAGTTTCATTAGAATCAACAAAAGAAAATATTTTTACAGCTAAGGTTACAATTCCTATATGTAAAGAAGAAGACTATGAATCTTGAATTTATGAAAAAAGCAATAAATACAGCTAAAAAATCCGGGAAAGATATTCCTATAGGTGCTGTTATTGTTAAAGAAGGAAAAGTTATTGCTTCTGCGGTAAATGAGCGTGAGAAAAAACAAAATGTAATTTTACATGCTGAAATTGTTGCAATACAAAAAGCAAATAAAAAGCTAAAAAATTGGCGTTTAAATGATTGTGAAATTTATGTAACGCTTGAACCATGCCCGATGTGTGCAAGTGCTATTCTGCAATCAAGAATTTCTAAAGTATATTTTGGTGCTTATGATTTATTAAACGGAGCTTTTGGCTCAAAATCCGATATGTGTAAAACAATGGGCTATAATGCGGAAGTTAAAGGCGGTATAATGGAAGAAGAATGCACTAAAATATTAAAAGATTATTTTGAAGGAATGAGATGATGTTGAAAACTCAATTAGATAAATATATTGAACAGTATGAAACAGCGGAATTTATAAAAGATGACCCTGTAATGTTTCTGCATAAATTTAATAATAAACAAGATGTTGAGATAGCGGGTTTTATTTCTTCTATGTTTGCTTACGGTAAACGTGAGGTATTTATTAAAAAAGTTAATCATATATTTGATTTAATGGAAAACAAACCTTTAGACTATATCAAGTCCTTTAATGAAAAAGAGAATAATCTTTATGAATGTGATTACCGATTTTCAAAAGATTGTGATTTTGTTCAAATAGTTAAAATCTTAAACAAACTCTATTGTGAAAATGAAACACTTGAAAGCCTTTTTGAATATTCATATAAACAAAAAAATGAAATATGGAATATGTTTCAAGGTGTTGTAGATTATTTTTATTCAAATGTAAATGAAGAAAAGATAACAAAAGGTTTTTATCATTTACTTCCAAACCCGGCAAAAAAGAGTGCTTTAAAAAGATTAAATATGTTAATGCGCTGGTATGTGCGTAAAAGCGCAGTTGATATTGGTATTTGGAATTTTATTCCAAAATCTGAATTGTTAATTCCATTGGATACTCATGTAGCAAAAATCAGCAGGAAATTAGGACTTTTGAATCGTAATGATAACGGGTATGAAAGTGTTATTGAACTTACAAATAGATTAAAAGAGTTTGATAGCGAAGACCCTGTTAAATATGATTTTGCTTTATTTGGCTATGGTGTGAATAATAAAGTATAAATATTAATTTAGGGAACTTATTTTACTTATTTTACTGAAATCTTTGATTTTGAAAAAAGTTATAATTCATAAATCTAAGACCCTGTGGGAAACCAGACATTTTTCTCAAAATCAAAGATTTTGGAAAAAGTAGTCAAACAAGTTCAGGGTGACAGACTAGTTATATTGTCATGCTGGACTTGTTTTGTCATTTGTTCTAAAATCTTTGATTTTGTGAAAAATATCTGATTTCTTGCAGGGATTTACAAATGGTAAGGTTCCGAAATAAATTCGGAATGACACTTAAATTTAATAATTTTCTTTGACTAACATTGTCATGCTGAACTTGTTTCAGCATCTTACCAGTTTGTAATATATTCATTAAATGACTAATTAGAAAGTTATCAGATGCTGTGGAAAACCAGACATTTTTCTCAAAATCAAAGATTTTGGAAAAAGTAGTCAAACAAGTTCAGCATGACAATATAAATTATTAATGAACTATTTTCTATCTGTCATTAAGAATAAACTAACTAAATCATTAATTTGGGTAATGTTTCTTTGATATTCTTGAACAGATTGTTCTAATTGAAGAATATTAGTTTTGTATTCTTGAATTCTAAGCATACATTCTTTTGTAGAACCATTTAATTCTTCTTGAAAAACTTGAGCTTCTTTTAAAATTCTGCTGATAGGTAAACCCATAGCTTCAAGAGTTTGTCTTATAATTTGAGCCCCTGTTTGTTTTGCAACACCAACAGGTAAAGAAGCAATTAGATTTTTTAATAACGCAACATTTTGAGGAATAGCTACAGTAGTAATTGCTTGAGATTGTATAGCTTGTTGTAATTTTTCATTAATTTGTGCTTGAGCATTTGCAAGATTAATCATAGGTTGTTCAGTTGAAGCTGCTTTAAATTCTTCAATAGGAGCTTCTGGTTTTTCTTGGTATACGCCTTGAGGAAGAACTTCTGGTAATTCTTCTTCTACTATAAGATTTTCATTTAAAGTTTCAATTTCTTCATTTACTGGTGATAAATTTATTTCTGGTAAAACTTTATTATCATCTATTGATAAATTATTTAAAGAACTATTTGTTTCTGAAACTGGAGTAATATCAGCTTCTGCTTGTCTTTTTAATGCTTCAACTATTTTTTTTCCTACACCTTCGGGAAGTTGATTTCTTGTCATAGCGTACCTCTTAATCTTGACAATAGGATTATATATAAAAAATGAAATTTATTCAATTTTATAGACAAAATGTTATTAAATCTAAATAATTTTATAGTTCTATCTTACAAACTTCTTTTGTATAAAACTTTCTTTATCAGAGAAATATTTAATATCATATATTTTAATTAAATGCCAGCCTTCTGTTGTTTTAACTGGTTCAGAAACTTCTTTTAGATTTTGAGCAAAAGCAGCTGTTTCAAAATCACGGTTTAGTCTGTTTCTCATATTATATCCAAGGTCACCTTGTTGGTCTTTTGACTCACATTGAGAATATTCTGTTGCAGCATCTTCAAATGATTTACCATTTTTAATTTCATCTTTAACTGTTTGTGCTTGTTCTTGTGTTTCAACAAGAATATGACTTATTTTTATTTCCTTTTTATCTTGGTCACTATGTGTATATATAAAAGGGAATACAGCACAAAATATAGTTAAAATCCAGCAAAGTAAAATTACAATCTTTTTCATAAACAAACCCCTTAAATTAAGTCCTTTTTATTATTATACATTAAATTTATATTAGTTGTATTAAAACTTTTCACAAGCTAAAAGAGCTGCTCCTATCATTCCTGCGTAATTTCCTGCTTTAGCAAGTTTTACTTTAACAGGGGAAACAACTATTTCAGAATTTATTGCATTTTCAATTTCTTTTGTATTAATAAATTCGCCCATTCCTCCAGAAATTATTATACTTTCAGGGTCAAAAATATTTGTAATGTTGATTAAGCCTACTGTTAAATCTTCTTTCCAAATATTAAAGACTTTTTTAGAATATTCATCATTTTCTTTTAATCCTGCAATGATATCATAGGTTGTAATTTCATTTGCAGTTTTTGATTTATAAATACTTTGTTTAAATATTTCATCTGTTTGAGCAATTTCTTCTGCAGTTTTTTTTAGCCCAACGCCTGAAGCGTAACTTTCAAAGCAATCTTTTCTGTGGCAAGTACAGGTTCTTCCGCGTCCTTGAATTTTCATGCTTCCTACTTCGCCGCCTCTGCCGGATTTACCTCTTAAAAGTCGTCCGTCAACAATGAAACCGCCTCCTACACCTGTACCAAGTGTTATTGTTATGTTGTTGTTTTCACCTATTGCAGCGCCAACTTTATATTCTGCCCAAGCAGCAGCATTGGCATCATTTTCAACATATACAGGTTTTTTGCTTAATTGTGCAAAGTCTAATGAGTTGTAGCCAGCTGGCATGTTCGGGGTTGAAGAATCAACTTTTGTATTTGTAATATTAACTGCGCCAGCTGTTGCAAATGCGATGTAATCAACTTCATTTTCATATTTTGTTATTACTTCCTTGAAGGTTTTTTCAAGTTCAGATATGTTTTTAGGTGTTGAAGTCTTTCCAACCTCGCTTAAAAATTCACCTTTTTCATTTATTATTGCATGTATTAATTTTGTTCCGCCGACATCTATTGCAAGAACTTTTTTCATTATTAACCTCTTTCGCAAAATCTTTTTGTAATAAGCTTCGGACGTGTTACGGCTGAACCTATCACAACGCTGTGAGCACCTAGTTCAAACGCTTTATTAACTTCTTTCGGCTCCCAAATTCTGCCTTCTAAAATAACAGGGCAATCAAGTTCTTTTGCTAATTGTTTTAATAGTTCAAAATCAGGACCTATTATATCTTGTCTTGAATTTTGAGTGTAGCCTGAAAGCGTTGTTGATATAATATCAAAACCGAGTTCTCTTGCTTTAATACCTTCCTCAAATGTTGAGATATCTGCCATTGCAAGTTTATTGTGCTGTTTTATATATTTAATAATTTCGTCTAAAGATTCTTTAGGGCGAGGGCGTAGGGTTGCATCTGTTGCGATTATATCTGCATCAGCTTCTATTAGTTCATTAACTTCCTTTAAAGTTGGAGTTATATAAACAACTTCTTTCCAATTATCCGGAAGTTTATCGGGTTTTGTTAAACCGATAATCGGAATATCGAACAGTTTTTTAGCATTTTTAACGTCGCGAGCTCCTGCTAAACGTAAGCCTTTTGCTCCGCCATTTACAACTGATTTCATCATAGCAGTCAGTACTTCTTCTTTATATAGCGGCTCATTCGGCATTGCCTGCACTGAAATTATTATTTCTTTTTCTAATTTTTTCAAAATATCCATAAATTTTATTTTATAAAAATTATTCAAAAAATTCAAAATATTAATTTTTTGTTTATTTTTTTCGGAAAGTTGAAAATCGATGTTATAAAGAATAGTAGAGAAAATATAAACAAAAAAGAAATGGAGATAAAATTATGGCAAAGACAATAGGTATCGACTTAGGTACAACCAACTCCGTAGTAGCAGTTATGGAAGGTGGAAAACCAACAGTTATCGCTAACGCAGAAGGTTCAAGAACAACCCCTTCAATCGTTGGTTTTTCAAAAACAGGTGAAAAATTAGTAGGACAACTAGCTAAACGTCAAGCAATCCTTAACCCAGATAAAACAATTATTTCAATTAAACGTCACATGGGTGAAGATTATAAAAAGAATATAGACGGTAAAGATTATACACCTCAAGAAATTTCAGCAATGATTTTAAGAAAATTAGCTGATGATGCTTCTAACTATTTAGGCGAAAAAGTTACATCTGCAGTTATTACTGTTCCTGCATACTTTAATGATGCTCAAAGACAAGCAACAAAAGACGCTGGTAAAATCGCTGGCTTAGATGTTCTTCGTATTGTTAACGAACCTACAGCAGCTGCTTTAGCTTATGGTCTTGAAAAAGATAAACCTGAAAAAGTTTTAGTATTTGACTTAGGTGGTGGTACATTCGATGTATCTGTTCTTGAAATCGGCGACGGTGTTCACGAAGTTCTTTCAACATCAGGTGATACTCACTTAGGTGGTGACGACTTTGACCAAAAAATTATTGATTGGTTAGTTGAAGAATTTAAAAAACAAGAAGGTATCGACTTAAGAAATGATAAACAAGCTATGCAGCGTTTAAAAGAAGCAGCTGAAAAAGCTAAATGTGAATTATCTTCTGTTGTTGAAACTACAATTAACTTACCATTTATTACAGCTGATGCTAACGGCCCAAAACACTTAGATATGAGCTTAACAAGAGCTAAATTTGAAGAATTAAGCCGTGATTTATTAGAAAGATGTAAAAAACCGGTAGCTGATGCTCTTCAAGAAGCAGGCTTATCAAAAGGTGAAATTAACGAAGTAGTTTTAGTCGGCGGTTCAACTCGTATTCCTGCTGTTCAAGCTTTAGTTAAAGAATATACAGGTAAAGAACCAAATCAATCAGTTAACCCTGATGAAGTTGTTGCAGTTGGTGCTGCTGTTCAAGCCGGTGTTTTAGCTGGTGAAGTTAAAGATATAGTTTTATTAGATGTAACTCCTTTAACATTAGGTATTGAAACTTTAGGCGGTGTTTTAACTCCATTAGTTCCAAGAAATACTACAATTCCTGTTTCTAAATCACAAGTATTCTCAACCGCAGAAAATAATCAAACAGCTGTAGATATCCATGTACTTCAAGGTGAAAGACCAATGGCTAGAGATAACAAATCTTTAGGTATGTTTAGATTAGAAGGTATTGCTCCAGCTATGAGAGGTATCCCTCAAATTGAAGTTACTTTTGATATAGATGCTAACGGTATTGTTAACGTATCTGCAAAAGATAAAGCTACAAATAAAGAACAAAAAATCACTATTACAAACTCTTCTAACTTATCTGAACAAGATATTGACAGAATGGTTAAAGAAGCTGAAGCTAATGCTGAAGAAGATAAAAAACATAAAGAAGAAGCTGAAATCAGAAATAATGCTAACAGCTTAATCAGTTCAGCTGAAAGAATTGTTAAAGACTTCGAAGGTAAAATTGCTGAAGCAGATAAAACAAAACTTGAAGAACAAAGAAAAGCTTTAGAAGATGCATTAAAAGAAAATAAATCAGCTGATGAAATTAAAAAATTATCAGAAGATTTACAACAAACAATGTATGCAATCTCTCAAGCAGCTTATTCTCAAGTACAACAAGAAGGCGCACAAAGTGCAAATTCTGAAAGCGCATCATCTGAACAACAATCAACATCAAATAATGATGATGATGTAATTGATGCAGAATATACTAAAGAATAATTCTGTAAACAAGAAAAAACATAAAACGTTAAGAAATCTATTTCGAAGTCCATTGTTTTTAGGAATCGCGAAAACACAGGACGAGAAATAGATTTCTTAACGTTTTATGTTTTTTCTTGTAGTATTTGTTATTTTTAGGTCATTGTTTTTAGGAATCGCGAAAACACAGGACGAGAAATAGATTTCTTAACGTTTTATGTTTTTTCTTGTAGTATTTGTTATTTTTAGGTCATTGTTTTTAGGAATCGCGAAAACATAGGACGAGAAATAGATTTCTTTACGCTTTATGCTTTTTTATTATTTCTTTCGTGCTAAAATCTACAAAGAGAGGTAAACTATGCACGAAATATTTGTACAAATGACGGAATTCTTCAAATCCATGGGAACATGGGGTTTAGCATTAAACTCTTGTGTTGAAAGCTTTTTCTTAGTTCCTCCGCCGGATATTTTACTAATTATAATGGATTTGGCTAATCCTGCTAAAGCATTATTTTATGCATTTATTTGTACAATAGCTTCTGCATTAGGTGGTGCTGTAGGCTACGGCATAGGCTATTGGGGCGGACGTCCTGCTTTTAATTGGTTATTCAGAAAAAGTGGAAAAGAAAAATTTGAAGCAGTTGAAGCACTTTACAATAAATATGGAACTTTTGCAGTTTTCTTCTCTGCTTTTACTCCTATTCCATATAAAGTTTTTACTATTGCTAGCGGTATTTTAAGCATGAATTTTTGGAAATTTATGCTTGCAAGCTTCTTCGGTAGAGGTTTAAGATTTTTCCTTGTAAGTATTGTTCTTATGCTTTTTGGCTCCGCTATTAAACAATATTTAGAACTTGTTATTATTGTTGCTACAGTATTAATTATTGCTTTTTATGTAATTATTTATAAAAAAAGAAAATCAATTATTAAGCAGTAGTTTACAATAAGGCAATTTTGAGAATTTACTCTTTTTGTATAAACACAAAAGGAGTTTATATGAATATTTCACCTGTTTCTTTTAAAGGTACATTTGCTGTTAAACAGCAAGATATTTCTAACAGATGCTGTCAAAAACTTATTTCAAAGACAGGAAAATATAATTATACAATGTCTGCAGGAAATTGCGATAATTCTGATACATTATTTATTCAAACTCCATATAGTACAGATGCGCAAGTAGAAAAATTTTTGAAAAGATTAAAATTAGCTTTTACGCGTATTCATGAAGGTAAAGCACTAGAAGAAGAAAATATAGTTTCAAGACTTCGTTTATCTGATTGGGATAAAGTAGCTGGTGCAAAATTATGTGATGTTGATGTAAATAAACTTGATAAAGAACTCAAAAAAAATAAAACAATGTATGTTGGTTTTGAAGGTTATAATGGTTCAAGAGATAAATATAATTCTTTTGTTGAGTATTTGAAGACAAACCAAAGTATTCATACACCTAAAATTTATTTAGAAAGAGAAGATAATGGTGAAATAAGTACACATATTAGTGATGGAAGACATCGTTTTGCTGTCTTACGTGATAGAGGTATAGAGAAAATGCCTATAGCAATTGATAAAAATTCTATTGAATTAGCACGGGAAGTTGGGTTGATAGAATAAAAAAATTTATTTTTACTATTTAATAGCGGCAAATAGTAATTTTAAAGGATAAATATATAGTAAATATTTATCTTTAATGTAACATAAATCGTCACCCTGAACTTGTTTCAGGGTCTTACTATTTAAGAATAGGTACATGTTTAATGACTTATTATATAAATCTAAGACCCTGAAACAAGTTCAGGGTGACATATATTTAAATTTTAAAATAAATAAATATAAGAAATCTATTTCTTGTCCTGTGTTTTCGCGATTCCTAAAAACAATGGACTTCGAAATAGACTTCTTATATTTATTTATTTATTTATTTCTATTTTACTTGTTTAGCAATTTCATCTGTAATATCAGTACCGCCTGATAATACAACACCTTTTGCAAGAACTAAATTATAACCGCTTGCTTTTGCTTTTGAATCAATGATAGCAGTAATATTTTTATCAATTTCTTTTGTTTTTGTTTCATGATTTTTTATTATTGCTGCTCTTTTAGCTTGGAATTCTTTATTGTATTTTTCTTCTAAAGCTTTTCTCTTTTTTTCATCTTTTTCTTTTTGGAGATTAGCCTTTGCAGTATCAATAAATTTTGCTAATTCTTGACCTTGTTTGTTTTGTTCTGCTTGTAAATTTTTAACTTGAGCAGATGATGCAACAACTTTTTGAACATCAACCACAGCAATTTTACAATTGCAAGGAACATCAGAGATTGCATAGTTTCCGGCTGTTAAACCAAGACCAAATGCAACTAATGAAACTGTTAAAAATTTTAATCCGTTTTTCATAATATACTCCTTTTAATTCAAGAATTATAGCATTTTGTTATAAAGATTTCAAATTATCCTTATGGCTATTTTTGCATAAAGGCATCTTTTATGGATTTTTCATAGTCAGGTTTTAAAATACCTTTTTCAGTAATAATTCCTGTAATTAATTCGTGAGGTGTAACATCAAAACCGGGGTTAATTATATTTACATCTTTCGCACAGATCCAGTCACCGTTAATATGTGTAACTTCTTCATGTGAACGTTCTTCAATAGGAATTTCTTTACCTGATTTAATCGAAGTATCAATTGTTGATAAAGGTGCTGCTATATAAAACGGTACATTATGATATTTTGCAGCTATTGCAACTGTGTATGTTCCTATTTTATTAGCTGTATCACCGTTTGCAGCAATTCTATCAGCACCTACAACAACCATATCAATCATACCTTTTGACATAAAATATGAACACATACCGTCTGTTATAAGAGTTGTCGGAATACCGTCTTGAGTTAATTCCCAAGTTGTAAGTCTTGCACCTTGCTGTCTTGGGCGTGTTTCATCAGCAAAAACTTTAATTGTAGGGTCTTTTGCATAAGCACTTCTAATAACACCAAGTGCAGTACCATAACCAACGGTTGCTAAAGCACCTGCATTACAGTGAGTTAAAATTGTTGCACCTTTAGGAACAACTTCTGCGCCGTAATCACCCATTTTTTTATTTATTTCGATATCTTCATTTTCAAGTTTTATTCCGTTTTCAATCAAAGCCTTTGTAATTTCTTGAACAGAACCTTGATTATTTTTTGCAAGCTTCATTTGTTTATCAACTGCCCACATTAAATTTACCGCTGTAGGTCTTGAAGATTTTAAATATAGTGCTTTTTCCTCTAATTTTTTTAAGAATTCTTCTTTATTATCAGTTGTTTTTGATAATTCTATAGCAGCCAAGGAAACACCATGCGCACCTGCTATACCAATAGCCGGAGCTCCTCTTACTATCATATCTTTTATCGCAGAATACATCTCTTCTGCTGTTTTTATATCAACTAACTTAAATTCTTTTGGCAGAATTGTTTGGTCTATCATCCTTGATACATTATCTACCCATTCTATAGTTTTAATTTTTGATTCAAAAGCCATTTCTTATCCTTTTTTTATTTGTTTAAAATATTCATAAATATATACTGTTAAAAATCCTGAAAACATATTTAATAATCCGCATAAAAGCGCTATTAAAATAACCATTGGAATTAAGAAACCAAAATTTGTAAAAAGTACTTTTATCCATATAAATGATTGAATTTTAAATATTAAATTAAGAATAAAAGCTATTGGAAAATATATAAGAGCAAATCCTAAAAATGCAACAGCTCCTGATATTCCACCTATTGCAAGACTTTGTTCTAATTCAATTGTTTTTATTAAATTTAATTTTTTCATATATATAATTATGAAGGGAGCAACAAAAAACATAATCGCAATAAAAGCTAGCCCTGTAAAAGCCGGGATTAATGGAATTACACCAATAACTCCGCCTGTAATAAGCGAGCATAAACATATAATTTTAAGTAAATCTTTATTAAACATTAAATTCTCCCTAAAATCATATTATTACGAGAATGACAAAGCGCAATAGCAATAGAGTCTAATGTATCATCAAGTTTTGGCAGCTTTTCATATTTTACAGACATCCGAACAGCTCTTGCCACTTCATCTTTAGAAGCTCTACCATATCCCGTCATCATCTGTTTTACTTCCATAGGCGTAAATTCTGATATTTTTATAGAATTCTTTTGCAAAACAGAAAGAATAACGCCTCTTGCTTCTGCTACAGGAATTATAGTTTTTTGATTTTTAAAATAGAAGAGTTTTTCTATACTTGCTTCATCTGGTTGAAATTTGTCAATAATTGTCTGCATATCAGTTTCTATTTCAAACAGACGTTCAGCATCAGTTTTGCTTTTGTCCGTTTGAATAGAACCTGATGAAATAAGTATATTTTCTTCCTTTTCCGTATCTATTATTGAATAGCCGACAATAGCTAATCCCGGGTCAATACCTAGTATTCGCATAGTTATGGTCTGATTCTGTCCATTAATCTTGGGAACGGAATGGTTTCGCGAACGTGAGGTAAGCCGCAAATCCAAGCTACTGTTCTTTCGATACCTAAACCAAATCCGGCATGAGGAACGCTTCCGTATTTTCTTAAATCAAGATACCAATCGAAAACTTCTTCTGATAAACCTTGTTCTTTAATCTTAGCTTTTAATTTTTCAAGGTCATCTTCTCTTTGACCGCCGCCAATCATTTCGCCATAGCCTTCAGGTGCAATAACGTCAACGCAAGCAGCTTTATCTCCGTCTTGTTTCATATAGAAGGCTTTAACAGCCATTGGGTAATGGTGAATCATTACAGGTCTGTCAAATTCTTCTGAAATAAGAGTTTCTTCATCACCGCCAAAATCTTCGCCCCAAGGTGTGTCATTTCCTTTTTTGTGAAGAATTTCAATAGCCTCATCATAAGAAATACGAGGGAATGGACGTTTAATATTTTCAAGTTTAGAAATATCGCGTTCCAAAACTTCTAAATCAGCTCTATTATGTTCAACAACTTGACCAACAATATATTCAACAAATTCTTCAGCTATATCCATATCATCATAAATATCAGCAAAAGCAATTTCAGGCTCAACCATCCAAAATTCTGTTAAGTGACGTCTTGTTTTAGATTTTTCTGCTCTAAATGTCGGACCAAAACAATATGCTTTACCAACAGCCATTGCAGCAGCTTCCATATATAACTGACCGCTTTGTGATAAATATGCTTTTGTATCAAAATAATCTGTTTCAAATAATGTTGTTGAACCTTCACAAGCATTAGGAGTAAAAATAGGTGCATCAACTAAAGTGAAACCATGTGAATCAAAGAAATCACGAACTGATTTTATAATTCTGTGACGAATATTTAAAATAGCACGTTGTCTTGAAGAACGAAGCCATAGATGGCGGTGCTCCATTAAAAAGTGAGTTCCATGCTCTTTTGGTGTAATAGGGTAATCTACAGAAGCAGAAATAACTTTAACATCAGTTGCATCAATTTCAAAACCTATTTTAGAACGCTCATGCTTTTTAACTGTACCTGTAATTTCAACAGAACTTTCTTGTGTAATTTTATCTGCAAGTTCAAAAACTTCTTCACTTACATTTCCTTTGAATACTACAGCTTGAATTTCGGCAGTACCGTCACGTAATTGTAAGAAATGTAATTTGCCGCTTGAACGTTTATTATAAAGCCAGCCTTGAAGTGTAACTTCTTTACCTTCATAGTCTTTAATATCTCGAATCCAAATTTTTTTCATAATATTATAAACCCCGCATTAATATGTCTGTGTGGTTATAATAACATATTTTTGATTTGAATTAAACAGATAAATTTTTACAAAGAAACTGAAAAAGTTACCTTTTCGTCCTGTGTTTTCGCGATTCCTAAAAACAATGGACTTCAAAGGTAACTTTTTCAGTTTCTTTGTAAAAATTTATAACCTATTTATAATCTTTTGAATATCATTATTAGTTTCTTCACAAGCAACACTGTTTAATACTCGATTAACAGATGCAGCAGGTTCAGCTTCCACCTCAACTTCGGGAGCTTTCTTTTCGATAAATTTTTGAATAGCAGCAATTGTAGCTCTTGTATCACCAAAAATATTTTTGTATAAAGAATTAATTTTTTCTGTTTCTATCATAAAGCTCTCCTTTTCATATCTTATTTCCTACTTATCGGAACAAAATCTAAAAAACTTAAGAGATTTAAAAGATTATTTTAACTTTTCTTAATAAACATTTTGAAAATCTTAGTATTTGAAAAACATGTTCTTTAAAAAAAAATGTTTTTATGTAAAGATTAAACTAAGAGCGTATGCTAAGAATATTATATATTTATGTAGTAACAGAATAAAGGAAAAAAGAAAATGGCAAGACAAGTTCCATTGGAAAGAGTAAGAAACTTTGGTATTGCTGCTCACATCGACGCAGGTAAAACAACTACCACAGAACGTATTCTTTTCTACACAGGTAAAACACATAAACTTGGTGAAGTACACGATGGTGCTGCTGTAACTGACTTTATGGACCAAGAACGTGAAAGAGGTATTACAATCCAATCAGCAGCTGTAACTGCTATGTGGAAAGACCACCAATTCAACATCATAGATACCCCAGGACACGTTGACTTCACAATCGAAGTTGAACGTTCTTTGCGTGTATTAGACGGTGTTGTAGCTGTATTCTGTGCGGTTGGCGGTGTTCAATCACAATCAGAAACAGTTTGGAGACAAGCTAACAGATATGAAGTACCAAGAATGGTATTCGTTAATAAAATGGATAGAACAGGTGCTGACTTCTATAGAGTTGTTGAACAATTAAAAACAAGATTAAACGCTAATGCTGTTCCAATCCAATTACCTATCGGTGCAGAAGATAAATTCACAGGCTTAATTGACCTTATGAATATGAAAGCTGAAATTTATACTAATGACTTAGGTACAGATATCAGAGAAGAAGAAATTCCTGCTGATATGTTAGAAAAAGCTCAAGAATACAGAGCTGAAATGATTGAAAAAATCTCTGAAACAGATGACGATTTAATGATGAAATTCATGGAAGGCGAAGAACCTACAGTTGATGAATTAAAAGCAGCTTTAAGAAAAGCAGTTTGTACAAACCAAATCGTTCCTGTTTGCTGCGGTACAGCATTCAAAAATAAAGGTGTTCAATTACTTTTAGACAACGTTGTATACTATATGCCATCTCCATTAGATGTTAAAGCTATTGAAGGTGAACTTGAAGACGGTTCAAAAGTTGAAAGAAAATCTTCTGAATCTGAACCATTTGCAGCTCTTGCATTTAAGATTATGACAGACCCTTATGTTGGTCGTTTAACTTTCTTAAGAGTTTACTCAGGTAAATTATCTTCAGGTTCTTATGTATTAAACGCAACTAACGGTAAAAAAGAACGTATTTCAAGATTAGTTCAAATGTATGCTGATCAAAGAAACGAAATTACAGAAGTATATGCCGGTGACATTTGTGCAGCTGTTGGTTTAAAAGATACAACAACAGGTGACACATTATGTGAAGAAAATGCACCAATTATCTTAGAAAGAATGGAATTCCCAGACCCGGTTATTTCTGTTGCTATTGAACCAAAAACAAAAGCTGACCAAGATAAAATGGGTATTGCTCTTCAAAAACTTGCTGAAGAAGATCCATCATTCAGAGTTAAATCTGATACAGAAACAGGACAAACAATTATTTCTGGTATGGGTGAACTTCACTTAGATATTATTGTTGACCGTTTATTAAGAGAATTCAAAGTAGACGCTAACGTTGGTAAACCTCAAGTTGCTTACCGTGAAACAATTCTTGGAACTGCTGATCAAGACTCTAAATTCATCAGACAATCAGGTGGTAAAGGTCAATATGGTCACGTTAAAATTAGAATTATGCCTGCAGGCGAAAACGAAGGTTTCGTATTCGAAAACAAAATCGTTGGCGGTGCTATTCCTAAAGAATACATTGAACCTGCAAGAAAAGGTATGGAAGAAGCTCTTGAAGGCGGTATCTTAGCTGGATATCCTATGATAGACGTTAAAGTTGAACTTTATGATGGTTCTTACCACGAAGTTGACTCTTCAGAAATGGCATTTAAGATTGCTGGTTCTATGGCTATCAAAGATGGTTGTAAAAAAGCTAGAGCTTGCATCTTAGAACCTATGATGAAAGTTGAAATCGAAATTCCTGATGAATTTACAGGTACAATTATTGGTGATATTTCAAGACGTCGTGGACGTATTGAAGGTCAAGAACCTGTAGGTAACACAGGTAACGTTATTGTTAGAGCTACTGTTCCATTAGGAAATATGTTCGGTTATGCTACAGACTTACGTTCTAATACTCAAGGTCGTGGTACATTCTCTATGGAATTCTTAAAATACGAACAAGTTCCAACAAACGTACAAGAAGAAATTATTTCTAAATCAGGCGCTAATGCTTAATTAGAATAATAGATTTTAAAAAGAGAGGTAGAAATACCTCTCTTTTTTATGAATAAAATATATTAATACTACATTTTCTAACCATATTAAAAATAGGAAATTATGTATAATTTTACACTAAAATAGTTGAAGTTGTCACCCTGAACTTGTTTCAGGGTCTTACAATTGGTAAGATTCCGTGGGAAACCAGACATTTTTCACAAAATCAAAGATTTTGGAAAAAGTAGTCAAACAAGTTCGGAATGACATTATGACTATATTCTGAGCATCTTTAGTGTAAATTTCTATATAATTTCCTAAAAAAAAGCGTTATAAGGTAACTTGGTAAAATTTTATAAGAAAATTAACCAGCATGCTTATAATCGCTGCCGCCAACAATACGTAATCTTCTTTCTGTGCCTTCGCCTACGCTTTCACTTGAAAGATTATGCTGTTCAACAAGTTCGTGCTGTAATTTTCGTATTTGTTGATTTTGAGGCTGTAATTCTACTTTATCTGCACCTTCTAAAATCTTTTGAATAGCGGCTTTTGCTTCATCTAGTGCGCGTTCAGCGTCATCATAATAACCTTGGAGAGTTTCGCTATCTGTTATATGAAGTGCTTCTTTTACGACTTTTTGAACTTGTGACATTGAATTAGAACGTACATAATAAATTGGTAATTTATAATCGTTTGCAATGCTTAAAATTTTTGTTCCGCCTTTTGCAAATGCTTTATGTACTATAACAATATCTGCATCTTCAATATTTCTTGTTATTTCAGCTTGAAGATTTAAACGTTCAAGCACTTTATCTAAAACAGTTCTGCTAACTGCATAAATATAGATTTTTTTGAAATCTTTTACCTGTTTAACATATTCTTGTCTTGAAAAACTGAATTTTAATTTTTGGCTTGCCAAGTCTTCTTCTTCTTTAATTTTTTCTTGAACAACCGCTTCTTCAACAGTTTCTTGCTTTGTATAAGCTTGGTCAATTTTTCTAATTTCAGGTCTTATTGGCCAGCCTCGTAAAATGTAATCGACTGCTTCTGCAGTATTTTTATAAACTGCAAGAGTATTTCTGTCAATAATTTCAATTACAATATCAAAAGTAGGCTGCTTTTCACGTTCAAGAACGGTTTTTTGTGAACCTCTTCTTTTTGCTTCATCATCACCTAGTGTAACAGAGCTTACACCGCCAACCAAGTCAGATAAAGCAGGGTTTTTAATAAGGTTGTCTAATGTATTACCATGTGCAGTAGCAATAAGCATTACACCACGCTCAGCGATTGTTCTGGCTGCTTGTGCTTCTTCTTCCGTACCAATTTCGTCAACAACAACGACTTCCGGAGTGTGGTTTTCAACCGCTTCAATCATAATATCTTTTTGATAAATCGGCTGAGTAACCTGCATTCTTCTTGCTCTACCTATTGCAGGGTGAGGAGTATCACCGTCACCTGCTATTTCATTTGAAGTATCAACAACAACAACTCTTTTTCCTAGTTCATTTGCAACAAGTCTTGAAATTTCTCTTAATTTTGTAGTTTTACCTACGCCAGGGCGGCCTAAGAATAAAATACTTTTATTCTGCAAACAAATATCTTTAATACAAGCAATTGTTCCTGTAACAACACGACCTATTCTGCAAGTAAGGCCTACAACTTTTCCTTGTCTGTTTCTTATTGCACTAATTCTATGCAAAGTTCCCGGAATACCGGAACGATTGTCGCTGGTAAATGGCTGAATCTTAGATGTTATATATTCAATATCTTCATCAATTATATAACTTTCGCCTAAAAAAACTGTTTTTCCGTCAGAATACCGAATTTCTCCAACTCTGCCTAAATCGAGAACCAATTCAATGGCATCATCTAAATTGTACGGCCTTAAAGTGTCTACAATCTTAGGCGGTAGAATTTCAATTAACCTTCTTAGGTCATTGTGAAATTGAATCTTATCCATTATGTCCCTTTCGCTTATCTGACGCGCTCAGGTGTTTTTAACTTGTACCCGAATAAGGACTAAACTGCACCCTGTATTCGGGGCTACCTACATTTATATTATAACACTTTTTTTAGAAACTTTCAAAAAAATATACTATATTTGTAGTAATGTTACATAACTTTATAAAAACAATAGTAATATATATTCAGTTCCATATATATTACTTTAAACTTCCTGTCATGCTGAACTTGTTTCAGCATCTTACCAGCTTTGAATATTTCATTCATAATGATTAAATATCAAAATATTAGATGCTGTGGGAAACCAGACATTTTTCACAAAATCAAAGATTTTGGAAAAAGTAGTCAAACAAGTTCAGCATGACATATATAATTAATACGAGTACTAACATTTAATTAAGAAATTTTTAAAATTGCTCTAAAGGTAATATTAGCAAACCATACAATCTTTTATAGCTTGTTGACAATAGACTTTGTGCAAGGTAAACTTTATTCATAATGCATAGTAATGTGCATGTGTGTAGATAGGTAAATCGCTAAGAAATGCTAAAAGCTGCGATTGCCTCAAGTGAAAGGAATAAGATATGTTCGCAATTATTGAAACAGGCGGAAAACAATATCAAGTTACTGAAGGTCGTTATGTTGATATTGAATTATTGGAAAACGAAGCAGATTCTAAAGTTGTTTTTGAAAACATCATTATGCTTGTTAACGGTAAAAAATCAAAATTAGGTCAACCTTATGTTAAAAACGCAAGCGTTGAAGGTACTATTGTTAAACATGACAAAACTAAAAAAGTTTTAGTTTACAAACAAAGAGCTAAAAAAGGCTACAGAAGAAAAAATGGCCACAGACAAAACTTTACAAGAGTTATGATTAACAAAATCAGAACAACTGCTAAAAAAGATGCAGCTTCAGAAGAATAGAAAATAATTTAAGGAGAATATAACAATGGCACATAAGAAAGGTGTCGGATCGAGTAAAAACGGTCGTGACAGTGAAAGTAAGCGATTAGGCGTAAAAAAATTCGGCGGTGAAAAAGTTACTACAGGTAATATTATTGTTCGCCAAAAAGGTACAAAAGTTCACCCTGGCAACAATGTAGGTATGGGTAAAGATTATACTCTATTTGCATTAATTGACGGTGTTGTTAAATTTGAACCACACAGACGTGACAGAAAACAAGTTAGTGTTTACGCTGAATAATTAAAATTAAGAAAAGAAAAAGAACAGCTTTTTAGTTGTTCTTTTTCTTTTTATATTTGGAGTTTTTATGAATAATTTAGGTTGTTGCTTTTTGGAATCAGGAATCAATTTTGATTTGAATACAGTTTGTGATTGCTGTATTTCGCATGGTGATGGGCGAGGTCTGCCTATTCTGCTTCAAAACTACAATGGTGAACTTATTAATTGGGAAGAATTATTTGATAAAAAAGAGCAGAGAATAAAAGCTCAAAAAGAAAAAACTATATATGATTGTGAAGGCTGCTATCATTTAGGCGAATATAACTTTACTGAAGAACGTAAAATTTCAGATTTTCATTTCTCTCATTGCAGATTATGTAATGCAAGATGTATATATTGCAGCGATGAATATAGCGGAACAAACAGAAATTATAATACTTATCCTGTTATTAAAGATTTAATTGAAAAAGGATATTATAAAGCAGGCGGAGAAGCTACTTTTCAAGGTGGTGAACCGACTCTTATGCATAATTTTGATGAACTTGTTCACTTATTTACACAAAATGGAACAACTGTAAGAATTCATACAAGTGCTATAAGATATAGTGAAACGGTGGAAGAAGCATTAAGACAAAATAAAGGCTCTGTTGTTATTTCTTTAGATTCAGGCTGCAGTGAAACTTATCAAAAAGTGAAACAAGTTAATGCATTTAATCAAGTATGTGATACTATTCAAAAATATGCTTCTGCAAACAATAATAATGTAATAATAAAATATATTATAATCCCCGGTATTAATGATAATATAAAAGAAATAGATAACTTTTTTAAGCTTCTAAGAAAATATAATATTAAAAAAATTGCATTAGATTTAGAAGTTCAATATGCAAGAAACCATAATAACAAAGATGTTTCAAACCACATTTTTCTTCTTGTTGATTATTTTGAAAAAATGGCTAAAACTTATGATTTACAACTGCTTATATATAGTTTTATTTCTTATGTTTTAAATAATAGAACAATAAAAAAATCAAATACTATCAAAAATAAATTTCTTTATACGTTATATATAAATAAACATAGAAATAAAGAAAAAAATATAATATATAGAAGATAAAGTTATTGTAAAAACATGTTAAAGCTATGGTAACAGTTGACAGAATTTGAGTTAAAATATAAAATATAAAACTACCAGAGTAGTTTAGGAAGCTGTCCACTAGCATATCAGAGAAAATAATGAAAATATAAATAATAATTTCTCTTTCATTATAAGAGTATATAAGGCGTAATTTAATTAAATGATAAATACAATTGTAAATAATAATACAAAACAAAAATTATCTATTGATAATATGTTAAATGATATCTATCTTTTACCTAAATGGGAGATGATAAAATCATTTTCATTAACTCAAAAAAGATTTTTTATTAAGGCTAAATCAATAAGTGTTGATTTATATAGAAAGTTTTCTTCTAAAAATTTATTAGAAAAATATTCACTAAGAACAAAAGATGGTATTAGTCTTGCTAATATGACATTAAAAGTTTATAAAGATTGTCTTTATATTATTGATTTAGATGTAGAAACTAATATAAATTTTTCTCAAATTACAGAAAGATTACTTCAAGTAGCAATTGAAAAAGCATTATATAATACAACAAATAAAGAAGTATTTATAAATATTACATCCGGTTTAATTTCTAAAAATAAAATAAAAAGAACTCTGTTATTGAATGGTTTTGTTCAGGAAGAAAATCAGACAGATTACGAAAAGAACATGTTTGGAGAAACTTTTTCTATTAAGATAGATAATGCTTCTGACTGGACAAAGAAAATAAAGCAAATGCCTATTCTTATTAATAAATAGTAAAATTTTTAAAAACTTCATATATATATATGATTTGATAATCGCTCTATATGAATACAATTAAAATAGTAAAGTTTTGAATTAATTTTGGATAAATTAATGGGCGAGAATATAGAATATAATTCATATAATAATATAAAAAGACTTTCTGATAGTGAACTTGAAAGCTTATGGATGGAATATCTGGCTGATAAAACCAACAAAAAGCTTAGAGATTTAATTATTGTTCAATATATTTATTTAACAAAATATGTAATTGGAAGGATTAAATTAAGTTTACCGCCAAATTTTGCAATAGAAGATATTACAAGTTTTGGTGTCGAAGGTTTAATAGATGCTATTGAAAAATTCTCGCCGGATAAAGGTGCTCATTTTGAAACTTATGCAATTATGAGAATAAAAGGTACGATTATTGATAAAATTCGTGCTCAAGATTGGCTTCCAAGAAGTACAAGAAAGAAAATCAAAGATATAAAAAATGCGGCAGAAGCTTTAAGACAAGAACTTGGAAGAATGCCTACAACGCAAGAAATTGCTGACAGCCTTGGTATTGAAAAGGAAAAAGTTATTTCAACTTTAGCTGAAGATACTTCTGTGGGCTCATTATATGATAAAAAATATGCAGGTGATGAGGGTATTGAATTAATTGATACGATTGAAGATACAAATTCTCAAACACCTTTAGAAAAACTTGAAGAAAAAGATGTTAAGAATGAGCTTCAAGCGGCACTTAAAAAATTGCCTGAACGTGAACGTATGGTTATGGTTCTTTACTATCATGAAAACATGACTTTGAAAGAAATTGGTCAAAGTATTGAAGTCTCAGAATCAAGAGTTTGCCAAATCCATGCACAAGCTATTATGAAATTGAGAAATATCCTTAATGAACATAGAGGAAATAAAGCTGTAAAAAAATCTTAATGTATTATATTTTTTCTTCTAATTTTGTAAAATCAAATTGTAATTTTTTTATTTCTTCTTGATTATATTGAATATTCTTATTTGCATATTCTTCAAATATTTGCGAAATTTCTTCAATATTTTGAATATCAATAAAAGGTATGTTAAAAGTTTTAGCTAATGTTTCAACTTTTATATCATAGCTTAATGGTAATACTTTAATTCCTGCTTTTATAGCTGTTAAACAGGCATGAAAACGCATTGCTATTAATTCATCCATAGAACATATATCAGAAATTAAATTTTCATTTGATGTATTTTCTATAACTTTAATATTTAAATCGGGATTTATAGAAAGCAGTTTGTCTTTTAATTTTATGCACACATCTAAATCAATATTATTTTGAAGTGAAAATATATTTATTTCCTTTTTGTTGTAATAATTATTGATTTTATCAGCTAGCTTGTTGAGAAATTCCTCTGTCATTGTTGGAAAATCTCTCAATTGTATTCCTATTTTACCTGTAGAATAGGTTGATTTTGTCAGATTTAAGTTCCAAACAGGGTCTGAACATTTTTCTGCATTAACTTTCCAGCTATTTAGTAAATTAAGACTGTTTTCATCTCTAACAGTTATATATTCAGCCCTTTTTAATAAGAAAGCGGTTAATTTTGCTAAAAGTTTATTATTAATCGGACCTATACCTTGAGCAAAGATGATTATTTTTTTTCTAAAAAAAGCTGCAATAGCAATAACACCAAGGTAATATATTAAACTTTTTGTGCTTGTAGCGTCTTGAAGCAGACTGCCTCCGCCTGAAATCAGGCAGTCACTTTTTAAAAGTTCTTTTAAAACTGCTTTTAAATCGAATGATTTTACACTTTTTACGTTGTGTATTTTTGCAGTTTTTTCCGGATTTGAAGAAAAAACTGTTATTTGAGGGGCAGCTTCAAATGATTTTAAATTTTCAATGAGAATTTTTAATATAGTTTCATCACCAAAATTATCAAAACCGTAATAACCTGATATACAAACCTTTTTAGTCATTTTGACCTTTAAAAATCTTGTAAACTTCTTCTTTTGACGGAATTGATTTTATTGCACCGAAATTCTTTATTTGTAATCCTGCAACAACAGAACCTAAACTTACGGCTTTAAATACGCTCATGCCTGAAACAATTCCGTGTAAAACTCCGCCGTTAAAAGCGTCGCCTGCTCCTGTGTCATCAATTACATCTTCATTAATAAACTTAATGAATTCGCGTTTACCTTGATAACCTACATAATAGCCTTTATCAACAGATGATTTTACTATAACAGTGGAAACACCTTTGTCCCATAAATATTTAATAGTATTATCAACAGACATTGAATCTATAACAACTTGAGAATCGTATTTTGCATTTAAAAATACAATATCGATGTATTCTATAATTTCATCAAAAGCTTCTCTAGCTTCATCTTTATCCCAAATTTTAGAGGTAAAATTTGGGTCATACGCTGTAATAACATTGTTTTCTTTTGCGATTTTATATGCTTCTTTCACCGCTTCTCTTGCTGAGATAGATAGTGATTGTGTAATACCTGTTGCATATAATAATGAAGCGTTTTGAATATAATCAATAGAAATATCTTCAATAGAAAGGTTAGTTGCAGCAGTTTTTTTTCTATAATATGAAAATTCTTTAGATGAGCAATCTTCTGTTTTAGAAACCATATAAAGCCCGTTTACACCTTGTACAGGTTTAACGTGAGAAATATCAAGACCTTCTTCCTGCCAGCTTTCTAAAAGATAATTTCTGAAACAATCCATACCTATTCTTGAGATAAATCCTACTTTAGAACCTAGTCTTAAAGCAGCAATAGCTGTTGTTAATGTATCTCCGCCATAATATTTATCCAGACTTGAAGCAGTTGTTAAATTTTGATTTGTTGAAAGTTCGATTAAACTTTCACCTATTGTTATAATATCTAGTTTTTCATTCATAATAATTACGCATTCTTTTTGTACTTTAGCAAAAAGAACTTAAATAATCAAACTTACTTATACAATTCTTAAGTTATTTTCAGCTTTTTTGTTATTAAATTCAATTTCTATCAAACGTTGTTTAACTTCCGTACTGTTGATTGATGTTTTAGAAGCCTGAAGGTATTTTTTGTAAAATCTTTTTGCGCTGCGTATATTGCCTAGTTTTTCATAACAAATACCAAGTGCAAGATATGCTCTAAAATAATCGGGTTTAAGTTTTAGTACTTGTTTAAATGCTTTTGCGCAGTTTAAAAAATCTTCCGAGTGAAGATATAATGTAGCTTTTTGTATATATGCTCTTATGTAATCTGGATTTGTTTCAATAATTTTTTGATAAATCATTAATGCCATGTCTTCTTCCTGAATCATTTCATGAACAAGTGCTAATTGCATTTGTACTTCAATATTTTCAGGGTCTAATTTTATTGAAGCGATAAGATGTTTTATTCCTATTTCAAAATTTCCTTCAATTATATTGCACAAAGCAAGTTCTTTTTGTACAACAACATCGGAAGGGACTAATTTTTCAGCTTTTGATAAATTAGTTATTGCTTTTTGATAGTTTTTTAAATTTTTATAAGATAATGCAAGACCGATATAAGAAGTCGGATTATTTCTATTTGCTAAAATAGAGTGCAAATATTTATCAATTGCTTCTTTATATTGGCTGTTAATTCTATATTCTTCAGCCTGCGTAAAATATGTCTGAGCTAAAGAAACAGATGAATTATTAATATTATTTAAACTATTAACCACATTATCCCCTTTAATATCCTTATTTTAGAAAATTTAAAATAAAGGGGATATAGTCTAGAGATTTATTTTTATTGACCTAAAGATTAATAAACACCATGCCAATTGTTCTTAGCTGATTTTTTTAACTTAGATTTAGGATTTATTTATCAATCATAGAAAAATCCGTAGGAAGATTTTTAGAAATTTTACTCATAAATTCAGCAGGTGAAATATTATATGCTTCTGCTAATTTAAAAATAGTTGTAAGTTGAGGGTCTTTTAATGCCCTTTCGCCCATACTTATAATTGCAATAGGTATATCATTCTCACTAGAGAATATAAATTGACTTTTTTCTCCTCTTAATTCTTTCATTGTCTTTGCCAATGAATTAAGTATCTGTTGTTTTTTTGATATTTCTTCTTGCATAAATAAATTTTAGAGTTAGACTTTTATTATCGCTTTCACGAACATGAACATAATTATGTTTAAACTTCGTTAAGCAAATAGTTCTTTGATATCAACATTTAAAGCTTTTGCAATATCAAATAAAGTATCTACGGGTGTATTTACTTCTGCGCGTTCAATCATCCCAACATAATTTCTACTTTTGCTTATTATTTCAGCTAATTTCTCTTGCGATAATCTTTTTCCTTTCCGCAAGAATTTGATATTTTTTCCAAGCTTTTTTAAATCAGGTTTTGCCATATTCCAATTATGGTTTTTATTTTTACTCTTTTCTACCAAATCTGGCTTGGTAAAAAATTCCAAAAGGCTATTACAATATATAAATTTACAATTATTTTTTTTGACAAGTGAGGCTATGTAAAATGACAAATATGAAACATATAATAAAATTAATTGATAGTAATGAAAAATTAAGGACTTACAGAGTAAATGAAGAACTTTTTTACGCTATTAAAAAGCTAATTGAGCCATATCGTTCGATTTCACCACAATCTAAAAAGGTACTTTGTATTGAGACAGGTCAGATTTTTGAAAATGCAAAAGCAGCCAATAAATGGCTTGTTGATGAAAAGCAAGTCTCTACATATCATGCATATAGCTTTATTAAAAGTGCTTGTAAAGGAAAACGAAAAACAGCTTATGGCTATCATTGGAAATTTATAGAATAATATTTATAAACTAAAATAATCAAATAAATTCAGCATGACAGTTTTTATTAAGATTTTATATATTGTGTATTTTATTCAGCAATCTTATTGTGAAATTATTTCAAAGCCTGTTCGAATTTAGAATACAAATCTTCCGGCATGCGGCGGAACATTTTTCCGGTTGTTGAATCTGTCACAACAATTGTTGTATGTGCTGTTGTTCGTAATCTATTTGTTTCTTTTTCATATACATTATGTTCAAAAGTTACGCTCAATGGCTTTAATTCTGAAATATGAGTTTTAATTATTATTCTTTCATTCATTTTGGCAGAAGATTTATATCTGATATTCATTTCTACTACAGGAAATAAAATATTATTGCTTTCAAGTTCTTCTAATGGCAGACCTAATTGTTCAACCAAACCAACTCTTGCTGCTTCAAACCATTTTACATAAGCCCCGTGCCAAACAACCCCATAAGAATCAGTATCGGCGTATAAAACTCTTATTTCTTGTGTATATTCCATTTCTATGTCTCCGGCTAAATGAATAAATCCTGTATCTTTTCTTGAATTTCGGCAGGATCAAGTTCTTGTGTATATTTATTTATATCTGAAGCAATTTGATATAATTTTGCAGCTTCAACTTTATCGCCTGTTATTGCAATGGAACGTGCCAAATTATAATGCGCTAAAGCATAATTAGGATTGTTTTTTCTTGCTTGTTCAAATAATTCAATTGCTTTTTGTACTCTGCCTAAATCGTCAAGGTAAATTACACCTAGATTGTTATATGCAATATCATAAGTATTATCATATTTTATGGCTTTTTCATATTCTTTCACAGCTTCTTCAATATTGCCTTTTCCCCAGTATAAGTAACCAAGATTACAATGAAGTCTTGCATTATGCGGTGAAGATTCAAGAGCCTTTTTATAAACAATTAAAGCATTATCATAAGAACCTTTTTCAAAGAAAACATTTCCTAAATTTAGATATATATCTAAATCATTAGGATTTAAGTTGTAAGCATTCTGATATGATGAAATTGCTGCATCTAAATCCTTAATATTTTCTTGGAAAATAAAACCTAAAGTTTGAGCTACAACGCTTGTCCATTGAGGGTTTGGATTTAATGTTACTGCTGTTTGATATTGTTCAACAGCTTGATCTATATCACCTTTTAGGTATAAATATTGAGCCATTCTGCAATGGAAATCGGCAACATGCGGCTGCAGTTCTATTAATTTTTCGCAAGTATCAATTGCGTTATCAAAATCTCTTTGTTCTTCATACAATTGGCATAGATAATAGTATGCTCTAACATTTAAGCTATCAAGCCAAATTGCCATTTTGTATTCACAAATAGCATCATCATAACGTTTTAATTCATAATAAACTCTGCCAAGATTTATATATAACTCAACAAACCCTGGAGCTTTTTCAATAGTTTCTCTATATATGTCTAAAATTTGCTGATTAAAACCTTTTAAAAATATCATTATTGATGCTTTTAGAAGAGTAGGCATTAATTGAAGATATGATAATTTACGTCGAACTTCTTTTAATGCATATTTATCAAAAGGCAGAGTAAAGATAGAAGCTGCTAAAGGTGCAAATTTTTCGTACCATTTTGTTTTATTTGACAAAGCTAACAAATTATATTTTAGAAAATATGCACGAGAAGATGTTAACGGTGCTATTTTAATAGCATTTTCTACTGATTCTATTGCTTCGACGAAATCACCTTTTTTCATAAAAATTTCGGCAATCATAAAATGAGCTTCAGCTAATTTTGTATCATACTCAAGTGCAAGTTTAAAATAATTTATGGCTTTGTCTAATTCTCTTTTATAATAAAAAGCCATAGCTATTTTAAAATAAATTTCAGCAGAATTAACACAAGACTCTAATGCTCTTTGATATTCTGTAATAGCTTCATCTGTATATTGTCTTATTTGATGAATATCAAGATGCCATGCCATGTATAAATCACCGAGTTTTACATGTAATTCGGCATTATTTTCATCTTGCGAAATTGCACCCTGACAAGCTTCAATAGCCTTTTGAATGTTTCCAGACTTTTGAAACTTATCGATTGCTTTTTTTATTTTTTTATCGGTCTTAATGTTATTCATATCTTCTTTGTTGATTTTATCATAATTTTTGAAGTTTTTATAGTCTTATGTTAATAAATCAGCTTCCAAAAGATATTTTTTAGGTGCTAAAACACATAATGCGCTATTTTTTGAGAAGTATTTTGAAGCTGTATTTATTATTTGTTCTTTTGTTACAGCTTTAATATTCTCTATAAGCTTTTCTTCAAATTCATAGCCAAGACCTAAAAATTCATAAGAACCGTTTATAGATGCTTCTAAAAGATTTGTTTCTTTATAGAATTGTCTTTTGCCGATTGCATTATTTTTTGCATTTTCAAGTTCTTCATCACTTATGATTTTGGTCATAATTTTGTTTATTTCTATCTTAAAACCTTCAAGTGAAGTTTTAATATTTTTAGGTTCAGTTGCAATATAAACGAAAAAATGTCCGTTTAAGATAAATGGTTCAAAAGCGCTTCTTACGGTGTAAGCAAGTCCTTGTTTCTCTCTTAATTCAAGGAATAATCTTGAAGAAAGACCGGAAGAACCAAGAATTGTATTTAAAAGAACAATCGGTGCATAATCTGGTGAATTTATAGGCGGAACTAACCAGCCTTTAAAAATTTGTGCTTGGTTTGCATCTTCTTTTTCAATAACGGAAATTTCATTCTGAGTCAATTCTTGTATAGGTTTTCTATTGTCTTTTTCTTCTGTTATTTTTAAATCTGATAAATGATTTTCAAGCAGATTAATTATAATTTCTTTATCAACAGCACTTGCAACAGATATATTTTTTTGTGATTTTGATTTTATTTCATTAAAGGCAGAAATTAAATCCTCTTTTGTTATAGAGTCAATTTGTTCTAATACTTCTTTTCTTCCAATTCCATAAGTATGATTTTTAAAGATTGTTCTGTAGTAGTTATCTTGAGCTTGAACCTTTGCAGAATCTAAATCAGCTTCAAACTCACCTTTAATTTTAATAATTTCTTTTTCAAAATCATTAAATGTAGAATTTTCAAGAATATCTTGAAGAATTTCTAAACCTTGATTTATATCTTCATTTAAACATTGCAATTTAAAGCGGATGTAATCAGCTTTTTTTTCAACATTCAAATCAATAGCGTTTTCATCAAGTTCTATAGCAAGTTGTTCAGAGGTTCTATTTTTTGTTCCTTGGAAAAGCATTTGGGTCATCAAATAATATAGACCAGCCTTAGGTTCATCATTGTTTAATTTTGCATAAAGAACAATGGCAGTTCTCGGTGTATTATTATTCTTTTTTATTATAGTTTTTATTCCGTTTTTTAAAGTATATCTTTCCATAGCTTATCCTTTAATTTTTGTATGTTTCAGGCATTAATACAGATATAACAGCCTTATTTATGTCTAAATATTGATTTAAAACAGTTTTTACATCTTCAAGAGTAATTTCATCAAGTACTTTAATATATTCTTCAACACATTCAAGCTTGTTACAAACAGTCATGTAAAATCCTATTGTTTCTGCAATATCTGAAACTGTTTCAGAATTTTCTGCAAATCCTGCTTTTAGTTTCTTTTTAGCTTTTTTAAGTTCTTTTTCACTTATGCCTTCATTACAGATTTTGATTATTTGTTTTTTAATTAAATCAATTGCTTCATTTTTTAATTCTGGTTTAAAGTTAGCTTGAATAAAGAAATTACCGCCGTCTCTAAATTGATAAAAATCTGTACAAACCACATTAAATACAGGCTTTGAAGCCTTTTCAATTAATTCTTGATAAAGTCTTGAACTTTGTCCTTGACCCAAAATTAAAGCAGCCATTTCTAAAATAGTAGAAGTTTTAATGTCAGAGGCTAAAGGTCCTAAATATCCAAACATCAAAAAGCCGGTATTTATATTTGAATAACTTTCTATTTCTTTAGTTTTACTTGTAGGTGCATCTATTGGATATACTTCTTTTGCTCTGTTTTGTCTTCCTTTAAAGTCAAATTCTTTAGCAACCATTGGGATAATTTCATCAGGATTCATATCGCCGACAATAATGGTTGTAATATTTTCAGGTGTATAATGTGTTTTATAATAATCAAGCACATCTTCACGTTTTACTGTAGAAATAATCTGTTCATTACCTATTACATCACGTTTATAAGGATGTGATGTATACATGTTTGCATTTGTTTGATTATAAACTTTTGTCCAAGGCTGGTCTTTGCGCATTCTTATTTCTTCAATTACAACATGGCGTTCGCGTTTTGTTTTAATATTTGGATTATTTATGTCGAATGGTGCACCGATTTCATTATCCGGTATAACGGGGTCAAGCATCATATCTGCATGAAGTTCTAATGTATCCTTAAAATTACGATTGTCTGTGCCTTTTGGAATTGTTACATAATAAAAAGTATAATCTTTCCAGGTTGCAGCATTTACAATTGCGCCTCGAGATTCAAGAGTTCTGTCAAATTCACCAGCTTTGTGTTTTGAGGTTCCTTTAAACATCAAATGTTCAAGAAAATGTGAAATACCATTGTTTTCATCATTCTCATTAATTGAACCTGTTTTTACCCAGCTGCTTATATTCATTAATGAACCTTGTTTATAAGCAAAAACAATTTTATGTCCGCATTCACGTTCATAAATTTCAACAGGTTTTTCAAGATAGGGATATTCCACCTGTGTTTTTTTGATATTTTTCATAAATAACCTCAAAAATAGTCTTATATATACTTAATTGTAACAGATTTTTAAATAAATTCATAATAAAAAATAGCAAGTTTTTTTTTGCTCAGGTTTTTAAGAAAGCACAAAAGACGTAAAAAAGGAAAAAGCATGAACATCCCTCCTGTATCATTCGGATCATTAATGGTTTTTACTCTAAATGATAATAAACCTAAAGCTAATATACCTCAATTAATGAAAATATCTTTTCATAATAATCCGGCTTTAAAACAGTATGAACTTACAGATACAGTTGAATTTAAAGAAGAAAAGATTGACGGAACCGTTCATAATGCTGCTCAAAATTTTGCTGAAAGACTAGATGCAAAATACAAAAAAGAGCTTCCTAAAAATTCGAAAAAAGTTATTTTAACGGAAGCAGATTTTTATGTTAGCCCCAAAGAAACACAAAAACGCTATTTCTTAACAGGTGCGACTAATGAAGTTGAACAAAAACTTCATAGCATCTTAAGTAAAAGTTCTGTTTTCTATACTGCAAAATTTAGACATAAGAGATAGAAAAATAGTCTTTAAACCCTTTTATCATTGCTTCAATTATGTCTTTTCGTGTTAATGAATTGTTTATCTCATTAATGCAGGTTATTGCGTTTGTATGTGTTTTTTCGTTAAAGATTTTTTCTATTTTATTTTTGTCATAACTAAATAAAATAGAACCGTGCTGTAGAATATAGCCTTGAGTTCTGTATTGTGCTGAACCTATAAGTTTTGTTCCGTTGTATGATAAATCAGCACCTGTAGACAAAAGCATGCAATAATCGTGAGATGCTTCTACTTTCTTTTTTCCGCCTATTTCAAGCTTAATATCTATATTTTTAAACCCTTCTATAATTGCAGAAGATATTTCTTTGTAAGAAGCAATTACGCTGTTTCCGTTTCGAAGAAATTCCACAGGGCATATAAAGGAATAAGTTACTTCATCATCGTGAAGAAGTCCTCTTCCTCCTGTTACTCTTTTTACAATATCTATGTTATTTTCTTTGCAGAAATCAAAATTAATATGGTCGAAAGATTGGTTACGCCCGAGAGAAACACAGGCAGGTTTCCAGCCGTAAAAGCGAATAATCGGTTCTTTTTCAACGGTTTCAATCGCATTCTTAAGTAATTGCTCGTCGCAATTCATATTATATTTTCCAGTATTTTCTTTATATTCTATTAATTTAGCCATAGTGGTTATTATATTACATAAATAAATCCGATATAACAATTGTGGAGGATTTAATTATGGAGAAAAAATCGTTAAAAGATACAAGAACGCGTGAAAACTTAATGAAAGCTTTTGCAGGTGAATCAATGGCAAGAAACAGATATTGTATGTTTGCTTCTATTGCCGAAAAAGAAGGATATATTAAAGCAGCAAGAGCTTTTGAAAGTACTGCTGAAAACGAGAAAGAACATGCAGAAGTTTATTTTAAGTTTTTAGATGGTGATGATGTAAGAATTAATGATGTTGCATACCCAAGCTGTTATGGTACAACACTTGAAAATTTATTGTGTGCCGCAAAATATGAGGAAGAGGAACATTCTACAATGTATCCTGAATTTGGCAGAATTGCTAAAGAAGAAGGTTTTGATGAAATTTCGACTGCATTTTTTAATATTGCATCTATAGAAGAACATCATAGTGAAAAATATAAAAAACTTGCAGAAATGATTCAAAAAGGTGAAATGTTTAAAAGCCAAAATAAAACAGAATGGGAATGTCTGCATTGCGGTTATCATATAGAAGGTACTCATCCGCCTAAAAAATGTCCTGTGTGTGAAAAACCACAAGGATATTTTGCACGTGATTGTGAATGTTCTGATTAACCAAAATTAAGCATTAATCTTTAAATGCATTATTTTAAAAATAACTAAATATACTTCAATATTTATTGCATTATTAAAATGCTGGTAAGATTCCGAAACAAGTTCGGAATGACAACAATTTGATAAATTTAATTTATTTAACCTTCCTTTATTTTATTCATTTTAATAATAATGTCATGCTGAACTTGTTTCAGCATCTTACCAGTTTTAATACTTTGTGATGAATTAGACATTTTTCTCTAAATATTGATTTCGAAAAAAGTAATTAAACACCAGGTCAAAACATAAAATCACATTGCACAATATGTAATGGATTTTGCAGTTAGTTTAAAATATTAATTTATTCCGCAGCTTGCTCAGAAAGTTCGCGTTTAATATCCTCAACTAAAATATGTTCAATAGCAGAATTATCATCTTTTCTTAAATAAACATCTTTAATCCCTGCTTGAACAATAAAACGCTTACACAAAATGCAAATAAAATTGTGACCGTAAATGTACATCGTAGCATTTTGACATCTGTCTTGCCCCGCTTGAATTATTGCATTTTGTTCCGCATGAATGCTTCTACAGGTTTCATACCTTGTACCGGAGGGAATATTATTTTCAATTCGATAGCATTTACCAATTTCATAACAAGATATTACTTTTGACGGTGTACCATTATAACCTGTGGCTTTTATCTTTTTATCTTCACCAACAATTACCGCTCCTACATTTGCTCTTATACAATTAGAACGCGATGCACAAGTCTTTGCTATCTCTAAAAAATATTCATTCCACTCTTTTACCATACAAACTCTTTTCTATTTTTTATATATCATACAAAAATTCATAATAAGTAACAATAATTGTAAATTATTTATTAATATTGCCTTTTTACTTTAAAATTAAAATATGGAAAGACAAAGTTTTGCGCAAAAAAATACAAAAAAACTCTGGATAAGTACAACCGGTTATAGAATATTAATAATTTTAAAGGCATTATTAGAAAAAAGCTGTACTATTGAAGAATTAGTGGAAATTCTCAAAAACAATCCTGTTGTTAATAAATCAATATCTAAAGATACAATAAGACTTGCAATAAATACATTAAAATCTGCAGGCTGTGTTATAGATAGACCAACTAAGAAAAATAATTATAAATATGAACTTCTTAAACATCCCTTTACTTTTAATCTATCCAAAAAAGAATTAGAATTATTTCTTGCTCTTCGTGAAAAGTATGCCAGAGAAATTTCTTGGCAGGAAGTTTTATTGATTAATGATTTATATGACGAATTCGCGGCATTAACTTGTAATGAAGAAATAAAGACAAAAGTTCATGAATCTCGTCCCTTGGCTGAGATTAATACACAGCTTCTTTGGGAATTTTCAGACTCTAAATTAATAGGAAAAAAAGTTCAAATAAGATATATTTCTCCTGAATATGGCGAAGAAGATATTGATATTATTCCGCAGAGAATTACTTATGAAAATGGAAAAATATACTTAGCTTGTCATAGTTTTAAATATAATAGAAATAGTATATTAAATTTTGAAAGAATTTTAAAAATAAATGTTGTTAATTTAAAAGAAACCTATACTTCTGCAGCAACTTATGAAGTAATGTATGAAATAACAGGTGATTCTATAAGTACCTTTGAATTAAAAGATAATGAAAAATTGGTTTATCTTTCAAATGAAGTAATACGAGTTAATGCTGTTGTAGAAAATGAGTTTTTATTTATTCAAAGAATTTTATTATTTGGATGCAATGTTAAAATAATATCACCGGACTTTTTTAGACGAAAATTAATAAATAAATTAAAATTAATACAAAAAGGATATGAAGAATGAAGAAACCTGAGAAGAAACATGATACAGGTTTAAGAATATTAGAAATATTAAAAATACTTTTAGATGAAGATTTAACAAAAAATGAGTTAATAGAAAAACTAAAGGGCAATATTGAAATTGAGAATGTATACACCCAAGAAGCGTTTATAAAGTATTTTAATACATTTGAATTGTTAGGTTTAAAATTAAAAAAAGATAGAGCAAGATATGGATTTTCAACTGCTATATTAAAGATTGATTTGAATTTGGAAGAAAAGGAAGCTTTAACTGAATTAGTAAAATTCATTAGTAAATTTAATAATAAAACTTCAGAAGAGATTATAAGTAAAATCTTTTTGAAACTTGAGAAATATGTAAATCTTGATATAGAAGAAATTCTTAAAAAAACAAAAAAAGAAGAAAACATATTATGTGATAACAATGTGAAAGAAAACCTAATTAAAACATTGAAAGACATGTTATATGAAGGTCAAAATGTAAGTATTACATATAGAAAAAATAATTTAGCAGAAGAAACTATAACTGTTGAGTTAAAAGAAATTTTGCATTCAAATAATAATACTTTTATTGTATGCTACAACCCTAAATTAGGACGCAGTAAAAAGATTTGTATAGATTTAATAACAAGATTAAAGCAAGAACCTAACAGAAATACCGGATTTGATTGTCATAATAATGTTACATTTGAGATATACGGACGATTAATTCGGGCATATAAATTAAAGGAACACGAAAAAAGTATAGACTTCTATTCTAATAAAATAGTTATTTCAAATACAAAAGAGGATAAAGACACATTACTTTTAAGATTATTAAAATATGGTGAGAATTGTAAAATAATATCACCAAAGCCGTTACAAGAAGAATTTCTTGTTCTTACAGAAAAAATGATAAAAAATCTGGAGTCCTATGAATGTCTAAAATAGCTCTAATACCAATAGATAACAGACCCGTTTGTTACCAATTGCCTGCTCAGATTGTTCATCAGGCAAAAGAACATGAATTAGTCCTTCCCGATATTAATTTAATGGGAAGTTTATATGAAAATGCAGATATAGAAGGACTTTTAGATTGGCTTAATTCTTTAAAGAATATAGATATATTTGTTATTACATTAGATACCTTGGCTTATGGCGGCTTAATTCCTTCAAGAAGAAGCAATGATGATATAAATGTTATAAAAAACAAAATTGATAAACTTGTTTCTATATTAAAGAAGCATTCATCAAAAGTTTATGCATTTTCCAGTATTATGAGAATTTCTAATAATAATATTAATGAGGAAGAGAAAGAATATTGGAAGGACTACGGAACTAAAATTTTTGAATATTCATATAATCTTCATAAAGCAAAAGTTCAAGGGGCGGAATTTAATGTTGAAACAGATATTCCTGAAGAGATTTTAGCAGATTATCTAAAAACAAGAGCACGTAATTTTGAATTAAATAAATATTATATTGAGTTAGAAAAACAAGGTATTTTTGATACGTTAGTATTTTCTAAAGATGATTGCGCCGAATTTGGGCTGAATGTTGAAGAGGCTAATATATTAAAAGAATTAGCAAAAGATGAAAAGAATATATTTATAAAAACCGGTGCTGACGAAATTCCGTTAACATTGATATCAAGAGCAATTAATAAACAGAAACATATAAAGGTTGCACCTATATTTTTGAATGCCGATTCAATAAATAAAATATCAAAATATGAAGATATTTCCGTGGAAGAATCAGTAAAATCGCAAATTGAACTTGCAGGCGGTGTTGTTGTTGATGAAAAAAATAGCGATATTATTCTGTTAGTTAATAATTTTAAAAATCAGCAGGGTGAACTTGTAATGAATATTGAAGAACCTTTATTTCAAGGCGAATTAACTCTTCCTGATAAACCGTATTTTATTGCTGATATTCTGAATGCTAATGGCAGTGATAATAATTTTGTAAAAGCTTTGATGTCAAAAACAAATCTAAAAGAGTTTTATGGCTATGCTGCTTGGAATACAACAGGTAATACACTAGGAAGTTCTATTTCTGCTGCGTTAACATATTTTGGCGCTAAATTTCCAGATAAACATGCATTTCAAAATCTTCAATTAACAAGATTTTTAGATGATTGGGCATATCAAGCTAATGTTCGTAAAATTTTAAAAGATAACCCTGACAATCTTTCTGATGATATTCTAAAAACCTATATGCAGGAATATGAAAATCAAATCTTTAATTTGTTTAATTTAGAAAAGATTAAAGCTGATTATGAATATCCCTGGAACAGATTTTTTGAAATAAAAGTGTCATTGAGCAAAATATATGTAAAACTGCCTTTTGTTGATATATTGTTTTATGAGTGATATAAATTAATATATGTTATATAAAAGGGGAAAAATATGGAAAAGAATAACGAGAATCTACATATATTAAGACATTCTGCTTCACATATTATGGCGCAGGCTGTTCAAAAGTTATTTCCAAATGCAAAATTAGCTATAGGACCTGCTATTGATAATGGGTTTTATTATGATTTTGATTTAGAAGGCCACGCATTTACAGATGAAGATTTAGCAAAAATTGAAACTGAAATGAAAGCTATATTAAAGCAAAATTTGACCTTCGAAAAATATGAAATCCCTGATGTACAAAAACAAATAGCTGAATTTAAAGCAGAAGGCGAAATTTATAAAGCCGAATTATTAGAAGAACATAAAAATGACAATCCTACTTTATATTTGACAAAAGACAAAGACGGAAATGTTTTATTTAACGATTTATGTTCAGGTCCTCACGTTCCAAATACAAGCTATATTAAAGGCAATGCAATAAAATTAATGAAAGTTGCAGGTGCTTATTGGAGAGGCGATGAAAAAAATAAAATGCTTCAAAGAATTTATGCTACAGCATTCTGGAATAAAGAAGATTTAGAACAATATATAACAATGCTAGAAGAAGCACAAAAACGCGACCATAGAAAACTTGGCGCTCAATTAAACTTATTCTCTGTAAGAGAAGAAATTGGCGGCGGACTTGTTTTATGGCATCCGAATTTAGCAGTTGTTCGTGAAGAAATAGAAAACTATTGGAGAAGTGAACACAGAAAACGCGGTTACGTAATTGTTAATACACCTCAAATTGCTAAATCAAAATTATGGGAAATTTCAGGTCATATTGACCACTATAAAGAAAATATGTTTTTCATTCAAAAAGAAAATGAAGATGACGACCAATTTATAGTTAAACCTATGAATTGCCCGTTTCACATTATGATTTATCAATCAGAAAGACATTCATATCGTTCATTGCCATTAAGAATGGCTGAACTTGGTACAGTATACAGAAAAGAAAAATCAGGTGCTTTATCAGGTTTAACACGTGTTCAAGGCTTTACTCAAGATGATGCGCATATCTTCTGTACACCTGAACAATTAGTTGATGAAATCAATGCAATTATTGATTTTGTAGCTGATACAATGAAGATTTTCAATATGGAATTTGAAGTTGAACTCTCAACAAGACCTGAAAGCTATGTAGGCGAACTATCAAACTGGGAATTAGCAGAAGCTGGATTAAAAGAAGCTATGGATAAACGCGGAATGAACTATGAAATTAATGAAGGAGATGGTGCATTCTACGGACCTAAAATTGACTTTAAAGTTAAAGACGCTATCGGTAGAACTTGGCAATGTGCTACAATTCAGTTAGATTTCAATCTTCCTGCAAGATTTGATATTAAATATCAAGATAAAGACGGACAATTAAAAACACCTGTAATGCTACACAGAGTTGTATTTGGTTCTATGGAAAGATTCCATGGTATCTTAATTGAACATTATGCGGGGGCATTTCCTATGTGGCTTGCTCCAACTCAAGTTTGTGTTGTACCTATTGCAGACCGTCATTGTGATTATGCACAAGAAGTTTATAATAAACTACGTGCAGCAGGCATAAGAACAAAGCTTGATGACAGAAGCGAAAGCATGGGTTATAAAATAAGAGAAGCACTTCAAGGAAATAAAATCCCTTATGTACTAGTAATGGGTGATAAAGAAATTGAAGAAGGACAAGTTGCAGTAAGAATCCGCGGTATTGGTGAAGCAGGTAAACTTTCTGTTGACGAATTTGTTCAAAAAGCTTTAAATAAAATTCAAACAAAAGAACAAGATTTGAATTTTTAAGATTTTATAGCGAGAAATATTGAAAAAACTAAAAGAAATTCATTTTGAAGTCCATTGTTTTCTTGCTCTTTAGAGCAAAAAACACAGGACAAAAAATGAATTTCTTTTAGTTTTTTCAATATTAAGATACAAGATAAACATAAAAATGTATAAAATAAACATTATAATGCATAAAAATGTAAAATAAAATGATATATTTACAATAATTTACACAAAGCCCAAAAACATTGTCCCACCATTGCTTTGGTGATTCCAATTTTTCTAAAATTGCCTGTTTATATTGTGTCAGGCTTGAAGTTTTTTTGAAAAGATTTATACTGAAAATATACTAAGCTATAAGTTAAGAGATTACGGTAGTTTTAGGTAAAGGGTTAGACTAAGCTTAAATATTAATAATATTTAAGGCGAATTGTAATGTACAAAAAAGAAGAAAGGAAGGTTCCATGGCAACTTGGAATGAGGCAGATCATCCACGTGATGACGAAGGTAAATTTACATATAAAGGTGGAGGAACATCAACAAGTAGTAATGATGAAAAAATGCAACATAGGGCAGATACCCTATATCCAACAATGAATAATAAGCAATCAAAAGAAAATTATGATGATGTCGGGCTCGGAAAAACATACACTAACAAGGAACTTTCTCGTGAGGATATTTTGTATCCTTCGATGAAATCTAAAAAAGATGAAGGAGAACTTACTGGAGGTGCAGCAAATTTAAGAAAATCACAAATTAAATATGATTATCCTAAATATAAAAAATATATTGAAAATAATTTAGAAAATAACAAAGAAGAGAATATAAAATATAAATTCGATAGTAGTGATAATGCTAAATTTTCTGATACTGAAATAAAAAAGGCAAGAATATTTATACAAGGAGTTGAAAATTTCAGAGCAGATGCACATAAACCAACTCCAAATGATGTATGGACTATAGGATATGGACATACAGGACTGGTAGATGGTAAACCGATTGAAAAAGGGATGTTAATTACAAGAGAAAAAGGAGAAGAATTATATAGACAAGATTTTGAAACACATACAAAAGGATTAAAAAATATACAAGTTCCTTTAACAAGTAACCAAAAGATAGCACTCGCAAGTTTTATGTATAATCTTGGACCGAATGTATTTAATAGGAAGTCAAATTTACTTGAAAAACTAAATTCAGGCGATATGGAAGGAGCTATTATTGAACTTGAAAAATATAATAAACAAAGAAATAGAAAAACTGGTGAACTTGAAATTGTAGACGGCTTAGTAAATCGAAGAAGGAAAGAAAAAGAACTGTTTCTTAAACCTGATGGAGAGTGACTATACTCTCCATTAGGTTTAATTTAAACAAGGTTTTATAAACTATTTTTATAATAGCTGCATAAAGTATCAAAAAATAAATCACCATTATCAAGCTCGTCTGGATGAGTTATACCCAAATGTCCACCGGGGTAATGAACATTCCAATACCTATGTATATTATCTTCTGTTATGAATTTATTGTCTTTATCATAATATTTTACAATCGGATATTCTAGCTTTTTTATTCCGTCTTGTAAATCTAAATTGCATGAGGCTGCAGTTCTTAATGTATAGTATCCAACAGTTTGTTCATATATGGTTATTTCTTTTTTGGGAATTCCTTTAAATGTTCCGCTTATATAATCACTTTGCGCATATACAGAATTCAAATCAATGTATATTCTATCAGTTAAGTTTTTCCAGTCTTCTTGATAATTTTTCTTTCTTTGTTTTAATTCAAAATCAGCAAATTCGGTATTTAGTTTAGCGTTAAGGCAATTATCTATACTATTAAATTTTTTATTTTTTACTTGTTTAATGCAAGAATTATACACTTTGTTCCATTTTTCTTTTAAATATGGGGTATATTCTTGAATGTAATTTCGCTGACAAATATTGAACCAATTAGAATTTGTTTTTTCTAATTTTTCATCATAATAACACTCTGCGGTTGCTAGGAAATAAACATCTCTTAACTCAACTTTATATTCGTCAGCTATCTCTGTATCTTCATTTTCTTCTTCAAAGTTTTCATTTTTCCGTTCAAATGTCATCTTTGCTAAATCTAAAGAAACAAATTTTTTACCATTTATTTGTTTTTCTAGAAAAAGAATAATCGTAAATGATGATAATAGTAAAAATATTGAAATAATAACTACAATAAATTTTTTCATAACTGTAATTGTATTAGGTATTTTATCTAGATACAATAACCTGAGTGTATTATTTTTAAGAATTTAGGTTTGTTTTTTGTATTTACACTTTGTTTCTATTAAATTATTAATATACATATTAGTTGTAGGGTGCAAAAAGGAACGTTTGCACCAAATAAATTTTACTCTCATCTTTTCCACTATTTTAATTTAATGCTTAACGGCTATTTGTAAATTATACATTTTATATATCTGTTTGTATATTAGACAATCGGCTATTTTTTCATTGTTATTATGTAATTATTTTTGGTGCAAACGTTCCTTTTTGCACCCTACCTTCTAGTAAATATTTAAAATATAATTAGTTATCTTGTTTGTAAATATCATCTTCGCTAAGGCTTATGTATGAAAAATTATCAATTTCATTAATTTTAGTACTTGTATATTTATTAATTTCAGTTAATTTTTTATCGTTAATATTATTTTCATCTAGGTATGGATAAAGGAATTCATTTAATGTGTCTGCAAAGTCTGTAGGTGGAATTTTATCTTTTATATTTGCATAATTTTCTGTTTTTTCTATTAGCATAGATACCATATTGAATTCACAAACCTCTATTCCTCGTTGATAATTGTCTATCAGAAAAACAGATTCTTCCAAATATTCTGTATCTTTAGCATTTTTTATTTTTAAATATTCATTTTGTGCTTTGATATAATATTCATCAATACAATTTTTCGTTTTAGGAGTTTCTTCATCAATTAAGTTTTCAATTTCAATTTTATATTCTTTTGGAAGCTTATATTTATTAGCTTCTTGAAAAAAGAAAAAAGATAAAGCAAATATTGCAATAAGAAAGATAGAAATAAAAATTTTTTTAATCATATAAAACCTAAATATTAATAAAAAAATAAGAACATAAATTATAATAATTTGCAATAGTAAGTAGGTTGGGTTAAAACCCAACCTACAATTTGAATATAAAATAACCTGTCATGCTGAACTTGTTTCAGCATCTGACCAATTTAAAACTCAATCATAAAACTTGCTTTTAATTAAAAGCTGTTATACAAAGTTGATAAGACCCTGTGGGAAACCAGACATTTTTCACAAAATCACAGATTTTGGAAAAAGTAGTCAAACAAGTCAGGGTGACAGTAAATTTTAATATCGTTTAGTTAATTTGTCTTTTATAAAAATGTCATTCCGAACTTGTTTCGTAATCTTACCAACTTGAAATTATACGAAATAATTATATTAAAATTTTTTGTTATGAATTTATGGTGTAATTCCTAAATCAAAGACCCTGAAACAAGTTCAGGGTGACATAAGTTGTTTAATTATTTTTCTCAAGTTTTATTCTATATCCAAGTATTTCGGTTATTTTTTTAAATTCATCATATCTTAAAGTATTATTTGTCAATTTTTGCGAGATAGATTTTACTGTGTATTTCTTTCCAGTTGTTTTGGTCAATATATCTGCTATTTGAGTGATAGTATAACTTTCTTTTGCTAATAAGCTTTTAATATCTTCTCTGGTTGACATCAGAATCTCTCTTTCTATAGAATATTATACTTTTTTATTTCTATTTATGTCATGCTGAACTTGTTTCAGCATCTTACCAATTTGAAATTTAATCATAAAACTTGCTTTTAATTAAAAGCTGTTATACAAAGTAGGTAAGACCCTGAAATAAATTCAGGGTGACAGAAATTTAAATATCAAAAATAAATAATTTATATAGTTCTATTTCTAATGCATTTGCAATTGCAGCCATTGTTTCTACAGTTGGAGATTGTTCGCCTCGTTCTATCCCTCCAACAGAATTTGTGCCAATCTTAGCTAACTCTGCAAGTTTCTCTTGAGATAGACCTTTTTTCATTCTTTCAATTCTTATTTTCATACCCACTTTATAGGTAATTGTATCTATTTTATTGTTCATTTCTACATTATATCAGTTGACAAATATTTTTCTAACTGATAAACTGTTGATATCAACAATTTATTGTGTATATAAGGAGATGCATAAAATGAGCAAAGAAAAAACACCAGAAGAAATATATTATGAATTCTTTAGATATAAAACAGCATTCGGTCATGTTTTTTATTTAATAAAACTATTTCACTTTTTATATTTTCAAATAACGGAAGAAGGACTATATCCAGATGAAGATGAATATGTTGCTAAAAATTGTATGCATATTCTTTCAAATGTAATAAACAAGAGCCTAAATGAAGTAAATAATAAAACAAATAGTATATATGAAGATTTATCCAAAATACAAGGAAATGATATTTATGCTTAAAAAAGAAATAAACAATAGATTATTCAAAAAACTTGAAAATATGGAAGAGTCGCTAAAATATCAAATAGAAACAGAATGTGAATTATTAGCTGATATTCAATCCCTTATGTATTTTTTCTATTTGATTAATAAAGAAGATTTAAAATAATACAAATATTTATATCTTTGCACCGGCAACTGCTTTATATAATCCAATTTGATTTATAAATAATTCGGTTTTGTTATTAGTAACTGTCTTTTCTGTTGTTAGCAGAGCTTCTTTCTTTTGAAGCAAATCCAAATAAGAAATGATTCCTTCTTTATATTTCAAATCCGTATAATAATAATCTTGTTTTTCAGCGTCGTAACTTTCAAGTGTTTTTAAATATTTTTCGTTATCAAGCTTTAAATCACATAAAGCATCATTTACTTCTTGAATAGCGGTAAGATTTGTTTTTTGATAGTTTTCAATTGCCTGTTTGTATTTATTTTTCTGTAACTTCAAATTTGCAATTTTAGCTCCGCCGCTAAATAAAGATAAAGCAGCATTTCCGCCTAAAAGTCCAAAGGCGTTTGTCCAATTCATAGCAGAAAAATATTTTGTAGAGTTAAAAGATAAGAGTCCTAAAATATTGAAGCTCGGCAAGAAGTCTTTTTTTGCAACTCTAACATCAAGTCCTGTTTTTTCAAGGTTTTTTTCGGCACTTATATAATCAGGACGTGATTGAATAATTTCTGATTGAATATATAAAGGAATGTTCTTGTTAAGATTTAAATCGTCAAAAGAAATTCTTTTGTAATTTGCGCTGTTTTCAGGGCTGTCGCCTGTTAAAACTGCAAGCATATTCAGCATTCTTTCGTGTGATTTCTTTAATTCAATAATATCAGTATTTGCTTTAATGTAAGCCTTATTTGCGCTTACAGTATCAGCGGTTGAAACAAGCCCTTGTTCGTTGCTTAGTTTCATTAAGTCGTATATTTGTTTGCGGTCTTTAATTATTTCTTGTTGAAGAGTAATTAATTTATCAAGTTTAACAATATTATAATATGTAGTTCCTACGGCACTTATAACTGAAATATAAGCAGATTTTTCGTTTTGAGCACTTATTTCAATAAGTTTATCCATAGATTTTGTTTTATCACGATTTTTACCAAATAAATCAAGTTCGTAGTTTGCATAGATAGGAAGTGATATTAACCCTTCTGAATTTGTTTCTGAGGGTAATTTGTATAGGGCAGGAACAGCGCCAACGCCAATAGAGGGGAGTTCTCGCGACCTTGTTATATTCTTGTTTTGAGTTGTTTCTTCAACTTTTAATGTTGCGATTTTTAAATCATGATTATATTGTAGTGCTTTAACAATGTAATCTGTTAAAATCGGGTCGTTAAGCTCTTTCCACCAGTCAAGATTTAAGTCGGAGACAACAGTTTTTTCTGTCTTGGATTCTTTTTTAACTGTGAATGCATATATTGGTGCAGTATTTATAAATAATGCTGCAATTAATATTCCTGTAACTAATTTCTTTTGTTTCATAAATCCTCGTATGTTCTTATATCTATATTTTGATACATATAAGTGATAAAAACAACATAGTATATTATAATGTGCATGTAAAATTATTAGGAAAACTTAAACTATGGAAAAATTAAATAAAAAGAAGATATTAATTATATTATTAGCTCTATTTGTAATAATTGCAGGCGGGTTTTATTATGTAAATTCATTGAAGTATGAATCTACTGATGACGCTTATGTAGAAAGTGATATTATTCAAATAGCACCGAGAGTTTCAGGTCAAATAATTGAAATCTATATTGAAGATAATCAAAAAATAAATGAAGGTGATTTGGTAGCTAAAATTGATGATACAGATTATAAAATAAAATTGGAACAAGCGCAGGCTGTTTATGAAAAGGCTTTGTATTCTCAAAAGGTTGCAAAAGCAAAGTTAAGTGCTATTAATTCAGAAATTAATTTAGCTAAAAAAGATTTGGAAAGATATAAAAATCTGTATAAGGCAGGTGCAGTATCACAACAAACTTTAGATAGTGCTCAAACCAAGTATGATAATACAAAAGCAAGATTATTAGCAGCAGAAGAAGATATTATGTCCTCAGGTAATAATAAAGTTGCAGATGCTGACATAAAAGCACTTAAAGCACAGCGTGATCAGGCAGAATTAAATTTGAACTATACAAATATAAAAGCTCCAAATACAGGAACAGTAACTAACAGAAATATTGAAAAAGGCAAATATGTTCAAGTAGGGCAGCCGTTATTTGCAATTGTTCCCGATAAAATATGGATAGAAGCTAACTTTAAAGAAAATCAAGTCGGTAAAATGAAAGTAGGGCAAGAGGTTACAATAAAAGTTGACGCATACCCGAATAAAAAATTCAAAGGTAAAATAGACAGTATTCAAAAGGCTTCAGGAGCGAAATCAAGCTTATTCCCGCCTGAAAATGCAGTAGGCTCATTTGTAAAAATTGTTCAAAGAATACCTGTAAAAATCATTTTTACGGAAGAAATCAATCCGGAAGAATATAATATTGTTGCAGGCATGAGCGTTGAACCTAAAGTAAGAGTTAAATAATGGCAGAAGAACAAATATTGCAGCAGGAAGAATGGAAACCTAAGTTTAATCCGTGGATAGTTTCAATCCCGATTATTGGTGCTGCATTTATGTTTGTACTTGATGAAACTATTGCAAACGTTGCTCTTTTACACATGGCAGGCAGTTATTCCGCTTCAAGAGAAGAAGCACTTTGGATATTAACAAGTTATTTAATTGCTTCTGGGATTATTATTCCTGCGGTTGATTGGTTTTGCAAATTAATGGGAAGAAAAGCATTTTTCACTTTCAGTGTTTTGCTTTTTGTATGTTCATCTTTTCTTTGCGGAATATCAAATACTTTGGGAATGATGATATTTTCAAGAATATTGCAAGGGCTTGGAGGCGGAGCATTATTGCCTTTAGCACAAGCTATTTTACTTGAAAATTTTTCTATTAAAGAACGCGGTAAGGCAATGGCTTTATTCGGTATGGTTATTGTAATCGCACCAATTATCGGACCTGTTCTCGGCGGTTGGATTACGGATAATTTTCATTGGTCGTGGATATTTTTTATAAATATACCTATCGGAGTCGGAACAATTATTTTAATAAAATATTTGCTTGAAGATCCGCCATATGCTCGCAGACAGAAAAATGTAAGAATAGATACAATAGGCTTTTTCCTTTTAACAGTCTGGCTTGTAACCTTGCAAATTATATTAGATAAAGGTAATAATGCCGATTGGTTTAATGCTGTTTGGGTAAGAAGAATGGCAATTGTAAGCGTTATAGCTGCTGTCTTTTTCTTCATTTCTCAATTAAAAAATAAAGATTCTTTGATAGATTTAAGTGTTTTTAAAGATAGAAATTTTACGGTAGGAACATTAATTCAAGTAATAGTAAATCTTGTTTTACTAGCTTCAATGGCAATCTTACCGCAATTTCTGCAAACATTAATGGGGTATAACGCATATTTAAGCGGATTAACAATGATGCCAAGAGGGGCAGGAAGTTTGACTTCTGTAATTTTAAGCGGTTTATTGGCAAATAAAATTGATAACAGATTGCTTGTTTGTCTTGGGCTTGTATTTATCGGTATAGCAGGGTTTCAGTTAAGTAATCTGAATTTAGATATATCAATGACAAGTATTGCAGTTCCAAATTTTATTTTAGGTTTAGGAATGGGCTTTTCTCTTGTACCAAGTATAGCGTTATCGGCGGTAACACTTAGTAATAAACAGATGACAAATGCAGCAGGGCTTCAAAATTTATTGAAAAATATAGGCGGCGCAATAGGTACATCATTATCAGGCACAATGATAGCCAGATGCGCTCAGATGCACCAATATAGTATGGTTAAAAATTTAAATGAATTGAATCCTGTATATCAAGAAAGGCTTAGTGCGTTAACTGCGGGTTTAAGCCAACATATTCATCCTAATGTTGCGAATTATATGGCTCAAAGTACATTATATAAACAACTTGTTCAACAGTCTACATTACTCGGCTTTGTTGATACTTTCAGAATGTTTTCAATAGCTGCAATGATTATTATTCCAACAGTATTTTTGATGAAGAATATTGATTATAAAAAAGCTTAATTATGAAGCAAATAATACGCCAGTTTTTGCTACAGCTGCAAGTTTACCAGCATTTTTTATTTGTTCTACAGCTTTATCTTGCTGGCTATGAGGCAATCTAAATTTCATTCCTATAACTTTTCCTGCACCTTTTAAGAAACCAATTATACCGCCTTTTATTGCGTCATTTCCCACATCTTCCATAGTATAATCGCCTTTAACTTCGTTAGTAGCGGCTTCTGTTGCACCCAATGCAACTCTTGCAACTGCGCCAGTTGCTGTTGCAATTCCTATTGTAGCAAGCGCTCCCCAGCCTAAAGGTCCGGCTAATAAACCAACAGCTGTAACAATAGCTAGTGTACCTGCATTTAATACAAGGTCAGTAGTTTTTTCTTGATTTTCTTTATATTTTTCTAATGCTTCATCTGCTTCTTCTATTGAAATTTCACCGGATTCAACTTTTGCCATTATTTCTTTTATTTCATCTGAACCAGTAAAACCGATTTTAGATAATGCCGGAAATTTATTTTTAATTTTGTCTATTGTTTTACCTACAATTCCTTGTTCAGCTTGAATTTGTTCGAATTTTTCTTGTAATTCTTCTTTAGAACTAACACTTGATTTAGCTTCATTTTCAGTTTTTTCTGTTTCTGTTAATTGTTCTCTATTCTCTATATCAGTTTCTTCAGTTTGGAAAATAGAAATATCAGGCTCTACAATTGGAGAAGTAACATTATTTTTATTATTTTCAAAATTTATATAACCATTATAATCAGCATTAATAGAATTAACCATATTAATAACCTACCAAAAATAAACTAACCCACATATATAAAAAAACATTTTCGACCCAATAATTGCGTTTTTTTATTAATTTTTATCAAATATGAAAAATTTCTTTAAGAAATATTTTAATTTTCATGCAAAAATAGTATTATAGAGTTGAGGAATGGAATTTATGTTAAATAAAAAAGTAAAATCAATAATTCTTGCGGCAGGTAAAGGCACAAGAATGAAGTCTGAAATGCCAAAGGTTCTCCATTCTATCTTTAATAAACCTCTTTTAGGTTATGTTTTGGATGCAGTAAATAATATTAATTGTACAGATGAGAGCTTTGTTATTGTAGGGCATGAAGCCGAAAAGGTTGAAAATTTTGTTAAATCATATTGTGATAATGCAAAATGTATTTTGCAGAGTCCGCAATTAGGAACAGGTGATGCTGTTAATAAAGCTGCACCATATTTAAAAGATTTTGACGGTTACGTGATTGTAGTTTGCGGAGATACTCCTTTAATTACATCTGAAACAATTCAAGACTTTGTTCTATTCCATGACAATAATCATGCAGATTTAACGGTAATGTCAGCTATTTTTGAAAATCCTAAAAATTATGGCAGAATTATTCGTGATAAAAATAAAAAATTTATTGCTATTGTAGAGGAAAAAGATGCAACACCTGAACAAAAAGCAGTTAAAGAAATTAATGCAGGTATTTATTGTATTAATTGGAAAACTGTATCTGATGCATTTAATAACTTGCAAAATAATAATGCTCAAGGTGAATATTATTTAACAGATATAGTAAAATGGGCTGTTGAAAAAAATCTTACAGTTCAATCTTATATTTTAGAAAATAACGAAGAAATTTTTGGTATCAATTCAAAAGTACATTTAGCTCAAGCGACAAAAATTCTAAACAGGAAATCTGTAACAAGACTAATGGAAGAAGGAGTTCAAATAGTTGACCCCGACACAACTTTTATCTCTCCTGAAACAACAATAGGGGCAGATACCTTAGTTCTTCCAAATGTTTATATTACAGGTAAAAATATAATCGGAAAAAACTGTAAAATAGGACCGTTTGCGCATATCCGCGACGGTGCTGTTATTGGTAATAATGTGAGAATAGGCAACTTTGTAGAAGTTAAAAAATCTGTAATTAAAGATAATACAAATGTTTCACATTTAAGCTATATTGGTGACGCTGAACTTGGCAGCAAAGTAAATATAGGTGCAGGCACAATAACTGCAAATTATAATCCTATTTCAAAAGTTAAAAGTAAAACAATAATTAAAGATGGTGCAAATACAGGGTCAAATTCAGTACTTGTAGCACCTGTTACAGTTAATGAAATGGCTTCAGTAGGTGCAGGAAGTGTTATAACAAAAGATGTTGAAGCATATTCACTAGCTGTAACAAGAGCACCAATGAAAATCTTATCAAACTGGGTAAAGAGAAAAATTGAGCAACTTTCAGGAGGCAATAAATAATGGAATTAGAATTAGCTTTTCCGCAAGGCGAGAAAACAATAAATCCAACTCACGATATTAAACTGTTTGCAGGCCGTTCAAATATGAAATTGGCTGAAGAAATAGCACAATATCTTGGTACAACTGTTGGACCAATGATTATAAAAAACTTTGCAGACGGTGAAATATACGTTCAAGTTCAAGAAAGTATAAGAGGCGATGATGTATTTATTGTTCAGCCTGTTTGCAATCCTGTAAATGAAAACTTAATGGAATTATTAATTATAATTGACGCATTTAAACGTGCAAGTGCAAAATCAATTACAGCTGTTATTCCATACTATGGTTATGCAAGACAAGACAGAAAAACATCAGGCAGAGAAGCTATTACTGCAAAATTAGTTGCTGATTTATTAACAACAGCAGGGGCTGACAGAATTCTTGCTATGGATTTACATACAGGTCAAATTCAAGGTTTCTTTAATATCTTAGTTGACCATATTTATTCAACTTCTGTAATTGTGGATTATGTTAAAAAATTAAATATTCCTACAGAAGATTTAGTTGTTGTAAGTCCTGATATGGGCGGTGTTTCACGTTCAAGATATATGGCAAAACAAATGAAATCACCAATGGCTATTATTGATAAACGAAGAAACCGTCACAATGAAGCTATTGCTGTAAATATTATCGGTGATATTAAAGATAAAACTTGTATAATGTTTGACGATATTATTGATACAGCAGGAACAATCTGCGGTGCTGCACAATTATTAAAAGATAAAGGTGCAAAAGATGTTTATGTTTGTGCAACTCACCCTGTATTTTCAGGTCCTGCTTTAGAAAGACTTGAAAAAGCACCTATTAAAGAGGTTGTTGTTACAAATACAATTCCGCTTAATAAAGCATTTTTACCTGAAAAAATCACTCAATTAAGCGTAGCACCATTATTAGGTGAAGCTATTTCAAGAATTCATGACGGTGAGTCTGTAAGTTCATTGTTTGGATTTGAGAAAGAGTATGATCAATAATAATTAACAAAATAAATGAAAAGCGATAGACCTTTTTGTTTCGAAGTCCATACCTAACACTAAAGCTGACGGAGATAGTGCATTGTTGCTGAAATGCGGCTTAGGTGTTGCGAAAAAACAGGATAGTCGGTAAACAAGATTTATATTGCAATTTCTGCTAAAATAGTTAAATTGTTACCCTGAATTTATTTCAGGGTCTTATATTTAGAAATATCATTTTCAGTTTATAAGATTCTGAAACAAGTTCAGAATGACATTATGACTATGTCTTAACTATATTTAGCAGAAATTGCAATATAAATCAAAAGTAAACGTATCTATCGCTTTTCATTTATTTTGCTATAATAAAACAAGAGGATAATTATGGCATATAAAAGTTGTCAATGGGTAAATAGAGGAATAGAATTTAGAACGGATTCACTCCGTTTATGCTGTTACGGCTATTTGCAAGGCAGAGAAACTGAATACCAGACAACTATAAAAGAAAATTACCATGGCGAACTTTTAGATTGGAATGAAATCTTCAAAATAAAAGAAGAAATGAAAGCAATGCATAAAAAAGGTGAATACCTTGATGCTTGCAAGGATTGCATTTATCTTCATGAAAAAGATTGGGATGAAGAAAATTATATAAACCATTTTACGTTCAACCATTGGACAAAATGCAATTGTAATTGCACTTATTGCTATACAATGGATGATAAGAAAAAATTTAACAGTTATAAAGAATACCCATTATATCCTATTGTTAAAGATATGTTTAAAAAAGGCGTCATCAAAAAAACAGAGGAATCATGCATAATTTTTGGCGGCGGTGAACCTACTATTTTACATGAGTTTGATAAATTAATAAGCCTTTTCTTGGATAAAGGATGTAAAAATATAAGAATAAATTCATCGGGCATAAAATATTCTAAAAGTATAGAAAAAGGCTTAAAGCTTGGTGCTATAAGTCTTGTAATTTCAACCGACGCAGGCTGCAAAGAAACCTATGAAAAAATTAAGCAGGTGAAAGCATATAAAAAAGTTTGGGAAAATATAAGAAAATATGCTAAAGCAGCAGGGGAAAGTAATCTTTTAAAAGTTAAATTTATTTTATACCCTGGGGTTAATGACACTTATGAAGAAATAAATAAGTGGTTTGATGAAATTGTTAAAAATGGTGTTAGAGCTGTAAGTCTAAGTGTTGAACAAGATTGGTATAATACTCATCAGCCTGAATTTACAAAAGAGATATATGAGCAGATAGCATATATGGAAAATCGCGCAAAAGAGCTGGGTTTAGATATGGAAATCTATTGTGAGGCGCTTGCAGTTCTTAGAGAATGTAAATAATTTAAAAAGTATGATTTTCCATAGAGTATATAAAATTATGAATTAAGAATAACCAATGCTCTCACCCTGAACTTGTTTGCTACTTTTTCCCAAATTATTGATTTTGTGTAAAAGCTGGTAAGATTCCGTGGGAAACCAGACATTTTTCACAAAATCAAAGATTTTGGAAAAAGTAGTCAATCAAGTTCGGAATGACAGTTTTATATAAATACAAACATGTTAATAGTCTAAGATATTAATAGCATGTTGTCCCTCCCTGAATTTATTTGAGCACTTTTTCTAATTTTACGCTATTTTATAATTCCAAATTTTTTATGAAATATCTTGTCATGCTGAACTTGTTTCAGCATCTTACCAGCTTTTTAATCAAATCAATAACTTGAGAAAAATGTCTGGTTTCCCACAGGATCTTAGATTTAGAAATAACATTTTAAATTCAAAATATAAGTTTTACTAGAATTATTGTATATATTCAAATTGGTAAGATGCTGTGGGAAACCAGACATTTTTCTCAAAATCAAAGATTTTGGAAAAAGTAGTCAAACAAGTTCAGCATGACATTATGTTTATTTTCAAACATATTTGATAGTAATTTATACATTATTCTAGCTATAAATATTTTAATCAACTGAGATTGATGTTTACTATACGTCGCACAGGGCTTGTTTTTTCTATTTTTTTGCTTTGTTTTTTTTACTATGATTATAAATATGTAATAGTCAATTTAGGACTTCTTTACAAAATTCAGCAATTTGTTTTTCAAAAAGCCTGCCATCTTTACTGTTGTAGTATTCTTTTTTCCACCAATTTAGTTTATAGTCTTTACTTGGCAGTGGTATTTTTTTTATAAATACATTTTCTAAATTAATTTCAGGCACAATATTTTCTGTATCAATAATAATAAACTTAAATGGTTTATCTCCTCTGATACGTTTAAGTTCGTTATATTGCTGCTCTATTTCTTCATAATCACCAAGAATTTGAACAAATAAAACCGGTGTTTCATCATTTATTGTATTTCTGAAATTTTCAATTCGTTTTGAATATAAGTCTATAAGTTTTTGTTTATCATTTTCTTTAAATCTTTTATCATGGCAAAATTCAATGCAATTAGGAGTTTTAATCCAGCAATTATTTTTGTATTCGAGATTGTCAAAAAATTCATTAAAATCTGTTTTTAAAGTTTTTGTAATTTCAGGTATGCCAAAAACTGCTAAATCAAACGGATATGTTAATTCACCTTGAAATTTATGCGGTTTTATTCCGTATCTTGTTAAAATTACACGAGGCATGCAATTTTGACCTAAAGGTATTATATTAACTCTCTTTTTTCTGTTGAAAATCATAGTTCTTAAATAATAATAAATTTTATAATTTTTATCAAATTATGCGGAAAATAATGTATAATAGAATTTGGAGATTGTAAAAGGTACACAATGAAAACATATTTAAAAGATTATTTTTTTCTGACACTAGGTGCATTAATATATGCTTTCGCTATCGAGGGAATTTTAATACCCAGTCATATTATTGACGGCGGGATTACAGGTATTTCAATGATATTAAATACTTTAACAAAACAGCCTTTAGGTGCTTTTATCGTTGCAATAAACCTTCCGTTCATAATTTTGGCATTTAAAAAACTGGGTATTCGTTTTGTACTTGCAACATTTTATTCAATTCTGATTTTTGCCTGTGGTGTAACAGTATTCGGACAATTATTTCATGGACATGCGGTAATACCGGATTTGGAATTATTTTTAGCTGCAATATTTGGCGGCTTAATTCTTGGGGCAGGGGTCGGTTTAATTATAAGAAATGGTGCCTCTGTTGATGGTACTGAAATTATGGCAATCTATGCAACTAAGAAAATACCGTTTTCGGTTGGTGAAATAATTATGTTCATTAACTTGTTCATATTTACAGTTGCAGGCTTTGTATATGATTGGCAGCATGCTCTATATTCAATAATTACATATTTCGTTGCTTATAAAACTATGGATATTGTTATTGAAGGTTTGAATGAATCTAAATCTGTATTTATAATTACTGACTATTCCTCTGAAATAGGTAAAGATATAATGGAAAAAATGGATGTCAGTGTTACTTATGTTGATGCAGAAGGCGGATATTCGGGTGTTAAGAAAAGGATTGTATATTGCGTGATATCACGTTTGCAGGTTCAAAAACTTAAAGAAATAGCTAAAAACATTGACCCTAGAGCATTTATAGCTATTGAAAATGTATATGAAGTTGAAGGTGTTAGAGTCAAAAAAAGAAAAATCTAAAATTTTTTGAAAAATTAGTATTTTTGAGTTAAATTTAAATTATTATAAGTGAGAAAACAGGAATTTAATATGTTAACAACAACATCAATGAAAACGCATGGCTGCGGTGAAATAACAAAAAATGAAATAGGTAAAGAAGTAACAATAGCAGGATGGGTTTCTGCTGTAAGAGATTTAGGCGGTATTATCTTTGTTGAAGTGAGAGATAAATCAGGCTTATTCCAATTAGTATCAGACCCTCAAAAAAATCCTGAAGTATATGATGTATTCCAAAAATTAAGAGACGAATTCGTTATAAAAGCAACAGGTATAGTATCAGTTAGACCTGAAGAAACATATAATGAAAAACTTCCGACAGGTGAAATTGAAGTTTATCCAACATCATTAGAAATACTTTCTACATCAGCTGTTTTACCGTTCCCGTTAAATGCTGATGATGTTAATGAAGATATCAGATTAAAATATCGTTATTTAGATTTAAGACAAGAAAAAGTTTTAAACTGCTTAAAGTTACGTCATGAAATTGTTAAAACAATGCGTAATTACTTAAATAATCAAAACTTTATGGAAGTTGAAACTCCTATTTTGATTAAAACAACACCGGAAGGTGCAAGAGATTATTTAGTTCCAAGCCGTGTACAGCCAGGTAAGTTTTATGCATTACCGCAATCACCTCAAATCTTTAAACAATTGTTGATGGTTGGAGGTATTGAGCGTTATTATCAAATAGCAAAATGCTTCCGTGATGAAGATTTAAGAGCTGACAGACAACCTGAATTTACACAGGTGGATATGGAAATGTCTTTTGTAGAACAACAAGATATTATGAATATGGTTGAAGGCTTATTAAAAGAAGTATTCAGACTCGTTGGTTATGAAACACCTGATAAACTTCCTGTTATTACATACAAAGAAGCTATGGATAAATATGGAAGCGACAGACCTGACTTGCGTTTTGGTTTAGAATTATTTGATATCGGCGATATTTTAATGGAATCAAACTTTGAAATTATCAAAGATACATTGAAAAAAGGCGGAATTGTAAGAGCTATTAAAATCCCAGGTATTGCAAATTATTCAAGAAAAGAAATGGATGATTTAACAAAATTAGCAGTTTCTTTTGGTGCTAAAGCTTTAGCTAACATCATGTATTTAGAAGACGGCAGCGCAAAATCTCCTGTTCTTAAATTCTTAACAGAAGAACAAGCAGAAGCTATAAAACAAAGAGCAAATGCTCAAGCAGGCGATGTTGTATTCTTTGTAGCTGATAAACCAAAAGTAACTTATGATGTTATGGGCAGATTTAGATTATACTTTGGTGATAAATTAGGCTTAATTGACCCTAATGCTCACGCTTTATTATGGGTTGTAGATTTCCCAATGTTTGAATATTCAGAAGAAGATGACAGATATGTTTCTGTTCACCACCCATTCACAATGCCAAACTTAGAAGACATTGATAAAATGGAAACAGATCCTGCAAATTGCCGTTCAATTGCTTATGATATTGTTTATAACGGTAACGAGCTTGGCGGCGGAAGTGTTAGAATCCACTCTGCTGAAATTCAACAACGTGTATTTAAAGCATTAGGCTTATCTGATGAAGAAACTCAGGAAAAATTCGGATTTATGATTAATGCATTTAAATATGGTACACCACCGCATGCTGGTCTAGCATTAGGTTTAGACAGGGTTGTTGCATTACTTGCTAAAACAAATTCAATTAGAGACGTAATTGCATTCCCTAAAAACTCTGCAGCTAAATGCTTAATGACAGAAGCTCCTGCTATGGCTTCAGAAGAGCAAATGCGAGAATTACATCTAAGATTAACTACTAAAGTTAATTAGTTTTAGAAAATATATAAATTAATTTCTGCGCTTGTGTATCAAGCACAAGCGCGTTTAATAGATAACTTTTGAATTTTTAAGAAATGGAAGACGAATTAATTAAACAAATATGGGACGATGTCCTTGTTATATTAAAAGAAACTATGCTTGCAACTACATATGAAACATGGGTGCTGCCGTTAGTTCCGCATTCTTTAGAGGATAACTGCTTTTGTGCATTGACAGGTCAGAATTTGGCTGTTCAAATTCTGCAAAAAAGTCAGAAAGATATATCTAAAGCTCTATCTAATGTTTGCGGCAGAGATGTATATTTTAAAGTTATTTATGATGAAGCTTTGCACAAAAAATTAGAAAAAGAAAAACAAAAAGCTAAAAAAGAAGAAGAAAAAGAATTTATTAAAAATCTTGAAAACAGAATTCTGCCTTCAAAATATGACGGTTTAAAGCAGATGCAATCATCTTGCAATTTGAATTTAAAATATAAATTTGACAATTTTGTGGTTGGAGCAAATAATAAATTTGCTCATGCAGTTGCAGTTGCTGTTGCAAAAGACCCTGGTAAACAATATAATCCGTTATTTATATATGGCGGGTCAGGTCTTGGCAAAACCCACTTATTGCAAGCTATTGGGCATGATATTTTATTTAATAAGCCAAAATTAAAAGTAAAATACGTTAAAGCGGAAGAATTTATAAATGACCTTGTTAATTCACTTGCTAGAGGTATGGATAAAGCAAATTCTAAAAGCAATAACAATAAAATGAATGATTTTCGTAATAAATACAGAAATGCAGATGTATTGCTTATTGATGATATTCAATTAATAGAAGGTAAAGCCAGAACAGAAGAAGAAATGTTTAATACATTTGAAAGCCTTCATAATGCAGGAAAACAGATTGTATTTACGTCTGACCGTTCGCCTGATAAATTTGAAAATACTCCAGATAGGCTTAAAACTCGTTTCCAAATGGGTTTATTAGCTGATATTCAAGTACCTGACATAGAAACAAGAATGGCAATTTTAACAAAACTTGCTAACGATAATAATATTAAAATGCCTGTTGATGTAATTGAATTTTTAGCATCTGTATATAATAAAAATGTTAGAGAACTTGAAGGTGCTTTTAATACAGTAAGTGCATATACTTCAATAAATGAAATTCCTGTAACGGTTGAAGTCGTTAAGAAAATAATAGGATATAGCGAAAAACGTAAAACAGTTACAGTTGACGGAATAATTGATATTGTTGCAAGTTTTTATAATATATCGGTTGATGATATTAAAAGTACAAACAGAGCTGCAAAAACCGCTTATGCACGCCAAGTTGCAATTTATTTAGCCAAAGAAATGACAGGCGAAAGCTTCCCGTATATTGGTGATTGTTTTAACCGTAAACATACAACAATAATGTATTCACATCAAAAGGTTAAGAGTGATATAACTGTTGATAGGCATTTAGCTCAAGATATTAATGATTTGATTAATCAAATAAATGCTTAATTTTTTATATTAGTTTCAGAGCGATAAAAATAAATATATAAGGCCTGTGTTTTTAGCTTGCACAAAAACAATGCCCTTATATATTTATTTTTATCGCTCTGAAACAAGAAATCTAATTCCAAATATCAGGCGTAGCAAGTGTTAGTGCCATAATATTGTTATAACCGTTTTTATTTAGAACTTTTATTATTTCTTCCAGCGTGATACCTGATGAAGTTATATCATCTATTATTAAAAGTTTTTTATCTTTTTCAATTTGTTCATTTGGGTTTATATCAAAGGCATTTTTAATATTTTTAATTCGTTCTTGTTTATGTAATTTAAACTGTTTTTGAGTATCCTTTATTCTTATAAGAAAGTTTTTGTTTGCTTTTAGTCCTGTGAGTTTAGCGAATTCATCAGCAACTAAATCCATGTGGTTATATTTGCGTTCTTTTTTTCTATGCAGATGAATTGGTACAGGTAGAATTAAATATTCCTCTTTTAAATTTAGCTCTTGCCAGTATTCATACATAATTTGTGCTTGTAATGGTGCTAATTTTTTCTGATTTCTATATTTCAAATCTTTGATAAGTGTTTTTATAATTTCGTCATACAAACAGCAAGCATAAATCTTACAATTTAAAACTTCACGGAAAACTGCAGGCGGCATAAAATGAATTTTACTATAACATCTTTTGCATATTATATTGTCGTCTTTTGTTGATTTACAGAAGTAGCAAGGTTGTATATATATTAAGCTTAGTAGTTTTTCAAGGAACTTTATCATATAATACAAATTATATTAGATAAAAGAGAATATTAAAATGAATTTTTTACATATGTTTTCAAGTTCGATAATTATGATTTTATTAATCAGCTTATTGATTTTAGTACATGAATTAGGACATTTTCTTGCTGCAAAAGCAGTAGGAATAAGGGTTGATAAATTTGGATTTGGCTTACCGTTTGGTCCTACATTATTTTCTAAAAAAATTGGTGAAACAGAAATTTTAATCCATGCATTTTTACTTGGCGGTTATGTTTCTTTTCCTGATGATGAAGAAGATTGCGACCTTCCTAAAGATTCAACTTTAAGGTTCTCAAATAAAACCGTAGGGCAAAGAGCTTTAGTTATTTCAGCAGGTGTAATCTGCAATGTAATTCTTGCCTATGTTTTAATTTTTGCTACAGGTTTATTATGGAAACATCTTCCAGATAATAAATTTACTGTTCAGTTTGAAAAATTTGCACCAACTGCGGTTGAATCAGCTCTAAACTCGGGTTTTGAGAAAGGGGATATAATTTATTCTATTAACGGATTAAATGTGGATTATCCTATTACAATTACTAAATTCTTTACACTATCAAAGGAATTTGATGGATTTGCTTCTCAAGATATTATTGAAAATAAATTAATTCAATTACAAGAGCTAAATCCTTCCTTAAATAAAGAAGAAACTGTTAAAGCCGGTACAATTGTAAAACTTCCAAATTTTACAGATGAAGAACCTGTTAAATTAACTACTGATAATATTTTAGGCTTAGAAAAATATAAATCGGGTGAAACTGAACTTTCAGATTTACAAAAAGATTTACGAGATAAAATAAATTATCAAAAAGAATATAAACTTGATAAAGATGCTTTATTAATTGATATAGCAGCAGCTGTTTCAGATACTAAAAAGCCTGTATCAATAACAGTTTTACGAAATAATGAACAATTGAATTTAAACCCTGTTTATCCTAATAAAGAAGGTAAGCTTGGAATAGAACAGACTTATAGTGAAAAATATACTCAAACAAGAAACTTAAAAGAATTAATTCCGGCAACAAATCATTATGTAAATTATAATATGGGCTTTATGGTTTATTCATTGGGTAAATTATTTACAGGTAAAATTCCGATGAGTGAAATGAACGGTATTATTGCTATTACAAAAATCGGTACAGAAATAATTGCTTATAAGGGAATTTTTCAAGGTTTATTATTAGCGGCAATGATATCATTAAACCTTGCGCTAATTAATATATTACCAATTCCTGCATTAGACGGCGGACATTTACTATTCCTTATAATTGAAAAAGTAACAGGAAAACCTGTAAGTAAAAAATTTGTAGAGGTTTTGAGTAATTTCTTCTTCTATTTATTGATTGCTTTAATGATATTGATTTTATATAATGATATTCACGCTTGGATAATTGGGAAGATATAATTCATTAGTCAGGAAGAATTTCATGTGCTTCCACTTCGATATATAAACTTCCTATTAATTTATTCAATAATTTAACTGTCATTCCGAACTTGTTTCGGAATCTTACCAGTTGTGAATAAATGTATAGAATTTCAATTGGTAAGACCCTGAAACAAGTTCAGGGTGACAGTTTTATATAAAATTAAGACATTTCCGATTAAAATTATGTATTGAGTTTTCTAATGTGCATTTATAAACGTTCTTAAAGTCTATATATTTATAATCTAAAAAATTATTCTTAATTTGTAATTTATAAACTTAAAGATATAATTAAAGTTATTAATTTATAAAAGTAAAAATCATTTCTATATCTTGTCCATCAAATTCTTTTGGTAAAGGTTTGAAGGGTGCTATATATTTAATGGATTTAATGGCTTCATCATTAAAAATTGAATTACTTGATGGTTCTAAAACTTCAATATGTACAAGCCTTCCATCTCTTGCAATGATAAAACTTACTGTACACTCTAAATTACCTTTGTATGTTTTATTATTCCATTGTTCTTTGATTCTTTTATATAAATTATCAATATATGGTTCAAATGAATTAGCTACTTTCTCAAAATTGTTATTAGTAGATTTTACAATACCAATTTTTATTTTTGGTTTATTATTATTTGAATAATTACAAATTATATTATACCAAGCTTCAGCCCTTGTTTCAGGAATAATGTCATTTCTATTTAGCAAGATATGTTCTATATCATTACTATGTATTATTTCTCCATTTATATCATAGATAGCATATGATTTAATTGCTATAGTTTTATTATTACAATCAATTATATTTTTAGATATTCTATACCATACTTTCTTGTTATAATCTTTTTCTAAATCAGTAAAAAAAGAACTTTTATCGTTTAATGATTTTATCCAAAACTCTTTTTCATTACGATTATATTTCTCTTTAAAATATGAATCAGGGTCCTTGTATTCTTTAATACTTGAAATATCAATATATGATTTATCTTCGATTTGTTCCCAATCAGCTGCAAATACAGAATGTACCATAAGTGTTAATATAAATAAAATAAATAATCTTTTTTTCATAATTAATTCCTTTAATACAATGATTATAACATGTAATCTTATAAGACATTTTAAAAATTATTTTAAGATTATATATAGATATAAAAAAATTTATTTTTCTTTTTGTATAAATTCATGTATAATCAATAAAAATCATGAAAAAAGGAAAGTTATGAAAGGTCGATTATATATAGTTGCAGGCTGCTCTGGCGTTGGAAAAGGAACACTCCTAAAACTATTTTTAAAACAAAATCCTAATATTATATTCTCTATTTCTGCAACAACCCGCAAACCACGTGAAGGTGAGCAAGACGGTGTAAATTATTTTTATGTATCCAAAGAAGAATTTCAAAATTCAATAGACAATAATGAATTTTTAGAATGGGCTGAATTTAGTGGAAACTTTTATGGTACAAAGAAAAGCTTTGTAGAAAAAACTTTAAATAAAGGAATAGATGTAATTCTTGAGATAGAAGTAAAAGGGGCTGCACAGGTAAAACAAAAAATGCCTGAGGCCGTTTCTATATTTATTATGCCGCCGTCTGTAGAAGAATTAGAAGTAAGACTCCGCGGCAGACATACGGAAAGCGAAGAAGCTATTCAAAAACGCTTGAATGAAGCCAACAGAGAACTTGAAGCAGGCAAAAGTTTTGATTATAAAATAGTTAATGATAATCTTGATGATGCTTTAAAACGCTTACAAGATGTATTTGATTCTGAAAGAAGAAAACAATGTTAACGGGAAAGACTGTATTAGTAGGTATAACAGGTGCTATTGCCGCTTATAAAGTATGCGAGCTTATAAGACTATTTAAAAAGAATAATGCAAATGTTAAGGTTGTTGTAACTCCTAATGCTTTGAATTTTGTTACAAAAACTACATTAGAATCTTTAAGCCAAAATCCTGTAGATATTGAGCAATTTGATATAAAAGAATATAAGCCTGAACATATTGCATTGACTGATGAATCGGATATTTTTGTTATAGCTCCGGCTAGTGCTAATACTATTGCAAAAATGACCTTTGGCATTTGTGATAACCTTTTAACTTCTACATTTTGTGCGTATAAAAAACAGGTAGTTATTGCACCTTGTATGAATACTAATATGTGGGAGAATCCTGCGGTTGAACAAAACCTTGAAGTGTTAAAAAAACGCGGAATAAAAGTTGTTGAACCCGAAACAGGATTTCTTGCCTGCGGAACAAATGGCAAAGGTCGACTAGCTGATGTTAATGTTATTTATGAAACTGTTAAAAATTGCTTGATACCGAAGCAGATTCTAAAAGGGAAAAAAGTTGTAATAACAGCGGGCGGAACAAAGGAAAATATAGACGCAGTGCGTTATATTGGCAATTACAGCTCGGGAAAAATGGGTATAGCTCTGGCTGATAACGCTTATAGGCTTGGAGCTGATGTTGTCTTGATTTCTACAGTAGACGCAGATAAAAAATATAAAGTTATAAATGTTCAAACAGCACAAGAGATGTATGAAACTGTTCAAGAAGAATTTAAAACGGCAGATTCTTTAATTATGGCGGCAGCAGTAAGTGATTACAGGGTGAAAAATAAATCCGAACATAAAATAAAAAAAGACGGAAATTCATTGGTAATTGAACTTGTTGAAAATCCTGATATTTTAAAAGAAATGTCTAAAATTAAACGTGAAAACCAAATAGTAGTTGGTTTTTGTGCTGAAAGCCAAAATTTACTTGAAAATGCAAAAGCTAAGATTTCTAAAAAACAATGTGATTATATTTGTGCAAATGATATTTCAAGAAAAGATACAGGGTTCTCGTCAAATTACAACGAATTGTATATAATAAATAAAGAGCTTGATATTTATCATATTGAAAAAACAGATAAGCAATCAGCAGCAATTCAAATTTTGGAAAAAATTTATGGAAAAAGTTAGTAAAATCATAAGAAAAATAGAAGAATTTGCACCGTTATCAACAATGCAAAAATGGGATAATTCAGGCTGGCAGATAAATCTTGGTATTGAAGATACAAATAAAATAATGCTTGCACTTGATGTTACACCATCTACTGTAGAGGAAGCAATATCTAAAAAATGCGATATGATTTTATCTCATCATCCTGTGTTCTTTGCTCCGATAAAAACAATAGAGTCACCTTTTATAATTAAAGCTGTTCAGAATAATATTCAAATATATTCGGCTCATACTAATTTAGATATTGCACAAGGCGGAGTAAGTGAATACCTAGCAGAAAAATGCGGGTTTACTGAACTTGATACTGCGTTTGAATTTATTAAATATAAACAATTTGATAAAGAAATGAATTTCTCTAAACTTGTTTCAACGCTCAAAACTATATTTAGTCTGCCTAGCGTTCGTGTTGTGAATAGTGATAGAAAGACTTATAAATCTATAGCATTTTGCTCGGGAAGCGGAGCGGAGTTCATACAAGACTTAGAAAAAATCGGTATTGATGTATTTATAACAGGTGATTTAAAACATCATCAAGCATTAAATGCAAATAAAATGACAATTATTGATTTAGGTCATTTTCATAGTGAACGATTTGTTGTTGAAATCTTTGAAAATATTCTAAAGGATGAGGATGTAGAAATTATTGCTGCTGTTGAAAAACCGGCATGGGAGTTAATTTAATGAAAAAAATATTTATTTCTTTATTAAGTGTTCTTTTATTACAGACTGTATGTTTTGCAAAAGATATATTGCAATTTGATTTTCCTAATGACGGCTGGCATAAAGTATCAAGTCCAGATAATGTAGCATCAAAGAAATGTTATGTCCCATATAATCAAAGCGCGGAAAGCTATACAGAAATGTTAGTATTTCAAGAAAAAGTTATAAAAAATATTGACCTTTCTGCCCTTGCTATACTTGATAGACAGCTTGGTAAAGATAAAAATAACTATATGGATATATCTCCAGAATATGTTAAACGTGATTTTGACGATTCTATGGTGGCATTTTGCAGTAAAATCAAAAATACTTGCGTTATAGAAAGAGCGTTTAAAGGTAATAGCGGCATTGTACTTGTTTCATACATAAATAAAGCGCCTCATTATTCTCAAAATATGTTTGGACAATGGACAAATATTTTATTCCAAACAAAAGTGTATGAACCTAAAACAGGCGAAAAAGTTCCTAATAATTTAATAGAGTTAGATTAATGCAGATAACTGGCGGAAAATATAATTCAAGAAAAATAAAAACACCTGATTTTGAAAATATAAAACCTACCTTGTCAAAAACACGGCAAGGGGTATTTAATGCATTAGGTGCAATGATTAATTTTGACGGAAAAGTGTTTTTAGATATGTTTTCAGGCAGTGGCATAATGAGCCTTGAAGCAGTATCGCGCGGATTTAGAGTTATTTCTTTTGAAAAAGATAAAAAAACAGCACTTGCAATTAAGTCGACCTTTCAATCATTAAATCTTAAGCCCGAATTATATTTTGGTGATGCCTTAAAAAATCTTTTGAAACTTGATATAAAACCAGATGTTATTTTTATGGACCCGCCTTATGAGTCTGATTTATATGAACAAGCTTTAAATATTATAAAGAAAAATAATATTTTAAATGCCGAAGGCATAATAATAATGGAACATCCTATTGATAAGCTTATAAAATATGAAGGCTTTGAATTAATCAAAGCCAAAACATACGGTAATAAACAAATTACTTATTTAACTATTAATCAAGCGGGATAACTAATTCTTGACCGATAGAAAGTTTATGTGCATTTGTTAAATTATTAGCCTGTCTTATTTTTTCTACTTTTGCTGGATCATATTTTCCGTAGAAACGTAAAACAATAGAGCTCATAGAATCACCGCTTTTAACAGTATAATGTTCGACAGCAGGTGTTAATTCTGTAGTTTCAATAGGCTGAGCAGAAGCTGGAATAACCTCAATATCTTCTGTATTAATTTGAGGAAGTTTACTTTTTCTTGAAATTTTCTTTTCAAATTTAGGCTGACCTAATGATGTAGAAGAAGGCTCAGTTGAAATATTTGAACTAATGCTTAGAAGCGCATTCATAATAAACATGCATAAAGCACCGGCAATAAAACCTGTTAATAAATAAACACCCGGTGATTTATCTTCTTTAGGATTAAATTTAAAACTTTGCCATAAAAGATCAAGTTCTTTTTGTTTACCTTGTCTTTTATATGTTTTAGGAGTGTTATCTTCTTGTTCTGTTTGTTCATTTTGATTTTTTAATTCAGATAAAAAAGCAATTTTTTCATCTGATAAATTAGCTCTGTACATTGAGTCTCGCATAAATAATACCCCAATCCTTTCACTTCATAGTGACATGATTATAAAGAAATGAAGTAAAGTCAAGGAAACGGAGTCTTTATATTACGAATAGGAAACAAAAGAAAGAAAAAACGATTGGGATATTTATTTTGAAGTCCATTGTTTTTAGGTACCGCGAAAACACAGGACGAGAAATAAATATCCCAATCGTTTTTTCTTTCTTTTGTTTCCTAAAATTAGTTATAAGAAAAATATCTATCAAAATCGACGTCATCAAAATTACATAAAAGCCTATATACATCATCATCTTCATCCATTTTTTGGAATTTGAATTCATCAAACTTCCATAATTTGGGACTGATTCCATAAACTCTTATAATTTCTTTATCTAATAAAATTTTAAGTTTCTTTTTAACCGTATCTAATGGGATATCAAGCATTTTAGATAATTCAACAGCAGAAATACCACCATCTCTTGAACATTTCTCAGGTGTAAGGAACATAAGTTCCAAGCCTATTTTTTTTAATTCATTATCCTCTTGTATTTCCATGTTACTAACCTATTTTTACATGTGCATGTTCGGCATTTTTTTAAAATACTTTAATTATTTTATAAGAAATATATTTTTTTTTCTCTAATTATTGTACAATCAAAGGGGTAGATTGGGTATTTTATATGAGTATATTTAATATTTGTTATAGTTTAGATTCCTTTTATGTAGAGCAGGTAGAAGCTTCTATTGCTTCAATTTTAAAGAATGCTGATATAAAAGATAATATTAACTTTTATATTCTTGATGGCGGATTAACCCAAGATGATAAATCTGAAATAGAATTGTTAAAGAATATTAAGACATTTAATATTGAATATGTTCCAGTTAATAAAAAAGACTTTTTACAATGTCCATTGTTAAAGGATAAAGATGCTATTTATGAGAATTATCATGTAACTTTACCAACATATTTTAGATTTAAAATGCCTGATTTATTACCAACTCTTGATAAAGTGCTTTATTTAGACTGCGATGTTCTTGTAAGAACTTCGTTAGAAGAGTTATTTGATATTGATTTAAAAAATAATGCTGTTGCTATGGTGCTTGATGCAGAATCAAAACAAGAAGCATCAAGACTTAAATTAAGAAAATATTATAATGCAGGTGTAATGCTTATTAATCTTGATTATTGGCGTAAAAATAATATTGAAGAAAAACTATTTGATTATGCCCAAAATAATCAAAAAGAAATTTTTTGGCAGGATCAGGATATTATAAACGTCATACTTAATAGAAAGATTAAAGAATTACCTAATGTTTGGAATTTTCAATATTTTCTATATGAAAATGTGGATAATTCTATTCTTTCTGATTGTAAAATAATTCATCTTGCAGGCAGATTTAAACCATGGTTAATTCCTTTTGAACATAATATTTATGATTATTATTACTACTATTTAGCTTTGACCTCAAGAAAAAATAGAATTATTGAATATAAGCAGAATGCTTCCGGTAAATATTTAAAAAATAATATTGGCGGTAGAAACACTAATATTCTTGTTAACGCAACAAATGAAGATGTTCAAAATGTATATAATGAAATTTCTAAGGTTTATGAGTATACAAAAGAACAGGTAGATTTAGAAAATAAAAATACAGATACTAAACTTTCGGATGTGTATAAAAATATTAATGATTCTTATAGTTTCATAAAAGATACAATTTCAAAAACAAAAACAGAATTAGAACAAACTACAGATGATAAATTATCAAAAGTCTATGAAGAACTAAATAAAAATTACAATTATACAAACGAGATAGTCGAAACTTCTAAGATTGAAACAAAAGTATGTATTGATGATATTGCTAATAATATAGACGAAAAATTGTATAATGAAACAACAAAGACAGATGCAAAAATAACAGAAGTATACAATGAAATAACAAAAAATTATGATTATACAAATAAACTGTCAGAAGATTTAAAAGCGGAAATTAGTTCTTTAGATTTAAATATAGAAAATAATATAAATCAAAAAGCGTTAGAAACTAATGAATCTATTGATAAAAAGGTTTCAGAAATTTATGATGCTATAAGTAAGACATATGATTTTACTAAAGAATCAATAGCAGAAAAAGAAACACTTATTGAAAATAATACGAATGAAAAAGTTTCTAAACTTTATGATGAACTTACAAATAATTATGAGTTTACAAAAAATCTTGTATCAGAAGCTGAAGTAAAAATTGAACAAACTACAGATGATAAATTATCTAAAATATATGATGAAATAAGTAAAAATTATAACTATACGAATGAAATTGTAGAAAATTCTAAAAAAGAATTTGAAGAAAAATATGAAGATATCTCTAATCAACTTCAGGAAAAAATAGAAGAAGTTGGAGAAGAAATTCAAAATAAAAAATCAGAAATTTTGGAAACTGTTTCTAATGATATAAATAAAATTAATTGTGAAACTGATGATAAACTTTTTCAAATATACAATGAAATAACAAAAAATTATGATTATACAAATAAACTATCAGAAGATTTAAAAGCGGAAATATATTCTTCTAATGAAAATACGGAGAATTCTTTTAATCAAAAATTAAAGGAAAGCAATGATGAATTATCTGTAAAATTGGATAATCTTTCAAATCAAACTGAGGAGAAAATTAACAATATAAAAGATGAAATTTCATCTGTAAAACTTTATGGTGAAGAACTTATTGAAAATAATAAAACACAAATTTTAAACAATATTTCTACACACTCAGACAAAATAAATAAAGAAATTAATGATTTAAGAGAAGAAGTTTGCAATAATTTGCAAAATGGAATTTCGAATATAACAGTTGATACAGATGTTAAAATCTCAAAGGTTTATGAAGAAATTTCTAATAATTATAAATATACAGAAGAGCTTGTTTCTAAAAATGCTAATGAAATGAACTCTCAGATAGCAGAATTATCAAATAACACAGATAATCATTTTACGAATATACAAAATAGTATAGAGAAAAATCAAAATGAAATATTATCAAAGATAAATGATGAAGCAGTAAAACAGCATTCTGTTAATTCTGATATTTATGCAAATGTTGAACAAACAAATAAAAAGATAGAGATTTCTGAACAAAAAGTTTTAAATAAGGTTGATGAATTAGATATTCACACAAGTGAAAAAATTGATAATTTACAAGATGAAATATCTAAAAATGCAAGTTTTACCGAGTTTTTTGTTCAATCAGTCGAAGAAAAACAAAATCAAAATCGAATTGAAACGCTAAATGAAGTTAATGAATCTATTAATAATTTACGAAATGAAGCTGATAACAAATTGAATAATGCAATAAGTAATATTAGCTTTAATGCAAACAATAAATATAATGAAATTGAGAATAAAATCAATTCAGAAGTTAATAATTTATATGAAAAAACCAATAAAGAAAATAACGTAAAACTTAGTGAGCTTTATTCTTATGCTAATGAACAAATTTCTAAATTGTATAAAGATGTCCAAGCTTCAAGTTTAATGATAGAAAATATATTAAAGGGTAAAATTGGGGATTTATATAAAAGGTGTGATTCTTTAGATAATGAAATAGAGTATATAAAAACAAAACTTACTCAATTGCCTGATGAAAAATCAGTCAAAGAATTAATTTATTCAGCAAAACAAGAAATTGAATATCAAAATAGTATACATTCTCAAAATGTTATAGATTTAAAAAATGAATTTCAGGAACAACTAAATAATCAACGTTTAAAATATGAAAATAAGTTAATGACAATGGAAACTCAAATTGAAATGCTTGAAGATATTATAAGCGAGATGAGAAAAACTCCATTTAAAAAACTTGTTGATAAAATAAAAAAATCAAAGAAAGATAACTAATGAAACAACCGAAAATATCTTTAATTGTAATATATAATAATGCTAATAATTTAAAAGAAAGCTTTGAAAGCATTGCAAAACAAAGTTTTACAGATATAGAAGTTATATGTATAAATAATGCTTCAGCTGATAATGCAGAAGAAATTGCGGGTAAATTTGCAGAAAATGATGATAGATTTAAGTTAATTAGTCTGCCTTTATCAAGTGAGATTAAATTTGCGAAACAAGCAGGGCTTGGCATTGCAAGCGGTGATTTTGTATGTTTTATAAATGGCGGAGAAGTTATAACAGAAGATTTTATTAAAAATTTATATTTTACTGTGTTACCGTCAGAAAAAGTTGAAGCAAAAAATAATCATTTGTATAGAAGAGCTTTTCTTGAGAATGATAATGATATTACTCAGATTATTCAAGATAAAATAAATGCTGAACTTGAGAAATCAGAAGAGGTTATAAATAAGCAAAAACAAGAAATTAATGAAGAGTTTAATAAATTTTATCAAACAAACATAGAGACAATAAAAAACAGCAGTTATGAAGTTACCTGTAGATTTAATCAGTTAGAAAAACTTTTCTATGAAAAAGATTATGAATATAGCAAAAAAATAGAAGATTCAGTTAATGAATTGAAAAATAATAATCAAAATAATACAAAACAAGTTTATGAAGATATTTCTAAAATTTATGATTATATAAATTCCGAAATAAATAAAAAAGGCTGTGAAATAAATGCTGTATATGATGAAATAAGTAAAAATTATCATTATACAGAAGAATTGGTTGCTGGCAAAAAGGCAGAAGTTTCAGAGTTTTTTAATAATGATAAAAATGCTATTTGGCAAAAGATGTATGATTTAGAAAAAGAGATTGTAGTTCGTTATGTAACCATTAAAAGATTGCTTGATACACAAATAGATGAGCTAAATTCTCCAAATAATTCTGAATATACAAGCAAGACATTATCTGAAAGTTTAGATAAAATATATTCCCGCTTGAATGATACTTCTACAATGTTTTATGAAGAGCTTTCTAAAATATATAAAGAAATGAATGATAAATTGATGAAACAAAAAGAGGAAGAGAAAATCTTTTTCGAAAATAGACTTACAGACCTAAGAAATGAATTCGACAAAAAAATTGAAGCTTTGAAAAAAGAATTGCAAAAATAATCGGAATAAAGAATAATGCCAAAAGTATCAATAATAATACCTTTTAATAATGTAGAGAATTATATTACAGAGTGTCTTGATAGCGTTTTAAACCAGACATTAAGCGATATAGAGCTTATTCTTATAAACGATGCTTCAACAGATAGTTCAAGAGAAATTGTTCAAAAATATGCTGAAAAAGACTCAAGAATAAAAATTATTGATATAGAAGAGCGCAAAGGTCAAGGTTTTGCAAGAAATCGAGGTATTGAAGCGGCACAGGGTGAATATATTGGCTTTGTAGATTCTGATGACTTTGTTGAAAATGATATGTTTGAACTTTTGTATAATAGTGCAAAAACAAATAATACAGATATATCAATGTGTCAGGTACGTGAATATGATGATATAAATGAAAATTATATTACTTCAGATTATTATTCTTTAGATTATTTAAACAATTTTGGCGAAAGTATTTTTAGTGCGGAAGATACCAAGGAACAAATTTTAGATATAAATGTTGCGCTTTGGAATAAGGTGTATAAACGTGAATATCTTCTAAGTATTGGTGAAAAGTTCCCTGAAGGCTTTATATATGAAGATTTACCTTTCTTTTTTGGTACGTATCTGCCGGCTAAAAGAATACAAATTGTATGGAAAAATCTATATAGCTATAGGGTAAACCGTAAAAATTCAACAATGCAGCAGTTTAATAATAAGATTTTAGACCGTCTGCCTATGGTTTCATTAACTTATGAAAAATTAAAAAATACTCCGTTTTTAAGCGATTTAAAACAAAAGATACAAGCTTGGATAATTAATGATTTATTTCATAGATATTCCCTGCTTAAGGAAAGCTATCATAAAGAGTTTTTCTTTTTGATGAAGAAGGTTTTTGAAAGCCTTGAAATAGAAAATGTTGAAGACGATTATTGGAAAAGAGTTTATCATTTCCAAGGTTATTTGCTTGTCATGAATAATTCTTTTGAAGATTTTAACCAAAAGGTTTTTAATGAGTATTTGGATATCCACAAGGTGGAAGACAGACTTCGTTCTGAAATGCTTAATAATGACGAAATAGACCGTCGTTTTAATCTTATATATTCAGATTTAAGTAATACATATAAATACTCAGAAGAAATTGTAAATAATCTTGAAATAAAAACAGAAACTTCTATAAACTCAAAGTTAGAGGAGGTTTGGAAAGAAGTTGATTGCGTTAAAAATGCTGAAACATCTATTAATTCAAAGATAGATGAAATAAAAAATGATCTTAATGATAATAAATCTGAAATTTGTGAGAATATTTCCAATAATATAAATAAAGTTACTTCTGAAACAGATGAAAAGATTTCAAAAGTTTATGACGAAATCTCAAATAATTATAAATATACAGAAGAACTGATTAATGCTTCCGAAAAACAAACAGATAGCAAAATAAATAATATAAATCAAGAAATAGATAATAAATGTTCTGAAATCTATAATGAAATTACTAAAAATTATAAGTATACAGAAACTTTAGTTGATAGTTCTAAACAACAAGCAGTTGAACAAATTTCTGAATTATCAAATAAAACAAATGAAAAAATAGATTCACTTAATAAAAATATAAATGACCTTGCTATTTCTTCAAAAGAACTTGTGCAAACTTCTATAAATAGTATTGAAGAAAAAATATCTTCTGAAATAAATAAGTTAAATGATGAAATATCTGGTACTAATAGAAACTTAATTGAAAAGATTGAAACAGAAACAGCAAATACTCTAAAAAAAATTAATGAAGATAAAACAAATTTAATAGCACATATATCGCAGCAAACAATAGAAATTACAAGTGAAACGGATAATAAATTATCAAAAGTTTATGACGAAATAACACATAATTATAAATATACAGAAGAACTTGTGAATACTGCAAATAACAGGATTGAAGAGCTAAAGCCGCAAATTGATGATGTTAATAAAAAAATAGATAAAAATAAAAATGAAATTCAAAATAATATAAATTCACAAATTGAGCAGGTAACAAATTCAACAGACTCAAAAATTTCACATGTATATGAAGAAATTACAAGAAATTATGATTATACAAATCGTTTGTCTTCTGATTTAAAGAATGAAGTTAATTCTGTGAATTCATCAGTAAAAGGTGACATTGAAAATTTAAGAAATAATATAAATGAACAGTTATATGAAAAATATAAGAATTTATACACCGATATAAAAGATTTATCTTTTTTGCAAAATGATAATTATGTAGAATTAAATAAAGAGCAAAATCTGCTTAAACAGCAAAATGCTCAAATATTGCAAGAACTTGCTGATACGCAAAAAAAACATGAAGCTCAAGTTAATGCTTATAAACAAAATCTTATTTCTAAGATGAAAGATTTTGAAGGGCTTTTAAAACATACAAGTGTAGAAATAAATAAATTCATAGACGAACTTCAAATAAAAATTGAAACAGAAAATAAAAATACTAGTTCCATCATTGAAGAAATGAAAGCAGAATTTGATGAAAAATTAAAACTTCAAGAACAAAAACATTATGAAGAACTAAAAAATATGCATAATCAAATGCTTAAAATGAGATATGAATTGCGTGAGGAAATGAAATCACCAATTAAAAAATTGATAGAAAAATACAAAAATAAGCAGGAGCAATAAATGGCTGAAATTTCTGTAATAATTCCTGTTTATAATGTAGAAAATTATCTTTCTAAATGTTTGGATAGCGTTATTAATCAAACTTTTAAAGATATTGAAATTATATGCGTAAATGACGGCTCAACAGATAATTCAAGAAAAATACTTGAAGAATATAAAAATAAAGATTCAAGAATAAAAATTGTAGATAAAGAAAACGGCGGGTTGTCATCAGCAAGAAATGCTGGAATGAAAGCTGCAACAGGCAAATTTCTAAGTTTTATTGATTCTGATGATTGGGTTGAATTAAATATGCTTGAAAAGTTATATGAAAATATAACTTCATTAAATACAGATATTTCAATATGCGCAGTACATTTATTTGATGAAACAAAACAGCAGATTGATGATTCTCAAAGTTATTTTAATCTTTCTTGTTTTGATGAAACCTTTGATAATAGGGCTTTCTCTTTTGAAGACACAAAACCGTTTTTAATGGATGTATGTGTTATGGCATGGAATAAACTCTATCGTCACAGCTTTATAAAAGAATGCAATGTTGAGTTTCCGGATGGCTTAATATTTGAAGACGGACCGTTTTTCTTTTCAATCTTCTTTAAAACAAAAAGAGTTTCTATTGTCAGGGATTTACTTTATTTCTACAGAATAAACAGAGTTGGTTCTATTGTTCAAAAAGGCGGAATTAAATTTTTAGATATTATTGATGTTGTTAATTTAATGTTTAATAGTTTGAAGTCTTCATCTGTTTTTGAGGATGTTAAATATGAATTCTTTCACAGAAAAGCTGATGATATAATCTACCGTTATGAATTAATAGCTTTAAAGTTAAAAAATAAGTTTTCTAAAAAATTCAAAAATACCTCTTGTTTATTAGATGAAAAATATTTTGATTTTGCATATATAAACAAAGAAATTCCTATAACCTATAGAAATTTGATGTCAATTAAGAATAAAACAAGTATTTTAAGTTTCTATTATCGAAAATTTATTATAAGATTAATGTATAAGGTTATGCAGGTTTTGTATACCGAAGAAAATATTTACTATTTTAAATTTTGGAGTTTAAAATTCAGGCTAAAAAAACGTGCAAACCTATATGATGTCTGGTATGAAAATGATAGAATTTATGTTGTTTTATTTATGTTAATTAAGTTTAGTTTTAAGTTTGAATATTCTAAATTGGAGCAGAAATAAGATATGAAAAAACCTGTTATATCTGTAATAGTTCCTGTTTATAATGTAGAAAACTACCTTGCAAAATGTTTAGATAGTATTTTATGCCAAACTTTTTCTAATATAGAAATAATCTGTGTAAATGACGGTTCAACTGATAGTTCAAGAAAAATACTTGAAGAATATAAAAATAAAGATTCACGCATAAAAATTGTAGATAAAAAGAACGGCGGTTTATCTTCAGCCAGAAATGCGGGCATGAAAGTTGCAACAGGTGAGTTTTACAGCTTTATTGATTCAGATGACTGGATTGATATTACTATGCTCGAAAAGCTCTATAATAATATGCTTGAACATGAGTCTGATATTGCAATTTGTGCAGTACATCAATTTGATGAAACAAATCAAAAAATAGATGATTCAAATCCTTATTATACGCTTGAGTATTTTGATAAAACCTTTGATAATCGTGCTTTTTCGTATGTAAATACAAAGCCTTTTATTATGGATGTTTGCGTTATGGCATGGAATAAACTCTATCGCCGAAGCTTAATTGAAAAATGTCAGGCAGAATTTCCTGACGGATTAATATTTGAAGACGGTCCATTCTTTTTTACGATATTCTTTAAAACGCAAAAAGTTTCTATTGTAAGAGATTTTTTATACTATTACAGAATTAACAGAAAAAATTCAATTATTCAAAAAGCAGGAAAAAAATTCTTAAATGTTATTGATGTTGCTGAAATAATGTATAACAAAATTAAAGATATTCCTGATTTTGAAGATTTTAAATATACTTTTTTCAGAAAAAAAGTAGAAGATTTTATTTATCGTTTTGAACATCTAAACCCAAAATATAAAACAGCTTTTGCAAAAAAACTTGCGAAGGATAGTTCATTAGTTGATGAAACATTGTTCCCGCCAAATATGGTTAGGGGTAAATTTAGATATAATTATTTTTTATTCAAAAACTTAAAAACGGGTAATATTTTATATTATGAATTTCAAAAATATAAAATAAAATCTATGTATAAATTAATGGAAATAATGTATAAAGAAGAAGGTGTCTATTTCTTAAAATATAAAACTCACATATTAAGATTTAAGAAAAGACCAAATCTTTTTGATATTTATTACTCTAATGATAGAATTTATGTACGAATACTTAAAAAGATAAAGTTTGATTTTACTTTTAAATTTTCAGAACTGGAGAAATTTAACGAAGATGACTAAAGTATCCATAATAGTACCTTTTCATAATGTTGAAAAATATATAACAAAATGTCTTGCTTCGTTAATGTATCAATCTTTGCAGGATATTGAAATCATTTGTATTAATGATGCATCAACAGATAGTTCTAAAGATATTGTTTTGCAATACTGCGAAAATGATACCAGAATAAAGCTTTTAAATACTGAAATTATGTCAGGTCAATCTTATGCAAGGAATTTGGGGTTAGAAATAGCCTCCGGTGAATATGTTGGTTTTGTTGACTCAGATGATTGGGTTGAACTTGATATGTTTGAGAAAATGTATAACAAAGCTAAAGCAGATGATACTGATATTACAATGTGTCAGGCTCAATTATATGATGATAAAGAACAACGATATTATTCTGATGATTATTACTTGCTTAAACCCTTAGAAGCTTTTAAAGATTGTGTTTTTCATCCTAACGATACTAAAAATGAAATTTTAAATATCAATGTAGTTCTTTGGAATAAAATTTATAAAAGAGAATTCCTTCAAAATACAGGTGTAAAATTCTCAAACGGTTATATTTATGAGGATTTACCCTTCTTTTTTGATACATATCTAAAAGCAAATAGAGTAAATATTTTATGGGAAGCTCCATATTATTACAGGCAGAATAGAACATTCTCTACAATGCAAAATTCTGATAAAAAAGTTTATGATAGAATTCCAATGGTGGAATTAACCTATAATGTTATGCAGCAAGCTGCATTTTTCCCTGAAAAAAAAGCCGAAATTGTAAGCTGGATTATAGATGATATCTTCCATAGATATACACTCTTAGAAGATAAATATTATCAAGATTATTATCAAAAAATGCAAGATTTCTTTAAACGTATTGAACTTACAGAAGAGGATAAAGAAGTTCTTGCAAAAAGTTATTGCTATGATGAATTTAGAAATATCATCGAGCGCTCTTATTATGGTTTCTGGAATTTTCTTGTTGAAAAATATAAAACTTCAAATAAACGCATAAAAGCTGCGGAACATAAGTGTAATTTGGATATTATTGCTATAAAAGAATACCTTGAACAATATAAGCAGGAAGCAAAAGAAGATAAAGAACGCACGGTTGAATGGTGGCAAAATCATTGTAATGAATTGGAAAATGATAAGACTAAACTTCAAGAAACGATATCGGAAATGCAAGAAGCAAGCAAAAAAGCCTATGAAGATTATCATGCACATATTGTTAAACAAGAGTACGAACTTAAAGCCTGGCAAACTGAATCTGTAAGACAAACAACAGAAAAATTAACTGCTGATTACGAATGGAAACTTGAAGAACAAAAACAGCATTTTAATGAAGCTTTGCATAATCAAAAACAATATTATGAAAATCATTATTTATTGGTTAAAATAATTTTAAAGCTTTATAAAAAAACAGACCAATTAAAAAATAAATTGAAAAAACTTATAAAGAAAAATTAGGATTTTATAATGGCAGATAACGAAGAATTATATATACGTTTGGAAAAACAATATCAAGAAGATTTAGCGCTTCAAAAAAGGTTTTATGAAAGTGAAATTAATTTTTTAAAGTCTAAATTTGATTATGAAAAAGATAAAATCAGGATAGAATATGAAAACAAAATAACAGAAAAAGCTCAGCAAATTGAGGCTGAATATAATGTAAAAAACGTTGAAGATGCTAATAGATTAAAAGAATATTATGAAGCTCAATTAGAATCTCAAAAAAATTGGTACGAAGAAGAAATAATAAGACGTCAAAAAGAAACAGAAGACTGGCATGTTAATAATCTTGCGCAAAAGCTTGCAGAAATGCAAAAAGGCTATGAAGAAATGCTTCAAGCTCAAGCTGATAAATTTAGAGTGCAGGAAGAAGCCTTGAGTATTCATATTCTTGAACAAAGAAAATATTATGAAGAACAACTAAAACCCTTTAGAATGCTAAGTGCTTTACCTAATAAAATGAAGAAAAAGTTAGGTAAAATAAAAAACCGTTTAAAAGATAATATCAAAGCGCTTGCTATAACTAGAAGAATAGAACCTCTTCCTGTTGCAGCTGCTGAGGTTCACTATATAGAAGAAGTTAAAAAACCTAAAGTATCTGTTATTTTACCTGTTTATAATGTTGGTAAATATTTAAGACAATCACTTGATAGCTTGATAAGTCAAACTTTGCAGGAAATAGAAATTATATGCGTTAATGACGGTTCAACTGACGATAGCTATGAAATACTTGAAGAATATAAGGCAAAAGACCCTAGAATTAAAGTAATTCATAAAGAAAATAAAGGAACAGGCGCTGCAAGAAATGACGGGTTAAGGCTTGCAACAGGTGAATGTATTGGTTTTGTTGACCCGGATGATTGGGTAAAACCAAATATGTTTGAAAGATTATATAACGAAATTAAAGAAAAAAATCTTGATATAGTAATGTGCATGCCGGATGGTTACGATGAAAAAAATGCAGTTAATGCTCCATTCCCGTATTTTGTAGATGCAAATTTTGAAAATATAATAGATGATAGAGTCTTTAACTGGCGCGATTTATCACCGTTTACGTATCCTATGTGCGTGTGGAATAAGCTTTATACAAAAGAATTGTTTGATAAAAATAATATAGAATTTGCGCAAGGTCTTGATTTTGAAGACCATAAGGTTATTTTTGGAACACTTCTAACGGCACAAAGAATGTATTTTATACGTGAGAAGCTTTATGTATATAGATTTAATAGAGAAGGCTCTGTTTTAACTGATAATAACAGAAGATTAATTGATCATATTAAAATCTTTGATATTGTTGAAAATCTAATGAAGGAAACAAATACATATAATATTTTGAGAAATGACTTTTTAGAATATAAAATTCATAATATCTTGTATTATTACAGCATGATAAAGGATGAATTTAAGTCTGAATATTATGAAAATATGGTCCAATCAATTAAAGATACTAACTTGACCGATGATGAATATAAAATGCTTTGCGAAAAATATTCAGAATTGGGTGAGATTTTAAAGAAATAAAAAATAGCTTTGGTATTTATTTTTCGTCCTGTGTTTTCGCGATACCTAAAAACATACAAAGCGAATACGCGCAGCTTGCGAGCAGTAATGAGTCTGTATCCGTCAGCTTTAGCTGTTAGGTATGGACTTCAAAATAAATACCAAAGCTATTTTTTATTTCTTTAAAATTTAAACTTTTTAACAACCTTATCAAAATTAGGATTTTTAGTCATAGCTTGTAAAATTTCCCCGATATTATTATCAGGTAATTCAATTTCAGGGTTTTTTTGTATTATTTGCAGTAAAATTTTGATTGAAGAAATACTCATTTTATAGTCTTTAACCAAAATGCGTAATAATTGCAGCCACTCAACATCATTTTGGCTGTATAGTCTTTTATTAACCTGCCCTGTTTTTACACGGCGGGTATTAATTAATTTTTCAGTATCGTAGGTTCTTAACCTGTCGGGTGTAATCTCAAGCATAGACGCTACAATACTTGTAGTAAGAATAGGACTGTCTTTAGAAAACTTATTTTGCAATTCCATATTATATCCCCTTCTATATTTAATGGTATTACATTATTTAATTCATTCCTATTTGTATATTGGTATTCGACAAAAGACTAAATAAAAATATATAAAAACCATATTTACAAATTCATGGTTTAGCTTTATAATGAACATGAAACAGTTATCATTACTTGGAATATGAAAAAAGAATGCTGAAAAAAGTTCTTGATAAATATTTTGAAAAAACGAAAGGATTTTATCCTTTTTTCAAATATTGTCCTAGAAAATACCATGTGTACTATATAAATAAACGTGCAAGCAGAACCTTGGATTATGAGTATAATTACTTAAATCCGAGAAGTTTTAATGAAAAAGTAAGATGGCTTATTTATAATGAAAAATTAAAAATAAAGAGCCTTCTTACAGACAAAATAAAAGTTAAAACTTATATTAATGAAAAACTTGGCGAAGGTCATTGCGCTGCTATTTATGGTATTTGGGAGAATTTTGATGATATAGATTTTTCGTATATCCCAAATAAATTTGCTCTAAAATACAATGCCGGTTGGAAAATGAATTGTATTGTAGGTGAAAAAAGTTATTTTATGAAAGAAAGAGCATTAATAAAACAAACAACAAAAAAATGGCTTAGTACAAAATATGAAGAATTTTCGGTGGAGCCTCAATATAAGTACATTGAACCAAAATTGTTTATAGAAAATTTAATCGAACAGGATAAAGATAATAATTATGATTATCAGGTTCATTGTTTCCATGAAAAACCATTAATGATTGAAACAATGCGTAAAGATTTAGAAGGTCGTTATTTAACAAAGTTTTATGATACAGATTGGAAAATTCTGCCATACGAATTAAAGGGCTTTCCTCCAGCAAAAGAATTAGACCGTCCGAAATTTTTAGATGAGATGCTTGAATATTCGAAAATATTATCGAAAGGTTTTTCTTACGTTCGTATTGATTTTACAAGAACAAAAAACGGACATCTATATGTATTAGAAATGACATTTACACCTCATAGTGCAATGATGCCGTTTAAACTTATATCGCATGATTTTGAGCTTGGAAGATTGTTAGAAATTAACAAGAAAGGATAAAAATATGGGTAAAATGTTTGATGATTTGAAAAATTTTTTTAGTCACAAAGAAACAATGCAAGATGATAACTTATTTCCAATGAATGCTGATGAGACAATTATTGATTCTTCTGATGATGCTTTTATTGATTATTTATCTTATATGCCTGGTATGAGTTCATCATCTTTAAAATAAAAAATTCTTATGAATAAAATAAATGTATTTTTAATAACAAGCAAAACTTTAATCTACTCTTTTGCTCGTATATTTAGATTTTCTTCTATTTTAGGAAATATATTTATAAATGCCGATAGTGATGATTTTCCTTTTCTTGATAAAACCAATATTAGTTTTGTGAAGTTAAAGAATATAAACGACTGTATGAAATTTATACAGGTTAATAAAATAAACTTGGTGATTTTAACAGATATATTACCAACGCAGAAAGGTTTAGTTAATTTTTTTAAATATAATCTTAATTTGCCGGTAATAGGAATAACGCGGTATTGGTCTTGGCTTGAAAAATCAAAGTTATTTGCAAAAAAGTTTATGATAAATAACAATATTCCTACATCTGAATATTGTGCAATTAAAAGTTTAAAAGATTTAGAAACTTTCATTAATAAGTATGGATTTCCCATAGTTTTAAAATATGACGGGCTTAAAGCAGGTTTTGGCTCTTATATTTGTAAAAATGAAAAAGATTGTTTTAAAACTGCAAAAAAAATATTAAAAGAGAATAAATTTTTTATAGCTGAAAAATTTATAAAAGGTGAAGAAGTAACTCTTCATACAATTTGGGATGGAAAGATATTACTTCCGTTAGAACCTGTAAGAGATTATAAAAGGCTGGAAAATAATGATAAAGGCATCAATACAGGCTCTATGGGCAGTTATACTCCTGTTAAACTTACTTTTAAACAAAAGAATATGATTAATGGATATGTAAAACATTTAGAAAGTGTTTTTCAAAAATTAAAACCGAATTTTACAGGAATTTTTGCTTCTGATTTGATATTTACTGACGAAAATCTTTATAATTTAGAATTTAACATGCGCCCTTGCACACCTGAATTTGAGGTGCTTACAGAACATATTGAGGAGGATTTATTAAAAATCTTATATAATGCAGCAATATCAAATCTTTCAACTGCTTCAATACATTATAAACAAGGTATAACAGGTGCTGTAAATATTGTTCATAAGGATTATCAGAAGCAATCATATACTAAAAAGAGACTAAAAATTCCGCAAAGTATTTTTATAAATAATGAAAATATTAAGATTAATGCTAATCTCTGTTCAATAAACAAAAAAGATGAATATATAGTATCTCCATTTCTAAAGATACTAACTTTTCTCAAAAACGATTTAACTAATCCATTTCCTTCTATATATAGTCATATAAATAAGATTAAAGATAAAAATATTTATTATAGAACAGATATTGGCGGGGATTTATGAAATATATATTTTTAAAACCTGTTTCATGTGTTATGGATATTGCGCCATTACCCGGAATTCCTTCATTAATTGGTGTTTTGGAAGAAAGAAAAATTGAATGTGAATATATAAATTTAGAGGCAATATATACAAAAAATTTGAATATTGATGAGTTTTTACAATATTCAGACTCATTGAACAACTTTTTTAAAAACATTAAAAAGAATGATTTACCTCTTTCTTTAAAAGAAAAAATGTTATTGCGACAGCCGATATACTATAAAAATCATTTATGGTTTCAAAAAAATTACCAAAACTTTAATACTTTTAGAAAATTACTAAAAGATGCAAAGTTTATGTCTGAATATGCTTATTATTATTACTATATAAATCTTATTACTGTCATGAAAGAAAAATCAGTTTTATTTGATTTTCATTTAATATATGAAGAAAGTAATAGAAGTATAAATTTTGAAAATTTATTTTTCTTAATGGAAAGTTCTTTAAATTATTTGAAGAGTTTTTATAAAGAACAAGCTGAATATATTTTGCATAAAAATCCAAATATAGTCGGTATACAAATAACACAAGAAGAAGATTTAATATCCGCATTATTTTTATCTTATATTCTTAAACAAAAAAATAAAAAGATACATATAAATATTGGCGGGAATTTTTTTGAATCCGGATATAGAATAATTGCTAATGTTCAAGATTTATTTGGTGTTTTCTTTGATTCTATTTCTATTGGAGATAGCACACAAACTGTTATAGATATCATAAAATATTTAGAAAATGAAATTTCAATCGAAAATGTAAGTAACTTGTTATATTTGCAAAATGGAGAATTAAAATATAACAAAACTGAGAAATTGGGTAATATTAATAATTTACCGTTTCAATCTTTTACCGGTTATAAAAAAGAAGATTATTTGTTACCGGAAATTATATTGCCTGTCCGTATTTCAACTACTTATTCTTGCTATTGGGGTAAATGTATATATTGTACATGTTCTAATAATAATGAAAAATACAGAATAAAAAGCGCAGAGAACTTTGTTAATGAGATTGAATATTTATCAAAAAAATATAAAACGAAATATTTTGCATTTTGGGATAATGCTCTGCATCCTAAATATTTAGAAAAGGTTGCAGATTTATTAATAAAGAAAAAACTCAATATAAAATATAATTTATATGCCCGCCTTGAAAAGGAATTTACTTTTGAAGTATTAAAAAAAATGAAAAAATCAGGCTGCATTATTATACACTGGGGACTTGATAGTGCTTCACAAAGAATTTGCGATTATATAAATAAAGGTACAAATGTTGAGACAGCAAAGCTTGTTTTAAAAGCTTCAAAAAAAGCGGGTATTTATAATTTTGTTTATTTGATTTTGGGTTTTCCAACTGAAACAATAATGGAAATGACAGAGAATTTAAATTTTATAAAAGAAAATCATAAAAATATAGATGAAATAATGGCAATTAAAGATTTATTATTTCTTGATGGAAGTTTATTAAAAGAGAAACAAATTTATTATAAGAATTTAATGAATATTTCAGATGATTATATAAAGCAGAAAGAACATATAATTAAGGCAATAAATAAAATTATGAAAACAACTACAAATATGAGTCTAGTATGGTCATGGGTGTTTTTATATATTGCAAAATATGGAAAGATGAGATTTAAAATTATGAAAAGTTTCGTTTTTTATTTCTTTGAAAATAAAAATATAAAAAAGATTTTAAATATATTTTATAAATTCTTGATTAATAATGCGAAAAATAAAATAAAGAACAATTAAATCATACATTTAAACGGTAAAAAAATAATATAACTGCTTGTATAATCAAAATAGGGAAACTTGTATGGAAATTTCAGGAAGCAGTTTAAATCAGCCGGTGAGTTTTTACACAAAAAATACCGGAAATACGATAAATATGGCAATAGATAATGAAAATATTTTAACTAATGCTAATATTTTTGCGTCTGAATTTTCTTCAAAATCAATTGTAAAAAATCAAACTTCTCCAATAAGAAAAAAGAGAAAAAATAAAAGATTAAATACAATTGATACAGACTACCTGCCGGATGAAATAGAAGAAACTCCAAATTTACCAAATGAACAAAATGAGAATTTCTTTATTAAAAAAGAAAAGCATGCTTTTTCTGAAAGAGTTAAGAATGCAATAAATTTCTTTATGACTTCAACTCCATTAATAAATTATTTTTTCTTGAAACAAAAAAAACAAAAACTGGAAAAAACAGTTGCCACATTAAATGATATAAATCAAAATGTTGATGAACTATTAAATACAACAGTTCCATATGGAGAAGAAAGTCATATATATACAGATATAGCGAAAAATCTTACAGATGCAGCAAGCTTATTAGGCAAAGTTGGTAAAAATATATAGAGATTTAATATAAACATATATTAAATTTCTATAATATTTAAAAGTTTTTTTCTTTACTATTTATATAATTTACAATACTATGTTAATAGTTAATATACGATATAACCCATGCTAACAATGGAAATCGGGCTAACAAAAAAAGTGATAGAATAAAAAGAGGGCGCATAAGTGGAAAATTTTGTTCCAGATATTTTTGGCAAAAAGGAAACCAGTAATAATAACTCAACTCCTACACAAGTAGGCGGAACACCTGCAGATATTAAAGTTATTGGTGTTGGCGGCGGCGGCGGCAACGCTGTTAACCGTATGATAAAAGCAGGTCTTGGCGGAGTTGAATTTTGGGCAATGAATACAGATGTTCAAGTTCTTGAAATGTCATTGGCTGAAAATAAAATAAGAATTGGCAGCAAGTTAACAAATGGACTTGGTGCAGGTGGTAACCCTGAAAAAGGTGAAAAATCTGCTGAAGAAACAAGAGATGAAATTGTTAATGCTATCGGTAAGGCAGATATGGTATTTGTTACAGCCGGCATGGGCGGTGGTACAGGTACAGGTGCTGCTCCTGTTGTAGCAAGAATTGCTAAAGAATTAGGTGCATTGACTATTGGTGTTGTTACAAAACCTTTTGGTTTTGAAGGCAAAAAAAGAATGAACCAAGCGCTTCAAGGTCTTGAAAAATTAAAAGAAACAGTTGATGCTTTAATTGTTATCCCTAATGATAAATTGTTAGAAGTAGTTGACCGTAGAACAACAATGAGAGAAGCTTTCCAAGTTGTTGACGAAGTTCTTTTAAGAGGTGTTCAAGGTATTTCTGATATTATTACAGTTCCAGGTATGATTAACGTTGACTTTGCCGATGTAAGAAGCGTAATGGAATCATCTGGTTCTGCATTAATGGGTATCGGTCGTGGTACTGGTGAAGGCAGAGCTTTAGAAGCTGCTAAATCTGCTATTAATTCTCCATTACTTGAAACTTCTATTAATGGTGCTTCCGGTATCATTATGAATGTTACAGGCGGTCCTGATATGACATTATTTGAAGTTACAGATGCTGCTCAAGTTATTCATGATGCAGTTTCAGAAGATGCAACAGTTCATTTTGGTTCTGTAATTGATGACAGAATTCAAGGAGAAATTCAAATTACAGTTATTGCTACAGGTTTTGAGTTAAAGAAAAACCAAGTAGATAACTTTGAACAAGAACAACAGGCAAAAACTTTAGGTGCTATGGATTTATTTGCAGGCGGAGCTAATCCTTCTCCAAAAGTTACAAAAGCAGCTAATGAATTTGCTAATAATATTCTTGATATTCCTGAATTTTTGAAAAAATAGGATATTAACTTAATAAATAAAAAACAGACAGTTATAAATTGTCTGTTTTTTTATTTGTTATCATGAATTTGTATTATTACTATTTTGAAAATTAAAGTCTAATTGCGTATAATTTATATTATATTCATTAAATGATAAATTTTAAATTGGTAAGATTCCGAAATAAATTCGGAATGACAAGTTAACTTATTAATTGTCATGCTGAACTTGTTTCAGCATCTAATCAACTTGCTGATTAGACTTTAGTCTAAAAATTTCTGGTTTGCCACAGCATCTTACCAGTTTTTGGTTAAAGCATTGATTTATATAATAATATCTAATTTCTATAATATTATCTTATTTCAAACCTAATGTATCTAATGTTTTTTGACTTGCAACAATAGAAGTAACAGGTGGATTTTGGAAGATATAATTAGCTGCAGATTTAATATCCTCTGCTGTAATTCTATCAATTGCATCTAATAAAGCTGTATTATAATTTAATCCGTATACAGAGGAACTTGAGCAATGAGCATCTGCTAATTTTGCGCTATCCGTTTCAAGTCCATTTAAAATTGAAGTTTTTAAAGAAATTTTTGCATTGGAAAGTTCTTTTTGTGATACATTAGTTGTTTTTAAAAGATTTACGTTTCTGTTAAAACCTTCTAATGATTTTGTTATATTAGCAGGAGAACCTTCTTTAGGGTCAGGGCTTTCAGTAGTTGTGCCTATTGCCATATATATTATTCCTGTATCTTTCTGAGAGTCAGTATCAGAATGAACACTATATGCCAGTTTTTCATTTTCTCTTAAATCGGTAAATAATCTGGAAGACATTCCTGAACCTAAGATAATATTTAATAAAGATATTTTTGCAATATCATCAATATTTTCGGCTTTCTTATATGTATATGCTTGTACAACAGAAGCTTGAGTGCTTTCTTCTGCTGCAACAATAGTTTTAGCCTGTGTTATTGGTTTATATGTATTATAGTTAGGTATACTTACAGGCTGAAACATTGGTAAACCTGTGGAAAGTGAATAATTAAATATATCTTGAAGCTGTGGTGTCTCATTGATTGGTGCACTCATAGAGGCTGTTAACTGAGATGAATTCATTATTTGAAGATATAAATTTTGAATATCTTGCAGCGTTAAATTTTCAATTTGTTTTAATCGTTCTTCTTTTAAATCAAATCTTTGTTCATCTTTAAATAATTCATGATGTAAATTTTCAACTGCACTTTTATTTTCTGATAGAGTTATATCTTTTATTATGTTTTTTGCTCTTTCAAATTCTTCTTGAGTGAAGTTTGGAGCCATAAGAGTTTCTTTTATTAACCCCATTACTTCTTCTGTATTTTGAGGATAGAAACCGGAATATACCTCAATGCCTTTTGAATTACAAGAAAACATGATTGAGAAATCTTTTGAGTCTTGTAATTTCAACATGGAATCATTATCTTTGTATAAGTTACCTCTATTTAATAAAAGCTCTAAGACTTGAAGTGTTGGGTAATTAACATCTGGTAAATTTGAAGACTTTATATCCATCATAACTGTAGATTTGCTTGTTGGTGAAGATGGTATAATTTTTGTTTCTGCATTATTTGCAAGTTTAAATTGTCTTACTTGTTGAACTTCTGATATAACTGAATTTCTTACATTTGAAGAAGAACCAAATGATACATTATAAGAAGGAACTGCTGAACTTGCTTTTTTATAGTTTTCTGCAATGCTTTGAGTTGTAGCTTCTTTTGAGTGAGCAACACAAATAGCGGTTTTATTTAAATCTAGAAATTTTCTTGCAATATTTGTAATGTCTTGAGGTGTTATATTAGAAACTCTGTTAATTTCTTCCGGAATATAATTAAAGTCATTTTTCTGAAGCATGTTTGTTAATATGTTATTAGCGTCAGCGGAAGATTCTGCAGAGTTGTTAAGTGAATATATTGTCTTTCTTTTTACGCTATCCAGTTCTTCTTGTGAAGGAGGATTATTAGCTATTTTTGTTATTTCCTCATAAAGAATTTTTAATACATCTTCAATTTGTTCTTCATTAAGTCCGACATTACACATTATTGCTTTAGCGCCATTTGGATTATTTTGCATATTTTCTGTATAGAAATCGGCAAATAAACCATATTTATCAAGTGCTTTTGATAAACTTGAGTTTGCTGACATTAAAATAGACATAAGCGCATTAATTTTTGTATTGTCTTCTTTAGATGTTCCTTCAGGTATTGCAAAGCCCATTGTAATATTTGAACTCATTGAATTTGGCATTATGACATCATTTCTTACTGTTTGATTAATGTAAGTAATGGGTTCATTTCTTCTTTGATGAATTCTAGAATAATCATTTTGTTTGTTAAAATACTTTGAAACTAGATTAATCGTTTCATCAACATTAACATCACCGGTAATAACAGTTACTGCATTATCCGGAGTGTACCAGGTATTAAAATAATCAAAAACATCATTTTGTGTAAAAGAATTTATATTGTCTTTTGTACCAAGAATAAAATTAGAAGCATTTGTATTTATACCAAAAAGATTTTTCAAAACATTACAGTTTGAAACATCATATATATCATCTAAATACATATCAATTTCAGACTTTACAGGTTCTTTTTCTTTTTGAAGCTGTTCTTGCGGAAACGTTGGAAACTGAGTTTGAGCTGCATTTAATTTTATAGCTTCTTCAAGTGAATTATCTTCTAATAATTGAAGAGATAAATAGTAATCGGTTCTGCTGAAACTGGTAGAAGCATTTGTACCTCCGCCTAATTCAGAAACTTTCTTATCATATTCTTTTGGTGCTAAATCCTTGCTTCCATTAAATAGATTATGTTCTATATAATGGCTCATACCTCTTATATTTTCGGATTCATTCATTGAACCCACATTATATGTAGTTTTTATATAAGTTGGACCTTTTTTAGGAAGTATTGCAATTTTTTGTCCGTTTGCAAGTTTGAAAATACTTGCAGAATTTTTTACACCCGGAATTGGCACTTCTGCAATTTTTGTATAAGGTACAGGCATGTTTGAATTTAATTGAGATTGACCTGCAGCATAAACAGAAGGAAGTGTTGTTAAATTATTAACATTCGCAGCAAAATTACCCTGTAAGGGCACAGGTAATGTCTGCATTGGCATAATCATAGGAGGATTTATATAATTTTGTGTTACATTCATTTGTTTTTCCTATATATAAATATAAGTGATAAAATAATGATTTATTGATATAATAAATTTTGGATTTAAAATAAATTTACATGAAATGTTAGTGGCAAAAAATCTCATGTTTATATTTATATCAATTGAAGGTGATAAAAATGAGCATGTATAGAATAACAAGTCTATATCCGCAATATCAAAAAAGTGAAGATAGAAGAAAACAAAATATACCTGTAGCTATAGACCGCCGTTCCGGTCGAGATAGAAGAAGTGCAGACAGAGTTGCTTTAGATAAGCAGCTTACAAAAGATTTATATGATGTAAAAAGTAAAATTGCAAAGCTTGAAACACTAGCTCCAAAATTATTTGAAAAAAATGTTACAACTCAAGCACCTACTTTTGGTTCAATGAATAATTTTACACAAGACCAATTGGTTAAGGAAAGTAAGCCTGATTATAGTGCAATGGCAAGACAAGAAGCAAAATTGCAGGATAGAGCTTCAACTTCATTTCAGGTTGGTGTTTTATCGGCTGCTTTAGCTGCCGCAATTGCTGTTTCATTTATGGGAACTGCAGGTGCTGTTATTGCTATTGGCACAGGTTTATATATAGGTGCAAGAGTTATAAAAGCTCTTATGGTTAAAGAGTTAAAAGAAACTGATAATAAACAAGATAAATAAGTAACTTATAAAGCAGTTTAAACTAAAAAATGCACTAAAATATAGTCATAGTGTCATGCTGAACTTGTTTCAGCATCTTACTAATTGGCAATTTAAGCGAAGATTTTATTATTTTGCATTTTTCTTTTGAGCTATATTATCTATTTTGTCCGAAATATATGTTGAAAATACTGGTAGTATTCCATAGTATAAAACTGCAAATATCATTGTTGGTCTTAAAATATTGATACCTTCAATATATTTATTAAGTTTTGGGTCGTTTTTATTAATTTCTGAGAATTTCTTTATAAAGCTTTCTGTATTCTTTTTAATAAAATTATCTATAGCAACACCGCCTAATAATGTAATACCAGTTGAAATAACATTATTATATATAAGAACATTTTTTCTTTCTTTTTCAATTTTATCATTTTTTGTTGTTCTATGAATAAAAGATGCGGTTAGAAGTAGGTCTGTAGCCATAGACATATTTCTTGCAATATCTGCATCTTTAGGGCTGAATTTCTTTGCTGCATTTTGAAAGGTATTTGTATTAATAAGTTTTCCTATTCCTTTTGCTGTTTTATCAGTAATAAGTCCTTTAAAAGAAGGTGAATTTGTTCTTGTTTTCTGGAAATCATCAGAAAAAACGGGGTTGTATGTATTATAAATAAAATCAGAAGTATTTTTGTTTTCTTTTTGTTCTTCTTTCTTTTTTCCAAAGAATTTATTCATAATTACCGGAATTAAAGCCACGGTAAGCATAGCTTTAGGTATTGCTGTTATAAAGTTTGTACTTTGTTTTAAAAATTGGGTTCCGAATTTATAGCTTTTAGATTCTGCTAAAGATTTTGCATTTCCTTGTAAGTTTTTTATAGTTTCAGGTTTTAGAAATCTTTCAGGAGTTTTATCAATTTTTTTTAAAGCATTTTCAACAGGAATTGCAATAGCTTCAACCATACCAAATTTTATTAATCCAGAAGCTATTGAATTTGTTGCAGCATATTGTTTATTTTCTTTTTTTACATCAGGTGTTAATGCAATAGCTAAAGGCCTTGCACCAACTGCCATTGCTAAAGTAGTTGCAGCAACAAATGTTGTTCCATGGTCAGAAATTGTTTCTAAACCTTTAAGAACTGCTTTATTGTTCCATATACCTTTAAAATGAGGATTATTATTTGTTATATTGTTATTAATTTTCATATTAATTATCTATAGATATCTGATTACAAAAACATCAAAAATAAAATAATTTGTTAAAACAATTTTAATTTATTTTATAATTTTAATATGAATATAATTGATTTTATAAAAAAAGAATTTGAAAATTTTGGAAAATATGAGCGAATATTTTTTCCGTTGGTTATTGTTCTTATAATTTCAATATCTATCTTTTTAAAAGATAGTAAAATAGCCCTTTTAAGTGCGATTTGCGGAATAAGTTATACAATATTAGCAGGAAAAGGCAGAATTTCTTGTTATTTTATTGGTGTAACCGGAACTTTTTGTTATTGTTATTTAGCTTTTATAAATGGATTTTATGGCAATCTTTTACTTTATGCTTTATATTATCTTCCAATGGAAATAGTTGGAATATTTAAGTGGAAAAAACATTTAAAGAAAGAAAGACAAGAAATAGAAAAAACATTTTTATCGAATAAAGAAAGAGTAATATATTCAATATTAGGTCTTATTTTAACAATATTATTATCAGTTATTTTACGATATAGCGGAGATTCGAAACCAATTTTAGATGCAAGTACAACAATTTTTTCTATTCTTGGACAGTTATTAACAGTTAAAAGATGCATAGAACAATGGTATATTTGGTTTTTTGTTAATCTATTATCTTTGATAATGTGGATTTATGCATATATTAACGGGTCAAATTGTTTTGCAACTATTTTGATGTGGTTTGTATATTTAATCTTATCAATTTATTTTTTAAAAAATTGGCAGAAAGAATTAAAAAATAATTAAATTAGAGAATTTGTTTATAATTTTGCATTGAAATAATAAGAATTGCCCATCCTTGAGCTAAAAATGTCATGCTGAACTTGTTTCAGCATCTTACTAACTTGTAATATATTTATTAAACGACTAATTATAAAATCCTCAGATGCTGAAACAAGTTCAGCATGACAAAATAGTACAATAATTTAACTGTTATATTGGATTTATTTGACTAAATTTTTATAAAAATTAATATTTTAAGCAATAATTTCTTTTATAAGTTTTTAAAAGAGCGGAGTTTATTGTGTGGAGTTAATATGAAAATATTAAGTTTGAATTATTGTTATAAAAGTAATTTTAATAATTCTCAAGTCTCAAAACCTGTTTTTCAAAATAAAACTTTGAATGCTGATACTGTTTCTTTTAGTTCAAAGAAAAAAACACAAGAAGCTGCTCTTGAGCAAATTACATCTGATTCTAAAGTTTGTAATGAATTTATAATAAATGTAATTGCAAATCCGCGTAATTCTCAAGCAACTGCAAAAAAATTAATAGAACAAGCAGGCTCACCTCAAAATTTCTTAAACTGGTATTTGCAAAAAGGCGGTTATAGAGAAAAATATTCTGAATATATAAAACAAACTGTAGATTCAGCAAAAACTCCTGAGGAATTGTTGAAAATATCTCCTAACTGGGGTTATTGGGTATTTGAAAATAAGTTTGGTTCAGATTTTTTTATTGGAGATGTTCCTTCTGATATAGGCACTAAAGATGATTATCAAGCTTTAACAGCAAAATTATTAAAAGGTGAAGATACAGGTTATAAGGTTAAGGAATTTTCAGGCGGAATGTCTGGAAAAAGAGCTTTTCTTGTTGATACAGGCAGTCATAAATATGTATTAAAAACGCAGCAAGATTATTTAATGTATTCGGATAAATTAAGACAAGCTGTTGAAGAAGACAGTTGGTTGAAAGATACATTTTTGAAAAATTATAAAGAAAATGAACACATGAAATCAGATTCAAGCTATATGAATGCAATGATTGATTTCTATTTGAATTTGAATGAAAGTCCAAATGCATTAAAAATACATTGTTTTGATGCAAAAACCTCCTCTGTATTATATGATTTTGCACAAGGTGAGTCATATTCAGGTGATATTGATATAAGAACAGTTAATAATATAATGCCTGATTTAAAGAAGATTGGAATTATATATAATGATGTTTCTCCAAACAATTTAAAAGAACAAGATGGTGAGTTGAAAATAATCGACAGCGGCGAATCAAGTTTTGTTGATATCTTAAAACCCACAGTAAGCGGCTATCAAATTGAAATGCCAAATTGGTCAGGAAATAACATTATTACATTATTAGGTGCAATGAATTCTTTATAATAAAAACACTCCCGAAGGAGTGTTTTAAATTTGCCTTGAGCCGGACTTGAACCGGCACCAGGGGTGAGCCTGATTGGATTTTAAGTCCAACGCGTCTACCACTTCCGCCACCAAGGCTTCTATGTCTATTAATATAATATAAAAAATTTTTTATGTCTAGTATAAAAATAAAAAAAATTGTAAAATTCTAAATTTTATAAAAGATATTTTGTCATGCTGAACTTGTTTTTATTTACTAACAAGGATTTTGAAAAAAGAGATAAAACAGGTTCAATGTGACAATTCTAACTATTTTAGCAATTATATATAAATCAATAAAAAACAGTTGTTAAAAACAGGCTATGTATGGTAAAATTACTACTATAAGTAAATAAATAAAACAAAATTTTATATATGAATTAATTAAATTAAACAAAATTAATATCGGAATATACTTAAATACATTAAATATGTATTTGGAAAGAACGAGGTATAGGAAAATAAATATCGATAGTAATACTTTAGTTATCCTAATGGCAATACTCGGATTTGCGTGTTTTCTGCTTTGGAGAGATACAAAAAAAGGAAAAAAAGAAAAAGATGCATTGCTTAGAGACATGGAAGAAAAAAATAGTCTTTATAAAAAAGAAGCAATGATTGCTGCAAAAGAAGCAGTACAAAAAGATATAGAAAAGTTTCAAGAAGAAACAAAAGAAAGACGTCAAGAACTTTCAAGAATTGAAGCTAAATTAACTCGTAAAGAAGAATTGTTAGATGATAAAGAACAAGCAATTGTAAACAAAGAATCTGAATTGCAGCGTAAAATGGATGAAGTTCTTGATAAAGAAGATTATCTTGCTGAGACAATTCAAAAACAAGTTCAAGAACTCGAACGAATTTCCGGCATGTCATCAGAAGAAGCAAAACATCATTTATTTGAACAATTAAAATCTGACCTGCAGCAAGAAGCAAATCAGTTAATTAAAGAAAATGAAAACCATATAAAAGAAGTTTCAAATGAAAAAGCAAAAGAAATCTTAACAACTGTAATGCAAAGATGCGTTATAGACCAAGTTGTTGAATCTACAGTTTCCTCTGTAAGTTTACCTTCTGATGAAATGAAAGGACGTATAATCGGACGTGAAGGAAGAAATATTAGAACATTAGAAACACTTACAGGTGTTGATTTAATTATTGATGATACTCCGGAAGCTGTTGTTCTTTCTTGCTTTGACCCTGTTAAAAGAGAAATTGCTAAATTAGCTTTAGAAAAATTAGTTTCAGATGGTCGTATTCACCCTGTTCGTATTGAAGAAATGGTTGAAAAAGCAAGAGTAGAAATAGAGCAAAAAATTAAACAAGAAGGTGAAAATGCTGCAATGGATATGGGCATTATGAACCTTAATAAAGAACTTATTAAAACTTTAGGCCGTTTATATTACAGAACAAGTTACGGACAAAATGTTTTGCTTCACTCATTAGAAGTTGGTCATATTGCAGGCATGATAGCAGCAGAGATTGGCGCTAATGTTAAAGTAGCAAAACGTGCAGGTTTATTACACGATATAGGAAAAGCTATAGACCAAACACAAGAAGGTACTCATATCGAGCTTGGTGTTGAATTAGCTAGAAAATATGGTGAAAAAGAAGAAATTATTCATGCAATTGAAGCACACCATGACGATGTAACTGCAAATACAATAGAAGCTGTACTTGTAAAACTTGCTGATGCTATTTCGGCAGGCAGACCTGGTTCAAGAAGAGATACATTAGAAATCTACATTAAGAGATTACAAAAACTTGAAGAAATTGCTTTAAGTTACGATGGAATAAAACAATCTTTTGCTGTTCAAGCAGGCAGAGAAGTTCGTGTTGTTGTGCAGCCGGAAAAATTCGATGATGCTGGTTCTGCAAGATTGGCAAGAGATATTGCAAGACGTATCGAAGAAGAACTTGATTATCCAGGTCAAATAAGAGTTACAGTTGTAAGAGAAATTCGTACTACAGAAGTAGCTAAATAAAATCATGACCAAAGATAAAATAAAAATAATGTTTTTAGGCGACATAGTTGGTAAATCCGGAAGGTTTGCCGTAAAGAATTATGTCGCTAATTTACAAAATAAACCGGATTTTATTATTGCGAATGCAGAAAATGCTTCGCATGGTTTTGGTTTGACTCATAAGAATTATAACGAACTATTATCTTATGGCATTGATTGTTTTACTTCCGGTAATCATATTTGGGATAAAAGAGAAATCTTTAACTATATTGCTGAAGCAGATAGGCTTGTAAGACCTATTAATTATCCAAAAGGAACTCATGGCTGCGGCTATAGAGTCTTTGAAGTAGAAAATTGTAAAATAGGGGTAATAAATGTTTTGGGCAGAACCTTTATGGGGTTAATAGAGTCACCATGGGAAATGCTTAATAATGCAATAGAAGAAATTAAAAAAGAAACTCCAATTATAGTAATTGATATTCATGCAGAAGCTACCGCTGAAAAAATTTGTATGGCTAAATACTATGCAAAACAAGGTGTTTCTGCTGTATTTGGAACTCATACACATGTTCAAACAGCAGATGAAAGACTTTATGAAGAAGGCTGTGCTTATATTTCAGATGCTGGTTTTTGCGGTGATATAAATGGTGTAATAGGCATGGAGTATGAAGCTTCTGTAAATCGACTATTAACCTCTATTCCAGAACGTTTAGATGTTGCAGATTCAGGTGAATACCAAGTAAACGGTGTTATTATAACCGTTGATGTTTTAACAGGGAAAGCTGAATCAATTGAAAGAATTAATGAAAAAATTATTAGTGAGGAAAAAATGATTATGAAAGGATAAGGAAGTGAAAGTCGATTTACATATCCACACATCTTATTCGGATGGAGCTTTTTCACCCGAGAAGATTGTTGATACCGCTATTGAAGCGGGACTTGATGCGATTGCTATTACCGATCACGATAATGTGCTTTCGCATAAAATTGCTTGTGATTATGCAAAAGATAAGTCTATCGAAATTTTACCAGGAGTAGAAATTAATACAATCTACAAGGGTTACGAAGTTCATATACTTGGCTATTTTATGGACTTGAATAACAGCGATTTTCAAAAATTAATCAAAAGCCAACAGCAAGCTCGTGTAAAACAAACTAAAGAAATTATTCATCTTCTTTCGAAAAAAGAAGGTATTAAAATTACTTATGACAGCATTACAAAGCAAGTAGCAGAAGGCGGCAGTATAGGAAGACCTCATATTGCAAAAGCTATTACAAATGCAGGCGGTACTTCAAGTGTAATTGAAGCTTATAACAAATATATTAATGATGATTCAAATGTTTATGTTCAAAGAAAAACAGTTACACCGTTTGATGCCGTAGAAGTTATATATGATGCCGGCGGTATACCTGTTTTTGCACATCCGTTTGATGTTGATATTGCAGATCAATTAACAAAAGAAATGATGAACTTTGGCTTAAGAGGGCTTGAAGCATATCATAGGAAGCATTCACCTGCTATTATTGAATATTTTTCTACCTTGGCAGAAAAATACGGCTTAATTATTACAGGAGGGTCTGATTTCCATGCTCCAAATCCCAATAACGGTAATATTATAATGGGCAAAAATTTTGTTCCAGAATGGATTTATGATGAACTAATGAAGGAAAAAAGAAGAATGGAACTTGCAAGGTGAAGAATCTTTCGTTTAGTTTATTTAATTTAGTATCTGTATTCTTAATCGCAATAATTATTATATTAATAGTTCTGCCTTTTAATCTAATTAATTTAGATCAGGCAGAACGTATTGCCAAATGGAAATCAGAGTATGAAAAACTAAATTATTGTTTTTCGCTTGTTAACTTACATGAAGGCTCAATTGTTCCATCGCAGGAAGATATAGGGAAAATACTTTCTGATGAATTAATTCTGGAAAGAATAAAACCTTACTTTAATGTTGAAGATACTTCATTGGTAAATATGCGAAAATATAAATATAAAAAACTAAATGGACGCTTTGTCCCTAAGACGAGTCAATTTTATTTTGATAAATTTATAATAGCAAAAGATGGTTCTATTTTATCAATAAAAAAACGTGAAAATGAAGAGAAAGGTGAGAACTTTCCAGAATTTTTTATGTTTATTGATATTAATGGCGAACAAGAACCTAATAGAATCGGACAAGATATTTTCTTTATAAATATCTATAAAGATCATATTTCAGCATTAGGAAGTAATCGTCCTTATGCAAAGATAAAAGCTAATTGCAGTGCAATTGGCAGCGGATTATATTGCAGTGAATATTATCTTTTAGGAGGTCGTTTTTAGATTTGAGAAAAGAACATGTTCATGGTAATTTATTAAAATCATTGAGAATAAATAATTAATGTAAAAATACAGTTTAATTAAGGAGACGAGAATGACAGAAAAACGTGTATGGTTATTCAAAGAAGGCGATGCTTCTATGAGAAACCTTTTAGGCGGAAAAGGTGCTAACCTTGCTGAAATGACAAATTTAGGCTTACCTGTTCCTCCAGGTTTAACAATTACAACTGAAACTTGTATGGAATATATTAACAATGGCAATAAAATGCCTGAAGGTTTAATGGATGATGTTAAAGCTAAACTTAAAGAAGTTGAAGCTCAAGCAGGTAAAAAATTCGGAGATAAAACAAATCCGTTATTAGTATCTGTTCGTTCAGGTGCTAGAGTTTCTATGCCAGGTATGATGGAAACAATTCTAAACTTAGGTTTAAACGATGAAACAGTTGAAGCTATGGTTAAGTTAACAAATAATCCAAGATTTTGCTATGACAGCTATCGTCGTTTCTTAACAATGTTTGGTTCTGTTGCTTGGGAAATGGATAGACAAAAATATTTTGAATCAGAAGTTGAAAAAGTAAAAGAACGTGAAGGCGTTAAATCTGATACTGAAATTTCAGCTGAAGGCTGGAAATCTTTAATCCCTGTTTATAAAAATGTTATTAAAGAAGTAACAGGAAAAGAATTCCCTCAAGATCCGTTTGTACAATTACAAGAAGCTATTGAAGCAGTATTCCGTTCTTGGAATATTCCTCGTGCTGTTGCATATAGAAATATGAATAAAATCGACCATAACTTTGGTACTGCTGTTAACGTACAAACAATGGTATTTGGTAATATGGGTGATGATTGTGCTACAGGTGTTTCATTTACTCGTAACCCTGCTACAGGTGAGAATAAATTCTATGGTGAATATTTAACAAATGCTCAAGGTGAAGACGTTGTTGCAGGTATCAGAACACCAAAACCTATTGCAGAACTTGAAACAGAAATGCCTGAATTATACAAACAATATGTAGATATCGCTAAAAAACTTGAACTTGGTTATAAAGATGTTCAAGATATGGAATTTACAATTGAAAAAGGAAGATTATATATTCTTCAAACAAGAAACGGTAAAAGAACTGCAGCAGCTGCTGTAAGAATTGCTGTTGAAATGTGTGAAGAAGGTATCATTTCTAAAGAAAGAGCTATTCAATTAGTTGACCCTTATAGCGTAAATCAAATTTTATTACCTTGCTTTGATTCTAAAGCAATGGCAGAAGCTCATAAAATTGCACAAGGTGTAAATGCATCTCCAGGTGCTGCTGTAGGTAAAATTGTATTTGATACAGAAGAAGCAGCAAAAAGAGGCGAAGCAGGCGAAAAAGTTATTTTAGTTCGTGTAGAAACATGTCCTGATGATATTCACGGTATGGCAGTTTCTCAAGGTGTTTTAACACTAAGAGGCGGTGCTACATCTCACGCAGCTGTAGTTGCTAAAGGTATGGGAAAACCTTGTGTTTCTGGTTGTGAAGATATGAAAATCGACCTAGCTAATGAAACTTTAACAGGATTTGACGGCAAAGTTTATCATAAAGATGATGTTATCTCTCTTGACGGCGGTAAAGGTATCGTTATGGAAGGTGCTGTTAAACTTGTTGAAGCTCAAATTGATGATAATTGGAATAAATTTTTCTCTTGGGTTGATGAAATTAAACAATTAAAAGTTGAAGCTAATGCTGATACTCCAAAAGATATCGAAAACGCATTAAAATTCGGCGCTGAAGGTGTTGGTCTATGCAGAACTGAACACATGTTCATGGATCCGGATAGACTTCCTTGGGTACAAAAAATGATTATTGCTGGAACTCCTGAGGCAAGAAAAGAAGCTTTGGATAAACTTCTTCCAATGCAATATTCAGACTTCTATGCTATGTTTAAAGCATTAGGCGATAAACCTCTAACAGTAAGACTTTTAGATCCGCCTTTACATGAATTCTTACCTTCAAAAGAAGATTTAATTGCAGAAGTTGCAACATTAAAAGCTTTAGGTAAAGATTCAAAAGAAAAAGAAGAACTTCTTCATGTTGTTGAAGGTTTATCAGAATCTAACCCAATGATGGGCTTAAGAGGATGCCGTTTAGGTTTAACATATCCTGAAATCAACGAAATGCAAGTAAGAGCAATCTTTGAAGCTTGCTGCGATTTGAAAAAAGAAGGTGTTGCTGTTAAACCTTGGGTTATGATTCCTTTAATCGGTCATGTTAATGAACTTAAAGTTGCTAAAGATATTTTAGTTCGTGTAGCTAAAGAAGTTATGACTGAAAAAGGCGTTGAAGTTGAATATAAATTCGGTACTATGATTGAAATTCCTCGTGCTGCTTTAACAGCTGATGAAATTGCTCCTTATGCTGAATTCTTCTCATTCGGTACTAACGACTTAACACAAATGACATTCGGTTATTCAAGAGACGATGCTGAAGGTAAATTCTTAAACAGATATGTTGAACAAAAAATTCTTCCATCTAACCCATTTGAAACATTAGACCAAAATGGTGTAGGTCAATTAGTTGAAATGTCTATGGAAAAAGGCAAGAAAGTTAATCCAAACCTTGTTGGCGGTGTTTGCGGTGAACATGGCGGTGACCCTGATTCAGTTAAATTCTGTCACAAAATTGGTTTGAATTATGTATCTTGCTCACCATTCAGAATTCCACAGGCAAGATTAGCAGCAGCACAAGCTGTTATTGAACAAAAAGCATAATCGAATACTTTGATTATAAAACGGAGTGATTATAATATCACTCCGTTTTTATATGTTTATAAAAGTAATAAAATAATATATAATAATATAAACGAAAGGATTATATTATTATGGATATGCCGCCGCCAGTAGAAATTAATCAAGTGATTCCTTCTTCTATGGAATGTTCACCACCTGAAGAATTTATAAAACACCATATATTAAATAGAATAGATGGTCCAGATATACCGGATAATGTAAAACAATTTGCAAATGAAAATAATTGTTTTGACAGAATAAAAAGTAGCTACTGGAGTTATAAAATATTTAAAAATGAAGGTGGAGTATATTTTTGTGAAAAAAAAGGCAAAACACAAATTATTTATGAAAAAGATAATAATATGCGTTTTGCCAAATGGTATGAAAAATATAAATTCAAAAAAATAATATTTGAATTTTAATGAAATAATTATTTATTTTTGATTGTTGGTTTTGATATTTGATTAAGAACTTTTATGTTCAACTCTTTATTATCAACTCTTAGAATATGAGGGAAATAGTTTATTTCATTTAAGCCAAATTTGAACTTAATAATTTTTACCACTTCTCTCTCATAGGTTTTGTTTATCTGAGGATCATAGAATTTTAAATTGTCTTTATCGTCTTTCATAACTTCTAATATATGTCCACTACCAGCATCATTATTATAAATTGATTTAAATGAAAAAGCATATCGTTCTCCTTGCTTAATATTATTATTTAACCATTGTTCACATTCTTCATCGTTTTTTACTTTTAATGTAGTAAAGTAGGGTATTTTACCTGTTTTAGGGTCTATATAAGCTATATTTGGATTTTCTTTTAATTTTTCTTTTATTTCACTTTCTTCAAAACTTTCAGAAATTTTAGTTTCAATATCATAACCTCGTAATCTGGCTTCAAAAACAGCTACACTTGATTGACAATTAGTTGTATAGTCATTTCTGATTTGATGATTATAATTTGGATTCACACCTTTCCCAGCATCTTCAAATGACATAGGTTCACCCCTTTCAACACCTGCAATTGTTTGATTGTTATAATCAACTTTTGCAGCACCGCCCGTTGGTACATCATCGTGTTTTGTTTGAGTATTAGGATAAAGCAAATTAGCTCTATCTTGTAATAAGCTTTCTTCATTTTGTGAATTATGTGCAGCTCCGCACGTTCTTGTATAACCGGAAACTGATGTCCCGTCAGAACGTGTATATCCGCGTACACTATAACTACCTACACAATTATTTGAATTTTTCATTTTTTCTCCTTTATTTGTCTAATCAACTTTTTTACATTAAAAAGTAAGACTTCATATCCAAGTCATAAAATCCTCCGTTTTATTAATATTATCCATTACCAAGTACTAAAAAAAGCATAAAAAATAACAGAACAAATTGTTCTGCCTAAAATTTATATAGTACTTCCTAAAATTTAGCGATATTAGTCACCATTTCACGTTTTTGTGTTTTTACCCTCACAATTTATCTGTAAAAACCGCTACTAAAGTCTTGTATTAAATCTTGTTTATATTATATCATAAATTACATTATTCTGCAATGATAAAGAGGAAAAACTGCATATTGTATATAAATCTTAATTGAATTATATGTTATAAACTTATAATATATTAATAAATCAATGACCCTGAAATAAATTCAGGGTGACAGGTAGTAGTAGGTTAGGTTTTAACCCAACATCATATATTTATAGCTCAGAAGGTGAAGCAATTCTACCCATTACAGCACTTGCAGCAGCAACATAAGGTGATGATAAATATACTTCGCTTTCAACGTGTCCCATTCTTCCTACAAAATTTCTATTTGTTGTAGAAATAGCACGTTCACCTGCAGCAAGAATACCAGCGTGACCGCCAAGGCAAGGACCGCATGTTGGTGTTGAAACAGCTCCGCCTGCTTCAATAATTGTTTCTATATAACCTGCTCTTAGAGCTTCTAAATATATTTGCTGAGTTGCAGGGAAAACAATTAATCTTACGTCTTTATGAACTTTTCTGCCTTTTAAAACTTCTGCAGCTGCTTGGATATCTGATAGTCTGCCGTTTGTGCAGCTTCCTATTACTGCTTGGTCTATTTTTACATCGCCTGCTTTTGATACAGGTCTTGTATTCCCTGGTAGATGAGGAAATGCAACAACGGGTTCAATATCTTCTGTATTGTAGGTTATTACTCTTTCATATTCTGCATCTTTATCACTTGTATAGAATTTATAAGGTCTTATACTTCTATTTTCAAGATATTTTCTTGTTATTTCATCAGGTTCAATAATACCGTTTTTTGCACCTGCTTCAATTGCCATATTGCAGATAGTAAAACGTCCGTCCATAGGTAATTCTCTAATTGTTGAACCGCCTATTTCAAGAGTTTTATATAATGCACCGTCTACACCAATATCGCCGATAAGATGAAGAATTAAATCTTTAGCAGTTACATATTTGTTTAATTTACCGTTAAATTCAACTTTTATAGCGGAAGGAACTTTTAACCAAGTGTCGCCTGAAGCCATAGCACAGGCAATATCTGTTGAACCCATACCTGTAGAAAAAGCACCAAGTGCGCCGTATGTGCAAGTATGTGAATCTGCACCTATTACGATGTCCCCCGCAGTTACTATGCCGTTATCAGGTAATAATGCGTGTTCAATGCCCATTCTTCCTACTTCAAAAAAGTGTTCAAGTTCTTGTTCACGTGAGAATTCTCTTACTTGTTTTACCTGCTCGGCAGATTTTATATCTCTATTTGGTACAAAATGGTCTGGAACAAATACAACTCTTGTTTTATCAAAAACTTTGTCTACGCCGATTTTATTAAATTCATTGATAGCAACGGGACCCGTAATATCATTTGCAAGAGTTATATCAACTTTTGCCGTGATTAATTGTCCTGCTTTTACTTCATCTAAACCTGCGTGGTCTGCTAATATTTTTTCTGTAATGTTCATTGGTCTTGTCATAAAAAAATCCTCACATAAAAACTATTTAAATGATATTATAAAACTAAGAAAAAAGCCAAAGAAAAATATTGGAGAAAAAATGCCGGTAAAAGAATTTAGAACACCGATAAGTGATAAGCCTGTATTAATAGGTACTGAGAGTGGTTATGATAATATAATTTTTGCAATTGAATCAAGCTGCGATGAAACAGCTGCGGCAATTGTTAAGAATGGGCGCGAGGTGTTGTCTAATGTAGTAGCTTCACAAATAAAAACTCATATTGAATTTGGCGGTGTAGTACCAGAGGTTGCGGCTCGTGAACATTTAGAAGCTATAAACCTTGTTATTGCGCAAGCATTTGAACAAGCAGGTTTAACAGCTAATGATATTACTGCATTTGCCGCAACGGTCGGCCCGGGGTTGGTCGGTTCTTTACTAGTGGGTATGAATGCAGGAAAAGCTCTTGCTATTGCTAATGATAAGCCGTTTATTGGTGTTAATCACTTAAATGCGCATGTTTGTGCAAATTATTTGAATACTGACTTAAAACCGCCGTTTGTTGCTTTGTTAATAAGTGGTGGGCATACTCAAATTATTGAAGTTAAAAGCTATTTAGAACAGCGTATTGTAGGTGAAACAATTGATGATGCAATTGGTGAGGCTTATGATAAAGTTGCAAGACTAATCGGCTTACCGTACCCTGGAGGTGTAAATCTTGATAAATTAGCTCAGACAGGTAATCCTTTTGCTTATAAATTACCTGAGGCAAGACTTCAAAATGAATATGATTTTAGTTTTTCAGGTTTAAAAACAGCATCATTACAATTAATCCAAAAATTAAAAAAAGAAAATGAAGAATTGCCGAAAGCAGATATTGCAGCAAGTTTTCAAGAAACAGTAACATCTACCTTATTTAAGAAGACAAAAAAAGCGGCAGATAATATTAATGCAAAAACTATTGTACTTGCTGGTGGCGTTGCTGCAAATTCTGAAATAAGAAAGAAATTCTTTGCACTTCGTGAGCAAGGTTATAATATCTATGCTCCAGAAATGAAATATTGCACCGATAATGCTTCAATGATTGCAGCAAGTGCATATTTCCTTGCAAATACAATGGACTCATTAGAAGTAGAAGTATTTTCAAGGATGTAATTTTATTAAAAAATTGAAAATATAAATAAAATGTTCTAAAATAACATATATTAGAACAAGGAGACGAATATGTTTGAAAATATAGATGATGGAAGTTGTAAGTTCCCTTTTACAGTTGCAGAGGTTGACTGGGACGGTAATGTTTATGGCTGTTGTGCTGCATATTTTATTGGTTATTCATTTGGTAATATATTTGAACAGCCTTTTGATGAAATATGGAATGGAGAAAAAGCTCAAAAATTTAGACAGCAGTTTTTAGATCGTAAATTTTGCCATTGTAATTTTGATATATGTCCAAAAGAGTTTAGCAAAGATATTAAACCTTCTTTAATTGCTGAATATCCTAAAAGAGTTCAATTAAATTATGACTCAGTTTGTAATGCAAGATGCATCTATTGTAGAGATCACTATTTTAAAAATGATACTTCTAAATTTGAAGAGAAATTTGATGATGTTATTGTTCCAATGTTAAAAAATGCAGAATTGGTTAATGTTACAGCATCTGGTGAAATATTTGCAAGTAAATATGCAAAAGATTTAACTAAAAGAATTGCGAAAATTTATCCAAATATAAAATTCTATATATATACAAACGGCATTGAATGTAATGAACGTCAATTAAAAAATTATGGTCTATGGAAAAAACTTGATTATGTGGTTTTATCTATGCCTGCAGTTACAGAAAAAACTTACAAAAAAATTGTATTAGATGGTAATTTCAAAAAAGTATATAAAAATGCAGAATTCTTAGGAAAATTAAGAAAAAAAGGTGACATAAGTAACTTTATTATCAATTTTGTTGTTAATGCCTATAATTACAAAGAAATGCCTATGATGGTAGAATTTGCTAAGAAAAATAATGCAACTCTAAGTTTTGTAAAATGTCATGAATTAGCAAATAATAAGCATATTTATAAAGATATTGCAGTTACTGAACCATATCATCCTGAACATCAACAATATTTAGAATTAATACAAGATCCGATATTCAAACAACCATTTATAAATAAAACAACTGTTTTAGATGATATAAAATAACCTGAGGTTTTTATGGCATTGGTATGTACACATCCTTTTATATCTTTAGAGATTGATCAATTTGGTGATGTGTACACCTGTTGTCCTGGATATATAAACTATAACAAAATCGGCAATATTTTTGAAAAAGATAATTGCACGTTAGAATCAATTTGGCATTCAGAAGTTGCAAATAATTTAAGAGAAAAAATCTTAAACGATGATTATTCTATGTGCAATCTTGAAATATGCAGACAAAAATCATTGGAAGAAAATATTAATTCTAAATATCATCTTAACCCTGATCTACCTACATATATTACGCTTTCTTATGATAAAGAATGCAATTTGCAATGTATAACTTGTAGAGATGAAAAAATAAAAAATACAAAAGAAAAAGAAGAAATACTTAATAATAAAATAGACAGTTTATTATTTCCATTATTAAAAAATGCACAAATAATAGCACTGAGTGGTGCTGGTGAAGCTTTTTTTAGTCCGCATAGCAGATTATTGATAAAAAAACTTACTTCAAATAAAAAAAATTCAAGCTTAAAATTTAATATTAATACAAATGGAATATTATTTAATGAGGCAAATTGTAATGAGCTAGGACTCAATAATAGAATTAATGAAGTTTTTGTTTCGTTACCAGCTATAGATAAGAAAATATATAATAAAATTATGATTGGTTCAAATCTAGATGTTGTTCTCAATAATATTAAATGGATGGCAAATGAAAGCAAAGAAAAACGGATTAATAAAATAACAATTAATACAGTTATCTCTGACTTGAATTACAAAGAAATCCCCAAATTAGTAGATTTCGCTAGAAAACTAGATATTTTTATTACTATTTCGCAGTATCAATATTGGGGAACATCATTTGGAAAAAATTATTCCGATATAGCTATATGGGAAAAAGGACATAAAAATCATAAGAAATTTATAAATATATTAAAAGATAAAAAATTAAACTATGAAAAAATATTTTTATCACCATTATTTGCTGTATTAAGAGAAGCTAATTAATATTTTTAACTAATAAAAAAGCCGCATATTTTGTGCGGCCTATAAAGATTTTTCCCAAAATCTCCTCTCCCAAATAGTCTTTCGACTAAATCTTCTATAAAGAGAACTTATTTTAATTCTTTTTTATTAAAACATTATATTCTTCTGTTGTACATAGCCTAGGTCGATAATTTTTTCTATAAAATGTAGAAAATACACCCAACATTCAATAATAGTAACGTATTTGTTGAATATATTTATTTGTTAAATATCTTAACATTTACGAAAAGCGCTGTATAATAATATGGTTGTGTATTTCAGAATAAAATGCTATTATTTTGTTATTCAGGAAGTAAATTTATGCAGAAAGAATTATCAATAGCTTTTGTATGGCATTTTCACCAGCCAAATTATCAGACACAGCCAAATGGAATTAGACTTATGCCATGGGCAAGGCTGCATGCAATAAAAGACTATCTTGATATGGTTCTTCTTTTGGATAAATTTCCTAATTTAAAACTTAATTTCAGCATTGTTCCTGCTTTATTGGATACAATTCAAGATTATGCTGAAAATGACGGGCATGATATACACTCAAAATTAACAGTAACACCAGTTGAAGAGCTGACTGATGATGATAAACTTTATATTTTAAATTATTTCTTTGATGCAAATTATGAAAATTTAATTTCTAAAAATCCAAGATATAATGAATTATATATAAAAAGATTTGGTAATTCGGAAATTAGTCTTGATGATTTTACTTTGCAAGAATATGCAGATATTATGATGCTGTTTAACCTTGTATGGTTTGATCCTTGCTGGAAAGAAGTATATCCTAAACTTAAGGCGTTTTATGAAAAAGGTTCCAATTATACTCTTGAAGACAGAATAGAATTAATTGAATTAAATAGAAAACTTATAAAACAGATTATTCCAACTTTTAAAAAATATCAAGATGATGGTCGTATTGAAATAATTACAAGTCCTTATAATCATCCTATAATGCCGATTTTAATTAATCCAAATGACTTAAAAACACCTTCTTTAAAACATCAAATGCCTGATTGTAAAATTGCTTTAATGGTTGATGTAAAAGAACAATTAAAAATGTCTTTTGAAAAAATTAAAAGTATATTTGGCAAAGAACCTAAAGGTATATGGCCTAGTGAACATTGTGTGAGCCAAAAGACAATTGATGTACTTGCAAATACTGGCGCTAAATGGGTAATTACAGACGAAAGCGTGCTTTCTAACTCTTTAAAGAAAGAATTTGTAAGAGATTTTAGAGGATGTTATGAAGATCCTTATGATGTATGTTCGATATACGAATATAAAACAAAACAGGATAAGGAAATAAATCTTGTATTTAGGGATTCTGTTATACCTAATTTAATAAGCTTTGAATATCCTCATCATGACAGTATATTATGTGCAAATGATTTATTTGACAGAATAAAAACTGTTCATGATAAATTAAAAAATTCACCTGATAAAAAACATTTACTTACAATTGCAATGGACGGTGAAAATAGTTGGGATTCTTATCCTGTTGATGGTTCAATGTTTTTGGAAAGACTTTATTCATTGATTAATGATGATAAAACAGTAAATACGGTTTTAATTAGTGATTATATTGAGCAAAATAGTGAAAATGCTAAACCGCTTAGAAAAATAGCCGCAGGTTCTTGGGTAAATCAAGAATTCCAGTTATGGATTGCAGAACCTACAAAAAATTTGGCTTGGAAATATCTTGTTAAAGCAAGAAATGATTTAATGGAAGCAGAAAAATCTGGCAAGCTAACTAAAGAACAAATAAAATCTGCTAAGTCTGAAATATATATTGCGGAAGGTTCTGACTGGTTTTGGTGGTATGGTGAACCTAATAATTCAGGTCAAGATCATATTTTTGATTTTATGTTTAGAGAACATTTAAAGAATGTTTATATTCTTATAGAAAAACCTGTGCCGAGTTATTTAGAAATGCCATTAATTTCATTCATGGGTAAACCATTGAAAAATCCAAAAAGAGAAATAACCCCATTACTAACAGGCATGGCAAAAGATAATGATGAATGGCTTTATGCCGGTTGTATAGATATTCCGGATGGTCCAATTTTACAAGAAAATAAGCTATTTAATAGAATATATTTTGGTAATGATAAAGAAAATATGTACTTACGTTTTGATATTAACAAGTATTTGATGGACAGTAAGGACAGTTTCAAAGAATATTTTTCAATATATGTTTATATAAAAGCATATAATAATGCTATAGAGGTGACTTCGCCGGCAAGAACTACAAATAAAAAGGATTTCTTGCTTCCTGTATTGCTTGATGGATGTACGCATGAGGTTAAAGTGGCTTTAACAAGTAATAGAAAATATCCATTACAATTCTCACAAGCAGTAAAAGATGGTTTATGGGAATTAAAATGGGGACACCATATTAAGGCTGTGCATAAAGATATCTTTGAGGTTTGTATTCCATTTGATGATTTAGGAGTTCAATCCGGTCAAAGTCTTGATTTCTTCTTTTTAACAGGCTGCAGCGGTGTAACTGAAGAAATTTATCCTAAAGATATGCCATTAACAATAACAAGGACATAATTATCTTCATAAAAAAAACCCTTCTTGTAGAAGAAGGGAATGAGCACTAAGAATAAGCAATCAGAAGAGTTGAGGATTTACTCTTATATAATAGAAGATTTTTCATTTGTATTCATTACACTTAATGACTATATTTAGCAGTTATACTTTTGTTTAAAAAAGCTTATATCATATTTGGATTGTTATTTTAATTCAATTCTGATATTCTTGATTTTTGCTTGTAAAAATCTTATAATTCAATATTCTTAATTATTTGTAATATTTGAAATTTTTAAAATACACTTATTGCAAGGCTTTTAGCGTATGTGGTTTTTTTGTGAAAAAAATAATCCACCAAACTATGCAGTATTGCTGTATGTTTGATAAAATAAAAATTAATAAAATGTAAAATAGAGAGTGCAAAATGGCTGCAGAAAATAATTACGAAGAAATTCTTGAAGAAGTTTGTGAAAAGATTAATAGTATTGATTCAATAAAAGAACTTGATATTTTAGATATAAAAACTTCAGTAGAGTCTATTGAAAATTTAATTACTGATGCGCAATCAAAAGTTAATTTTGAAGAAATTAAAGAAAAACTTGAAAATATTTCGTTTCAAGTCGATAGTTGTAACGATACTATTTTAAAAAATTTATATAACGATATAAATACATTGAAAGAATCGACGGGTAATGTAGGTCAGTATTTAGAAAATCTGCAGAATGTTCAAAATTTATCACTAACAAGTGCGGAGTTTGAAGAATATCAAAAACAACAGCTTGATTTGGCACTTAAAACAAATGAAAATATTTATAATGAACTTGCAGCTTTAAAAGAAAATACAAAAAGTGCTGATAATTCAGAAAATATTAAAAATCTTGAGGTTCAGCTTTCTAATTTACATAAAACACTTACAGGTTATATAGAACAAATTGCAAGAAAACTTGAAACTACTTCAACTACAGATGAAGTTACTTCTATTGTTACAGATTTAAGTAGTGTACATGAAAAAAGTATAAAACAGACAAATTCTATAATTAAAGACATGCAGCAAAGATTATCTGATTTTCATGCTGAATTTAAAAGTAAAGATTTTGAAAAACAGATTACAAAAATTAGTGAAATATATGATAGTTTAGGCATTATTAACGCTTGGATTGAACGTGTAGGCTATATTAATCAAGCTATTGAAAATGTATATGCAAGACTTGGTGAAAGCATTGACTTTGATGATGTAGCTGAAAAAGTAGATATTATTTATGAAAATATTGATGCTTTAAATAATTGGACAATGAAGATAGATAATATTGATAATTCAATGTCTAATTTCCAATCTAAAATTGCCTCTTTAGGCGCATTCATGGAAGATACTAAAAATATTTCAAGTGCTATTAATCTAATTAAAACTCGAATGGATTCAACATTCTCTGAAGATGTTGATTTTGAAGAAGTAGCTAATAAATTAGATATAGTTTATGAAAATATGTCGGCACTTAATGATTGGGCTACAAGAATTGATTCTATATCTAATACGGTTAGCTCAATATCAGAAAAAGTTGAAAAAATAGATGAAAATGCTTCCTCTTCAAAAATGGATGATGAAATTGTTTCATCAAAAATTGATATTATTTATGAAAACATTGGTTTATTGAATGAATGGGTAAGCAAAATTGATGGTATTTCTCAAAAGAGTGAAGAATTTGATTCTAAGATTGATGAAATATATTCTACTCTTTTAAATGCAGGAAAGATTATAGAAGATGTTCCTAATATTAAAGATAAATTAGAAGATTTATCCGGTGAACTTCATGCTATTACTTCATCTACAAAAGATGATACAGATTCTTATATTTATACTTTATTAGATATTGAATCAGATTTCTTAAAATTACATAAATTTTTAGATGATAAAACACAAGTAACATCTAATGATATTAATTCATTAAAAGAACGTTTCTCAGAATTAAATGATGATATTACAAGTATCAGTATAAGAACTAACAAGCTTATTCTTTCAGCTGATGATGCTAATAAAGAATTTAAAACATATTTAGATTCTTTCAAAAATACAATACAAGCTTTAGAAGAACAAAGAAAAGATTTTAATCCTGAATTGAAATTTGCTCTTATCGGCGAAAAAGTTACAGAAATGAGTATGTTATTGCAAAACAGTTTGAATACTGTAAGTAACTTAAATAATGCCTTCATTTATCTTGCTGAATGGGTAGATGCTACCGGCAGTGTTTTAAATACTATGCAGAATGATATTGTTGAAATAAAAGAAAGTTCTGCAAAATCAAATCAAACCTCCGGTATAGGAACTGATATATCTCTAAAAGATGATATACAAAATATAATTAAAATAGTAAATGATTTAGAAGATAAATTTGTTAATTATACAAATGAAGATTTTTCTGAATTAAAAAGTACAATAACCGGTGTTATGGTGCAATTAAGTACTGCTTTAACTCCTGATATTGATTCTTTAAATCAAAGAATTGATAAACTTTCTGAAGAAAATAATAACAAGCTTACAGAGTTAGAAACTCTTATGCAGGAAAAAATCAATCTTCAAAGTAAGCAAATAGCTTCCTTAGAAGATAAAATTGAAGGATTAAGCAATAAGTTTGATAAACTGATTGAAGCTATGAGTGAAGATAAAACTTATGAAATTAAAGATGTATTAAACTATATTGCAACTCAAATGACTGCAACAAATGAAAATTTAGTAAATCAGCAAAATACAAATAATATGATTAGTGAACTTGCAAATAAAGTAAACAGCTTTGATGCAAATATTAATAAAATTGTATCTTATATAGAAGAAGACTAATTATCTAAAATTTGTAATACTTTTCTAAGAATGCCGTTGTTTTCTGCAAGTAAGTTTTGCGCTTCATTAAATGAAAGTGAATATTTTATTTGAAGAACAGCTTCTTTTAATTTGTAGTCATTTGCTTCAAGAACTGTTTTTGCTTTATCTTGTGTACAATTTGCTATTTCAGATACTATTCTTTGCGCTCTGTCTTTAAGTTTAATGTTTGTGGGTTTGACGTCTACCATGAAGTTTTTATAAACCTTGCCGATTTTAACCATAGCACCTGTTGTAAGCATATTTAGAACCATTTTTTGTGCTGTTCCGGCTTTCATTCTTGTTGAACCTGTTATAACTTCTGCACCTGTTTCTATGCAGATATTTATGTCTGCAAAATTTGACATTTTTGCGTTTGGATTGCAGGTTAAAGCTATGGTTTTAATATTTTTTTCTTTTGCAAGTTTTAAAATTTCAATAACGTAGTTTGCATTTCCGCTTGCAGAAATAGAAATTACTGTGTCATTTTCTGTAATATTTAATTTCTTAAAATCCTGCTGCGCAAGTTCAATTGAATCTTCTGCACCTTCTATTGCAAAACGAAGAGCTCTGTCGCCGCCTGCAATAATACCTTGCACCATTTCAGAGGGAGTATTATAGGTTGGAGGGCATTCAGAAGCGTCTAAAACTCCAAGACGTCCGCTTGTGCCTGCTCCAAAATAGAAGAGTCTTCCGCCTTTTAAAAAATTATTGCTTATTATATCTATTGCGCTTGCAATTGATGTTAAATTTTCTGATATTTTTTGTGCAACCTTTAAATCTTCATTATTTATCATTTTTGCTATTTCAAGTGATGAAGAAATATCTATATCAAGTGTATTTGGGTTTGTTTTTTCTGTAACAATTACATCAGTCATTTATTTCTTCAACTCCCGAATTAGTAGTTTTAAGGTTTTCAAAAATATCATAATTATTTTTGTCTAAGGTTGTTTTGATTTCAGGTTCTAAAACAAAAAAAGTTGAACCACTTCCTGACATTAGTGAGTTTTTCACATTTGACTTGATTTTTCTTAGTTCCTCGTAATATGGGAAAAGAGATTTTTCAAGACTATTGTATATTAAAGATTTATCAAATTTATTTTGTTCTAACAACTTTCTTAATTTTGTTGTGTTGTCAGGATTAGATTTATCATCTAATTTAGAGAAATTAACATAAGCTTCTTTTGCACTAATACCAAGATTCTTAGGTTTTATTAGTGAAATATCCTGTTCATAAAAAGGTATTTTTTCTGTTATTTCTCCTCTGGAAGTGCAAAGCGCGCAGCCGCCATATAAGCAGAAGTTTAAATCAGAACCTAAAGATGCGCATAGTTCATCTATAGCTTTTTCGCTTAAGATATTATTGAATAATTTGTTTAAAGCAAAAAATGTACCTGCAGCGTTTGTACTGCCACCTGCAAGACCTGCTGCAACAGGGATATGTTTTTCTATATATACATTTAGTTTTATATTGTTTATATTTGCTTTCTCAAAAAATTTCACAGCTGCTTTATAAACTAAATTTGATTGATTATATGGAATTTCTTTGCTGTTTCCATTTAATTCAATTTGCAGATTGTCAGAAGGCTCAATTGCAAAAGTTATATAATCATACAGGCTGATTGTCTGCATAATGGATTGTATGTTATGAAAACCATCCTCACGGCGGTTTAAGACTTCAAGAGTTAAATTTACCTTTGCAGGTGTTCTGACTTTTATTTGTTTCATAAGTTACCTTTAAGTTTTTCGCTTAATTCGCCCATTTGTTCGATAGAAAGGGTTTCGCCTCTAAGATTTTCATCTATATTTAGTTCTTGCAGAGTTTTTTCAACTGCATTTTTTGCAAATCCTACATTTACAAGCGAATTTTTAATATTTTTTCTTCTTGTTGCAAAACAACCTTTAACAACTTTTCTAAAGAAAGAATAATTTGTTAAATCTAATAACGGTTTTTGTTTTACAGTTAATTTTACTATTGCTGAATCTACCTTTGGCGCTGGGAAAAATGAACGTGAAGGAACTTTTCTTACAAATTCTATATCTGCCCAAAACTGTGCTAAGATTGATAATAGACCAAATTCTTTTGAAGGTGATTTTTCATTGGCGCTTAATCTTTTTGCAACTTCATATTGAACCATTAGAACTACTTGAGAAATTGAATTTCTGTTTTTGTTTTCAAGGTCATCAACTTCGCCTAATAAATGCGCAAGAATTGGGGAAGTTATATAATAAGGAATATTAGCTACGACCTTTATATTATTCCCGAATTGTGATAAATCTGTTTTTAAAATATCTTGATGAATAATTTCAAGATTAGGCGCGTCAAGTTTAGATATTTCATTAACCATATCTTCATCAAGTTCAATCGCATAAACTTTTTTTGCAAGTTTTACAAGTTGTTCCGTAACAAAGCCAAGCCCTGGACCAATTTCTACAACAATATCATCTTTTGTGATATTTGAAACATCTAAAATAGTCTCTATTGCTGTTTCATCTATTAGGAAGTTTTGTCCGAGTCTTTTTTTTGCTCTAAATTTTTTTGCACGTTCAAAATAATTCATAATTTTAATAATACTACAAACTATGCTATTTTATAAATATGATTTATTTTAAAGAATATATTTGCAAAATAGGGAATTTATATATAACAGCTGATGAGAAAGGCATTTTATCTGTTGGGTTTTCTGCTCCCAAAAATATTAAAGAGGAAAGAACAAATTCAATAATTTTAGATTGTATAAAACAGTTAGATATGTATTTTTTAGGAAAGCTAAAGAATTTTGATTTGCCTTTAAATCCGATTGGAACAGAGTTTCAAAAGAAAGTTTGGAAGGAACTGTTAAATATTCCTTATGGTGAAACAAGAACATATAAAGAAATTGCAACTGCGATAGGAAATGCAAATGCTTCGCGTGCAGTAGGTAATGCCAATAATAAAAATCCTATAGGAATAATTATTCCCTGCCATAGAGTAATAGGTTCAAATAGGAAACTTATAGGCTATGCCGGAGGGCTTGATAAAAAAGAGAAACTTTTGAATTTAGAGAGAAATTTTTGTAATTTGTAAATGATATTAGGAAGCTGGTAAGATGCTGTGGAGGACTGAATGTTTTCACAATATCAAAGATTTTAGAAGAAGTAGTCAAACAAGTTTAGGGTAACAGGTAGATATTATGCTATTTGTAAAATTATACATTGATGTCATTCCGAACTTGTTTCGGAATCTTACCAACATGAAATATAATAATTATTTGTGAAAAATGAATTATAATGGGAAAACTGATATTTTTATAAAATCTAAGACTAATTAAGTTAATAATAAGATGCTGAAACAAGTTCAGCATGACACAAAAGTCTATTTAAACAAGTTCGGAATGACATTATGATAATTATAAATAATAAAAAAGAGAGCCTATAGACTCTCTTTTTTATTATTTAATTCCTTAATGAAATCTATTCAACATACATAAGAACTTGACCAAACTCAATGCTGTCACCGTTCTTAACGCAAATTTCAGTAATTTTACCTGAAACATCAGCTTCAATTTCATTCATTAATTTCATAGCTTCAACAATACAAACAACCTGTCCGATTGAAACATTGTCGCCGACTTTAACAAACGGAGCATCATCAGGTGATGGTGCAGAATAGAAAGTACCAACCATAGGTGCTTTAATAGGTGTACCTTTGTGTGCACTTTCTGCTTTTTGTTCAACTGCCGGCTTTTGAGGTGCAACAATTTGAGATGTTACTGTTGCAGGCATTACTGTTGGCATTGCAGCTTGAACAACTTGTTGTTTCTCACGTTTGAAACAAACTGCTTTTTCATCATCTTCCAATGTAATTTCTGAAAGGTCATTTTCATATACTATGTTTGCTAGTTTTTCTAAGTATTCAAGATCAAATTTCATTTTAATATTCCTTAAACTCTGTCTAAATACTCATTTGTTCTGGTGTCAACTCTGATAACAGTACCGTTTGTAACGAAGAAAGGAACGTTAACAACAGCACCTGTTTCAAGTGTTGCAGGTTTTGTACCGCCTTGAGCTGTATTACCCTTTTCAGCCGGAGGAGTATCAATAACTTCAAGTTCAACGAAATTAGGAATATCTATACCGATGATATTTGTACCATGGAATAAAATAGCTACATTCATATTTTCTTTTAAGTATTTAACACCGTCACCGATTTTATCAGCAGCAACAGAAAGTTGTTCGTATGTTTCTAAATCCATCATAACGAAATCATTACCTTCTTTGTAAAGGTATTGCATATCTCTTTTATCTAAAGTAGCTTTAGCAACTTTTTCGCCTGCTCTGAAAGTTTTTTCAATTACGTTACCTGTTTCAGCATTTTTAAGTTTTGTTCTAACGAATGCTGCACCTTTTCCCGGTTTTACGTGCATGAATTCTACAACGTTCCAAAGACCGCCGTCTATTTCAAGTGTTAAGCCTGTTTTTAAATCATTTACTGATATCATTAATTTTTTCCTTTTCTAAGATGCACTAAATCTCATTTTCAACTATACCATAAAAGTCGAATTTTTCATAAATTGTTAAGAATATAGCTTAAAGAATATATAGAAAATGATTTTGAGAGACTAGTGTAGAACTTTACACTAAATTTGTTTGCAATAGATTAATAGTGTCATTCCGAACTCGTTTCGGAATCTTACCACTTTAGTAGAAGTACATAAAATCTCATCAAATATTATAAATTTATTATCTAATTGGTAAGATGCTGAAACGAGTTCAGCATGACAAAAAGAGGCAATAAGTAGTTTATCAAATCATAGATTTCGAAAAAAAGTAGTCAAACAAGTTCAGTATGACAAGTAAAATATAATTAGAATTACAATAAAATTCGGCATAACATTGTGCATGACATGTCACCCTGAACTCGTTTCAGGGTCTTAACAATGGTAAAATTTCATATAAGTTCTTCAACTTATTTCTGTATATTTTTTAGTTATCCTTTAAAAAAATCAAAACTCATTTGCCAGATAATCAAAAACAGGTTTATTAACTTCCCATAAATGCTCATTTGACTCATCTTCCGGAAGCTCAAGTGTAATTGTAGGAATATTTCTTTCTACACCTGCGTAAGTTCCGAAACTTCCGGGGGTTGGATAGCCTATATCACCTTGTGCGGGGTAGCCTGTAATTTGTGAAATTTTCTCTGCAAGTTCTTTTGCAGGCCCGTCATAATTAACTATTTTAAATGGCGCGTGGATAGATAATATTGCATCAAATTTATAATTTTCTAAAACTTCTATCATAAATTTTGTTTCAATCTCACTTGCAGGTTCTATTCCTCCAAAATATTCTTTTTTATCTGTAAGTTTCCAATTTTTTGTCGGAAAATTTCTGTTCAAATCTATGCCGTTAGAATTTTGTCTTTGATTTTTACTCTTTCCGTCAGGATTTAAACAAGGAATAATAACCAATTTATTTTTTATATTGGATAAATCTGTTTTTAAATATTGGTTTATAAGATATTCACCTTGCGGTTCTTCACCGTGAAAAACGCCTACAATCAATATTGTTTTATCAAAATTCTCTTTTGTTGTTTCTAATAATGTTATTGTATTATTTTCTTTTGTTTGAGCTGTTTTTATTGTTTTTATCATTGTATTTCCGTTATTTTTTATTTTTATTATATAAGTATGATGTAATCATAAAAATAGTACCTAAAGTTATGAAGATAATCAATTTATAAATAGATTCAATATTTGCTAAATCAAAAATAAATATTCTTCCTAATGTTATAAAGCTAAGCCATATACCTGAATTCTTAAGTACTTTATTATTTTTAAAGATACCTATTGTAGTTATTATTCCTACATATAAAATCCATAAAATAGAAATAAAATAGTTTGTTTCTATATCATATTTATTAATATAATCAATTGCTTCAACGCTGATTAATATAAAGCCTAATATTACTGCTATATATTTATAAATATCATATTTTGTCCATTTACCAAACAAAATAGATGTAAATATTGCCATTATAAAAGCAATGAATCTTATATTAATCAAAGGAATAAAATTATCTAATGGAAGGTAAGAAAGACCAGATACTAATAAAATAAAAGCTGCAAGTCCATAGGCTATTATTGAAGCAACATAGAAAAATCCGTTTGAATATATTTTTTCATAATATCGCATTTGAATTGCGTAAATAAATCCGATAATTGAATATAAAATAGGTTTTATATAGCTATATGAAATTTCATTTGCTTCCATTCTGACATTAATATAATTATTTAATTCTAAAATTAAAAATAAATATATTAATGTAATTGCGCTGAATCTAAAGCTTACAGAGATATTTTTTATATCTTTAAGCTCAATTTTATTTATTAGTAAATATGATATATAAAAACCTAATATTGGCGAGATAAATGCAAGTAATCTTGTATTAAGTACCGGTATATAATTCATTGTATTTTCACAAGCATATATTTCCGGAATAAAAAATAAATTTACAACAGAACAACTTAAAAACATAATTACTCTTTTATGAAGAAAATCATTTTTGTAAATTGCTGTAACTATACTTAGAAATATTGCTATTATGCTCCATATTGCTATTCTTAAAATAGAATCAGAACATATAAAATATACTGATATTAATGTTGAAATAAGCATAGAATCTAAATATAAAACTGCTTTTTCAGAATTTTTTGCTACAAAATAAGCCAGAATAATACCATATATAATTGCACTGCCAAGTAATAAAACGCCTAAGTTTACTGTTTTATCTATGTATATAATAAATCCCATGCAAATTAAACAAGCTAAATTTGTCCAATTTAATAATGAATTGTTAACAGATAAATTTCTATTTTTGATAATAAAATCAACAATAAGATACATTGACCATAAAGCTATCGGATAAATAATATTCATTGGAGTGTTTATGTTTAAACAGGCTGAAAATACTAATGTAGTAATAAGATTGATAATATTAACTTTATATTTTTCAGGATTTCTGAAAACAAAAATTACAGAAAGTAAGTTAAGGAAAAGTAAATATGTAAAAACATTATTTCCTGAATTTGCAGAATTTATAAGGAATATATTTAGGTAGCCTCCAATAAGTGAGATAGCGAGCATTGAAGAGGTTTTTTGTTTATCTGCAATATAATATGCAGTTAATAATATTAAAATGCCTAAAAAAGAACAAACACCGTATGAAAAAGTTTGAAATAAAACGGTTGTACAATAAATAGTAATGAATAATACAGCGAAACCTGTACCTGTTAATATTTCAGAATATACTTTTAATGTATCTTTCTTCATAATGCATCCGCCAATAACCATTGCACTGCCGATTATTAAACCGATTAGTGTTTTTAAAAGCGGTGTAAATATAATAAATGGTGAAATTAATTTAATAAAAATTCCGCAGCCAATAATAATAGCAATTGCACCTATTATATTAAAGATATTTCCAAGAAAAACATTTTCAAAAGATGATGAATCAGCTTTTGATTGTTGGGTGAAATTATAGATATTTTGTGTTTGTTTTTCACTTGTAAATATTTGGTTTAGTGCTTCATCTTGTTGTTTAGGTTTAATATCATTTGAAATATATTCTTGATATTCTTCTTGTTTAATTTCTTCTTCCTGCTCTATTTGAACAGGTTTAGCTATATCAATATATTTTTTTGAATTTTTCTCTAATTTTTCAAATTTATGTTGCAGAATAGTAAGTGAACTTTCTAAATTTGAAACTTTTGAACTTAACGAAATAATCCAAATTAGGAAACAAACAGTTAAAATAAACATCAACATAAAATAAATCCTTTTTATTTTAGTTTACCACTCAACTAATTTTTCTGCAATATATTGATGAAGTAATTTACACTTCTTAAAATAATTGAACGGTAAACTAAAAAGAATACCTCGGGAGAGGTATTCTTTTTGTGGTTTTATATTTAAGATTAATCTGCAATGTATTTTATTAAACTTCTTACACCAACTGCTGTAGCATTTTTAATGCCTTCTGAATTTGCTTTATCAAGGAAGGCAGTTCCTGCAATATCTAAGTGAATCCAAGGCGTATTTTTAATGAATTTAGATAAGAAAATACCTGCGGCAGAGGCTCCACCGTTTCTTCCGCCTGTGTTTTTGGTGTCTGCTATGTCACTTTTTAGTAAATCGCCATATTCTTCAAACATAGGCATTTGCCAGAATCTTTCACCAGCTTTGTTTGCAACTTCGATAAATTCTTTAATTTTTTCATCATTGTTACCCATAATACCGCTTGCAACTGTTCCTAATGCTACCATACAAGCACCTGTAAGTGTTGCGATGTCGATAATTTCGTCAACGCCAAGTTCTTCTGCGTATGCTAATGCGTCTGCAAGGGTTACTCTGCCCTCGGCATCTGTATTATCAATTTCAATGCTTCTGCCTGTTTTAGCTATTATTACGTCACCGGGTTTGTAGGCACTTCCTGACGGCATATTTTCGCAAGCTGCAACAACTGCATGTACTTCAACATTAGGTTTTAGTTCTGAAATTGCTTTCATTGTTGAAATTACGGCTGCAGCGCCTGACATATCATCACGCATTGTAAGCATTGATGATGGCGGCTTAAGGTCTAAACCTCCTGCGTCAAATGTTATACCTTTACCTACTATTGCAATTTTCTTTTTTGCATTCTCCGGTTTGTATTCCATGTGAATGAATTTAGGTTCGTGTACGCTGCCTTGACCTACTGCTAAGAAGGCATTCATTCCCATTTCTTTTATTTGGTCTTTGTTATAAACAGTTGTTTTAACACCTGAATTTGCAACGGCATATTCTGCTAATGTTTCTGGATATAAGTATTGAGAGGATTCATTTATAAGATTTCTTGCTCTATTTACTGCTTCACCTGTAATAATACCTTTTTTAACACCTTCTTCCGCTTTTTTGAATTTTTCTTCATCAATTTCAGCGATAATAAATTCTTTTAATGTGTTTTCTTTTTTATCGGATTTATATTTATCAAAAGCATAAGTTCCTGAAATAGCACCTTCTGTAATCATTTGGGCGCATCTTTGAGGACAAAGCCCTGCAACACCTGCTCCTTGAAGAATTGAAACAACTTTTTCGGCGTTTCCTTCTTTATTGCATAGTCTAACTACTTTTGCGCTTAGGTCTCTGATTTTTGTGTATGTAAATTCACTTTGTTTGCCAAGACCTGTAATAAAAATCTTTTTACCGCAGTCAACTAAAGGTAATTGATAGATTGAACCATATTTACCTTCAAATTTTTCTTTTGCAATAACAAAATTTGAAATTATATTGTTAAAAGCCTTATCAACAATACCTGTAACGCCGCCGGGTGTTTTTACACCTTCCAACAGACTTACAACAATTACATCTGCTTCAATATCAAGAATAGATTTTTTTTCAATTTTTACTAGCATATATTGTCTCCTTAACTATTGTAATTTTCATAAAATTTCTTTATCCAGCCAAACATAACAGAAAGTTCGTAAGGTTTTGGCAAATACAAGTCAGCACCTGCATTTAGAACTAATTCTTTATCATGGATTGTGGTTGTAAAAATAATATTAGATTTTAAATTTATAGTTTCAAATTTTAATTTTCTGCAAATTTCAAGCCCTTTTAAGGTTTCTGAGTTTCCCGCGTCAAGAATTATAATTGCAGGGTTAAATGTTTCAAGTGCTGAAAAAATTTCATCAAATTCATTAACAATCTGAACATTATAGCCTTGAAGTCTTGCAGTAGCTTCTAAAAGAATTGATAAGGCTTCATCAGGTTCAGCTATTAATATATTATTGTTTAGTTCTTGGTCTTCTACAGCGTTTTCTGCGCTTAGTTCAGGACGTTCAACTACATACATTGAACCTGTTTTATATTTTGCAAGTTTATGTGTTGAAATTAGAGAACTTATTACCTGTTTAAGATCGCTGTATTGCTTGTATTTGTTTGAAATTACACCGATACTTGTCGAAACAAGGTTAACTTTATCTTCGGCTTCATCGTCTCCGTGCATAAACATAAAACCGCGTTTTGCGTCACTTTCGGAATAGAATTTTGAAACTACGGTATTAAAAGCGTAAACCAGATAATTGGCTATTTTTTCAGCTTTTTCAATATCAGTTATTACAATAAAATCATCATCAGCAAGCTGACCTAAATAATCATTTGAGTCTGTTGCCGATTTTATAATTGCGGAATAAGTTTGCAAGAGTTTATCGGTTGCAAGTTCTCCGTAAATTTCTTTATAAAATTCTAAATTATCAATATCTATAAGCATTATTGCCCATTCAGATTTGTTATTTAAGACTCTTTTTATCATTTTGTATGAAATTTTAGAGTTAAATAACATCGTTTTTTCAGAAAAACAATTTTCAAAGTTTCTTCTTAAATGTGCAATGATTCTTGCTTTGAATTCTTCATTATTGATTGGTTCACTTAGAAAGTCATCTGCACCAGCATCTAAAACATCAATTTTATCTTGAATATGATTTGATTTAGACATCATAACAATTGCGGGTCTTGTATTGTAGGTTAATACTCTTATTTGTTCTATTGTTTTTTTTGTATCGCAATCAAGACTGTCTGATATCAATATTAAATCGGGTTCAAACGCATTCATTAAATTAAGTGCCTGAGCGAAATCGGAAGCAGTTAAGACGGTTATGTCATTATTTTCTAATAATCTCTTATATTTAGTTGACTGCTCTTTTCTTTTATCAATAATTAAAACAACTTTAACCAGCATAACAACCTACTTTTGAATTTTTTTTGCATTATCTTCAGGACTTGCAATTTTGAATTCAACTTTAAATTCACTGCCCTTAGTTGAGCTTTCGACCGATATAGCTCCGTTCATTTTTTCAACAAGAGTTTTGGTAATGTATAAACCTAAGCCGTTTCCTTGAATTTTTCTTGTTAAAGGAGAATCTACCCTTGAAAATTTATTAAATATTTTGGAAATATCTTCTTTGCTTATACCTATTCCCTCGTCTTTTACAAAGATTTGTAAGGTATTTTCATTATAATTTTGTTTAACTGTCACGGTTACTGTTGAACCTTCATTAGAGTATTTTGAAGCATTATCAATTAAATTAAGCATTATTTGCTGAAATTTATCTGTATCAATAAGTATTTTGGGCAGATTTTTTTCATAATTACAAATATATTTATGAGTTTTATATTGATTTTTAAGCATTTGAACAGTTGAATCAATATAATGAGTTACATCAATTTCTTTATAGATTAACAAATCTTTTTCGCTTTGCATTTTAGATACTGTCAAAAGATTTTCAACCAAATTAATCAAACGGTTTGATTGTTCCTTTATTATTAGTAAAAACTTTTCTCTTTGTTCGGGTGTAAGCCTATCATAAGAGCTTAAAAGTGTATCAGCAAAACCTCTAATGCTTGTTAGTGGGGTTCTAAGCTCATGACTGACGGTTGATATAAAATCGAGATGAGCTTGTTCAAGTTTATTTAATTCTTCTTTTACTGTGTCTGTCATAGCTTTTATTATATAACTGTTTTAGGTTTTGAGCTATAGTATTTTGGGTGGAAAATGAAATGAGAATATATATAATAAAATATTTTATCTATATGTTAGATTTATAAATGGTTACATTTTATTTTTTATAAAGATAATGTCTGTTTTTAAAATTATAAGTTAAATTAGGAAGTTGGTAAGATTCCGAAACAAGTTCGGAATGACATTATTATTTATCTGTCACCCTGAACTTGTTTGACTACTTTTTCCAAAATCTGTGATTTCATAACCAACTTCTTTAATCCACCTGTCATTCCGAACTTGTTTCGGAATCTTACCAACTATATAATTTGTTAAAAATAAAAACATCTGGTTTTCACAGGGGCTGACTAACATGAAATATAATCATTACTCCCATACAGAACTAAATTTTTGAAAATTACCCCTATATGTAGTAAAATATCTTTAGATTAGAGGATATATGAAAAAGAAACTTATTTCAGCAATTATACTACTAAGTTTATGTTTTCCAAATGTTGCAATAACGGCATTTGCGCAAGAACCGTTTCAAGGTCACATTGAAGAAACAGATATAAGAAAACCGGAAACAGAGAAAATATTTACTAATGAAGAGAAAAAACTTGAAGGTAATAAAGTTGTAGAACTTACTGTTTCACAAGTTTTAGCAGGTACCACCTCTGTTGAAGGTGATGAATTTTTTGCTGAAGTTTCAGAAGATGTGCTTGCAGGCAGCGGTGTTTTACTGCCAAAAGGTACTGTGGCTCATGGAAAAATAAAAAATATTGTTGACCCTAAACGTATGGGGCGTGACGGCTATATAGAACTTAGTTTTGATTATTTAATTACACCTGACGGCAGAGAAATTCCAATACAAGGAGATATGACCTCCAAATTAAATCCTGTAAAGTCAGTTGCTAAGTCGGCGGGTGAAAGCGTTGCATCTACTGCAATAGGCGGAGCTGTGGGAGCAATGGCAGCTATTGAAATTGCAGGAATTGAAGGTGCTGTTGTAAGTCAAGGTTGGACTTTGGCGGGAGGCGCTGCAATCGGCGGTGTTATTGCTCTTGGTATGAGTCTTTTTAGAAAAGGTAATGATGTTTTAATTGCCCCAGGTGATGAAATTAAGGTTAAAATTGCAAGTTCCGAACCTATTCAAGTGATGACTCATGAAGCTGTAAGACAGGATGAAATTAAATATGACGGGCTTGATGTTTCTATTACTGATGTCTTTCTTGAAAAAGACCCGTTTGATAATATGAACACAATTACTTTGGATTTAGTTATAAAAAATAATTCAAAATCAGATTTTTCAAGTTTTGATATTGAACTTGTAAATGATTTACGTAACGGCTATCATCCGTCAATTTTTATGGATTATAAAAATTCTTTAGCAATGAAGACTATCAAAAAGGGTGAAAATGTATCAGGCGTTTTATCATTTGCCGTAGATAATCCAAATAGACAGCATTGGCTTGTGTTTTATGACAGACGTACTCATAAACCGTTAGCTAAAATATCAGTTGATAATGCTCTAAAAGATTTAAAAATTACGGATTTAAGCAAAAAGAAAAAGAAGAAAAAGAAAGTATAATTTTTAATGCTTGAAATAGATTTGTTTGAAAATATTGATAATAACGGTGTTTTGGAACTTTTGAAATGCATAGGCATTAAAACAAAAGTTTTTAAAAAAAATTCATTGATATTGAAAACAGGCGGGAAAATTGATTTTCTTGGGGTGATTTTGGGCGGAAATGCCGTAATAAAGAAAACGGATTCTTTAGGTCATACAATAGTTATTGAAAAATTAAAGATGAATGATATCTTTGGACATAATATTGTCTGCTGCGGTTTGGATAAAAGTCCTGTTGAAATTATTGCAGAAAATGAGTGCGAAGTGCTTTTTCTGCCTTTTGAAAAGGTTGTTACCCCTTGTGAAAAGCTTTGTCCTTATCATTTAAAATTAATAAAAAATATTATGAAAATGATATCAATGCGAAATTTATTGTTGAATGATAAAATCGATATTATAGGTAAGAAAACAACTCGTGATAAAATCTTGGCATTTTTAGAATCATACAGAAATGAAGAGCGAGTTTTTTCTGTTCCGTATTCAAGAGAAGAAATGGCAAAATTTTTATGTGTGGATAGAAGTGCAATGTCACGTGAATTATGCAGAATGCGTGATGACGGGATTTTACGGTTTCATAAAAATCATTTTGAGTTATTGTAAATTTATGGTTTATTTGTCACCCTGAACTTTTTTCAGGGTCTTATTAATATGGAATATAGTCATTATTCCTATAATATTTTATATAATTGGAATATTGATAAAATGTTTTTAGATACTTTTAATGAAAATATATAATTAGTCAGATGCTGTGGAAAATGAACTACAATGGAAAACCTAATATTTCCTGCAAAATTCAAGACTAATTAAGTTAATAATAAGATGCTGAAACAAGTTCAGCATGACGGGAAAAAGTATTTAAGTAAATTCAGAGTGATAAATAGAAAATACTTGTAGTATTTAATTAAACATTTATGTCATTCCGAACTTGTTTCGGAATCTTACAGGCTATATAATTTTGTTAATAATTACAGATTTTAGAAAAAGTAGTCAATCAAGTTCAGCATGACAGGCAAGTGTAATATATTATTTCTGAAAATACAAGTTTTAATTCTTTATTGATTATTTCATCATCTTTTTTGTGGTATGATTTTACTATCAGACGTATAAATAGAGGTTAGAAAATGTCAACGGCAACAATGGAAGAATTAAGAAAAAAATATGAAGTCGTAATCGGACTTGAAGTTCACGCACAACTTAAAACAAAATCAAAAATATTTGCATGTGATTCAACAGAATTCGGTAACGAACAAAATACACAGGTTAGCCCAATAACATTAGGTATGCCTGGTGTTTTACCTGTTTTAAATAAAGAAGTTGTTAATATGGGTATATTAACAGGACTTGCTTTAAATTGTACAATTCCTCAATATTGCAAGTTTGACAGAAAACAATATTTTTACCCTGATTTACCAAAAGGTTATCAAATATCTCAATATGATCAGCCGATTTGTATAAACGGTTATATTGATATTGAAGGTAAAAGAATCGGTATTACAAGAGCTCACCTAGAAGAAGACGCAGGAAAACTTGTACATATGGGTGCTTCAGGTATAGCGGGTTCAAGCTACTCTTTAGTAGACTTAAACAGAGCCGGAACACCATTATTAGAAATAGTTTCAGAACCTGATATGCGTTCTTCTGATGAAGCAAGAGCTTATATGGAAGAATTAAGAACTACTTTAAGATACATTGGTGTTTGTGACGGTAACCTGGAAGAAGGTTCAATGCGCTGCGACGCTAATATTTCAGTTAGACCAAGAGGTCAAAAAGAATTTGGTACAAGAGCTGAAATTAAAAACGTAAACAGCTTTAGAGCGCTTCAAAGAGCTATTGAATATGAAATCGATAGACAAATTGATATCGTTGAAGCCGGGGAAGAAGTTGTTCAAGAAACAAGATTATGGGATGATAACCAAGGCATTACAAAATCTATGCGCGGTAAAGAAGATGCTCATGATTACAGATATTTCCCGGATCCGGATTTAATGCCGTTAGAAATTTCTCGTGATTGGGTTGATTCAATTGCTGAAACAATGCCTGAATTACCGCAGGCAAGAAGACAACGTTATGTTTCTTACGGTTTGACTCCTTATGATGCGAACGTTTTAGTAGAACAACAAGATATTGCTTTGTTCTATGATAAAGTTGTTGCTTTAGGTGCAGATGCTAAAGTTGCTAATAATTTCTTAATGAAAGAAATTGCAGCATATTTGAAAGATGAAAAAGTTACTATTGAAGAAACAAAATTAACTGCTGACTCTTTTGCAGAATTAATTAACCTTGTAACTTCAGGTTCTATTTCAAATAATATTGGTAAACAAATTGTTGTTACCTTATTAAAAGAAGGCGGAAGTGCAAAAGCTATTGTTGAAAAACAAGGTTTAAGCGTTATTTCTGATGAAGGTTCTTTAAAAGCTATTATTGACAAAGTTGTTGAAGCAAATCCTTCTCAAGTTGAATTATATAGAGGCGGAAGAGATAAATTGTTTGGCTTCTTTGTAGGTCAGGTAATGAAAGAAACTCAAGGAAGAGCTAACCCTCAACTTTTAAATAAACTTTTAAAAGAAGCATTAGATAAATAATTTAAGTATATTTCTTAAATTAATACTTAATTAAAAAATTGGTAAGACCCTGTGGAAAACCAGATGTTTTTACTTTTAACAAATTATATAGTTAGTAAGATTCCGAAACAAGTTCGGAATGACAGGTGGATTAAAGAAGTTGTTTATGAAATCACAGATTTTGGGAAAAGTAATCAAACAAGTTCAGGGTGACAAATAGTTTAATTTTTAAATGAGTTATATAGTTTTATGAGATATCTGATTTTATAAATATAATATCCTGTCTTCTATTACCATATAAAATTAAGCCACATGTCACCCTGAACTTGTTTCAGGGTCTTAGATTTATTGATGATTACATTTTATTTTTTATAAATAATTATATAAAAAAAGAGATGGAAAACTTCCATCTCTTTTTTTATATTAAATATTTTTAATATTAGTCACCAGCACCACCGCCAGAAGTGCCGCCTGCGCTAGATGTAGTTGATTGATCGCCAACACCTAAGTTATACATAACGCCTTGTGTAGCATCGCCATAAGGAACAACTTTTTGTGAATAAATAGTTGCAGCGTATACGTCTTTAGGTCTTTTAGCTGAAGTAGTCATTCTGTTTGGTTTTTTAACACCATTTACGTCAATCCATAAGTTAGCTGAAGGAGCCGGAGAATCAGAAGTTGCACCAGATACACAACCAGTAGTATTGTAAGAATCACAAACACTACCTTGGTCATCTGAATTTGCAGATGAGAAGCCACTGATACAGAACATCATACCATCGGCAGTTGTAAATACATCTGAACCAGAACATTCGCTAACTGTAAATGTTGTAGTACCATCAATAACATTCATTCTTTTTTCAAATACATCTTCAATTAAATCTGCCGCAGAAGAGTAATCTTGAGCAGATAAACCTTCTAATGCATAGTTTAAAGTTAATGCTTGGTTAAGACCTGAAATCGCTTTCTTTAAACCGGAACGAAATTCTTCTGCGTTAGTGTTTTGCATTAATGTAGGAACTGTCATAGCAGCGATTACACCAATGATTACTAAAGTAATAAGTACTTCAGCAAGGGTGAAACCTAATTTTTTCATAATTTTTTGTTACCTTTCATTTTGTGAAGCTTTTAAAATACCTGTTAATTATATACTTTTGTTAACAATCCGTCAAGCCTTAACAAAAATTCACAAATATTTTGATTAAAAACTTTTATTTTTATTAAAAATCATATTTATTTTCAGTTTAAAATAAAAAATATAAATCCTAATAACACGTTAAACGCAACTTATATTACCTTCTTACTACTATAATTCTGCGTTAATAACTGACCAGACATTTCTTCTGATAAATACATATTGATTTAAATATATTATTATAGAATATAATTTTTATTTTGCTCTTATATTTTGAATATTCCCTATAAATAAGGCTTTATAACATGAGATTGTTACTTTTTAACATTTCATATAAAAAGATGATTTATTTCTTAATGTAAAGAAAAATTTGTAATATAAGTATATAATAAATGACAGTTATAAATATTTCATTATAAAAAAACTGTGTATGTTTTAAAGGAATAAGAAATGATTAACAGTTTAAAAAATATGGTATCTCAAGTTTTTTATGCACCAAGTGCTGTTCAAAATGTTTCAACAAGAGTTAGCAGCAATAATCCATTTGAAAATCCTTATGTTAGAACATCATCGTCAAATAATTACGCGGTAAACAAACCTGTTAAAGGTGGATACTTTGCAGGTTACTATGATGGAAAACCTAATATAGTAGGCCGCAGATTATTCATAGAAGCTTAGTTTTTCTGGTAAATACCTCTGTTATATAAGACACTTTGTGTAGCTTCGCCATAAGGTACTGCTTTTTGTGCATATATAACAGCTGTATATACATCTTTGGGTCTTGAAGAAGATGTTGTTAGTTTATTTGGTTTTTTAATACCATTTACATCTATCCATATATTTGCGGCTGGTGCCGGAGTTGACAGATTTGCACTTGAAACGCAGCCTGTAGAATTATATGAATTACAAGCACTATCTTGATCATCAGTATCATCTGAATGAAAAGCGGAAATACAATATACGATTCCATCTGCGGTAGTAAAGGTTGAAGCTGTTGAGGCTGTACAACCTGTTGGTTTAAAACTTGAATTATTTTCAATAATATTCATTCTTTTTTTAAATATATTTTCGACTATGTCTTCACTTGATGTATAGTCTTGAGCAGATAAACCTTCCAATGCATAATGCTGAGTAAGTGCTTGATTTAATCCTGAAATAGCTTTTTTTAATCCTGCACGATATTCATCTGCATAGGAATTTTGAGTTAAAGAGGGAACTGTTAAAATTGCAACAATACCAATGATTACCAAAGTTATTAATACTTCTGCAAGTGTAAATCCTAATTTTTTCACAGTTTTACCTTAATGTATCTTTCTTTTATATTTTTTGCTTTATTATATATATTATTTTATTTATCGTCAAAATATTGTTTTTCTTTAATAAAAAAGTACGACTATAATTAGTATTACAAAATAGTCGTACTTTTTCCTCTGTTAATGATAATTATTCTTTAACAGGAACAGATATTATAACTTTATTTCCGTCTTTTACTTTTGTTATGTTCGATGTATCTGCATTTTCAGGAAGTATAAAATCTTGTGAAAAAGCAACATCGTGTTCAAAATCTTTATCTTTTACTTCACTGCTGCCAAATACAGTAAGTTTTCTGCCATTTACATTATATTTAATTTTGTTTTCATCATCTTGAAAAGGTTTTAAACCAACAATAACATTAAACTTATTATCTTCATAATCTGTTTTTATTTTAACTGAATCAAGCATAAAAACAGGAGTATCAAATTCTTGATGATGTTTGTGTTTGAATTTTTTATCAAAGTTAAAAGAATCTTCAAACGCTTTCATATCTTGTTTGTACATTCTGTTCATGTCTTTCATCATTCGTTTTTCTATATGGTGAGGATTAAAACGTGATAAAAATACTCTTTCTGTTAATTGATCCGCTACAAAATAAAAAGCTAAAAGACTTCCTAAAAGTGATGCCAATGCAGTTAAAAGACATTTTTTCCAACAATGATGATGATCATGATCATGATGATAATGTTGTTGGTTAGTTTCTGTGTAGTTGTTGTTTTCTTCCATATTGCTTTCCTTTCTTTTTTTAGCAATCTAAGTATATACATTTTTATTTATTAACTTTCAATACAACTATTAAGATATTCAATAGTTTCAATTTTATTGTCATATAAGAATTTTAAAAAATATAAATAATTTATATCATGCGATGATACGGTAACATTAATTTCAAAACCATCCGAACAAAATGGTTCATAATCATAGATAACATAGCTGTTATATTTACTTTTCCATTCTTTTTTATCAACTAAGCAGTTATTTTCCATTGCGGTTTCTTCTAACCATGGAATTATATCTTTAGATATATTTTTAAATTCTATCTGGCTTCTTTGATTTAGTCCGTTAATGTATTTTTCAACTAGCATTTTCTATACCCCGTAATGACTTTTCTTTCACATACTTCCCTTTTTGATAATTTCAGTTTAAATATATTTTGCAGCGAATAAAATATACCAAGGTATAATATCTTTACTATATATTTGGGCTATTTTTTTCAATATCAAAATAATAATTTATATATGAATACAAAAGAAAATGCTTATAAATAAACGGTTTTAAGCTTCATATAAAGAATATATTAAAAAAACAGGATTTTTGATTTTTTGCTTTATAATAAAATCGGAAGTTAAGAAAACTATATATTATTAAAAGGGGCAAGCAAACAGATGAATACAGTAGTATTACCAATTAATGAATATTTAAATAAATTAGAAAATGCAGATAACAATGTTAAAAATGCAATTGAAAATGAACTTGTTAATATAGGCGAAGAAGCAGTTCCTTCTCTTGTTGATTCTCTTCAAGTTGTTAAAGGAAAAACAAGAGGTATTGTTGCAATGGTATTAATTAGAATTGGTGAATCTTCAATTGATTATCTTAAAAGAGCAGCTAAATCAAACAGCGATTTTGAATGGATTGCTAATTATTTAATTACTGAAATTAAAGGCGTTGCTGCTTAATTATAAATTAGATTTTATAAAAAGAACCGATATTTTTATCGGTTCTTTTTTTGTTTAAAAATAAAACTTGTCACCCTAAACTTTATTGAATACTTTTTATATGAAAAATTTATTTTGTAAAATTATAAGTTAAATTAGTAAGTTAGTAAGACCCTGAAACAAGTTCAGGGTGACAAGATGTTTTATAATGTCATGTTGAACTTGTTTCAGCATCTTACCAGTTTGGGATGATAAATTTACACATTAAATAAGTTCCGTAAAAATCAGATATTTTTAACTAAATCAAAAACTTTGAAAAGATAGTTATAATATAATAATTTTTCAAATAGTACTGCATAAAAAATAATAAACTTAATAACCCAATCGGTCGGATTTGATTATTTGAAAAATATCCTTAAATAGATAATATGAAAAAGATATTATTAAGTTTAATTAGTGCAGCGTGTATGTTAATTTTACCTGTTTATGCGCAGGTTATTGAAGGTACTGTCGCAATGACAGATAAAGTCCCGACAGAATTTTTTGGTGACTGGAAAGTGACCTCTGTTTGTATAAAGTCAACAAATAAAGAATTATTTGATAACAGTAGTGTTGATTTGTGGACGTTAAAAAGACAAGGTGATATTATTACTCTTATGAATCCTCTATCGGGTGCAAGGGCTGAAATTTCCGTAAGTGAAATAAAAGGTAAAACTGTTAAGTTTGAGAAGAAAAGCTATTATCCTGATGAAGAATCAACAGAAACACCTATCTTAACTATTCAAGGAGATAATTTCACAGGCGTTGACAGAATTAGTATAAAAACTTTTAAAGAGGGGAAACTTATTAAAGAAGATTACGTCGAATATCAAGTAAGAGGCACAAAAATATCAGGAGCTCCAATCTCTGGTATTTTAGGATTGTAATTGATGAGTGAGGGAAAATGACAAAACAAGAATTATTTTTTGATGTAATAATTTTAGGTTCCGGACCTGCGGGGTTTTCTGCTGCAATATATGCTTCGCGCGGTAATCTAAAAACTGCAATACTTGATATAAGTATGTTTGGCGGTCAGCCTTCTAATTATTTAGAACTTGAAAATTATCCTGGTTTTTCTTTAATAGGCGGATTTGAACTTATGGAGAAATTTGAACAGCATGCTGATAAGTTTGGTGTTGAAAAATTTCCTATGGTGGAAATTCAGAGTGTGAAGTTAAATTCCGAATTAAAAGAAATTGAAACAAATGATACTATTTTTAAGGCAAAAAGCATAATTATTGCAACAGGTGCTCAAGCTAAAAAGTTAAATATTACAGGTGAAACTGAATTTAAAGGCAGAGGCGTAAGCTATTGCGCTATTTGTGACGGCGCATTTTATAAAGATAAAATAATAGCGGTTGTCGGCGGTGGCAATTCAGCCCTTGAAGAAGCTATGTATTTGACTAAATTTGCGAAGAAAGTTTATGTAATTCACAGACGTGAAACTTTCAGAGCTGATAAATTAGTATGTGAACGTGCTTGTAAAAATGAAAAAATAGAATTCATTATGAATAATGTTCCTGTTGAAATTAAAGGAAATAATACAGTTGAAAATATTGTACTAAAAAATATTAAAACAAATGAACTTGAAACAATAAGTGTGGATGGTGTTTTCCCATATATTGGGATAGAACCTAATACAGAATTCTTTAACGGACAATTAAAACAAAATGCGTGCGGTTTTATAGAAACTGATGAAAATATGCAAACTTCAGTTGAAGGCATATATGCTGCAGGTGATGTTCGAAATACACCGTTAAGACAAGTTATTACAGCAGCTTCTGATGGTGCTGTTGCTGCTTGCGCTGCTGTTAAGTATATTGAAACTTTGACTACTGTTCAAGTTTAATAAAAATATTTTTATCCTATAATACTTGTATTATGGAATTTAAAAATATCAATAAAATTCTGATTATAAGATTAGGTGCAATTGGTGATGTAGTACATACTACAAACCTTTTTCGCAGTATAAAAAAACAAAATCCTAATATAGAAATTCATTATCTTACACGAGAACTTATTAAACCGCTTTTAGTTGCAGATAAAGATTTAGATAAAGTTATAACTATTAATCCTGCTTTTAAAGCTTTTTCTTCTTATACAAGAGAATTTGCAAAACAATTAAAAGCAGAAAATTATGATTTAGTTATAAACTTACAACCATCATTAAAAGTAAAAGCACTTATTTTTTTAGCGGGTATAAAAAATAAGCTTGTTTATAAAAAAAGTTTTAAATTCCATGCTGTAACAAATTTTTGGAAAACAGGTTTAAAAGCATTTCCCGAAATGGAGGAGCTTAAAAATTTAAACCTATATTTGCCGGAAGATGCAATAGAAAATGCTAAAAACAGATTAAAAGATTATAAACGTCCATTTATCGTTATTAGTGCAGGCGGGGTTTATGCGAAAAGACAAGGAAGAACATACCCTGTAGAAAAATGGGTTGAACTTGGTAAAAAAATTCAAGAAAAATATAATGGTACTGTAATTTTGAATGGTGCAAAAGAAGATAAAGAAATTCTTTCACCTTTAAATGAAATTCCTAATACATTGAATTTTATTGGTGAATTGTCATTAGTTGATTCGTGCGCTGTTATATCTCAATCAGATTTAATGCTTTCAGGTGATTCTGGGCCTCTGCATATAGCAACTGCGCTTGGTGTAAATTCCATAGGCTTATATGGCTCTATGCCTGCAGAAAGAACAGGTTGTTATTGTTCTGGAATAAATATTGTTTCAACTAAAGAGTGTGTTCCTTGCAATAAGAGAAAATGCAAGTATCTTAAAAAATCTAAGAAACTTTTTGCACCTTGCATGGAAGAAATTGATGTTAATCTAATAATGGATAAAATTTCTCTATAAAAATTTTCTGTTAAATTATATTTTTTGTATTAAGTTGGTAAGATGCTGTGGAAAACCAGACATTTTTCTCAAAATCAAAGATTTTGGAAAAAGTAGTCAAACAAGTTCAGCATGACATATATTTTTGTTCTAAAAGCATAAATTTGAAAAAAATAGTCAAACAAGTCCAAAATGAAAAACATATAAATATTAATACTATTTTAATTATCTTTTTTCTGTCATTCCGAACTTGTTTCGGAATCTTACAAATTGAGGATAACTCATTATTTTTGAATAATTATTATAAGTTTATGCTACTTAGTTTATTAGCTTTTTTAATAAATTTTTTATTCAAATATTTTATTAAAACGCCGATGTATGTGGATATAACCATTACTGCTATAAAATAAAAATAAGTTGTTTTTAAAGGACTATAAATCCAATATATATCATGTACGCTTCTAATATATGCAGGCAGCCCCTTTATACTCATTAAAACAGCTGTTATTAAATACATTATAAACAAATGGTTTGCCATTATGTGATAGGTATTTTGTCCTATTTGATATATAAATTTATTATCTTTTACAAAAGGATATGCTTTTTCAACTATAAATAAAGAAGCCCAAATTCCTGTTATACTTGTTAAAATTGGAACCAAGAAACTGTCAAACTCACCCCAAACAAGAATGTAGCTTAAACCTATTCCGTCTTGAGGTGTATAATCTTTATTCGTTAACCATAATAAACTTTGAAATGCAAGAATTGCGCCAAGCCATTTTGTTGTGAAAATATTGTATTTTCCTTCAATATTATTTTTATAAAAATATCCAAAATATACAAAAAACATAGAGAATAATGTTCTTACAACAACAAGTATTAGTTCGTCATTTCTTAATTTTGCAAGGGGGATTGAAATTAAAGCAAGAACAAAGAAAACCCCGAGCTGTTTAAGTTTATCCATATTTCTTAGTTTTCTGAAAATAAATAAGAAACAAATCATTGTGATAAATAACTGCGTAACAAACCATAACGGGCATGATAAATCGAGCTGGTGTCCGTTTAAAAACGGAGTCAAAATATAATTTTTAAAATTAATCGGCATTCCCCAGAACATACCGGTTAGTTTTGCAATTATTAAAGTTACACATAAATAAAATGCAGTATAAATATAATAAGGAACTAAAAGACTTTTAGCTTTTTTAGTAATAAATTCTTGAATATTATCAAAATATTTTTCTTTAAACAGATAACCCGAAATAAAGAAAAATAAAGCCAAATGAAATGAATATGGCGGAAACATTGGAATAAGCGAAAATTCTAAATGTCCTGAAACAATAAGCATAATTGCTAGTGCTTTTAGTACATTAATTTTATTATCAAACATAATTAACCTCTATTGTTGAATTTCTCTTATTGGTTTTGCAGGATTTCCGACTGCAAGACAGTTTGCTGGAATATCTTTTACAACAACGCTTCCAGCTCCGATTACGGCATTATCACCAATAGTTACGTTTGGAAGAACAGTAACATTACCGCCAAACCAAACATTGTTACCAACTTTTATTGGTTCAGCCCATTCTATAGCTTTACATCTTGTTTTGGCATCTAACGGATGACAAGCTGTATAAAAACCGCAATTTGGTCCTATCCAAACATTATCGCCAAAAGATACTTTTGCACAATCTAAAATTACTGAATTATGATTTATATAAAAATTTTCTCCTGCTTCAATGTTATATCCGTAATCACAGTAAAAATTAGATTCAACGTGAATTTTATCGCCTGTTTTTCCAAAGATTTGTTTAATTAATTTATCTCTTTTCTCAGTTTCATCAACCGGTGTCGAATTATATTCAAAACATAATTTTTTTACTTTTTCTCTGTCTTCAATTAATTCTTTATCACCAAACGGGTCATACATTTCGCCGTTAATCATTTTTTCTTTTTCGCTCATATCATAATCCTAAGTTGATAATACTAACTATTTTTTACAAAAAATATAGTTGTATCGCAATACATTTTTGAGATAAACTTTACATATAAAAAAGAAAGGGTTTGTATGAAAAAAATAATATTTTCTTTTGTTTTAATTTTCTCTTTGTTAATCAATGCAAATATATGTTTTGCAAATAATCATGATAATTTATCGGCAGAAGATGCAATAAAAAAACTTGTTGAAGGAAATGAACGCTTTGTTGAACTTCATCTAAAACATCCTGATAGTAATAAAAAACGCAGACATGAAATGTTAAAAGGGCAGCACCCTTTTGTTGTTATTCTTTCTTGTTCAGATTCTCGTGTTCCGCCTGAACTTATTTTCGACCAAGGGCTTGGCGATATTTTTGAAATTCGTAATGCAGGAAATGTTTTGGATGAACATGTAATAGGAAGTATTGAATATGCTGTTATGCATTGCGGTGTTAAACTGATTGTAATTATGGGACATCAGGATTGCGGAGCAATTGCAGCTACTCTTTCCGGAAAATCAGAAACAAAATATATTAAATCTTTAGAGGATTCTATTCAGCCTGCTGTTGAAGATTGCAAAAAACAAGGGCTTAAAGTTAATTCTGATAACGTAGTAAAAGCACATGTTATGCAAGATATTAATGAACTTATGACTCAAGATACTGACCTTGTTAAATATATGAAAGAAAACAATGTCAAACTTGTTCCTGCATATTATCATTTAGATACAGGTAAAGTTGATTTTTTGAATAAATAAAATAACAAAAAGTAACAGAAACTTATTTTGAAGTCCATTGTTTTTAGGTATCGCGAAAACACAGGACGAAAAATAAGTTTCTGTTACTTTTTGTTATTTTATTTATTTATTTATTCTTCTTATTTAAGATGCTCTTTAAAAAAGCTTTCTATTTTATCAAACGGAATTTTTTCTAAATTATCATATAAGTCTACATGATTTGCGTCTTTAATAATCAAAAATTCTTTATTATCTCCTTTTAATTTTTTAAATGCGTCCTCGCTAAAATATCTGCTGTGAGCTTTTTCACCGTGTATCATTAATACGGCATTCTGAATTTCGCTGCTATAAGATAAAATCGGCATATTAATAAAAGATAATGACGAGGTCATATTCCAGTTGCCGTTAGAATTTATTGAACGTTTATGAAAACCTCTCGGAGTCTTATAATATTCCCAATATTCTTTTACTAACAAAGGTTCTTCACCTGTAAGCTTTTCTGGTAATCCCGAGGCTTTTGCATAAGTGCCTGTTTTATAATCTTCTGTTCTTTGCTTGTTAAGAGTTTCTTTTAATTCATAGCGTGCTTTTTCATCCATTGAGTCAAAATAGCCGTTAGCATTAACTCTTGACATATCATACATTGTAGAAGTAACAGTTGCTTTTATTCTTGTATCCATAGCTGCGGCATTGAGTCCCATTCCGCCAAAACCGCAAATACCTATAATACCTATTTTGTCAGAATCAACATTTTTTTGAACACTTAAGAAATCAACAGCGGCAGAAAAATCTTCAGTGTTAATATCGGGTGAAGCAACATTTCTTGGTTCACCGCTGCTTTCTCCCGTATAAGACGGGTCAAAAGCTAAGGCGATAAAACCTCGTTCTGCCATTGTTTGAGCATATAATCCCGAGGCTTGTTCTTTTACTGCACCAAACGGTCCTGATACTGCAATAGCCGCATGTTTTCCTTTTACATTTTTAGGTGTATATAAATCACCTGCAAGTGTTATTCCGTAACGATTTTTAAAATTAACTTTTTTAACTTCAACTTTATCACTTTTTTTGAAGGTTTTATCCCAATCATTTTCTTTTGCATTTGTCATATTAGTTCCTCCTAAAATTAATATAAATGTCATAATACAAATTAATAATGTTTTCATTCAGCCTCCTATACAGCAGTTAAGTTATAATGATTTTGAATTGCACCTAAAATTGTTTGAGCATATATATCATGTTTTCCGTAAAAAATATGACTCGCACCTTCTATTTCAATTACCTGATTATCATGTGCATGTTTAGTCCATTTATTAAGCTGTTCCATAAAAGCTTTAGGACTTTCGCCCGTAACAGAATCTTTTGAACCGATTAAAAAAGTTCCGTTCGGTTTTATATTATATAAAGATCGAGTTTCACCCTCATCGCTCAATACAGGACAATTCTTAAGATTATCTGCATTATAAAATCCGAGAACAGTATTTGCGGTCATTGGAGAAAATCCGCCGAATAAAAACGGAAGAATATCATCTCCTCTTCCTTCATCAACCCAATTTTTAGCTAACTCATAGCATTTATCAATATTTGGCATAACTTTCCACCAATGCATAATATCAACAGGACTGGAGATTATAAAATAATCAACAAAATTATCCTGTGTATTTCCAAGATAATTAATAATTTTGTTTGAACCAAGAGAATGACCTGCTAAAATTAAATTTTTATACCCAAGTTCATTCTTTGCGTATTTAACATAGCTTTCGATATCTTCATAAACCATATTGAAATCATCATTAAAAACACCTGTTGTTCTTTGTTTTCCAATTGAAAAATCAGTATATGAAAAACAGGAGAAAGAATCATGTGCATGGGCAATAATGCAGTCTATGCCGTTTTCGCAAAGCAAATTTCCTGTAGCATATAATAATTCATTTTGAAATAAATTAGAGCAAATTCCCGTTGCCATAACAACGACTGTATCGGATTGTATTTCTTTTCTAAATATTGCTCCTTTCAGTTCTAAACCTCTTGGAGTTTCAACTTTTAATATATCCATAGTTTTCTCCTTTATATTTTCATTATTACTGATGTTTTAGAAATAGCAAATACTTATATTACATATCCTACAATGCTTGACAGGCATAATTAAATTGTTATGATTAATGTTATGGAAATACGTGTTTTAAAATATTTTTTAGCAGTAGCAAAAGAAGGTTCTATTACAAGAGCTGCAAACTCTTTGCATCTAACACAGCCAACATTAACAAGGCAATTACAAGACCTTGAAAAAGAATTGAAACAAAAACTTTTAATACGAGGACAGCACCAAGTTACCTTGACACCTGAAGGAATGATTCTTAGAAAACGTGCACAAGAAATAATTGATATGGTGGAAAAAACAGAAGCGGAGTTTCAATCAATAAGCGATACAATTCAAGGCGATATATATATCGGTTGCGGCGAAACTGAGGCAATGCAATATATTGCTCAAGTTTTTAAAGAAATGCAAGAAAGTTACCCTAATATAAAATTTCATATTCAATCTGGTGACGCTGAAGATGTAACGGAAAAACTTGATAAAGGGCTGTTAGATTTTTGCCTTTTAATTCAACCGATTAATATAGAAAAATATGATCATATTAGACTTCCCGCTAAAGATAAATGGGGCGTTATTATGCGCAAAGATTGTAAATTAGCGGAAAAAGAATATATAGAACTTAAAGATTTAAAACATTTACCATTAATTAATTCAAGACAGGCAACTAAAAAGATTACCGCTAAAAATGAATTTACAGACTGGTTTAAAGGTGAACTTGAACACTTAAATACAGTAGGCACATCAAATTTGGTCTACAATGCCGCTATTATGGTTAAAGCAGGAATCGGTTATGTAATAACACTTGATAAACTTGTTAATACATCACAAGAAAGTGAATTATGCTTTAGACCTTTAAAACCAACATTAGAATCTAATTTAGATATTGTATGGAAAAAACATCAAGTATTTTCGCCTGCGGCAAAATTATTTCTTAATAAATTAAAAGAAAAATTTAGTTAATTCTGTAATTCATATTAATTAAATTCTTGCTCAAAAAATTTGGAATACAATTTCTTTGCAGCATTGAAAGAGTTATTAAAATATTTCCCGATTATATCAGTATCATCTAACTTATTGTGAATACTCGCAAAAGACTGTGCGAATACTTCACTTACAGCGGGATAAGATATATTTTCAAGTGAGGAAGTTTGTATATAATGAATTAACCTAAATGTTTTATCTTTTTGTATTGCATCCCAATTATTATATATATCTTGTTTATAAGCGTTAATAAAAAAGGCGGTATGACTATATTGCGGCATTTCCCAATCTTTGTAGTAATCAATTAAATGACCTATTTCATGATATAAAATTGCTCCTAAATTTTGTTTTTGAACGACATTGGCAAAAATACAAATTGCATTAATGTTGTCACTAACTAGACCTCGTGTAACTTTATCTCTATCTTTAGGAAAATATTCTGTATATATATCTGTATTATTGATATTTATAACATCAGATAGTTTATCAGCAAGTATAATTTCTAATTTTCTGGAATTTATCAAGTTTATTAGAGTTTTATCTAACTTCTTTATTTCTTCTTCAAATGTACAAACAAGTTCTTTTTTAGCAGATGAAATGTTTTTTACTTTTATATTATTCATATAGTTTTAATAATTCTCTTTTAAAAATTCTAACAATAATTCAAGTGCCTTAGTTGAAAAAGCATATTTCATAATTCGTCTGTATAATAACGGATTAGCTTCAAATCTATATGTTTTACTTACTTCTTTATTTGCAATACCAATATAAACAAGCCCTATAGGTTTTGTATCTGTTGCACCTAATGGTCCAGCTATACCTGTTGTAGCAATCGCAATTGTACAATCGGGCTGTTTTAAAAGCCCTTGCGTCATTTCAAAAGCAACTTCACTACTTACGACACCAACTTTTTCAATAGTTTCAGGACTAACACCAAGCAATCTGATTTTTGCACTATTTGCATAGGTGACAAAGTTTTGGAAAATATAAGCACTTGAACCCGATAAATCTGTCATTCTTGAACTTACAAGTCCGCCTGTACAAGACTCTGCTGTAGAAAGTTTTAGTGCATTTCGTATTAAATATTTAGCGATTCTCTTTTCTTTAGATAAAAAGAGAATCGGCAAAATATTTTTTAAAATAAAAGCAGAATTAACAGCCAGCTTTTTAATAAACATATTAATATACCGGCATATCTAACGGTTTTACAAGCTGAACTTGGATATTTTCACCTTGATTAATTTGAATATTTTCACCCTTTTTAAATACGTCAACAATAGCATCACCAACAAAATAAATACCTGCAACAGGTGCGCTTACAATTGCAGTAAGAGGAGCAAATACATATTTCGGTGCTCCATTTAACATATCGTCACCTTTTTCCCATGCCCATTTTGTAGGTTTTACTACTATATTTTTTGTTGTATTTGATGTTTTTGAAATAGCAGTTGCATAAGTAGTTTTAGAACTTAAAGCCCCATCATAAGTAACTTGTTTATTATTACAAATACCTGCTCTAAATGGAACTTGTTTTCCTGTAGAACTTACTATATGGTCAAAATCTAATCTTATAACACCACCCTTATAAAGCATTTTAGGTGTATTAACCTCTTCAATTGAACCTCTTATAACACTTCCTTGCGGAATAACAATTGTTTTATCAACTTTAACATTCTCAACAATCATCAAATCAAACTGGTCGCCTAATGATGAAGTTGAAGAACCAACAGGGTCAAGCATTTTTAGTGTTATAACGGTACCAGCTGGAACTCTTTTTGTTTTGATATTGGCATTTATTTTTTTATTAACAGCAGCAAAAGAAGAATTTACATTAAATCCAATAACTGCACATATTATTAATAATAAAGTTAAAACTTTTTTCATTTGTCTACCTCTACTTTATATCTGTTATTGATATTTTACCAAATTTTGCAGATAAATCATCAATATGGTGAATTATATACATAAATGGTTCTGCATCTTTGTCATTTAAATCTATTAAAGCGCCCCAATCGGTTCTGCCATGGTGTGCTGCAATCATTTTAGCTATATCTTTAAATCCGTTATTCATACAGATTGAAAATCCCCATTGTGAGTGTGTTCTCCAATCTTTTCTAAAATCATCGTTATAATCTATAAGACCTGTTTCCATATCTACTTTATATTCAAAAATTTTGCCGAAATCATGTAAAATACAAGCTGCATAAACAACGTCAGGACTTATTTTCCCATTACATTTAGTTAAAATAATATCTGCAAATTCAAGACATTCATAAGTATGTTCCAATAAACCGCCAACATAATTATGGTGCATTAATTTTGCTGCTGGTGTTATTTTAAAAGCTTCTTCATATTCAAATAATAATGATGAAACAAATTCTGAAAGCTTTTTATCTGTTATTTTGTTTACATAGCTCATTATGCCATTAAATAATTCTTCACGCTGAGCTTCACCTAAACCGACTTTAGCCTCTTCTACAAGTGCTATATCTGAAACTAAGCAATTATTGTACTTTTCATTATATGTACCTGAAATAATTCTGATATGATTATTGCTTCTAAATAGCTTAGAATCTAATCTGTTTAATGTTTCTTCCCATAAAATACAGTTTAAAACCGAAGAATCATCTAAATTTCTAACCTGTAATTTGCCCATTTTAGAGCCTGCTTTTGTATCTCCGATAGCAAAAGTTATAACTTCATAAGTTGCATTTAAGTCTAGCATATATTAATTCCTGTCTGTTACCGATTTTATTATACAACAATTTCATTCAGCTTTTTCATTTATTTTCAAAAAATTTTTTAAATAAAAACGTGTATAAAATTTTGAAAAAGGTCGTTTTATACTTAAGGCACAAAATTTAATTGTAACCCCATCTTTACATACAATAGATATAGAATTTTCAGTTTTATCAACAATTGTTGCAGGCAGAGCTGATGATTTCTCACTAATCTTATAAGTTTTAAAAGTAAAGAAATCATTTTTATGGCATATATGACAATCAACCCATGGAGTTAATGCTCTTATTCTTCTGTCTATTTCGAGTGATGTTTCATTTGTAAAATCTAAAATAGTTTCCGATAATGAAATATGATGTTTATAAATTGCCTTTTTTTCATTTTGGAATATTCTATTTTCAAGTTTTTCTGATAAGTTATCAAGTAAAGCTGCAACTTCATTTTGAGCAGTATCACAACATCTTGTTTTTAGAATTTTACCGGTATCTTTTGGTAAAACAGGTACTTTAATTTGATGTAAAATCGCACCTGTATCATATTTTTCATCCATTAAATGAAAAGTCATACCCGTTTCTTCTTCATTATTTAAAATTACCTGTAAATAAGGGTTTGGTCCGCGATATCTCGGTAATAATGACGGATGAACATTTATGCAAGCAATCTTAGGTGCTTGTATTGTGTCAATTTTAAACTTCTCATTCCAAGAACCTACTAAAATTACATCAACATCTAGTTTTCTTATTTCATTAATAAACTGTTTTGAATTAACACTATTTGCTTTTATTTCATACAAGTTATGAGTTCTTATAAAATTATAATCATCTGATGGTTTTAACATATCAAAAATAAAACGTTCAACAGAATTAAACATAACCATATCATGCCTAAAAACAGCACTAAGCTCGTGTTCAGACTTTAATACGCCTAAAACAAGAGATTGAAACATTTCACCATATCCGACAATTGCAATTTTCATATAAATTATAATATTGTCTTTTATTAGAAAAATAAATAATGTAAATTAAGTATTCGTTTTTGTAATAAAACCAGTTAAAATAGTTTTATAAAAACTAATTTTTTAATACAATGATTGCAGAAAGAGAAGGAATTTTTTGAGCAATAACTTTGATGATTTAGAAACAACAGCAAGAAAATCTGCCGTAATACAAGAAAGAATGAGTCTTGTATCAAGTCACATGTATAAACAATTTCTTGAATACCAGCAATCAAATGCTAATACATTAGTATTATTTGAAAATATGGTAAGAAATATGGCGTTAACTGTTGAATATTTAAAACAATCATTTACCGCAAGAGGAATTCCTACAGAAAATATTTATTATGAATATGATAAACAAAGACACATTGCTGTAATGAATATTCTATGGCACTCAATTACTTTGTTTGCAAATATGAAAGATAACCCAAAAGCCTTGCACAGGGAAAAAGATGCACCTTTATTTACAGGCAGAATTATTGCAATAAAAGGTATTTTGCCTGAACTATATCAAGGTTTTAATGATGAAATTGAACAAAAACTTCTTGATATGGAGGTTGCTTCTGTCTATGTACCAGCAGATAAAAATGCGAAAGCTATAATAAAAATTCGTCATCTTGGCAATCAAGAATTTTATATTAACCAAATGGAAGCTCCAAGAGAATTCTTGCTAAAAGTTATTGAAACAATTTGTGGCGGCGGAAACTACCATAAAGAAGGTTCAAGAGTTACTATAAGTATTTAGTTGATATTTATATATAATCTTTCATCATTAATAATTTTATCAAAATTTAAAATACCATATAATTCATTTTCTTCTACAAATTCAGAATATATATATTTAGAAGTTGTTAGAGTCTGTTTTGAAATAACATTGTTTTTTAAATTTTTAATAGACTTAATTTCATCAACAAGAAAAGCAAGGTTAAAACCGTTGCATTCAACAACAATTAATTTACTTCCTTCTTTTATATCATTAACTGTATCGTTTAAAAAGCGTTTTAAATCAACAACAACAATAAATTCACCTCTAACACTAATAATACCTTTAATAAAATCTTGAGTATACGGAAGTTTTGTAATATTCAATCTTTTTATAGATATAAATTCTTTTACATGTCTTAAATCTAAATAATAATTATTATTATCTAATTGAAATAATATATACTGGTTTAAAGAATTGGAATTAAACGGAAAAGAAAATACTTCTTGATTTGAATAATTTTGTTTAGTTCTTAGTTTTAAAATTTGCTGAGATTTTTCATCAGTAGGAAAAAGTGAAGCATAATCCAGTTTACTGATATTTAAATTATTTTCATTTAATAATCTATTTAAAATATTAATATCAACTATATTTATAGATTTATCTTCTGTTTTATAAATAGCATTTAATACAGAATTATTAAGTTCAAAAGGAATTGGCTGGATATTTTCAGCATTTATTTGAATAATATTTTCTATTCTTTCAGCATGTATTGCAAAACAATTATCATTAACTAATGCAATTATAAGCTTATTATTTATTGTAAAATTAGAAGGTTCAAAACCAAGATAATGACATAAATCAATTGTTTTAATCATCATACCATTATAATTAAAAATACCAATAACACTTTCAGGCGCTTTAGAAGGAATTTCTATTTCGAGTATATTTATAACTTCTATAATATTTTGAATATTAAGGGCATATTGCTTTTCTTTTAATGTAAAAACAATATAATAAGTATTTTTATCTTCATTGATAGAAGGAAATGTTATTGCATAATTATTGTTCATTTTTGTTTAAACCTTTATAATAAATTATACTATAGATTAATGATTATAAAATCCAAGAAATGGACTATAATTATCAAATAAAAAAGGAGTAACTAATGGCTGGAAGAGATATAAGCTTAATAAACAGATTAACAAAGAAAAATATAAAAGATACAATAATTCTTGGGATTGTTACAATTTTAATTGTTGCAATTATTATCTTTATTGAAAACAAAACAGTAATGATACTTTCAGCAATTGCAACACTTTTATTTTATTTTGTTCAATATCAGCTTTCTAGAAATGAACTTATAAAATCAATAGATAAACTTATTGATAATGAATTAAAAGAGTTTCAAAAAATATCTGTAAAAGTATTGCAGCTTAGTGAAAAACAAAGACAATTAACTCATAGATATACAGAAATGCTAAATCAAGTAATTCAAACAACAAAAGTTTTCAAAAATACAGCCATAAAAACCAAAGAAAAAACTCAAAGTATCTCTATAAAAGTACAAGAAACTTATGAGTCATCAGGAAGAGAAGCAAAATCTTTAGATGAAAATATTACTACAATGTTGAATTTAAAACATAAAGTTCAAGTAATTGCAGAATTAATTATAGAATTAACAGATTATATTAAACAAATAGGTGCAACAGTAAATATAGTAGAAAATATTTCAGAACAAACAAACATGCTTGCATTAAATGCAGCAGTTGAAGCTGCAAGAGCTGGAGAATATGGTAAAGGATTTGCAGTTGTTGCCGGTGAAATCAGAAAATTAGCAGATGAATCTAAACAAGCTACAAACAAAATTACATCGCTTGTTTCAGAAATAGAACAAACTACATCTTCAACAGTTATGGCAACAGAAGACGGCGCAAAAGAAATTGAAACAGGTGTTAAGTTTGCATCTGATATAAATCAAAATATTTCTTCTATCGTTAATAAAATTAAAGAATTAGGAATTGATTTAAGTGATGTTCTTACAGCTTCTATTGAGCAGCAATCAATTACAAATGATGTAATAGAAATTATTGAAAATATGCAAAAAAGTATTTCTGAAACTATTAATACTTTAGAAGAAAATATAGAAAATATAAGAGCTTTCTCTGAAATTTCTACAAATATTAAAGATAACATTGCTAATTAATAGGATTTTATATGCAATATAATCCCGAAGAATTTAATGAAATTTTAAATATATATAAAGCAGAAAGTGAAGAGCTGCTGCAAGGTCTTAATGATAATTTTTTAGAACTTGAGAATAATACACAGGATAAAACACCTATAAAAAAGTTATTACAGCTGTCACATTCGCTTAAAGGTTCCTCCAGAATGATAGGATTTAATAGCATCCAAGATATTTCTCATAAACTTGAAGATATTTTATCTTATTGGAAGAAAGAAGATACAGTTATTAATCCTGAAGCCTTTCAAGTAATTTATCAAGTCTGTGATTATTTAGCTGAACTTGTAGATAAATCTGTAAAACAAAAATCAGAATATATTGATTCAAATACTATTGTAATAATAAATAAGTTAGAAAATATACTTAATTTAACTTATGAACCTGAAATAGCAGATGAAAATCAAGAAATCAATAATAGTTATATTTTTGATAAAAACGTTGATATTAATGCAATTTTATTAGAATTAATGTTTGTTTTAGAAAAGGAAGATATTAATGATGAAGATTTAGAAGAAGTTTTCCTTGTTGTTTTGGAAAACCTAAAACAACTGGCAGAAATCTTCTCTAATACGGATTTAAAAGATATTAAAGAAAAAATAGCATATATTTTAACTGAAACCTCTGGAGAAAATTTTGATAAGGCTAAATTTGGTCTATATAGACAAAAGATTAGTCAATTAAGAGATGATATTTATAAACTATATAAAGACCTGAATATTACCAATATTAATAAACAAAATATTAAACAAGAAGAACCAAAAACAGCATTAAATATTGAAAATAAGGTTGAAGAACAAAATTCTCCTCAAGTAAATTTTAATAAAGATTTTGATTATATACTTTCTAATTTGCAAAAGATAAAATACGAAAAACAATACATAAAAAAAATAACAGAAATACTAAAGAATATTGTTAATGAAAATAAAGAAGAAAGAATTTCTTTAATACTTTCAAAAACAATTCATATTTTGGAAATTTTTGCAGAAAAAGAAGTTATTATTGATAATGATTGTTATATGGTAATACTTCAATGTATATACCTTGCAAAAAGAATATCAACAAAGGAAAAAGAAGAAAATCCTAATAATCTAAATTTTCTTATTCAAAGATTAAATGTTGTTGAAAATATGCTTGAAATTACAAATACAAACACTTCGACTAATGTTCAAGTAATTGAGAAAGAAAGTATTTTATCTCCTGATGATTGTTCAAATATAAGAAAAAATATTGAATCTTATGATATACAAACAATTAAAACTTTACGTGTAGATACTTCAAAACTGGATAATTTAATTTCTCAAACAGGAGAATTATTAATAAATGGAATAAAAACACGTGAACATATAAATGAATTGTCAAGAATAAACAATAAATTAATACAATGGAATACTGCAAGTAAGAAAATTATAAATTATTTAAAATATTTGGAGAAAAAAGGCTTTTTTAATTCTATTGCAGATGATAGTGCAAGTGCGTTCTATAAAAAAGCTCAAACTTTCTTTGTAGATAATGCTGATTTAATAAACGAATTAAATAATGATTTTTCAAATCTATATAATATGATATCTGAAGATGATAATAAGCTTCATCAAACAGCAATGGAAATTGAAACTATAGCAAAAGGAATAAGAGTATTACCTTTAGCAACTTTATTCCATTCCTTCCCAAGAATGATAAGAGATATTGCAAAGGAACATAATAAAAAGATAGAGTTTATTGTTTCCGGTAGTGATACAACTGTAGATAAGAAAATTATTGAAGAAATAAAGATGCCATTAATTCACATTTTACGAAATGCAGTTTCTCATGGTATTGAAACATCTGAAGATAGAAAAAAGAATAATAAATCTGAAAATGGGATAATTAAACTAACTGCAAAACAAATTGAAAATAATATAGTTATAACTATTGAAGATGATGGATATGGTGTTAACTTAGAGAAAGTAAAGAATATTGCTTTGCAAAAAGGATTATTATCACAAGAAGAAATTGGAAATTTAAATAATGAACAATTGATGAAATTATTATTTTTCCCGGGCTTTTCAACACAGGAAGCAGTTGATGAAATATCAGGCAGAGGTGTTGGGCTTGATGTTGTAAAAACAAAAATAACAAATCTAAATGGTGATATTACAATTGATTCTGTTTTAAATAAAGGATGTAAGGTTACAATAAAATTACCATTATCAATGTCAACGTTAAAAGCTTTTATTTTATTAATAAATAAACAAAAATATGCAATACCTGTTAATACAATTAAATTTGTAAAACAAATTAAGAGTGATGAAATCTTCCATAAAAATGGAGTAGATTGCATTATTCATGAAGAACATTCAATCCCGATTTATTTTCTTTCTGATATATTAGGGGATACAAATAATAAACAAGATTCCAATTATTTAATGGTAATAATTATTGGAAATAAAGAAAGACAAGCAGCATATGTTGTTGATAAACTATTAGGCGATCAGGAAGTATTCCAAAAAAAGCTTGTACCTCCAATATTAAAGATTAAAAATATCAGCGGATTTACAACTCTTTCAACAGGTGAAATTTGTTTAATATTGAACCCTTATGAATTAATGAGAAATACAATAATAAACAATCATATTCCAATGATAACTACACAACAGCTTCATGAAATGTAGAGGATTAAATTAATTTAGGGAATTATATAGAAATTTACACTAAAGATGCTCAGAATATAGTCATAATGTCATTCCGAACTTGTTTGACTACTTTTTCCAAAATCTTTGATTTTGTGAAAAATGTCTGGTTTCCCACGGAATCTTACCAATTGTAAGACCCTGAAACAAGTTCAGGGTGACAACTTCAACTATTTTAGTGTAAAATTATACATAATTTCCTTAATTTATATACTTACAACGCTTTGATTATCTTGTTCATTCTTTTCTTGTTGCAATTCGTGAACATATGTATAATCAATTACATTTGCAACCTTTTGGCCCCATTCATCAAGGATTTCATCAAGTTCTTGGTCATAAGATATAATTTCACCAATAGCTACTTTAATCTTACCTTTAAACGGAGTCCAATTGTATTCTTCACAACCGGTAATACCAATAGGAAGGATATCTGTTTTCATCTGTTTTGCAAGAACAGCAAAACCTTTAGTTACTTTCTCAATTTTATGATTTTTTCTTATTCCGCCTTGAGGGAAAATGCCTAGCATCCATCTTTGAGTTTTGAAAACATTTAATGCTGTTTTAATTGTAGAAACTTCAAGTTTTTCTCTGTTTACAGCAAAACAAGCAAGCCCATCTAAAAGAAAAGCAAGAATATTATTATTAAATAATTCTTTTTTGCCCATAAAAGCAACTGGCTGTTTTACAGCTTCACCTGCAAGAAACGGATCAAAATAAGAAATATGATTAGGTGCAACAATAAAATTTCTATCTGTTGGTATGTTTTCTTTACCAGTATATTCTACTTTATAGAAAAATGGTATTAAAGTTTTAGCAATAAGCCAGCGTCCAAATAATTGGAATTTATACTTATTCTCTGTAAAATCTGAAACTTCTCTTCTTGCGTAATTTTTCTTTTTAGTGTCCATTTCGTATAATCTTTCTTTTTTAGGAAGGTATATATTCAAGTTCGGCTAAATTACTTACTGTTTGAGCCCATTTTGTAACCATTTCATCAACATTATCATTGCAAGGTATTGAATTACCTATTTTGATAATGAAATCTTGTTTTTTAGAATCAGGATTATCTTTAACAATAATTGCAACAGGAAGAACATCTGCTTTTATTTTTTTTGCCATAGATGCAAATCCTTTTGTAACATTTTCCATTTTTCCGTTATGACATCTTGTTCCTTGAGGGAATAAACCAAGGTGCCAGCTGGTATTTTGAATAGATAAAGCAGTTTTTATAGTTGATACATCAACTTTATCTCTATCAACAGCAAAAGCTCCGCACCAATCCATAAGCACCATAGACCAGAAAGTTTCAAACAGCTGTTTTTTTGCCATAAAAGCAATAGTTAAATGAAGCTGCGCTGCAAGGATAAATGGGTCATACCCTGTTACGTGATTACTTGCAACTATATATTTTTTCTTTTTGTCTATATTTTCTCTGCCTTCAACTTTTAGGTTGTACTTTGACTTAATAACACTTGTAATCACAATGTTACAAGTAATATATTGGAAAATTCTTCTCCAAAGGTTAAAGCTTTTTACAGATTTTGTTGAATATTTTGTTGACATAACAACCTTATGATTATCTATTATAGAAATAATTATATCAAAAATAAAAATTAAATAATTATATAAATTATTATACTTGATTAAACTTTATGTTTAATTTATAACTAACTCATGAACAAACAAATCATGGTAGTAAAAAAGGAGTTCAAAAAACTATGGTAAATGTTGCAATCAACGGATTCGGAAGAATCGGAAGAAACACTTTAAGAGCAGCAATCAAAGAAGGTATCTTTGATAAAGTTAATTATGTTGCTATCAATGACCCAGGTTTAACACCTGCAAACGCAGCACACGTATTTAAATATGACTCAGTTATGGGTACATTCTGCGGAACAGTAGAAGTTGCTGAAGACGGTTTAGTAATCAACGGTAAAAAAATTAAATTCTATGCTGAAAAAGATCCAGCAAATCTTCCTTGGAAAGAATTAAACGTAGATGTAGTTGTTGAATCAACTGGTTTCTATACAGATGCTTTAAAAGCTCACGCTCACATCGATGCCGGTGCTAAAAAAGTTATTATTTCAGCTCCTGCTAAAAACGAAGATATCACTATCGTTTTAGGCGTAAATGATAAAGAATACGATACAACAAAACATAACGTAATTTCTATGGCATCTTGCACAACAAACTGCTTAGCTCCAGTAGCTAAAGTTTTAGACGAAAAATTCGGTATCGTTAAAGGTTTAATGACAACAGTTCACTCTTATACAGGTGACCAAAGAATCTTAGACGCTGGTCACAAAGACCCACGTCGTGCTAGAGCTGGTGCTTTAAATATCGTTCCTACAACAACAGGTGCTGCTAAAGCTGTTGCATTAGTATTACCTCAATTGAAAGGTAAATTAAACGGCTTCGCTATGAGAGTTCCTACTCCAGACGTTTCAGTTGTAGACGTTGTTGTTGAAACAGAAAAACCTGTAACAGCTGAAGCTGTTAACGCTGCTTTAAAAGAAGCTGCTGACGGTAAAGTATTATGCTACAGCGAAGAACCATTAGTATCTTCTGATTATATCGGAACATCTCAATCTTCAACAGTTGACGCTGCATTAACTATGACAATGGGCGACAATATGGTTAAAGTTGTTTCTTGGTATGATAATGAATGCGGTTATTCTACAAGATTAGCTGAAACAACATTAATGGTTGCTTCTAAACTTTAATCTTTAGCTAAAACCAAATTTAAAGAACCGCTTTGTTAAAAGCGGTTCTTTTTTAATAAAACTTAATGTTTTCTTTTAGATTTTTTTATTCGATTTTTTTATTATTTTTTAATTTGTTTTTTTAAAATTAGAAAAAACTTTATTATTTTTCATAAAAATTATATCTTAAATTTCAAAAATTATAATTTTCTCCAAATTTTTTAAATTATATTTTTTTGAAGAAGTGTACAAAATACAATCATTATTTTAAAAATTTTTATGTTTGGTATACAATGTTAAAGTTAAAAATATGATATTAAATTATAAAGGGAAATTGTCGTGGGTTTAACATTTCAAGAACTAATATTAAATTTATCAAAATTTTGGTCAGATTACGGCTGTATAATACAACAGCCTTATGATATAGAAAAAGGTGCAAGCACAATGAACCCTGCAACATTTTTGCGTTCATTAGGTCCAGAACCTTGGAATACAGCAATGGTTGAACCTTGCAGAAGACCAACCGATGCTAGATATGGTGAGAATCCTAACCGTTTAGGACATTATTTCCAATATCAAGTTATATTAAAACCATCGCCAGAAAATTCTCAAGAGCTTTATTTGAAAAGCTTAGAAGCTATGGGAATTGATTTATCAAAACATGATGTGCGTTTTGTTGAAGATAACTGGGAATCACCTACATTAGGTGCAGCTGGTGTGGGCTGGGAAGTTTGGCTTGACGGTATGGAAATTACTCAATTTACATACTTCCAGCAAGTTGGCGGTCTTGAGATAAGACCTGTTGCTCTTGAAATTACATATGGTCTTGAACGTATTGCAATGTATTTGCAAAATGTTGATTCTGTATATGATGTAATGTGGAATAAAGAATTGAAATATGGTGAAATTTATCTTCAAAATGAAATAGAACAATCAAAATATAATTTTGAACATTCTAGTGCTGAAAGATTGTTCAAAATGTTTGATTTATTTCAGGCAGAAGTTGAATCTTGTGTAGAGGCGAAGATTGTATTACCTGCTTATGATTACGTTTTAAAATGTTCTCATACATTTAACTTGCTTGATGCAAGAGGCGTAATTAGTAGAGATGAAAGAATTAACTATATTAATAGAGTTAGAAGAATGGCTGCAATGGTTGCTAAACTTTATGTTGAACAACGTGAAGAATTAGGCTTCCCATTATTAAAAAAGCAGTTAACAAAAGTATAAAAAAGAAAAGGAATTAAGTAAATGCAACGTCCAGAACAAAATATATTAGGCAGATTTGTGTCAAATCTTCTCAGGAAAAAAAATCCTGATGAATTTTTAGAGCAATCAGCCGCGGGCGGTTTAAAGAAAACTTTAAACGCATTTGACTTAATAATATTGGGTATAAGTGCAATTATTGGTGCAGGAATATTTGTAATGATTGGTTCTGCTGTAATAGGTACAACAGAGCGTGTAGGAGCAGGTCCTGCCTTAGTTATATCAATTGGTTTAGTTGCTATTGCGTGTATATTCCCTGCCTTATGTTATGCAGAATTTGCTTCAATGATACCGGTATCAGGGAGTGCATATATATATACATACGCAACAATGGGTGAACTTGCAGCTTGGATGATGGGCTGGGTATTGATGCTTGAATATGCAATTGGTACAATTGCAGTTGCTTCAAGCTGGACAGGATATTTATTGAAATTATTCCAAGGTTTTCCTTGGCTTCCAGAGGTTGTTAAAAATCCTCCCGAATGGTTAATTAATGATTATCAAACTGCTGTAGAAGCTGGTGCAAATATTCCGCATTTTATGGGGCTACCTATTTGTTTCAATCTTCCTGCAATGTTTATCATCATAGTAATTGCAATGATTTTATTAAAAGGTATACAAGAGTCTGCTAACTTTGCAAAAATTATGGTATTTGTAAAAATAACAGTTATTGCTTTATTTATAGGTGTTGGCGCTATGTATGTAAGACCAGAAAACTGGACTCCTTTTGCTCCATTTGGCGTTAAGGGTATTTTAATGGGTGCATTTGCTATATTTTACGCTTATATTGGGTTTGATGCAATCTCTACAGCAGCAGAAGAAACAAAAGAACCACAAAAGAATTTGCCAATTGGTTTAATAGGTTCACTTGTAATTTGTTCTTCAATATATTGTTTAGTAACAATTGTTTTAACAGGTATGATGCCTATGGGACAAATTGATTTGAAAGCTCCTATTGCCGTAGCAATGAGTTTTGTAGGTCAAGACTGGTTCGCAGGTGCTATTTCAATTGGTGCTTTAGCAGGTTTAACATCAGTACTTCTTGTTCTTCAATATGGTACAACAAGAATTTTATATGCTATGGCGCGTGATGGATTTTTACCTCCAGTTATGAAAAAAATTCACCCTAAATTTAATACACCTTGGGTAATTACAATTTTATCAACAATTTTAATTTTAATTGGTTCATTATTTATTAACATGCAGGTTGCAGCAGAGCTTGCAATATTTGGAACATTTACATCATTTGTAATTGTTTGTGTGGGTATTTTATTATTAAGAAAAACTGAACCAGACAGACCAAGACCATTTAAAGTTCCTTGTTGTCCTTGGTTCCCAATTATTGGTATAGTTTTCTGTTCTGGTTTAATGTTTGTTGCATTACGAGAAGTTAAAACATCAGCATTTTTATTCCCATTATGGCTTGTTCTTGGAGTAGTTATTTATTTTATGTATGGCTATCACAGCAATAGGAAAATCGAAGCTATGAAACTTCAAAAACTTGAGAATGATAAAATAATGTCAATGGTTGAAAAAATGACAAAATAAAATAAAAAGAGGAATTGATTAATTCCTCTTTTTTTATTTATTAAATTATTTTTATTTTATAATTTCTGATGTATTTACCCACTTTTTAGCTGGTTGCATAATTAAACTATCTGCAGCTTTTTTATTATCTTCTGTATATTGCTGTAACTTATTTCCATAGAAATAGAATTCTTGTGCAATACTTGCAGAACCATCTTTATTAGCAGTAATGTTATTGCTTACTCTTACGGCATCATCATTTATACCGTTAAGTTGTCTAACAATTCTTAAAGTATTTTGCGGAGCATAATTATCAAACTTAAATTTTTGTTGAATTTTCGTATTTCCATTATTAACTTTTACATAATTTTGAACAGAGCTTATTTCATTATTTGAATATTCATATTCCTCTTCTGCTTTATATTTACCATTTTCTGCTTTTTTCACATTTGTTTTTGCAGAGGTTAAAGAATCAGCGATAAAGTGAAATTCATTTTCAGCAGTATATGAAATGTCAGAAGGATTATGTCTTCCTGGAACAAGAATGTATGAAGGCATTTTATCAGCATTCATAACTGATTTTGTTTTTAAACCTTTTGCAATTGATGCAATTTCATTATTTGGAATTAATTCAATTAAATCCATTGAACCGTCTTTTTTTCTATCTTCAATTCGGATAAGAGATATATTCTCACCTGTTTTCATGAAATAGCTTCTTCTTGCAATATTTCCATCTTTATATTCATCAAAGAATTTGCAGCTTCCATTTTTAACTTCTCTTATTGCAAGTGGGAAGTTTTCCATACTATAGCGAATATTTTTAATACTATCTGATACAGTAGCTTTTGCTTCGTCTAATGCAGAATTTGCTTTTGCAGTCATCATATTAGCAAATGCTCTTTCTGCTCTTGAAGCTATAAGCTGGCTATCAGCTTGTTGATGCATTTGTTTAATTTCTCTAGGTGAAAGTTCAGCAGGAGTTTGCTTTCTAATAGAAAGACCTGCAAAACTAACAGAAGCCATATTGGATAAATAATTTGTTAATTTTTCAGGACTTTGATTTGCAGACATATTTGCATTTGATACTGAACTGTTCTTTGAGGAACTTATGCTGCTTCGTAAAGGAGCAACGCTAATTTTTGAAATTTTCATATAATATCTCCATCTCTTAGTACCGATATATTGCGTAGTAAAAAATGGAAATAAATTTTTTTGCGAAACTTATTTCAAAATTAACATTTTTTAACTTTATAAAAACTAAATTCATATATAGTTATAAATGTTTAAGATTTTTTAATTTTTCTTATAATTAACAAAAATAACACTTTAATTTAACAAGTTAACCTGTTATAATAATATTAAGAAATATGATTTCTTATACTCATACATCAAATATTAGATGTAAAGAGGATTACGAGACGCCAGATTGTTTTTCTTGGCGTTTTTTGTATTTTAAATATAATCTTTCAAATTTGTGTTCATCCCCATCCGTATTAACTATATAAGCTGATTTCAAATAGTAATCATTTTGTTTTTTATCCCATAAGTTTTGTCCGATTATCACAATAAATTGACATTCTTTAATGTAGAAATATATTGCTTTTTCTTTTGGCATATTTTCATTGTTTCTTTTATAAAATTCTTCATTTTCAACTATATCTTCAAAATATAAAATATCCGAATTATTATTTGATGTATATTCATTAATAATTTTTCTTATCCATCTTATATGATTTAGCCTATCATATGAAAAGAGTCCAGGTACTCTGCTTTTTCTTGAATTTCTATATTTGGATTTTAAATTTTTAATTATATTTTCATCCCTATTTGATGTTATGTGAAAAAACATTTCTTCTTTATTTAAGTAATAACAATTTTCACAATTAAAAATTGTATTGTTACAGTTTTTTCCCTTTTTTACAAATTTTTCATTGCATTTAAAAATAGGACTGTTAACAATAACTTTTTTATTATTAAAAATAATGGGATTTTGTTCATTCATTAATTCATTTTTAAAAATACCATATGCATATTCAATTAACTTTTCATTATCTATCTTTCCTTTGTTGATAAAAAGTTCTGACATATTATTTAAAGGAAGCCAATCTTTTATCATTATTTAGGACTCCATTTAAATATATTGTATTTTTTATCTTCATTAGAAATAGATAAATTTATATTTATTGAAGCTTCAATATGTTCAATTAATTTTAGTTTTGTTTGGTTTAAATTACCCGAAAAGTTATTTTTTCTATTTGAATAAGATACTATACCTTGTAGAAAATCATTTAATTGCATAATTTCAGATTGATGAGACAATATATTTTGAACATGAATATCTTTTTCAAAATAAGCTTCTATACATTCTTTCAATTTTAATAAATATCTTTTTGCTTGAAAACTATTTTCTTTCTTATCTATATATATATAATAATTATTATCTTTATTAAATCTTATAATATATTTTACTAATAGATATATCATTTTATAGTACCAACTATTATGGTTTTGTCCAAATTTTTCATGTTCTAATTTGTGTTTATCAGGAATAATAATTGTTCGAAAAGATAAAGCAGATTCATTTAAAAAATAATCAAGTAAATCCATATAAAATGATTCTTTAGAGTTTGATACTTTAGTCCATTTTATTTCTGCGTAACGCCAAATATTATGTTTGCGTTTTAAATTTCTAATTTCTTCCGAAATTCTCTTTACTTCTGATTTTGGACAATAAGTACACGAAACAAACATCTGAACTTCTGATTCATGCAATAAATGACAACTTTCATCACAATATATATTAATTTCTTTATTTATCATTAAGTCTTTATTTCCTAATTTTTGTATATAGAGCTAATTATACACTTTATAACCATGACTTAAAAGTATAATTTTTTTGCAAAATTTTCTAACCCTTAATACACACAAGAAATTATAGGCTGACGATATTCAACCGAATTGATAGAATGCATATCAACAACCACAGACGGCGGAATAATATGCCACTTATAAACTGCACATTTAGATTTCCAAAAATATTTTCTAATCCATTCTTCTTTTTGTTCTATAGTCAAACAATTCTTTGTTTCATAATAAAACTTGTGTTCCATTAAATCCTCAAAACCATAACCGCAATTTTCAACAAACCAAATAATTTCGTCTAAAAATTCATAAGGCATGTTTTCTTCTTCAGCGCAAACTGTTTTACCTGTTTTAGGATTAATTTTTAATTCTGCACCCGGAGGTTTTTCTAATATAGCTTGCGGAATAGCATTTTTTTGCTCACGATTTTCATTTAAGAAATCGCCAAGCGCAAATAATTTTGTTTTCGTAACATCTGCAATAGGAGCAAACCCGCCTGACATATCACCGTTAACGGTAGCATAACCGATATAAGCTTCTGATTTATCACTTGTTGCTATCGGAAGCATTTGTTTGTGTTCGTTAGAAACACTCCATAAAATTGTTGCACGTAATCTTGCCTGCAAGTTTTCAATAGTTGTAGATTTTTCATACTTTTCTGTATCCACATTGCTAAAAGCGAAGTTTAACAATGATTTTACTGCATCAATACCTTCGGCAAGAGGAACTTCAAAGAAATGAATACCTAAATTTTCAGCAAGAATTTTAGCGTCATTTTTACTTTCAGAAGAAGTAATTCTGCTTGGCATTGAAATGCCCCAAACATTTTCTTTTCCAAGTGCGTCAGCGAGCAGCACTGCGCAAATTGAAGAATCAAGCCCGCCTGATAAACCAAGAACTGCTTTTTTAAATCCGTTTTTGCGGAAATATTCTTGAATACCAAAAACAATACTTTTGTAGGTTCTGTCTAAATCACTTGTATAATCAAGGTTAAAGTTTTGAACTTCAACTTTTTTCTGCATTCCTACAGGTAATTCATTTATTATTCCTGTTAAATTATCTGTAATAACAAAATCTTCTTCAAAGGATTTTGCACGAAGATCTAATTCGCCATTTTTATTATAAATTCGTGATGTACCGTCAAAACTTAAGTTATCTGCATATCCCGCTTGATTAACATAGATATAATTAACGCCGTATTTTCTTGCTATTGAAGAGAAAAGGGCATTTTTGATATATTCTTTACCTGTTCGAGATGGAGAACAAGAACAATTTATAAGTGTTGTTGGATTTTGTTTCATTAATTCTGCTACAGGGTCAACATCATAAATACATTCTTCTTTAAAGAAAGATTTATCATTAAAACTGTCTTCGCATACTAATATTCCGTATCTTTCCCCATTAAGCTCTAAAATTTGAGAAACACAATCAGAAGGTTCAAAATATCTGTAATCATTAAATTCGCTGTAATTGGGAAGTAATCTTTTTCTTACAATATTAATGATTTTACCGTTTTGAAGCACAGCAACAGAATTATAAAATGGTTTTTTATTTGCGTCTTTTGTAGGTTCAGCGAAGCCGACAAGTGCAGTAATATTTTCTGTTTTTGCAGCGATTTCGTCTAAAGCCTTAAGCTGGCGTTCAATAATAGATTTATGCCTAATGAAGATATCACCAAAGGGATATCCCATTAATGCAAGCTCAGGAAAAATAATTAAATCTGCATTATTTTCCTTTGCTTTTTCAATACAATTAATTATTTTTTTGGCATTAATTTTAATGTTACCGGCTATAGTGTCTATTTGTGCTAAAACTATTTTATTCATAATTTAATTATCAACCGTAAAAAAAATTAGTCAAAAATTTAAAATTTTGCAATTCTTGTTAAAAACATCGTTTTAAGAGAAAAAGTGATATTTATAAGGAGACTTGCATTAAAAAAATGACATTTTTGTAAATTTTTTGGTGCAATTCTCACAAAAATGAAAATTTTTACTTGTAATTTTTTCAACATGTACTATAATAAAATTATTAGAAAAATGAAAGGCGCATTTATGGCACGAAAAGAGTACACAGCTGACGAAATCAGAAAGATTGTTAAAGAAAAGAAAGTTGAATTTATTAAATTACAATTCTGCGATATTAACGGACAAGTTAAAAACATGTCTTTACCAAGTTCGCAATTGGATAAAATTCTTAATAACGAATGTATGTTAGACGGGTCTTCTATCAAAGGTTTTAGAAATATTGAAACCTCCGATATGTATTTCTTCCCGGATTTATCAACTTTTACACTTCTTCCTTTTAGAGAAGATAAAGTTACAGGAACAAATGTTGCAAGATTGATTTGCGATATCCACAATCCTGACGGTACTCCTTTTGAAGGCTGCCCTCGTTCAAACTTAAAACGTGTACTTAAAAAAGCTAAAGAAATGGGCTACGAAATGAACGTAGGACCTGAAGCTGAATTTTTCTTATTCAAAAAAGATGAAAACGGACACCCGACAACAAAAACCCACGACCGCGCAGGCTACTATGATACTGCTCCTGACGATATGGGTGAAAATATTAGAAAAGAAATTGTTAGAACAATTACAGCAATGGGTTTTGATGTTGAAGCAAGCCACCACGAAGTTTCTGAAGGTCAACACGAAATTGACTTTAAATATGAAGATGCTCTAACCAGTGCAGATAATATTATTACATTTAGATACGCTGTAAAAGCAGTTGCAAATAAACACGGTGTTCACGCAACATTTATGCCAAAACCAATCTACGGAATCAATGGTTCAGGTATGCACTGCAACTTATCACTATTTAAAAATGGTAAAAATATTTTCTTTGATGAAAATAGAGCTCATCAATTATCTGAAACTGCTTTATATGCAATTGGCGGTTTATTAGACCACGTAAAACAATTTACAGCTATTACAAACCCAACAGTAAACAGTTATAAACGTATTGTTCCCGGTTTTGAAGCTCCTGTTTATTTGGCTTGGTCACTTGCTAACCGTTCAGCATTGATAAGAGTTCCTGCTAAAAGAGGTAACGCAACAAGGGTTGAACTTCGTTCACCGGACCCATCTTGCAACCCATATTTAGCTTTAGCTGTTATTTTAGAATCTATCTTAGACGGTATTACAAAGAAAACAAAACCGCCATTAGATGTTGATAAAAATATCTTTAAAATGGATGATAAAGAACGTAAACGTGCTAAAATCGAAACTTTACCAGGCAGCTTACATGAAGCTTTACTATTAATGAAGAAAAGCCCAATTGTAAAATCTGCTTTAGGTGAACATATTTTTAAAGAATTTATGCAATCAAAATTAAAAGAATGGGACGGTTATAGAACTGCCGTTACTAAATTTGAACTTGATATGTACTTAGAAAGATACTAGAAAAAAGAAAAAATAAAAATAGAGATAGAAATTATTTTTGAAGTCCATTGTTTTTAGGTATCGCGAAAACACAGGACGAAAAAATAATTTCTATCTCTATTTTTATTTTTTCTTTTTTCTTTTGTAATTAACAGTTGAAAAAATGATTTGTTTATATTATATTTCAATTATACGAAATGGCGGGTGTCGCCAAGCGGTTAAGGCCTCGGATTGTGGTTCCGATATGCGTGGGTTCGAATCCCATCACCCGCCCCATTTTAAGACTTCTTCGGAAGTCTTTTTTAATATTTTAAATACTAATTATAAAATGCTTAAATTATGAATATAGAAGACAAAATATTTCAAAGATACATACCTGTGTTTGAAAAGCTTGAAAAATATGGGTTTAAGAAACAAGAGAATCATTTTTTCATTGAAAAATTGTTTAAAGATGATTTATTCAAGGCTGTTATTATTGTTGAGCTTGATGGAAAAGTTTCCGGAACTGTTTATGATTTAGAAAATGATGATGAGTTTTTACCATTAAGAATAGAAAATCAGCAGGGCGCATTTGTAGGTGAAGTTAGAGCCGAGTATGAATTAATCCTTGAAAATGTAAGGGATAATTGCTTTACAAAAAAATATTATATTTATCCGCAATCAAACAGAATAACCAATTTAATTATTGAAAAATATGGTGATAAACCAGAATTTTTATGGGATACCTCACCAGGGTCAGGAATTTTTAGAAACCCGGATACAGAGAAATGGTATCTTGCTATTTTAGATGTGGATAGGTCAAAAATTCAAAAAAAGAAAAAAGGATTAGTTGAAGTTGCTGACCTGAAACTAGCACCTGAAAATGTTGAAAAACTTCTAAAAAAAGAGCATTATTACCCTGCTTATCATATGAATAAAAAATATTGGCTTACGATTATTCTTGATGACAGCGTATCTGATGAAAAAATTATGGAACTTATTGAAGAAAGTCATAGTTTTACAGAAAAGAAAGGTAAAAAGGCATAAAAAAACGGATTATAAAAATCATAATCCGTTTTTTAATATTTAACTTAGGGAATTATATAGAAATTTATACTAAATATGCTCAGAATATAGTCATAATGTCATTCCGAACTTGTTTGACTACTTTTTCCAAAATCTTTGATTTTGTGAAAAATGTCTGGTTTCCCACGGAATCTTACCAATTGTAAGACCCTGAAACAAGTTCAGGGTGACAACTTCAACTATTTTAGTGTAGAATTATACATAATTTCCTTAACTTATTATAGCATTGTCGCTCTTAATTCTTCTGAAGTTTTTGTACTTAAATAAGCAGGTGCAATATCAAATACCGTTTTACAGCCATATACACCTTCTTTATTTAATCTTGAAATTGCTCTCGCATAAGATACTAAAACACTTGAAGTAAATTCAGGGTTAGAATCAAGTTTTAAACTGTATTCAATAATATGATTTACGCCGTCAGATGTTTTTCCGCTTCTTAAAACAAAACCGCCATGAGGAATACCTGAGTGATTTTTATCAAGTTCTTCTTTAGAAATAAAATGAACAGTTGTGTCATAATCAGCGAAGTAATTAGGCATTGTTTTGATTTCTTCTTCAACTTTTTTTGCATCAGCTCCGTCTTTTAAAACTACAAAACATTCTCTTGTATGTTTTTCTCTTGTAGATAATTCTGGATTTTTACCTGTTCTTACAGCTTCTAATGCACTATCTACAGGAATAGTATATTGTTTAGCGTCAAGAACACCTTCAATTCTTCTGATTGCGTCACTATGACCTTGGCTTACGCCTTTGCCCCAGAAAGTATAATCGTTTCCGTCAGGTAAAATAGCATTAGCATATAATCTATTCAAAGAAAATAACCCCGGATCCCAGCCAACTGAGATTATTGCTGTTTTATTATTTTCTTTTGCTGCTTTATCAACATTCTCAAAATGTTCAGGGATTTTTGCGTGTGTATCAAAACTATCTACAACATTAAACATTTTTGCATATTTGGGAGTTTGTACAGGTAAATCTGTTGCACTTCCGCCGCATAAAATTAAAACATCAATTTTATCTTTCCAATTTTCAATCTCATCTATTGAAACGACTTGCGCATTGGAATTTACGTTTAAATCCGCAGGATTTCTTCTTGTAAAAATAGCGCATAAATTCATATCCGGATTTTTTAAAACTGCTTTTTCGACACCTCTGCCAAGATTGCCGTATCCTAAAATTCCTATATTAACCATAATTTCTCCTTTTTTCTTCTAAATTTTAACATAGAACTTTTTTGAATAAAACAATTTTAAACAAAATACCACTTGACTTAGAGCAGCTATCAGCAATTAAAATATATATAACCAATAAACATAGGAGAATTATATGAAAAAGCTTTGTTTATTACTTACAATGTTGATTTTATTTACAGGAGGAAATGCTATGGCAAACAATTTATTAACTTCAAAACAACAAAACCTTGTAATGATTTCATCTTATACCGCTACAGGTGATTTAACAAATCTTGAAAAATCCGTAAAAAAAGGATTAGATGATGGTTTAACTGTAAACGAAATAAAAGAAGCAATGGTACAAATGTATGCTTATTGCGGTTTCCCAAGAAGTTTAAATGCTCTTTCAACTCTTTTAAGAGTTTCAAAAGAAGGTAATTACAAAGCAGGCAAAGAGGGTAAAGCATTAGATAAGAAAGCTGATAAAAATGAAATAGGAACAAAAGTTCAAACAGAACTTGCGGGACAGCCGGTTAAAGGTGAATTATTTGATTTCGCTCCTGCAATAGATGATTATTTAAAAGAACATTTATTCGGAGATATTTTTGCTCGCGGTGTTCTTACAAACCAAGAAAGAGAAGTTTCAACTATTGCAGCCTTATCTTCAATTGAAGGTGTTGAACCTCAATTAAATGCACATATTCAAATAGGTAAAAATACAGGTTTGACTGATAAACAAATCAGCGAAATTTTAATTTTAACTTCAAGACCTAAAATGGAAGTTTTCCCGCTTGGTGAGAAAAATGAAGCTTATGCAAAATACTTTAAAGGTCAAAGTTACTTAAATCTTTTAACAAAGGAACAGGTACATACAGCAAATGTAACTTTTGAACCTAAATGCAGAAATAACTGGCATATTCATCGTAAAGGCGGACAAATATTGCTTGTTACAGGCGGAAGAGGATATTATCAAGAATGGGGTAAAGAAGCGCAGGAACTTAAAAAAGGTGATGTTGTAAATATTCCTCCTGAAACAAAACACTGGCATGGTGCGGCAAAAGACTCTTGGTTTAGCCATGTTGCAATAGAAGTCCCGTCTGAAGGCGGTTCAAACGAATGGTTAGAAGAAGTAAGCGACGAAGAATACGATAAATTGAAATAAGAGATAAAATAATATGAGAAAAAAGATTTAGATTTTTTTATTGCAAAGGAGTATTCTAAAGTTCAATATATTTACTCTATAATAACTTTATGAGTACATATAAAAGAAAAGGCTTTATAAGCGGAATAATAGGTTCTATAAGTTACGGATTAAATCCGCTTTTTGCAATGCCAATGTACAATGCAGGTTTTAATGCAGATTCAGTTTTATTCTATAGATACTTTTTTGCTATAGTAATTTATTTTCTCTGGTTAAAATTTTATAAAAGAATTTCTTTAAAAATTAATCTTCAAGAATTCTTTTGTTTATTATTTCTATCAGTAATATTTGCAATTTCATCTTTAACGCTTTTTCAATCTTTTAACTATATAGATACAGGTATTGCCTGTACAATTTTATTTGTCTATCCGACATTGGTAATGCTTATTTCAACAATATTCTTTAAAGAAAAATTAAAGAAATTAGTTATTTTATCTTTATTATTAACTGCAACAGGTATATTAATGCTTTATAACGGCAGTAGGATTGCGTTAAATATTAAAGGGGTAATTCTTGTTTTGCTTTCTGCATTAAGTTATGCAATTTATATGGTTGGAGTTAAAAATATTAAATGCATTAAACATATAAAATATGACAAGTTAAGCTTTTATGTAATGCTTTTAGGGTTAAGTGTTTTTATATTTAACTTGAAATTTTGCACTCAATTACAGCCGATTAATAGTCGAAAAGTATTGGCTTGTGCTGTTTGTCTGGCAATTTTCCCGACAGTAATATCTTTAGAAACTGTTAATGTAGCTATAAAATTAATAGGCGCTTCAACTGCTTCTATTTTGGGTGCACTAGAACCTTTGACTGCAATTTTCTGTGGTGTAATATTCTTCCATGAAAGTTTAAGTTTTAAAATTATAATAGGCATAATCTTAATAATTACAGGTGTTATTATGATTATGCCTAAAAATAAACATTGAATTTAATTATTGTTAACTTCTTGGTTTTCTTAAAACTACCTCAAGAAACATTGGGAAGTCTTCAAGGCTAAGTTGATTATCCTCCATATCTTTTATTTCAAATTCCTTTGGTTTGATTGCATAAATATTGTTTTCATTAGGTATAGATATATTCTCAACTTTTATAACATTAAATCCTGTCTTTTTAGCAAAACTGCTCATTTCATCAGGACGAAGTGTTCCATAGTTTTCTTTTATTTCATAAGCCCAGTTTTCAGGTGTAGCAAGCCATTTTCTATGTCTTACAAACTCTGTTACTAGCCATCTTGGCATTATGCATTCATCTTTATCATTAAATTCAATATTGCCTTTTGCAGGATAAAAATCCATACAAAAGCGTTTTAATTTATCAAAAGTACAAAGTTTAGTAATATTAGCATTTCTAAGCTCTTCTTCATATTCAATTGGAGGATATTCGCCATCTTCTTTATTTGCATTAGAAATTTTGACAGGTTCCCAAGCATCAGCCCCGGCAGTTGCAGGGTCTTTTATAATTAATACTCCGCCTGGTTTTAAAGAGTCATAAGCCTGCTGCATAAAGTGTAATATAGAATCTTTGGAATATGCTTCTTCATTATATTCTTCACACGCATAACTATATAATTCATGCATTACGCTTGAAAGCATAATTGCATCCATTTTCTCTTCTTTATAAGGTAAATCAAAGGCATTACCTACAGCATAAGTTGAATTTATGCCTGCTTGTGCATCTTTTTTTCTTGCTTCTTCGAGCATTTCTGGTGATAAATCAAGTCCATAATATTTTGTATTTCTTGGTAAAAATTCACTTAATGTTCTTGATAAGGCTCCATCACAACATCCAATATCAGCTATTTTTAGCTGCTGATGTTTTCTTTTTTCATCGGTATCAATTTTATTTAAACCGCCAACAAAAAATTTAATATTTTCGTTAAGCTTCATTTTATTGCTCATTAAAGGAATGTAAGTATTTAAATTTGGTTCTTCTGTTCGAACTGCTTCGGAATTAGCTTGTGTTTGGTTTGTTTCTGCTTTAAATGAAACAGCATTTTTATTTATGTGATTAACATATTTGAAGGTATTAATTGGTGATATTTTCATGTTTTTCTCCTTGCCCATATAAGACCTGTAAAAAAAATTTTTGCATTTAATAATAAAACATTGAAAAATATTAAGAAATTTCCTATTATATTGCTGTATGGAATTAAGTTAAAAAGGGAAACAGAATGAAAAAATTTTTAGGAGTTTTAGTTGCCTTTGCTTTGTTTTTATTTGTTCCGGTAAATGCTGCAACTAAAACAACAACAACTACTACTACAAATTGGAATTCTAAAAACGGGCTGGTTAGAGTTGAAAAAATAGGAAAAGCAATACTTTCAAAGAATAATTTACCGACTCAAATCAAATTTAAAGTTATAGAAACAGATGATATTAATGCATTTGCAAGCGGAGAAAATGAACTTTGCGTTTATACAGGTTTATTAAAATTTGTTGCAAATGATGCTGAATTAGCTGGTGTAATTGCGCACGAAATCGGTCATATTGTAAATAATCATGTTGCAAAACAAAGTGTTGTAAACGCTATGACTTCAACAGCTATTGCAAATGCAAATATAGACTATAGATTAAAAGCAGGTGCACACGTTGCAAATAATCTTTCAATGCTTAAAATGTCCAGAAATGAAGAATATGAAGCTGATATAACAGGTGTAGATTTGATGACAAAAGCCGGTTATAATCCTTTAGCAATGGTATCTGTATTGTATAAAATAAGCGGTAAATATGTTGATTTTATTACAACACACCCATCAGGCGACAAAAGAACAATGTATATATATGATTACATAACATATACATACCCGGCTAAAGCAAAAGCCGGCTATACAACAGATTCATACAAACAATTTATGAACTATGCAAAACCAATTATTGAAAAAAGAAATGCAAGTAAATCAAAAATGGCTTCATTTAATAAGAAACAAGAAAAATTAAAGAAAAAACGCATAGCAAAAATGGAAAAATACAAACAAGCATCAAATGGAAGCAAATGGGTTTCATCATATAATTTCTTAAAAGCAGTAACTGCAAATTAATAAAAATTAACGGGAGAAGCAAACCTTCTCCCGTTTTTAATGGTATAATACTTTTTATATAATAAACGGGATTGTTGTATGAAAATAGAAACTGAGAAAAAATTTGCTGCAGGGCTATCAATAGCATCAAATTCAATTATAATATTATTGAAACTTATTGCGGGAGTGATTTCTGGCAGTATTTGTATAATTTCTGAAGCAATTCATTCTCTAACAGATTTATTTGCTTCAATCCTTACATTTTTTGCTGTATTGCGTTCAGATAAGCCAGCGGATAAAGAGCATCCGTTTGGACATGGTAAATATGAAGATTTTGCTGGATTTATAGAAGGTATTTTAATAGCTTGTGCAGGCATATATATAATATATGAATCTTTAAAAAGAATATTTTCAGCGGAAAAAGAAACATTTTTAAATGAGCCGATAATTGGTATTTATGTAATGCTATTTGCTGTTATAGCAAACATTTTTGTAAGCGGTTATCTTTTTAAAGTAGCAAAAAAAACTGATTCTATTTGTTTATTTGCTGATGCAAATCATTTAAAAACAGATATATATTCATCTTTAGGTGTAATGTTAGGGCTTATAATAATTAAACTTACTAACTTTACTATTATTGACTCTATTATTGCATTATTTGTTGCTTTAATAATAATTAAAACCGGTTATTTTATAGCAAAAGAAACAATGAATAATCTTTTAGACGGTTCTTTACCTGATGAGGATATGAATAAAATTGAAAGTATATTAAAAAATAATAAGGTTATAAAAGGTTATAAGAATTTAAAAGCAAGAAAAGCCGGTCATTATAGAGATATTGAAGTTACTGTTTTATTCAATCCGGATTTAAGAATAACAGATTGTCATAATACTTGTGATGAAATTGAGAGTGAAATAAAACAAGAGCTGGAAAAAGTAACAATTTTAATTCATCCGGAACCTGACAAATTAAATTAAATTTACAAATAAGTTCTTTTTAACAATTTATTATAAAAATTTTTCTTTATAATATTACGGGGAAAATTATAAGAGTTAATTATGAGCTTACACAATGTAAATGAAACAAATTTCTTTTTAAATAATCAATATGAACCAATAAAACATTCAACTCCCAAAAGTAATATTGATAGGAGTTTATTTTCTTTTTCGAATGACAGTGACGCAGAAAAAATTGATGAACAAACGAATTCAACAGAAACAGAAAATTCTGATATGGCAGTAATTGCACATAGGGGTTATAGTTCTGTAGCACCGGAAAATACAATTCCTGCATTTGTTGCTGCTGCTGAAAATGGATTTGATACTGTTGAATGTGATATAGAATGGACAAAAGATTCTGTTCCTGTTATTTTGCATGATTCAACAATTAATAGAACAGCAAGGCGCTCATCGGGTATTGGCTTTTTATTTCCAAGAAAATGTTCTAATTATACATACGAACAACTACTAAAATATGATTTTGGAAGCTGGAAAGGAAGCGAATTTAAAGGCACTAAAATTCCATCTTTTGAAGAATTACTTGATTGTGCAAATGAACATGATTTGAATTTATATATTGAATTGAAAAAAACATCTAATTTTGATGAAACAAAAGCGCAAATACTTGTTGATGCTGTAAAAGAGGCAGGCTTAGAAGATAAAGTAACCTGGATTAGTTTTCAAGAAGACTATTTAAAACAAATTGATGAACTAATGCCAAATTCAAGACTAGGCTATCTTTCAGAAAAAAAGCTATCAGAAGAAACTATAAAAATTTTACAAGAATTAGATACAGAAGAAAACGAAGTATTCTTAGACATAAAAGCAAGCAAAATGACAGATGCAGGTAATAAACTGCTTGATGATGCGGGTTTTGATTTTGAAGCTTGGACAGTTGACAAAAGCACAGCTCTTGATGATTTATATGAATACGACTGTAAAGGTATAACAACAAATAAATTAACTGATGAAGCAGTTGAAGAATATATTCGTTCTTTGGAAGATTAGAATTATCTATAAAATAAACAAATAAGGCATTTCCTTGAAAAACCAATAATATTTTTATAAAATTGAAGTAAAGGAGAGATGTCCGAGCGGTTTAAGGTGCAAATCTCGAAAATTTGTGAAGGGGCAACCCTTCCGAGGGTTCGAATCCCTCTCTCTCCGTTTTTTAGTCTGCCTTTAGAGAATTCGTGCAGGTAGAGATTTAAAAGCTGCTCGCTATGGGCAGTTTTTAGCATGTAAATTTTATGCTATATTGCTATTATAAAATGTTATAATCTATGTTTTTTCGCTTTATTAACTAAATTCTTAAACTACGCCTTTATATGTAAATTTACCTTCATCACCACGTGGGTGAGTTGCTTCATTTCAGGTTGCCATTAAAACCTTCCTTTCTTGCTTTTTTACCTTTAAATATGTCTAAACTATTGTAAATATTTAACTTTAATCTAACCGTTTACCAAAAACTACCGTACAATTTTACATTTTGTCGCATATGCATGTAAAGATATAAGCAATATAATGTATTTTAAATTTTTCTATAAACAATATTGAAAAAAGGCAAAGTTGTGTTATACTGAAACTATGAGCAAGTTATTAAGCACATTTTCAGAACTTTTGAATCAGTTTAGATCTGCCTCGGGGGGGGGGGATTTTTAAACTGTAATTTTTCTGAAATTCCTTTTGTGCAAAGCTTTTTGAACAGAAATGAATATTTAAATCATATTAATACAAGTTTTAGATTTAATAAGCTTAATAGTCCAAGCTTTATTAATAATCCGCTTTTTGATTATAATTTTATGATGTCTTTAGATAAAAAAGATTATCCTAGATATCTTTCTATTGCATATCATATGAAAACAGATAAAAAACTGAACTTAAGACATCCTAAAACATTAAATGAAAAAATACAATGGCTTAAGATATACGATAATCTTCCAATCAAAACAACATTGACAGATAAAGTTTTGGTTCGTGATTATGTAAAAGAAAAAATTGGAGAAGAATATTTAAAACCTGTCCTTTGGATTGGTAATAATTTTGATGAAATACCTTTTGACGATTTGCCTGATTCCTTCATTATTAAGGCTAATAATGGTTGTAAGTGGCATTATATAATCAAGAATAAAAAAGAATATATAAATAATAAAGAATTAATCAAATATACAAGAATACGATTAAATGAATGGATGAAACAATCTTTCTTTGGTTGGAGTGATTTTGAAACACAATATATAAATATTAAACCTCAACTTCTTATTGAACCACTTATGAGAGATAACCCAAATGAAATAAGTAAAGATTTGTGCGTTTGGTGTATTAATTCAAAACCTTATATGGATATAGAAGGAAGAAAATGTGCAGAAGAAGCTTTAAGATTAAGTAAAATACTTTCTGAAGGTTTTAAGTTTGTTCGTGTTGATTGGATGCTTTATAACGAAAAATTATATTTTGGTGAAATGACATTTACTCCATCTTCCGGTTTTATGCCTGATGAAATGCTAAACCAAGATCTTTATAAAGAATTAAATAAAAATTTAAAATTAAGATAAAGGAGAATTGTTATGAAAGACTTTAATGATAATAATGGTGAAGACATCAAAGATATTTCAATTGAAGAAATAGAAGAATTATACAAAGATGTTATTGAAATGCCTGAACCTCTAATAGCAACTGTTTGTGGTCATCCAAAAATCTATTCGGCATCTCATAGATAATCTAAGAATATTCTCTATTGGATTTTATTTACTTCAAAGGTCAAGTTGCACAATATTTTAAGGAAAAGTTATAGTGGAAATATGTTCATATATATGTACAAGAACTCATTATACTCGTGATGAGTTTTCAATCAGTTGTATTTATGATGCCAAACATAATTTATATTATTTTTTAAAAGGTATTAGTTCAAATTTATGGGATTTAATTGTCAAGTATCAGAATTATGACAAATTAGAGTTATTTGCAATAAATAATAATCTAAGTGATGAACTAAATGCTTTACTTTTTGAACTAAAAGAAAAAGAAATAATAAAAACAGATAAGCAATTTGAAAAATCAAATTATAACTATTTAAAAACTGCAATTAGCCGTAAAGCTGAACATGTATATGATTTTTTAGATAAATGGCGAATGATGGATATATCTTTGGGATATATAGATACTTTAATTCTTGAACTTAATTATAAGTGCAATTTAAAATGTAAACATTGTTTTAACCATAAAAATATGGAAAATTATTATATATCATTTGAAGATGCAAAAAAAGCTATAGATCAAGCTTATGATATAGGTATAAGTACTGTTAGATTAACAGGTGGTGAATGTACTTTAAATAAAGATTTTCTTAAAATATGTGAATATATAAGAAGTAAACGCTTAGAACTTTGTATTTATACAAATGGACAAACACTTAACGATAATGAAGAATTATTTGAAAAAGTAATAAATTTATATCCAACTCTTATACAATGCAGTATATACAGTATGGATCCAAATGTCCATGATTATATTACCGGAGTAAAAGGTTCATGGCAAAAAACAATTAATCTTATAAATAAACTAAAAAAAACAAGTATACTTATAGATATTGCTACAATTGTATTATCTTATAATAAAGATAGCTATAAAGAAATAAAAGAATTTGCAGATTCAATAGGGGCAACTTATCTTGATGCTTGTTTGTTTACAAATAATCCTGAAAATGACAATTTAGTTTCTAAACTTTCTTATAATGATATTAAACAATTCTATATACATAAATTTAACAAAATAAGTATTAAACCATACTTTCAAAAAGACGAACGTTCTGTATGTGAAGCAGGCTATGATAGATTTTGTATTAACCCTAAGCTTGATATTCTTCCTTGTGTAGCTTTTGACTATATTTTAGGAAATTTGAATTCAAATACTTTAAAAGAAGTGCAAGAGACTACACTAAAAGATTTTAAAAAGTTATTTATTAGAAAAAATCTAACCGAATGTTTTAATGAAAAATATTGCGATTATTGTCATTATTGTCCTGATTCATCTACTTTTGATAATACTTTTATGAAAAAGCATCCTTTGTTATGCGAAAATGCAAAAGCATTATATAACGCGCTTGTATGCCCTAATAATAAAGAGGAATAATTATGAAAAATTTGGTTAGATATAATAATATAGAATATTTTATGCCATTTCTTTTTTGTAATGATCTTTATATACCAATATTAGATAAACTCTTAAATAATGAAATCAATCCAATAAAATATGTATATGGCAGCCCATATTGTGAATGGGGGATTGGTGCAAGATCAGCTATTTTTAAATTGGAGAATTTAAACTTTATTAAAAAGTATTTTGAAAAATTAAAAACTAAATATAATCTTATACCTGCTCTGACATTTACAAATTTAAACTCAAAAGATACATTGAATGATGAATATTCCAATAATCTTCTTGATATAGCATATTCATTAGATTGCAGCTTTATTGTATCTACAGAAGAACTTTATAATCATATCAAGTCACGATATCCTACAGCCAAAATGCATTGCTCAATTCTTCAACCAATGACAAAATTTATTGAAGAAAAAGGGTTTGATGAAACAAAATTTTATAATGAAATGCTGGAAAAATATGAAGTTGTTGTAATTCGTCCTGAATATACAATGGAAAATATTGATAAATTAGATAAATTGCTTTCTGATATCTCAAGAGTAGAAGTTTTAATTAATCAGAATTGCCATTATAATTGCCCTCACCATAGAGCACATTATAATTTTTTAGCAGAACTTGATAAAGGCAAAAAAAGAGAAGATGTAAAATATCATACTAATGAGAATAGTGAAGAATTCAGCTTATGTCCAAAATTTCAAGAAGGTTATCGAAGTGTCTATTTAACAAATGAGCAAGTGCAGCAAGTTATTGATTTAGGAGTAAAAAAACTTAAAATTCAAGGACGATCTTTGCCTTTTAATTGGTTATATAGTGAATTGTATAAGAATTTCTTTAATAATGAATATTTAGAAGTAGAAATTAAAAATAAAATAGATAAAATATGCGCTGAAATACTTCAAAATGATAGAAAAACGGCATTATTTTTAAATCTATAAAATGATTTTGAGAAATAAATGTAATGAAAAACTTGGTTAGATATAATAATATAGAATATTTTATGCCGTTTCTTTTTGGCAACGATCTTTATATTCAAATATTAGATAAACTTTTAGAAAATGAGATAAATCCTGTTAAATATGTATATGGCAGTCCCTATTGTGAATGGGGAATCGGTGGCAGACCAACTAATTTTATACTTAATAATTTAAACATTATTGAAAGATATTTTCAAACATTAAAAACAAAATATAATATTATACCAAATCTAACATTTACTAATTTGAATGTTAGTGAAAAACTAAACGATGAATATTCTAATAATTTGCTTGATATAGCATATTCATTAGATTGCAGATTTATTGTATCTACAGAAGAACTTTATAATCATATAAAATCACGTTATCCCCAAGCAAAGATGCATTGTTCTGTAATAATACCAAGTATTAGAATAACGGAAGAAAAAGATTTTAATGAAACAAAATTCTATAATGAAATGTTGGATAAATACGAAGTTGTTGTAGTTAGACCGGAATATATAATGGATAATATTGATAGGCTTGATAAATTGCTTTCTGATATTTCAAGGGTTGAAGTTCTAATTAATGCATATTGTCATTACAATTGTCCTCATTATAGAGCGCATTACAATTCGATGGCAGAACTTGATAGAAGAAAGAATCTCGATGATATTGGATTTGATACTGAAGATAATGGAGAAACTTTTAGTTTATGTCCCAAATTTAAAAAAGGTTATCGCAGTATACATTTATCAGATGAACAAGTTTCAAGAATTATTGATTTAGGTGTACAAAAACTAAAAATACAGGGACGTTCTCTTCGCTTTAGTTATTTATTTGATCATTTATATAAAAATTTCTTTAATAACGAATATTCAAAAGAAGAAATTAGAAACAAGATAGATAAAATATGTGCTGAAATACTTCAAAATGATAGAAAAGCGGCACTATTTCTGAATTTGTGAAAATGATTTTAGGATATAAATGCTATGAAAAACTTAGTTAGATATAAAAATATAGAATATTTTATGCCCTTCCTTTTTTGTAATGATATATTTATACCTCTATTGGATAAACTTCTAGAAAATGAGACAAATCCTGTCAAATATGTATACGGTAGTCCATTTTGTGAGTGGGGGTTGGGTGGACGACCTGCTAATTTTAAACTTAATAATTTAAATATTGTTGAAAAATATTTTGAAAAATTAAAAACTAAATATAATCTTATACCGACTTTAACTTTTACTAATTTAAATTCAAAATATGCATTAAATGATGAATACTCTAATAATCTTCTTGATGTAGCATATTCATTAGATTGCAGGTTTATTGTATCAACAGAAGAACTCTTTAATCATATTAAATTACGTTATCCTGATGCTAAAATTCATAGCTCGGTTCTTTTACCAAGTACTAAAATAGTAGAAGAAAAAGATTTTGATGAAACAAGATTTTATAATGAAATGCTTGATAAATGTGAAGTTGTTGTTATTAGACCTGAATATACAACGGATAATATTGATAAATTAAATAAATTACTTTCTGATGTTTCAAGGGTTGAAGTTTTAATTAATGCTTATTGTCATTACAATTGTCCTCATCATCGGGAACATTATAACTCTTTGGCTGAATTGGATAAAGGTATTGGGAAAAGGGAAAAATTTACTTTATGTCCAAGATTTCATGAAGGTTATCGCAGTATACATTTAACAGAAAAACAAGTACAACAAGTTCTTGATATAGGAATAAAAAAACTTAAAATTCAGGGTCGTTCACTCCGTTTTCATATGTTATTTGATGAGTTATATGAAAACTTCTTTAATAATGAATATTCAAAAGAAGAAATTAGAAACAAATCAGATAAAATATGTGCAGAAATGCTGCAGAACAATAGAAAAACGGCATTGTTTCTGGATTTAGAAAATTAGGAGATTAATATGGTAACTTACAGCATATATAAAGATGAAGAAACAAAAAATACAATAAAAAAAATAAAAAGTATTCTTAAACATACAGGAATTGAAGTTAAAGAAGAAATTACATCTGAAGATTTAATAAAAAAAGAAATATGTCCTTCCATAAGAATAACTATTGCAAATACTGAAATCGGAACTAACGGAAAAGGAACATGTATAGAAAATGCATTCGCAAGCGGCTATGGTGAATTTATGGAACGACTTCAAACTTCGCATCTTGTAGATTTTGAATTTCCGGATATAAGAAAAATTGATATAAAAAGCATAAATAAAAATCTGTTGGGAAATACCAAGATAGATATAAAAGAAGAAAATATTGATGCTATTCCTTTTTATAGTATAAAAGATAAAAAAATTGTTTATGTTCCCCAATATTTATTTGATTCAACAAATGGTTTAGCGGCGGGGAATACAATTGAAGAAGCGCTTGTTCAGGGTTTATCTGAAGTCTGTGAACGTTATGCATTAAAAAATATTATATTAAATAGAATATCTCTACCTGATATTCCTAAAGAATTATATATGAAATATGATAATATCAGAAATATAATTCATTATTACAATGCAAAAGGATATGAAATCTTTATAAAGGATGCTTCTATAGGCAAAAATATACCAGCAGTTTATACAATTGCTATAAATAAAAAAGAAAATATTATAATTTTTTGTATAGCTTCACATCCTACATTAGCAGTTGCCATAGAAAGAACTTTGACTGAAATTTTTCAAGGAAGAGAAGTAACAATAGGAAAAGATGAAAAAAATAATAAAGCCCAATATATTGAAAAAGACTATTATAATAAATATTTAAAAGATAATCGTTTAGCATTGCTAGAACAGCTTTTTATGAAATCTATGAGATTTGAAAATAATGAGGATTTAATAAACCAATTTATATCTAATCCTCCTTCTTTTGAATTTTTTCCCAATGCTTGGATAAATTCTAATGAAAAAGTTTCAAATAAAGATTTATTAGTATTTCTAATTAATAATATTAAACCGATAACTAAAAATGAAATATATGTGAGAGATGTTTCTTTTTTGGGATTTCCTTCCATATCTATATATATTCCGACTATGTCAAAGTGTGTTGATTTTAATGCTTCACAATTCTACGCAATGAATAAATGGAAAAACTATAAAGGACAAAATGATGATTATTATGATGATATTATAAATTTAAGAAATTTACTGGAATTCCTGTCAGAACATCCATTTATTAGTATTGTTTTAACTGATGAATTTCCTGTAGAATATCTTTTAGTTCTTTGTTCTATAATTTTAAAAGACTATGATACTGTTGTAAAATACTCTAATATATTGATTGATAAATTTGACTTTAAACGTGTAAATCTTTTTAAATTAATTCGAGATTACTATAGTTATAAACAAAATGATTTATCCGATAATGAAGTAAATGAAAGATTAAATAATTTATATTCTTCTGAGGATATTAAGTTCTTTTATCGATTTATTAATAAATTATCTTTTAAAGTAATAAAGCAAATATTATTTAAAAAGCAGCCTAAAGAAGCAGATAAAGTCGTTGTAGAAAAACTAAATAATATTAAAGAAAATCTTCAAAAAATATATGAAAATAATATACCTGACCAGATGAAATTGAAAGAAATTTTCGAATAGTGTCTTTAATACAATATTAAATTTTATGAATTAATAAATGCAAAAGTGACAAAAAGTATTTTTAGGGTCATTATATGTATGGTGTTTATTATTTAGATAGAGAGTAAAATTATGAGAATTAGTCCCATAACTGCCAGTAATGTTACGACTTTAAAATCGAAACCTGCATTTAAGAGTGCTATTTTTGCATGCGCTGCAATGTCAGATTCGCATGGTGATACAAAAAATCTTCCGCAAGTTGAACTTGCATTAAACGATAACTATAAAAAAGTTTTTAATGATACAAATCCATTAAAGCCTGAGGATAAGGTTAAACACTCCAGTATTTTTACAGCCTTCTTACATTCCGGTGATTTTTTAATGAATGGTGCTGTAAAAGGATATAGAGATAAATCAAAATGCAGTGCTGACTATCAGTTCTCTGCATTAGAAAAACTTTCTGATATATTTGGAAGACGTATAAAAGAATCACTTGGTGAAAATGTTGTATACAAAAAATTCCTAACACTTGGAAATCATGATTTTGATGGTACAGATAAATCATTATGGAATTATCTTAAAAATTCAAAATTTACTACGGTTACAACTAATATTGATTTAGATAAATCACCAAAAGTAAAAGAATTAATGAATGAGAATGACAACATTGTAACAAGACAGGTGCTTTCTATTCCTGATGATAAAAATCCGGAAAGAGTTGAACGAGGTGAAGAAGAATTATTCCATAAAGTAATGATTCTTGGTGTAACGATACCATCTATACCATTCTATAATCCAACTTTGCACCCGGATACTCATTTCTTAGATGAAAATGGAAAGAAAGATGTAAAACTTACTAAAAAGGATTTAATGAAAACTTTAACTTGTATAAGCAAAACAGTAAAAGAATTTAAGGGTGAAAATCCAAATGGTGCTGTTATTGTTATGTCTCATACAGGAAACCCTATTTCAAATATGATTAGAGAAGCTGCTCCTGAAATTAATTTCATTTTTAACGGGCATGACCATGAAAATCTTGTAAGACATATAGGCAAAACTACAGTTCAGTCATTAGGTCAAAATAATGAACAAATTAAATTCTTTAAATTGTTCTTTGATGACTTTACACAAGATGAATACGGCAATATTAGCGGCGGTGATTTAACTGTTATAGATAAATCGTCAACAGATAGTACAAAATATGCCAATGATAGCAGACTTGGCAATACTGAAATGCAAAAATGGGTAGATGAAAACCTTGCAAAAGACGGTGATGCTGAAAATTATCCTGCAATGTTTTATAATTGTCCTGATAATCAATATGCAAAATATAAAACACTAAAATACAATGAACATCAAGTAAGGTCTTTAAATTCACCTCTTGCAAACTTCTTAACTTCTACTATTGCTTCAGAAATAAGAAGAATGGATGACTTATACGGAAAAGATATAGCAAGTGTTGCAGTTCAATCTTCTGTAATTAGAAGCGGTATTAAAGAAAAAATGAGCAATATGGATATGATAAGAATTTTCAATGGACTTGGAGAAAGCTTATCAACATTAGAAGTTGGAACAGTTACAGGTAGTGAACTTGCAGGAATAATACAGGAAAATATCAACAGCAATTTGGAAAGCGACCGTAATACTATGCTTCAATGGTCAGATATTCAAATTGATAAAGATATGCTAAAAGCAATAAAAGAAGGAACAAGCGATAAATCGCCTATTGAAGCAATAAAGATGAGAAATTTGAAAAAAGAAACAGTTGGAAATCCGTCTGTTTGGGAAGCTGTACAACCGGATAAAACATATAAGATAGTTCTTCCTACAAAATATTTGATGAAAGACAGTCTAAAATATGTACCGGTAATTAAAGATAGATTTAAAGTTGTAGATGATGAAAATTATAGAACAATGTCTCAACTGTTACGTTCTGCAAATGAACAAAGCGGTGGTATATCATTTAAACCTAAATTTGCAGAAGATCGTGTAATTTACCATGAAATTAAAGATTCTGATTAAAAAATAGAATAAATAAAAGAACTGGATGTAAAAATCCAGTTCTTTTATTTGAACGTTATTGTATTAATATTTCTTTTTTTCAAAATAATAAAATCTGGTGAAAGGCCAAAAAAGCAGCTTTGCTCTTCCTATAAATCTATCTTTTTTCAAAACACCCCAATATCTTGAATCGGCAGAATGTCCTCTATTATCACCCATCATAAAATATTCATCTTCCCCTAAAACTATAGGACCGCAAGTCATATCTTGAGTACATACAGGATATTCAAATCTATCCATTATGTAAGGTTCATCTAAAATTTGATCATTAATTAAAACATCGTTAGAGCCGTCTTCATTTTGTCTTATTTCAAATTTTTCACCAGGAAGTGCAATAACTCGTTTTATATAAGCAACATCTTTGCAAAAAAAGCCTGTAAGACGTGAAAAAACTGCTAATGGTGTCGCTTTAAGCTGTTCTTGAGGCGGATAGAAAATCATTACATCACCTCTATTTGGTGCAGAATAAAATCTTGAAAGGCGCTCAACAAAAACTCTGTCACCTTCAACAAGTGTTGGTTTCATTGAAGCAGAAGGTATCCATCTTATTTCACCAAGGAAAAATCTGATAATGATAATTGCAACAACAACGAATACAACTGTTTCTATAATTTCTTTTAATAATGCTTTATTCATTTATTCCTGCCTTGTATAGATTTTCTGTAATCCTTATAATTTCTTGTTTATATTGATTATCCTCTATAAAATCTATATCGGCAATTGCTCTTGTTGCGTATTCTTCTATTAAAGCAGCTGTTTTGTTTGTATATTTTTTATCAGCATTAAGAGAATCAATAATTTCTTGCTCTGATAAATTTTCAACCTGTTTATCTTCGTTTAGATAAATTACTGGTGCTGTATAAATTCCGTTATGAACATCACTCATTTTGGGTTTTGTATCATCTGTTTTAAGAACATTTAAAATATCATCTTTAATTTGGAAAGCAATACCGAAATTTCTTGCAAAAGAATACATTTTTTCTTTTGGTGCTTTATTGGTAATAATTGCAAGTGAAGTCAAAGGCGCTTTGAACAATTCACCTGTTTTGTATTCTGATTTTTTAATATATTCTTCCATTGTAGGCAATTTACCTATAGTAAAGTTTTGATTTACTTCACCTTTACACATTAAATAAATTGAATGTGCAAAAATATCAATTGCTTCAAGACTTCCACATTTAATTAATTCTTTTAAAGCTATAGCAAGTAATATATCACCCGCAAGAACGCTTAAGTTATTGCCAAGTTTATAGTTTAATGAAACTTTTCCTCTTCTTGTATCTGCATTATCAAGAATGTCATCATGAACTAACGTAGAATTGTGCACTAGTTCAACGCTGCAAGCTAAATGATATATTTTTTCATCAATTTCAAGTCCAAGAGCTTTGGCAAAAAGAAAAACAAGAGTTGGTCTTATTCTTTTAGATTTTGCAGTTAAATATTCACCTATATCATCTGAAATATGATTTTTATCATCAGATAAACTTTCAACTAAATATTTATTTAAATTTTCGAGTTCTTTTTCAACAAACATTATATTACTTCCTCTTTTATTAATATTTTATTATAAAAAAGTTATCTTTGATATAACAAATTATTTTATGTTTATATTTTATACATGTAAGGATATAAAAAAATGAATGTATTTAATAATTTTTCACAAATAGCACCACAAACTTCAATTCCAACTGGGACAGCTAATACTACAAATAGTATTCAACCAAAGAAGGATGAATATAAACCTGATGTTTTAGATATATTAAGTGAAAAAGTTGTTAATAAAAATGACTTAAACGATATGGTTAAAACACCGCGTGCTATATTTAAAGGCTATTTGTGTTTTACTGTAGGTACAACAATTAATGCAATTTCTTCTTTAATAAAAAATGAAAAAGTTAAAAAGGGATTAGCAATTGCCGGTAGTTTAACATCCATATATGGTACTTATAATTTTGTTAAACCTTATTTAATCAGAAATAAAGAATTGACTAAAGATGAAAAATAATTTATCTTAATAATAAAAAGAGGTGGTTATTATGCAAAAATTGTTAGTTTGGATTGTTGTTTTAGGTGGTCTTTATATGGGTTATAAAGCAGGCTGGTTCGACTTTATTACTCAATATTTTGCGGATTCTGCAGCAAAAGCAAGACAAGAACAAGTAATTGAAAATGAAGACGGTAGTATTACTACTGTTAAATACAGAAATGTTTTTGATTTATTGTTAAATAAATAATCAAAATCTATGTGTGGGTTGGGTTTTAAACTCAACCCACAAAAATTTAAAAAAAATACTTGAAATTAAAAATTGTGCATGTATAATAGAACACATAAAGGTTGCGAGAGTAATTCAGTGGTAGAATGCTTCCTTGCCAAGGAAGATGTCGCGAGTTCGAGCCTCGTCTCTCGCTCCATTTAAAAAAGAACCATTTACGGTTCTTTTTTTTATTTAAAATTTAATGATTTATATAAGAAATTAGTAAGTAGGTTGGTTTTAAAACTACAAGCTTTTTTATATCTTAGAAATTTCAACCTTTTCTGTTACTCGTGCATGTCCGCCTTTTCTATCTGACACAGAATATGAAATATTATATGTGGAATATTTATTTCTTCCTGAGGTAATATAGCGTAATTTATCATGGGATGTATCATAACGCTTTTCTTGTCTTACAAGCTTCCCGTTAGCATCACGAATATTAACAACCGTTGCCTGTGTAGTTGGATCAAATGCAACCCAGCCATATTTATCAAAATATACTTCTACCCAGTTATGTTGTGTGTATTTTTCTCTTGCAATATTTCCCATTACTATTCTTGCAGGGATTTTTTTTGCTCTGCATAATGCTGTCATTACATTTGAAAATTCGCTGCATTTACCTTGTTTTATTTGTAAAGCTTTTTTCGCACCGATATTTTGCATAACTTTATATGTCATATTTTTTTGTGCATATTCATAAATATTTTGAATAATTTCTTCTTGTGTATTACCTTTAATTTTGTTTGCAATACCAATAATATAAGGGTCATTAGATTCTATATATGGCTCTGACTTTAGGTATTTTGATAAATCCTTTTCAGGTAATTTGTTATTATTCATTGCCTGTGCTAATTTAATATTGTATGTTCGAACTTTTGCAATTCCTTCAGTTGTTAGAATGATTTGTTGGTTATATAAATTAGGCATAGAAAATTGCGCAATGGTATTAATATCATCCTTATAAATTTTGGAAGGTTCTATCGACATCTTATAATCTGAGATATATTGTCTATCTTCTTCATTTTGAGGTATAGGTAAGTCTAAAATAAAGTTTTTAACGTATCCTTTTATGTCAATTATATAGGTATATTTAAATTTATAGTTTTCAAAAGGCGGAAGTATTTGCTGATTTTCTTGTTTAATTTGCTGTGGTTGTTCTTTTTTAACTTGAACATTTGTTTGACGGTTATTATCTGTCTGCGGTTTGACTTCTTCTTTTTTACCGCCTGAAATATATGCAAATGCAGCAATTACAGCAATAATAGTGATTATCAATGCATTTATTATCATTGAATAATCTTTTGTTTGTTTCTTCTTTGTTTGTCTTTTTTTCATAATACTTCCTTAGTTGATATTTTCTCATTATATCAAATATTCGACTGGAAGTAAAAAGACATTAGCAAAAATTGGATTGTTGCATTTGCAACGTATTATTGATAATCCCAGCAATTGATATTGCCGCAGTATCTACATACAACATGTTTATTCATAAATGATAAATCCGGGATAAAAGTAAAGCCATCTACAGTTATTTGTATGTCATCATTTTTAGTATATTGAACGTTAAAGTCTTTAGGGCCTTTATATGAAGGGTCAAACATTAATTCAAGTTTATCAATTGAATTACATTTTCTGCACTTAAACATTATCCCTAATTAATTCTTTCTTTTTCTACCCGTAGCTCTTACAATTATTTCATCGGTCTGTTTTGAAAAATCTTTAATTTTTTCTGAGTCATAAAGCTTATATAATTCGGTAAAACAACAGCATCTTAATGGAAGTGTATAAGCTATAACTACAAATACAATAAGAGTTTCAGCCATATTTCTTGAGACTATTAAGGTATCTAATTTAAAGTTTACAAAAGATAATATATTATTTATTGGTTCAAATGGAATTAGATTTAAAAAACCTTCAATTTTACCCATTAAGAAACTGATAAATGATACTTTTTCTAATGCCCAAACAAATAGACTTGGTAAGAACCAGTATGTTAAACCAAAACAAAGCAGTAACATTATAATTGTTGGGATTATATTGCCTTTTACTAAATCCACACTTCTTGAAATAGCTCCAACAGGGTTTATATCACCTTCAAGTGCAAAGACTTGGAAAGATAAACATATAAATACCCAGATAAGCGGGGCAATAAATGTCAATGGTGGAATAATTAATAATAATGTTACAAGTGTCATTAAGACTACGTATGAAAATAATTTTCTTTCAATTACTTGATTATTTGCATGAAAATTAATGTCTTTTGCTCGTTTTTTTGCTGATGTTGTATAAAAAAGTAAATTTAATGCAGAAAATGCTATAAGATATTCATATACTGCTTTAATAAATATTACGAGAAATGGTAATAAAATTAACCAATATATAGTGAGAAAATTTCTATCATTCTCAAAAAATGGAGAGATATTTCTTATATTATCAGCATTTATATTAAAATAATAAGAACAGGTGCAAAGTAGTATTAATCCTATTATTTGCCCCCATATAGGAAACGATAAATATTTCACGCATTGATCAAGATATACAAAATATGTTCTTAATCCGGTAAAAAATATTGAAAAAGTTTTTAATATTCTATTAGATTTTTTTCTTGCCATACTTCCTCTTTTTTACATTTTATATTAGCATATTAGTATAGATTTGAGATAAATATATCATGAGTAAAGACGATTTAAAAAATTTATTATTATCATTTACAGAAGAAGATTATTTAAAAAATGTCGATTTGCATATACATTCCTGCGAATCTGACGGTAAAATGACACCTTATGAAATTGTTGACCAAGCAAAAAGACAAGAAAAGAAATATATTGCAATTTCAGATCATAATACTGTTGATGCTTATCTTTCAACAAATATTTTAAGAGAAGATATGGTTATTCCTGCTGTAGAGTTTGATTGCTTTTATAAAGGGGTTTTAATTCATATACTTGGTTATGGAATTAATATAGATAATGAAGAAATTAAATCTTTATTTGCAAAATCTAAACAAGGAAAACGCTGTAATTTATATAGAGTATTTAAATTAAGAAATCCTAAAACAGTAATAGAGAAAATAAATAAGGCTGGTGGTATTGCCGTTCTTGCACATCCTGCTTGTTATTGGTGTATTGATTTAGATTCTTTTATTAAAGGACTAGTTGATATGGGAATTGAAGGTGTAGAAACATACTATCCTTATAATGGTTTACGTGGAATTTTAAAATTTCATTTGAAAAAAACTGTTTTAGAAATTGCCGAAAAATATAATTTAATAAAAACAGGCGGAACAGATTCTCACGGTAGAAAATTATTATAATTACTAGTTAGTTATTGATTTAATATATTCTTTTACACCAGTTGTAATTAAAAGATTTTTCTCTTTATCGCAAAAATCATCTAATATTGTTATGCCTGTTGTAACGTGACCTTTTTGAATATATATTAATCCAATCATTATGTTATTTAATGGTGAATCTTTTTTATTTTTGAACTCAATAAGTTTTGCATCAAGTATGCCAAGGTGTTTATAATTTTCTGCTAGTTTTAAATAGTAATCAAAACAAAGAACATTAATACTTAAGGCTTTTTCAAAACAAGGCTGGGCTAAATTATAATATCCTATTGCTTCATAGGTTTTGCCTAAGTTCATATAATATGTTGCTGTCGCTTGTGAATTTGGAAGCAAATCAATTGCAATCTGAAATTCTTTTATAGCTCCAAAATAATATTTTTCTTCTAAATACATTAAGCCAAGATTGTTATGCCTATATGCATTATTTTCAGCTTTCAGAGGCGTTACTTCCGCTTTAGAACATAGTGTAACAAATATTAGGCAGCAAAATATAACTAAGCATTTTTTTATAAACAAATTTCCATACCTTCTTTAGCAAGGAAGCAATTACTATATTTATTTTTAAATGAATTTTCTATATTCGTCAATTTTTCATCATTATAAGAAGGGTCGAAATGATAGAAAGCCAGTTGTTTTACATTTGCAGATTTCGCAACATCTAGTGTCATATCAAATGTAGAGTGTCCAAATCCTTGTTTTGGGAATACTGAAGATAGATAATCTTCTGTTGTATATTGGCTATCATGAATTAATAAATCGGCATCTTTTGCAAATAATTCAAGCTTTTTTGCTCCGCCAAAATAGCATTCGGTATCAGTTGCAAAAACTATTGATTTATTTTTATACAAAACTTTAAAGCACATAACACCAAAATTAGGATGTGAATTTGATTTCATACAAGATATAATTACTTCATCTTTTTCCGGTTTTATATCATCTACATTTTGTATTCTTTTTAAAACAGGTTTAGTATCATTTTGTTTTAAGATAATAACTTCTGATTCTGTAATATCTGTAATACTAAAATTTGCAGTAATATCATATAAATTTATAGGAAATGATTTACCATATATTAATTCTGATAATGTTTCGTCTAATGTATAATCAAATCCGCTGTAACCAAATAAAGAGACTGTTGTTGTTGATATATTAACAGGCTTAAAGAAGTTTAAACCTTGGATATGATCTTGGTGAACGTGGCTTAAAAGCACAGTAACATTTATAGGTGTTCTATCTGATACATTATCAGCAGAAGATATATGTTCTTTAAATAATTTATCACCTAATGGAATTATACCTGTACCGCAATCAATAATTATTTTTTGTTTACCTGCATTAATTTCGATACAAGAAGTATTACCTCCATATTCAAGAAAATCTTTATTCACTACAGGATAAGAGCCTCTAACGCCCCAGAATTTTACTTTGAAATCAGAGCTTTTCATTTATTTTTTCTTTTCTATTGTTATAGTTGTATTTCTATCTTGAGGTTTTCCGTAATATATAGCACCGCCAAATGTCATAATTTTTGTTTTTGCTTGTAAATCTTTTAAATTTGTTTCTTTAAAGTCGAATTTAAAAGTTGTTTTATCACCTTTTTGGGAAACTTCAATAATTCTAAACGCATTTGGATATCCGGCAAGTGCAGGTGAGGAAACGTGCAGAATATTTCCTCTTTTTGTTATTTTAGCTGCATGATAGTGACCGGAAAATATTGCAATTGGCATATTATATTTCTTTAATACCGCTTTAAATTCATCTGCGTTAATTATTTCATGGTTTTTAGAATCATAAGGTGTCACAAGCGGGAAGTGAAGGAATATAAGTACTGTATCGTTTTTAGATTTACTTAATATTTCATCAAGCCAGCATAATTCTTCTTCTGGAAGAATACCTTGAGATGTCCAGCCTTTATTTTTTGCTCCATCTAAAACTATAACTCTATAACCTTTTTGAGGTTTGAAAGTATAATATGTAGAATCAAACGTATAATTTGGATTTTTTTCTTTTAAGATTTTTACGAAATTTGTTTTTGTAAGATAACCGTCTGTAGTAGTATCATGATTACCAAGTGCATGATACCAAGGTGCGTTTAGTTTATTTAACTCATCTGTAAGGCTATATAGTGAATCTTTAGTTGGTCTATCAATTCCATCACCTGTAATCATTATAAACTTTACATTTTTTTCATTATTAATTTGTTCAATAGCATCTTGTAATAATGGTCTTGTTTTAGAAAGAAGCTTATAACTTGTATCTTCCCTAACCAAAGAATAATGAATATCTGATAACTGTACAAATTTCATTGTACCTGAAAATGAAGGCAAATCACTTAAAAAGAAAAGTACAGTAACTACAAAAAATATAAATAAACAATCTTTTAATAACTTTTTCATAAATTTATTATAGCAAATAAAATTAATATCTCAAAAAATATTTGTATTTAAAATTAAATAAGTATAAACTATTAACTGATATATTCAATTGGCACGGGTATGAACAAAGAAATTCATTTAAAAAATATTATATTTGCTTCGATAGTTGTAATTGCAATTTTAGTTGTGATTGATATTTTTTTAAAACCTGAAATTTATATAGAGGGAACCTTTAATAAATTGTTTCATAAGCTTGTATCTAAGCAGTCAATAGCACCGGAACGTTTGTTTATTAATGTATGGCGTATTACAAAAAATTCTTATGTTGATGAAAATCTAAATAATCAGGATTGGTTAAGATGGCGTATTAGGTATGTAAAACATATTAAAACTATGGAGGATGCAAATCTTGCTATAAATAGTATGCTGGCTAGTTTAAATGATCCATATACTAAATTTTTACAATCTGACTTGTTCTCAAAACAAAAAATTGTTTTAGATTCCAAGATTACTGGTGTTGGGATTTTATTTAATCAACTAGGTGACGAAATTGTAATTAATCATATATTAGATAATTCTTCTGCTAGTAGTGAAAATATTATGGCTGGAGATGCTATTGTTAGTATTAATGGTAAAAATGCCAAAGACATAGGTCTTTCCGGTATAACAGAGACAATAGAAACTTCAAAATCTGAAGATATAGAGATAACAATAAAAAGAGATAATGTATTAATTACAAAAAAATTAAAGAAACAGGATATTCCAATTCCAACAATGGATTATAAAATTTCTAAAGATAATATTGGAATTATAACTCTTTCTAATATTATGGGTGAGAAAGCTATTGATAATTTTAAAAAGATAATTGAAGAAACCAATAACACAAAAGGTCTTATTATTGATTTAAGAAACAATTATGGCGGTATTCTTGAAAATGCGATTGAAATGCTTAATTTAATGCTGGATGATAAGAAAATCTTGAGCATAAAATCCAGAGTAAATACAGAATATCAAATTTATTCAGAAGAGGGCAAAATTTTTATAAATAAACCTATTATTATTTTAATGAATAAAAATACGGCAAGTGCTGCGGAAATTTTTGCAGGTGCTTTGAAAGATAATAATAATGCAATTTTAATTGGTGATAATAGTTTTGGTAAAAATTCTATACAACAGGTAATACCAATGTCTAATTATACGGGGTTAATTCTTACTACAGATAAGTATATTTTGCCAAATGGCGAGGATATATATCAAATTGGTTTAGCACCTGACATAAAAATTAAGCAAGATACTATTACAATTTTAAAAAATGATAAACAATTAATTATGGCTAAAAAATTGTTAAATGAGCTAGTGGAAAATAATAAATAAAATGTTATAATGAAAATGCTCTATGCGGGTATTTATTTTGTTCCTACATCTTGATTAATAGGGAAAGATGACTCTAATAACATTGAAGTAGACCTGCCTTGCAGCAGGAAACGGATTTGTTAAGGCACTTACCCACCTGTGGAGCTTTCACAGGTAACAAAATCGTGCTCGTATAGGGCTATTTCATAAAAAATAGAGGCTATGATTATTAGCCTCTATTTTTTATTTTAATATAATTATTTTTCTTCAAGATGAGTAAACTTATAATTAAAATAAGTTCCAATAATAAAGAAGATGACCGCACATACAATTGCCATTATTTCGTTTATATTCATTCGTTTACTTCTCCAATATTTTTGTTAATTTTATCATTTATAGTTAATACATTACATATAAATAAAATATCAAAATATATACCTAATATTATAAAACCTATAGTTTTTATTATGTTGATATCTGATAATATTAATCCTATTACTCCACCTGTTAATACAACAATAACTGTAATTAAACTTGTTCTTAAATTTATTAAATTTTGAATTTTAAGTTCAATAGCTTTCATTTGTACATTATAACATTATTTTAAGATTTATCATATATGATATAATTAAATTTATGAAAAAGATTCTATTATTTAATTTATTATTAGTCATATTATCTATATGTTGTGCTTGTGACAATTTGAATACATATAAAACAGGGGAAGAACTTCAAGCAACAGTTGAAAATACAAAAAGCAATAATAAATTATCAAAAGTTGGTGAGATGGTTGTACCTCGTATTGCTCCTGGGGTAATAGAACTTAATGATAATCAATTATTAATAGTTGGTGGTTATAAAAAGTCTGAAATAAAACAACGAGATCCCAAAATGGACGGAGGACCTCAATATCGTACAGAAAATATTGATGAATTAAGTGCTGAAATATATAATTTGAAAATAAATAAATCTCAATTGTTAAGTTCTAAACCATTCTTTAATCCTATTATTATAAACGCAATTAAAATTTCAAATGGGAATATTTTATTTTCTGGCGGAAAGAAACCTCAAATTTTTGATGTAAAATCAAATAAATTTAAAGAGCTTGATAATATATTTAATGATAGTTATACAGGTTTAAATGCACAATTTATTGAATTAAATAATGATAAAGGTATGTTTTGTTCTACATATACTCATCAACCTAATAATGTTAAATGTTTTCTTGTTAATACAAATGATTTTAATTTGATAAATGTATTTCAGATTCCTCCTTTTGATAATTATATGTTTAAGTATTCTAAAATGCTAAAGCTTGGAACTGATAAACTTTTGGTTTTTACAACATTAAAAACCTTTAATTCTCCAAATCGTGAAGTTTATATTAGTGAGTATTCAATTTCAAAAGAAAAATTTGTTAAACATACAATTCTGGAAGATGTTGGAAATGTAGTATCAGTAAACGCTATTAATGATGACTTTGTTCTTCTTTCAGGAGTAAGAAGCTGGGGATATGGTTCAAAGGAAAATCCGACATTAAGTATTTATAGTGTTTCAAAAGAAAAGAAAATTAAAACATTTGATGTAGATAATTTTTTAGGGTTTTATGAAAAAGATGTGAAGCTAGTATCCTCCGAATATATTTTAAATCCTAAAACTTTTGAGCTTGAACCCAATAATGAACATATTGATTTGGAAAAATATAATCTGCCTAAAAAAAGTACAAAAATTTCGTTAAAAGATAGAAAATATCTTATATTTGGTGGTAGAAGCAGCAAAGGAAAACCATTAAAGGATGTTTACATTATTGATAATCCTAAATTATAATGATATCTCTTCTGCTTCATTTACGTCATAAAATAATTTTGCAGCCGAAATGAATTGTTTCGGATTTGCACTTACATAAAATTTGGTTTCTTTTTCTTTCTTATCACTTAATAATTCTGAATTTTCTAAGTCACTTTTAATATGTTGTGCAAAAGCTTTTGCAGGATTTATAAATAATTCTTTATCCGCATATTCAGATAAAACATTTAGTAAATAAGGATAATGAGTGCAGCCTAAAATAACTTTTTCTACATTATTTTTTAGCATTTCATCAAGATGTTGTTTTATATTTTCTTTTGATTTCGTATTTTGCTGCAATTCTTGTTCAACAATATTTACCCACTCAGGACATGCAATTTCAAATACTTCTGTATTGTGATTATATAATTGTATTTGTTTTTTATATGCATGAGAATTAATTGTTGCATTGGTAGCAAAAACTCCGACTTTTTTATAATTTTTATCGGCTATACATTTGGAAACATTTTGAACAATAGGATAAATTTTAAAATTGTACTTGGATTTTAAAATATCATAAGTTACTGCCGATGTTGTATTACAAGCCATAACGACTGCTTTTACATTTTGTGTCTTGAAAAAATCAAAAATTCTTGCCGATATTTCAATAAGCTGTTCTTTTGTTTTATCGCCGTAAGGAAGATTTAAAGTATCTCCAAAATAAATATATTTTTCATTTGGCAATAAATCGACTAATTTTGAAAATACGCTTAAACCACCGACTCCTGAATCAAATACCCCAATTGGACAGTTATTCATTTTAATGCTCCAGTAAATAATTAACTATACCGTCCGCAATGGCTTTGGCTGAGTTCATTTGTCTTTTTTCTGATGTTAATGAACTTCTTTCCTGCTCATTAGATATGAATCCTAATTCCAGAAGAACCGCGGGCGCTTCTGTGTGATTTATAACATAAAATTTAGACTTGAACAAGCCTCTATCTGTTGCCGTGACATTTTCCATTAATTCTTTATGAATTACTTTTGCGACATTATATCCGTTTTCTGTGAAGTAGTGAGTTTCTATACCGTTTACTTCTGACTTAACGCTGGCATTTATATGAATACTTACGAATATATTTGCACAATTATTATTTGAAATTTGAACCCTTTCATCAAGTGTTAATGTTTTATCAATAGATCTTGTCATTATAATATTTTTAAGCCCTTTTTCTTGAAGACATTTTTTCACTTTTGTTGCAATTTCAAGAGTTAAATCTTTTTCTAAAATATTTCCTCTAAGTGCACCAGTATCGTTTCCGCCATGCCCTGGGTCAAGTACAATTACTTTATTTTTAATTTTATTAATTATAGCTTGTTCTGCTTTTGATGGTTTTGCTATTTTCTCTGTTTTTTTAACAGGCTCTTTAGGTGTTATTTTAACAGGTATTGGTTCTTTTTTTGTTTCTTGTGTTGTTGTTGGCTTTGCTGTTGAAATTACGGTTTGAGGTTTAGATGGTTGTATAACCTGTTGAGTTGGCTTTTGAACAGGTTTTGTTTCAGTTGGTTGTTGTGTTTTTGGCGCTTGAGTAATAACAGGTGTTGTAGTAGTTGGTTTTGTTTCAATTTTCTTTGTAAAAACAAAACGAAGTTGTGAAGCATTTAATGTTTCATAGCAATCAACAAGTGTATTATTTCCCGCAGGAAAAGATATTCTATATATATTTGTACTAATTTGTTTTGCTTCAAAACCTGTCTGATTTTTTTGTGCTAGTGCATTAAAGGATTCAACATTAAATCCTGAAAGGTTGAAAAATGTTAAATTTAGTCTGCTTGCTGTTCTTTGAATAGAATATATTATAGGATTTGAAAAAGTTATATTTATTACATCTGTTGTTGCATTAATATTTTGCTCTTTAAAATATGTAAGTGTACTTCTTGTTTGAGTTACATTTATGCCAGTAATATTATTTGTGTTAGTAATTAATAATGTTTGAAGATTTGTTGAATATATAGGACGATAAGTTTCTGGTTTATCTGTTTTTATAACTATTCTTGCTTTTGAAGGTTCAAATTGCCCAATCTTTGCAGTTGCTGTTTCTGATAGTTTTATTTCTTTATCTCGTAATTCTTGCGTGACTATAGTATTTGGTAAATCAAAAACTATTCTTGACGGTTCAGTTAATGTAAACGGTTTTTCTATATTAACTACACCAATACCGCCAATTAATAAACTGCCATTTCGTACAACTGCTTTTTCTAAGAAAAATCTTGATTTTAATTTAGCTTGTTTTTGTTCAATATTGGGTCTTACAAGTTGATTATCATCTTCTTTAAATGCTTGTTGAACTTTGTTAAATATTTCATCTGCTTCTTTTGTATTTTGTGTTTCTTGAATTGCTATAGCTTTTTCGTAATATTCTATAGAACTACCTTTTGTTTCTTTATAAATTTGGGTTAAATATTGCTGTAAAGGCTTGTCGTTATTCAATTTTATTATTATGTTATTTTTAATTTTTAAAACTTTGATTTGTGAAGAATCATATTTAGGTGAATTCCAGATAACTATACGAACAATATTGGGTTCTACTGAATTCTGAGCAATTCTTACTTTACTTAATTTGCTGTTTTTTATTTCATAAGTTGAATTAGGAAAAGTAATTACTGCATCTTCTATATCAAAAAAAATTCTGTCAGGCTCTGTTAGAGTTTGCTTTTTTATCTTAATTTCATTTAGTTCTTGCGTGCCGGAAGTCCCTAAAAAGATTATGGAGTCAGAGTTATCAAAATTAATGCTGTTAACTTTTAATGTTTCTTGTGCAAAGACTTTTGGCATAAAATTTGAAGCAAAAATATCACAGCTGCTGCTATGTGGAATTAGTGCCAAAAAAATATATATAAAAATTAATACTACTAATCGTTGTATCATATTTATAATAATAAACTTAAATAGCTTAATATCAAAGTATTTAACAAAATATACAGTTGTGGGATTGTATAAATTCATAAAATAATAAAAACAGCTAGGATGCTACCTTCGAAGTCCATTGTTTTTAGGTATCGCGAAAACACAGGACGAGAAGGTAGCACCCTAGCTGTTTTTATTATTTTATGAATTCTTTAAATCGGGACGAAGAGTATCTAAAACGCTGGAAGTATCATCTTCAACACCGTCATTGTAATATAAACTTGTACTTGAAGCTTTGAAAGATTTATATTTCGCTTCCACTTCGTATCTTTGATTGTCTAAGCTGAATTTAGTTATTTCTTCACTTGTAACTCTTCCATCACCATTTGCATCTATTTTATTAAAGTAAGTTAGAACAGTAGATAATAAAGAAGTATCTCCATTTCCTGATGTGCATAATGATTGAAGTTCATTATAAGTTAAACCTTTTGATTGCATTGTAGACATTAGATTATTAAGGTCGTTACCGGAAATTTCACCGTCTCCATCTTTATCTAATGATTGAAAATTTGTTGTTAGATATTGTAAAAACGAATAGTTTGAACCAAGACTTAACATTGTATTTGTAGATACATTTGCTAAATCGTCCATTGATAAACCTTTACCTGAAGCACTATTACTGCTCATTAAAGTAGAATATGTATTTGTTAGTCCTGCCATTGCGGTTGAAAGCAAAGCTTGTCCGTTTAAAATACTCATATTTTGCTCCTTTATAATATTCCGTACTAACATCTTAATGATATTTTTTTGAAAGTAAACCGTTTATTTGGTTGATATTTGATATTAAAAAAAGGAGCTTTAAGCTCCCTTTTTATGATTTTTTATATTTTTTATATGCTTTCCATTGAGAATCTGATAAAATTGCTCTGAATTGTTTTTCATAACATTTGCAAATTTCTTTTCTCTTTTTCTTTAAATCTTTAACAAGACGTTTTTGTTTATGTCTTTCGCTCCATTTAGAACAATTGTTATTTAATGAAGCATATTTTTGTTCTTCACACTGAATTCTTTCATTTAAGCTTAAAACTTCAAGTTCATATTTTTCTTGAATTTTCATAGCTGTACAAATTTGAGTTTCACTTAAACTCATTTGTCTGAATAAATTATTCATGTTTACATTTGTGCATAAGAAGCATTCACTTTTACAATGTCTGTATGTTTGAGGACATTTTGTTTCGCAAGGATTTACAACTTGTTTTTCACAAGGTTTTTCGCAAGGTTTAGCACATGGTTTTTTGCAAGGAACAGCGCAAGATGTTTTTGGCTGCATTGGCATTTCGCTGTCGCAAGGACTGTCTGCAAATGCTGTTAATGAGCATAAACAAGCTAAAGATAAAAATAAGAAATAGATTTTTTTCATTTTTCTTCTCCGTTAAACTTAGTACGGAATAAGTATTAAATACAAATAGAAAAATGAATATTAATAAGATGTGTATAATTAATATTAAATTAGGCTTAGTCTGGTAGGTTATTAAGCATAAAAAAAAGAGCCTGATATATCAGACTCTTTTTTAAAAAAGTTTTTTAAGCAAAAACTATTTGATTTCAACAGTTGCACCAGCAGCTTCAAGTTGTTTTTTAATAGCTTCAGCATCTTCTTTTTTAACGCCTTCTTTAATAGCTTTTGGAGCACCATCAACTAAATCTTTAGCTTCTTTTAAGCCAAGACCTGTGATAGCTCTAACTTCTTTAAGAACAGCGATTTTGTTAGCACCAGCAGAAGCTAAGATTACGTTAACTTCTGAAGCTTCTTCAGCAGCTTCACCAGCTGGAGCAGCAGCAACTGCAGCAACTGCAACAGGAGCAGCAGCAGATACGCCGAATTTTTCTTCCATAGCTTTTACTAATTCAGCTGCTTCGATTAATGTTAATTTTTCAATTGATTCTAAAATTGATTCTACGCTCATTTTATTTCTCCTTTTAATTTGATTTTTGTGTAATACGTGTTTTGAATTTCACTCTACGGAAATTTCACTAAGCTGTTTTTTGTTTAGCAACTTGATCCATTGCTCTAACTAAACCGCTCATAACTGCGTTAACAGCACCAACGATACCTGTAGCAGGTGAATTTATGCTGCCAAGCATTTTTGCATAAAGTTCTTCTTTTGAAGGAAGATTTGCAAGAACTTGTGTTTCTTTTGCATCTAAGAATTTACCATCTAAAGCTGCGCCGATGATTTCACCTTTTTTAACTTCTTTGATAAATTTAGTTACAACTTTAGCAGGTGCAACTTCATCATGGAAGCCGAATGCAATAGCAACAGGTCCTTTTAATGAATCAGCAAGAACTTCAAATTGAGTTCCTTTTGCTGCAACTTTAGCTAAGGTATTTTTTGTTACCATATAATCGCTGTTTTCTTTTTGAAGTCTGCGGCGAAGATTAGTAATTTCTTCTACTGTTAAACCTCTGTATTCAGTAACTACGGCAACTTTAGCCTTTGCAAAGTTTTCTTTCATTGCTTCAATTTTTTCTTGTTTGAAGGCTTTTGTTGACATTTTTAGCTCCTTATTTAATTTAATATCGACCTAATTTTTGACATAAAAAAAATTTACGTCTAACCGTAAATTCCAAACAAATTATTTTAATACCAATTCTTTATTGACTTATTTGTTTTCCTCGGACGGGATATTTTAAGGAGTTATAAGCTTTGATGTATTGGCTGCCTGTTTATTTTTCCTAGCTGTCTGCCGGTTTATTTCCTAGCTGCCCACCTGCTTATGCTTCCCCCGTCTGTCTACGGTTATGGGATTAGTTTATTAAAAACATAATTGAAAATCAATACTATATAAAAAACTTTTTTATGAATCTTTACGATGTCTTTAAAATATCGCTTAAAAGTAGTATTTGCAAACTAAAATCTTATCTGATACAATATTTTCGTTAGAAAACGGAGGACAGGACAATTAGCAAAGATAATAACCAGCCATTATTAAACAGAAATATCAGATCAAAAGAAGTTAGATTAATAGATGATGAAGGCAACAATCATGGTGTAGTTGCAACATCTAAAGCATTGTCAATGGCAGAAGAAAAAGGGTTGGATTTAATTGTAGTTTCTCCTAATCAAGAACCGCCGGTTGCAAAAATTTTAGATTACGGTAAATATAAATACGAAGTTGAAAAACGTGCAAAAGAATCTAAAAAGAAACAGCATACTGTTGATATTAAAGAAATAAAGGTTCGCTATAAAATTGATGTTAATGACTATAATGTAAAAATTAACAGTATTAAAAAGTTTATACAAAAAGGAAATAAAGTTAAAATTGTTGTAATGCTAAGAGGACGTGAAATGCAGCATAACCATTTGGCTTATGATTTGGCTAACAGATTTCTAGCTGATTTAGAAGGTGAAAAAATGACTGTCGAACGTAAACCTTCTATGGATGGCAGAAATGTTATTACAATTTTAGCTCCTTAGGTTTTTATTTTGAAAATTTAAGCTTTATATGTCATGTTGAACTTGTTTCAGCATGACGGTTTTTATATTTCTGATTGTTATTTCTTTCAACTACTTGCATGCAATCATGTTTGTTTTAAAATTATTAATAGGTTCGAAAGTGCGGAGGCATGTCGCATTTTTGTCCAAAATAAAAGTTAAGATAAAAAAGGAGAAAACGATGCCAAAAATGAAAACACACCGCTCCGGTGCAAAAAGGTATAAAATTACTGCCGGCGGTAAAATTTTAAGAAGAAAAGCAGGTAAAGGCCACTTACTTCAACACAAAAGTGCTTCAAGAAAAAGAAAACTTTCTTCTATGATAGAAGTTTCTGCTACTCATAAGAAACTTGTATTAAAAGAACTTCCTTATGCGAAGTGTTCAGGTTAGAAATTTAATGAAGAAAGGAAATTGAAACAATGAGAGTTAAACGTGGTAATGTCTTAAGAAAAAGACATAAAAAAATATTAAAATTAGCTAAAGGCTTTAAAGGTGCTAGAAGCAGAATATTTAAAGTTGCTAATACTGCTGTAATGAAAAAATTGAAATATCAATACAGAGACAGACGTAATCTAAAAAGAAATATGCGTCGTTTATGGATTGTTAGAATCAACGCTGCTGTTAGACAACATGGTTTAAGCTATTCTAAATTTATGAATGCTCTTAAAAAATCAGAAGTTGCTATTAACAGAAAAATGTTAGCTGATTTAGCTGTTAATGAACCTGAAGCATTTTCAATTATTGTTGAAACTGCTAAAGCTTCAAAATAGTTAATTTAAGTAATATTTAAAAGAGCCTCTTTCAGAGGCTCTTTTTTTATATGTTAAAAAATATTAATATATAAAAAATATATATGTTATATATAATGAAACATGTGGAATTTATATAGTATAGTAAATTACTTACTTATTTTCCTTCACTCCTTTTCTCCATAACAAGACTGTGGTCGCGTAGCGACCTTTTTTTTGTGTTTAGATAAAAAGTTTTTGATATAAAAGATAGTAAGAATTTATTTCTCGTCCTGTGTTTTCGCGATTCCTAAAAACAATGGACTTCGAAATTAAATTCTTACTATCTTTTATATCAAAAACTAATTAACAGCTGCTTCTTGTTTCTTTTTGTACATTTTTCTGCGGCGCATTAAATCTACAAAGGCTTCTAATCTTGTTATATAACCAGCTCTGCCTGTTTGCTCATCCATAATCAAAGTTAAGATTGGTATTTCACAATTTTCTCGCATTGTTGGGAAAATATTTTGTGACATAATTTCTGGCATGCAGGTAAACGGGCTTACGTGAATTATGCCGTCGGTTCCTTTTTCATTTGCATAAGCAACATCTGAAACAGATTCAAGCGCGTCGCCACCAATATCTCGCATTAAATATGGTCTTGCCATTCTAAATGCACGTTCTAAGTGAGTTTCACCTTTTTTGAAGAATTTAGGAATAATAGCATCTTTCAAGAAGCTTGAAACTGTTAAACTCCTTCTTGTTTGAACACCCATTCTTCCAAGTTCTTTTTCTATGTTTTGGTTTGAAAATGGGTCTTGTACAAGGAAAATTTCGCCTGTTATATCTACCGTCAAAACATCTCTATTTTTATCTATTTCGGTTTTTCTAATTTCTTCTAAAGCTTCTTTTTCATATTTTTTTAATTCTTTTGTATTTTCAGCATCTAAAATTAAAGATAAAGCTCGATTATAATGTTTTTCAGCAGTACCAACAACAATTTCTCTTGCTCTATAATATGAAAATAAATTTTCAATTCTATCTAAAACAAACATTTTGCGAACAGCCATATTAATGGATTTTATGATAATTATAGGATTTTTTACACCTGTTAATTCGGTTAAAAATCTATACATACCTTTGAAACCATCATATAACTGAAGTTCTGTATATTTGCCTTCATAGCCCAAGTCTTTTAAAACATTACGAATACTTTGTCCATATTCACCAAGTCTGCAAATACCAGGTGAAGAAATCATTGCAACATAATCAACACCATTCTCTATGGCTTGTAAAAAATTTCCAAGTACTAATTTATAAGGTAAACATATTGAATCCGGGCTGTATTTAGAAGCAAGTTCAAGAGTTCTTTTGCTTGTTTTAGGCGGAATAAAAGGTTCTACACCTAATTTTTTTAAAGCTGATGCCCAAGCAATATAAACATTACCCATATGAGGGAATGCAACTTTTATATTCTTCTTTTTGCCCATAACAGATTACACTTTCAATAAGTAACCGCCGTTATCAGCGTTTTGAAGAATATCTTCATTTAATTTGCTTCTAAGATTTTTAATATATTTATATACATAATCTCTTGGAAGATCTAAAATTTTTGCTAAATCTTTTGCGTATACAATTGTATTTTTATTAGTATAGAAATGGTCAAATACAAGTTGTTCACGTGCTGTTAAAGGTTTTTTGAAGGAGAAATTAACATTTTCTTCAATTACTTTTGGTGTTTCTTTTGCTTTAACAGTTTCTTTTTTCTTTGGTTCAGTATTTGCTGCAGCTTTTTTAGGCATTTCTGTAACTGCCTCTTGTTTTTTTACTGCAGGTTTTACTTCTGCTTGTTCTTTGATTTCTTTTTCTTTATTAAATGATTTAATTGCTAATGTTTGAATTTTTTCAGCCTTTGGCGCATATTTTTCTACAGACATAGAAGTTAAAGATCTGAACATAACACTATCAACTAAACTATCATCATGTTTTTCTTCTTGAATAACTTTACCTAACCTTGCCGCGTATTCTTCTAATGTTATACGTTCTAATGAGCTTCTCCATTGACGAATTTCTTCTTTGCTCAAGTATTCGGCCATACCTAAAATCTCCTTGACTCTAATCCGATAAACTGTTTTAGGGATTAATCACACCTTGCCATTAATTATTAACCTAACCGCCAAAGTATTTTGTTTTAATCTCTTTTCTATAATTCAAATTTATCATGAATTTGATGTAAAATCTTAAAATGTTTCTGAATTTAAATAAAGATTTACAAATTCGTTTTGTACACTAATTATTAGAAAAAGATATAAGATATACATAAAAATCTATTTTGAAGCCCATTGTTTTTAGGTATCGCGAAAACACAGGGCGAAAAATAAATTTTTATGTATATCTTATATCTTTTTCTAATTTTGAATAAAAATGTAATGGAGATTTACTTTGAAGTCCATTGATTTTAGGTATCGGGAAATCAATGGACGAGAAGTAAACATCTTTTGCTTTATTTCTATCAAATTATTAAAAATCTAAGAGAAGAAATGACCACGTTTTGAATTTAAAGTAATATTATCAAAAGAATATAATCTTGCAGGACGTTTTGAACCTATTTTCGTATACTCGTTTAATTCTTTTAAAACGGCACCTGCTAATGCTTTTTTACGGAAGTTACGTTTATCAAGCTTCATATCTAAGATTAATTCATAAGATTTTTGTAATTCTGTCAAAGTGAATTTTTCCGGAAGAAGCTGGAATGCAATCGGGCAGAATTCCAATCGTTCTCTCATTCTTTTTATTGAATATTCGATAATTTCTTTGTGGTCGAATGCTAATGTAGGAAGGTTATAAACCTCATGCCATTGAACTTCTGTAATGCCTTGAGAATTATCAACAGAAAGTTTAATATCATCACTTCTTATTAATGCAAAATACGCACATGTAATAACCCTTGAACTAGGATAACGTAACGGGTCACCGAAAGTATATAGCTGTTCAAGATAAATATTATCTACATTAGTTTTTTCTTTTAATATTCTTAATGCAGCGTTATCTAAGTTTTCAGATAATCTGATAAAACCGCCCGGGATTGCCCAACGTCCTTTGAAGGGTTCATTTGCACGTTTTACAAGAAGAACTTGTAATTTATTATCTTTAATTGTAAAAATAACGACGTCGGTTGTAATTTCGTGGGTTTTAATCTCTTGAAACATTATTTAACTTTCTAAATTCCTTGATTTGATAAATATGATTTTAGAATTGCTTCTTGTTCCATTCTAAAATCTTTTTCAACTATATCGTTGCTAATTTCTTTTATAGCATTTTTATATCCTGCTATTGCCGGGTCAGGATTAATTTTTGATGCATTATAGTCATCCATAATAGAGGATACAAATCTTTTTGTTTCTTTAAATGGAGGCATGCCGTTGTACTTTTTTACATTGCCTGGACCAGCGTTATAAGCTGCAAGTGCAAGTTCTGTACTGCCAAACATTTTGTACATCATTTTATAATAAGCAATACCGCCTTTTATGTTATCTTGAACATGGTAGGGATTGTATCCCAATTTTTTTGCTGTTGAAGGTAGTAATTGAAATACACCTACAGCGCCGTATCTGCTTTGTTTTTCGTGGCAGAAATTAGATTCAGCTTTTGCTATACTCAATGCTAAAGATGGGTCTAATCCCATTTCAAGAGAGTGTTTAACGATTAATTCTTTGATATTAACCTTAGAATTCACATTAGTATCTGCCGCTGCTTTAAGCGGAAGGTTAATAATAGCAAAACAAACTGCCAAAATATATGTAATTACTTTTCGAGACATGTTGTAAAACCTCAAGTTTATTTTCCACGCTTTCAAGTGACCTTTAATTATATTATTACAAAAATAATAAATTTCAACCATTGATGTGTCCTAGCCCTTCTAACGCTTATAATTTGGGGCTAAATGCGAAAAATCCTATATAAATAAAATAATAAAATTTGGTATTTCAAATTTTAAGTAATTTATGAAAACTAGAAAGATTCCGAAACAAGTTCGGAATGACAGGAAAATTTAAGAGTTTATTTTAAGTCAGTTAGATAAATTAAATAATTCTATTTTAATAGAATAATAAATTAGTTATTCTATTAAAAAGTTGTCATGCTGAACTTGTTTCAGCATCTTACCAACTAACAAATAAAAACTTTTATTTTAATAATTCTATTATTCAGTGTAGTTATTCAAGAATTATTAACGCTATATAAAAAATTAAATTTATTCTTTTTCCTGTAAAGCTTTAACATAAATTTTCATTATATAATTTACAAAAGCATTTTCAAGCATATATTGTTCAATTTCAGCATTCTCTATTTTTATTATTTCATCTTCACTTAAATTTGTGCGATTGGCTAGTTCCTCTACGGATATTTTTTTAGACTCTCTGTAAATTTTTAGAAATTTACCTATTTCTTTTAATATATATGTATTATTCATTATATGTTCCTTTTCAAGATATAAATAAATTTATCGAATAATTTAAAAATCGTCGACAGCCAATAGGCACATAAATAGAAAATAATGTCATTCTATATACAAACATCAATAGTTTTTGTATAAAAATGTGTTATAATCAAGTTATGGAAAATAAAAAACTAAAAATACAAAATTTAATTAAGCTAAGAGTGCATTATTACACTACATTTATCTTAATTACGACTGGTGTATTAGGTTTGTTCTTTGTAAATATAAGTAAGCTTAAATTATTAATATTATTGCTCGTCGGTGTATTTTATATTTTTGTTTTTCTTTTAAAGTTTTTAGATCTTAATGAAAAAATTTCAAATATAATAGAAAAGGATTAATAAATAATGGATTTTCAAACAATAGCTTGTACAATTGCAATTATCTTTGTTGCTGTTATGACTACTTTTGTTTTAAATAAAACAGAAAAATTGTATAATCAAAAAAATAATTTAGATAAATAATCTTTTGAATTATACAATTTATACAATATTCTTTGTTAAATACATTTAATCAAGCAGATTTTCAAGCAGTTCTGCATCTTTAGCAGTTTTCTTAGCATCAAATGCTACATTCCTTTTCATATATGTTCTAAGTGCTTCTCGGATAAGTTCACTTCTTGTTCTTTGCTCATTATCTGCAATTGTGTCAATTTGATTTAAAAATTTATCCGGAATTGATAATAAAACTTTTGCCATAATTTTTCTCTTACCCCTTATAATCACATATCTATATTATATACTATTTGTAAAATATAGTCTATAATCTGAAAAAAAGGAGACAAACTATGGATAAAGTCAGAAAAGAAAATAAGCTTGTGGATTTGTTTTGCACATTAGCTCAAATCCCTTCACCTTCTTTAAAAGAAGAAAAAGTTATAGAAAAAATTTTAGAAATATTTAAAGAAAATAATATTGAAGCATCTACCGATGAATATGGAAACGTAAAAGCGAAAGTTCCTGCAACTGATACAAACAAAAAATCAATATTATTAAGCTCGCACATGGATGTTGTGGGTGATGATTCTCCTATAAATTTAAAATTAAACGGAAATATTATAGAAACTGATAAAACAAGAACGCTTGGAGCTGACGACAAAGCAGGCGTGGCTGCTGCAATTATGCTTGCGATTGAACTTGTAAATGATAAAGAGCTTAAACATGGCGGGCTTGAAATTCGTTTTACAAGAGATGAAGAACAGAATATGACAGGTATTCATAATGTAAAAACGGATGAAATTGAATCTGAACATATTCTTGTAATGGATGCTGATAAGTTAGGACAGGTTCAAATTTCAGGTGCAAGTTATACAAAGCTTGTAGTTAATGTTAAAGGTTTAAAAGGCGGACATTCCGGTATTGATATTGATGATACAACAAGACTAAATGCCGCAAAACTAATTGCGGAACTTGTTAATGAAATTCCACAAGGTGTTTACAAAAAAGATGAATTTGGCGTTGTAACTTCCATAAACCTTGGAGTTATTATCGGCGGCGGCATTGAAACTGCAATTGATAACATTAAAGAATCTGAAATGAAAAGTAGTCAATATTTAGATTATGTTTTAGATAAAGCTATAACAAATGTTATAAATATAAAAGCAGGCGCAGCATATTCAATCAGAAGTTCAAGCAGGGAATTTGAAAAAAATCTTCTTGATGAAATTAAAGTTATTATTGATAACTTCAACAAAAAATACGAAGGACTTGCTGTTGCTGATATGGAATCAAGTGAACATCTTCCTCCGTTTGAAAAGAGTGAAGATGAAACTCTTGTAGATGTTGCAAGAAAAGCAGGAGAAAATCTAAATTTAGATTTAGATATTTCTTCCTTCCATGCCGGTGCAGAAACTCATATTTATGCAAACAATACAAACAAATACGGCAAAAAATTAAAACCGATTTTAATAGGTATTGCAGATGTTTATAATATGCACTCTGCAAATGAGCAAATTGATTATGTTACTTATTTGAAAGGGTATGAATTTTTGAAAGAAATGTTTAAGGTGTTTAATTCTTAATTTCAATAAGCAAAAAGGGTTAAAGTATTTACTTCGAAGTCCATTGATTTTAGGTATCGCGAAATCACAGGACGAGAAGTAAATACTTTAATCCTTTTTGCTTTTTGAAATTCTAAAAAATAAAAAAACAGTGAGAAATTCTTTGTGAAGGCCTGTGATTTCGCGATACCTAAAATCAATGCCCTTCACAAAGAATTTCTTACTGTTTTTTTATTTTTTTTAACAACATGAAAATACTAATTGCATTTTAATTTTGAGATGTTATTATAATCTTACTTATAATTAAAAAGACTTACCCACCGAAAAAGTCACAAAAATTAAAAAGGAACAAAAAATGACAATAAACTTAAAAAACAAAACAGCAATTGTTGAAAAGTATGGCAAAAATGCTCAAGATACAGGAAGCGTTGAAACCCAAATCGCTTTATTAACTGAAAAAATTACTGAATTAACTGAGCACTTAAAAGCTAACCCAAAAGATTTCCAAGGCAGACGCGGTCTTCTTATGATGGTTGGTAGAAGAAAAAGACTTCTTTCTTACTTAAAAGATAGAAATCTTGATGATTACAGAAAATTAATTAAAGCTTTAAATATCAGAGAATCTAAATAGTTAAAGTTTGAATTATAAAATTTAAAAAGACCGTTACTAACGGTCTTTTTTTAAATTTGACCTTAAAATCTGTTGAGAGTAAAATATTAAGTAATAGTTTTGGATAAATAAACGAGAAAGAGAGTAAATATGAGTTCAAAAAAATATTTATTTACTTCTGAATCAGTAACAGAAGGACATCCAGATAAAGTATGCGACCAAATATCAGATGCAATCTTAGATGAATTTTTAACAAAAGATTCTAAATCAAGAGTTGCAGCAGAAACATCTGTTACAACAGGCATGGTGCTTGTATCAGGAGAAATCACATCTTCATGCTATGTTGATATTCCTCACGTTGTAAGAACAACAATTGAAAATATCGGTTATACAGGTAAATCATCAGGTGGTTTTGACAGCAAAACTTGTGCTGTTTTAACAAGCATTGATGAACAATCTACAGATATTGCCGGCGGTGTTAATAAAGCTTTTGAAACAAGAGATAACAATGCTGCTGTTTCAGCTGATGAAACAAATAACATTGGTGCCGGTGACCAAGGTATTATGTTCGGTTTTGCTTGTAATGAAACACCTGAATTAATGCCATTACCAATCAGCTTAGCACATAAACTTTCTTACAGATTGGCTGAAGTTAGAAAACAAGGTCTTGTTCCTTATTTAAGACCAGATGGTAAGTCTCAAGTTACTGTTGAATATGAAAATGACAAACCTGTAAGAATTGATACAGTTGTTATTTCTACTCAGCATGATGAAGAAATTAACGGTATTACTGATAATACTCAAATTCAAGAAATAATTAAAAACGATGTCATTAAGCATGTTATTAATTATGTATTTGAAAAAGAAGCTTTAAAACCAGATAGTTCAACAAAATATTTAATTAATCCTTCTGGTAGATTTGTTATTGGCGGACCTCAAGGTGACGCTGGTTTAACAGGCAGAAAAATTATTGTTGATACTTATGGCGGTTATTCAAGACATGGAGGCGGCGCATTTTCTGGTAAAGATCCAACAAAAGTAGATAGAAGTGCTGCTTACGCTGCAAGATATGTTGCTAAAAATATTGTAGCTGCTGGTTTAGCTGATAAATGTGAAATTGAGTTAGGTTACGCTATTGGTGTAGCTCAACCTGTTTCTATTTATGTTGAAACATTTGGTACTGGTAAAATATCTGACGATGATATTATGAACCTTGTTGAAGCTAACTTTGATTTAAGACCAAGAGCTATCATTAATCAGTTTGATTTAAGAAACTTACCTGCTAAAAATGGCGGTAAATTCTATCAAAGACTTGCTGCTTATGGACACTTGGGCAGAACTGATTTTGATGTACCTTGGGAACATACTGATAAAGCAGAAACACTTAAAGAACAAGCTTCTAAATTAGCTTGCGGTGTGTAGTTTAAACTATAATAAAAAGAAGAGTAGACATTATCTACTCTTCTTTTTTTATGAATTGTTTTACAAAAGTAAGTTCTTCTTCTTTTGTTGTTAATTTGCCGTCTAATTTTTCTGTTAATATTTTTTCAAAAAGCTCATTAAAATATGGTGACGGAATAAAACCTAAATTTATTAAGTCATTTCCTGTAATTAGTACTTTTATTTGTTTTAATGCGTCTAAAAACTTTTTAACTGATTTATCTTCAGTTATTGAATAATAAGCGGCAATTGATAAATCGATTTTATTTTCAAACGTATTATAAATTAACTTTTTATCATTTATATCTAACGGCGCATTTTTTAATAATTCTTTTACTTCTGTTATAACTTTTTTTTCAAAAGCTGTCATATTTAAACGTTCTTCTAAAAGAGGCTCATTTACAAGTAAAAGAATAATATAAATAAACCATAAATCTTCTTGATTAAATAAATTATATGAAGCTATATTATTTAATGCTTTTGAATTAAACTCTGTTATCGGATTATTTGTAATTAATTTATATGCTTTTGTTTCTATAATATTTTTATATAAATTATCTTTTTTTATTGAAAAATATTGACGAAGTTCATTTTTAATACGTTCAAGCGGTATAGATTTATCAATATTTTTTAAATAATTATCCATTAAGTTCTTTGTTTTTGCTTCAAACTCAAAATCAAAACGAATTTGAAATTTTAAAGCACGAATTATTCTGGAGGGATCATCTATAAAGCTTTTATCATGCAGAATTTTTATTTTCTTATTTTTTATATCCTCAAACCCATTGTAATAATCTACAAACATATATTTATTGTTGCCTGTTAAATCTAATGCAAGGGTATTTATTGTGAAATCACGGCGTTTAACATCTTGCTCTAATTTACAGCCAAAATTATGAGCAGAAGGCAAAACTCCTCCTGTTTGATATTTTTCTTCTCTTGTCGAAGCAAAATCTATCTCAATATTATTTTCAAATTTAACTTTTGCTGTTCTTAAATTTTCTTGAATAGATATTATTTTGCAATTGCATTCTTTTTCTAACAATCTACAAAAATCTATTGCATCACTTTCAACAGTAATATCAATATCTTTAATTGGATTTTTTAATATTAAATCTCTAACAATACCGCCGATTAAATAAATTTTTATACCATATTTTTCTGCAATCTGTGCAGAATCGATTATTGCACTTTTATATTCAGCAGGTAAAAAACTATTAAATTCTTCTTTTAAAAATAATGACATAAAGCGATTATATCAAATTAATTAAAATCTTTGAATACATTGCTTGTTTCATTTTGCATTTTAGAAAGATAATTTAAGTCAAACTTTTGAATTTGTGGTTCTTGAGTTTTATTATTTGCTTTTTTCTTAGCTTGAATTTGTTTTGTAATAAAGATGTTTAATTTTGCAATTCCCATACCAAGAACAATACCTGAATATAAGTAACCTGCAATTTGGGAACCTGCAATTTTAAGAACTTTAGATTTTGTTGCAGAATCTGCATTCTTAACTAATTCAGAGAACTTCATTAATTTACCGTTCTTTGTTAATTCTTTAGCGTTTGGTAATAATACTTCATCGAAGGATTTAACTGAAGCTTTTGTTAACCATTTAGCTGCATATTTTATGCCTTTTTTGCCGCCTTCTTGAGCAACAGGGTTGTTAATTAATTCTTTACCGCCCAATGCTCTTGCTGTAAGTTTTGAAACCATGCCGCCAAGAATTAGCCAGTTAGTAAAGCCTAAAGTATCTTTAATAGTTGCCTCTCTAAGTTCATTGCTGTCTCTTGCAGACATAAATCTTGAACCAATAGTAAGACCATATAATAATTTGAATTGATTTAACGTAGGTACTTTACTGTTAAATTGTATATTAGATAAAATGTTTGCAGGTTTACCGATTGTACTTATAGCAAATGCAGGAAAAGCAATACCTAGGGCTGTTTTTGCAGCTTTAAATCCTTTTGAAGGTTCTGCTTTCTTTTCACCTTCAACACCTACAAAACCGTCACTTCCTGTACGTTTTTTTGTTAAATATCTGTTAAAGGGCTGTACAGACATACATAATGCAGCACAAATTCCCAGTCCTAATAAAGTAGAAGCTGTTTTATTTTTTGTTAATGCTTTTACAAAAGAAGGAAGTTTCTCTTTTGATTGAGTCTTAAATGAATTTGAAAGTGAAACAGCATTATCTACAAGTTCTGATAAACTTGAAAAAATTTCTTTTGAACCTTTTATTTGGTTAAGTTTAAAGGAAGCCTGTGCGCCTGTATCTTTTGTTATTTGAGAAAGTACAACGGATTTTAAATCTTTAACTTCTTTTACTAACTTAGATTTATCTGCACCTTGAGCTGAAGCTAATTGTTTTGTTTTATCAGCAAGAGTGACTAAACCGTTAACAATACCTTCTTTAGCTTCACCGGAGACGGTTTTCCATTGTTCACCGTTTAAACCTTTTATGTTTTGAACAAAACCTTCAAAAAATTGTTTTGATGTGCCTCTTGATTCTTGCCATAAGTTAGACATGCTATTAATTACGTCACCACTGGCAAAAAGATTTTGAGCTTTAATGCCGTATTCTTTATTGAATTTTCCTGAAAGTAATGTTGCAGCCCCAAGCCCGATTAAACCTACGCAGGCATGTATAAAACAACTTGTACCTTCTCTAAATGCGGTTTCTATACCTGATTGAGGTCCTCTGTTTTTTGCCTCTATAGCAGTTCTTGGAATTACCATAGAACATAAATCGACAGCACAAGCTCCAACAGCAGGACTGTTATTTAATGCTCTTAGTCCAGTTAACAGTGCTGTATCAGCACCTTTAAAGGATTGCTTATTTTTATTATTATTTTCGGCTATTTTTATATTAGAAATTGATGTATTAATTCTATCTATCATGTTATTATTGTCTTTTCCGTGGGTTTTAAAATTCGTCCAAATTTTTTTTTGCTAGTTTGTTAACTTTTTTGTTACATTAATGTTTCTTTGTAACAATCATATATTGTTTTCTTTACAAAATAAAGATAAACATTAAAGTTTAATAAAAATATTCCGATAAGAAAATTATAAAGGAATAAATGAGAAACAATGAACGAAAATCAATCAATACTAAGACAGCCTTTTGGCTTTAATGTAGCACTTCCTAAAAAAAGTTTTGCAGAAGTAAAAAAAGTTGCAAAACAAGAAGTTGAAAATATAACGGTTAATCCTTTTGTTAACTATCTGGAAGAAAATGATAAAGTTTTCTCAGGTCAAGTAGCAAAAGAAATTAGAATGTATCAAGCTCAGATGTATGCGTTGGGTCAGATGGTTCGAGAGGGACAGCCTCAATCTACCTTTAATGTTAAGTTTTAAGGTGAACATTAATAATTTAAAAGAAAGATAAAGTTTTTTGTTTTAGACGGCATTGTTTTTAGGAATCGCGAAAACACAGGCGTCTAAAATAAAAAACTTTATCTTTCTTTTAGTTGTTAAGAGTGAATTTTAATCATTACACATATTCTGATAACAAACTTATATGTAAAGAAATATTACAAAATCAAATCATTTAGGCAATTATTTAAAAGTTATATACTTTATATATATGTAGATGATAAACAAACTAAAAGATAAACAATAAACAAGATTTTATATTCATACACTTACCTTACTTACTACCTTTACTAACACACGAGGAAATTGAAAAAGATTTCAGAGGAACCCTTAAAAAGTTCCTTTTTTTTTGCGTGTTTTTACATAAAACTTTTAATAATTTGTCTAAAATTTAGTTTAAGTTAAGATTTCTAATTGGAAAGATTCCGAAACAAGTTCGGAATGACAGTGAACTTATTGAATATTAATAAAGTTTTTCGTACGTTATAAAAGCATTATGTCATTCCGAATTTGTTTCGGAATCTTTCCAACTTACTATTTGTATATCCAATTTTCAAATTAGATAGATATTTAGAAAATAAAAAAATTAGCCCTGTTCTATTTTTTGTTTCTTTTCATCTCGCCATTGGTATGAAATTTCATATTTAATGTCGTTTTCAATAGCAAGTTTTTTCATTAAGATAGCAAGCTGCACGATTTCATCTGTTATTGGACCCCAAAAACATCTTGGGTTATTTGCTGCGCTGTTTGATTCGCAATCTATTACAATATTTTTGACACCTGATTCTATACATTTTTGCATAAAACATCTAATATCGTTTTCATTTGCATTCCAAGAAAAGAAAATGTATTTTACAAATAACATATTGGGGTATTGTGCATATTTTCTTATATTTTCCCAAACCCTATTAAAATTCTTCTGTCTTTTTATTTTTCGATAGGTTTCTTCTGTTCCGCTGTCAGGACTTATTTGTATGCTCATTGAACCGTCTTTTAACCCCTCAAGGATAGTTTGAGAAAATTCTATTCCGGAAGAATTTATTGCCTGACGGATATTATTTTTATGAAGATAGGCTGCAAGTTCTTCAAATTCATTGCATATAGTTGGTTCGCCGCCACCCCAGTTAATTAAGCAGGAGTCGTTTATCATTTTATCTTTAATAAGCCTTTTTAAAATAGGAAGCAGTTTGAATTTTATATCTTCTGTTTTTCTGCCTATACCACAATATACACAATTAGAATTACATTTTGTAAAATGGTTAATTGTAAAAAATTTAATATTTTTTTCATGAGGGAATTCAGGTACAATTTGTTTTTGTAAAAATGTACAGCCTTGGCAGCCGCCTGTTTGTTTTTGATTTAATTGCATTAGTTTATCAATATTTTTTAAATATTCATAAAAATTAAATTTTGTTATTGATTTTAAAAGTTTTTTTGCAGTTAATTTTTCTGCATTTGCCGGATATAATAACGGCGGTGAATATGGCATTCTATTGCAATGACAGCATTTGACAATAACAAACGGGAGGAAAGAAATATCTTCATATATCCTTGGACAGAACATAAGTTCTTTTCCTGCATATTTTTTATTAAATCTGTTTATAAGAAATTTTTTTAGCATGTAGTTATTTTAATATAAAATTTTAAAATAACCAAAATAATATAAGTTTTATATTTTAATTTTTAGCTGGTAAGACCCTGAACTAAATTCAGGGTGACAAGAGAATATAATATGTCGTTTTCAAAATCACAGATTTTAGAAAAGGTAGTCAAATAAGTTTAGGATAACAGAAAAGTCAAACTGTCATGCTGAATTTATTTCAGCATCTTACCAATTAAAATACTCATTTATGTTTTTAAGCAAATTTTGTTTCTTTATAATTTTGATTTTCTTTAAAAAAACATTAATACACTAAATAGTGTATTCCAAATTTTCCTAAAAAATCAGATACTAGTTTATGTAGAATTAGATGTGGATAAAAGTGTAATTGTGAGGCGGTAAAACTTGTATAATTCTATATACCCGAACTATGTAAATTCATATTATGGTATAAATCACAGAAAACAAATTACCAGAAAACAAGATGAGGAGAAAAGTTCTCAATCGTCTCAAAATGCTGAAAATGATTTGCAGCAGGAAAGAAAACAACCAAAAGATAATTCTTATTTCCCTAATGGTGAGAAAGTTGCTATTGATTATACCAGACGTAAAATCAATATAGATCAGGTTTTAAAAGACTTTAAAAATACAACAAATGCAATAGGTGCTCCGGATGAAATTAAATCAGAAGTAGCATCATATTTAAGTTTAATAGAAAATCAATCGCAAAAAGATAATCCAAATCCGCAAATTATTCAATCTAATTTAAAAAGCGCCTCACAAATATTAGATGAATATATTACAAATACACTAAAAAAACCGTCTAAAGTTGTAGAAAACTGGGTAGATGCTTTATTTTTACAGCAAATTGATTACAAAACCGAGCAGGTTCTTCAAGAACAAACAGTTGATGTTGTGCAGGAGGAAGAAACTCAAATAGTTGAAGAACAACAGTCTGTTCAACCAGAAAACGCTGAAGAAGAACAACAGCAACAGTCGGACAGCGGGATATATGTTCCGTTAGATGCACAATTGAAAAGGATGTTTATTCAAGCTAAAAAATATGCCGCTATTGATAACAAAGAACAAGCTTTGTATTCTTTTCAAAATGCACTTGAATATGCAGATGAAATAGGTGACTATCAAACAAGTGCAATGATTAATTATGAAGCAGGCAGATTGTATGATGAATTTAATCAGATTGAAGATGCTTTATATAGTTATGATAGAGCTGCAAGGCAAAGTGCAGACAATAATATAAAAGCAAGGGCGCATATTTCAATGGCAAAAATTTATGATGATTATGTAAATTTTGACCCTGCTGTAGAGCATTATTGTGCTGCTGTTTCATTTGCTGGTGAAGCAGATAATTTGAAACTTCAAACAAAAGCACTGTCAGACTTGGCTCAAATTCATACAGGTAAATACGATAAGCAAAATGCTTTTATGTTTATGAATATGGCTTCAACAATTGCTGATGAAACTCAGAATGAAAAGGTTAAAGGTTTAACATATTCTAAGAATGCAAAAATGTGTGAGAAATTAGGTGAAAAAGCTAAGGCTTTAAATTTATATGGAACTTCTTCTGAGTCATTTGCTAAAGTTGAAGATTATGAAAATTTAGCAAAAAATTATAGAAGTGCAGCCGAAGTAATGCTTCAATACGGAAATAGTGCAAAAGCAAGAAAATTGTTATCAAAAGCCTATGTTGCTGCATATAATACAGATAATTCACAATTACAATCTCAAATAACAAAAGATTTAGCTGCTTTATAGTCTATCATTTAAATTATTTTAATTTAAATAAAAAATAGTTATGTATTTTTGAAAAAACTAAAAATTGTCATGCTGAACTAGTTTCAGCATCTTATCAACTGAAAATTAAACCATAAAACTTTTTCTACTTAAAAGTAATTAATATAAAGCTGGTAAGACCCTGAACTAAATTCAGGGTGACAGGAGAGTGTAATATGTTGTTTTTAAAATCAAAGATTTTAGAAAAAGAAGTCAAAGAAGTTCAGCATAACAGAAAGGTCAAACTGTCATTCCGAACTTGTTTCGGAATCTAACCAATTTGGACTTAAATCAGGACGTTTATTTGTAGTTAAAAGTGGTTATATAAAGCTGGTAAGACCCTGAACTAAATTCAGGGTGACAAGAGAATATAATATATTATTTCAAAATCACAACTTTGGGAAAAGTAGTCAAACAACTTCATGGTGATAATTTTAACTATTATGTTGAGAATTATATATAAATTTCAATATTTCGTAATAGACAAAAGTTCCTTTTTGTTTTATAAGTTGTATAAAAACATTAAGGAATTTTATGAAAATTGTAATATATGGCGCAAATGAAACAGCGTGTTTGATTGCGGCGAAGTTATATGAAGATCACGATATTATTGTTATTGATGATAAAGCTGAAAACAGTAGTGAAATTCAGAAGTTAGATATTGAATATGTACAGGGCTCGGGTTCTAATATTGCTATTTTGGAGGAAATAGGAATAAAGGATGCTGATATATTTATAGCCTGCAGCGATAATGATGAAGCGAATATAGTTGCGTGTCTTACAGTAACAAATATGACTAAATTAAAAACGGTTTGTTTTGTAAGTAAACAAGATAATGTTGAATCGTTATCTTTGGTTCGCGGCTCAAAATATCAGCGGGAACTTATGATTGATTATGTTCTTTGGCCGGAAGAACTTATGACACAAGAAATTTTCAGGATTATTACTGTTCCAAATGCAATAGATGTTGAAAACTTTGCTAATGGAAAGGCAAGACTTCTTGAATATCGTGTTATAGAGGGTACTAAATTCTTAAATAAAAAGATTAAAGACTGCAGTTTCCCTGAAGAAACTTTGATTGTAGGTATAACAAGAGAAAATAAATTATTTATTCCAAATGGTGATACAGAGCTTTTATTAAATGACAAAGTTATTTTTATGGGTTCTTCTTATTCATTAGATATTCTTGCAAATAAATTTTTCCAAGAAAAAAATGATGTTAAACAAGTGACTATTATAGGCGGAGGTAGTGTTGGTTTAATGCTTGCCCAAAACCTTGAAAAAGTTAATATGCGGATTAAAATCATTGAATTTGATTATGACAGATGTGTTGAATTAACAGAAAATTTGAAAAATACGCTTGTAATTAATGGTGACGGTGCTAATTTTGGGCTTTTAGAAGAAGAACGTGTTAGTGAATCAGATGTTGTAGTTAGTGTTACAAATAATGATGAAAAGAATTTATTATGTTCTCTGCTTGCAAAACAGCTTGGCGTACCTAAAGTAATTACAAGAGTTTCAAAAAATGCTAATGCAAATTTATTTGAGAAAGTTGGAATTGATGTTGCTATATCACAAGATGCAGCAGCAATTGATGATATAGAAAATCATTTAATAAAAACAGAAGTTGAAATTTTGGCAACAGTAGAACGTGGACAGGGTAAAGTTTTGGAGATTTGTGTTCCGTTCGATTTTAAAACAGATATGATTATGAATTTAAAACTTCCTTGCAAAGCAATTATTGCAATTATACAAAGAAGAAATAGGATAATTATTCCGCGTGGTACAACTCAAGTAATGCCTTATGATAATCTGATGATATTTACAACTCAAGAAAATGCAGATGCTATCCTAAATTATTTTAAAAGGTGCGGTTAGCAAATGAATTATAATTATGCCTTTAATACGTTAAGTCTTATCTTAAAATATATTGCACTTGTTATACTTATACCTTGTATATGTGCATTGATTTACAAGGAATATAGTGCTTGTATTCCTTTTATTGGCTCCTCCATAATTGCATATTTATTTAGTATGTTTTTAAGAGGAAAAGAAGAAAAGGACGAAGAAAATTTCAATAATATTAATAAAAGTGAAACTCTTGCAGTTGTGCTTTTATCTTGGTTTTCTTTTTCAATTTTGGCTGCTGTGCCTTTCTTATATTTTGGACTAAATCCAATTGATGCTTTATTTGAGGCAGTATCCGGTGTTACAACAACAGGTGCTACTGTCTTAACTGATTTTTCAATATACCCTAAAACTATGTTTTTTTGGAGGTCTTTTAGCCAATGGCTTGGCGGTATGGGAATATTGGTTTTATTTATTGCAATTTTACCTAAATTTGCAATTGCAGGACGACAAATGTTTTTTGCTGAGTCTCCCGGTGCTAGTTCTACAGAAAGTAAATTGACTCCAAGAATTAGGCAGACAGCTGCTGTATTATGGGGAATTTATTTTGTTTTAACATTAATAGAAATAGCTGTTTTAATTTATTTGGGAATGCCTTTTTTTGATTCTGTATGCAATTCTTTATCAAGTTTATCTGGCGGAGGATTTTCCCCAGCACAAAATAGTATTATGGATTACGGACAATCAAAATTCTTCTGGGTAATTGGTATTTTTATGTTTTTATCGGGAATGAATTTTGCTCTTCAATATAAGATTTATATAAAAAGAAATTTTCTGGCTCTATTTAAAGATGATGAATTTAAACTATATTTTATGGTTGTTTTGTTTTTTACATTAAGTATTGCAATAACACTTACAACTCATCACATATATGAATGGAAAAAAGCTTTTGAATCTGCCTTCTTCCAAGTCGTTTCCATAATAACAACAACGGGTTTTGCTTCTGTAGATTATAATCAATGGAATTTAAGAGCTAAATTATTGTTGTTTTTATTAATGTTTTGCGGTGCTTCAATAGGTTCTGCCTCGGGCGGTTTAAAATTATTAAGAATAGTTTTTATATTTAAATATTTGAAAAGACAAATTTCTAAAATATTTCATCCTAACGGTGTTTATCCGGTAAAAATTAATAAAATAATTATTCATGAAGATGTTGTTAAACAAATGATATCGTTTGTAATATTTTATTATACAATTTTTGCATTAAGCGCTGTTTCTTTAATATTTATTGAACAAGATGTTGTAGTAGGGCTTACAAGTGCAATTTCGACATTAGGTAATGTGGGTCCTGCATTTGGTGAACTTGATCCTATGGGAAGTTTTAGCAATCTAACTGTTTTATCAAAAATAGTATGCATATTTAATATGCTTATTGGCCGTTTAGAATTAATTCCTTTTTTAGCCTTGCTGCATCCCGATTTTTGGATTTTAAAAAAAAGAAATAACTTGCATAAAAATAAATAGATATGATACAATTTCTATTGTTAAATTAGTATAATCGAGAGTAGTATGTTTAAAAGAACTTGTAGTCTAGGTTTATTATTAGTAATAGTCCTTTATGTTGTAAAGTTAATCGCTGTAGGCTTTATGAATATGGAATTAAAACAGTTCCAGCCTGTGGCAACAATCTTCTTGTTGGATACGTCTGCATCTAATAAAAATTTACAGCACCAGCAAGAACAAACAATCTTAAAAGTGTGTAAAAGGCTTGATTCGGAAGACCATGCAATAATATATGTGGTTACAGAAGATGCTTATAATATTTATAATGGAAAACCAAATAAACTTGTTGCAATGAAAAAAGCTATGGAAACACGTGGGACTTATAATACTAAAAGTTGGGGAACTGCTTATGGTGTAGCCTTGTATAAAGCAGTTGGAGATGCTTTGAGATTTAAAGAAGAAGGTTACAGACCTGTAATTGTCTTCCTTGGTGATATGGAAAATGAAGGTGACATTAAAAAACAAATTAATTGGAATACTTTACCAAAAAATATAAAAAATACACTAAAATATATTCCGGATTTTACGTTAGCATTCTTATATGCTCATCCTCAAAAATTAGATGAAATAAGACAAACATTATTGCCGGTTTTAAAAGAAAAACAATTAATAATGGCTTCAGAAGAAAATGTTGATGCTGCCGTAAGAAAGATTTTAGAAACAGTAGGAAGATAGAGGACTAGAATGAAAGTTACTATAACATCTCAACATAATGAAAAAGTATTTAATGATTCTAATGTTATTAATATAGGAACAGCTCCTAATTGTCATTTTAGATTATTGAATTTAGGTTTTGATTTGATAATTTCACTTCAAAAACTAGATACAGGCAAATGGCAAATCGTTAATAATTTTAGAAGTGATAAGGTTTTATTTAGAGGTCAGCCTATAGGTCAATCTATTGAAATTGGTTCTTTATGTAAACTAATGATTGCTGATTCTGATGAATTTATTAGTATTAAAATTACTGCTGCAGGTACTAATCCAAAAGTAGTTCCTGGCTCATTAGAGCTTGCTAATAGAAGAAATGCAGAAAGATTAAAAAAGGCTGAAAACAAAAAAACAATCACTATGATTGAAGATGAAGAACTTAATGAACAAGATATCGAAACACTTTATGGTAAGGGCGTTGGAGCTCAAACAAAAATTAAAATTGAAAGAAGAAAAGCTGATATTGAAAGAAGAAGAGCTTTAATCACTAAAGAAATTGCTTACAAAGCAAATTATTTAAGAAATAAATTGTCTCAAAATGAAATCATTTTGGCTTTCTTGAATTTCTTTATATTGTTTGTTCCGTTTGCAATGGCTTTCATTTTAAAAGATATTATTCGTTTAGAATCTTTAAACGGACAATTGCAAAATAGAATATTATTTCTTGCTGCAGTTGGCTTTATAATTGTTACTATGATTTTAAAATTGGGTCAATTCTTAACTCTTCAAAATAAAGGTAAAACAAGAGTAACTCAATCATCAAGAACAATCCAAAGCTTATGCTTGTTATCAGGCGGCGGTATTTTCGCAGCTATTATGGTATTCAGTTTAGTTGAATTATCAATGCATACATATCAACTTCCATTATTAATACCTCAAATGTTAATTGGTTGTTCTTTCTTATGTATTTTCCTCGCTGTATTTGCAGCTATTACTCAAAATACAATTGCTGAAGCAGGTGAAGAACTTGACAGTTATGAAAGCAGAGAAGACTTCCAAGCAATTGTTAAAGATTATCAACAATGGATTACTTTATATGTAAACAATATTACTAAGAAAAAATTAAAAGATATTAGTAATAAAATATTTAACTTGGAAATTAAATCATATCTTGAATATGGTTTGGGTATTATTACTGCACCATTCCTTGCTTATGCGGTATCTCAAACACTTGCTGAATGCTTCCCTGAAGCAGCTGGTTGGATAAGATTATCAGATGGTTTTAAATTCTCTCCAATCTTCTTAGCACTTGCGATGATTATGATTATTTTCGCTTTCCATTGTTTTGCAACATCTTTTGCTACAACAAAAAGAGTTTTGGCTTCTAATGTAATAAAACAAGATGGTTTTAGTGATTATAATGTACACGGTGTTGTTCTTCATGGTGTTGAAAGCAGCAAAAACCTTAAAAAAGAAGCTAAAAAATTCTTTATTATTGCACTTTGTGTTGTATTTATCGAAGTTACAATGAACGTTTCATATTTCATCGGCGTAATGGGCGGTGATATTATGGGTATGGTTTTAAGCTTTGTTGGAGCATTATTACCTACATCAATTCTTATTATGGAAACAAATATGTTAGGAAATACTAAATTTGAAATCATCGTAAGAGAAGAATTACTAGAAAAAGTAGATAAAGATTTTTAATTTAAAAGGAAATAAATAATGTATAGATGTACAGAATGTAATGCAGAATACGAACAATGCCCAGATTTTTGTGATTGCGGTAATGATACTTTTGAAGAAGTTTATGAAGAAACATACGAAGAAGAGTATTATGAACCTGAACCTGAGCCTGTAAGACATGTTGCACCTAAAAAAAGATTAACACCAGAAGAAGCTGCTGAACTTGAACGTGAAAAAGTTGAAAAGAAAAAATCTATGATTGCAGCAGGTGTTATTGCGGTTCTTTGTCTTTTTGTTTTTGTTTTACCTCCGCATAAAAAAGCAAAAAAAGCTCAAATAAAAGAAAATGTGGCAGTAGCGAATGTTAAGATTCCAGATGTTGGTACTTATTGGGATAAAACAGTACCTTCTGCATTTAAGGCAAAGGATCCTATTGCAAATTTACCACTATTAAATGAACGTTTCAGATCTATTTCTCCTGTTTTAAGAGAATATATTGTAAATATTGGTAATGAGTTTAACAGAAAATGGGATACTTCAATAATACAAGGTTCTGGTGAATGCAAAGTTCAATATGTTGTTGATAAAGAAGGTAATTTAAGTTCAAAAACTATTGTTTCAAGCTCTCATAATGAAAGTTTAGATAATTCTGTGTTACTTGCTTTATCCAATGTAAATAGTTTTGATATTCCACCTGATGATTATAAAGGTGAAAGAGTATACATTACTTTTAAAGTAGATGCAAATAATTCATCAAGCGTTAAATATCCTATGAAATAGTTAATTTAGAATTAAGTTCTAAAAATTCAGGAAAAGATATATCAACCCATTGAAATTCATTAATTTTAATGGGTTTTTTACATATCAAACCAGCAACGTAGGCACTCATTGCAATTCTATGGTCGTGATAGCATTCAATTTCGCAATCGCCTTTAAGTTCTGTTTTTCCATTTATAATAAAACCATCTTGAGTTTCTTCGATATCAGCACCAAGTTTTTGCAATTCTGTTTTTACGGCTGTAATTCTATCTGCTTCTTTATTCCTTAAATCACCTGCATCTTTTATTATGGTAGTTCCTTCTGCTTGAGAAGCAGCAACAGCTATAACAGGAATTTCATCAATTAATCTTGGAATTATAGCACCTTCAATAGTAGTTGCTTTTAAATTTGAGTATTTAACTCTAATATCTGCTACTTCTTCATTAGAAACAATGCGTTTATTTAAAAGTTCTATATGACCGTTCATTGCTTTTAAAACGTCAATAATCCCGCTTCTTGTTTCATTAATTCCTACATTTTTTATTATTATGTCTGAATTAGGAACTATTAAAGCTGCAACCATAAAGAAAGCGGCTGAGGAAATGTCACCACAAACAGTAATATCTTTTGGCTGCAATTGAGATTTTTTAATACTTACTCTATTACCTTCAACATTTATATCAGCGCCCATATATTCAAACATAAGTTCGGTGTGATTTCTTGATTTATATGGCTCTGTAAAGGATGTTATACCTTCTGCATTAAGTCCTGCAAGTAATAAACAGGATTTAACCTGCGCAGAAGCCAATGTAGAATTGTAATCTATACCTTGCAATTGAGTTCCTTGTATTTCAATTGGCATTTTATAGTCATTATGTTTAAATTTTGCGCCCATTAATTCTAAAGGAGCAATAACTCTCTTCATGGGACGTTTAGAAAGACTTGCGTCACCAAACATTTTTGTGTTGAAATTTTGCCCTGCTAAAATGCCCATCATTAATCTTGTTGTAGTGCCTGAATTACCGCAATCAAGTGCTTCTTTTGGTTCTTTTAATGAGTTTTCAGCGTTAATCAAAACTTCTTTATCGTTAATAAATTCAACGCTGCAACCTAAATCTTGAATGATTTTAAGTGTTGACATACAGTCTGCACCTTTTGAGTAATTGGAAACTTTAACTTTTCCTTTCGTAAGTGCAGCAAACATAAATGCTCTATGTGTTATAGATTTATCTGCCGGAATTTCTATTTCACCTTTTAAAGGTACTGATTTTTTTACTGTTATATCCATAATTTAATTAGACAATAAAGTTGATTTATTTGCAAATTGAAGAAAAAAGTTCGCAAAAAAGTATTAGGATATTGTTTCAACGGGCATTGTTTTTAGGTATCGCGAAAACACAGGCCGTTGAAACAATATCCTAATACTTTTTTGCGAACTTTTTTAATAAGAACTGGTGCAAAAAGATTGGGAAAGTTATTTTCGAAGTCCATTGATTTTAGGTATCGCGAAATCACAGGACGAGAAGATAACTTTCCCAATCTTTTTGCACCAGTTCTTATTTTAACAATTTAAACAAATTCTTATTACGCTCACTCTGCTTATTTGTCCAATCAGATGTACAAATTACAGAAGCGGAAACAATTTGTTCAATAGGATATTTCTGGATACATCCCCAAGAAGAATTTATTAAATCTTGCTTTTTTGTTTGTTTTTTTATTTCTGTCATAATTTTATCTTTTTTTGCCTGCTCAATTTCAAGTTGATCTACAGTTTTTTGCATTTCTGTAATATAACCGTCTAAAAATGCGTCATAAAACATGTTTTTATCTTCTTCAGTATAATTAAAAGCAAAAACAGGGTTTGTACATATTAAAATTAATAATAAATAACTAAGTTTTTTCATAATCCACCTTTTTCGTGATTATTTCTTAAATGTAAAAAATTTTTATTCCCCTAATAGCTAAATCTTGCCGATAAATTAATACTTTTGTGGTACAATTTACTTGTAAATTGGTACAAAAAGAATGGAGTTATTAAATGAAAGAACTTTCTTCACTTCAAATTGAAAGATTAAAATACCAACCAAAATTACCTGCATCATTAGCAGGCGGTATTAACAGTCTAACTATGTCAGAAGGCAGCAAAACACAAGCAGTTAAAGACTGTGAACAAATTGAAGAACTTTTTAAAAATACATACGGAAAACCAGTTGTAACTTTTAAATCATCTTCTTCAAAAGAAGCATGTGAAAAAAGAAACATCGGTGTTATTTTATCAGGCGGACAAGCTCCTGGCGGACACAATGTAATCGCTGGTTTATATGACGCTTTAAAACAATCAAATCCTGAAAGCAAATTATATGGTTTCTTAGGCGGACCTTCAGGTATTATTGACGGTGATTATATTGAATTTACAGATGAAAAAATCGACGCTTACAGAAATACAGGCGGTTTTGATATTATCGGTTCAGGCAGAACAAAATTAGAAACTGAAGAACAATTCCAAAAATCATTAAAAGTATGCCAAAACTTAGGTATTACAGGTGTTGTAATTATTGGCGGCGACGATTCAAACACTAACGCTGCAATGTTAGCAGAATGGTTTGTTAAAAATAATACAGGTATTCAAGTTATCGGTTGTCCTAAAACAATCGACGGCGACTTAAAAAATGACCAAATCGAAATTTCATTCGGTTTTGATACAGCTACAAAAACTTATGCTGAATTAATCGGTAATATTTTAAGAGATGCTAATTCAGCTAAAAAATATTGGCACTTTGTTAAATTAATGGGTAGAAGTGCTACTCACGTTGGTTTAGAAGTTGCATTGCAAACTCAGCCAAATATTACTTTGATTTCAGAAGAAGTTGAAGAAAAGAAAATGTCATTAAGACAAATTGTTGATTATATGGCAGATGTTGTAGCAAAAAGAGCTGCAATGGGTAAAAACTTCGGTATCGCTTTAATTCCTGAAGGTTTAATTGAATTTATTCCTGAAATCAAATCTATGATTGCTAACTTAAATGATACATTAGCAGTTTTAGAAAATGATGAAGCTTATAAAACAGCTGAAGAAAATGCAAAATTTGAAATTATAAAAGGTAAATTAAATGCAGAAGATGCAGCAGTATTTTCTTCACTTCCAACAATGATTAAACAACAATTATTAATGGATAGAGACCCTCACGGAAACGTTCAAGTTTCTAAAATTGAAACTGAAAAATTATTAATCGAAATGGTTAGCGAAAAATTAGCAGAAATGAAAAAAGCAGGCGCTTTTGTTGGTAAATTCTCTGCTCAATGCCATTTCTTCGGTTATGAAGGCAGATGTGCATTCCCATCTAACTTTGATGCTGACTATTGCTATTCATTAGGTTATAATGCATTTGCTTTAATGAAATTCGGCTTAACAGGTTATTTATCATCAGTTAAAAACCTTTCTGCTCCGGCTAGTGAATGGGTTGCAGGCGGTGTTCCTTTAACAATGATGATGAATATGGAAAAACGTCACGGACAATTTAAACCAGTTATTAAAAAAGCATTGGTTGAATTAGATGGACCTGTTTTCAAAGTATTAGAAGAAAATAGAGAAAAATGGGCTTTAGAAGATAAATATATCTTCCCTGGTTCTATTCAATACTTTGGACCATCAAGTGTTTGTGATATCACAACAGAAACTTTAAGACTTGAAAACGCTGCTAAATTAACAGCTGTTTAATCTAGTTTTAAAATATAAAAAACCGTCTTATTTTAAGACGGTTTTTTTATTAATAATATCTTGTTTCGGGGGGGGGGTAAATATGATATAATACTCTAAAGGAGTTGTTATGCAAGAAAATTTGGACGAAAATCAAAAGAAAGACCAAGAAATTTTTGAAGATGAAAATGCAGGGTTTAAGTTAAGAAACGCTGTTTTGGGCTTTGTTATTTCTCTTTTTATAATAGGTTTTGTTGTTTTTGCTTTTACTGTTGAACCTGTAAATTATAAACCTGCCATTTATTTGTATCCTGAAAATACAACACAAATATCTGTTAAACTTGATAAAACAATTAAATATAAAAATGTAATTCCGAAATATAAAAACGGCTGGTATGTTGAAGCGGAACCTAATGGAGTTTTAAGAGACTTGCAGCCTAAATATACAAATTGCGAAAAACTTCCTTATAAAGAATTTGGATTTGAGTATTCTAAACAAGCTTGCGAGATAAATAAATATCCTTATATATATTGGGATGGAGTGCAGGTAGTTAAGCCGGTTCCTAAAAAGAATGAAGGGTTTATTGTTAAATCGGAAAATATTGAAGATTTTCTAAGTAAAAAAGCTGATGAGTTGAATTTTAACAAAGAAGAAAAAGTTGAATTTGTAAGATACTGGAATAAAAAAGTAAAAAATACAGGTTGGAAACAGGTTAAAATATATTTTCTTCAAAATGAAGATGTTGAAAATTATTTACCTTTATATATTGACCCTAGACCTGATAATATAAACAGAGTTGAGATTGTTATAACTAAAGCAAAGAAAAATGAAAAAATAAAAGAACAAACATTAATTCCATTTAACCGCAGTGGTTATACTATGGTTGAATGGGGCGGAATGATTTTAAGGTAGGTTTTTTATGAGTTTTGATATTGCTACAATTTTTATTTTAGTTTTTTATACAGGTATAGTAATTTTAATATTGTACTGGTTTTTAAGTTCAATTATAACAATAATTAAAAATCGTAAAAATTTAAAAAATCTTTTTAAAATAAGCAAAAAACATAAAGTGAGAGATATCATCCAAATTATTATTCATTCCACTATTTATATCCTTGTTCTGCTTTTATTCATACGTATTTGGAATGAGGCGAATAGACCTTGTTATCAAAATAATAGAAATGGTTATGTAAAAAAGTGTATTTCAATATTAAATCAAGCAATTTCACTTGAATATTCACTTGAAAAAACAAAAATTTCTGATTTTGAAACGGCTGATGATATGCAAGCACTGTTCAAAAGAAGATTAAGTATTAAGGATAAGGGGAATTTACCTAAAAAATATCAAGATAATAGATATTTCCAAACATTTGATGGTATTATTTATTCAATTGTTAAGTTTGAAAAGGGCTGTAAAATTATAGATATAGAAAATCCTATGAATTCAAGCTGTGTAATAGAATTAGACATAAATGGAGCACAAAAGCCAAATAAATTAAATGATGACATTTTCCAAGCTGTAATTGATGCAGAAAATATGCAAGTATTACCATCAGCTTATATTCGAGAACATATATTTAATTAAAACGATGCTAAAATAAATAATATAGATTGTTAAGGAATTAATATGAAAAAGAAACTTATTTGTTTATTTATATCTTTTGTTTTACTGGGAGTAATAAATTTTACTTTTGCTGATAATCCAAATGTAAGTAAGAAAAATAATTCTGCACAAGAAAAGAAAAGCAGTGAAACATCTGTTGATTTTGCTCCTTTTATGAAAAAGTTACAGCGTGATATAAAACTTAATTGGAAGCCGCCTAAGAAAAATGAATCAAATAGAGTTGTATTATTATTTACTGTTTCAAAGAATGGAAAAGTAAGTAATATTAAAGTATTGAAATCTTCGGGATATAAGGATGTTGATAAAGCTGCTATTAAAGCAGTTAAAGATACTGCTCCTTTTCAGCCTTTACCCGCTGAATTTGAAGATAATCAAGTTGATATTCATTTTAAATTTGATTATAATGTTTTTCATAAATAAAGTGCGTCATAAAGCAGCTTTATATTTTCTGACTTTAAATCCCAAGTATAGGAAGTGTTTCATATTCGCCAATTTGTTTATATTCAAAGTTTTCGCCTAATACAATATTGTGTGCTAAGAATGCACCTAATATGGCTTCTAATTGAGCAACAGGAAGCATATTAACAGGAAGTTCACGCATATTATATTTAATTCTTAATGTATCTTGAAGCGATTTACAATCAATTGGTGTACGTTCACGATATGCAAGACAGCTTCCAAAATAGTTTTTGATATTATTGATATCAAATCTGAATATATCAATGCCTTGATTGCTTAACTCTTTAAAATATTCGCTTCCTCGGGTGGAAAATCTGTTTGTCCAATCATCGCGGTTAATCATTTTATGGTCAAGATTTACAATGTCATAAGTTCGTGAATTATATTTCCACTTACTGCTAAGCATAACTTCATTTTCTGGAACTGAAACTAATATAACGGAATTTTGTTTACCTGCCCAATTATCTAAAAAGTATTTAACATCGTTCATTGAAAAAAGCTTATCAAGCATAATAACGTGCATATTTTTATCTAATACAGCAACGGCAGATTCTATTGTGCTTAATCCGCTAAGAGATATACCTATGAAAGATGTTTTCAATTGTGTGTTGTTTATAAATTCCATTACTTAATTATATTAAGGGATTGGATTTATTGCAAATGGTATTGCATTTTGGATTATTTATTGAATGTTTATATTTTGAAATGAATAGAAATTATATGATTTATTTTGATAGTTTCTTATTCGTAAGTATTTTTCTTTTTGATAATTCTCAATATACAATTATTAATTTCTTCTAAATTTGTAAGTTTTGATATTTGCTTTTTATAACCGTCTTTAAAACAAAGAATCAAATATGGAATGTCTATTCTCCCTCTTGATATCAAGCTTCCTTCCAGTCTGTAACCGCTATCTTTTATTTCAGAGAGTTTAAATATCTCATTTATATAACCTGTTTTCAAAAAAGAAGTTAAAATAAGCGATTTATCTGTCAAAATTATCATTTTTCCATAACAATGTACATTATATAAAAGAAGACAAATGCAAAGAACAACAAAAATAATATTTATTATCACATAGCTATCTAATAATTCTTCAATATACATTTCCATTGTAAAAACAAGTAATATAGCCAGCGAAATTGAATAATAATATTGTTCAGTATTCCAATATTTACCATAGCATATCATTTTTTCATCAGTACTTCTAATATAAAAAGATACTTCTTTTAGAATTTTTTCTGTTATTTTCTCTTTAACAAAAAACAAAGTAAAAAGAAGAAAAGCACTAACACAAACTATAAAAATAAACTCAGGACTTTGAAAAAATTCTGCTTCTTTGCTCATAAATTAATCCTTTCAGCTACCATTTTAAGGCAATATCTTTAGGAATATAAGATTTTATATAATCAAACATTTCATCAATAGTATTTGCAATAAAATAAAGCGATTTCATTTCTTCTTTTGCAAAATTATTTTCATACAATGTATCAAACATCTTAAACATATTTTCATAATAATTATCAAAATTCAAAAAGATAATCGGTTTATTATGATAACCTAATTGTTTTGCAACAAGAATTTCAAAAACTTCTTCAAAGGTACCAAAGCCGCCAGGGGCAGATACAAAAATATCCGCATACTTTTCCATAGTAGCTTTACGCTCACGCATATCTTTTGTAACTATTACTTTAGCTAAAGAAGGATGTTTTAAACCGAAAGATGCAATGCGCTCAGGAATAACACCCACAACTTCAGCACCGTTTTCTATAGCATTATTTGCTATAACACCCATCATACCAACCATTGTTCCGCCATAAACCATATTATAGCCGTTTTGACCAATCTTTTGTCCTAATTCTTGCGAAAACTGATAAAACTTTTCCGGTAAATAATTACTTGATGAACAATATACGCAAATTCTTTTTTTATCTTTAGCTTCCATCTTACCTCTTAGTCTAAAACCATTTTGTAAACGTGATTTTTATTAACATTATACAGTTTTGAAATTATTTTAGAAATATCTTTTTGAGAAAAACCTTCATCTTTTAAAATTTTTATTTTTTCAATTAATTCTTCATCTGAAACTTCACTATTTTCAGAAGCAAAAACCATAGCAACAATTTCACCTTTTAAAGGATTATTATTATAATAATCAAGAATTTCTTTAACTTCACCAATTTTTACTTCTTCAAAAACCTTTGTAAGTTCTCTTCCTACAGCAATTTTTTTATTATAGCCATAAATTTCTTGAATATTTTCTAATGTTTCTTTTAAACGGTTAGGTGACTCATAAAAAACACAATTTGTATATTTATGCTTATTGAGAATTTCAATCTGCTGTTTTTTCTGACGTGGAATAAATCCGATAAATGCATATTCTTCTGTTTTGCGTGGCAGCATACTTAAAAATGTTGTAACGGCACAAGCACCGGGAAGAGAAGTAATTTTAACGCCATTATTAAGAAGTTCTTGAATAAGCACGCACCCAGGGTCAGAAATTCCAGGAGTTCCGGCGTCTGAAACAAGTGCAATTCTTTTACCCTCTTCAATTAACGAAAGTATCTTTTCACTTCGTTCTTTTTCATTAAATTTATGGCAATCGAAAAGTTTTGCACTAAAACCATATTTTTCACAAAGGATTCTTGTCACACGTGTATCTTCACATGCAATATAATCAATCTGTTTCAAAACTTCGACACTTCTAAGAGTTATATCGCTCAAATTTCCTATGGGTGTTGCAACTATATAAAACTGTGAAGCCATTATTGCTTACTTTCTTAAGATAGGATTTGTAATTGCAACATTTGCAAAGGTTTTATTCAATCCTGTAACATCAAGTATTTTACCAACATTTGGATTTACATTGCTCATTGAAATTACTTTATTATTCAATAGAGCAACTTTTTGAATATTTAATAAAGTAGTAATAGCTTTTAAGTCTATGTAATCTATATTAGAAAAATCTAAATTTATTTTTGAAGATTGTTCAAATTCATTGTTATCAATGCTTTTTATATTTTCAAATAATTCTGATGCTCTTATAACCTGCATATAACCCTAACTATTCATCTATTTGTTGCATAAAAATATATTAATATTATATTTAAATTTATGCAATAGTTAAATTTCTTCCTATCCAACCTTCCTAATTTGTTCTTCAATAACATTGCTATTTATAACAAAATCTTTAGGAATACTCATAAAAGAAGAATTTAAACTTTTCTTAACATTATAATTAATTGAAGGTATATTTTTAGATTGAGTAAGATTTTTATTTCTTAATGTATTTATATTTGTTCTTTTAATCGTTTTATGAATTTGCTTAATATCAGAAGATACATATCTTTGATTTTTAGGTCTGACAGCAAGCATCATCAAAAACATTAAAAACATAGCAGCAAAGGAAAAAGCAAAGATTTTTTTATCTGCAATAAATAATAAATTACTTAACAAGCTATTTTTAGCATCTAGTTTTTTAGTTATACCAGTTGATAATTCCTTAGTAAAAATCTGCGCATTAGCAATATTTTCACCTTGAAGCAGAATAACAGTATTATCTTTATTTTTCTTTTGAACAATAACATTATTTAAGTCTGAAGTATTATCATAAATAATATCCATTGAATCAGAAGGAAGGGTTGAATTTAAATTAATAATAAGATTACCTTCAGAATCAATAGATTTATTAATTTGAGCTGTATTCTCCAATCTAAGTAAAATGTTATAGCCATTATTAGGCATTTGTTTAACGTCAATGCCCAAAAGTGAATTTTCAGCAGCAAAAGAGCTTAGTGAAGACAATAAAACTACACAAATAAATAAAAAACATTTATTTATAATATGTATAACTTTCCTTATTTTCATTAAAACTCCAACGACTTTACTACCCTTTAAAAAACATTGTAATGATTTTGCCCTTTGATTACATCAATCGAATGGTTTATAAAATCATCTAAATCTTTAGATTAATGTTTCTTACTAATCCCCTTGCGTTAATACAAAAATAATACTATATTTTAATAATAGGGTAAAAAGTGTTACAAGGTTGTAAGGGGTTTATTTTATGTTTAATTTTCTTTTTAAAAAACAAGAAATTAATAAATCAGAAATTTTTAATGATTTATATCTAAAAATAAAAAATAAATATTCAGCAGAAACTCTTACAGCAGAGAGAAAAAATGAACTCGTTTCTTTAATTGAAAAATTTGGTTATCTTCCATATTCACAAGCAAAAGCACTTGAAGAATTAAAAGATAATGAAGTTATTTTTTGTCTTGAAAAAAAATTAGAAATAAATTCAACCTTTGAAAATGAAAAACTTGTAATTAAAAATAATGAAATCAGTGCTGTAAAAAGATATGGTTTTGAAGATGCAGATTGGATAAAACAAGAGCAGCATGATATAAAACTTATAAACCTTGCAGGTTTAGGTGATGGTGCAAAAGATATGGCACCAGCAAAATTTATTGATTGGTTAAGACAGATAGTTATTTTACCTTCTGGTAATCTTGAGAAAAATATATTATCTACAACAATATATTTAGTACCGTTTCATCCGCGTGACTTTGGAAACGCATATCTAACCGCAAGCAGCGAAGAAGTAAGTGAAAAACTTGCGGATAAAGAGCTTAAAGAAGCAGGAATCAGTGCAAAAGAACAGGTTAAATTATTTATAACGCTTGCACAGCTTGCCGGACATCCTGTTATTTATGATGTTGTACCACAAAGCGGAAGATATTCAAAAACAGTAATGGCACATCCTGAAATTGCGAGGTGGGTCGATGTTAAATTTTTAACTGAAGAAATATCTAAATCATTAAATCTTGCAGCTATTAAGTTATCACAAGAATTTGATGAAGATGATGTTACAATAGTCCGCAATATTTATCAATCTACATTAAAAAGCGGTTCAGTTGATTTAGCACAAGAATTTATGCCGATTTATAAACGGTTTACAGAAGAATTGGAAGAAAAAAGAAAAGAACTTTCAAATTTCATAACAAAAAAGGAAGAACAGAAAAAACTTCAAAAACGAGTTACAGATATTGTTTCACGTATTGAAGGGGTAAAAGCTAATAAAATTACAAAAGACAAAGATATTACAAAACGAGGCGAAATAATTAATTCTCTTATTGAAGAAGGTTTATGGACGCTTCCAGACGGTGCTTGGTGTTCAAGCGGTATACCAATATTTGAAAAAATGTCAGAATGCGGTTCGTATCCTATTTTTAAACATTATAATGCACAAGGTCATGATGTATCAGAATTTGCAGGTTCAGATTGTCAGACTCCATTTTATTTTGTTTACCTTGAAAATGGTGAATACAATCTTCCTGTTATAAATTTCTGCATAGAACATTTGAGAAAACTCCAAAAAGATTATAACTTTGACGGTTTTAGACTTTCTAATACAGATTTTGTTGTTGATGAAATGAGTGAAAAAGACTTAAATCCTATAAGCTATCGTGCCCCAAGATTTTTATTAAAGAAAATAAATGAAATCTTTAAAAAGGAAATTCCTTATTTTGCAACAATGGCAGAATATCGTTTATGGAATTCTTATTTCAAAGAATATCATCAAGATATGGGCTTTGATTTGTTATGGGGTAATGATACAAAAACAGATTATGAAAAAATCCCGACAGAAGTTATCAATAACAATCGTGAATTACAAGATTATAACAGTACAATTATAAAAAATTCATTATTATCAATTTTAAAAACCTACAATAATCAAGACGGCGAATTCAGAACAGTAAATCGATATTTAGGTTTAATGGATAAAGAAGAAGCATTATTCAAATGGTTTAAGTTCAAATTCTTACCCGGAGGCAAGCTTGCACAACGTCCTGTTATGTATGTTGATGGTGATGAGTCTTTCTCTAAAGACGGAATTGAAGCTACTATTCAAGAAGAAGTTTCTTTAATTAGAGCAAATGATGAGGATTTTTATAATAAATTTGATGCAATAAGAAGACTTGCAATTAACAATGAACTTACAATAGATGGTGAAGCACAAATAATAAAACAAAGTAAAAATGGTTTTATAAGTTGGATGATTTCAAAAGAAACAGTTAAAGAGTGCTTTGTTATAGCAGCAAATTATCTTCCTTCAAATGAAAAAATCTTAAAACAAAATCAAGAAGGCATAATGGAATATACAATAAAAACAAATATCGCAATCGAGAACAAAAAAATTGAGATTCCTGGTGATTTCACACTTCATTGTGAATATATTTATGAAGATGATAAAAAAGATTTTGTTGAACACTATTGTGAACCCGATATAAAAACAATAGAGATAGAAAAGCTTGAACCATCAGAATTCCGTATTTTCAAAATTAAGAGAACATAATGAATATAAATGATTTAACTTTAAAACAAAAAATATCACAAATGTTTATTACAGGCTTTGTAGGTACAAGCTTTAGGTTTAGCAAGCATTTTACTGAACTTGTAAAAAATGGACTTGGCGGGGTAATCTTTTTTTCCTACAATATCGAAAGTGAAAAACAGATAAAAAAATTAATATTAGATATTTCTCAAACTGCTTCTATACCAATGTTCTACAGCATAGACCAAGAAGGCGGAAGAGTAGAAAGAACAGAAAAAATTCATAATGGCAAAAAATATTTAAGTGCAAATCTTGCTTATAGAATGGGGCTTTCTTATCTTCAAAATCAAATAAAAGAAATAGCTCTTGAACTAAAAAGCTACGGGTTTAATATGAATTTTGCACCTGTCCTTGATGTAAATACAAATCAAAATAATCCAATTATAGGTGAACGTGCGTTTTCTTCTAATACAGATGAAGTTATAGCAGCTTCTAATGTAGTAATAAAAGAATATGAAAAATATGGAATTATCACAGTCGGTAAACACTTTCCGGGTCATGGCGCAGCAAGTGCAGATTCACACAAAACCCTTCCAGTTATTGATTTATCAAAAGAAGATTTAAAAGAACAGCATATAAAACCGTTTGCAGAAGCTATTAAAATAGGTATACCAGCAATCATGGCGGCACATGTTTTATATCCTAATTTAGAAGAAACTCAAACACCTGCTTCTATTTCAAAAAAAATCATAAATGATTTATTAATTAATGAGCTTGGCTTTAATGGCGTAATTATAACAGATGATATGGAAATGAACGGTATAAAAGGTTTTACAAGACTTGAAGCCTGTATAAAAGCAATAAATGCAGGAGTTAACATGTTCATTTTTCGTGATACAACAAAAGATATTTATAATTTAATTAATGAACTGGAAAAGGCTGTTAATGACGGTATTATAAAGGAAATTGATATTAATAATTCCCTTGAAAAAATAATAAAATTAAAACGCCAATATGGAATTATCCAATAATGCAATAAACAAATTTCTTATTTTTCTTCAAAATATAAAAAACAGGAGGAATAATGAGAAAAGTTTTTATTTGTATAATTTTAGGCAGTTTATCTGTATGTAATGGTTTTGCTCAGCAGCTTGTATTAAGTGATATTATAGAAAATGCAAGAAAAGCAGAACTTATGCGAATGCAGCAAACAATTAAAAACGAAGAAGCTATTCAGCCCGTAAAGAATGATACTACAATAAAACCAAGTGAACAAAATGCTTGTGAAAAAATTAATCCGCAAGAAATTATTTCTCGTGATAAAAATTAAATTTGCAATTGTAAAAATATGAGAATTTATAAATATGCTTCTAAATCTCAGACAATGTGGTAAACCAGACATTTTTCACAGCATCTGACCACATTAGGAATTAAATCATAAAACTTATTTTTAATTAAAAGTTGTTATCTAAAGTTTGTAAGACACTATGGAAATGGCAGCTTGATTATAGTAATAATCAAAAATACAGAAATAGTTTAAAATCCAAAATAATGCTTTATTAAAACATTGGTAAGATGCTGTGGGAAACCAGACATTTTTCACAAAATCAAAGATTTTGGAAAAAGTAGTCAAACAAGTTCAGCATGACAGTTATATTTGGAATAAAATAATTAATTTCTTTTTATCATTTAAAATATGTATAATTATTTTTCATAATCTGAATGTTTTGTTATTATTTTTTATCATGCTGAACTTGTTTATATACTTTTTCAATCCCAATGTTATGTTATTATTTTTTGTCATGCTGAACTTGTTTCAGCATCTTACCAATTTTAAAATTCATGTATGTACTTCAAACTATAAAAATCAAAGAAATTCAAAATCGACAATATATGCCATACAATTCTTTTTCCATAACTTCAACTAAAAACAGAATCGGAGCAATTTGTTTAGCAGAAAACAAATTATATTCACAATATATGTGCATTACTTCTAAAATGTTATAAATACTCCAAATATGTTTTTGCAGCTCTTTGTATTCTTCTTCTGTATATTCGTAATTTCCTCTTTTATTTGCCTTAAGAATTGTCATATTTGCTCCTTTTGTTAAGATTATTAATATTTTATCTACATTTTTGGTTGTCATATCTACATATTTTGTAGATATTCTAATGGTTTTCTACTTATTTGTCAACTAATCTGCAAATTATGTAGAATAGTATTATGAAAATGCATACACGAGAACAAATAAAAACCCTTCTTTCACAAAAAGGAATTAAACAAATTGATTTAGCTCGTAAAATGGCTGAAATGACGGGTAAAACATATAATAGTAAATCTTTCTCAAGAAAACTTTGTAATGCAAGTATAACTTATGAAGAAATGCTACTTATTGCAGAAATTCTTGGTTATGACATTCAATTTGTTAACAATAACAATGAAATGATATAGTGTAAAGTTGTTCATAAGTTTTGAAACTATTTTTTTAATATATCTTTTATTGTAATACCCAAATCCGCAGGGTTTTTGCAAACAGTAACACCCGCAGATGTCAAAGCTTCCATTTTACTTACTGCTGTACCTTTGCCACCGGATATAATAGCTCCGGCATGTCCCATTCTCTTACCTTCGGGCGCACTTAAACCCGCAATAAAACTTACAACAGGTTTTGTTACGTATTGTTTAATAAATTCAGAAGCTTCTTCTTCAGCAGTTCCACCTATTTCACCAATCATACAAATAGCTTCTGTCTGCTCATCTTCTTGAAAGGCTTTTAACACATCAATAAAACTTGTTCCTATAATAGGGTCTCCGCCTATTCCTATACAAGTTGATTGTCCTAAACCTAATTGAGTCAATTGATAAACTGCTTCATAAGTCAAAGTACCGCTTCTTGAAATAACGCCGACATTGCCTTTTCTGTGAATATTAGAAGGCATAATACCAACTTTTGCTTCATTAGGAGTTATTAACCCCGGGCAATTTGGTCCGATTAATCTTGCCCCATTCATTGTTACAGCTTTTTTTGCATTAATCATATCATATACAGGAATACCCTCTGTAATACAAACAATAAGTTTAATGCCTGCTTCTGCCGCTTCTATAATAGCGTTTGCAGCAAATCTTGCAGGCACAAATATCATACTTGTATCTGCATTTACTTCATTTACTGCTTCTTTTACCGTATTAAAAACAGGTACACCAAGTATCTCCATTCCGCCTTTTTTAGGAGTAACACCGCCAACTAAGTTAGTACCGTATTCTTGACAGCTTTGTGCGTGAAAAGAACCTTCTTTACCTGTAATACCTTGAACAATTAATTTTGTATTTTTATTTATAAATATAGACATTATATCTTCTTGATTACCTCTATTGCTTCATTTAAGTCATTTACAACAGTAAATTTTAAACCCGAATTATTAAGAATTTCGCTTCCCAATTCTTTATTTGTCCCTTCCATTCTAACAATAACTGGGCATTGAACATTGAGTGTTTTTATTGCATTTTTAACACCTTCTGCAAGAAAATCACATCTTAAAATACCGCCAAAAATGTTTATAAAAACAGCTTCTAAATTTTCATCAGAAATTAAAAGTTTAAAAGCTTTTTCTATTTTTTCGCTGCTCGCTCCACCGCCAACATCTAAAAAATTTGCGGCGTCTTTGCCCGCAAGACGAATAACATCCATTGTTGCCATCGCAAGCCCTGCACCATTTACCATACAACCTATTGTACCGTCAAGTTTAATATAATTTAATCCAGATTTTTGTGCTTCAAGTTCAAAAGGATTTTCTTCTGCTTCATCTTTTAAAGCAAGGATATCTTCATGCCTGAAAATAGCGTTATCATCAAAATTAATTTTAGCGTCAAGTGCAATAACATCTTGCTGCTTTGTAATAACAAGCGGGTTGATTTCAACAAGAGATGCGTCTTTTTCAATTGCAAGTTTATATAATGAGTTTACTATATCAACTATTTTATTTGTTATCTCAGCATTAAACCCAAGCTTTGAAACAGTTTCAAGCGGGTGAAAAATTTCCTTTATAAGTTCTGTATGAATTTTTTCAGGCGCTTCTTTAGCAACCGCTTCAATATCCATACCGCCTTCGGTTGATACGATTAATGCTATACATTCATTAGCACGGTCAAAAGTCAAACTTAAGTATATTTCTTTATCAATATCAATACCTTGCTCTATTAGAATTTTGCGGACTTTTTTTGTTCCTGCTTGAGTCGATTTTAACTCCATTCCCAAAATATTATTAGCAATTTCAACCGCGCTGTTATAATCTTTTGCAAGTTTAACTCCGCCTGCCTTGCCTCTTGCACCAGAATGAACCTGTGCCTTTATTACACAAGGAAAGGATATTTCTCTTAAAATGGGTTCGATATCTTCACGTTTTTCACACAAAACAGAAGAAGGAACTTTAACTCCATAGAGTTTAAAAAGTTCTTTTGCTTGATATTCATGAATTTTCATTATTCTGCCGTCTTTTCTTCTCTTAATAAAACTGTTAATATAGCAGCCATTGTCCAGAATACATATTGAATTTGAGGTCTGAAATAAACAGTATCAACAAATCCGTGAACCATAACTGCAACTATTGAAATAAATGGTACAAATAATAATACTTTATATGTTAAATCTTTACTGTTAAAGAATGTTTTAAATGCGCTGCCAAGCAAAGTAAATAAGAATAATAAGTATGCTAAGAGTGCAAAAATACCGCTTTCTACAGCCATCTCAAGATAAATACAATAACAACTTAAAGCGTCAAAACCAGAAAGCATATAAAGTCCGTATATTTCTCTAAATACTTTGTTTCCTACGCCTATTCCGCATATCGGGTTATCTTGAAACATTTGGATTGCAGAATTATAAACATTCATTCTGAACGATGTTGAAGAGTCGCCTCTTAATATAAAAATAGACATTAAACGCTGTAATATAGCATGATTCAGAAGCATAAATCCTATACTTCCGATTGCACCTAATGAAATAAATCCTTTCCATAATTTTTGCAATTTTTTATTATTATAATCTTTAAATATAATGTTAAAAGAAGCTATTACAATTCCAATCATTACTGCAAACAAAGCAATGTAAGCACCACGGCAGCCTGTTAGAAATATACAAAGCATAGAAACAAAAAAGCAGCCTAAAGCAATAATTCCGCTGAGAATTTTTTTCTTTTGGAAATAAAAAACTGTCATTGCTAAAATTGAAGTAAATCCTGCAATCAAATACCCTGCAAATAAGTTTGGATTATATGGCTGCAAGGTTCCGTATACTCTTGAAATAACATCTTCCGGATTTACATAGCTTGTATCTTGCCATGTAGAAATACTTTCAACACCAATATAACTTTGAAGAAGACCTATAATACTTTCTGCGCTTAGAAACACAGCTAATGAAAAAAGAATTACAGTTATATACTTTTTGTTATTCTTCAAAAATTGGCATAATGCAAAATAAAATCCAAAGTATAAAAGAGTCTTCATAAAGCCATATAAGCTTTTATCCAATAATGAAGAAGTAAAATTAGAAATTAAACAAATTAATAAATATAATAATAAATAAAAATTACAATGTTCAAGTTCTATTTTCTCACCTTTTGTAATTAATACTTTAAATACAACCAGAATCGGTACTAAAAATGATACTGCACCTATTTGATTTGTAGTCCCAAAGGTTGATACAATATAAGTTCCGATTATTGCAAGTAATATAAAAACATCAATACTTGATAATATAAAACTATTTTTTCTTATATTATCCGTAATATTTTGAATTAATGACAATACATAATTTAAAGCATCAAAAATTTTAGATTCTAATATTTTCATTATTTATTTTGTTCTTCTTTTACTTCATAAACATTAGAAATAGTACCTTGATATTTATAATTTGCGCCTTCAATAACAACAGGAATACCCATTTTAATTTTATTACCGCCGGCTACAAATCCGTCTGGTGTTTTCTTTGCTTTATCTTCAAGTTTAATAATAAAATCAAAAAGATTTGGCATTGAAACATCTTGAACTACTTTTACATCTTTTCCGTCTGCTGTCGGAACTACGGTCATTCTTTGCTGTCCGTCCATAGCAACAATTTTTAACTTTGTGTAAGGTACATTTCTAATTGTAATAAATGCATCATCACCAACTTTAAATGGGTTTTCAACTGCTGAAATAGTTACACCTCTAAAGAAAACATCAAATTGAATTGTTGCTTCTTTTTCAACCGGCAAATTAGAAAAGTTTTTCTTTTTAAATACAGCCAAAGTGCCAACTGCAACAAGAACTATAATTATAGCAATTATAATATAATCTGTTAATTTTAATTTTTTAAATAAATTCATAATATCTCCTTATGCTTTATTAGCAAATGTATTCATATCCATTTTTTCAAGTGTTGATTTAAGAACAGGAATAGTAGTTGTAGCACAGCCAAAGTATCGAATTACAATACTTGCAGCTAAATTGCCCAATATAGCTGCATTTTTCTTTGAAAAACCTGCTGCCATAGCTAAAGTATATGTAGCAACTACGGTGTCGCCTGCACCTGTAACGTCAAAAACGTCTGTTTTATTAAATACAGGAATTTTTTCATAATTACCGTTATTTTCAAATAATGCCATTCCGTCACCGCCAAGGGTAATAAGAGCAGATTCGGCATTTGTTCTTGCAAGCATTTCTTTGCCTGCCTTTTGAAGCGTTTCTTTATCTTTAATAAAGAAACCAACAAATTTCTCACTATCGGGCTGATTTGGAGTCATAGAAGTAACGCCTTGGAATTTATCTAAATCCTTTTGTGAATCAACAACAATAATTTTGTTATATTTATGACAAAGCTCAATAGCTTTATTTATAACATTTTCAGTCAATAAACCAATGTTGTAGTCTGATAAAATAACGGCATCATGCAATGGTATTGCTTTTTCCATTTGTGCAATAACTTTTGCTTCAATTTCCGCTGATAACGGGTCAATTGTTTCACGGTCAATTCTAACTATCTGCTGAGTTACAGACTGAGAGCATGAACCTGATATTCTGGTTTTTACAGTTGTTGCACGCGTTTCATCCTGCACCATATATTCTGTATTGATACCTGAATTCTTAAATGTTTTTAAAAGAATATCAGCATAATAGTCCTTGCCATAAGTACCTATAACGCTAACTTTGCCATCATTTAAAGAGGCAATATTATTTGCGGCGTTTGAAGCGGCACCTAAAATAACTTTTGTATTATAGTGGCGTAAAATTAAAACGGGAGCTTCACGGCTCATTCTGTCTGTTGTGCCGTATATCATCTCATCTATTGCCATATCACCTATAACTAATACAGAAGGTTTCGCAAGATTTTCTATCTTACTTAAAATTTCTTCCTTATCTGCCGTAAACATTATTAATCTCCAATTAATTTATTTTAAGCTTAATTATTACCCTATAATATTAGCATAAAATTGAATTAAAATAAGGAATATCTTTAAAGTATAATATTGAATTTATTTGTCTAATTTCCAAGTCCTAAAAAAGTTTATAAATCAATAAATGTAAAATTTTTACCTAGTTCTTCTTCTAAAAGTTTTGCAAATTCACTAAATTTAATACCATTCGCTTCTGCAAGTTTCCATGCTGTAGATAATTGACAGTCGTAAAGACCTCTTTCTATCCTGCTAATGCTACCCTTATTGAGTTCATATTCTAAACTCAATTTATTTAAAGACGTTTTATCTGGGTTTCTTAAAGCAGTAAAAACTTTCCCTATAGCATTTTTAAAAATTGAAATTTTTAAATTATCATCTTGCATTTATTTATACTAATTGTTATATTAATAAATGGTGTTGCGAATGCGTAACTCGCATTTTGTCTAAGAAAGGAAAGAATTATGTTATAAACATCTTTAATTCGACTAGAAGGTAATGTTGGTAGTAAGCTTTTTATTTCTTTTGTATATTCAATAGTTTCTTTTGTTGAAAAATCTAAATGATTTACAAAGAAAAATGAAGGTGAAACATTAAAGTACTCAGACATTTTTTCAAGAAGGTCACTAGTTAAAAATGATTTACCATTTTCTATTAAATTTATACTTTGGTAAGCTTGTAATTCTAAACATTCAGCTAATTGCTCCTATGTTAATCCTTTTGACTCTCTTAGAAGCTTTAATGCTCTACCAAATATACTATTTATATTGTTTTGTTTAGCCATATTAAAATAATATGGCCTTTTTTAGAAATTTTCTATAAAACTAAAATATATATTTATAAAAACAAATATTATATTAGTTTTATCTGAATAATAAAGAATAAACGAAGTAAGAAAAAGATTTAAAAGTACAGAAGAAAAAGGAGAGAAAAATGAAAGAACTTTTAAATCTAAGAGATGAAAAAACAGAAGAAAATCAAAAGGTATTGGAAGAAAAGTACAAAAATGTGCTTGCCTTTAGGCGTAAAATGATTAAATTAGCAGCAACGGCGCCCGTTGAAATTCACGATTTTTGCATAAACTTTCAAAAGTTTGATAAAAAATCTATTCAAACTTTTAAACAAAAAATAATGTCAGATGATATATTAAAAGATTTTATTTATAATTACCAAAAGCTTTGGCTTTTCTATATAACAAATGAAAATCTTGAATATACTTATGTTTTTGACTACCTTTTTAATTGAAAAATATTTTAGAGAAAGTAATTCTAGATTTCTTGAAGTTATAAATAATATTCATTCAATATAACAAAATCACTATGAAATTTATTTTATACGGCAGCTGTGATTTTAGTTTGCACAAAATCAATGCTGCCGTATAAAAAAATTCTCATAGTGATTTTGTATTTGTTAAAAACTTTTATTAAATTTCAGTAAATTTAATATAGAATTCACTTTTTTCACGTACAAAGATTTTATCGGGATAATTTTCGCTTTTGTATAAAACCATAACTTCACCGTCATTCGCGTTGGTGCAATTTATTACATCTTCGCGAATGACGTCATATATATTTCCGTTTTTGATATTTCTAAACTTTTTGGAAGACATAAATATACTCGTGTTTAAAAATATAAAACCCGCCGTTTAACGCTCTATAACGCCATAAATTAGCAGTTTTGCCTTTTGCTCTTTCGTTGCCTTCCATATTTTTTACGATAACGGCTTTCATTTTAAATCCGATTTCACGCATTTTAGCAGCGCAATCAGCACCTAATGGAATAATTTCTCCGTTAGCATATTTATCACCGATAATCAATGCTGCAAATCTGCCTTTTTCAAGCATATCATATCCGTTTTTTGCAACCTTTTGGAATAAATCATAGAATTCCTCTGTAGAAGCGCAGTTTGATAAATCTTCTTTTCTGTCTGAAAATTTAATAATGTCATCATAAGGCGGATGAAGCACTAAAAATTGAGCTTTGTTTTCTCTCATAATATCAAGTCTTGCTTGAATTTTTTCTTTAACTGCTTCATTGGCACTATCTGAACAAATTAAATTCACATCAGTTACCAATTCTTTTTGAGAAAATTTGTTGCTTACAACATCAACCTGTTCGGGTTTCAATTCCACACCGATACATCTTCTGCCCATATTTAAAGCTTCAATGGCACTTGTACCTGAGCCTAAAAACATATCAAGAACAACATCGCCTTTTTTTGTAAATCTTTCATACAATTGTTGTGCGATTTGAGGAATATAATTTCCATGGTATTCATTAGAATGCCCATGTGATTTATCCCTTGATGCAAATTCCCACCAAGTATCAGTTTTAATATGTGAATAATCTTTCCAGTTGTTCAAATCAATATCGCTGTAAGGTTTTGTTTTAACCTCTTTTACAACTCGTAAATCCGGCTTCGGTTCTTGGATTTTAACCTTTTTTGTGTTAATTGCTCTTACCATAATTCCCCAAATAAATACTATATCTGTTTGTTTAGTATATGAAATTTTGATAATTTTCGTATCGTATAAATTGATGATTTATTTAAAAGGTTGCCAAATCTTCTAAAAACCTTAATAATAATAAGTGTTGGGATATTTTTATATTCAAAAATACTACATATAAATGATGTCTATACATGTAAAAAAATATATTGTATTTTTGAGGGATAAAGATTAGGGCAAATAATGACTGTTTTAAAAACGGAAGAACAAGTTAATAATACAAATAATAATCTATTGAAAGATTTTCCTTTCTTTTATTCGAATGTGTATGCAAAAACACAAAAAGTGATTGAAGAATTTTTTCAAAAGAAATTCTTATTAAGATTCATGGGACTTTCAATTGATGAAAATATCTTTTTTTATGGTGATGAGTATTTTGTAAATCAAATTCCGGTAAATAAAGAGTCAGGAATTGTAATTAGAATTTCTTCTTCTTTCGTTGCATCGTTACTTGATAATGCTTTAGGTGTTAGCGAAGTCCCTTTTAAACTAAACAACATAACAGATATAGAAGCTAATCTTATAAAAGATTTTACATCCCATATTTATAAAAATATTGAAGCAATTATTAATAAAACAGAAGTTAATAAAAAAATTATCAAAAATGCAAAAGATTATAGTTTTACATTTTTTGCAAAATATAATGAAGAACATGTCGGTAAAATAATTATATCAGTTCCTGAATATATGATTACAAATATAAAAACAGTTAATCCGCCTCAGCGGTTTAGTATTGTTGATTTTAAAGGAACAAGTATATGTACAAAAATAAGTGTAGGAACAACAAGACTGGCTTTAAATGATATAAAGGCATTGGAAGACGGGGATATTATTGTACTTGAAAATAGCGACATAAATAAAATGTCTATTATGTCAGATATTGGAGAATGTAAATTTAGAATTAATCCAAACCCGTCTTTAATAATAAGTGTTGATAATAACGGAGGCAATGAAATGGAAGAAGAAACAAGTTCAAAATCTCAAAATATGTGGGATTCAATTCTTGTGGATGTCATTGCGGAATTTGATAATGTGAAGCTTACTTTAGGTGAATTAAAACAAATTTCAGAGGGGCTTGTTATAGATGTCGGTTCTGTTTATGACAATAAAATTAAATTAAGAGTAGAAAATCAAGTAGTGGCATCAGGTGAACTTGTAATTCTTAATGACAGATATGGCGTAAGAATTGATAGTGTAAAGAAAGCAAAAGAAGAGACTGTAAAATCTGCACCGGCACAAAAATCAGCTGCACAGGCAGCTGCTCCAGCAGCAAAAACTGCACAACAGCCTGCCAAAGCTGCAGCTCCTGCTGCAAAGCCTAATAAAGCACAAGCTGCAGCACCTGCACAAAAAACGGCACCTAAAGCTGAAGGTGATGAAAACTTTGACTATAGCGACTTTGAAATAGAAGATGAAAGTATTTAGAGGCTTATATGAATAGCTACTTAATTAACTTTTTTGTATATACACTTGCTATGATTGGTTTTTTTGTGCTTGCTGTTTGGGTATATAAAAAATCAGTATATTCAAATACAGCTTCAAAAGATAAAGGTTTTTTGAATATTGAAAATATGCTTAGATTATCACCAACAAAAACCATTTATGTAATAAAAGCAGGAAATGAAAAGTTTTTAATAGCAGGTGATAGTGCTAATACAACAATGCTTGCAAAATTAGAAAACAATCAATCTACAGAAATTTATAATAATGAAAAATAAACAGAGGTTAAAATGGATACAGTTTTAAAAGATTTAAATCCTATATTACAATTATTGATGGTTATGGCGATATTCTCGTTCATACCTTTTATGTTTGTTTGTATGACAAGTTTTTTACGTTATGCAATTGTTTTCGGTTTTTTGAAACAAGCACTTGGCGCACAACAAATACCGCCGGCAATCGTTTTGGTCGGACTTTCAATAATCCTTACTTTCTATACAATGGGACCTGTTTTTCAGCAGATGTATGAAGTTGGTTCAAAACCTTATGAACAAAATGGTTCAATTGTTATGGCAGTTGCTGAAGGTTCAAAACCTTTAAAAGAATTTATGCTGAAACAAACAAGAGAAAGTGATTTGGCATTTTTTGTTCAATTAGCACGTAAAGAAGCACCAAAATCAATTGAAGAAGTTACAATATGGGAAGTTGCCCCGGCATATATTTTAAGTGAATTGAAAACATCTTTTGAAATAAGTTTTATTATTTTCGTTCCGTTTATTGTACTTGACCTTGTTGTTGCGAATGTACTGTTGGCACTCGGGATGTTTATGTTGTCGCCAACAATTATTTCCCTGCCGTTTAAGCTTTTGATATTTATTGCTGTAGACGGTTGGAGCTTGATTGTTAATGGTTTGGTTGGCAGTTTTAATTAAGGATAAAAAATGGATATATTAATTGAATTTTTTGCTAAAGGATTAATGACAATGCTTATGATAGCAATGCCATGCGTATTAACTGCAGCTGGCATTGGTCTTGTTGTAGGTATTTTGCAGGCTGTTACACAAGTTCAAGAACAAACTATTGCTGCTGCACCTAAAATATTTTCTGTATTTTTAGTTATTGTAATTTTAGGTTCAGGTTATATTAAACTGCTATCTAACTTATTTACAGAAGGTGCTGTTATAGCTTTTGATGTCGTTCCAAAAGAAGATTCTTTTGTATTGCCTGCTGGTTATTATAATTATACAAAACCATTTATTGATGAAATGAAAACAGATATGAAAAAAGATATGACCCCTATGGCTCATATTCTGAATAATGTTGCACATCCGCAAGAAAATGCACAAAAAGACAGATTTAACTTTATAAGAAATGGTGCAACAAATGTTCCGACACCAAGTTTAGCTGAAAGAAAGAAAATAATGGAGAATAAACGATGAAGAAGTTAATTCTTGCTTTATTTATTTTAATGATAATTCCTCAAATGGGATATTGTGCGCTGCTTGATAGAGAAGTTAATATTCTAAATCTTAAAGAAAATAATATGTATGTTTTGGATTTAGATGTTTCAGTAAAAAATATTCAAGTATCTAATAAAAATATTGTAAACGTTATGCCTATAACTTCAATATCAAATGAAAAAAATCAATTATTTATAGAAGCTAATCAAAGCGGGGTATGTGATGTTATACTTACAACCGATTTAAAATCCTATCAGCTGAGACTTATTTCCGGACCAAATTTTCAAGATACCAGAAATGATTTAACTTTGATTGATATACCTTCAGATATAGAAATAAAATAAACCGATGCTAGATGTAATTATAAATGAATTTCCAAAATATTTTCCAGAAGTTAATAATGTCTTAACTGCTGGGGTTCCTATATTTGCAAGGGTCGCAGGATTAATGAGAACTGCGCCTTTTTTGCAAAGAACTGAAATTCCAATGATAGCAAAAGTTGGTTTTACATTAATTTTTACAATAATGCTAACTACTTTTTTACATCCAGCTGCTCCTGCAAATGGTTCATCTATGATTTACGCAATTGGTATAAATTTTTTATGCGGTGCTTTAATAGGTTTTATTGTTAATTGTATTTTAAAAGCTGTAGAAAGCGGCGGTGATATGATTAATATGCAGCAAGGTGTTTCATCTGCAACAATTATGGACCCTACTACATCTTCTCAAATATCAATTATGGGTAGAATTTTTAGCTTGTTAGGTTTAATTATTTTTCTTGAAATAGGCGGTGCATATTGGACATTTAACGCTTTTATCAGAAGTTTTGAAATTTTTCCGATTTATGCCACAATGGTGCCTTTAGATGAAATTGTTAATATGCCGTATTTGGTTAGAGTGACATCAAATGTTTTATATATAGGCTTACAAATAGCTTCACCTGTTTTATTAGCGACATTAGGGCAGGATATTATTCTAGGTATTATTTCAAAAACAGCACCTCAGGTTAACGTATTTCAAATGAGCTTTTTATTTAAGCCTTGTATGGGTTCTGCTATTTTAATAGTTATTTTGCCTCAATTATTTGATACTATAACCAGTTTCTTTTTATCATTTTCAAACATATTTTAAAAAGAGTAAAAAAAAATTAGTATAGAGACCTGTGTTTTCGCGATTCCTAAAAACAATGGTCTCTATACTAATTTTTTTTACTCTTTTTAAATAATAAGAACAATTTATTTAAAATAATCACAAATAAGTTCTTTTTTGCCAGCTGTTCTTACTTTTTTTGCTAAACGAGAAAAGAAGGGTGTTTCCTTTCTTGTTAATTTATCTCGTAAAATGGCTTTTTCTATTAATAGTTTATTAAAAGTTTCATTTAATGATGTTTTATCATCGGTTAAGTGCGGTTGAATGGTTCTTAATCTCATTTTGCAGATCTGTATAGAGTTTCTTATTTCTTCTTTTTGTTTTGCATTCATATTTCAACTGTCCTAATTGTATTCTTGGGATTATTTAACATTTCCTTTCGACTAATTTATAATAATAAATTTTTTATTAAATTCATTCCTCTAAAAAGCTTAAAATAATGTTTCAAATGTAAACTTTTACTGTATTTTTTTTGATTAAAAATCGGCTAAATATATGTAATTTTTGTTATACTTAGTAGAAAAGGTTGAAAAATTGAAAAATAATGAAATAAATAAGATATTAATTATTAGATTAAGTGCGCTTGGTGATAGCATACACACATTGCCGTTAGCAAATGCTTTAAGAAAAAAATATCCCAATATTCAAATAGACTGGGTTGTTGAAGATAAAGCAGCGAAATTTATAGTAAATAATCCGCTTTTAAATAATGTTTATGTTTTAGAAAGAAAGAAATGGAAAACTTTGCCAAAAATAGAAGCATTAAAAGCATTTTTTTCTATCATAAAAAAAATTAGAACAGAGAAATATGATATTGTAATTGATACACAGCAGTTACTAAAAAGTGCTTTGATAATGCAATTCTCAAAAGGTAAAAGAAAAATTGCACTTGATGGCGGAAGAGAATTTTCATGGCTTTTTGCTAATGAAATTATAAAAACAGGCAGAAAACAATTTGATATAAATTATCATGTTGTAAAAAGAAATCTTGAAATAGCTAAATATTTAGGGTGTGAAGATATTGAGCCACAGTTCATCATACCTGATTTTTCAAAAGAATATTCTCAAGAAATAATCAGCGTAGTTAATAAACTTGATAAAACAAAAAAAACAATAATAATATCACCAGCTACAACATGGGTTAATAAACATTGGACAGTACAAGGCTGGATTGATGTAATAAAGGAATTTAAAACATCTTGTAATATCATTGTTACAGCAACTGAAAAAGAACGAATTCTTACAAATCAGATTTTCTCCGGTATTAATGGTGGAAATATAATTGATTTAACAGGTAAAACTACAATAGCAGATATTGTATATCTATGTAAAAATGCAGATTTAGTCATAAGTCCGGATTCTGGAAGCGCACATGTTGCCTGGGCTGCAGCTTGTAAATCTATAATTACTATATTTTTTGCAACATCTGCAAATAGAACCGCTCCTTATGGCTGCAATTACTATTCTCTATCAACTTCAACCTCTTGTTCACCTTGTATGAAGAAACATTGCAGGAATAAAATTGACAAAAATCATTGTACTAGAGGGATAAGTTCAGAAAAAATAATAAATATTGTAAAGAAAGTATTACAATAATAAAAAATTGGGTATATAATACTTATACAATTGAATATATCTTGGTGTATAAAAGTGAGCATATTTTCAGGATTTAAAGATTTATTAGGACAGATTAATAAAATAGACGGGTCTATATATATGCACGGTAGAGATTTTGCCGATGTATATGCTAAAAATATTGCTCTTGAAGAAGAAATTGCTGCACGAACTAAAGAATTAGAACAGGCAAATCAAACAATTCTTACCTTAAATAGTGTTTGGGATATGATGAATTCTTCACAGCCTTTATCAAGTATGCTTGATAAGATTGTTAGTATACTTCATGAAGATATGAACTATAATTTTGCCGGAATTTTAAAAATAGAATATGAAGAAAATAACACACCGTATTTTACTGTTAAATCGTGTTCTGAAAATAAAAGTATATTAAAAGTTTATGAATTGGCAAATCAAACAATGGAAGAATATAAACTTCCATATGTTGATAACTCTATAATTGTAAAATCAATTATTGAAAGGCAGATATATTCAACTCCTGATATAAAAGGTATTTTAAAGATGTTTTTTTCTATAATGCCTGAAGAAAAATTAGCCTCTGTAATGCCAGAAATGAATTCTAAAACCTGCACTATTGTTCCATTACATAAAGGTCAGGAAAATTTTGGCTGCGTGATTGTTACATCTGATAGAGAAGGGGTTACAGATACAGAAACAAACTTCCTTGCTTTATTTGCAAATCAAATTGAATTGGCTATTACAGTTGCAGGTTTGTTTGAAGAAGTTAGAAAACAGGCTGTTACTGACCCATTGACAGGTTTATTTAACAGGCGCTATTTTGAAGATAATATTGTTAAAGAAGCAGAGCGTTCTTTACGATTGAAACAACCGTTCTCATTAGTAGCATTAGATTTAGACTTCTTGAAAAAAATAAATGATACCTATGGACACCAATTTGGGGACTTGGCTATAACTACAATTTCAAGAGTATTGAAAAGAGAAGCTCGTTCTATTGATATTCCTGCAAGAATTGGCGGTGAAGAATTTGATTTATTACTTCCCGGGGTTGATTCTACTGGTGCTTTAATTGCCGCTGAAAGAATACGTAAGTCTATTGAAAGCCAAGTTTTAGATACTATTGGTGGTGTTACAGCAAGTATTGGTGTTGCAACCTTTTTAGAACATTCTGACAGAATAGATGAATTAATGGAACTTGCTGACCAAGCGATGTATAAAGCAAAATTGAACGGCAGAAATCAAGTTCAGTTAGCTCAATTGCAAAATGAAAGACCTTGGCAGCAAGTTGCAGTTGATATTTTTATGGATATTCTTGCAAAAAAACGTATTCCTATTGATGAGAGTGTTGCTAATATAATAAATCAAAAATTGCGAAAACTTAAAATTGAAGATAGCAATGCCAAAGAAGTTCTTTTTTCTATATGTGATATTCTTTCGCAAACATATAATCAAATGTATAAAACTGGTACAACAAAATCTAAATTGCTTTTGGCTGTTATGCTTGCAAAAAGATTAGATTTGCCAAGCGAGGAAATAGACAAATTAAGAATAGCTGTTCTTCTTTATGACATTGGTAATATAATGACTCCTGAACAAATATTTAATAAAAAAGAACCATTAACAGAAGAAGAAAAAGATATAATTAAAAAGCATCCTGTAATCGCTGCACGTGAGATTTTAGAACCTATTACCAATATTCAAGATATTATTCCGATTATAGAAAGTCACCACGAATATTGGGACGGACAGGGTTACCCCGGAAATAAAATAGGTGCTGAAATACCTATTACATCTCAAATTGTATTACTTGTAGATGCTTTTTATGCAATGTCTCAAGACAGACCATATCGCAAAGCTTATAATATTGAAGAAATTAAAGATATTATTAAAAGTGAAGCAGGAAAACAATGGAATGAAAAACTTGTTGAAGATTTTATTTATGTGGTAGAACATGAGTCATTACAATAATAGGGAAGATATTATAACTTATTTGTATCAGCAGCTTACAACCTATAAAGGCGCGTCAATATTAAAAGATACAACAAGATTAAGTAAAGTAAAATATGATGCTTATGTTGATAGCAGTATTTCATCTCCTCTTTCTTTTACTGTTTTTGAATTATCTGATAAAGGTGAGTTATTGATTGATAACCCTGCAAGGTTAATTGAAAGTGAAGCTGCCTTTTTCTTGTTTGTTAATCCTTTGCATGGTTGGACCTTTGCAGTAAAAAATACTCTTGAAAATCAAAAAAAATTGATTAAACAAGAGCAAATTCAAAATTATAAAATTAAATTTTTATAGAAATTACTCGTCGAGTGTAAATACTTGCTGCCCCGCTTCTTCTTTCATAGCTGTTTCAAGAAGAACGTAGGTCATATAAGCACCTAGGGCAACTGCTTTAGGGTCTAAGTCTGTATTTTGAGCTGCTTCTATAATTGCTGAATTAATTTCAGGATTTTCATCTTTTATGTAATGAATCATTTTTTTTCGCCAGCCATGAACATCTTGAAAGATTTCAGCGAAACATAATGTCGATTGTTCTTGAGTTATTATTGGAAGCATTTTTTGCCTTATGTTTTCTATTACAATGTGATTATAAACAAAAATTTTTCTTGTTTCATCATATAAGCGGTGGAGTTAATTCCTTTGCGAATAAAAGGGGTCGCGTTATTATCTTCGAAGTCCATTGATTTTAGGTATCGCGAAATCACAGGACGAGAAGATAATAACGCGACCCCTTTTATTCGCAAAGGAATTAACTAATTGATGTAATTCTTGACTCATCACTATGTAGAGGCTAAAATAATTAGAGTCTTATTTTTAAAAGGGATTGTATGAAAGAATTTGAATCAAACTATATTGAAAAATTAATCGATATAATGAAGAACAACGAGCTTACTGAAGTTACTCTTGAAGATGCAGATAAATCGCTATATATAAAAAGTAACGGTTTTAAACCTGTAATTAAAGAAAAAATAACAGAAGAATCTATTCAAGAAACAGTAGTAGAAGAAATTGAAGAACAAGTTGAAGAAAAGAAAAATCTTGTTCCTATTGTATCAAATATGATTGGTCTATTTTATTCTAAACCATCTCCAACCGAAAAACCTTTCGTTCAAGTTGGTGATGAAATAAAAGAAGGACAAGTTGTTTGTATTATAGAAACAATTAAATTAATGAATAAAATTACTTCAGATATTTCAGGTAAAATTGCTGAAATCTGTATTGAAGACGGCAAGCCTGTTGAATACGGTCAAGTAATTATGTATGTAGAACAATAGTGGTAATGGTATATGTTTAAAAAAGTATTAATCGCAAATAGAGGCGAAGTAGCAGTTAGAATTATCAGAGCTTGCAGAGAAATCGGTATTCCTACAGTTGCAGTTTATTCTCAAGCTGATGCAAATTCATTGCATGTAAGTTTAGCAACGGAAGCATATTGTATCGGACCAAATGAAAGTGCTAAAAGCTATTTGAATATTCCTGCAATTATATCAGCAGCATTAATTTCGGGTGCGGATGCTATTCACCCCGGATATGGTTTTATGTCTGAACGTGCAGATTTTGCTGAAATTTGTGCAGAGCACAATATTAAATTTATCGGGCCTTCACCGGAATCAATGCAATTAATGGGTGATAAAGCTACCGCAAGAAAAACAATGACAGCTAAAAATGTTCCAATTACTCCTGGTACAGGTATTATTACCGATGTAGAAGAAGCAAAAGCTTCCGCTAAAAAGTTTGGTTATCCCGTAATTGTTAAAGCCACTGCTGGCGGCGGCGGTAAAGGTATGAGAGTTGCTAATAATGATACAGAACTTGAACAGGCAATAAATTTATGCAGACAAGAAGCTGAAAAATTCTTTGGTAATCCTGATGTTTATATGGAAAAATATTTAGTTAATCCAAGACATATTGAAGTTCAAGTTATTGCAGATAAATTTGGCAATGTTGTTCATTTAGGTGAAAGAGATTGTTCTATCCAAAGAAGACACCAAAAATTAGTTGAGGAAGCTCCATCTCCTGCAGTTAGTGAAGAAGTCAGAAAGAAACTTGGCGACGCTGCTGTTAGAGCTGCTAAAGCTGCTAACTATGAAGGTGTTGGTACAATCGAATTCTTATTAGACAAAGATAAAAATTTCTACTTTATGGAAATGAACACACGTCTTCAAGTTGAGCATGGCATTTCTGAAATGATTTCTAATGTTGATATTGTTAGAGAACAAATCAATATTGCAGCAGGCAATCCTTTATCATTCAAACAAGAAGATATTAAATTATACGGTCACGCTATTGAATGCCGTATTAATGCTGAAGACCCTGACAGAAACTTCTTGCCGGCTCCTGGTGAAATTAACGGATATATTACTCCGGGTGGTTTTGGTGTAAGAGTAGATTCCCATGTATATTCAGGATATAAAATTCCACCATATTATGATTCTTTAATCAGTAAATTAATGTGCTGGGCACCTACAAGAGAAGAAGCAAGAAGAAGAATGTATCGCGCATTAAAAGAGTATGTTATTACAGGTGTTAAAACAACGCTTCCATTCTATCAAGAATTGATTGAAGACGAAGTATTTATAAGCGGTAATTTTGATACTGGTTTTATGAATACATACAAGCAAAATAAATAGTAAAAAAGAGGGTTACATATAACCCTCTTTTTTATTTCCTGTCATTCCGAACTTGTTTCGGAATCTTATCAATTAGTATGTGGGTTAATGTTGAAACATAAAAAAATTAAATGAAATTCTCTTTTTGTGTTTCATCTGTTTCATAACATAAAGTTAAAATATATAATCTTAATGAATATGCACAGAAGAAATTTTCTACCATTGCATCATCTATTTTAGCTTTTTCAAGATTTTGTAATTCTTGTTTTGTTAAATTAGTTTTTAGTTCCATTTCTTCAAATGAAACATTTTTTTCTGTTCGTAGTTCTGTCAAAAACTTTCCAACTTTTTTTAATGTTTTAAATTTTCTATATTTTCTAGCTTTCTTTCTTTTCATATAATAAATCTCCCTTGACAATTGATTATAAGAGATATTAATTATATTTATGACTGGAAAATATCCAGTATGTAATTTGAGAGAGTTTTATTAAAGATACAATAAAAAATTATGACATAATATCCAACTGGTAAGACCCTGAAATAAATTCAGGGTGACAGGTCGGTTATAGTTATTGCTTGATAATTATATAAAATTTTAAAGTTAAATCATATATCTTCCTGTCATTCCGAACTTGTTTAACTACTTTTTCTAAAATCTTTGATTTTGTGAAAAATGTCCGTTTCCCACAGCATCTATCCAAATGGAAATTCAATTATAAAAGTTATTCTTAATTAAAAACAATTATATATAGCTGGTAAGACCCTGAAACGAGTTCAGGGTGACAGATAGATTATTGCTTCAACTTGCTTAAAAAAGAGTGGAATAGAAGGAAATCAATAGTTTCCTTTTAAAAATTTGTCGATTTAAAAAAATAATTAAATAGATTTGTAAATACATATGTATACTCTGTCTGTCATGCTGAACTTGTTTCAGTATCTTACCAGCTAAAAGGTAAATCAAGAAAATTTAAGTCCTGTAGGTTGGGCTTTAACCCAACAAGAATTATTTTAATGCTTAGTTTTTTCCCAAAGGTAAGCGGTTTTTATGCTGTCTTTAAGTGTTCGTGTACCTTGCCATTTTAAAACTTCTTTTGCCTTTGTAGCATTAGCAAATAACATAGCAGCGTCACCATCGCGTCTTGGCTCCATTGCAACATCAATTTTCTTTCCTGTTACACTTTCCGTTGTTTGAAATACTTCTTTAACGCTGTTGCCTTGCTCTGTACCAATGTTAAATACGTCAGATTTATTATTTTCTTTCAAATATAAATAAGCAAGTCTATGCGCTTCTCCCATATCTTCAACATTTACATAATCTCTAATGCAAGTACCGTCAAAGGTATCATAATCAGTGCCGAAGATTTTGAAGGTTCTGCCTTTTTCAAAAATAGATTTTAAAATATTCGGAATTAAATGTGTCTCAGGTTCGTGCCATTCACCAACACGTGATTGACTATCAGCTCCTGCTACATTAAAGTATCTTAATCTTATTGATTTTAAATCGTAAGCTCTATCGTAATCTTCAAGAATTTCTTCTATCATAAATTTTGTTTTGCCGTATGCGTTAATTGGTGCTTTAGGATGCTTTTCATCTAACGGCGTATATTTGGGTTCTCCGTATACTGCGCAGGTTGATGAAAATACTATTCTTTTTACATTATTTTCTACCATAGCGTCAAATAAATTCAATGAACCGATAATATTATTTCTATAATATTTAGAAGGATTTTTTACGCTTTCCGCAACTTCAATATAACCTGCAAAGTGGATTACAGTATCAATATCATAAGCTTTAAATACGTTATTTATCTCATCTTTATTTCTTAAATCACCTTTTACAAAGTGAACTTTGCCTATCTTTTCAAGTTGATGAACTGTTTCAATATGCCCGTTTTCAAGATTGTCAAATACAACAACTTCATAACCTGCATTTAAAAAGTTTATTGCACAATGGCTTCCAATATATCCTGCTCCGCCTGTAATTAAAATCATTATACTTCTTGTCCTTCTTCTGCTTTATGAACCACAAGCTGGTTAAACGGTATTTCAATTCCTTCTTTCTCAAAACGTTCTTTTACCATTTGGTTAAATTTACGTTTTACCATCCATTGTTCTTGAGGAGTTGTTTTTATTCTCGCTTGGATTATAATAGCTGAATCTTGAAATTCATTCAAGCCGAATACTTCAATATCTGAAAGAACATATTTAGAGTATGTTGGGTCTTCTCTTAATTCACGTCCGAGTTCTCTTAATACATGCATTGCGTGTGTAATGTTTGTTTTATATGCAACGCTAATATTAAATAACGGATAAGAGAAATCTTTTGTTTGATTTACTATTGTATCAATTTGTCCATTTCTAAGATAATGAACATCACCATTAAAGGTACGTAAGATAATCATTGTTAAAGTAAACTTTTCAACCGTTCCTGTTGAATTATTAATTGTTACATAATCACCAACACGAACTTGTCCTGTAAGAATTATTGAAAGACCTGTAAAAATATCTTCTACTATCTTTTTTGCACCAAAACCTACCGCAACACCTAGAACACCTGCTGTTGCAAGAATTGGTTTCATATTAATTCCGAAGTTTTCTAAAATATTAGTAACAAAGAATAAAATAATTAATGCATCTACAATGTAAACACCAAGCTGTCTTAAAGTATGATAATGTTTTCTTGTTTCATTATCTTTTACCTTAGAAATTATCTTGTCAAAAAATAGATATAATCCTTTATTTACAAGCCTAAGAACAATAATAAAGATAATAAATTCTAAAATTGATTTACCTATTAACATCAAATCTATTTTATTTGTACTGTTAGTTAATATTTGCTTAAGTATTGCGTCCACATTTTTCTCCTTAATATATTATTATATATTTAATTAACTTACCAAAGAGAAAAGAAGTCAATATAGACGGTATTCTTATTTTTTACCCCAGTTAGGATAATAATAGACAATTATTGTATCTTTATCGTTTATATTTGCATTGCCGCCTATTATAAAATTAGTTAATGAACCAACCCCCGGTATAGGTGTTAATGCCCATTTTAAAGGTAGTACAAAGATTGTAAGGCTAAGACCTTTTTTTATATAAGTACTTTTTAATTTTGATTTATCAAGTCCCGGAATTTCAAAATTATCAAGTATTATAGCACCGGGAACTCCATTCATTCCGCGGGTCATATATGTTTGGATTTCGGCTGTGGCTATGGTTCCTTGTTTTAATATAATTTTATTGTTGTATTTTACGTTTTGTTTTACTCTTAATTCAAGTTTTTTATTTTCATATAAATTTTTATTCTTTAATGAAATTTTTTCTAACGTTTGTAATTTTATAGGAATTCTGTCAAATTCTGTGTAATCATAATCTAAGTTTGTTGTAATTGGTGTTATATCTTTATCAGATAAATAATTTTCTATAAATTCATCATGTAAAATTTCGCTATATGAAGATTGAATTGAAAAGAATGTAATCAAAAACAAAAAAAGTATTTTCAAGCTTAGTCTATTCATATTTTATAATTTCCTTTGAGCCTGATTTTATTTTTTCGTGTAATTTCTTTCTGTTTTCTTGAGATGTTATTAAAAAATTTTGATAGTTTGGATTTTCTAAATATGTATTATTTGCTAAAAATGAAGGATATTTTGTGAAAATATATTCATATATATTAGCAAGTCTTTTTGAGGTTAAATTTGTACGACCGAATTTATCAAATCTTCTTTGCGGATATGATTTATTTATAAAAGTAATTAATGCTAAAGGGTTATAACCTGCTGTAACCATAAAATCAACGGCTCTTTTATCAAAAAAGATTTCAAATTTTTTGGGAGCAAATGCCACTTGAGCAGAAGTTACTACACCTTTTCCCCCTGTGTATGATTCAGCACCTTTACAAATTTCTCTAGCTAAAAAAGCTGCTATTTCTTCATCATTTTCTGCAAATTGAATAAAGTTTTTATAAACTATAATCTGTCTTTTTCTTAATACCGGTTCACTATTTATTTTATTGTCTTTTTTGTCATAAACAAATACAAGTCTTACATCAATTTTATTTGAATTTAATAGCTTTACACCAATATTATTGATTTTTTGCTGCAACATCATATCGTTTATAATTGCAGTGGTATTTTCTTCACAATAAGCTTTGCTGCACAAAAAAGTGCATAAAACAAAACATAATAATAAAATCTTTTTCATAAAATTCTTAATTCCTCTGATTTTTATTATAAACGAATTTTGCTTTTCTTCCAAATTAATTAAAAAAGGCTGCATTAATGCAGCCTGTAATATATATATTAGTCATTATGTCATGCTGAACTTGAAAGTCATCAGATGCTGAAACAAGTTCAGCATGACAGTTTCTGATAAATTCATGATAACTATATATAACAAATCCTTAAATCTTTATTAATAAAAATGTTGTATCTTTCAATGCTTTTACTGCATGCATTACGTCTTTTTCAAAGAAGAATAATTGATTTTTCTTAACCTTATATTTTTTGCCTTCATCACTATCTTCATCCGGAAGGTCGCATCCGCAAGCTTGGCAGCTGCAATTATCTTCGGCATTAAAAATAAGTTCTAATTCCCCTTCTGTTACGTATACACATACATCAGAATGTGACATGTGAGGTTCTATCATTTCGTGTTTTTTTAAATATACTAATTTTAAATGTGACCCGTTATTTTCCATTAAGTCTACAATTTGTCTTTCAGTATCTTTTTCACTGATTAATTCATCTATTTCTATTGTTCTATATAACATAAGAACTCCTTTCTGTTTATTGCATTGTAAATATTCCAAATGAAAAATATATTCTCTTTGTGTATAATCAAAGTTATTAATAAAATAGGATTTAAAAAATGGAAGAATTAAGAAAAAACAAACAATTTATGTTTTTATTTATAATTTTTATTATTATTTCTTTTGTTCATATATTATATGCAACTTTATCAATGCGCGGAATGTATGAAGATGGGGGCTTTTACATGATAGAAATGTTGAATAACATTTCTAATAATATATTTCGTTTCTCTTATGATAATGGACATCCACGTTTTTTTATTTCTATTTTGCATCAACTGCCTGTATTCGTGTCAGGTATTATATTGGGTATAAAAAATAAATATGTATTAATGGGAATATATTCTTTTTCCCAATTTTTTATACCGTTTTTAGCTTTATTATGGAACTTTAAATTGACACAAAGAACAAAACGTTATGATATTTTGTTTTGGAGTATATTTTGCTATGGTGCAATACTTATGCCGTTTATGATTTTTTCTGTTGTTGAAATACTTATTGGCGGTATGTTTCATTTTATTTTATGGAATTATCTTGTATCAGAGATAGATTATAAAAAAAGAGATATTGTTGCAATTATTTTTCTATTAATTATTATGTTTACTACATATGAATATGTTGTAGCACTTGGATTTATATTCTTTTTAGCTCATTTTAATTATGTTATAAATGAAAAATCGATTAAAAATCAATGTGTAAAAACATTAATTGGTCTGGGGGCGTTAGGTGCTTCTATTTTTAATATCTGGTATATGCTTCATGTTCCTGGTGAAGGTGGTGAAATAATGAGGTTTTTGAAAGAAGCCCATGATTATATGCCTTATATTTTAAATCTAAATAGTTTATTTTCTGTTTTGACAATATTAATTATATTCTTGTTATTTTTTAAAAAAACAAAATTTTCGAATTTATCATTAGGACTTATTTTTTTTGTTTTTATATTTGCAATGGTATATTTACTAAAACATCCTACTCAATCAGTATATCCAATGTGGGAACAGCATTTTCGGACTATTCCATGCTGGTTTTTCCCTCTATTATTTATAGGTTTATATATAAAAGATTTTATTTCAGATAAATTCCATACTATAAAATATATAAATTTTATTTGTGTTGCTTTAATATGCTGTATTTTTCAAAACTGTTGGCAACTGGTTGATACATATTATTGGAATAAAAATATTGAGTATATGAAACAAGAACTTGATAAAACGGATGCTTTATTATACATACCTTCAGAACATGAAGAAATATCAGGATTTCATAATGAACAATTAAGAAGATATATATGGCATGGAATCTATGCAGCAACTAGTATATTATTTTCAGATACTTATGAACAAAGAACTTTATTAATGAACTATGATGAAAACCAAGATCCTGGCAATGGTACTTTTAGAAATTTTTTATATGTAACGCCTTGGAATCCATCTGTAATGTCAATGCCATTTGGAACATATATTAGTGTAAAAAATAAATTTTGGGATTTAACAGATTGTGCCGCTGCTCTAGATAAATATAATAAAGAAAATAATATAGAGACAAATGAATAAATAGTGAAAAAAAGTATAAAAATCTGTTATAATAATAAAGATGAAAGAAACAGTCAGAAATATCTTAAAGAAATATGTGAATATTTCCTGCGAAACTACATTTATTGTTGGCTTCTCCGGCGGCTGGGATTCTATGTGCCTTTTAGATATCATGAATAAACTCTCTAAAGAGTATGGTTTTTTGCTTGTTGCTGCACATTTGAACCATAATTGGAGAGGTAAAGAATCAGAAGCGGAAAAAGAAAGATGTCTTGCTTTTTGCGAAGAAAATGATATTACATTTATTTCTGATACCTTGGCAGAAGGTACAAAAGCAACTGAACTTGTAGCGCGTGAAATGCGTTATGATTTCTTTAAACGCTGTGCTGAAGAATTTGAAGCTGACGCTATTTTGACTGCTCATACTAAAAGCGATAATGCAGAAACTATTCTTTATAGAATTATAAAAGGTACAGGATTAAACGGACTTGAAGGTATTCGTGAACTTCGTGATTTGGGCGGGTTTAAAGTTATAAGACCAATTTTAAATTTTGCAAGAAAAGATATTGAAGAATATTGCATTAAAAATGAACTTTATCCAAATAATGATTCAAGCAATAAAAATACGAAATACGCCAGAAACAATATTAGACATAATATTATGCCTGCAATAAAACATATTAATCCTAATATAGAAAATTCTCTTATAACATTGGCAGATATTGCGGCTGGAAATAATAAAGTTATAAATGAATTAATGCAAAATATTGAAAACCAAATTACTCTTGGTGATAAATGGCTTACTCAAAATTTTCTTATTTTAAATGCTGCAATAAAACAGCATTTTATATATAAACTTCTTGTTAATAATGATATTGAACCAAGTTTTTCTAAAATACAAGAATTAATTAATTTTATAGCTGATAATCAGAAATCTAAAACAGGTAAAACATTATCTGTTGCTAATGATAAATGGCTTTTTGTTTCGAATAAATATACTTATTTTGTAGGTAGTGAACATTATAAAAAAATTGAAGATGAAATTAGTGTTTTAGAAGAAGGTGTATATAAATTCGGAGATATCGCCAATATCATTATAAAAAAATCAGATAAAAAAATTGAAAAGTATCCTAAAGCTACAAGTAATACAGCTTATGTTGATTTATCTAATATAGAATTCCCGCTTACCATTCGTACAAGACGAAATGGAGACATTATTCAACCGTTTGGTATGCAGGGAAAAATGAAATTAAAAAAATATTTTATAAATAAAAATATTCCTGAGCACGATAGAGAAAAAATTATTCTTCTATGTAAGGATAATGAAGTATTATGGGCTGCCGGTGTTGGGTTAAGTGAAAAACTCAGAACAAGCGGTTTGCCTACACATAAATTAAAAATGGAGAGCTTGAAACATGATGACATTGGATAAAAAAGTAGAAGATTTAAAGGTGTTATTTTCTGAAACAGAATTGCAAAGTAAAATAAAAGAACTTGCAACTGCTATAGAAAATGATATTCCCGAAGATGAAGAAATATATGTTATTTGTGTTTTAAAAGGTTCTGTTATGTTTTGTGCCGATTTAGTTAAGCATTTCAAGCATCCAATTCAAATGGAATTTATAAGAATTTCCAGTTACGGGCATGAAACACGCTCAACAAATAATTTACAGGCAATAGATTTAACCTTGCCTGATTTACATAATAAAAATGTAGTTATTGTTGAAGATATTATTGATACAGGTTTGACTGCAAGATTTTTGACTGATTTATTTAAAATTAAACATCAGCCTAAAAAATTACTTTTTGTTTCTTTGCTAAATAAAAAATGCGCAAGACAAATTGACATAGAACCTGATTTCTTTGGCTATGAAATAGATGATAAATTTGTAGTAGGCTATGGGTTAGACTATAAAGGATATTACAGAAACTTGCCTTATATCGGTTATTTCCCTTGCTAGATAAAAAGTTGTTAAATGATTTATTTTATACTTTATTTTTATTTAATATATGGGCTTTTGGTATTTATTTGTCATCAAAAAGCAGAATTACTTATACAGAACGTAACTAAAAAAGCAGATGATATTAATATTGTAGATTATGGCATTCGTAATTTATGGACGCCCGGTTGTGCTTTTCTTATGGCTTGGCTTTTATATAATATAATTGTATTTTTTGCTCGCTGCATAGTGAATAAACCTGATAGTTTTGATATCTCTATAATAGTTATTTTTTCATTTATTATAATACTTATTCTATACTTTCTTATTGGTAATGAATTTATGAAAATAGTTATTCTTACGGATAAATCTATTATTATTACTTCGAAAAAGAATAAAGAAAATAATTATATTAAAGAGAAAATTGACTTCTCACATATACAATCTGTAAAATATAGAGCTTATGGTTCGAAATTAACTATTAACTCTAAAACTCAAGAGCAAATAGTTATAAGTGATTTTACAAAAACAAAAAAGATATATAAATATTTAGATTCTGTTATAACAAAATAGATTTTTTTTACCTTAAAACTGTTATGATTATCCTTGTCATGCTGAACTTGTTTCAGCATCTTAATATCTGGCAAGTAAAATATAAAGCTTAAGAATTTTATAACTATAAATATTTATATTAAGCTGATAAGACCCTGAAACAAGTTCAGGGTGACAGAATAATATTGATATTATTATATAAGTATCTTTTATTATTGTTCAACATTTTCAAGTGCAATATTCTTTAACTTTTTCTCAAGCTTTCTGTTCCAAGGTAAGTCTTGACGGAATACATATTCGTATCCTGTTACTTCACCTTTTGAGAATGTTTGAAGCTGCGCGTCACAAAGCTGCTCAAATTCTTTTTGAATTTTTTGGGTAAATTCATGCCTGTCAAATTTGCAATTTTCTGCTGTTATAACAATTGGTTCACCAACTTCTGCAAGACATTCCGGTCTATCTTCTCTCAAGAAGGTATAATTAACAGCCAGCGGAATTAAATTTACTCCGCCATGTTTTTTTGCAACATTCTGCGCAACATAAGCAAGACCTGTCTGAAATTCTATTGGTCTATAGTTTGGCGGTCTTACAATTCCTTGAGGGAAAATCCAAAATCCCATATCTGGGTCTTTTAGGTCATCAACAATGTATTTTAAAGATTTCATTGCTTCTTGTGCAGATGCTTTATTTATCGGAAATGCACCAGCATAGGCAAATAAAGGGAATCTGTTCATTTCTTCTATCATCATACGAGTACGAACTTTAAATGCTCTACGCATAAGATTATAACCAACAATGCCATCCCACCAGTTATTATGCGGTGCATAGATTATACTTGGGAAATTAGGATTTCTTCTTTCTTTAAAAGCTTCAAGATTCTTTATGCGTAGTGCATAAAATCTATGACTAAGCATTCTAAATAAAATTCTATCAGCAACCCAAGTCCAAAATGGATCATTTTTTGCTGTTCTCATTTTTTCTTTTCTATTTCTTAATCTTGTAGGCGGAATATCCGAATATAATTTTTCTGTTTGTTCCATACTTAATTCCCAAATCAATTAGATTATATCATCATTCTGTTTATTTTAATCAAATATTTCTTTTACGCTTACGGATTGTAAATTTTTTATTTCATCCAATTTTCTGTAAATCTGCATTACAGGATTTTTTTCATTAGATGCTAATTTAGCGGTGATTTTTAATGTATCGCCTTCTTCATCTATTGTTCTATGTTTATAGTCTATAATTTCAGGAAATATATCTGTAAGTTTTGTGTAAACTTCATCATATTCTTCATATTTACATATAAAGGAGATTTTAATAGTCCTCATGTGTTTAAGGTTTCGAGGTAGTAATTTACGTTCAAAAATTCTGATTAAAACAAGAATAGCAACTGAAAGAATTGTAGAAACTACAGCAATGCTTATTTTACCGCAGCCGCAAGCCATACCAATTGCAGCAACAATCCACAAAGTTGAAGCAGTTGTTAAACCAGTTACTGTTAAACCTTGACGAAGAACAGTACCTGCACCTATAAAACCTATACCTGTAATAATCTGGGCAGCAACTCTTGAAGGGTCTCCTAACGGATACAAGGTAACAGCTGTTGCAAAACCGTGTATTGAAAGAATTGTAAATATACAAGCACCTAAACATACCATAATTTGTGTACGTAAGCCTGCAGATTTATTTGTTAATTCTCTTTCTAATCCAATTATTGAACCAAGAATTATTGCAAAAATAATTCTTATTAGTATATCAGCATTTTGTATTTGGAAATAATTAAAAAAATTTTCCATTGGTTTTATCTTTCCTTACTGTTAGGATCCAGCACATCTCTTATTGTATCGCCTATTACGTTAAAAGCCAATACTGCAACAAAAATTAAAAAACCCGGAGTCAAAAGCCAAGGACGTGAAATGATATTAATAAATTCCTGTGCTTCTTTAAGCATATTTCCCCAGCTTGCATCGGGCTGTTGAATACCTAATCCTAAAAAGCTTAAACCGGATTCAGAGAGAATATAAGATGGAACACTAAGTGTCATTGCTATAATTACATAGCTTATTGTTTGAGGAAGTATGTGTTTTGTGATTGTTCGTAAGTTTGAAGCTCCTATTGCTTCTGACGCAATAACAAATTCTTTTTTCTTTATTGAAAGCACCATTCCTCTTACAACTCTTGAAAATCCTGCCCATCCTATTAATGCAAGAATAACAACTATAAGTGTGAAACGCTGTGCGCTGGACATATTTGCAGGCAAGATTGAAGCAAGAATAATTAGTAAATAAAAACTTGGAATAGACATAATTGCTTCTGCTATTCTCATCATTATAAAGTCGGTTTTACCGCCTAAATAACCTGATAATCCGCCATATAACATTCCCAATGGAAACGAAACCAATAAGGCAAGAAATCCTATTGTTAAAGATATTTGTCCGCCATACAACAGACGTGAAAAATTATCTCGGCCATTTATATCTGTGCCTAAAAGGTATAGTTCCCCGCCTTTTTCAACATCATAAAAATGTCTGTTAAATGGAATAAATCCGAATAATTTGTATTTCTCACCTTTTGCAAAGTATTTTACTTTGTATTTGTGAGTTCTGTCTTCCATATATTTTGTGTCGAAATTTTCTTTGTCGAAATAACGAATGTAGTTATATGTATATGGCAATGAAAGCTTGCCTTTTTCGTTTATTATGTAAATTTTAGACGGCGGACAGTATGATTTATTCCTATTTGAATATTCTTTTGAATATGGGCTTATGAAGGACGCTAAAAATACTGCAAGATATAATAAAACCAGTATCCAAAATGCGGTGCGTGCAAATTTATCTTTTAAAACGATTCTTAAAATATTTTCTTTATTAAATGATTGAATATCGGGAAGTTTTGCCATTAGACAGCCTCCACTCTCGGATCAACCAATTTTAATAAAATATCGGCAAGAAGATTACCTAAAACAAGCATTATTGTACCAATCATTAATGAAGCCATTACAAGGTTGATGTCTGATTTCATAACAGCCTCAAGGATTAATCTGCCAAGTCCGGGGTATTGAAATACGTATTCAGTTAAAGCGGCACCGCTTAAAAGAGAGGCAAATTCAAATCCTAATAGTGTAACCATCGGGTTAATAGCATTACGCAGCGCATGTTTATAAATAACTTTTGTTTCACTTAACCCTTTTGCACGTGCAAATTTAACGTAATCAGATTGCAGAACATCTAACAGATTTCCTCTCATTTGTCTTTGCAACCCCGAAAGAGAAATCGTAAAAAGCACGATAACAGGTAAAACTAAATGGTGCAGAATGTCTAACAATTTTTCAAATCGAGTCATTTCCGAATAGTTATAACTTGTAAGCCCTCCGGTTGGGAACCACCCTGTTTTTACCGCGAAAATTAACAATAATAATGCGAAAAAGAAAGAAGGTATTGCCATTCCGATACTGGAGAGTATTGTTAAAATCCTGTCTATCGGCTTTCGCCAATGAAGAGCAGCAACAATACCAAGCGGAATACCAACCATCCACGTGAATAAAATAACAAAACTTGTTAATAATAAAGTGTTAGGTATTCGCTCCATTAATTTATCGGCTACTTTTTCGCCTGTTGTACAATAGCCTAAATCTCCTTTAACAAAGCTTTTAAGCCATAAACCGTATTGAACAATAACAGGTTTATCTAACCCCAACCGCTGCACTTCGTAATCTAAAGTTTCTTGCGTAATTGACGGATTTAATTTTAATTCAGCTAACGGGTCAACAGGTGCAAGTCTGATTAGGAAAAAGCTTATAACAGATACCAAGAATAATAACGGTATCGTCTGAAAAAATCTTTTTATAATGTATCCCAATAAATTCATACGCTAATTTTAGAATATATTTGATATTTTAGCAATTAGTCATATAGAGTTTTAATTTTACAAAAGATGTTTAATTTGTTATCATAAAAGTTACTATAAAATAGAAAAGGATATGTATGACAAGAGTTTTTGCATTTGATATGGGAAAAGCCAGTATTGGTTATTGTGTTAGAGAAGATTTTGATATTAAATGTTTAGGTTCATTAATTATTGATGTAGATCATGCTTCCATAGATGGAATTAGAAAGTCACGAAGAATACACAGAACAATAGATTCTCATAAATCAAGGGAAAAATATTTTAATAACCTTTGGACAGATTGCGGATTAGAAATACTTGAAAAACAAGATATACGCTTTTCAAAAGAGTTTTCATCTCAAAATGATGATACAATATATACTTCATGTTTGTTAAGAATAGCACTACTTCAAGGTAAAAAATTAGAAGAATGGCAGATATATAAAGCATTGCATAGTGCAATTCAAAGAAGAGGTTATGATGATTCTTTGCCTTGGGCTACACTAGACGAACAAAATACAGGAAAAGAATTAATAAAAGATTATACAACTGAAAATGGACAAGAATTAATTATTTCTGATGAATATAAGTATCCCTGTTATTACGAAGCAGTTAGATTAAAATTATGGGAAGAAAAAAATCCAGAAAATTTAAAAAAATTTGTTCCGTTGGAAAATGTGACAAAAGTTAGAAATTCTTCAATGTCGACAACAAGAGAATTGGTAAAAAAGGAACTTTCAAAACTTTGGCAGGAAGCACAAAAACAAATTTTGGCATTAAAAAAAATTCCAGTTGAAGAATTTTTATATGGTGAAGCAAAAATAGCTTATGCCTCTTTTAATTTACAAAAATATCAGAAATTCAGAGGAAAAATTAAAGATTTAGAAGGAGTTTTGAGTCAAAAAGTTCCAAGATTTGATAACAGAATAATAATGAAGTGTAAATTATTACCCAAAAGAAATGTTTGTAAGTCGAGTAATTTAGAGTATATAATTTTTTCTTTACTGATGCAGTTGAAAAATTTGCGATATGTAAATATGGATGGTGCTAATGGAACGAGATTATCAGTTGATGAAATCAAATCAATATATGAAGCTAAATTGCCTAGTTGGATAAAACAGCATAAAGAATTAAAATTGGGCAAAAATCCTTCTTTTACAATAACAGATACTGATATTTCATCAGCAATAGGGATTCCACGAAAATACTTTAAGGAGTTAAATAAACTCGAAAAGATTACTGTTAATACATCTGGTAGATCTTCTTTTTGTAAACGTGCTTGTCAAATAATGAATAAAATAATATTGGCAGGTGAATTATATCCTCATGATGTTGATTTATCAGAGTTTATAGATAAAACCTCAACTAATAATCCTATTACTAAAGAAGAAATTGATGAAATGGTGTCAAAAATTGGTGATTGGAATAATCTTTATGTTCCTGATAATAGGGAAATAATGTATATAAAATCAACGGATGAGCGAAAACAAACAGATATTTTTATAGGTTCAATTACAAATCCTATTGTAAGGAATAGGTTGCAATTATTTAGAGATTTATTATTAAAGTTAAAGAAAGAATATGGTACACCTGATAAAGTTATTTTTGAGTTTATAAGAGATGGGTCTGCTAATTCTTTATTCTCAAAAAATAAAGCTGATGCAACTGCTTCATATTATGAAAAATTAAGAAAAAAGAATGATGATATAAAAGAAAAACTTGGTGATGAATATTCAATAAAAAAACTTGTCAAAATGAAACTTTTAGAAGAACAGAATTACCAATGTTATTATACAGGACAGAAAATAGCCCCATCGGATATAGATAACTATGATATTGAACATATTTTCCCCAGAAGTTTTATGGGGTGTGATGCATTGTATAACAAGATACTTTGCTTACCATACGTAAATAGAAAAGAAAAAAAAGACAGAACACCTTATGATTGGTTTAAACAAGATAAAACAGATGAAGAATGGGGTGAATATTTAAAAAGAGTTTCTCATATTTTAGATAGGTATCCGAAACCTAAAAAACCAAAATTGAATTCGAAAATGAAAGATTATTATGTTGCTAAAAAAGAGTATGAATTAGCATTAAAAAAATATCTTCTTTTAACAAGTCCAGAAGAACAATGTTGGGAACTTATAGAAAAGAATAATTTATTATCTGATACCTCATATATATCTAAGGTTGCACAAAAAATAACAGCATTTGTATTTGGTTGGGGTTTACAGGTAAAAGGTGAAAAGCGTTATATTTATACAACAAATGGTTCTATCACTCATAAAATGTTGAATTATTATGGCTTAGAAAAAGATAGAAACGATAATAGACACCATGCACAAGATGCAATTTTAATAAGTTTTTCTCAAATGTTTATGAACGAAAAAAATAAACATCGCATAGAAATAATAGATTTAATAAATAAGTCTATGCCCAATGTTATACCTATTCCGTTAAGTCATAAGAAACAAAATAAAAAACGAATTCAGCCTAAAGATAATCCTTTCGGAAAAAAACTAGATAAAGATAATAAGTTTTTTCTTACTCACAAAATTCTATTGTCTGAGTTAGAAAAAGGAGATATAGATAAAATAATTGATGAAAGAATAAAAGTTGATTTAAAAGAAAAAAGTGAGAATCTATCTAAGGAAGAATTTAAAACATTGCTAAAAAATTATACACATCCAAAACTAAAAACAAAAGTTAGGAGAGTATTATTAAAAGTAAGTTTAAAATCTATTAAACTAACGTATGATAAAAATGGTCGAGAACGATTGGGTGAATATGTTGATTTTGGAAGTAAAGGAAGTATGGGACAATTTAAAACTTCTGACCAAGCAAAAGGACAAATATTGTACTATGATGAAAAAGGTAATATAAAAGTAATGCCAATTTATGCAAATAAATCAACAAAAGAAGTAAAAGACACACTCATTGAAATGGGCTGTAAACTCTATAACGGTGGTGAAATATTCTATTCCGGATGTTTGATTGAAATACCAAATGACTTTAAAGCTGGTGCGCTTACTTATCCAAAGGGGGTTTATAAGTTAAGAACAATAAAATCTAAAGGAGAAACTCTTATAGAAAACAATATTGGCCAAGAAATCCCTCCTAGTGTAAAAAATTTATCAATAGCAGGATTTTATAAACAAAAGAATTGACAATTTATAAAAAACAATTAAAATGTAGTCTATGAGTTACCATATTCTGCATCTAACAAAAAATGGAAGCTATATATCTGTTGATAAAGGGCTTTTGTTTTGTGAAGTAAAGTCAACAGGTGAATGCTATAAATTACCTATTGATGATATTAAAGCTGTAATCGTATGCACTCCTGCTGTTTCTTTTTCTAATAATTCAATAGCTGCTTTATTGAAAAATAATGTTGTTATTCAGCATTGTGACAGGGCCTTTCAACCGATTGGCTGGAGCGTTCCATTAGCAAGAATAGTCAAAACCAAAGTTTTTAAAAATCAAATTGAACAAAATGAAGAATTTACTATAAGTTTGTGGAAAAAGATAGTAAAACAAAAAGCATTAAATCAAGCTGCGGTTTTAGACATAATTGGTTGTGACGCTCATAACCTGTATAATTTAATAAATAAACCTCTTATGAATGAAGCAAATATTGCTAAGCAGTACTGGAAAGATTATTTTTTCTTTCTAAGTGAACCTATGAAAAGAGAACATCAAAATGCACAAAGTTTTGAAAATGCGTGTTTGAATTATGGCTATGCAATTTTAAAAACTTTAATTTATCGTTCAATTTTAATACATGGTTTGCTTCCCAATTTGGGCATTCATCATACAGGTAATTATAAAACAACACCGTTAGTTTATGATTTAACAGAACCGTTCAGAGCTTTTATTGATTTATATTTATACTATTTTTCTAAGAATTATTCCGATGAATTTGAAAATGAAGAAATTCAAGAATGGATAAAATTTATTCCAAGCTGCTTAAAAAATTATCGTATACATTATAAAGAAAATAGTTATAAAATAGTTGATATTATAGATATTTATATAGAAGAAATTGCAAGTGCTTTTTCTAAATTTGACAGTTCTGAAATATTTTTACCTAATATAAAAGAACAATATTTATATAAAGATACACAGAAAAATCGCGAATATGAAGAGTAAATACCGAATGGGCTGGCTTTTTGTTTGTTTTGATTTGCCTGTAGTAGATAAAGAAGATTTACGTATGGCAAATAATTTTAGGAAAGACCTTTTAAAACTAGGTTATTTTATGCTTCAGAATTCAATATATGTTCGTTCTTGTGTTACTTATGATAAAACAGAAAAATACATAAATTTAATTAAGAAACTGGCACCTACAACAGGACAAGTTCATGTTTTTTATTTAACCGACAGACAATGGAGTAATTCTGTATGTATTGAAAAGGCAGATTATAATCCTTCAAAATATAAGAAAAATTTGGGTGAAAACATAGAACAACAGATGACATTTTGGTAATTTGTTGGTAAAATGTCTATATCATGAATTTATTAAATTTTAGTAAGAATCAATTTATACGTAGCAGTCTTATAAGTGACACTAGAGGTCTAAATTATTCTTTGCTTTATTCTGACTGGTCCCTTAACTTAAAGTATGTTATGCAATTATTATATATTATTTTGTCTATTTTGTATATCCTATTATAACATATTTTAAATTAAGAGAAAATCAAAACATGCGGATTATATTATTAACTTTACAACTGATTATAACATATTTTAAATTAAGAGAAAATCAAAACAACGGTCGTCAAGAATATCAATGTCGCTTTATTATAACATATTTTAAATTAAGAGAAAATCAAAACAACGGTGGCACACGAAGACCGACACGCAAATTATAACATATTTTAAATTAAGAGAAAATCAAAACATTATCTTGTAAATATTTACCTAACGTTTGATTATAACATATTTTAAATTAAGAGAAAATCAAAACTATTCCTAATACTATTGTAATTTTTTCCAATTATAACATATTTTAAATTAAGAGAAAATCAAAACAATTTTATACAATTTATAATTTGAATATTCATTATAACATATTTTAAATTAAGAGAAAATCAAAACGAACCATACGGAGGATCGGTAAGCACAAGGATTATAACATATTTTAAATTAAGAGAAAATCAAAACAAGGTCATGTTGTTTATGTTGAAGAAATACATTATAACATATTTTAAATTAAGAGAAAATCAAAACCACGGCTCCGTTAAATTGAATATCTACTAAATTATAACATATTTTAAATTAAGAGAAAATCAAAACACTCCTGATGAGAACCAAAAACTTGACGCTATTATAACATATTTTAAATTAAGAGAAAATCAAAACTGTGCGTTTGATTTCCTCTTTTTGCTCGTCATTATAACATATTTTAAATTAAGAGAAAATCAAAACAATAAGTGTCTAAGTTAATAACTTTGTTATATTATAACATATTTTAAATTAAGAGAAAATCAAAACTGAACAAAATATTTTTTGTGTTTTTCTGGTTATTATAACATATTTTAAATTAAGAGAAAATCAAAATCTACTAAGTATTTAACATTGGTTGATGTTGATTATAACATATTTTAAATTAAGAGAAAAATTGAGTCAATTGGAAGCAAAGAAGAAATCTAATTTATGAAAATTATATTTTCTCCATCATGTGATTTTTGCTCTAAAGAGTAAGCTGTCAGAGCCAGTCTAAAACTTGACCAACTTATTTTTAACTTAGATTTAAATTAAATGGTAAAAAAACAATGACAAATAACATTACACAAAAAGTAAAAGTCGGCGGAGAAATAAAAGAAATTCCAATCTATAAATTTAATGACGGCGCCCGCAGCGGCGGGTTCAAAAACGACTCAAATTATTATTACTTAAGACCCGATGCAGGTTGGGAAACTAATATAGGAAAATCTGCTTGGGGTATTGATGTACAAGCGTGGAATAAAGTTAAAGATATGCCCGAAAAAATCAAATATGATTTTCTTTCAAAAATGGCTTCAAATCCACATAAGGAAAAATCTTTTATTAATTTTATAGATAATGCTTTAATTGATATTTCAAAACCAAAAGGCAATAAAGAAATTGCTGCTTGGGTAGGTTCTGATACTTTTGAAATATTACAAAAATCTTCTATTAACCTTAAAACACCTTTAATAACAATGCAAGATTCAAGAGTTTCTCATCTTATTGGAGATAGAAAAAATCTTGCTCAAAAGTTATCAAAAGAACAATTATATAATTTATATAATGTTATAAATTCACCAAATTCAATATATCTTGATACACAAGATAATTCATTGATTTTTATACATTTTCTTCCAAAAAATGAAATTATAGACAATAGAAATTGTATAAAAGTTGTTATCAAATTGGATAAATTACATAAAGGTCTAAATTTAAACTATGTAGCAACCGCAGGCAGAGTTAATTTTAAAGATTTTTCAAATAATAAAATATATAAAAAAATAGAATAATTATTGGGAGGACGGAAGCACTCTCCATTGCTGTATACTACCAGCCACTCAGCGAGTCCGATTTTCTGAATTTCAACAATTACTCTATTACTTATATAATAACAAATTTAACAACTAATTTAAACCCTATTTAAAAGGATATTAAAATATATGACAGAAATAACCAAAACACCTCCAAAACCAACCGTAAAACTTTTATATAATGGAAAAGACTGCACAACTGACTTTTCAAAATACTTAAACCGATTAACTTTTCAAGATTTTGAAGATGAACAATCGGATGAATTAACTATAACATTAAATAATAATGACGGATTTTTTTCTAATAACTGGTATCCTGAAAAAGGAGCTAAATTAACTTGTGATATCCTTTTTGACGGCGAAATTTGCAATTGCGGTACATTTACTATTGATGATAATACACTTGATTTTTCAACCTCGGGCGATTCAGTAGAAATTAAAGCACTTGCAACATCTACTAATTTTGCGGTCAGAACTAAAAAAATAAAAAATCATACAGGTAAAACTCTTATACAAATTGCCAATGAAATAGGCAAAAATTATGGGTTTAAAGTTTTAGCCGGCAGAGCCGGTTCAAAACTTGCTCAACTTAACTCTGACAACAACAAAAACGAAACATTCAGTGGTTGCTCTAAAACTTAATCGACTGTAATTTATTATAACATATTTTAAATTAAGCATTGTATAATAAAGTAGATGTGAGGTATTTAAATGCTACTTGAACTGTTGGGATTATGTTTATTGAAATCTGCAATGAATGATTTTAAAAAATGTGCTAAAGAATTAGACGAAATGGTTTATGAGATAGATGAACTTGCTTTTGAATTAGATGCCTTACAAAATGAAATAAATAATGAAAATAATGAATAATATTTTTAAATACTTCTTTCCCCTTAAATAAGTAAGCTAAACAGCAAAATATTATAAAAATTGACTTATTTATTAATAAAAAATACCCAATGAATATAACTTTGTTTGATAAAAATGATAATTATTATCATTTGAACATTTCTATTTACAGGCATGAAAAATTGGCGTATAATAAAATTGATACAAATTAGAGATTTGGGAAAAGAATATCTTTAAAATTGCGTTGATAAAACGCTTTTCGGGATATGCTGATAAAATAGGGGTAGAGCATGGAAAATAGCGAAGCAAAAGAACTTTTTGTTATTAAAAAAGATGGTACTAAAGAAAAATTTGACATTAATAAAGTTGTTAATGCTGTTAAAAAATCTGCAAGACGCGTTTTACTTAATTTTACAGATGAACAATTAGAAAAAATCTGTGCAAATGTTATGAAAGAAGTTGAACAGCTTGGTAAAACTGATATTTATATCCAAGAAATGCATAATATCGTTGAAGAAGCACTTGAAACTGTTGTTCCAAAGGTTTGCCAAAGCTATAGAAACTACCGTAACTACAAACAAGATTTTGTTAGAATGCTTGATAAGGTTTATCAAGAAAGCCAAAAGATTATGTACATTGGCGATAAGGAAAACTCTAATTCCGATTCAGCCCTTGTTTCTACTAAACGTTCTTTAATTTTTAATGAATTAAATAAAGAATTATATAAAAAATTCTTCTTAACTGTTGAAGAATTACAAGCTATTAAAGATGGTTATATCTATATCCATGATATGTCAGCAAGACGTGATACTATGAACTGCTGTTTGTTTGATGTTGGTTCAGTATTAAAAGGTGGTTTTGAAATGGGTAACATTTGGTATAATGAACCAAAATCCCTAGCAGTTGCCTTTGACGTTATTGGTGATATTGTTATGGCGGCTGCCAGCCAGCAATATGGCGGTTTTACCGTTCCTGAAGTTGATAAATTATTAGCTCCATACGCTGAAAAAACTTACGAAAAACAATATGCACGTTACATATCTATGGGTATGTCTTTTGAGCAGGCTAGAAAAGAAGCTCTTGCAGATGTTAAAACAGACTTTGACCAAGGCTTCCAAGGCTGGGAATATAAATTCAACACAGTTGCTTCTTCAAGAGGCGATTATCCGTTTATCACAATTACTCTTGGTTTAGGTACCAGTGAATATGAAAAAATGGCTTCTATCTCTGCTCTTCAAACAAGACAGGGTGGTCAAGGCAAAAAAGAATGCAAAAAGCCAGTTCTATTCCCTAAAATAGTATTCTTATATGATAAAAATCTTCACGGAAAAGGTGGAGAACTTGAAGAAGTTTTTGAAGCGGGTATTGAGTGTTCTCAACGTTCAATGTATCCAGATTGGTTGTCATTAACCGGTGACGGATATGTTGCAAGTATCTACAAAAGATATGGTAGAGTTATTTCTCCAATGGGTTGCAGAGCTTTCTTATCTCCTTGGTATGAAAAAGGTGGTATGACACCTGAAGATGAAAATGATAAGCCTATTTTTGTCGGCAGATTTAATATTGGAGCTATAAGTTTACACTTACCAATGATTTATGCAAAAGCAAAAAAAGAAAGCAAAGATTTTTATGAAGTTCTTGATTATTATCTTCAATTAATCAGAAATCTTCATATAAGAACTTATGAATATCTTGGAGAAATGAAGGCTTCAACAAATCCATTAGCATACTGTGAAGGCGGCTTCTATGGCGGTCATTTGAACTTCCATGATAAAATTAAACCTTTATTAAAAGCTGCAACTGCTTCATTTGGTATTACTGCACTTAACGAATTACAAGAAATTCATAACGGTAAATCGCTTGTTGAAGATGGTCAATTCGCGGTTGAAGTTATGGAATATATAAATAAACGTGTAAATGAATTCAAAGAAGAAGACGGAAACTTATATGCTTTATATGGTACACCTGCTGAAAATCTTTGCGGTTTACAGGTAAAACAATTCCGTGAAAAATACGGTGTAGTTCCAAATGTATCTGACAGAGGATATGTATCTAACAGCTTCCATTGTCACGTTACTGAAGATATAAGCCCTATTGAAAAACAAGATTTAGAAAACAGATTTTGGGATTTGATGAATGGCGGTAAAATCCAATATGTTAAATATCCGATTGCATACAATAAAGAAGCAATAAGAACTCTTATTGAAAGAGCTATGGATATGGGATTTTATGAAGGTGTAAATTTATCATTATCTTATTGTGATGATTGCGGACACCAAGAATTAAATATGGATGTATGTCCAAAATGTGGAAGCCGAAATTTAACTAAAATAGATAGAATGAACGGTTACTTATCTTACTCAAGAGTTAAAGGTGATACACGTTTAAATGAAGCAAAAATGGAAGAAATTAAAGACAGAGTAAGTATGTAATCATGAACTATCATAATATTACAAAAGACGATATGTTAAATGGCGATGGGTTGAGAGTTGTGCTGTGGGTTGCAGGATGCAATCACCAGTGTGAAGACTGTCAAAATCCTATAACTTGGGATATTACAGGAGGGTTGCCTTTTGATGAGGCTGCTGAAAATGAATTATTTGAAGCCTTAGATAAACCTTATATCTCTGGTATTACCTTCTCTGGCGGTGACCCATTGCATCCGTTTAACAGAGGTACGACTTTCCGTTTGATGAGAAAAGTTAAAGAACAATATCCAGATAAAACAGTTTGGGTTTATACAGGTTTTCGTTTTGAAGAATTCCAAGATAATCCTAAAATGAAATATATTGATGTTTTAGTTGACGGAAGATTTGTTAAATCTTTATATGACGAACAGTTACGTTGGTGTGGAAGTTCTAATCAAAGAATTATTGATGTTCAGAAAACATTAGCTTCTGGTGAAATTGTTCTTCATTATGATAATGAAAAATAAAATTACTGGAAAGTGATTAGTATGCAATATTCTATTTTGAAAGATGATAAAACTGAAAATACAGTAAAAAAGATAAAAGAAATATTGCAAGATTCTTTGTCATTACAATTAAATGAGAAAGAATTTATTGGTGCATCGTTAAATAATAAGGGTTTATATTCTGTTAGAGTAACAATTCCTGATAGATATGATATTGGCACAAATGGAAAAGGTACCTCATTAATAAATGCACAAGCTAGCGGTTATGCGGAGTTTATGGAAAGAATTCAGAACTTACATTTAATGCCTGTGTTAAGTGATAGTTATACTCGTTGTCCTGATGAGAAAATATATAATTTGGAACAATTATATAATAGTGAAATTGGTAAATTAATTTCTCCTAGTTTGTTGAAGTTGTGCAATAAACTTGTTAATAGAGAATTAAAATATAATTTGCGAGATGATGAAGTTGTTATGGCTCCATTTTATTCGGTAAATAAAAAAGAAGAGGTATATTTTCCGATTTTAATTTTTCAAGATTTATTTTGCGGCAGTAACGGAATGGCCTCCGGAAATACATTTGAAGAGGCTATTGTTCAAGGACTATCTGAAATATGTGAAAGATATGCTTTTTCCCAAATTATTTCGAATGAATTAACAATGCCGGAAATACCAAAAAATGAATATGAAGAGTATGAAAATATAACTGAGGTTATAGAGTATTTAAAAAAAGCAGGATATGAAATTAATATAAAAGATGCATCGGCAGGAAAAAAATTACCTGTTGTTTGTGTTCTGTTTAAAGATACTGAAAATAATATTTTATATATGAAGTATGGTGCGCAGCCAAGTTTGCCAATTGCAATTGAAAGATGTTTGACTGAATTTGCACAAGGTTTGAATAATATAAATGATAGATTAAAGCTAAAAAAATCTATATCAAAAGTTTCAAAAGAATATTATAGAAACGCTGTTTTGCAAGACAAAATTTATTTAATTGATAAAATGTCTTCATCTAATCATGCAATTGATATTGATGAACAAATAGAACAGCAATATTATACAAATAAACCATCATATACATTTACAAAATCAACCTGGTTTAGTTGTGATAAGAATACAACTAATAAACAACTTTTAGATTTTATGGTAAATAACATATTAGAAATTACAAAACAAGATATATATATAAGGAATGTTTCTTTTTTAGGTTTCCCTTCTGTTTATATTTTTGTTCCCGGGATGTCATTTTTTATAATTCCGGATGAAAAAATGATAAAAGCTAGATTTGATTCTTTACTTTGGTATAATTATGATACAAATAATCAATCCGATGAATATACGGTTGAAACTCTATTAAATGCATTGGAATATGGAATTAATATGGCAGGACCTAGTGATATTCGTCTTACGTCTAAATTAGATGAATATTTGGCAATGTTATGTTCTATATGTTTAAATGACTATAATAGAATAAAGTTATATTCAAAATTTGTCCTTAAATTGGATGAAGAAAATCCGTTTATGAAAGAAAAAGGTCGTATAAGACTTAGATTTATTTATGATTTATATGACTTAAAATCTAAAAATCATACGGAATCAGATATTATTGAAAAATTAAAAGAAAAATATTCACAAGAAGATCTTGATGATGGCTTGTTATTTATAAACAATAATTCATTTAACAGAATTAAGGGAATTTTAAAAATTCAAAAACTTGAGGCAAAAAAATATCCTGCTGAATTATGTAGAAAAATAAGTATGCTATATGAACAAAATGTTCCATCTCAATTAATTTTAAAGGATTTATTATAGTTAATTAAGCTGCATACCTAAATAATTAATTTTGTAATACTAAATCCGGCAAATACTAACCAAATAAACATAATTAATGCTAGTAGTATAGGTTTTAATCCAAGTCCTTGAATTTTCTTAAAATTAGTTTCAACACCAAGAGCGAACATAGCTAATGTTAAAAGGAATATATCAAACTCTATAATTCCTGTTATTATTTGATAAGGTATGAAGCCAATTGAATTAATTCCGCAAGCAGCAACAAAAAGTATTGCAAACCAGGGAATTTGTATTTTGCTCATTTTGGTTCCTGATTTTTTTGCTAAATACATACTTAGTAAAAATAAGTATGGGACTAACATCATAACTCTTGTTAATTTAACAATAACGGCTGTATCCATAGTTGCTTTAGAAACAGCGCTACCTGCTGCAACGACCTGTGCAACTTCATGAATAGTTGAACCTATATAAATGCCGAAGGCATTAGCACTAAGAAAATCTAATTTATAAATTAACGGGTATAAAAACATTGCAATTGTTCCGAATAAAACAACAGTTGCAACTGCTAATGAAACTTTATGTGCTTTAGCTTTTAATACGGAATCTGTACCTAAAACAGCTGCAGCACCGCAAATAGATGAACCTATTGCTGTTAGCATACATAAATCTTTATCAAGTTTAAAAATTCTTGTACCTAAGTAATAACCAAGTAAATATGTTGTGGTTAACATTATTATATCAGCGATTAATCCTGAAAGACCAACTTGAGCTATTTGAGGAAATATAATTCGAAATCCGTATAAAATTATTGCAAATCTTAAAATTCTTTTACTAGAAAATGTTATTCCTTCTTTAAAATTTTCCGGAATATATTTATTTAGAACATTACCAATAATCATACCTATAATTATTGCAAGTGTTAGAGAATTTAGGTTATATTTAACACAAAAATCAATTTTGCAGACAAAGTATGAAATAAGTGCAAATATAGCACAAAATATAATACCTGAAATTGGTTTGAAAAATGTTTTTTCTTGTTGTTGTATTTCAATTGTTGAAATATCTTGTTTAGTTTCGTCTTTAGTAATCATAGTGATTTTATTATAGTATAAAAAAAGAGGAAGAAATAACTCTTCCTCTTTTTTTGTTTATTTCTTTATTTAAGCTTTTGTTTCTTCTTGATTTGCTTCAATATCTGCTTGAGAAGCTACTTTACCTAAAATTTGAGGTAATTCAACTCCTGCTTGAGAAGCTAAATCATGCATAGCTGGAAGGGCTTTAATTAAATCGCGCATAAAGTTTGCTGTAGTGCTTCCGTTTGCGCTTCCACTTCCGCCATCCCATACTGTAATTTTATCAAATTTAATATTTTTAATTGCTTCAACTTGTTTACTTACAATATCTTCAATTTTTTCAATCATTAAGAAGCTTGTAGCAATTTCAGGTTTATTATTACTTATTTTAACAAGTTCTTCATAACCTTTTGCTTTTGCTTCAAGTACTGCTTTAATACCCTCAGCTTCTGCAAAATATCTTGCTTTTATAGCGTCTGCTTCACCAAGTGCAATTCTTCTTTGTCTTTCGGCTTCCGCATCTGCTTCAACTTGAATTTTCAATTTTTCAACTTCTTTTCTTGCAAGTTCTTCTTTCTTTAATCTTGCTTCTTCCTGTTCTTTTTGTGCCATTAAAACATCTCTTTCGGCATTAGCTTTTGCAACTTCACCGAGTTTTAATGCTTCTGCCTGTTTTACTGCTAAAGCAGCGTTGTAGTCTGCAATATTTGCTTTTGCTATGTTTTCGCCTTCTACTGCTTGAGCTTCTAAGCTTGATGTTTTAATACGCTGTTCTTTTTGTGCGTTAGTTTTACCAATTTCAGTTTGAGCCATTTGTTCAGCAACTTGAACTTCTTTTATTTTATTTGCTTCAGCTTCACCGATTTCAGCAGTTGAATTGATATTTGCTGTTTGAACACGTTGTTCTTTTTCCGCATTAGTTTTACCAATCAATGTTTGAGCGGTTTGTTCAGCAACTTGGACTTCTTTTTCTTTATTTGCTTCAGCTTCACCTACAGCACCAAGTTTTTCTTGTTGTGCAACTTCAACTTTTGCTTTGTTGATTGCTTCTGCAGCTGCTTTTTTACCGATTGCATCAATATATCCTGATTCATCTGTAATATCTTTGATATTTACGTTGATGATTTCAAGTCCGATTTTATTTAACTCGGTATTAACATTTGAATTAATTTGTTCTAAGAATTTTTCTCTGTCTTGATTGATTTCTTCAATTGTTAATGTTGCAATTGCAAGACGTAATTGACCTAAAATAATATCACTTGCTTGTGTGATAATATCTTGTTTTGATAAACCTAATAAACGCTCAGCTGCATTTAACATTATGTTTTCTTTTGTGGAAATACCGAACGTAAAAGTAGCTGGAACTGCAACACGGATATTACCTTTTGATAATGCACCTTTTAAATCAATATCTGTCGCCATTGGCTCTAATGATAATACACTATAATCTTGAATTAGCGGAATTATAAAAGTACCTCCGCCATGTACGCATTTTGCAGTTGAATTATTTCCTGTTTTACCGTAAACTACGATAATTTTGTTTGACGGGCAGCGTTTATACTGGTTTGCAATAAAGAATATTGCAGCGAGTATAATTAATGCAGGAACGCCAAATGCCGCCATAAACATTGGGTCTAAATACATTTTTTTCTCCTTTATCCTTTTGTTATATAAATTTGATTATTTTCTACTTTTACGACTTTTATTATTGAAAAAGCATTTATTTTTTCATCAGATGAATTTATTGCATTTAATGTTGATAATTTATTATTCAAATCAATTTCAATTTGACCTTCAGCATTAGCTTCAAATGTTGTATATGCTTTTCCTGTTTTATTTATAAGTTCGTTATAATCAACAACTATTCTTTTATTTAGCTTTTTTACGCTGTACATTAGATATGCAGATAAAAACATAAATAATAAACCAATAATAATAGCAATTAATAAAGCTATTTTGCCGCCTGTATGGAATTGAACAATAGCAGCAAGCCCGCTCCATCCAAACCCCATAAAAAATGCAAGAATTGATTGTACTGATAAAAAATTGAAGGAAATATCAGTTTCACTTAATGCATTAAAATCGGTTTCCACTTCAGCATCTCCACCTACAAGTATGAAAATAGCAAGCTTTAAAATGTATAAAACCGTTGAAAATATACTTACAGCCAGAAATACATTATATAAATTCAGAAAATCAGGCATAATACCTCCTTTTTAACCAATTGTATAATATTGCCTAATTTTATGTATCATTCTTTTAAATTATATTTATATTAAGTCTGCGCTAAGTGTCAGAATACCGTTTTCTAATTTAGCTTCTTTTACATTAAGTGAATAACCTTTATTAAATAAAATTTCTTTTTCTAACCCATTTTCTATATTAAATGGATCAGCATATATTCCATGAGAACCTTTTGGTGCATTTATTTCCCATAGAATGCCGCCTTCTTTTTTTATAAAGTTTTTTGCTCCGCTTGGTTCAAAAGATGTTGATAAAAAATTATTATGGATAAATGATGTGTTTTTTAATTCTTCTATTATTTGATTTATTTTGTTGTTATCATTATTTTCCAGAGCTTCTTTTAACGCAAATCCGGTTTTTTCACCAGTTGTAAGTTCTTTCTGATCTAAAATTTCAAAACCGCATCCTCTATAAACTGTCATATCTCTTTTTAATTCTTGTGTTTCTAAGAAAGAAGATAGTTCATTAATAACTGCTTTTGAAGTGGCAGTTGTATATTGATATCCTGTATCACTTTCAAAAATTCCATTCTCTGGAAATTTAGATAAATCACTTCCATATTGTATTAATAAATTATTAAACATTGATGAACTTCTTGTATATTCATACATTGTTTCATAATTATTTGCAGAGTCTTTTATTGTCTCAATAAAATCAGCAAGGACTTCTGGACTTGTTTTATCAATATGTTCTATGTACATAATTTTTTTAAAAAAATCGTCATAAGATAATAAATCTGCAATATCATCTTTGCTAAGTCCTCTTTTTAATAATTCTTCAATCGAAGGGGCAAAGGTTTTTTCAAAAGAATGATAATCTACATTCTCTGTATTAAGTTTAGAAAATATATCAGGGATTGATTTTCTTTGGCTTAGTTTGTCTTTGATTGAAGCAAGTTCAGCTTTTTCTCTGTGATATAACATTAAGCCGTCAAGTAGGTCATTTTGTTTTAAGTCTTGTTCTTCTGATAGTACTTTAATTGCATTTAATGCCTTCTTTAAATTTTCATTATTTGCTGCTATTTTTCCATTTATGCAATGTAGAAATTCTATGAATTTTTTTTCATCTGTATTTTTTAGCAAGTCACGTATTGAATTACAATATTCATATACAAGTTCTGTATTTTCACAGTCTAATATACCGCTTAAACTTCCATTAAAGATACGTTCAAAATTATAATCATCTGCATTAATGTTAGAACAAACTGCTGATATTCCTTTTAAAATTGGGTTGATTTCAACATAATCGTCATCTTGTTCTAGTTGGCAAATCTTTCTAGTAATTTTTTCTAGTGTGCTAATATCAGAATTCTTATTACTGGTAGCAAGCGAAGAAAACATTTCATACAGCAAAGTTTCATTGGTTTCTTCCCATTGATCATTATCAATAATCGTATTAATCATTGATAAAATTGAATTTACATCATCATCTGTATATTTTTTTGTTTTATTTAAAGAAGAGATAAACTCTTCTTTTGTTACTGGTAAGGAGTTTCCCTCTTGTTGAATTTGACCCTTGAAATTAATACTTTTGTTTTTTATAACAAAATCTTTATAATAAAATGGGCTTAACTCTGTACTATTAGATGGCAAAGTTATATTCTCTTTGGGTAGATTTGTCTTTGCTTGATTTATATTTGTTTGTTTAACAAAGTTAAGATTGGAATTATGAATATTCATATTATTATAAAGTTTTTTTAATATTCAAATTTGCTATATAATAATTAATGTAGTAAATAAATTGGAAATAAGATTATGGCGAATATATTTTTAACGAAGAAGTGCAATTTAAAGTGTCCTTATTGTTTTGCTGATGAATTTGTGAACAAAGATAAGGATGAGGTTACTTTAGAAAATTTCAATAAAATATTGGAGTTTATAAAAACATCTTCAGATGAAAGAGTTGGCTTAATAGGCGGAGAACCAACATTACATCCTAATTTTGCAGAGTTTTTAAATATTTTAAAAAATGATGAAAAGGTTAAAAATGTAACTATTTATACAAATGGAATTGAACTTGATAAATATATTTCGTTGTTAAAGGATGAAAAGTTTTCAATTCTAGTGAATTGTAATCCACCTTCTGATTTAGGTGATGTTTTTTATTCTAAATTAAAAGCAAATATTGAACTCTTGAAGAAAGAAATTCCAATGCAGTTTGTACTTGGAATTAATTTGTATTCTAAAGATATGGATTATTCTTATATATTTGATTTGCTAAAAATGATAGACCACCATTATGTACGATTTTCTACTGCATTACCAAATAGCTATAAAGAAGCTACAGTTGATGTTCTGAAAAATTTTAATGATTTTAAACCCTTTTTGTTTAAGTTTTTCAATGATTGTCTAGAAAATGAAATAGCACCTGGAAATGACTGTAATTCTATTCCAAGTTGTTTATTGGATGTTGAAGATAAAAAATTATTGATAAAACTTAAAATCTTAGCGGATAACTATAAAGTAAATAATACAATTCAGACTGCACATTTATGTTCACCTGTAATTGATATATTACCTGATTTAACTGCTGTAAGGTGTTTTGGTTTATCTAAACATTTAAAAGTTTCAATTGATAATTTTAAAAGTTTAGATAGCTTAAGAAAATATTTTACAAATAAAATAGATTTATATGCAAACTTATCTTTTTTAAGTGAAGATTGTGAAAATTGTAAGGTACGTTGTATAAATAAATGCGGAGTATGTTTTACATATAAAGTATCTAAAATGAATAAATTAAAACAAATGGTTGAAGAATTAATATAATATTTGATTTTATCTAATCTTCTGTTTGTTATAGAATTAAATTATATAAAAATATAAGTTGGAGATAAAAATGGACGAAATTAGAGTAAGAATTGCTCCGTCACCAAGCGGAAATTTGCATGTTGGTACAGCAAGAACTGCATTATTTAACTATTTATTTGCTAAAAAAAATAACGGTAAATTTGTTTTAAGAATTGAAGATACAGATGCTGAGCGTACAAGCCAAGCATATATTGATAATATTTTTGACAGTTTAAAAGCTTTAGGTTTGAACTGGGATGAAGGTCCAGATGTTGGCGGTCCTTATGGTCCTTATACTCAATCTGAAAGATTTGATATTTACCCTAAATATGTTCAAGAATTATTGGATAAAGGCTTTGCTTACGAATGCTTTTGCACTCCGGAAGAATTAGAAGCAGAAAAAGAAGAAGCTACTAAAAATAAAAAAGCTTATGTTTATTCTAAAAAATGTGAAAACCTTACAGAAGAAGAAAAAGCAAAATTAAGAGCTGAAGGCAGAAAACCTGCTATTCGTTTTTCTATTGAAAAAGCTCAAAAAGCTTTTCATGATTCTTCTATTCTTCATTTTGATGACTTAGTAAAAGGTGATTTACATCAAGATACAAGCCTAATTGGTGACTTTGTAATTATGAAATCAAACGGAGCACCTACTTATAACTTTGCTGTTGTAATTGATGATATGTTAATGAAAATTTCTCATATTATCAGAGGTGAAGACCATATTTCAAATACATTTAAACAAATTCTGATTTATGAAGCATTAGGAGCTGAAGTTCCTAAATTCGGTCACTTGGGTATGATTTTAGCACCCGATAGAAGCAAACTTTCAAAACGCCACGGTGCAACTGCTGTTTCGGAATTCGTTGAAAAAGGATATTTAACAGAAGCATTAATTAACTTTGTTGCTCTTCTTGGCTGGGCACCTTCTGACGGTGTTGAAATTAAAAATCTTGAAGAAATTGCTCAAGATTTCAGAATCCACGAAGTCTCTTCTTCAAACTCTATTTTTGAATATGACAAATTGAACTGGATGAACGGTCAATATATCAAAAAAATGGATATTAAAGAATTGACAGCAATGGCAAAACCTTTCTTATCTAAGTATGATTTATCAGAATTAACTGAAGAACAGTTAGAAAAAGTTATATTAGCTACAAGAGAACCTATTACTATTCTTTCTGATTTAACAAATGATGTTGCATACTTCTTTGGTAAAGATATTGAATATGAAGAAGGTGTTAAAGAAGCTAATATTGATACAGAACAAGCTCAAAATATTCTTAAAGAATTTGATTCAAGACTTGATAGCTATGATTTTGATAATGAAGAAAAACTTCATGAACAATTAGCTGAATTTAGAACTTACTTTAAAGAACAATTCTCAATTAAGCCAAAAGTTACTATGTGGACTATAAGAGCTGCTTTAACAGGCAGAACTCATGGTGCAGATATGGGTGTAATTCTTGAAGTATTAGGCAAAGATAAAGTAAAATATCGTATAGAAAAAGCTATTGTTTAATTTAGTATGGAAGATTTTTTAAATTTACCAAAAGTTTCATTTATAGTAGTCACACACAATTTTTCGCGCTTTGTGTGTGATTGCTTAATGAGCATAAAAAATCAAACATATAAAAATTATGAAATTATAGTAGTCGATGATGTTTCAAAAGATGATACTGCTGAAAAGATAGAAAATTTTATCAAAGAAAATACTGAATTACAAATTAAGTTTTTGAAAAATGAGCAAAATAAAGGGCAATTGGCTTCATTTTTGGAAGGTTTAAAAATTGCGGAAGGTCAATTTATATGCGCTGTTGATGGTGATGATGTATTATTCCCCGAATTTTGTGCCGTCCATATTGAAACACACATGAAAACCTCTGTTGCTATGACAACGTGCCAGCAAGCTGAAATAGATGATAATAATGTAATTCATACATTATGTTCTATTGACAGCCCAAGAAAAAAAGAAAAAGAATTTTCTATTGAAAATAAAACTTTTGAAGAGTTTGAAAGATACCGCTGTGCAAATGGTATAAATACAGAAGGCTGCGACGTAAAAGTTTTAGATAATGACAAATACAGCTTTGCTACATGGCATTGGGGACCTACAAGTTCTGCTATGATGAGAAAATCTGTTTGTGATATGCTTTTGCTTTTAGATAAAACTCGCAGTTTGCGAATTACTGCTGATAAATTTATGTTTTCTTTCTGTCATTTAATAGGTTCGAGTGCTGTTATTTACAAGGTTTTATATGCATACAGGCGTCATAGTTCTAATTATTCATTAGCAAATCCTGTTATGGGAAATAAAAAATATTTAAAAGAACGTACACAGAATAATTACTTTAGAAATAATAAAAAAATCCGCACTCAAATGTTTAAATTTATTCTAAATAATAAAGAATACTTTAAAGAACGATTTAACAGAACGAATTTGGTTTTAATATTCAAAAGAATAATATTTTCTTTCGATTTTAGATTTTTTAAAGGGCTTTTTAAGTCTTTATTTATATAGATGTTAAAAAATAAAACTTTGTAGAACTAATATTTTAGTTCTACAAAGTTTTATTTTATTATTTTGTTTTTTTTGATGTTGTGTTATTTCCTTTTTTTGATTCAGCAGGTTTACTTTTGGCTTTATCAGTAGTTTTTGCTGCTGACTTTTTGTTATCTTCATTTTTCATAATATTACTCCTTTTTTGCTGCCGTTTCTATTATTAACTATAAAAATTAGCATTTAATGCGGAGAAAGTATAATAAATGAAATATAAAATTAAACTAATGCATAATAAATTTTATTATATGTCACCCTGAACTTGTTTCAGGGTCTTACCAGCTATGAATAATATCTAGAACCAAACTTTTATATATTAAAAGTATAGAATTTTTATTCAAAATCGAATAAGTCTTTTACTTTTAAAATTTATTATTTCTCTGGCAAGGCTCTAACATAAATTTTAATTATATAATTTATAAAAGCATTTTCAAACATATATTGTTCAATTTCTGCATTTTCAATTTTAACAATTTCATCTTCGCTTAAATCTGTAAGTGCAGATAATTCTTTAATTGACACTTTTCTTGACTCCCTATACATTTTTAGGAATCTGCCTATTTCTTTAAGTATATTTATATCATTCATTTTTAATTTACCTCTTAATTATCTTATATGTTGTTTACATATTTATAATTATTAGTAATTACATAAATATCTCAATTAGTGTGACTAGCAAATTATTCAAAATCAAATAGTACCTATACATGTCGACATATCGTTCTTAAATTATTTAATTATAGTTTTTCTATTATATGTCACCCTGAACTTGTTTCAGGGTCTTACCAGCATTATATATTTACTTTTAATTAGTAACTAGTTCAATGATTTAATTCTCAGATGGATAGATTCCGAAACAAGTTCGGAATGACAGCGAAATACATACTTTATTTTAAGAGTTTTTTTATTTTACATGAATATTAATAATTGTCATTATTTCATTGCCTATTAGTTTTAAATTTGTTAAATGAGTTATTATTTTCTGTTTATTATCATTTTGAATAATTTTTAAATTTGAACAAATAATTCCAAATAATTTTGCATCATCACCTTTGCTTGATTTTATATCTTTGAGTGCAATATTTTCAATTTCTGGTTTATAACCGTATGTGAAAAATACAGATTTATTTGTTAAAAATATAGTATGTTTAAATTGAGAAGTTATAAATATACAAGATAAACCAAGCATTAATAATAACATTACATATCCATCGTGTTTCATTGATGGAATGTTTTGTTGAAAAATACAGCTGCCTGCTAAACCACATAAAAAACTTATTAAATTAATTCCGAAATGATAATACAAGCCTGTGTATATTATTTTTTCATCTTTATCTAATTTTGTTTTTATTTCATCTTGAATTTTTTCAAAAATAGTTTTTCTAAAAAAGTTTAAAATTTTAGATGTTAGAATATAAAATATTACAAATCCAAATACAGCGTACATTATTTGCTTTCTTCAATAAAATTTTTATTTAATTCATTAATTAATTCTTGAGTGTTTGTTAGAAGTTCTTCATAAGTTCCATTATTGTATATTACATAATCCCAGTTTGTTATGTTGTCTAAAGCAGTTTCTGTTAGGTCGTTTTTAGAGGTTAAAACTCCGCGTTTGCTTCGAGCTTCCTCACTAGATTCGACTCTTATACAAAAAGCATTATGAGAACGGAACAAATTTAATTCATGAGGCAATCTTATATCAGTAACAATAGTATCACCTTCATAAGCTAAAATAGAATTAAGCCAGTAATCAGGGCTTTGCGCTCTTCCCCAATCACCTAAATCAATTAAATCTTGCCTATATTGTGATTTATTCTTTTCTATTTCTTCTAAACTTATGCCATTTTGTTTTGAATATTGTATTTTAATAGCATCAGCAATACCTATCCTTTTAAACGAAGGCATGTTTTCAAGCAGAATTTTTGCAACAGTATCTTTTCCGGAAAATTGCTTTCCGGAAAAGATTATAATTTTTTTATCACTAGTCGTCATTTTTAATACTTAAGCTGATTCTTCTATCATCAGGATTAAATTTAAGAACTGTAGTTAGAATTTTATCTCCAACTTGTAAAATAACATTCTTTTGGTTTTGATATTCTATAAGTTCATTGTTTGGTAATAAAGCTTCAACCCCTGGGAATACTTCAACAAAAGCGCCAAAGTGTTTAATTCTTGTTATTTCGCCTTCAATTTTGTCACCGTCTTTAATCTTGTCTTTTGCTTCAACCCAAGGGTCTTTTTCAAGATTTTTTAAGCTTAGGCTTATGCGCTGCTTATCCTGGTCAATAACAATAACTTCAACATTAATAATATCACCAACTTTTAATATATCAGAAGGATGATCTACCCATCTCCAAGAAATTTGAGATAGAGGTAATAATGCATCTACTCCGCCGATATCAACAAATGCGCCGAAGTCTGTTATTCTAACAACTTCACCTTTTACTATTTGCCCTATTTCAATTGAGTCAAATAAATCTTTTTTAGAACCGTCTTTATCTTCTGAATAAACTTTTCTGTTAGATAAAATGAAGTTACCTTGTTGAATATCCATTGTAAGGATTTTTAATTCAAGTTTTTCACCAACAATATCTTCAGTTGATTTTAATTTTAAGTGGCTTGAAGGAACGAACCCTCTAACACCTTTAACTTCAACTAAAATACCGCCTTTAACGCTTGAAACAATAACACCTTCAACAGTTGCATCCTGAGCTTTAAGTTCTTCAAGTTCTCTCCAGTTATATGCCATTGCAACTTTTTTATAAGAAAGAGTAAAACGTCCGTCTTCATCTTCTTCGCGAATAATTAAAAATTCATATTCTTGATTTTTCTTTAATGTTTCTTCAATAGGAACAGTTTTATCAACAACTGCTTCTCTTTCAGGAACATATGCTGCAGTTTTAGCTCCGATGTCAACAATTACACCAGCCGAATCATAAGAGCATACTATACCTTTGACCAAGTCTCCTTTTTGAAAACTATAGTCATAATTGCTTAATAATGCTTCAAATTCAGCATCTGTATACTTTTGTTCTGTCATCTCTTTTACCTCATTAATCTGCAGATAATTATAATATGCCCATATTATACAGTTTTTTCCCGCAGTTGTAAAGAAAATGACAAATTAGTGTCTTCTCTGCTTTATTTTGGAGCTTATTTCTTCCTTATTATCTTCTCTTATTTGAGTAACAACACCATTTATCAGTTCTTGAATCTTCATTCCGTTTTCATCTAAAACGGGTGCAAATTTATGTGTTGATTTTGATTTCTGTTCTGCAGATAAGGAACTGTCTTCTTTTACTTCAAAATTATGTTTTAAAGCAGCATATATTTTTTGAGGATTATGTTCAGGTTTTCCGTCAATACTTATTGCAATTTTTGAATTAACAGTTACGCCGTCAAGGTCAATTCTTCCGCCGGCAGCACCGCCATGTCCGCCTCCATTAAATAATGTTGCAAGCATTTCTGCATAGTTTGTTCCCTCTTGTGAACGGAAAGACATTCTTATACCATTACATTTTGCTAATTGTGAGTTTTCGTCAATTTTACCTTTATCTTTATCTTGTATTAATAAAATTGCTATTTTATCATCTTCATATTGAGTTTTTTCCGGTTGATATTCTGATTTCTTTCTGTTTAATTCACAAGATTCTCTTAATGAATTCATAACTTCTGAATATTTAAGGCTGTTTTGAATGTCTAATAAAGTTACTTGTTCATCATATTCAAGTGCACTTTCCCATATATCATAAAGCTGGTCATAACTGATACTTACAAAACCAAGTCCGGTTTCAGGAAATACTTTTGTAGTTTCTTTTGAATGTTTAAGCATTTTTTCACGTGAACTTAAGTCTTCAACAGCTGATTTTTTATCAGAAATATCAAATACGATATTTTCTCTAATCCATTTTTTATTTACTGTGCCGTCCATTTTACTAACAAGCCATTTTGATAAACCTTCCGGTAAGAAATTAGGACGCTGCCTTACTGGTGATTTTATATCTTTTGGTGTTAGATTTGCACTTCTCGAAAAACAGCCGGTATCACTTGATGTACCGGAAATAACTCCTGCTGCATATTGTTTTGCATATTGTTTATCAGCTAAAGTTTTATTTAATAATCCTGCTTTATCTGCAACTATTGTTACAAGCTGTGTTGCAGCAGGTACAGCCGGAACTATTAACGCATTATGATTTTTCTTTACTTCTGACATATCAAGACCGGTAACATCTTTCACTTTATCCCATTCTTCAGGACGCTCCGGATGGTGGTCAATATAAATTACTTTTCCTGCATTTTCAATATAGTTTTTAAATGCTCCTGAAAATCTTTTTGGAGAAGGAATATCCATTAGTATTACTAAATCATACTTTGTAGGCTCAGCGCCATCTTTTACTTCTGCGTCAAAATAAGCTTCGTTTTTATTTAAAAAACTAAGTTCTCTTTTATATATTGCAATTTGACTTTTTGTTACCGGTGTTTGTTCTTGTGCTTCCAGTTCTTTAATATTTGCTTCTAATCTTTTTATACTTTCTGCATTATATGGTCTTTTTATATTTTCAACCCCGGGAAGATTTTCTCTATATAATCCGGGAAGTTTATCATCAATACTGCATTGTACATTTTTATTAGGGTATGAACTTTTAATTGCAGCATGCATACCAAGTACACAGCCTATTGTATCTCCATCCGGTACACAGTGTCCAAGTAAAAGGATATTTTTATTTTGTGGATCATTAATTTCTCTGGCAATAGTATCAATTACTTTCTTAATTTCTTTTACACCTTTAGGACCATGGTTTTTTGATTCAATATCAAATATTCTGTTTAAAACTTCTTTAGGCGATGAAGCAGGCTGATACAACATTACACAGTCTTTTACTTTTTTGTCGTTTGAATTTAATAAAGAATCAAAAATTGTTTGTGCTTGTTTCTTTACTTCTTTATCTTTACCTGAGTATATTAAATTTACTCTTAGACCAATTGTCGGTGCGCTTTTTGAATTACCTGCAATTACGTTTGAAAGTTTAAATTGAAAATCTTCAGGATGTTTTTCTAATAATGGCTTTAACATCGGTGCTATTTCATCCGGTACTCTTCCTATTTCACCAAAATCAGGGTCGGAGAGTTGTATTATTGATTTTCTTCGTTCTTGGGTTAATTCAAAGTTAATTTGTTTGCCATCAAACCAATCACTTTTTGCAAGTTCTTCTATATTTCTGTCTTTTGATACATCTTGTTCATTCTGAAAGTCTTTTTGGTGTTGCGAAACACCTCTTACTTTCATTTGAAGCGAAGGTATTTCAGGGTTTTGTAATTTACCTCTAAAACTAACGTGGTAAACATTATTTGTTTGTACCAGTTTTATTGGTGAGATTTGCGCTATAGGTGCATTTTGTATTGATGCATCTTTATGAATATTTATACTGTTAGCTAATGGTGGTGTAATATTGGGATTATTTATTTTTTGTTTTTTTACTTGATAAGACGGAACACTTCTGAAACTGTTTACAGGGTTAATCATGCGCACATACTCCTAATTTTATGTAAGCATTAAAATGTCTCAGAAATTTTTTTGTTAGTTTTTATTAAAATTTTTACAATTAGTATAAATATGTTTGTAATAATTCATAAGAAATTTGCTTTGATTTAAGCTTGTTTAGTGCTCTTGCTTCTGTTTGTCTTATACATTCTTTTGTAACACCATATAGTTTTCCAATTTCTTCAAGTGTTTGTTTTTCATGACCTTCAAGTCCAAAACGTAATGTAATTACTTTTTGTTCTCTTTCTTTTAAGTTGTTTAATAATTCTGTTATATCTTTTGCTAAAGCTTCTTGTTCTATGTTATTTGTAACTGTAGAATTTTTATCTTCAATAATATCGATTAGTTTTACTTCTGAGCCGTTTTGCATTTCAAAATCGCCTTCAAGTGAAAGAGTTTTTTTGTAAGCATTTAAGTAGTTATTTATTTTCCCTGAATCAATATTCATTTTTTTTGCGACTTCTTCTATATTTATATTTTTTTCGCCGTTATTTTCCATTTCTGTTTTTATTTTAGAATATCTTGAAAGAGTTTCTTGAATATAAACAGGTATTTTTACGCTGTGTGATTGTTCTGAAATTGCTTTGAACATAGCTTGTTTTATCCACCAGCTTGCATAAGTTGCAAATCTGTAACCGAATTTCCAATTGAATTTATCAACAGCTATCATTAATCCCATATTACCTTCTTGAATTAAATCAACCATTGGAAGTTTACTTGTATGTATCATTTTTCTTGCAATTACAATAACTAATTTTAAATTAGCTTTGATAAGTTGTTGTTTTGCTTCTTTAGAGCCTTCTTTTGCTTTTCTTGCAAGTTCTTGTTCTTCTTCTAATGTTAGATTTTTATACTTAGAAATTTCTTTAATATAGTTTGATAAATTTGTTTCTGAAAAATAACTGATAGTTGAATTAAAGTCTTGATAATTAGATACACAATTTACAGCCATAATATTAATACTCCTGATTTACTTGTTACACACATTTGCAAATATTTTGCAGAGAAAATAAAGCCTATTGTTTGGCTTGAACTATTTATATAGAACACACTAACTTTGAATGAATATATCTTTTGTATATATTTAATATATCATTTTGTAATTCAAATTTCAATCCTAATATTAAGAAACGTAAACAAGAATTTTGATTTCTAAGATTTTTTGTAATATCTCGTAATAATGTTACTTTTAAACAAGTTTTTAATTACAATTTATATATGTTAATTCAAGGTAATTGTAATAGCGGAAAAGTCAAATATTTGGCTGAAAAATATGTTGAGTTGATTAGCTCAGGGGTTAAGGCAGAGGAAATTTTGGTGCTTGTCTTAAACCCTTATAAACGTATTGAATTTTATAATGAAGTTTTTAAACTTAATCCGCTGCTAGAAAAAGAAAAACATAATATATTTACTTTTTGGGGGCTTTGCTATAATGCGTTTTTGGATAATTGGGATTATATTTCAAATTTAATTAATGCGCCAAGTGATGAAGTTAAACCCAATTTATGCGGGTTAGAAGTTTCTCAGTTTATTTTTAAACAGAGCATTAAAACTGCTGATTTTTCTGATTATATTTCTAAGGTGAATTTGCTTCACCAATTGTTTAGACGTTATTCCTTAATTGTTCAGAATTGTTTGAGTAATAACGATGTGGTTGAACGAAGTGAAATATTAAATGAAAGTTTTTATCGCGAAGCTCAAAAAGCTATTGATGATTATAAACTTAAGACAATTCAGTATAAAAGTTTTGATTATTTGCGACAGCTTGCTATTTTACCTTTTATTTATAGTAAAACAGACTATTTTAAGAATATAAAATATTTTATTTGTGATGATGCGGATGAATTTTCGTTTGCTTTTTGGTCATTTGTAGATTCAATTATGCCTCAGCTATCACAGTATTATTTAGCTTATGATGAAAATGGTTCTTCACGCTGCGGGTATTTATGTGCATATAAATCTGGAATTAAAGATTTTATAAATAAATATTCACCTAAAATTATAAAATTAGAAGATAAGTCCAAATTCGCAGAACTTTCAAATGAAATATTCGAAAATATTAAAGATGGACGAAAAATTAAAAATTTAAACTTAAATTATAATATTCAATTAAAACGTCTGGATATGTTTAACAGCGTTTTAGATTATATTAAAACTTTGATAAAACAAGGCGTACATCCTTCTGATATTTCAATTATTACTCCTGTTTTTGATGAAGTTTTAATGCAAAATTTTTATGCTGTAAAAGATGGAATTAACTCCCAAATTTTAGCGGGCAATGAAAAACTTGTTCAATCAAATACTGTTAAATACATACTTATAATACTGAAACTTTTAAATAATTTACCTGTTTTAGAATATGAAATTAAGTTTTTATTATTAAATCTTTTAAAGATTCCTTATAAAAAATGCCTTGATATTATAAAAGAATATTCTGTTAAAAAGCAGTTTAAACCTTATGAATTTCAAGAAAAAACTTATGAATACCAATATAAAAAGCTTATTGCATTAATTCAAGCGGAAAACAAAGGAAAAAATACACTTTCTTCTCAAATAAAAATAATTTATTCTAATCTTATTTCAGAATTTGATGAAACTTTTGATAAAGATAAATATGATTTTCTTGTAAAAGAGGCTTTTAGTTTTGAAACAGCTTTTGTTTCTAATTGTGAAAATATAACGGAAGAATTTATAAAACAGATTGAAAATAGTGTTATAAGTGAAAATCCGGCTGAAGCTTTTTATATAAAAAAAGATGCTGTAATTGTTTCTACTGTTCAAAAAATAATTGATTTTTCATTAAAAACAAAATATCAAATATGGTTAGATGTATCAAATAATGAATGGTTTAAGAATGATACCGGTACTTTATACAATTCTTGGGCATTGAATAGAGATTGGAATAAAAAAGAATATACATTAGAAGATAATATTAATCTTACACGTGAAAAAACTGCAAGAATGCTAAGAAAGCTAATTCTATGCGCACAGGAGAAAATAGTATTATTTTCAAGTATTTATGATAATACCGGAAACGAAAACTTTGGCGGATTAACGGATTATATAGAGTTTAAAGAAGAACATAAGCAGGAATTTAGTATTATTCCCCGAGATGATCAAAAGCCTGTATTAGATTATAAAAAAGGTAAAATGGGTATAATGGCAGTACCGGGGGCAGGAAAAACTACTATTCTGCTTGCCTTAATAATTAAGTTAATTAATGAGGGTATAAATCCTGAAAATATTTTTGTATTAACTTATATGGAATCCGCTGCTAAGAATTTTAAAGAAAGAATTAAATCTGCTCTTTTCGATAATCTTGCTTTACCTAATATTTCTACTATCCATGGGCTTGCATTAAGAATAATCAAAGAGAATGGCAATTATGCAAAAGTCGGGCTGGATGAAAATTTTGAAATTTGTGATGATAATACTAAAGAAAAAATAGCAAAAGAACTATTTTATAAATTAAAGCTTGATGATGAAAACTACGAAAATTATTTAAGATGTATTTCTATTGTGAAATTATCTGGAAATAAAGAAAAGCTACATTCTAAGTTCAAAGAAATTCAAACTTTTTATAATTTCTATAATGAATATAATATTGCGTTAAAACAATTAAATTATATAGATTACGATGATATGCTTTGTTTCTCAGTTAAAATTTTAGAAAAAGATAAAGAAGTTTTAAAATACTATCAAAATATCTGCCAATATATTATTGAAGATGAAGCACAGGATTCAACTGATATTCAACAAAAATTAATTGCATTATTAAGCGGAAAATATCAAAATGTTGTAAGATGCGGTGATATTAATCAAGCTATAACTTCAACTTTTACAAATAGTGATTTAGAAAGTTTTAGAAGTTTTATAAATAATAATAACAAGGTAGAAATGGTATCTTCTCAAAGATGCGCAAAACCAATATATATGCTTGCAAATAGATTGATAAAAGAAGCTGATAGTGATAATGCTTTTTATAATATTGAAATGAAAGAAACAGCAAATAATCCTAGATCGAACAAACAGCCTCAATATTTAAGTTTTAATGCAGAAAACGAAGAAAAAGCCTTTATTTTAAGTAAAACAAAAGAAATAATTAAAGACAATCAGAAGGCTTCTATTGCTGTTCTTTTAAGGTTAAATTCACAAGTTAATGAATATAATGAACTTTTTTTGTCAAATAATATAAAAACGTCTTTAAGGTCTGATTGTCTCTCTCAAAAGAGTATTTATCGACTAATAATTTCATTATTGAAAGTTTTACAAAATCCTTTAAATAACAAACTGGTTTTTGAACTTGCTAAAATATATCAGCAAAATAATATAGTATTTTTTGCCCAAGAAACATTGGATTATATAAAAAATCTAAATTCGCAATTTATAAAAATGAATGTAGATGAAATATCTAATGAACAACTTCTACAATTATATTGGGATATTGATTATTGGTTAAATAATTCTTCAATGGCTGTAGATATTTTAGCGTTAAATATCGGGCTTTATTATTCAAAAAATTCTGCGGATAAATCTAATTCTTATATTATTTCTACACTTATAAAACGCTTAACAGAAAATTCTGACACTATGGAAACTATTATAAAAAAACTTGAATATGCAGCACAAAAATCGACTAGTGCATATAAGTTTTTTGAAGAAGAAATTGCGGATTTAAACGAAACTCCTATAAATATTATGACTATGCATAAATCTAAAGGAGATGAATTTGATTATGTATTTATTCCTGAATTAAATGAAGAAAATTACAGCGTGACTCTTAATAATGTTAAATTAAAAAGCGGTTCTCATTTTGTGCAAACAATAAAAAATTCTGTAGATAAATCAGGCATAAAATCACCGGAACAACTGAAAAAAGAACAAATTAACGAAACACTAAGACTTCTTTATGTTGGGGTAACAAGAGCAAAGAAAGAACTATATCTTTCAAATGCTATTAATTACAAGAAAAGAAGAAATACAAAAAAACTTTCAATATTTGAAACAATTTTGCTTGAAACTAATTAAATTTTATATTAATAATATTTCATATAGTAGTGTTTTTTTATGAAACAAGTGCTATAATAGTAGTAATTAGTAGTTTTTAATTATTATTTAATATATAAAAAATTTTAAAAGGATGGATTAATGGCGTTTACACACGGAACACTTGAAAATGAAATATTGAATGCTGTTTGGACAATGGAAGAAAATGGCATAGATACAAAAGATATATCTGTTAGCGAAGTATTGACTGAAATTAATAATAATGGCAACATTAGAGCATATACAACTGTTAAAACAGTTATGGATAGATTAGTAGAAAAGAAGCTTTTAAAAAGACAAAAAAGTGGTAAAAAATTCTGCTATATGTCTGTGGAATCAAGAGAAAAAATGGCAGCAAGTGCAATTAGCAAACTAGCTGGTCAATATTTCAATAATGATGTACGTTCATTAATGAGAGCTCTTGAAAAACAATGCACAAGCATGACCATGTAGATTATAAAAATCTAAGAAAAAAAGTTTCTAAATTATTTTTTGGAGTCTTAATGAAAAAGCTTCCTGTTCGTGAAGCGTTAGTTCGTTTTCCTAAAAATTGTGAAGATAAGACTCTTATTGCAAGCTGGCATGCGTTATGTCATTTAGAAGCTGATGAAGATTTGAGAAAACAAGATGCAGAATATAAACAAGAACAAGATGAATATATTGAATTTATCGCTCACACCTTAGAAAATGGCGATGAATTACCTGAAAATATTATAAGTTCATATCTTCCATACCATGAAAATGCTTTAATGCCTGCAACTAATAATGTTAAGGGAATAATTTATCAGCTTAAAAAGTTTTTGTGTTGTTAATTTCTTCATCCCAGCGAAAGAAGTAGTCTGTATCTCCTAATCTGTGATATGGACCAATCTGATTTTTATTTATAATTTCATCTATATTTAAATTATTAACTAAATTGTTATAAATTTGCCTTGATGGTGCTTATACGCTAGTGGTGTTACCTAATTTAATAACTAATATATAAATATGTAAAAAACATATAATAAATTAAAAGGTAAATTACAATGAATGATATAAATATACTTAAAGAAATAGGCAGATTCCTAAAAATGTATAGGGAGTCAAGAAAAGTGTCAATTAAAGAATTATCTGCACTTACAGATTTAAGCGAAGATGAAATTGTTAAAATTGAAAATGCAGAAATTGAACAATATATGTTTGAAAATGCTTTTATAAATTATATAATTAAAATTTATGTTAGAGCCTTGCCAGAGAAATAATAAATTTTAAAAGTAAAAGACTTATTCAATTTTGAATAAAATTTATACTTTTAACATATAAAAGTTTGGTTCTAGATATTATTTATAGCTGGTAAGATGCTGAAACAAGTTCAGCATGACAGATAGATATATTATTTAAGTAAATAAAATTTATAAAAGTTTGAGATTTCATATCAAATAATAAGTAATTAATAAACTTAATAAAATTAGTTTTTTTAAATTCAACAATATAAATCTATGTCATGCTGAACTTGTTTCAGCATCTTACCAGTTTTGAATATATGTAATGATTTTAGTGATGTTTATTTTACAAATTTAAAATATATTAACTAAATCCCTTTTTCTTAGTATTCCTTTTGCTGTAAAAATTTGATACAATTTTAGAAGCAAGAGGGAGAATAATATGAGAAAATTAACATATATAGGTCATAGTGCTTTCTTTATTGAAAAAGATTTAGATGGTATATTGATTGACCCTTTTATTACAGGAAATCCTACGGCAAATTTTGATTATACAAAAAAAAGAATTACTCATATTGTTGTAACTCACGCACATCTTGACCATCTGGGTGACGCAATAGCTATTTCAAAGCATACAGGAGCACCTATTATTGCATGTTTTGAACTTGCAAATTATTGCATGGAAAAAGGTGCAAAAGCAATTGGCGTTAATATTGGAGGAAAGTTAAAATTTCCGTGGGGCAGTATTAAATTTTTACCGGCTGTTCATTCCAGTTCTAATGCTGATTTACCTTATGGTGGTCTTGCTATGGGATTATTATTCGATATAGATGGAACTACAATATATCACGCAGGTGATACATCTTTGATGCCTGATTTTTCTATGATTGGTGAATTGTATAATCCTTATTATGCTTTACTACCTATCGGCGGATATTATACAATGGATATGGAAGATGCTGCTATTGCCGCTAAAATGCTATTTTCACCTGAAATTATTCCAATGCATTATAATACTTTCCCTAATATTAAGGTGAATGTTCAAAAGTTTGTTGATTTAATTGAAGCTCAAGGACAAAAATGTGTTCCTTTAAGGTCTAATGAATATGTGGAGCTATGATAACACTAAAAGTTTAATAGCTATAGTGGTTCCTACTGGAATTGGTGCATCAATTGGTGGTTTTGCAGGTGATGCTTCTCAAACTGCAAGAATGTTTGCTAAAGAATTTAATGTTATTGTAAATCCGAATGTTGTAAATGCAGCCTGCTTCTCTGGAATTGCTCCTAATATGCTTTATACAGAAGGTTGGACTCTATCACAATTTTTTAAAGGTAATCTTAATTTAGTTCCTTCTGAAAATAATAAAATCGGTGTTATTTTTGATAAGGGAATTTCACAAGGTATTATTAATGTTCATATAAATACTATTAATGCGGTTAAAACTATATATGGTGTTAATGTTATAGATTATGAAATTACAAAAGAACCTTGTAATATAGAATTTTATAATACTTCAAGCGGAATTTCTTCCGGTAGTGTTATTAATCATAAAACGCTTCTTGATGCAGGTAGAAAATTATTAGATAAAGGTGCAAATGTTATAGCAGTTGTATGTAAATTCGAAGAGCCTCCGGAAGATAATTATCAAAATGGTGAAGGTGTTGATATTGTTGGCGGTGTTGAAGCTGTAATTTCTCATTATCTTACAAGAGAATTAAAAGTACCTGTTGTACATTCTCCTGCTTTTGAAAATATTGTTATTACTCAAGAATTAGTTGATTCAAAAGCATCAAGCGAATATATAACACCTACTTTCTTGCCTTGTATTCTTTTAGGTTTACAAAATGCACCGTTATTTTCTTATGAAAAAGTGGAACATAATATAAGTATAGACGATGTAAAAGCTTTGGTTATGCCATACAACTCTTTAGGTTCATCTATTGTTTTAGATGCGATAGAAAAAGGGGTTAAAGTTTTTGCAGTTAGAGAAAATTCTTCCGTATTAAATATTACTAAAGATATTATTAATAAAACTGCTATAATAGAAGTAGATACATATGAAGACTGTATTAAGATGCTAAAGGAACCGTTAAATGAGAAGTAATAAATTGGGTTTTACATTAAGTGAAGTTTTAGTTTCTATAGTTATAATCGGCGTTATTATGGCTATTTCCGTGAATTCTATTAAAGTTGTAAAAGCCTCTTATACTTCATTGGCATATTTCGCATTTAATAATGTTCAGAATATGGTTGGGGTTTTAAATTCAGGTGATTCTCCTGAAGGAAAGTTAAAAGATAATAATGATAATGAATTACCTTCAATGATTACTCAATGTAAAAATTCAAAAGGTCAAGTTATACAAGTATTAAAATCTGATAGTGAATATGTAGTAGAGGGTATTCCAAGTTGTTCAAGCAGAACTTCTGACGGTTCAGCTAATCAGAATTTGTTCTGTAAAGGGCTTGCTGCAATATCAAATACTTCCGGTAAAATAAATTGTGATAACTTAGCTTCTGTAAAAATGGTAGGAAATGAACCGGCTATTGATAATTTGGATTATGGTAATCCTAGTTTTATTACAACGAATGGTCAAAGATTTTATGTTTCAGAATGGATGAAAAATTCAAATGTTTCAAATGATTATGGCTTTAGATTAATAGCTGTTGATTTAAACGGAACAAGCAGACCAAATAGAATAGAAGTTAATAATACTGGTACACCTCCGGATATTGTTACATTTATGGTAGTTGATAATGGTGAAGTTCTTCCTCTAGGGGTCGCAGCAGATAATATTAACTTGGCTAGCGGACGTGTTATTATGTATTTAAACTCAAAAGTTAAAGGCTATTACTATACCTATAACGAAAGTAGAACAGAAAATATAGCTCCGGAATGTACAATGAAAATAAAAGGTGAAACAAAACAAACTTGCAATTATGCAATTGTTCCATTGAAAAATGAAAAAGGTACTTCTTTTTTCTCTTATAGACAGGCATATTGTCTTTCTTCCGGTGATAGGGCAATTGTTTATGAAAACTATTGTAAAGACATCCCGCCAAGTGAATTGTGTCCGCCATCTACTGATGAGCATGTATTTGATTTATGCACACCTACCAATGTAAAACCAATGTTTAGATACAATTTTAGATAGTTAATAATAAAAAAAGTAAAACAAAATGAAGTAGAACTCTATTTCTCGTCCTGTGTTTTCGCGATTCCTAAAAACAATGGACTTCGAAATAGAGTTCTACTTCATTTTGTTTTACTTTTTTTTATTCTGATATTGCCTCGTAACAATCATCACATATTGTTTCGTGACCTGCATGATTGCCTAAAGGTCTATACTTCCAGCAACGTTCACATTTTTCACCAATTGCTTTTGTTACGTATACTTTGTATCCTTCTTCTTCGTATTCATTCATTACTTCTTCAGGTTTTTCATTTACAATGAAGGCTTGAGATGTAATAAAGATATTACAAAGTTCTTTTTCATATTTTTTCAATAACTCAGCTTTATCTGAAATAATATAAACAGCAGTTTCAAGCGAACTTCCTATTTTCTTTTCAGCTCTTAAAGGCTCAATTGCTTTTGTTACAATTTCGCGTGCTTTAAGAATTTGAGTAAATTCTTCTTCAAGTTCAGAGTTGTTCCATTCCGGTTTAACTTCCGGCCATTTAGAAAGAAGAATACTTTCAAGTCCGTCTTTTTGAGTTTCCGGTGTATTTTGCCAGATATCTTCTGCTTGATGAGGCATTACCGGAACTAAAATTCTTACCAGTGCTTGGCAGATTTCATATAATACAGTTTGGCAAGCTCGTCTTGATAATGAATTTTTACCGCTTGTATATAATCTGTCTTTTACAATATCCAAATAGAAGGAACTTAAATCAACAGCTGCAAAGTTTTGTAGGAATTGGAAGTAACGATAAAATTCGTATGCATCAAATGCTTCTGTAACGTTTGCAATTAATGTATTTAATTTATGAAGAGCAAATTTATCAATATCTTTAAGGTCTTCATATTTAACATAATCTGTTTTAGGGTCAAAATCGTATAAGTTACCAAGTAAGAATCTTGCTGTATTTCTTGTTTTCTTAAAGATTTCTGCTAATTGTTTAATTATGTTATCGCCGATTTTAGTATCGTTTCTGTAATCTACGGATGCTGCCCAGAGTCTTAGAATATCTGCACCGTAGTTTTTAATTATATCATCAGGTCTAATGTAGTTGCCTAAAGATTTAGACATTTTTCTTCCGTCTTCGCCGAATACAAAACCGTGAGTTAAAACAGTTTTATAAGGTGCTTTTCCTGTTGTAGCAATTGAAGTTAATAATGAAGATTGGAACCAGCCTCTATGTTGGTCAGAACCTTCAAGATACATTTCTACAGGAAGCTCGCCAAGTTCTTCGTGTCTTTTTTGAACAACGGCTCTATGGGTAACACCAGAATCAAACCATACGTCCATAATGTCGTTTTCTTTTTTGAAATGTGTTCCGCCGCATTTTGGACATTTGTAGCCTTGAGGCATTAATTCTTCTATGCTGTGATTTACCCAAGCGTCAGAACTTTCTTTTTCAAACATTTCTGCTACGTGGTTAATTGTTTCATCATTAACAATAACTTCGCCGCAATCTTCACAGTAGAATACAGGAATTGGCACGCCCCAAGCACGTTGACGTGAGATACACCAGTCACTACGGTTTTCTACCATGTTTGAAATTCTTGTTTCTCCTGCTGCAGGTATCCATTTAACTTTTTTAATTTCGTCTAAAGTTTGTTGTTTGAACATATCAACTTTAACAAACCATTGAGCTGTAGCTCTGTATATAACAGGGTGTTTACATCTCCAGCAATGAGGATAGCTGTGAGAAATATCTTGTTTTGCAAGAAGCGCTTTGTTTGCTTCAAGCTTGTTTATAACAATTTCGTTTCCTTTGAAGTAAGGAACGCCGACTAAATCTTCATCATTGAAGAAGTCGCTTGCCTGCCATACACCTTTTGAATCTAATGGTGAGAAGGTTGGAATGTTATATTTTTGGCAAACTTCCCAGTCTTCAAGACCGTGACCTGGAGCAGTATGAACACATCCTGTACCGGCGTCTAATGTAACGTGGTCGCCAAGAATAACTTTACTTTCTCTTTCGTATAATGGGTGGAATACGTTTAAATTTTCAAGTTCAGCACCTTTTAATGTGCCGATAACTTTAATGTCTGCTTCCTCCCAAGCAACATCTTTTAAGAATGCGCCAAGAAGCTCTGTTGCAACTGTGTATCTGTCATTATTGTATTCAAAAATTGTATATTCAAGTCTTGCATTTAGACATACTGCCAAGTTTGATGGAATTGTCCAAGGAGTTGTTGTCCAAATAACAACATATAAATCTTTTTCAGAGTTTTCATTTATTAAAGAATAAACTTTGTTTCTATCTTCATTGTTGAATTTGAAACGAACATAAATACTTGTTGATGTGTGGTCGGCGTATTCAACTTCTGCTTCTGCTAAAGCAGTTTCGCAAGAAGCACACCAGTATACAGGTTTTAAACCTTTTTGAATGTAACCTTTTTTGTACATTTCTCCAAATACTCTGATTTGTTCTGCTTCAAAATCAGGTTTAATTGTTAAATAAGGGTTTTCCCAGTTGCCCCATACGCCTAAACGTTTGAATTCAGCTTCTTGACCTTTTAAGTTTTTAAGTGCAAATTCACGGCATTTAGCTCTTAATTCACCGGGAGTTAATGCTTGTCTTCCGCCTTTTATAGTTTTAACTACAGCATTTTCAATAGGAAGTCCGTGTGCATCATAGCCTGGAACATAAGGAGCATAATAACCTCTTTGAGATTTATATTTAATAATAATATCTTTTAAAATCTTGTTTAAAGCTGTACCAACGTGGATTTTCTCAGAACTCAAATAAGGAGGGCCGTCGTGTAAAATAAATTTGTTAGCTTTGTCTTTATTTGCTAAACTTTTTTCGTAAATCTTATTTTCTTCCCAAAACTGCTGTGTTTTTGGTTCTTTTTGAGTAGCATTTGCTCTCATTTCCAAAGTAGTTTTAGGTAAATTTATACTGTCTTTGTAATCCTTTTTTGTACTCTCTGTCATAATTTCCACCTGTTATACTTCACTGTACAATATTGTAATATAAACACATTTAATAGTAAAAAAATAGTAGAAATATTAAGCAAAGAAAAATCTTGCAACGATAATTGCCATAACAATTCCGATTAAATCGGCACTAAGCCCTGTTAAAAGTGCATAACGATATTTTTTTATTCCTACAGCTCCAAAATAAACGGTTAAAACATAGAAAGTTGTTTCCGAACTTCCTAACATAATGGCAGAAAGCTTTGTTGTATAGGAATTTATATCGTTATTTGCGATAATATCTGAAAATACACCGATAGCTGCGCTTCCTGATAGTGACCTTACAAATGCCAATGGAAGAACATCTGCACTTAAATGGATTTTATTTAGAAATCCCGAGCATAGAACAGCTAAGCTGTCGATAGCGCCTGAAGCTCTTAACATTGAGATTGCAACTATTATTGCAACTAAATAAGGAATAATATTAAAACTTACTTTTGCTCCGTCCTTTGCACCTTCAATAAAGGCTTCATAAACAGGTACTTTTCTTACGATTGCAACTGTTAATATTATTAAAATAATTGAAGGCAGAGTCCAAAGCGATATAATATCTATAATTTCTTTAATCGGCATTTATTGCCTCACAATCTTTTTGCGGCGGGAAAACTCTTTTTAATAATTTGGCTATTAAAATTGCTGAAATAAATGCGCTGCTTGTAACTATTAATGTCGGGATGATTATTTCTGTAGGATTTTTACATCCGTTTGCTGCAAGAATAGCTATGACGGTGGCAGGAATTAATTGAAAACCCGCTGTATTCATAGCTAAAAGAGTACACATCGGGTCTGATGCACTTTCCTTATCTTTGTTTAATTTCTGCATACCCTCAATTGCTTTTATACCGATTGGAGTTGCCGCATTGGCTAACCCTAACGCATTCGCTGAAAAATTCATTGCAACATCACCTATTATCGGGCTGTCCTTCGGCAGCTCGGGAAAAATTTTTCTTGCAACAGGGTTCAAAAGTTTTGATAGAAATTCTACTATCCCTGATTTTTCAGCTATTTTCATTATTCCAAGCCAAAATGTCATAATTCCAAGCAGGGTTAAAACAATTTTTACGGCAAGCTCTGTTCCTGAAAATATAGCGTTTGCAACATCATTCAGCCTCCCGTTTATTGCACCGAAAATTATTGATATGACTATTAAAAAATACCAGATATAATTCATTCTTTTATTTTATTTGATATGGAGTAAAAAATCAAAATAGTTAATAAAGTTGACGAAATATATATATGATAAGATAATAAAATTATGTCGTAGTGGCGGAATGGTATACGCGCACGTTTGAGGGGCGTGTGGAGAAATCCTTAAGGGTTCAAGTCCCTTCTACGACATTTTTATTAGGGAGTACAGTATGAGAAAAGTCGTTGTATTATTAGGTATATTATTGCTATCATCTAGTTTGTGCTTTGCAGACCAACCAACACAAGTTAATGACGGAAGATATGTTATATATCAACATCCAACATTTAGAGGTGATAAATTTTTGCTAGATACTAAAACTGGTAAATCTTGGGAATATGTGCAGACAAAAGAAGGCGAAAGAGTATGGTCTCAATTAATGTATGATTGTTTTAAAGAAGATAAATCATACTCGGGGCGATATATAAATCCAAGATAAAAGTTAATTCTATGGAAGATGTAATTTTAATAATCTTAATAATGACCTTAGTTATAGGAATTCCTATAACTAGGTTTATATTAAGTTATAAAGCTTATAAGAGTAGTCATTATTATAAGGCTACTCAAAATTCATACTGGTCTGTACATTATAACAGCGGATTATATGGGGAATATAGTTTATATCAGCATTTACAAACATTTGAAAGTATAGGCTGTAAATTCCTATTCAATTTATATGTACCTAAAGATAACGGTAAAACTTCTGAAATAGATGTTGTGATGTTTCATCCTAAAGGTTTATTTGTTATTGAAAGTAAAAATTATAGTGGTTGGATATTCGGAAATGAGAATAATAAACAATGGACTCAAACATTACCTGTAGGCCGCAGAAGAAGTCATAAGGAACGATTTTACAATCCAATCATGCAGAATGCTACACACATACGAGCTGTTAGAAAATATATTGACGACACTATTCCTATATATTCAGTAATTGCATTTTCTGATAATTGTACCCTTAAAGGGGTTACAGTTAAGAGTAATGCCATTGTAACTTATTACAGCAATCTTCAAAGAGAAATTGAATATAAATTGTCTACAATTAACAATTATTCAATGACTCTAGAATTGCTGAATAAGACATATAACAAACTATTTCAATACACTAATGCTGACAATTATATTAAATTTCAGCACATTTATAATATTAATAAATAACAACGTTTGTAATTTAAATAGCTTGTAAACTACATAATTAACAATTTAAAGGACTTTCAAGTCACTTATAAAACTCAATCTTATTATCCTTATCTCGTAATATTTTATTAAGTTTTTCTTTGTTTATCTTAATTTTAGATAAAATTTTATACATACAACCTTATACTTTATAGTTTGATTATTTTAAAAGTATGAAGTGATGAACATCAATGAATAGTTAAATATTCTATAGTTTATACAATTTTAATTTATTTAACTATAAATTTTTTACAAGTTCACTTGGGCTTACATTTAGGGCTATAGCAAGTTTAAACAGATGTTTTGTTGAGACTCCGATTGCTGTTCCTTTTTCTATTTTCTTTAGGTAGTGTTCTCTTATTTGAGTTTTTTCTGATAGTTGTTTTATTGTTAGATTTTCTGTTGTTCTTAATTTTTGTACATTTTTTCCGAATATTTTAAGATTTTTATAATCTTTTTTGCTTAATTTCATAATTTCTTTCTATTTTATTAAGTGTACTTGAAACATGTTAAGTATACTTTGTTGAATTAAACTTGTCAATAAACTAGTATACTTGTATTATGACAAGTTTAAGTACTAATGAAAAAATAGGTATAAAAATATCAATTTTGAGAAAAAAACTAAAATATTCTCAAGAAAAACTTGCTGAGCTTTCAGATTTGAGCAAAACTTCAATCAGCACAATTGAACGTGGGAAAAGTAAACCTAGTATTGAAACATTGGAAAGAATTGCTCAAGCTCTTAATATTGAATTAAAAGAACTTGTTGATGTTTCTAAAATTGATTTGTAAATTTGATTTATAAGTTATAAAAAAGAGCCTGAAAAAGGCTCTTTTTGTTCTAAATTTTTACACGATGGAAATGTTTTTTCCCTTTACGAATTTTTAACCCGTTTTCCAAATCGCTAGCACTATAGCGTTTGGTCATATTTGCAGTCTCATCGTTTATGCTTACTCCGCCTTGTTGGATTAGACGTTTTGCTTCACCGTTGCTTGCACATAAACCGCATTTTACAAGTAAGCCTACCGCCCCTATTTCACCGTCTTGCAAATCATTTAAAGTTAATGTTGTTGTAGGCATATTTTCACAGTCGCCGTTTCCGCCAAATAATGCTCGTGCTGCTTCTTGTGCTTTATCTGCTTCTTCTTTTCCATGTACCAGCTGTGTTAGTTCATAAGCAAGTAATTCTTTTTTCTCGTTAATTCTGTTATCTTCCCATTTTTCGATTTTCTCAATTTCTTCCATAGGAATAAATGTCAACATTTTAATACATTTCATGACATCAGCATCATCGACATTTCTCCAATATTGATAAAATTCAAACGGAGAAGTTTTATTTGGGTCTAACCAAACAGCACCGTTTGCAGTTTTACCCATTTTCTTTCCTTCATTATTCAACAACAATGTTATTGTCATTGCATAAGCATCATCGCCTAATTTTTTTCTTATAAGTTCTGTACCTGCAAGCATATTGCTCCATTGGTCGTCGCCGCCAAACTGCATATTACATCCATAATGTTGATGTAAATAATAGAAATCATAAGCCTGCATTATCATATAATTGAATTCTAAAAAGCTTAAGCCTTTTTCCATTCTTTGTTTATAACATTCTGCTCTAAGCATATTGTTTACTGAAAAACAAGTACCTACTTCTCTTAGAAGTTCAATATAATTTAATTTTAAAAGCCAATCAGCATTATTTACCATTATGGCTTTATCATCGCCGAATTCAATAAATCTTTCCATTTGTTTTTTGAAACAATCGCAGTTATGCTGAATTATTTCTTTTGTCATCATTGTTCTTAAATCGCTTCTGCCAGAAGGGTCACCTATGTGTCCTGTTCCTCCTCCGATTAGAACAACGGGCTTATTTCCTGCCATTTGCAAGCGTTTCATCAAACATAATGCCATAAAATGACCTACATGCAAGGAATCTGCTGTTGGGTCAAAACCTATATAGAATTTAGCTCCGCCATTATTGATTAAATCTCTGATTTCATCATTATCTGTTACTTGTGCTATTAGTCCTCGAGCTTGTAATTCTTCAAAAATTTTCATTGACTTCTCCTAGTTTAAAATTTTATCAAATTATAGCATAAACATTGGAGTAGTTTTATTTCTTTTATTTGGGGTTTATATTTAATTATAATGTTATTCCAAACTTAATTAACTATTTTTCTGAAATAGATAATATTTTAAAGCTGGTAAGATTCTGAAACAAGTTCAGAATGACAGAATGTTATAAATTTAACTGTCACCCTGAATTTATTTAACTACTTTTTCCGAAATCTTTGATTTCGAGAAAAATGTCTGGTTCCCCACAGAGGTCTGAAATTTAGAATAGATACATCTTAAATCTGCTAATATTCTATGAAAAATCAGACATTTTCATAAAATCAAAAATTGGGGAAAAAGTAGTTAAATAAATTAGGGTTTATATTAAATCTAATCAAAACATAGTCATAATGTCATTCCGAACTTGTTTCGGAATCTTACCAATATATTAATGACAATACAAATCTTTCAAATATTAAAACAATAAATTTAATTTGATTATTCTTAGATGCTGAAACAAGTTCAGCATGACATTATAATTGTTTTTTAATACTTTTATTTGTTTATTACTAAACAGTCTTCGAGTCTCATATAAATCTTTTTTCCGCATTTTGCTCTATAGTGAAGTCCAGGAGTTATTACCCCTGTTAAAAGTCCTACTGTAGCACCAATAGGCATACCAAAATAAAATACACCATGGCTTGCAGCGTTTGAGCCTGAACCTATCCAAGCTCCAAGCCCTGAACCGACTCCGAAAAAGCCTACTGTATATGCCGCAGCTTTCCCAACTGCCGCCCAGCTTGATGCTTTTAATGCATTATCTTTGTCAAATGGATATGCAATTAATGGAATAGTACATCCGTTTGGTAATAAAATTTCTCTAAAAATAACATAAACCTTTGCATTTCTATTGAAAACTTTTGGTTTTTCTACACATTGAATACATCCGATTATTTTTGTACCGCAAGGTAATAAACAAGTCCCTTCTACTGTTGCTAGTCCGTTTGGCAATGAAAAATCTATAACATCACCTTCTTTTGCATTCTTTGAATTGAAATAAGAATTAAAGGTTATTTGTATAACATTATTTGCTAAAATAATTGCTTTATCAGCTGTAATTTTAACAGTTGTTGTATTTGTTTTTTTATTTTGAGGCAAATGTTCTAGTGTAAAAGGTTCTTGAACATCTTGTGCATAAGTTATCTGTGTATTAAAAAAACACATTAATAATAAGATTATTATTAAAATCTTCTTCTTCATTTATAAATCCTCTTTTTCAAAAAAATAATAAGCTGTAATGTCTGTAATTTATATTAGTCAGTTTTCTATATTTTATGTTTAGTAAATAAATGTACTGAAAACTAGCAAATTTTTTTGTTTTCATGTGATAGTATTATTGTAATTTATTTTAAAAAAGGACTAATTAAGTGACAATTAATAACGTGTCTTTTGGTAGTGTAATAGCACTTTCCGGCCGACCAAATAAGATTAATAAAATTAATAAAAAACTACATTCATATGCTCAAGATGGCAATGTAATAATGAAAGATGTTACTAATTACTATCAAAATGCTTCTTCGCAAGGTGTTTTAGCTCAAAGTGCTCAAAAGGGCGATAAAGTTGAGATATATATTACCGGTGATGATATAGCAAAAGTTAAAAATAAGGAAAATAATTGGAAAACTGTAGAAGGAATATTGTCCAATTTAACTTCTTATTTTAATACTGATAGAATGAATATTGGCGAAGCAATAGCTAAAATTTTTGAAGGATAAAGGTAAACTATATGATAAAAGGTTTTTTAAAAGAATTTAAAGAATTTGCAGTTAAAGGTAATGTTATAGATATGGCTGTTGGTATTATAATCGGCGGTGCATTTTCTCCTATTGTTAATTCACTTGTAAAAGATATAATTATGCCTCCTATTGGTTATGTCCTAGGCAATGTTGATTTCTCAAATTTGTATATTCCTATTGCTGGTTCCGGTAAATCTTTTTCTACTTTAGCTGAAGCTCAAGAAGCTGGTGTTGTTACTATTAACTATGGTTTATTTATTAATACTTTAATTAGCTTTTTAATAGTTTCTTTTGCTGTATTTTTACTTGTTAAGTTTATAAATAAACTAAAATTAGAAAAGAAAGAAGAAACTTGCGCAGAAGTTGAAGTTACAACAAAGGAATGTCCATACTGCTGTTCAACAATTAATATTAAAGCTAAAAAATGTCCTTATTGTGCTTCTGAATTACAATAATTTGGCAATTTTTAAAAAATAAGATATTTTATATAAATATGGATGATGAAAAAATAATAGAATTAAAAATAACAAAGAAAGAAGAGCCTGTAATTCCTAAGGCTCCTTCTTTGCATACAAATCCTATATTACAAAAGATGTTATCTTTTAGTAATGATGAAAAGAAACAAAAATTTAGATTTAAAGATTGGTTTAGATAATTTCTATTGGAATATAGTAAAATATTTTTATGTATAGAAAATCTTTTATTGATTCTTATTTAAACAATAATTTTTCTTTTGAAGAAGCAAAATCTGAAATTGATTTTGTTTTAGAAGTTTTATTTGATTTTAAATATAAAGATTTTCTATTAGGAAAAATGCTGGAACCATGGCAAGCTGCAAAAATTGAAAAAGTTATAAAAGAAAGAGTATCTACTAGAAAACCTATTCAGCAGATAGTTGGTCAGGCTTTTTTCTTTGGACGCCGTTTTTTTGTTAATAAATCAACTTTAATTCCTCGTCCTGAAACTGAATTACTTGTTGAAGAAGTTCTCTCTTTATCTAAGGAATTTGAACAGCCTAAAATTCTGGATATAGGAACTGGCAGCGGCTGTATTCCGTTATCTCTTATAATGGAAAATAATAAGATAACAGCTCATTGTGTTGATGTTTCTATTTCAGCATTAGAAACTGCTAAAAAAAATGCTTTATTCCATAACATACTTAATAATATTAAGTTTATAAAGTCAAATCTATTTGAAAATGTAAATGAAAAGTACGATATTATTGTTTCTAATCCGCCATATATTCCAATAAAGGAAAAAGATAATCTTGAAATTGAAGTTAGAGATTATGATCCCGCTTTAGCTCTATTTGCTTATGATGATTTAGGTATAGAGTTTTATAAAAAAATTATTGAATCTTCAAAAGGATACTTAAATAGCAAGGCCTATCTAGCCTTTGAGCTTGGCATTAATCAGGCATGCTATGTAAAAGAATTATTGGAAAAAAATAATTTTAATGAAATTAAAATAGTTAAAGATTTTAATTCAATAGAAAGAATAATTATAGCAAAAATTGATAATTAATATTAGTTTTCTTTTTTTATTTCTTGTTGTATAATAAATTTGAAATTAAGAAAGAAGGAGATATATTATGTCTAAATTTGTATGTAGTGTATGCGGTTATACTGTAGAAGCTGATAAAGCTCCGGAAAAATGTCCTATGTGCGGTGTAAGTGCTGATAAATTTAATAAAGTTGATGAAACTCAAGGTTTAACATGGGCAACAGAACACGTTATCGGTGTTGGTAAAGATGTTGATGCTGAAGTATTACAAGGTTTAAAAGACCACTTTATGGGCGAATGTACAGAAGTTGGTATGTACTTAGCAATGAGCAGACAAGCTGAAAGAGAAGGATATCCTGAAGTTGCTGAAGCTTATAAAAGATATGCTTTTGAAGAAGCTGAACATGCTGCAAAATTTGCTGAATTATTAGGCGAAGTTGTTACACCTTCAACTAAGAAAAATCTTGAAATGAGAGCAGAAGCTGAATCAGGTGCTTGTGCTGCTAAAATGGCTATTGCTAAAAGAGCTAAAGAACTTGGTTATGATGCAATTCATGATACAGTTCACGAAATGGCTAAAGATGAAGCTCGTCATGGTCAAGGTTTCCAAGGTTTATTAAAAAGATTATTTTAATAAATAACAAAATAATAAAACGGAACATCTAATGATGTTCCGTTTTTTTATTATATAAAATATTTTATATTTTATATTTTATTGTTCTTGCATTATGCTTTTTATTTCTTCCGGACTCATACCTTTTAAATCTTCTTCAAGCATTGCTTCTAAATCGCTTAATTTTACAACATTCATATCTGATTTTGCAATTTGTTCAGAAAGTGTTTTTGCTAAAGCCTTTTTTGCTGCATTTTCTTTTGTTTTTTGAGTAATTGTATCAATTGCAGCACCAATCGTTCTTCCTGCAAGAGTTGTAGCACCAATAGCAATTGCGCTTATACCACCTGCAATTGCATATCCAATAGCTTTACCGCCAACTTTACCCGCAGCAGCTGTTGTTGCTTTTATAAATGTATCTTTTGCGTTTTTTAATACATAAGCACTGCCTACGCCAAATCCTGCAGCTGTTCCGATTTTCTTACCTTTTTGTGTTGAATTTGTTGAATTAATCGGTGTTATATTCATATTTTATCCTTTATAATTATATCTTGTGCTAAGTCTAAAACACATAAATATTAGAATTTGACAATATTTCATTATTTATAAAGATATATTAACAAAAAAAAGAGAACTTTTTAAAGTTCTCTTTTTCTAAAGTTTCAAAAAACTATTTTTGAATATCTTTTACGCTTAATGCTATTCTATGTTCTTGAGGTGTGAATTTTTTAATTAATACTTCAACTTCATCACCTACATTGTAAATGTTGAATGGGTTAGCATTAGCAGGTTCCATTTCAGCAGATGGTAATAAAGCTTCAACACCTGGATAAATGTTAATGAAAGCACCAAAAGAAGTTACTTTATTAACAGTACCTTTAATTACTTGTCCTTCTTGGAATTCGTTTTCAATTGATTCCCAAGGATTGTCACCCATTCTCTTTAAGCTTAAGCTGATACGTTTCATATCCATATCTATTTTTAAGATTTTAACTTCTAATTCTTGACCTAAAGAAATTACATCTGATGGGTGTTTAATTCTTTGCCATGAAATTTCAGAGATAGGTAATAAACCATCAACACCATTGATATCGATAAATCCGCCGAAGTCTGCAATTCTTACAACTTCACCTTTTACTACTGAACCAACTTCTAATTGAGAAATGATTTCATCAACTACTTGTTCTCTTTGTTCAGCAACAGCTTGTCTTTGAGATAAGATTAATTTATTTCTTTTTGCATCAGCTTCTAAAACTTTAACTTCGATATCTTGACCGATTAAACCGTCAAATGGAGCACCTGTTCTTAATTGGCTTGCAGGAACGAAACCTCTTAAGTCAGAAACTTCAACGATTACACCGCCTCTAACGATAAGAACAACTTTTGCTGTAATTGTTTCATTGTTATATTTAGCGTTTTGAAGTTCTTGCCATGCTTTTGCACAAGATAGTTTTTTCAATGAAAGAACTATTCTGCCATTTTCATCATCGCCTTCTTCTTTTAAGATGTAGAATTCTTTTACATCATTGATTGTTAAGTATTCAGAATAATCTCTGTCATTAACTTGGTTATTTGTAATTTCTCTATTTGGTAAGAATGCTTCTGTTTTTGCACCGATATCTACTAAGAAACCGTCGTTTTCTTGTTTAATTACGATACCTTTTACTACGTCAGCTACTGAAAATTTGTAGTTGTAGCTTTCTTCCAATAATCTTACGAATTCATCTTGTTCGTTCATAACGTTTGTCATGTTTTTTGTGTCCTTTCTTATATTTTTTCTATTTTATTAATTACATCGTTTATTATATTTTCCGGAGTTGAAGCTCCTGCTGTAATTCCTATATTTTGAGCTTTTTTTATTTCTGCTGAATATATTTCTAAATCATCTGCTGTTTCAATATGAATTGTATTTGTTATTTCTTTTAAAATTTCAGCTAAATGTGTTGTATTTGCGCTATTTTTTCCGCCTACAACTATCATCAAATCTGAAGTTTTTGCAAGTTCTCTTGCTTCCTGCTGACGCATAGATGTTGATTTACATATAGTATTAAATACTTTTAGTTCTGAAGCTATAGGAAGCAGATAATCTACAACTGATTTTAATAATTCTATTTTCTGTGTTGTTTGAATAACTACACCAACTTTTTTTATTGATTTGATTTTATCTGTTATTTCTTCTAATGAGTTTAAATCCGGAATAACAAAAACATTAGAAGAATATTCTTCTGCATTTGCTTTAATTGCAATTACTTCCGGATGTTCCGGTTTACCTAAAATTAAAACAAGAAATTCTTCTTGAGCCAGCTGAATTGCTTTTTGCTGTACTTTTTTAACATCTAAACATGTTAAATCAACAACTTCAAATCCTTTTTCTTTTATTTCATTTATTTTTTTAGGTGCCATCCCATGGCTTCTTACAATACATATACCGGTTTCGTTTACAGGCAATTCATCAACTGTTTTTATTCCTAAATTATCAAGTTCTTTTATAACATGAGAATTATGTATAAGTTCACCTAAAACCCATACATTTTTGGATGCATTTTCTATTTTAACTTTTTTTGTTGTTTCGACCGCTCTTTTGACTCCGTAACAAAAACCTGCGCATTGAGCCAATTTTATATTTTTTTTCAGTGTCCTAAACTTCCATTCATTGAACTAGCAAAAAGTAAACTTTTCACAGTACTTTTTTTATATCATGAACAAATTTACTTCGCAACTTTGATTATACGAATGTTAACGTATTTGTTTTAGTTATTATTTTTTCTTTTGGTATACAAATTAAAAATTCATTGTATTTATCAAATGAAGTTAAAGATATATTTCCGTTATGAGCTTCCATTACTTTTTTACAGAAATATAAACCAAGTCCAATTCCTCTTTGTTTATTCATTTCACTTCCGGATACATATTTATCGAATATATGATCTTTCATATTTGCCGGAATAGGTTTGCTTATATTTCTTATTTTTAACATTGAGAAGTTATCATCTTCTAATATTGTAGCTAATATTTTTGTATTCCTATATGCATAGTTAATTGCATTATTTAATAAATTTGCTATAACTCTTCTTATTTGGCTTTCATCTGCAAATAAATTAGGGTTATTTATCAAACTTATATATTCTATTTCTATATTTTTTTCTTTTGCAAGATAAAATGCTTCTTTTATGCAGATTTTTAATAATTGTTCTATATTAAAAATTTCTTTGTGTAATTTTACCATTCCATTATCATATTTATATGTTGCTAATATTGAATATAGCATTTCATGCATAAAACCGGCAGATTCTAGTATCATATTTACTATATCTTTTTGAGAGTCTGTTATTTGTCCGAAAGTCCCTTTTGAAAGCAATTCTAAACTGCTAATTTGAGCTTGCAGAGGGTTTTTTAAATCATGTGTTAATGTGGCTATAAAAAGTTCTTTTTGTAATTCAAGTTGTTTTTCTGCATCTATATTTTGTGCAAGTGATACAATTCCGTTAACTTCATTATTTACATCTAAAATCGGGGTTTTATATATTTTATACCAATGATCCTGACCGTTTGTTGCTTGTATTATTTTTTCTTTTATTAGTTTCTTTTGTTGTTTAATTATATTATTATCTTCTAATTCTATAATTTCTGATGCATCTTTTAAATTTAATTTTATATTATCAGAATATTTGTCAACACCATCTAAAAAGAAGCTTTTTGAATACTTTGAACCGGTAATATAATTATTATTTTTATCCTTTAGGAATGCAATCATTGGAATGTTTTCCAAAAGTGAATTTATCATCCCTATTTTTTCTATTAATTTTAATTTTAAAAGTTCTTCATCGGTTACATCTCTTGTTATAGATAAAATTCCCAAAAATTGTTCTTTTTGAATAATTGGAAATGACATTACTTTATATATTTTAGATGAAAAATCTTTATCTAACGTTATTATGCAGGAATTTGACTGTAGCGTTTTAGATATTATTTTAAAGCTCTTTTTGATAATATTGCAATTTTTGGCACTTAGTATTTCATCAATTCTTTTATTATGAATTTTTTCTTCATTTTCAATGCCTAAAAGTTGTAAAAAGGCTTTATTACAAGTTATATATTTTAAATTTAAATCTTTTACTGTAACTGCATCATCGCAATTATTCATAATTACATTTTGCAATGACATTGACTCATATATTTTAGTAATATCAATCATTCTGCTTCCCGCTTATAAGGCTATGCTTAGTCTTATAATAGTATTATTACAAATTAAGTAAGAAATATATTAGCCAATTGGGTATACTTTTCCTTTTAAAATAACACTTTGAGGCTTAATTGATTACAAAAATTTATTGCTTTTTCATATCCAATATCATAGATTTCTTTTTTTTGTTTAAGTGTGAATTTAAAATCTGTAAAATCTATGTTAGGTATATCTATTTGCAAAATATTTATTTCATTTTTAAAATTTTCAACAGCATAGTTATCTATTGCGTATGCTGCAGCGTTAACTATTTTGTTTACAAGCTTTATTGGATTTAATGAAAATTTATTTTTATTTCCTCCTGTTATTCTAAATTCTAATAGTTTAGATTTTTTGTTTTTAAATTTCGGAATATATTCCCAAATTGGATAGGCGCGGAGAATATCACCATCAATTAAAATTTTCTCTTGGAATTTTATAGGTTTTAAAAGGCCCGGCATTGATGATGATGCTCTTAGAGCAAATGCTATTTCAACATCAGGCGTTGTATATTTTGAAAAAACAAAACAACGGCTTGTTTCAAGATCTGTTGCTGTTACATAAATATCTTTATCTATATCTTTAAAACAAACAGGTTTCATTTTGCCTTTTTTATAATTTGTTCCGTAGAATTTGCTTTCAATTTTTTCACGAAGCCATTTTAAATATATATTCCCTTTTGAAAATGCAAAATCTGATAGTATGTTGAAATTGAAATCTCTAAATAGAGAGCATAAATTTAGGCTGTCAACTTCTTGTTCTATCTCTTCTGCGCTATAACCTATTGCATAAAAAACAGCCATTAATGAACCAATTGAAGAACCTGCATAATTTTCAATTTTTATATTTAATTCTTCTAATGCTTTTAATACACCAACGTAGCATAAACCTCTTGATGAACCGCCTGTAAATATGCAATTAAAATTTTGCATAGATTTTCCTTTCTATACTTGATAACTTGAAATAACAATGTCTTTTTATTATTTCTTGTTCTTCCATGTATTACATGTTTTAATATGTTTTTGTTTATGTATAAATTGTGTGTTTTGGGTGTATTTACCTTTTAAATTTCTATCTTCGATAGATGAACATATAGCTTTTGAAATAAAAAATAAAGCTAAGGAAATTAAAGATATACATATTGCCCATGGTGTTATTGTTGGATACATAAAAATCACACCTATCATAATAATAGGAAACAATATTATTTCTGCAGGATTGTGTATTGTTGTGATTGTAAAATAAATTGAGACAACTATATAAACTGCAAGTATTAAAGCAGGAATAGTTGCAAATATAGTTGGTATATACGAATATTTTTGAATAGCCATATGAAAAACTCCTTATTATATAATTACTTTACCATTCAACTATTGTATTTTCAATTGTTAAAAGGAATATATTTACATTATTTAATATTAGTTAACCATTCAAGTAATATTTTGTCTAGAATTTTTGCATCGGATTTTGTTATGTATGAGGTAATATCTTTTATTGCATTACTATATAAAGGCCAAACTTCATCTAGTAATTTATAGGCTGGTTCTGTTACTTTTATTAGTTTTACACGTCTGTCGCCTTGTTTATCGTTACGGGTAATCATTCCGTCTTTTTCAAGCTTATCAAGAAGCTTTGTTATGTTTGATGCAGTTACTAAAAGTCTTTTGCTTATTTCGTTTTGCTGTATGCCTTCTGTTCCGCCAATATGTTTAATAATCATTAAAATATTGAATTTAGAAATGTTTAAACTATATTCACTAAGAATAACATCTAATTTTGAACTTATTTGTCCCCATAATAACCCTATTGAGTATATTAATTTGGAATTTTCATCTTGTCCTTCAAAATATAAATCAATATTTTTTTTCATAATATACCTCTTTGTTTACTAGTATATCATTAATTGTTCAATTTAAATATTTTTCTAAATATATTTTGATTTGGTTGTTTTTTATCATAGATTTTATTTAATTTTTGTTTTATTTTGTTTAAACTTTCAATTTGAACATCGTTCAAACTTTGATTTTTTTGTAAATTGCGTTTTATATGTCTTATAAATAAGAGTTTTATTATTCTTAAAGATAAATTATTTATATATTTTAATGTATATTCAATATCCGCTTCTTTAAATTGATTTTTTAGTAATTGAGTTATTTCATTTTTATTTTTATTATTTTTCAAAAAATTGAAATATTCATTTATTATTTTTAAATATGTTAATGATTTTCCTTTAAAATAATTCTTTTCAAATGATCCGTTTATCAAAATATTAGTATATGTTTCAATTCTTTTAAAATCATTTAGTTTAATAGATATTAAAAGGCATAGATAATCTGTAAAAGTTGTATCTAAAATGAATAGCATATTTTTATCTGAAAAATTCATTCTTTGAAATTCTAATAATTCTAAGAATTCTTCTAATGAAAAAGTTATTGAATGTTCTTTTTTATTAATTATATGATTAATAATATTTTGAAATTTTATAAAAAGTGAATTGTTGTATTGGTTAAAAGCTAATAGCGTAGAAATATTTGGACAAAAAATATAAACTGCCGGTATATTAAAATAAGAAGCATTTCTTATATATAAATTATTAGTAATTTGCGGAAGGTTTTTTATAATAAATTTTAATAAAGATTTATTTGAATAGTTTTTCTGAGTATTAGTCCAAGCATCCTTATCAAACTTATAAGATGGTTTTGATTTAAAAAAGAGATTTTCAAAGAATTCATTGTTTTCAAAAATGCTTCTATTATTAAATAGAATTTCAAATAATTTTTCTTTATTATTTTTTATTCTAAGAAAGAAATTTGTACTCGATATTTTATGTAAAATAGCTGTATTTTCTATGTTTTGAGATAAATCGGAACCTTGTGAGAATTCTGTTAAAGTTCGTTCTATTGCGACTGGAAGTGATGGGTGGGCTCCTGCATAAAAGAAGATACTATTACTTTCTTTATGTTTAAAAATTGCAAATATAACGGGAAGTTTTTCATTTAATGATGCATCTTTTATGAAGGTTTCGTATCCGTTTTTTTTAAGAAAATTAATTAGTCCTCTAATATTGTCATATTTCATATATAAATCAACTGGAATGTCAGGCGGAGTAATGTTATTAAAAATTATATTCATTAGTGCATATCGTTCACAGATTTCACTAATGCCTTGTACTAGTGCTTCTTCAAATGTGTTGCCTGATGACATTCCATTGGAACCTTGTTTATAATAAAGGAGTTCTGTTGGGAAATTATATATTTTTCTGTCTTTTACAGAAAAAAATGAAAGTGCTTGCATTGAATTTGATTTTATAAAATCAAGTTCTTCTGCGTTAAAAAAAGCTGAAAGTTTATCATAATCTAAATTTTTTTTGTTTTCGTTCTCCAGCTTATAATCAATATGAACTAAAAATGAATTTGAAAGCCGTTCAATAAATTCGCCATAGGCGCTTGCTTTTGCATTAATGAAAGATGTACCTTTTCCATTTACACCCAAATTGTGAATATCTAAAATTTCTAGTCTTAACGAATATGGAGCGTATTCTTCTATATTATTTCTTGTTACATTATGTTCAGAAACAGAAATATTTAATCTATTTAAAACTTTTTGTATATTTCTTATTGTAGTTTCGGGCTTTTTATCTTTTAGAATACTATATTTCATTTATTTTCTTTCAAGCATTAAGTACATCTATATCCGACAGTTGTATTTGATGAACCTCCTGTTCCATAAATTGGATAACAGTAGGAGCCTTTAGAAAGATATATTTTATCCGGAGTTTCAATTATATCTTCATATAGTTTTAAAACTTCTTCTTCTGTTAAACCATTTGTATCTATATTCTCAGCCATTTTAATTCCTTTCTTTTAAATTTAATTTATTTCCCAGTTGTTCATTTATGTCTTGTGAATAAAATTTAAAGAAGCCGGAATGAGGTGTAAATGTCATTTCATTGAAATATAGGTTCCCTTTATATTCCATCCAATCAACTCTTACTAATTTAAATTCTTTACATAAGGTTTTAGATAAGATTACTGCTCTTTTTAGATTTTCACTAACTTCTTCATTTTGTATTATGTAATATGGGTTAAAGCTTATATTGCTTTTTGAAAAGTCTTTATTGTAAACACTAACTTGAGCGCAAGGTAATATATATCTGATTTTTTGATATATTTCGGGTTCACCGTTAAAACAATATATTTCATATTCAGTTGGAATTTGTTTTTCTTCTATTAATAATGGTTCTATTATTAATTGTGGTTTTATATCTCTATATTGCATTTCAAACCCTGCCCACAAATGAAAGGATTGAGTTAGCCAGCCTTCAAATTTTGATTTAATAATTTTGAATAATTGTTCTTCTGATAAGAATTTTTCTTTGTTTAAAATTTTATATTGCCATTTACAGCCATGATTTGTTTTAATTATGAAACTGTTTGGTAATGTTTCAAAAGGAATTTCATCAAAGGTTTTTCCTATCCATAATGCAGGTTTTAAGTAATTTTCACCTATTTTTTCTTTTACCCAATTACGAACTAAAACTTTATCAGTGAGTTGTGTTTTTAATGGACTATTGTCATACAATTTTAGCCATTGGATTTTTTCATTAAATGTTTTTGGTTTTTTTAAGTTTAAATTTGCTCCTGTTATTAATTTAAACATTTTATTTAAATAAACAGGGTATTCTTTTTCGTTTAGTTTTGCCAGATAATCATATTCGTATGGAGGATCGGGCATATTTTTTTTATAACAAAATAAATTAAAACTTTTTTTAAATTTCATTATTCTTAATCCGTTTCTATATGCCAATATTTATTTTTTTATATGTTAAATTATGACATATCCTATATTATACATGTCATAATTTAACATGTTTGTCAAGATAACTTAGCACAATTTAACATTATAGTTTCCCAATTTAAAAGTTATCCTATATTAGGAGGCAATAATATATGGATTCATCAAAAAAACTTTTTGGGCAGCGATTAAAGGAATTAAGGAAAAGTAAACATTATACACAAGAGCAGCTTGCCGAATTAGTGGGAATGGATACTCAAAATTTATGTAAAATGGAAAATGGAAATCATTTCCCGCAATTTAGGAATTTATATAAAATTGCCAATATTTTAGGTGTTGAAATCAAAGACTTATTTGAATATGAACATTTAGATTCTAAGGACCATTTAGTTGAGAAAATAACAAAATATATAGAAAATGCTAAGGAAAAAGATTTAAAATTTATATATAAAATTATTCAAAATCTTATGGAACGTGATAAATAAAAGCTTTTTTTGAGTTATACTAAACATAAAAGAAGGCAATAAAATGTATAATCCTAAATCAACAAAAGCAGAAGAATTTATTTCACATCAAGAAGTTTTAAATACAATTGAGTATGCAGAAAAAAATAAAAACAATAAAAGTCTTATTAATGAAATTATAGAAAAAGCGAAAAAGAAAAAAGGGTTATCGCATCAGGAAGCTTCTGTTTTACTTGCCTGTGATGATGAAAATTTGAATAAAACTATTTTTGAATTGGCAAAAGAAATAAAGGAAGAATATTATGGTAATAGAATTGTTCTTTTTGCTCCGTTGTATTTGTCTAATTACTGTATAAATGGTTGTACATATTGCCCTTATCACGCTAAAAATAAGCATATTCCGCGTAAAAAAATGACTCAAGAAGAAATAAAAAATGAAGTAATAGCTCTTCAAGATATGGGACATAAGCGTTTAGCAATTGAGTCAGGTGAAGATCCGGTTAATAACCCTATTGAATATATTTTAGAATCTATAAATACTATTTATTCAATAAAGCATAAAAATGGGGCTATAAGACGTGTAAATGTTAATATTGCGGCTACAACTGTTGAAAATTATAAAAAATTGCATGAGGCTGGAATAGGTACATATATTTTATTCCAAGAAACTTACAACAAGGAAAGTTATGAAAAGCTTCATCCGACAGGTCCAAAACATAATTATGCATACCATACAGAAGCTATGGATAGAGCAATGCAGGCTGGTATTGACGATGTCGGGATTGGTGTGTTATTCGGGCTTGAAAGTTATAAATATGAATTTGCTGCAATTTTAATGCACGCAGAACATTTAGAAGCTGTATATGGAGTTGGTCCTCATACTATTAGTGTTCCGCGTATAAGAAAAGCTGATGATATTGACCCTAATGCATTTTCCAATGCTCTTGATGATGAAATATTTAAAAAGATTGTTGCGATTATAAGAATCGCTGTTCCATATACAGGTATGATTATTTCAACTCGTGAAAGTAAAGAATGCAGAAAAGATTTACTAGAACTTGGAATTTCTCAAATTTCAGGCGGTTCAAAAACAAGTGTTGGCGGATACTATAAACCCGAAAAAGAAGATGAGGATTCAAGCCAGTTTGAAGTGAATGATAACAGAACTCTTGATGAAGTTGTGAATTGGCTTATGGAACTTGATTATCTTCCAAGTTTTTGTACAGCCTGTTATGGAAATCACCGTACAGGCGAGCGTTTTATGGAATTGTGCAAAGACCAGCAGATACATAATTTCTGCCACCCTAATGCAATTATGACATTAAAAGAATATTTAGTTGATTATGCATCTTATGAGACTCAAAAAACAGGCGATAATCTTTTATTGAAGGAAATCAATAAAATTCAAGATGAGACAAAAAAACAAATTGTATTAAGCAATCTTGAAAAAATTAAAAATGGTGAACGGGATTTTAAATTCTAATTAGAATAAAGGAACTTTTTATTGCATAATCAAATTGAAAATACATTAAAGAAGATAATTTATTATATATGTTTATTTTCTATAGCAGTTTTCATTATTTGTTTTTTTACAGATTTAAGCAGATATTGTTCTTTTTGGGGTGATGATTCATTTTATGCTGTATATTCACATGCTTATGAAACATATTTTGATTGCTTGTTTGGTGATGTGAGAAATGAACATGGCGGATATTATATAGGTTTATTTCTATGTAAATTTCTCTCATTTGGTTTACCTAATTTACTAGGCATACATCCTGCTGATTTTGTAGGAATAGGACATGGTTTTATTAGAGGAATCTTCACTGTAATTTGTTTGTTTATGATTGCAAAATTCTCAATTATTTATTCAAATTTAAAATCAATATTTGTCTCAGTATTTTTATTTTTAGCTTGTTATTTTTTCTGGAATGGTATGCATTCAAATATTATTATAATTAATTATAATTTTTACAGGTATTTCTTCTCGTTAATATTTTTTGGTAGTTTTATATTATTCTTATATAAAACTTTAACAGGCTTAAAATCTGTCAGTACTTGTAAATTTGAACTTTTATTAATTACATTATGCGGATTTATTATAGGAACCTCAATTGAAATAAACTTTTTTATATGTTTGTCATTTGTTTTATTAATTGTTCTTTATAATTTGGGACTTACTTTTATCTCCTTTCTTTCTAAAAATAAGATGATTGAAAATTATAAATATAAACTTAGTTCTTCTTTTTATATTCCAAGTCTATTTTTAGTTTTAGGCAGTTTTTTATTTACAACAACCGAAGGTTTTAAAAATGTTGCTTCTGATAGAGGATTATCTAATATAATTATAACTTTTAATGATGTAAAAGAATTTAGCTTTTTGTATTGGAATGTTTGTTTTCAGAATGAATTTATATATTGGATATTGTTTATAATCATAACGGTTTTATCTATATACTTTTCAATAAAAAATAAAGAGGCAAAGAATATAGTCTTTGCGTTATTATTACAATTCTCTATTCTTCTTGTTATTTTTTCATTAGTATTATGCGGTAAAACTTTTGATGAAGTAACTCGTGACAGATTTTATCTTTATCATGGAAATATTGTTTTTTTATATAAAATGATAATACTTTTTCCTTTACTAATATTATTTGATTATTTATTGAAAAATCTCTTCGATAAGTTAACAAAAAGAAAATATATTATGCTTAATATTATTATAGTGTTTTCTGTTTTATTTAGTTCGACTTTTTATATAAGTGAAATAATAAAATTTTATCCTTATACTAGCAGTTTTAAATTTATGCCTGAACAAAAAAGAATGTATTATATAACTGAGAAATTATACAGATTTTACATTCTAAGAAATGAAATACCAGTATTACCTGATTATTATGAAAAAACATTAGGTGCAATGTATCCTTATTACCGCAACATAAACAGAAATGAAAATCCTATAATTAATTTACATTTGAAAGCTTATTATTTAAAAATTTATAAAAGTGTTTCTGAAGAAAATAAAAAATTTATATTGAGTGATAATGCTCTTGATTATTATTATAAAAATGGCGGAATACTTACTGATGAAGAACTAAGAAATTTGAAATTTTCAAATCTTCTTGATGATAATTTTATTATGAATAAAAATTCATTTTAGATTAAGTCATTGCTTTTATACTAATTTACTAATAAAATGGAGCTATATATAGATATTGGAGTAAACATGAGCGAAGATAAAATAATAGTTACTATTTCGGGTAAAGATGGTGTAGGTATTGTTGCTGAAATAGCTTCTGTGCTTGCAAAATATGAAGTTAATATTGAAGATATCAGGCAAACAATTATGCAAGGCTGCTTTATGATGTTTCTTTTAGCTGATATCAGTAAATCAAAGTATTCATTCAAAGAAATTAAGGAAGCTGTTACTGAATCCGGTAAAAAATTGGGTATGGAAATTTGGATTCAGAAAAAAGAAATCTTTGATAAAATGCACACTATTTAAGGAAATATAAATGTCGTTTTTTAATGAAAAATCAATAATTGAAACTATAGATATGATTAAAGTCCACAATTTGGACATAAGAACCGTAACTTTAGCATTAAGTTTACGCGATTGCTGCGGTGAAAATATTCGTGAAGTCGGTGACAAAATCTATAATAAAATAACAAAATATGCTAAAAATCTTTATCAATATGCTTCTGAAATAGAAGATGAATATTCAATTCCAATTATAAATAAAAGAATTGCGGTAACGCCGATTTCATTAGTTGGTGAATCTTGCAAAGATTATGATTATGTTTATCTTGCAAAAGTTTTGGATGAAGCTGCAAAAGAAGTAAATGTTAATTTTATCGGCGGGTTTTCTGCTCTTGTTGAAAAAGGCTGCACAAGAGGCGACATTGCTTTAATAGAAAGTATTCCTCAAGCATTAAAAGAAACACAAAGAGTTTGTTCTTCAATTAATCTTGCATCTACAAAAGCTGGTATCAATATGGATGCAGTTAAAAAAATGGGCTCAATTATAAAACAAGCTGCTAATTTAACTGCTGACGCTGACGGTATTGGTGCAGCTAAATTAGTTTGTTTTTGTAATGTTCCAGGTGATAACCCATTTATGGCTGGTGCTTTTCATGGCTATGGCGAGCCTGAATGTGCTTTAAATGTTGGTGTATCGGGTCCCGGAGTTGTTCGTGCAGCTGTAGAAAATCTACCTAAAAATGCTGATTTCGGTGAACTTGCAAATAAAATTAAACAAATTGCATTCAAGATTACTTCAACAGGTGAACTTGTAGGTAGAAGAATGGCAAAGAAAATGGATATTCCATTTGGTATTATTGACCTTTCTTTAGCTCCAACACCAGCAATTGGCGATAGTGTAGCGGGAATATTCCAAGCTATGGGATTAGAACACGCCGGGGCTCACGGAACAACTGCTGCTCTTGCTATGCTTAATGATGCCGTTAAAAAAGGCGGTATTATGGCAAGTTCTTATGTTGGCGGTTTATCAGGTGCTTTCATTCCTGTTAGTGAAGATGCAGGCATGATTGAAGCTGCAAAACAAGGTGTTCTAACTTTCGATAAATTAGAAGCTATGACTTGCGTTTGTTCTGTTGGTCTTGATATGATTGCCATCCCTGGTGATACTCCAGAAACCACAATATCAGGTATGATTGCCGATGAAATGGCTATTGGTATGATTAATAAGAAAACTACTGCTGTTAGAATTATACCTGTTCCTAATAAAAAAGTTGGTGATTATGCTGTATATGGCGGGTTATTGGGTGAAGCTCCAATTATGAAAGTTAATTCTTTATCGTCAGAAACTTTTGTAAATCGCGGCGGAAGAATTCCTGCTCCAATTCACAGCTTAAACAATTAGGAGTTTTTAATTGTTCTATTTCGGATTAAAAAAAATACGAAAATTTTTTATATTTCATTCTGTTTATAACAAAGGAATATGCAGAGAAAATTTGGGTGAATATCCAAAAGCGCTTAATTTCCTTTTTCTTGCGTTATCTTTAAAACCTAATTCGTTAAAAACTTATAAAGCAATTGCTAGGGTTAACAGAAAACATAAAATGTTTTTAAATGCTATTGATTTTTATAATAAAGCAATAATCAGATTTCCTAATAATGCCGAGCTTTATGCTGCAAAAGCAGATATTTATAGAAGAATAAAAGAGTATAATACTGCAATAGCTGAATATGATAAAGCAATTGTGATTGATGGGGAAAATGTTGAATATTTAAAGAATAGAGCGCAAATTAAATATTTTATGAATGATATTCAAGGTGCTATAAATGATTATAGCGGTGCAATTGCTCATAATTCTAATAATGCAGATTTATTTGCACAGCGAGCTTTTTATAAATTAGAAAAAAAAGTTTATGCAAGTGCTAAAGATGATTATAATAAAGCAATAGAGTTAGATCAAAATAAAGCTCATTTTTATTATATGCGCAGCTGTATTAATGAGTTATTAAATCTTTTTGATGAAGCAAAATCAGATAAAGAGACAGCCGGAAAACTTAGTTTAAATTAATATCAAAATAAATAGGATTGAATCCTTCAATATTAATATTACTAATCATTTCTTTAAACTTATTTATATCAAAATTAGTTTGGTCACATAGAATTTCATATTTTGTATTAAAATATTCCAGCCCCTTCCCTGTCGGTAAATATCCGTTTCTAATATAAAATTTACGACGAGAAATACGCTGTTTATTATTTTTTGCTGTTTTATCAACAAGTTCTAAATCAACTGTTTGTATACAATTTCTATAGTGTTCTTTTAATAATTGAAGGGTTTTACTTCCATAACCTTTATTTCTTAGTTTTGACTCAATAGCAAAAAAGAATAAGTATACCATTTCCTTATATAGTTTTGTAATTATAAAACCTATAAATGTATTTTCATCATATATAGAAAAGTATTCAATTTCTCCATTTTCTTGCATTTTCAATAGTTTTTCAGGCTTTAGATATTCTTCCTTCGAAGGAAAAGCTTCTTTTGCAAGACTATATAGTTTATCTTTATCTGATGATAAATTTGTAACCTGCTTTAAAATTAAAGACATATTAACTCACTTTTTCATTATTATATATTAAACTTAGCATTTGTTAGTTAATTTTATTTTAATATCTTCAAGTTCTTTATTAGTAATTCCATATTTTTTTATAAATATATCATTAGTTTCTTTCTCTATAAGAAGTTCATCCGGATTAATTTTGTTTATTGCATCTTTTAATTTTTCTAATGATTCATTATCATTGTTTATATTATTTAAAATTGTAACTTCAAGAATAAACTTTCCTTCATATTGTTTTTTAAATTTCGCCATATTATTTATCAATGTTTCAATATTATAATTCTCTATTGGTCTTTGGTATTTGTAAAAATCTTCATTATTTATAGTTTTTAGTTCTCCAACGATTTCATCACATAAATTTGCAATAGTTTGAAATTCTTTAAAACCAAGAATATAACCGTTCGAAAGAAGTTTTATTCTTATATTTTTTTGCTTGATAAAAGCAATAATTTTTATAATTTCGTTGTGTATTAAGGCTTCTCCCATTGAATTTATATAAATTAAATCTATAGAATTATTATTAATTAATAGGTTAAGTTCATTTATAATATCTTGTAGATTATCAATCTTTTGAATTTTGTCAGTTTTTTTGCCTCTTCCTATCGGACAAAATATACAATCATAATTACAAATTTTTTCATCTAAAATATTTAGTTTCAAAATATTTTTGTTATTTTCTTTATAAAGTTGAAAATTCATTGCTTATCCTTTCTATATAGATATTAATTTCAATCCTGTAATTCCGCTTATGATAAAAAGAATGCATATAAGCTTTAATAAACTAAATGGTTCTTTAAATAAAATCGTTCCAAGTATCACAGTTCCAATAATTCCGATACCTGTCCATATTGCATAAGCAGAACCTAGCGGAATATTTTTTAAACTTAAAGATAAAAAATAAAAACTGGCAATCATTCCTATAATTGTAAGTATACTTATAATAACATTGCTGAAACCATCTGACATTTTTAATCCTATTGCCCAGGAAACTTCAAAAATTCCTGCTATTAATAAATAAATCCAAGCCATAATTACCTCATTTTTAAAAAGCCTGAGAGATTATTATCTCCCAGGCTTTTATCCTTCCGTGTATACAAAGATGAACCTTGTAAGTTTTCTCTCGGACCAGCCATTAATAAATGCGGAACCCTAGAAAACATTTTCAAACTTTTTATTATTAAATTATAACATAAAGTTTCAATTATTTATTTGTTTTTAAATTCTTCAATTGATTTTGGATTTACAATTTTATAAATTCGGCATTCACCCGGTTTTAAATTTCTTATTTTATGGCTTTTTCCTTTTACCATAATTGATGCTTCCGCATTATCTTTTTCTTCAGAAGAGTATACTTCTTTTAAAGCTAATGCGTCACAATTTTTATTTATATTTTCAGACATATTTGTATCAAATAGATTTTGTATTTCTACTTCATCTTTGTGATTTGTATCTGTATTTGTAACAAATAAATATGACGGTTTTAAACTTTCTTTTGTATAGTAAAACCATGATGCAACTTTTTTATCACTTGTCCATAGCCAATAATGAAGCTGTTTTTGAATATCATCTTTTATCTTGGCAAAAATATTTCTCATTCCTGATATAGTTTTAAAGAATGTTTGATTTTTACCCCATTCATATTTTGGAATACCCCAATTATTTATAAAATCTTTTGTTAGATTTTTACCTTCTGTTGGATTATCTTCTCTAGTTTCAAGACCCATTCCCATATAAGATGGCTGGTTTAGGAATAAGCCAAAGAATGTTCTTATTTTACTTTGAAAATTATCATAATGCTGATTGTATCTTGCTTGGTCGGAGTCTGCTGTTATAGATGTAAGTGACACTTTATAATCAGGAGAAAAATTATAAGCTTTTACGATATCATTGAAATTATAATCATATACATTTTCATAATGTAAATTTCCCAAAACAGAATCATAATTTTTACGTTTTATCGCTTCTGTATTTTGATTGTCTCCAAAACCGCAAAAACATTCTCCTAAAGAGGCAAAATGCGGCGCACCTTGGTTTTGAATATATTCTTTTACTTTTGAATGAATATCTCTAGTTTTGTCATCAAAAGTTAGATATCCCATGTCTGCTCTTAGGAAGTCGAAATTATAATCTTTTTGAAATTGAGCATTTTGTTTGCATACAAAATCCCACGCTTCTTTATTTGGCTTTGAAATATCAACTTGTCCGTTTTCATCTAAATGATATAGTTTATAACCTGTTAAATTACCAAACATACGGTCGCCCATATTATCTGTAAAATTTGCCCAAGTTACACCGTTATTGCTTTTCATTTCTTTGAAAACAATTTTTCTGCGAGGATCATCCAAACTTATTGGTTTTGTTTCAAGATTCGCATTTCGAACATGATTCATAAGCGCAACTCTTCTTTGAGTCTTTTGCTCAGAATTATTGCAGCCAAAGAGAATTTCTCTTCTTCTGTCTTCACTTAAATTATAAAAATTTTGCAGATATAATGATTTAACCGGCTGTCCTTTTGCGTCACCATTTTCTTTAAGAAAATCAACAACAGCTTTTTTGACATCATCTCCTATTTTATCAGGATGAATTTCAGGATATTGCAGCTCTCTTTGTTTAGAATCATCTACTTTTGCCCATATAAAGTTATCAGGATTTATAAATACTTCTTCTGAAAATCTATCAGTATGTTGTAGAAAATCCATTCCTACATTTTTATTTAAAGCATGAAGTAAATTAATTGTTAATTTTAACTGTTTTTCCGGTGTATCAAAACCTAGTTTTGTTAAATCTTTATCCATAAACTCATCAGTGAGTTTAAAATTAACAGGCGCATATAATGAGCCTTGGCATCCTTGTTCAAACAATGGCAATAAATGAAGCGAGTCTTCAGGAAATGTCATTGCGTATTTTACAATATCAAAGTAACTTCCTATTGCACGCGGATTTATTCCAACAACTTTACTTTGTTTCAACCATTCGCTTGTCTTTTCATTTTTATGCGGTGATTGTATATTCTTGCCATTAAATATAGATTGTACTTCATTCTTGCCAATCAAGTTAGATAATGCTTCAATTGAAGTATTGAAATCCCAATTTAATGCGGTTTCAGGCGTTACTTCATAATAAGGATTACTTCCTGTTCTTAGTTTATTTTCAAAATCAAAAGACTGTGCAGAATTTTTATAATATTGTTTTATGTTTAAGGAATTAATTGCCATAATAAATTGCCATAATATCACTCTGTTAATATTATAAAAACAATTATTTTCATGAAATTGCTTTAATTTAAGAGATAAGTTTTTATTTTTATATAATCTTTATTTTTGGTTAATTTATATATTGAAATACTAAAAATTAAAAGCATTTAGACTTATCTAAATGCTTTTTAAATGGTTGCGGGAGCTGGATTTGAACCAACGACCTTCGGGTTATGAGCCCGACGAGCTACCAGACTGCTCCATCCCGCGATATTTACTTGTTTTGCGTTCTCTTTGCCACAGTCTGGTTCCAGACTTTCCTCTCACAAAACTTGACATTTAGTCAACTTTTGTTCGGCAGAGTATCCCGCGATATTTATTTGTCAATTGGATTTCTATCTCCAACATTTATATTATTAAATGCTAAAAATGAAAAATCAAGTCTAATTAATTAGGATTTATATATAAATATCTACAAAATATGCTCAAAAGATTTTCATAATATTCTTCTAGATTTGTTGAAAAAAATTAATTTATAAGACTCTGAAACAAGTTCAGAGTGACAATTTTTGCTATTTTATTTGAATTTGATATATAAGTTAAAATTAATTTAATTATTAATTATTTGTGTTAAGTTTCTTCAAATCAATAGCAACTTAATTAATTTACAAGCTTTATATCCCCTGTGAGGATGGCAGTATGCAAATTTCTAATAATATTCCCATAAAAAATATAAATTTAAGTTTTAATTCAAGTAAAAGTAATATAGTTAAAACTGCTGAACCAACACAAGCAGAATATAAATATGCTTCGGTTAATTCGCAAAATTTTCAATCCTATAACAATATTTCATTTGGAAATTCCATTAATAAAAAAGCAAAAGAGTATCCTGTTTTTCTTGTTTCTGATTCAAATGGAAATATGCAAAAAATAGCAAGTAAAGTTTCTTTACCTACAGGTGAAATAGCAAGTTTGAATATTGACAAAACCACAGTTGAAGCGCTTTTATCAAATACTGACGGTAGTGTTAATCAAGAATATGTTCAAAAGTTTGTATCTATATATCAATCAATTTTAGGTGATTTAGCTTCTAAAGAACAGACGCAAAAGCAATTCTTAAATAGAGTCATAGATGGAGTTGAAAAACCTACAAAAACAAATATTTTATATATTGATAAGAAAGAAGAAGCAAGACAATCTGTTTTAAAAGCACTATCCGGAAATGAAGATGAGTTTTTAAAAAGTATTTTAAGTAATATTACTGATGAAGTTACAAGAAAAGGATTAGCTTCTCATGTATTATCTTCGGGTGAAGAATTTTCTAATAAAAAAATGGAAACAGCATATAATAGAACAGTTTCATTATTTGAAATATCAAGAACATCTTCTGGTTATGATTTTTCTCAAATTGAAAGAAAAAAAGGTCTTTTAGAAAAAATTGAAGAATTACAAAGAAATTATGGTGGTATTGATACGGATATATCCTCTCAAGTTATAAAAGCATCTTCTATGTCTAACGGGGAAATAAATTTGGATTTTGCTGAAAATCTATGCAGTTTAGTATCAACAGCAACTTGTTATAATCCTAAAACATTAGTATCTCATCGTGCTGATATTTTAAAACAATTTATTGAAAAAGATGAAACAAATGCTAAAAATATTTCTGATTATATTGGAAAACTTTCTGCTCTAATGGATATTGATGATTCAAATAATAGTTTTGAAAATGCTTTTGAAAGTGCATTTAATCCTGTTACAAATAAGTTTGATAAAGAATTTGCCGATTTATTATTGGAGCTTGTTATGGAAATAATTTCATATACTGATACATTAGACCTTGAAACAAAAGAAGATTTTGATAATTGTAATGCGCTTCAAGATACATTAATTGCTAAATATTTTGCACTTATTAAGGATGAACAGGGTAATATTAAGTCTGATTTTATTTATCCTGACGAATTTATTGAAATGGCAACTAATAACTAAATACTTGTATCTTTATGCATATACATTTTGCGTAAAAAAGTGTATATTAAAGAAAAAGGAGTGATTATGCTAAAAAATATAAGTAAAATTATTTGGAATATTTTTGTGACCATACTTGTTCTAATTGCAATTATTGGCGATGTTAATATGGTAAATGCTTCACAAAAAGAGATTATAAAGCCTCAAAAAATTACGCAAGAATTTCTGCCTACATACAGTAAACAAGGGTTTGCTGTTGCAAAAGGTAACAGCTGGACACCTACTTTTCAATTGTGCTGGAATGAGTTTATAAATCTTGTTGATAGAAATAACACTATTGAATTTGTTGATGGTAATCCGCCTTTAGCTGATGAACTTAACAAACAAAAGTTTACTAAAGAAGACTTAAATGAAAATTCTTATTATATAAAAGTCGGTAAAATGACTTTGAACCTTAAAAAAGAGATAGAAAAAGGTATTTGGGATAAGTTTAAAGAAAAAAGTGATATTCTGAATAGTTTTAAGTTTGAAAATGTTGCAGATAATGAAACAAATAAATATTTTATTTATTCAATGCTTCTTAAAAATTTCCCTTTTAAAACTGCTTTTACTGATATAGAACCTAAATATTTTGGTGCTGATAAAACAACAAAATATAAATTTTTCGGGCTTGATTCTGCACGTAGAATAAAATCTGAGCAGCTTCGTCAGTTGGGAAATATTTTCTATGCAAATGATAATGATTTTGCGTTTAAACTTTATAATGAAGATAATTCAGAAGAAATGATTTTTTATATGACAGATTCAACTGCTTCTTTTGATGAAATTTATTATGAAATGCTTGATAAAGCTAAACACGAGAATGAATATAGCCAAAAACGTGTAAATGACATAATTTCAAAGAATCCTGAAAAATATAAAAATAAGGAAATAAGTATAAAATATAGTAACTTCTTACAAGTACCATATATTCATATTGATGAGATGCTTGATTATAATAAAGAACTTGCAGATAGGAAAATTAAAGCTAAGGACTATGAAAAAATAGGTGATTATTGGAAAATAGATAAAACAATACAAACTATAAAATTTGACCTTAACAATAAAGGTGCAAAATTAAAAAGTGAAGCTGCTATGGCTGTTACTTATGCGAATGCTCTCTATATAGATAATATTGAAGTTATTCTAAATAATTACTATTATTTAGATAGACCGTTTATTATTTTCTTAAAAGAAACAAACAAAGATAAGCCCTATTTTGCAGCAAGGGTCAAAGACGGAAAGTATTTAGTAAAAAATAAATAGTTATTTCTATAAAAATTAGAATTTCAAAACAACGTCATGCTGAACTTGTTTGACTACTTTTTCCAAAATCAAAGATTTTGGAAAAAGTAGTCAAACAAGTTCAGCATGACAGGATGTTTTATATAATCAAAGATTTTGGAAAAAGTAGTCAAACAAGTTCAGCATGACAATTGTATTTTATATAATTAAAATTTTTAGGAAAAGTATTTAAACAAGCTTGTTATGCCAATTATACTAGAAAATAAAAAATTTATATAATTCCGCCCCATTCAACAAATGTATAACCATTACGCTCAATAGGAAGTAATTTTTGTTCGTTTATCTTTTCATTTTTCCTTGCTTTTTTAATGACTATTTGCACTCTGTTTGAACTTTCAGGTTTTGGTTCTATATAAATCGGATAATAATTGTCAACTTCTTCATTCTGTAAAAAGTATATTTTATATTCTTTCCAATTTTTTTCTAAGATAGTTTTGCTCCAATATCTGATAAATTCAGCCTTTTCTGTTTCATTAAATTTCATTTTATCAGTTTTTTCTGCTAAAAATTCAGAAATATTATTTGCTTTAACTATAAATCCTTCATTTTTTGTTGGCAGTGGCTTATGTAATTGTATGCCGTCCCAATAAATATATGGGTACTTATTTATTTCGCACGCTTGTTTTGCATATTCAAAACCAAATTCTTTGTATGGGAGTTTACTGCATTTTGTATTTTTAGGTTGTAAATCTCTTAAAGTACCATTTTGTTCAGCCTCTACCAACCAGCCGTTTTTATATGTTGGTATTACATTATTATATTTTATTGATTTATCAAGTTTAACAGATATTGTTGTTGTTTTTTCAGGGTACAAATATATTGCAGGTTTGCGAGTATTATTCATCGTGGTTGGTATTATCATTAATGAAACAAATAATAGTAGTATAATGAAAAATAAAAATAGGATAATATCGTTACGAAATTCTCTTATTTCAGATATATCAGGTATTTTTTCTTCAAGTTTTTCTTCTATATTTTCTTCAAGTTGTTCTTCATTAATATTATTATTGTCCACTATTTACTCCATATAGTTATGATAAATTTTTAATGGTAATATTTGATTACTATTGCCGTCTATTACAAAAGTGTATCTGTCATTTTTATTACGCTTAGGGGTAAAACCTGTTTTATCATTAGGCTTGTTATTGAAACCGTTTAAATCAGCATCTATCAAACAACTGCAATTATCGGGATTGTTTAAATCAACATTTTTACAACCCTGTTCAAATTTAGATATCATATAAGTTATACCGTCTGCCTGAACTAATATTGGTTTTCCTTCATATTCTGAAAGATTATATTTTTTTATATCCTTTTTATTCATGGTCCTTATTTTATCTGATTCTTTTATATCTACATTTTTAACATTATAAATTTCAATTAGGTTCAATCGTTTAGTTAATATCAAACCGAAATCGTTTGCGTTTTCATAAGATACTTTATTATTTAACTCTTTTTCTAATGAAACTGATTGATTAATGGCTGCAAGAGCTTTTTTAAATCCTGCTCTGCATTCTAAATATCCGCAAGGCGAGCAGTCATGATTAAAATTGCTTGAAATTATAATGCCAAAAGGAATTGATAAAAATATAATGAAAACCAATAAAATTATAATTATAAAAATTTGAAAGATGTCGCTAATTTTTGTTTTTTCAGAAACTTTGAAAATATACTTAAATTTATGGGGAAAACTCATAACTGCTTTCTGTTTTTATAATAAATATTATTATAACATATCCCTTCCCATTACAACCTAAAAATTCTTATAGTTGTTAAAATGAAAAGCATTTAGAAGTAATAATTGTCATGCTGAACTTGTTTCAGCATCTTTCCAGTTGTCTAGTTAAACAATGATTTTATATTTTGGGTAAGTCTATTTGAGTTTGGACTTTTCCGTATCAGATGTGTATATTAATAGTTAGTAAGATGCTGAAACAAGTTCAGCATGACGGTATATTATATAATCAAAGATTTTAGGGAAAGTAGTCAAACTAATATAAAGAAATGAGAGAATATTAAAAAATAAAAAAGAGGGTTAAAAATGCACCCCTCTTTTTATTTTTTCAATTTTTTTGTTTTATTTATTCTTCTTTTTCGCTTTTGTCTTCGACAATTTCAGCTTCTTTTGTTTCTGCTTCATCATTGTCTTCAACTATTTCATCATCAGAAGCTTCTTCATCTTCGTTTTCATCTGTATCTTTATCATCTTCTTCTGAATTTTCATCGTCTTCAGAGTCTTCATCTGCTTCATTATCTTCAGATTCTTCTTTAGACTCTTCTTCATCTTCATCGTTGTCAGATTCAGAAACTTTTTCTTCTTCCTCTTGAAGTTTCTTTCTAATTTCTTCAAGTTCTTCTTCTGTTTTTGCTCTTACAATCGGAATATTCAACATTAAAGCAACTGCATCGCCTTCATTTTTTAAACCGATTTCAAGTTCTTCTTTATCAATAACAACATATTTAGAAAATACGTCAATTAATTCTTCACGCATTTTGTTCATGATTAGAGGGTCTAATTTTGTTCTGTCATGCATTAAGATAACCTGAAGTCTGTTTGTAGCGCATTCGCTTGTGTTTTCAGATTTATCTGTTTGGAACCAGTCCATTATTTTATTATAAATATCGGAAAAAAGTGTTTTCATTTATTGCTCCTTTCCTTTACCTAAACCTGAAAAGAATTTTTTTAGTTTACCTACAAAATCTTTAGGTTCATCTATGTCTAAAAACGGAACTTCTTCACCGTTAATTCTTCTTGCAACATTCAAATATGCTTTACCTGCAAGAGCTTTGTCATTATTTATGATTGGTTCACCTCTGTTTGTTGAAGTGATAATTCCTGTATCTTCCGGAATTATACCGATTTTTTGACAAGAAAGAATATTTTCAACATCTTCAACGCTCATCATATCGTTAGCTTTAATCATATTCGGTCTTACACGGTTGATTAAAAGTTTATAGCTTTCAATGCCTTCTGCTGCTTCTAATAAACCGATAATTCTATCCGCATCTCTTACTGCTGACATTTCAGGAGTTGTTACCACAATTGCTTCAGAAGCCCCTGCTATAGCAGTTTGGAAACCTTGTTCAATACCTGCAGGACAGTCAACAATAATAAATTCATAATCTTTTTTTAGCTTTTCTGTAATTTTTTTCAATTGTTCAGCTGTGACGGAAGATTTATCACGAGTTTGTGCTGCTGCTAATAAACATAAGTTCGGATTTTTCTTATCTTTTACTAATGCTTGTTTAAGTTTGCAACGTTCTTCCACAACATCAACAAGAGTGTAAACAATTCTATTTTCTAAGCCTAATAAAAGGTCTAAGTTTCTAAGTCCGATATCTGTATCAATAAGAACAACGCTGTGTCCGTTTTTAGCTAATGCACTACCGATATTAGCACTTGTTGTAGTTTTTCCTACACCGCCTTTACCGGATGTGATAACTATAACTCTCCCTGTCATCTAATCCGCTCCTTAATCGTTTATTTTAAATACTACTATTTCACCGTTTATTATTCTTGCTTCTTCCGGTGTGAAAGAATTTGTTTTTTCAATAAATACTGTATTCAATGAATCAGGTCTTCTTGAATAACAATTTGCAATTCTTAATTGTATTGCATTCATTTTTAATGCACGTACTCTTGCTTTTTGATTACCGCCTGCACCTGCATGTGCAATACCGCTTAATATGCCCCATACAGTAATATCACCAAAAGCTGTGATTTCACAGCCAGGGTGGCAGTCACCAATTATAACAACATTCCCTTCATAAGTTATAACTTGTCCGGAACGTATTGTTTGTTTTATATATTTTGTTGGGAAACCTTCAAGTTCAATATCTTCTTTTGTATACTCATTTTCAGGTACTACTATATCAGTAAGAACTTCACTTTCTTCATAGATTTCTTTTGGAACTTCCATTTCAAAAACATTTCCATTTACAGGTTCTGAACCAAATATAACATCAAGTTCATCTTGAACATCTTCTTTCTCAGGTGCAGCTGTAAATTGTATAACATTTTCATTTCCAACTGTTTCTTGTTGTTCAGTTGTTTCTTCTGCGTTAGTATTATCTGTATTCTCAACAGGCTGCTCTTCTATTATAGTTTCTTGATTTTCTTCAATTATGTTAGACGTTTCTTCAATATTTTCTTGTTCATTTTCAACAGGAGTTTGCATTTCTTCTTTTAATTCTTCTGCTGTTTTATATTCAGGTGTAGGAACAATGCCAGATACATTTTCTGCTGATACATTTGAAACAATTAAACCAAGGCTTAATGCTACTTTTTCTGTTTCAACTGATTTTGTGTCAATACTTGAAAGAGTTGAGTCTATACCGTTAATAAGAGATTTTATACTTAAAATTTGAGCTTGGTTTAAGTCAACATTCCCAAGTTTTAAACAAATTCTTCTATTTTTTGCTTCATCTTTATCTAAAATAGAACTTAATTCAAAAATAATTTCAGGAGCAGAATTAACTTCTCCTAAATCTATAATATACATATTCTCGTTGAGAAACTGTTCCATATACTTCTCTTTTCTTGCTTCAAACGTTGTTCTTATTGCACTTCCGGCATTATAGCCATATAAGGCTCTCACACATGATTAGAATATACTAAATTAATCATGATTTCAAATAATAAAACAGATATGTATAGTTTTATAACTAAACAAACTTAACTTAAATTTACATATAGTTTCAATGCTCTTAAATAATGGGTTTTGTCTTGGATAATTCTGTGATTGATTTTAATAAATTTGTCCTTAAAAATTAAATAGTCCATAATGATGATATGAAGTTAAGACGAGTAAGGAATTTATGAAGAGAGATAAGTTATTTTTAGTTGTTCTATTTGCCCTATTTGCACAAGCGTATGCTTTTGCCGCAGGTAATGCAGGTTTAGATGAAAGCAGAATGAAGGCTGTAAAAGCAGAAGAAGGAATGAGTGTTAATAAGCCGGAATTTGATACAGAGGCTTATGCTAAAAAGTATAAAAAAATTACAAAAGACGGCGCTGTAATGCAAGCTATGGAATTAATGCAAAAGGAAAATATTTCAAGATATTCATATAATGCATTAATGGGTAATAATTTAACAGAAAAACCGTTTAAAATAGAGTTTAAAAATATATCTGAAATCAACCCTGAATATGCTTCATTTGACGCATTAGGATGGAAGAAAAAGGGAACATTATATATTTATATAAATGAAAAACATCGTAATGCGCCGCCAGAAGCAATAGCTGCTCTTCTAGCTCATGAAGCAATACATCAGGATGAATTTGCTTCATTAAATGAAGAAACTTATGCTTGGACTCTTGAAGCTGCAACTTGGATGAAATTAACAGAAAAAAATCCTAATGCGCTAAAAAGTCCTTCCCCTCTGGTAACAAGAGAAAATATGCTTAAAAAGCTTTTTGAAAAAGGTGATTATACAAATAAATATATTAAAAAAGCAGTTTATACAAACCCCGGTTATAAAAAGCTGCCAACACGTTCTCCCGGATTTGAAGATGAGGATTTATAGAATTGAACAAAACAAAAAAAATAAAAATATCTTGGAATTTATTTTAGAAGTCCATTGTTTTCTTGCTCTTTAGAGCAAAAAACACAGGACAAGAAAATAAATTCCAAGATATTTTTATTTTTTTTGTTTTCACTAATATTAAGAAATATGAAGCAAGGAAAGCCTTTAATTATGTGTTTTTTTAAAATGATATATATTGTGTATGCAATTTTTAAATCTTGAATGTTTTTATATAATCAAGAGAGCAGATAACAAAAAGGAAAATAAACAATGGCTAGAGTTTTGATTTCAATGCCCGAAGAATTTTTAACAAAGATTGATGAAGTTGCAGATGGTGAAAATCGTACAAGAAGTGAACTTATTCGTGAAGCTTTAAGAACATATATTCATAAACAAAGAGTTAAAGAAAATGCAATTGCAATAAAAAATGCCAGCATATTAGAAACATTATTAGATTAAAAAAAGATTAAGAGCGTACTACAGACTTAGGTTATAGATTTGGTTTAGATTGGGGAAAATAAAAAAGCTTACCATTTGGTAAGCTTTTTTATTGTAATAATATTGAAAAAACTAAATTCTGTTTTCCCATACACCGCCGTCACGATCAACTAATGCATCATAGAAAGACCAAATTCTAAATACACCTGTTAAGCCTAATACCGCGTGTGTAATATTCTTTTTCTTATCTTGTTTATTTATTGCTTGTCCGATGCCAGGCCAAACTAATAAAGAGCATACAGCTGCACCAACACTTTTTCCTGATACTTCACCATTTGTGCCATGTGTACCACCTTTTGCAAATGCAGGTGCTGAAATACTTAGAAATGCTGATAAAATTAATAATGAACAAAGTTTCTTTAACATACTATTCCCCTTTTTTCTTAATTCCCAATTTAATATTATTTTGTCATGTGAAATAAGTCAAATTTTCGAAAAATATGCATAAACAGCAAGGAGGTCTATTTCGAAGTCCATTGATTTTAGGTATCGCGAAATCACAGGACGAGAAATAGACTTTCCAGCTGTTTTTGCTTTTTCAAAATTTCAATAAGAAAGATAAAAAATGAAAGAGGAATTTGGTTTTTCGTCCTGTGATTTTTACATACGTAAAATCAATGGACTTCGAAACCAAATTCCTCTTTCATTTTTTATCTTTCTTGTTTGTTGTAAAATGTTCTTAAAACGACAAGAGAAAAGGAATATAAAATGACAACTCCGTTAACTGGAAATGAAATTAGAAAAGCATTTATAGAATTTTTCAGAGATAAACATCAATCTACAGAAGTACCAAGTTCAAGCTTAGTACCTGATAACCCTACAGTATTATTAACTACAGCAGGCATGCTGCAATTTTTACCATATTATTTGGGTCTGGAAAAACCACCATTTGACCCTGCTAGAGCAGTTTCTTGCCAAAAATGTGCAAGAGCCGGCGGTAAAGATTCAGATATTGAAAATGTTGGAAGAACTCCTCGTCACCATACATTCTTCGAAATGTTAGGTAACTTTGCATTTGGCGATTATTATAAAAAAGAAGTTATTCCTTGGGCTTGGGATTTTGTTACTAATTACTTAAAATTAGATCCTCAAAGATTATGGATTACAATTTATGAAACAGATGATGAAGCATTTGATATTTGGACAAAAGATGTAGGTATTCCACCAGAAAGAGTTATCAGAAAAGGTAAAAAAGATAACTTCTGGGGTCCTCCGGGAGCTACCGGTTCTTGCGGACCTTGCAGTGAAATTCACTATGACTTAGGTGAACATTTAAAATGCAGCGATGATTGCTCAATTGCTACTTGTGAATGCGACCGTTGGTGCGAAATTTGGAACCTTGTATTTACAGAATTATTCCAAGATGAAGAGGGAAATCAAACTCCTTTAGAAAAGAAAAATGTTGATACAGGTATGGGCTTAGAACGTATCGCGATGGTTGTTCAGGGTAAGGAATCAACTTTTGAAACGGATTTATTATTCCCTATTCTTCAAAAAGTTTCAGATATGGCAAAAGTTCCATATAAACAAAGTCCAAAAACAGATATTTCTTTAAGAATTATAACTGACCATGCAAGATGCGTTTCCTTTATGATTAATGACGGAGTAACTCCCGGCAATGAAGGAAGAAGCTATGTTTTAAGAATGATTTTAAGACGTGCTTTAAGACATGGTAAATTGTTAGGTCTTGAACTTCCTTTCTTAAATGAAATTGTTGATACTGTTATTAACCAGTACAAAGAAACTTATCCTGATTTAGAAAAGAATGCTGATAAAATTAAATCAATAATTAAACAAGAAGAAGAAAGATTTAAAATAACTTTAGATAGAGGCTACAAATTATTAGAAGATTTAATGCAAAATTCAAAAGAAATTGATGGAGAAAATGCATTTAAACTTTATGATACATTTGGTTTCCCTCTTGAATTAACAATTGAAATTGCAGCTGAAAAAGGTGTAACTGTTGATACAGAAGGCTATAAAGCTGAAATGCAAAAACAAAAAGAAAAAGCTAAAGCTGCTGCTCATAAAATCAGCTTAACTGATGATTTGGTTTATGTTGAGGTTGAAAATAAATTTGGTTCAACAGAATTTTTAGGATATAACCAAACAGAAGCTGAAGCAAAAATAATTTCAATTATTGAAGCTGGTGATTTTATTGATATTATGCTTGATAGAACTCCTTTCTACGCAGAATCGGGCGGTCAAGTTGGTGATTCCGGTATTATTGAAGGTAAAGACTTTAAAGCAGAAGTTTTAAATACTTTTAAAGTAAATAAATTGTTTGTTCATCGTGTTCAAATGATTAACGGTGAAGCAAAAGTTGATGATGTTGTAACAGCTAAAATTGATACAGATAAAAGAAAAGAGATTACAATTCACCACTCTAATGCTCACTTAATTCAAGCAGCATTAAGAAAAGTTTTAGGTGAAGAAGTTCATCAGGCAGGTTCTTTTGTAGAAGAAAACAGAACCCGTTTTGACTTTACATTCCCTCGTGCAATGACAAAAGAAGAAGTTCAAGAGGTTGAAGACATTATTAATGCTTGGATTGCTGAAGATATTGAACAAAATACCGAGGTAATGAATATTGAAATGGCCAAAAAGTCAGGAGCTATGGCATTATTCGGTGAAAAATATGACGATGATGTAAGAGTTGTTAAATTCGGTAATGTTTCAGCTGAGCTTTGCGGTGGTACTCATTGTTCATCTACAGGTAAAATCCGTTTGACTAAGATTGTTTCTGAAGCGGCTGTTGCAGCAGGTACAAGAAGAATAGAAGCAGTTTGCGGAAATGCTGCACTTGAACTTTTAAGCGAAAAGGCAAATATTATTGATAAAATGTCTCAAGCATTTAAAGTTCCTGTTAGTGAACTTGGCGCAAGAATAATGAAACTTGCTGTAGATAATAAAAATCTTCAAACAGAAATTGAAAACTTAAAAGCAGAACAAGCAAAAACTAAATTCCAATCATTTATTGCAAAAGCTCAAGATATTAATGGCGGTAAGTTATTTATTACAGAAATGGAAGCATATCCGGCTAATATTGTTAAATTAGGTGCTGATATGATATCTGCTAAGATTGGTGAAAGTATTATTGTTATTGCTTCTGTTGATGAAGATAAAATTACTTATGTTGTTAAGGTAAGTGATTCTTTTGTTAAAAAAGGCATAAATGCAGGTCAAATAGTTGGCAAACTTGCAGCTGCAACAGGCGGCAAAGGCGGGGGACGTCCACAATTTGCACAAGGTGCAGGTAAAGACAAAACTAATTTAACAAAAGTTTTATCAGAGCTTGAAAAAGAAATTAAACAATCTGTTTAAGAAAATTTTTCAAAAGAAATAAATGCAAAAGAAAAGTTGTTTTTCGTCCTGTGTTTTCGCGATACCTAAAAACAATGGACTTCAAAACAACTTTTCTTTTGCATTTATTTCTTTTGAAAATATTAATTTTAATGCTTAATTGAATCTGCAAGTCTAAGGTTTAATTCATATTCTTGTTGAGAATAATCATCATATACTGCTTTTATTTCTTGATTTATAGCATCACGTGTTTCATCATCTGCAGCTTCTGAAAGTTGACTATATAACTCAGCAAGTCTATTATCACGTTCTAGAGTTAATGCTTCAAGATCTAAAAAAGTAGTTTTATCTTCAGGAAGATTATATAATTCAATAAATTCTTTTATTAACGCTAAAGTTTGTTCTTTTTCTTCAGGTGTTTTTACTTCTGATAATGTAGTATATAGGCTGCTTAATTCTTCTTTCTGTTCATTACTTAAATCAAGAGAATTTATTATATCTTGTGTAACTAATTTAGCTTCTTCATGGTTATAGTTTGTTTCAATTTCTTTGATTTTCGCCTGAATACTTTCTCTTTGTTCTGCACCGTTAGCTTCAGAAAGTTGAGCATAAAGCTCTTCAAGCTCACTTCCACTCGCACTTCTTAAAGCTTCTATATCTAAAGAAGTTTTAAATTCTTTAGGTAATTGATATTCTTCGAATTTTTGTTGTATTTGAGCAGAAATACTATCTCTTTCTTCAGGTGATGCTGCCTCTGATAACTCGTTATACAAATCTTGTAATTCTGCTTTAATATCATCACTAAAATCAGAAGAATTAATCATATCTTTTAAACGCAAATCGGCAGATTCTTTGTTATAAGATTGAATTCTTTTGCTAATTTCAATATTAATTGCATCACGTTCTTCAGAAGTACTTGCTTCTGAAAGTTGTTGATACAGTTCACTTAATTCAGTATTGAATCCTATATCTATAGCTTCAATATCCAATTTGGTCATAGTTGAATCCGGAACATTATATTCTTGGCATTTTTGTTTAATTTCTGCTAGAATACTATCTCTTTCATCTTTTGATGTTGCATTTGTTAATTTAGTATATAAATCTTGTAATTCTGCTTTTTGTTCCTCATCTAAATTTGAAGTTGAGTTTATTATATCTTGTATATTTAGTTTCTTTATTTCCATATTGTGCTTTTGTTCAAGCTCTTTTATTTTAGCTTGAATACTATTTCTAGCATCTTCTCCAACAGCTTCGGAAAGTTCTTCATACAATTCTCTTAATTGTGCTTCAAATGCTAAATTTAATTGAGTTTGAGGAGTTATTTTGCTTTCTATTCCATTCAAAGCAAGATATTCGTTCGTTTTTCCAATATAAGATTCTGAACGTAATGCTTCTGCATATTTTTCAGTGCTTATATTTCCATCTTCACGAGCATATTTATTAAGCATTATAGCTTGATCTAATGCTATTTTCTTTGCTTCTCTAATTTTCTTTTCGTCACCTTCATATAGTTTAGAGTATAATTCAGATTTTTTCTGATACACTTCTAACGGATTTATTTTTCCATCACCATTTAAGTCATATCTTTGTAATCCTTGAAGATCAGTTTCTCCTTTTAGAGCTTCTTGTGTATCTTTTAATTCCCAATATTGGTCAAGCAATACATTATTTTCGTCCGAATTTAATGCCTCTGAATATTCATATTCATCAAGTATACCGTCTTTACCAGCATATCTGGTATATATTTCACCTTGTGAATCAGCAATTTGTTGTGCTAATTCAGATAATGCATCATTTCCTTCAAAAACATTTGAATATGTATTTGAAATAGATTGAGCCATTTCATCAACACTTGTTGCTCCATCTTTGTTATAATCCCATTGTTTTAGTGCTTCTCTTGCTCCATCAACATAGTCTTGTCCAAAATCAAATATAGCATCTTCTTTTACAACATTTACAAATGAGGATTTTTGAAGTTCGGTAATATCCATATCTTGTAATTTTGTTCCATTTTCGCCTTGAGAAGTTGCTATAACATCAGCATTGACTCCCATAAATTCAAGCATTGACCCTAACATGGTTTTTTTACTTGTTTCATTTAATTCAACACCTATGGAATCATAATATGAGCTTATAGTTGATTCATTTGCTGCATACCATTTTTCGAATTCTTTTTCAGAAAGAATTGCATCACCAGCTGTATCACTATCTAATTCAAAATGAGCGCTAGAAAAAAATATTGAAATCTCGCTGTCATCTAATATACCATCAACAGCATGCTGCCCTTTTTCTTCATTTTCGAGCGTAAGCCATTTTTCATTGCGTAGTAAATAATCTTTAAAATTAATTTCATTGCTCATTTTCTATATTCCTTCTACCTTATTTACTTGTATATTGCATGTCGGCACATGTTTTTATAAACTTAATTGAAATTAAATATTTTGTTACATAAGTATAAATTCTGTTAACATCAATATTGGCTCAAAAAGCTACATATTACTACGTTTTAAAATCATAAAAATGTGGAATTATATATAAACATCTTTATCTGCTTCTTTAGAATTTTTGTAAAAAATTCTTGCGGGGGGGGGGGATTTTTGGTGTATTATTTGTATTGCAAAAAATACAGGAGGATATATGACAACCGAAAACAAAATTGAGCAAGAACAGGATCCATCTGAAAAAACAGATACATCATTTATTGGTTATTCAAATAATATTTCAAAAAGTTTTATTTCATTTCTTTTTCTGGTTATAATTTTCTTAATTATTATGGGAATATTTATTTTATCTCTTTACTAAAATAAATTAACCAATTTAATTTTGAAATTATACATAATTCTTTTAATTTTTGAGAAGACCTTCACAAAGTAAAAATCTGCCTAAAGGTTTTACCTCACAATAATTATTTAAGGAATCTATAAAACATTGATTTTCACAAAAACCACCTGATAGATATATTTTGTTTGGCTTTTTTGCAAAATTCCAAGCGTTATATGCTATACCATGGATAAATTTTGAAATTGCAGAAGCAGGGTCACTTCCATTTGCAATATCATCCATTATTTTTTCAAGTCCAAAAATTCCGCAAGTTATTATATATTTTTCTTTTGTAAATTTTAAATCTTCAACTTTAATATTATAGAATTTTAAAAGCATTTCTATTGTTGCACCTGTTGAACTTGAACAGCTGCTATTCCAGTCTAAATCTTTAAATTTTCCATCTTTAAATTGTGCCCATTTTGAGTCACGGCTTCCCATATCTAAAATAATAGCATCTTCTTCTATTTTATTTCTAAAACCTTGAATTAGTGCTATAACCTCATTTTCGTAGTCTTTTTTATCATTAAGCATGCTTAAAGACATATGGCCTGTTGCTTTATCAAATTTGAAATCTATTTCTTTCAGCATCGATGAAGGGATAATATAGTATTTTTTATCATTTTCAGTTTTTATAAGATATTCTGAAAAATTCGCCATCAAGGCTGATGAACTTTTTTCAATTATTTTAGACCAAGTTGTGCCTGCGTCAAGAACAATATTAACCATCAGCGTAACCTCAAAAATGCTTCTATTTTGGCTTTTGTAGAATTTGTTACATTATCATCAATATCAATATAAAGCCCGTTATATTTATCAGCAAGATATTTTGCCATTTGAGCTTTTGAACAAAAGGATTGTGAATAAAATACAGTCGGTACATCTTTATCTATATACATTTCAAGTTCAATATCAGCAGGTGATTTTGCTTCAACACATCTTGTCCAGCCATATAAATGGGTTTCATTTGGAAATAATTCTAATATAGATAAATCATTAGGCGGTACTCCCCAAAAACCAAATTTTGCTTTACATTGTTCTATTTTAATTGTTTGTGGCTCATAGATATCTTTAGTAATTAACTCAACTTTTTTTCTTAACGGAATATTTGAAGTAGAAATTTTAACTTCACGTTTATATGTATTTTCTTCAAAAATAGAAGATACAATATTAAAGCCCATATCCTTTAGAATTTCATAAGCAAACCAACCGCTATCGCATTTATCTTTACCAATAGGTGCAAGAATAATTAATAAAGTATCTTTATAATGAAAAGCATTATTAATGATATTTTTTATAATAGTACAATAAGATTCGGGAAGAATATCTTGTTTTGATGCGCCGTAATCTATATCAAAATCTACCCATTGTGCTTGCGGGTATAATTTTTTATGCTTTTCTATTAAATCCGGGTGAGGATAACCCCAAAATCCTATTACATTTTTTATACTCATAAATAAATTATAATATAAATGCTATTTTTTTATTCATATCCTTTGTATAATTTTCTTATGGATAAATTATTTGAAAAGACAATTTCTTCAAAAGAAATTTATAAGGGTAAAGTTTTTACGATAACAAAAGATGATGTTGAATTATGCGATGGATATAAAACAATACGTGAAGTGGTTCATCATAACGGCGGAGTTGTTATTGCAGCGGAAAAAGATAATAAAATTTTAATGGTAAAACAATTTAGATATCCGACGCAAGAAGCATTATATGAACTTCCTGCCGGAAAACTGGATAAGCAAAATGAAGAGATTTTATCTGCTGCGAAACGTGAACTGGAAGAAGAAACAGGTCATATTGCAGAAACTTGGGAAAGTTTAGGTTTTATCTGGACCAGCCCTGGATTTTGCAGCGAAAAACTATATTTGTATAAAGCTTCTGATTTATCATTTAAAGGGCAGCATCTTGATGAAGGTGAAATTCTTGATTATCTTTTAATTGATAAAGATGAAGTTTTCAATATGATTAAAACAGGAAAAATTAACGATTCTAAAACAATTTGCGCACTTATGAGGGCATATAAATTATGATAAAAATGGTTGTAACAGATATTGATGGTACTATTTATACACCAGAAGACGGTATATCTCAAAAAGTTAAAGACTGCATTAAAAAATTGGTTGATAATAATATACATGTTGCAATTGCAACAGGAAGAAGTTTCGCAAGTGCAAAATCGGTTGCCGATAAATTGGAAATCCAATGCCCTTTAATATGCTATCAAGGCGGTTTGGTTAATTCATATCATGGTGATATTATTGATGTTAAATACTTAAATCAAGATATTGCCCGTAAGATAATAAAAGATTTTAGAAAAAGAAATATTCACCTTAATGTATATATAGAAGATATTCTTTATGTTGAAGATGACAATAAATATATTAAAGATTATATTGGCGATAAGGGAATTGATTATATAAAAGTTGAGTCTTTTGATGAATTGGATTTTAACAAATTGAACAAAATGCTTGCTATTAATTATGATGAAGCATTTATTGAAGAGTTAATTCTTGAATTACAAGAAAAATATCCTGAACTATATGTTGTAAAATCATTTAAATATTTTTGTGAAATTGCAAATAAAGAAGCGACAAAAGGGAATGCAATTAAAATTCTTGCTGAAAAATACGGGCTTGCAACAAATGAAGTTATGGCTATCGGTGATAATAATAATGATATAGAAATGGTTGAAACAGCTGGAGTGGGCGTTGCAATGGGCAACGGAACAGAAAATATTAAATTGAAAGCTGATTATGTTACTGATACTGTTCAAAATGATGGTTTTGTGAAAGCTGTTAATAAATTTGTTTGGGAGTGTGATAATGTATAGAATTGGGCAAGGGTTTGACATTCATAGGCTTGTAGAAGATAGAAAACTTATAATTGGCGGAATAGAAATTCCTCATGATAAAGGGCTTTTTGGACATTCTGATGCAGATGTATTGGTTCATTCTATTATTGATTCTTTATTTGGAGCTTTATCTCTTGGTGATATTGGTACACATTTTCCTGATAATGACCCTGCATATAAAAATATTGATAGTCTTGTATTGCTGGAAAAGGCTTATAATCTTGTAAAAGAAAAAGGCTATAAAATAAATAATTTGGATAATACTATTACTGCAGAACAGCCTAAAATGAAGCCTTATATATCTTTAATGAGGGAAAAACTTGCCGATATTTTAGATATTGATGTTGATTTAATCTCTATTAAAGCAAAAACAATGGAAGGTCAGGATTCTGTAGGCGAGAAAAAGGCGATAATTGCAAATAGCGTTGTTTTGTTGGTAAAAGAAAAATAAAAAACAAATCCTTTATATTTTTATTATTTATTTTTTTTGCTGAAATTTTTCAGCGTATATGGTTGTCATGAAATGAATATATATGTAGTTGGTAAGACCCTGAAACAAGTTCAGGGTGACAAAAAGATTAAGTAATTAGCGATTTTATAAAAAGTACTAAATAATAGTTAAATATCAATAATAATAAAAGGGAACTTATATAGTATATATAGTAAATTCGACTAAAAATTACTGGATTTGTCACCCTGAACTTGTTTCAGGGTCTTACCAACTACATATTCCCTAAATAGAATAGAAATGCTGTTGTGATTATATTTTGAATAGATTTTGCAGAAAAATATCTAATTATTCCTAATAAAAAAAGTCTATTGATACTTGTCAATAGACTTTTTATTTTGTTTATTCTTAAATTATTTTTAATACTCTGTAATTGAGATATTTGTAACGCCTGAATTACGGGCTTCATCCATTAATTTTACAACTGCGCCATGTGTTGCATTATCTTGAGTCATAATTAACAAGCCGTCCGGATTTACTTTTGCTTGCTCTGCAATTGTATTTTGAAGTTCAACTTCTGATATTTCAACATCATCAAGCATATATCTATTATCATCTGTTACTAATATTTTAATTAATTTAGAGTCTTTAATCTCATCTTGAACTTCAATCATATTAGGAACAGCCAAGTTCAAACCCTGTTGGTCTAATAATGGTGCTATAACCATCATAATAATTAACAATACAAGAAATATATCGGTTAAGGGTGTAATATTAATTTCATTAAAAGTTTTTCTTTGTCCTGCCATTGTCTTATCCCCTATTCATCCCAATTATAATCTTGTGTATTTACGGGAGCTGTTGGTTGTTGAACTTCTTTTTGTGAAGTAAGTTCTTTTTGTGCGTTATTATCAAGTTTACGTTGTTCTTTTTTACTTAAAGGTTCACCAGCAAGAACTAACTTGCCATATTCAGCTTCTTGAGCTGCTTTCATAATCTTTTGTATTTCGCTGCTTTTTGTTTCTGTATCAGCTTTTACTACAACCTCAGCTTTCTCTAGTGATGGTTTTAATGCTATTAATTCTGAAACTAAAGCCTCAGCTTGAATAGGTTTACCATTAATATAGTATTTACCTTGTTTTGTAACTGATATTTCAGCATTTTTTTGTTCAACTGCTACTCCGCTATTAATTTCTGGTATGTTTATATCTGTATCAATTGATTGAAAAGAGGGTGCAATTACCATCATTATGATTAACAAAACCAAAAAGATATCTGTTAACGGAGTAATATTAATCTCTGTAAATATGCCTTTTTTATTATCAGAACTTGAAAATGCCATTTTAATTTCCTATACTAAAGCTTTATTTTGAGTCTTTTCTTCTGCATCGATGCAGCTTAAGAATAATAATTTGATAAGTTGGAAGTCGTCTTCATATCTTTTAACTGTTGATTGGAACAAGTTATAAAGTACAACTGCAACAATCGCAACGCCTAAACCAAATGCTGTAGCAATCAATGCTGAACCGATACCCATTGCAACTGCTGCTGATTGGTTTCCTTGTGATGCTAAATCTTGGAATGTGTATAGAATTCTAACTACTGTACCAAATAAACCTAAGAACGGACAAACACCGCCTACAGTACCGATAATTGTTAGATATTTTTCTAATTTTCTTGTTGCTAAGTTTGCTGAAATATCGAAAGATAGTGAAAAATCACCTTTTTGTTCAGAAAAAATTCTTACTGCTTCTTCTGCAACTTCACCAATAACGCCGCCAAGTTGAATGCTTAAATTTTTAGCTGAATCTAGTCTGTTATTTACTAATTCAGTTTTTAAAGATCTGATGAATTTTACAACATCTCTTTTATTTTTGTTATAAAAGCTAAATCTGTTAATTGCAACTGCAATTGTTAAGATTGAACATAATAGAATTGGTAGTAATACTGGCCAATCCAATTTAATTGAATGTAATAGTAATTCCATAGTTTATTTCCTCTTTTCTTATTATATTTTTCTTAGCCTGATACACCGAATACATTGTAGTCAAATGTAAATTGAATATCTACACTATTTCCTTTGAAATCAGGAGGTAATGGCTTAAATGGAGCAGTTAGTTTAACAGCGTTGATTGCTGCGTTATCTGCTGCAGGCAAACCTGAAGAACGATGAACTTTTACATTCAAAAGTCTTCCATCACGTGCAATAGAGAATAATAATATTACACGTTTACTTTCATTACCTTTTGGTGGATCCCAATTCATTTTTATACGTCTTTGTAATTCTTTCATATAAGGACCAAAATCAGGTTCTTTTATTGCATCAATACCTGGTGAGCCTTTTGGATTTCCAGGGCCTGGGTTTCCAACATTATTACCTGTTCCTGTTCCAGGGGTAGTACCAAATCTGCCACCGCCAGAAGAAGTTCCTCCAGCTCTGCCTGTTGTAGGTGAAAAACTTGGTGATGCAGATGAACCATGTCCTCCTGCAGTTCCAGCTGTTCCTCCAACTCTTGGAACAGAAGTTACTGGTGCTGTTGTTGGCTGTGCAATCTGCGGTATATTAGATTTTGGTATTGGAATATTAAAGTTAGATAACGGTTTTGCCGTTGGTCTTGGTGTTGAAGGCGCAGCTGTTGGTCTTGGCGCTTGTGGTTTTGGAGCAGGTGTTTGTGGTGCAGCTGGCTTAGGTGCGGGTGAAGGTTTTTGCACTTGTGGTGCTGGCTGCGGTTGTGGTTTCACTTGCGGCTTTTGTGCTGCAGGTTTTTGTGCAGGTGGTGCAGGTTTCTTCTCTGGAGCTTTTGGTGCTGCTGATTGAGGAAGAGAAACAGGACGTTTGGGATCATGTTTTCCGCCTGCCTGCGAGTTTTTATCTGCTCTATTTTTTGTATTTTTATCTATAGGTGGTGCTTCTTTTTCAACAAGCACAAATTCTATATCTTTTGGTTTTAAATCAGGTTTATTAAAAAGACTTAAATCAATTCCTAATAGTTTTAAAACAAACGAAGCAAGCATTAGTATTAAGATTATTGCCGGATGTAAAATTAATGCCCAAACTAATGCTTTTTCTAAAGATATTTCATCTTGTTCGTTTCTTAAAACAGCAGGTATCTCGTAGCGAGCTTTTTTTGTCTTTATATTTGATTTTACATTATCATCGTTTTTTATAACTGACATTCCCTAAATTCCCATTTGTTTGTATTCTACCAAAAAATTGATGATAAAACAAATAGCCTGTTTACTAACTAGTATGGAGTATTAGCAGAAACTGTTACTGGTTGGTCTAATACAATGTCCATTTGAGCATTTTGTGGAACATCAATATTCCCGCCTCGCTCAAATATATTTTGAATTAAACCCATACCTCCGCCTACTGCTGTTCCGTAAATAGCACCTCTACCAACATGTCCTCCTGATAATGCACCCATTGCTGTACCTAATGCAGCACCTGCTGCTGCCCCTATTACAGCATCTTTTGCATAATCTTTTGTTACATCTTTTGCTGTTCCTGCTTTTAATATACCGGTTCCGTCACTTGTTTGTATATGTGCAGAAATAGGAATCATTTGTCCTGTTGGAGTTACTATATTTGTAAATCTAATTTGTATTTGACCGTTTCTATTTCCAACTCCGCCTTTTTTTGCTTTTAAGACCATTCCGTTTAATCTGCTGCCTGCTCCTGCTATTAAATGATTTGAATAGTAAAAATCAGAAGCTAAATAAAATGTAACACTATCACCTATTTTTGCTGTTTCAGATGATAATGGGCTCATAACAACAGCTGAAAATGTTGTATTCGCAGGAACCATAACTACATTTCCTTGTAATGGGTTATAAGTATATCCTTGAGGCTGATATGAATTTACGGGAAGAGGATACTGTGTTTGATATCCATTTTGTTGGTTATTTGCTGGTGTTGTTTGTACATAAGGAAGTACCATTTCATAATTTGTATCTGCAAAACATAAGCTTGGAGTTAATATAAATGCACTTAAAATTCCTATTGATATTATTTTATTTCTCATTTTCTTCTCCTTTTTGCTTTTATTTTGTATAACGATTTAATTATAATTAAGTTCATTTTAATATTATATCTTTTTCCAAAATGACAAATAAATCTTCACCTGGCTTAATTATAGTATGTTTTCCCATTTCATAAATATTTAACGGCGCTGCTTGAAGCATTGGACGTAAACCTTTAATATAATGCGGTACTTTTTGATAATATATTGGTGCTGTATTTGCTCCGCCTAGATAATTATCATTTTCGTTGTATATATGAGCTGAAAGTCTATATACTTTTTTATCAGGTGTTATCATTTTATATATAGAAACTTTTATTGCTCCATCTTTTCCCTCTACAGGTTCTCTTACGTCTTCTACTTCACCATAAAATATTGTATTTGCAGGAATTGCATTTGTTTCATATACATACATATCTTGCGTATTTATAAATATTAGTTCATCACCAATATCAGCAGTTAATGTTGAAAATTCATCACGAGGTATTACTTTTATAAATGTACCTTCTCTTACTTTTTGGCTAATATCAGCGTTTTCAGTTTCAGCTTTACTTATTAATAAAGATGAACACATTATTAAAATTAAAGAAATTATTCCCAATAATTTTTTCATAATTAATATTATTAATACTTTCCTTTTATAAATCCATTTCTATTTTACATTTATTTTTTAGATATTACAATTAATACACCTAATGTATGTATAAATAAGTATATCGTTTGATATAATTTTTTTATGAATATTTTTATTTCAAGTATAGATAATTCGAATGGAAAAACTATTATAGGTGCGGGTATTGCAGCTGTAATGCAGTCATTAGGCTATAAAGCAGGTGTTTTTAAACCAATTCAAACAGGTGCGATAGATAAAGGTCATTATTTTGTATCTCCTGATTTGACTTTTGTTAAAATGTTAGATCCTTATATTACTACTCATTCAACTTATATGTTCAAAACAAAAGCAATTCCTTTCATTTGTTCTGAAGTTGAGAAAGTTAGTATTAACATTGAAAATATAGTTAAAGATTATGGTATTTTGGCTCAAAAACTTGATACACTTATTGTTGAAGCTACCGGAGGCTTGATGACGCCTATTACAAACAATAGTTTTTCATATCATATCTTGCAAAATTTAAAAATACCTATTGTTTTTGTTGTTAATCCAAAATCTGATTCTATTAATCATTATTTGAATGAAATTAATACAGCAAAATCTTTAGGGTTAGATATTGCTGGCGTAATTATAAATAAATATCCTGTATATTCTGAAAATTCCGATATAAAAGCATTTCCTTCAGTAATTGAAAAATACAGTGATGTTAAAGTTCTTGGTTTAATTCGTAATATTAGCCAAAAAACAGTAACATCAACTGTTATATTTAATGAAATTTTAAATGGTATTGATTTAGAAGATATATTTAGAATGAAAATCCCTAAATTAAACGGGTTTTAATCCTTCTATTATGCAGCAGGCGCTGCATTTGGTTTTGGTGCTTCTGGCTGTTTTTTCATTTTTGATACATCTATCGGAATATTTATTTGTGTAGGGATTGCTTTAAATCCTTCATTTTCTGATTTTTTATCGTTTGCAGCAGTTTCTTGTTGGTTATTATTTTCTGTTTGTGATTCTGCTGTAGCAGGTTGATTATCACTTTCTAAATCTGCAGGATTTGCTGGAATATCTGCTGGATTTTCAATATAACCTGTGTTTAAGTTAACTGTAGGATAATCAAATTCACTATTACCATATTTTGCTGTAGCAACCTTCATCATATCTTTCCAGATTCTAGCTGGTGCGCTGCCGCCTGTAAGTCCTACACTTGTATTGTCATCGTTTCCTATAAATACACCTGTTACTATATCTGGGGTATAACCTATAAACCAAGCATCTTTGTTGTCATTTGTTGTACCTGTTTTCCCGCCCATAGGTTTACCTATATCAGCACCTTTACCTGTACCAGAAGTAATTACTTTTCTTAGCATTGCTGTCATAATTGCTGCTGTATCTGTATCTAGTACTTTTGTTATTTTTGTTCTATTTGCTTGATATATTACTTTCCCGCGCTGCGTTTCTATTCTTTCAATTGCATAAGGTTTCACTCTGTAACCGCCATTTGCAAAGTTACCGTATACAACAACCATATCATATAATCTGACACCATTTGAACCTAATGAAATAGTATAGTCATAAGTTAATGGTGTTGTTATACCAAGTGATTTCGCCATATCAATTACAGCTGCTATACCTACATCTTGAATTAATTTTACGGCAACAACATTTGAAGAAAGTGCTAGGGCTTTATATAAAGGCATTTTTCCTCTATATTTATTTCCGTAATTTCTAGGACTCCAATTACCTAAAGTTACTGGTGCATCATCAACTATATCAGTTGGTGTCCAGCCTTTATGTATTGCTGCTGTGTATACAATTGGTTTAAATGAAGAGCCTGGTGGTCGTACGGCTTGTGTTACTCTGTCATATTGTGTTTGAATATAATCTTTTCCGCCGCAATATGCTATTATTCCGCCTGTCATTGGTGAAAAACTGAATAATGCTGCTTGTTGTTTTGGTTTTGTTAAGTGCCATGCTGTCATATTTTTATCAATTGCTTCATTTGCAGCTACCTGTGCATCATAATCTAATGTTGTTATAATTTTATATCCGCCTTGTGATATTTCTGTTTCATCAAAGCCTAAATCTTCAAGTTCTTTTAATACATAATCTATAAAATATGGTGCAACGTTTGTTCTTGATAAACTTGGTTTTTTATTTAATGTAATTTTTTCTTTTAATGCACTATCATATTGTTGTTTTGTGATAGTTTTCATTATGTACATTCTTTTTAAAACTTTGTTTCTTCTCTTTTCAGCTAATTTTATATTTTTATATGGTGAATATTGAGATGGAGCTTGCGGTAAACCAGCAATTAATGCGCATTCAGCAAGTGTTAATTCTGACAATGATTTGTTGAAATATGTTGAAGCTGCAGCACCTACACCGTAAGCACCTGAACCTAAATAAACATTATTTAGATACATTTCTAAAATTTTATCTTTTGATATTGTTTTTTCAATTCTTGCCGCAACTTGTATTTCTTTTATTTTACGGCTCATTGTTTTTTCATTTGATAAAAATAATAGCCTTGCAAGCTGTTGTGTTATTGTACTTGCACCTTGACTTGCTCTTTTATTTATAATATTTACAAGTATTGAACGGGCAATTCCTAAAATATCATAGCCATCGTGACTATAAAAGTTTTTATCTTCTGTTGATATAATTGCATCTTTTAAATATTTTGGAATTTCATCAATTGAAACTTGTTCATAATGAAAGGTTTGAAAAGTTTTTATTATATGGTCATCTGATGAATATACTTGTGTAACTATATTTCTATTGTAGTTATTTAATTGCGGTATCGGGCTTAAATCATTTAAATACATTTTAATTGCTGCATATCCTGCAAGAATAAATGCAATTGCAATTACCAACACAACTTTTATGAAAGATACAAAGGGATTTGCTTTTTTCTTTTTCATTTATTTCCTCGATTTTTTATTATAATATTGTCTATATTTTACCAAATAAAAAACTGAAAGAGCGTATTTGTAAACAAATGTCTATTGATTTTATTAAATCTGTTTATTATGAAATTTTATCTTATTTTGTGCCTGAAAAAATTGATTATAAAATAGAAGGTTCTTGTAATAAATGTGGTAAATGCTGCAAAGAAATTCGTTGTTACGGATTAAAAAATGAAAAAGAATTTAAATTAATGCAGTTTTTCTTTCCTCATTATAAAAGATTTTTTATTCATAAAATAGATAATGAAGGTAACTTGGTTTTAACCTGCAAATATCTAGATGATGATGGCTTATGCTCTGTTTATGATAAACGGCCTAAATTGTGCAGAAATTATCCTAGACGAACAATTTCTTTTAATGCAGAAATGATTGATGGCTGCGGTTTTAAAATTATAAAAAAAGAATTTAAGGACTATTTAAAATAAAAGTTATAAGATATTTATATTGTTCCTTCTTTTTATTTATTAAATTTATAAAAAAAAATATATATAAAGATAAAAAAGAAAGGAATGAAAATGAATACTGTAGAACCAATTAGAAAAATCTGCGATTTAAAAAAATTGAAAAATACTATCTCATTAAACAATAATAGAGATATTCTTATTTTTATTTTTGGTATAAATTTTGGCTTGAGAATATCTGATATCCTTGCTTTAGATGTAAAGGATGTTAAAAATAAAACTTTTTTGTATATAAGAGAAAAGAAAACAGGAAAACACAAAAAAATTCCAATTAATTCAAAATTAAAGCCATTAATTAATGAATTTACAAAATATAGAGAAGATGATGAACCATTGTTTTTATCTAGGTTTAAAAATAGAATGGAACGTACTCAATGCTATAGAATTTTGAAAAAAGCTTCTATTGAAGCAGGGTTTGAATATAAAATAGGTACGCATTCTCTACGAAAAACTTTTGGTTATCATCATTATAAAAAATTTAAGGACATTGTTCTGCTTCAAAAAATATTTAATCATTCATCTCCTCATATAACATTAAGATATATTGGTATCGAACAAGATGAAATAGAAGAAAGCTATAATAATTTTATTTTATAAAATCAATAATTCAACATATTGTTTATTATGTTGAGTTTTTACTATTCTCACTATTATTATAATATTTTTTCTATAAAAATTCAATATTTATTTTTTTATTAAACAATAGCTTTTTTATTCTTTATCATAAAAATCTTAACTCAACATAATAAACAATATGTTGAATTATATAATTTTGAAAGGAATATAATATATGTTTAAAAAGAGTCCAAATGATGATAATTTTGACAATATTCCAGCTATTGATGATGCTTTGATTTCTAGTGATGATGATGGATATATTGATTCTGTACTTATTTCAAGTGCTTATTATTGTAATTGGCCATCTCCCCCATCAGGGTGTGGTAAATAATTTTTTATCCGGGAATTTCTGATAATGAAATATTATTTTATTAATTCGCCAACTTATATTTTTGATTTTGCTCCTGTTTGTGGAATTCCGTCTTTGTTGGGAATTCTAGAAAATAGCAAGATAGATACTAAGGTTTTCGATTTAAACTTGAAACATTGTGAATGGCTTCTTTCTCCTTCCGGAATTACTGAAATTATTCGTCATTATGATTTTGTTTGTTCTCATCCTAATTATTACTTCTCTTTTCTTAATAAAAATAACGAGTTAGCTCAAAAACATTTAAAAAAAATAAAAAAATTTGCTCATAATATAGATTTTTGTTTTTCTATTTTAAAAGATAAAAGATATTTTTCGGATTTATTTCTTGTTACTTTTGCATTAAGAACTATTTTAACTATTATAACATACTCCCATGCGTTTCTATGGAATGCTTTGGATTATTTTCTACATGATACTGTTAATTATAGAACTAATGTTGATAATCCTGAATTTGAAATAAACATAAAGGAACTAATTAGTTTTTTAGAAAGTGATTTTTTCCCTTTTAAAAATTTTCTTGATGCAGAAATAGATAAAATTATAAGTGAAAAGCCAGATATCATAGGTATTTCTATTAATCATTCTATTTCATTTTTTTCAGGAATATATATTGCTTATAAACTAAAACAAAAAACTAAAATTCATATTAATATTGGGGGTAGTTTTTTTAGTTCTTTTTATAAATTAATGATAAATTTAGATGAATTATTTGGTATTTTTTGTGATTCAATTTCTGTTGGGAATAATACAAAAACTGTTTTAGATTTGATTAAAACACTTGAAAATAAATTGGATATAAGTAAAGTACCTAATTTAATTCATTTTGATAATAATAAATTATTTATAAATTTATCTAATGAAAAAATAAATATGAATGCGTTACCTTTTTTGTCTTTTGAAGGCTATCAAACAATGAATTACTTAACTCCTGCATTTTTTATTCCTATATTAGCTTCTGTTTCTTGTTATTGGCATAAATGTAATTTCTGTGAATTTTGTAATAAAAAATATGATTGTAAATCACCGGAGAAAATTTTTGAAGAACTAAAATTTTTATCGGAAAAATATAATACAAAGTATTTTTATTTTTGGGATAGCTCTATGCATCCTAATATTTTGAGTAAATTAGCTGATTTAATTATAAAAAATAAATTGAAAGTAAGATATTCTATCTATGCAAGATTTGAGGAAGCATTCAATTTAAGTTTACTAAAAAAACTAAAAGAATCAGGTTGCTTATTTATAAATTTTGGTTTGGATGCCGGTTCTGAACAAATGTTAAAAATTATAAATAAAGGTATAAGTCTAAATACAGTAAAAAAAGTATTAAAGGCTACTTATCAAGCTGGAATTGGAACTAATACCTATCTTATTTTTGGTCATCCGTATGAAAAAATTGAAGATATAGAACAAGCTTTTGACTTCCTTAAAGAAAATAAAAGATATATTGATAATTTATCTGTTATATCCGGTGTTACATTTGTTGAAGGTTCAAAAATTAATCAAGAACGTAAAAAATATAAAGAAGCTATTCTTATACCTGAAAAAGATAGAAGAGAATATGCAAAAAAATTAAAAACATTATTTAATTCAGGTATTGAATTTATTTGTTATTCTATTTTTTCAACTTTATATATTGACACGAAAGGTATTCATCGTTATCGATTTGAGAAAAAGTTATTTTTTTTCTTACGGCGATTTTCGATAATAACAAAAATATATATTTCATTTTATAAGTTTTTATTGAATAAAAAACGAGATGAAATATAGTACATTAAACTGGAGAAAAAACAATGAAATTTATACTAGACAAATATTATGAAAAAACAAAAGGGTTTTATCCGTTTTTTAAATATTGTCCTAAAAAGTATTGGGAACATTATATAAAAAAAAGAGCTAATGATGTCTTAGGTTATGATTATAATTATCTAAATCCAACAACATTTAATGAAAAAGTTCGTTGGTTAATATATAATGAAAAACCTGATATAAAATCAAAATTAAGTGATAAAATCTCAGTAAAAAGTTATGTTGCTGAAAAGATAGGTCCTAACCATACTGCTGAATTGTATGGTGTTTGGAATAATTTTGATGAAATAGATTTTTCTTGTTTGCCTACTTCTTTTGCTTTAAAAGCAAATCATGGTTGGAAAATGAATATCATAGTTAAAAATAAACGTTTTATATATAAAAATTATAACGGAATAAGACGTCTTACAAATGAATGGTTGAAAATTAATTATGAACATTATAGTTTAGAACCTCAATACAGACATATAAAACGCAAATTATTCGCTGAATATTTGAGATTTGAAACAATTGATCATAGTACTTTTAGATGTGATTTTAAGGTTCATTGTTTTAATGAAAAGCCTTTATTTATAGAAATTCCTTTTTATTATGATAAAGAATCAACAAGTTTTTATCACGATTTCCAATTTTATAATACCAATTGGGAACTTCAGCCATTTTCTTGTATATCTCAAGTCGTTGATACGCCTTTAAAGAAACCTGAACTTTTTGATGAAATGCTTGAATATGCAAAAGTTTTATGTGAGGGTTTTTCTTATGTAAGGATTGATTTTGCACCTTGTAAAGGAAATTTACATGTATGTGAAATGTCATTTACGCCTCATAGCGCTATGATGCCGTTTGTTCCTTCTGATTACGATTATATACTTGGGAAAATGCTTAAAATTCAGTAATTTTATGATTTTATAAATTCATTCCAAGCTTTTCTGTATTTATCTTCTATATCTAAAACAAAATCTTTTGTATTTTGTTTTAAATCTGATTGATTTACTTTTTCTCTAAGTGTATTTTTTAACTCTTCAAGTTTTTGTGTGTTATTTGCCAAATTTACAGCTTTTTCTATATAATCTTCGCCATTATCAGCATTTAGTTCACTAAGACCTAAAATATTATTTATTCTGCCTGCTCCTCTTGATTGCATTCCTTCACCTACCAATGAAATAGTCGGAACACCCATATAAGCTGTTTCAATTGCAATAGACATTCCACTAAATGGATAAGGGTCTAATGCTATATCAGCAAGAGAATATGCTTCAAAATGAGGTGTATATTTTTTTGAACTGAAGATTATTCTATCTAAAGAAATTCCTCTGTTTTCAAATTTTGTTTTTAAATGTTTGATAATATTTTTTGTCAATTTTGTCCTGTAAATTAAAAGTTTCGTATCAGGTAGTCTTTCAAGTATTTTTGACCACAGATATATTGTTGTATCATTAAATTTTGAACTACAGTTAAAACTGCCAAAAGTTATATAATTATTTGTTTTGAATGGATTTTCTTTTATATCCGGAATATTATTATTTGTGAAAATTTGATATCCTTTATCTAAATATAAAGGTTTTTCTGTATATAAATAAGTTTTATCTTCTGGAATTGTATATTTATCTGTTAATATATAATCAACTTCTTCCATTCCCATTGTATTTAAGTAACCAAGATATGAAATTATAACTGGAGCTGGTTTATATAATAATGCATAGCTTTTTAAATGTGTGTATCCACTTATATCAATTAATATATCTATTTGTTTTTCATATATTTTTCTAGCAATTTCTTCATTATTAGCTTTTGAAATATCTATTATTTCAAATCCTAAATTTTTTATTGTTTCACTTGTTGAATCTTTCTTTTCTGAACCATTAAAGATAAAGAAATTAAATTCTTCTTTATTATGGTTTTCCCATATCGGTATAATATAGTTCATCATTGTATGAGCGTGACAATCTGATGAAAAATAACCAATATTTAATTTTTTATCAGGCTGCTTCTTTTTTTCATCATGTTTATATTTTTTTATATCTTTAAATAAATTATTTTTTATTTGTTCAGCTTCATATTCAGACTCATCTTTTATATCTTGCTGGCTATAAAAAGATGATTTTGTCATTGCAAAAAGTTTACAGGCTGAATCATATTTATTTAATTCTAAATTTAATGCTTTATTGTGATAATCTATACATTTATCTATATCAAGATAATAATATGCATGGGCAAGTCTTGAAAATACGCTTGTTTGTCCTTGCGGGCATATTTTTAAATATTCCTCATAATAATATGTATATTTGTCTTTATCATCTAATTTATAATAAGCATTTGCAAGTCGAATGCACAAATTGGCATAATTAATATCATCTCTGCTTTTAAGCATAACCAAAGCTGTTTTGAAGGTTTTTATTGCTTCTATTATTTTATTTTTTTCATAGAACGAAAGTCCTTCAGCCATTAGTTCTTGAAAAGATGTATTCTGCGTTTCATTTGCCAATTTTTCAGTCTCTTTATTTAAGTGAAAATTAGTATTCTTCTTCTTGTTTTAGTTTTCTGTTCATTAATTTATTTAGAACTTCTTCTGGAGTTATATCTGTATAAACAGCTTCATATATAGCAGATGAAACAGGAACTTCAAGCCCTAATTTTGCTGCAAGTTCACATAATGCTTTTGAAGTCTTTACGCCTTCTGCTACAGAACCTAACTCACTTAAAATATCATCTATTTTTTTGCCATGTCCTAACATTGAGCCAACTGTAAAATTGCGGCTGAAGGGGCTTGAACAAGTTGCAATTAAATCTCCCATTCCTGATAAACCATATAATGTTGAAGGACTTGCTCCTAATGCAACACTTACTCTTACTATTTCTGCCATTCCTCTTGTAAGTAATGAACCTCTGCAATTATCGCCTAGTTTCATTGCATCGGCAAAACCGGATGCTATTGCTATTACATTCTTTAAACTTCCGCCCAGTTCAACCCCTATAACGTCAGAGTTTGTATATAATCTAAATTTTGAAGGTACATTTAAATGTTTTTGTACAAATTCTGCAGCTTGCATATCTTCACTTGCCACTGATGCTGCTGTCGGGCATCCGTTTAAAATTTCTTTTGCAAGTGTTGGTCCAGATAAAATTACTAATTTAGATGTTGGTAATTCATCTTTTATTACTTCGGACATTCTTTTTAATGAAGGTAATTCTAAACCTTTAGACAGGTTTACTAATATTTGATTATCTTTTAATCCGGCTTCTTTTAATTGCTGGCATACAGGTCTTATACCGGAAGTTGCAACAACTAATAATATAATTTCAGCACCGTCAATTGCTTTTGCTAAATCATCCGTAATTTCAACTTTATTATCTAATTGAACTGTTAAAGGCTTTGTTGTTCTTTTGTATTGTTTTAATTCATCGGATAAATCTTGAGTTCTTCCCCATACACAGATTTCATCAAAGTTGTTATTTAACATCCAAGCAAGTGTTAAACCCCAGCATCCCGGTCCTAAAACAGTTAATTTCATATTATATACCTCCAATTAAAATTTTATTATACACCAACAAAGACTTTTCTTGCTTCTTCTCTATCATCAAAATGAATTGTTTCATTTTTTAGTATTTGATAGTCTTCGTGTCCTTTTCCAGCAATTACAATAACATCCTCAGGATTTGATATTGTTTTTAAGAATTTTATTGCACTTCCTCTATCAGGTTCAACAAAAATTCTTTGTGTATCAACAGTTTTTATTCCTGTCATAATATCTGAGATTATTAGCTGGGGGTCTTCGCTTCGTGGATTATCAGAAGTTACAACTACTTTATCTGCTAATTCATCTGCTATTTTTCCCATTTTAGGACGTTTTGTTGTATCTCTGTCTCCTCCGCATCCAAATAAACAAATTAGTTTTGATTTTTCCGGTGTTATTTCTCGTGCTGCTTTTAATACATTTTCCAGCCCGTCTGGTGTATGTGCATAGTCAACTATTACTAACGGTTTTTTTGCTACAATTTCAAATCTGCCAGCTACGCTCTTTGTATTTTCCAGTGCTTTAACTATTATTTTATAATCAATACCCATTGCAAGTGCTGCCGCAAATGCTGCTAACGTATTATATACGCTAAACATTCCGTTTAAATGCAAGTTCATTTTTATTGCTTTATCATCAAATTTAACAGTTAATTTTGCACCATCTACAGAAAAATCAATATCTTCTGCTTTTACATCTGCATTATTTTTTACACCATAAGTTAAAACTTTAACTGTCTTTGGAATGATATTTAAAAAGTCTTTTGCATATTCATCATCTGCATTAATTATTGCAAAGGCTCCTTCTTTTAAATTTTCAAAAAGAATTGTTTTTGCTTTAAAATAATTTCTCATTGTAATGTGATAATCAAGATGGTCTTGTGTTAGGTTTGTAAAGACAGCTCCATCAAAATCACAGCAGCCGACTCTTTTTTGTTCTAGTGAATGTGAACTTACTTCCATTACAACATTTTTAATTCCTTTATCTGCCATTAATCTTAAATCACGCTGTAATTCCGGAGGCTGAGGCGTTGTATGTTTTGCTTCTTTATATTCGTCATTGCTTGATAATTTATAACCTAGTGTACCAATTAAAGCACATTTTTCATTATTTTCTTCAAGAATTTTTTGAACTAAATGAGTTACGGTTGTTTTTCCGTTTGTTCCTGTAACACCTATTAAATTTATTTGTTTAGAAGGTTCACAATAAAAAGCTGCTGCAATATTTGCCATTGTTCTTTTTGTATCTTCTACTATAATTTGCGGAATATCAATCTCCATTTCTTCTTCGCAAAATAATGCTTTTGCACCTTTTTCAACAGCTGATTTTGCAAATTTATGACCATCAGCAGCTTCGCCTCTAATGCAAATAAATATATCATTTTCTTTTGTTAATAATGAATTATATGAAATTCCTTCTATTTCAACATCTTCAAAATTTTTTGTCTTATATTCATCAAGAAGTTTTACTATTTCGCTTAACAACATATCCTAATACCTCTTTTTTATTCTACAACTTTTTTATCAGGCGGGATATTTAAAATTCTTGCACATTGATTTGCAACTTCTTTAAATACCGGACCTGCAACTGTATTGCCCCAAACAGCCCCTACAGAAGCTGAGTCTACTACTACATATACTAATATTTGCGGATTTGAAGCAGGTAAATATCCTATAACAGAAGTATAAAGATTATTTGTATAACCTTTATGCTTTTCCATAGGTTTTTTTGAAGTACCTGTTTTACCTGCTACTGTATATTTATCAAGATTTATAACAGATTTTGAGTTTGCAACACTTTTTGCAAGTAATTGTGTTACTGCTCTTGCTGTTTCAGGACTTAATGCCTGCACTCTTTCTATTTTTTCGGCTTCTTCTTCCGGTGAATATTTTATTACATGAGGTGTTACTCTAATCCCGTCATTTGCTAAAGCACTTACAGCGCTTACCATTTGGATTGCGGTGACGGATGCACCATAACCGTAGCCCATTGTTACCTGTCTTGATTTATCCCATTGGAATGGTTTTGGAAGCAAGCCGGAGGATTCTCCGTTTAAATCTATACCAGTTTTTTTCCCTATTCCAAGTTTTGAAAGGATATTATAAAATTCACTTGGTGACATCATTAATGCAATATTGGCACTCCCAACATTACTTGAGTGTTCTAATAAATATACAAGACTTATCATTCCCGGGTTTGGATGTTTGTGTAAGTCATAATTCTGAATTGTCCAATTGCCAACTTTCATTTTACCTGTATCTAACACTTTTGAACCGGCATTTATTTTTCCGCTTTCTATACCAGCAGCTACTGTTAAAGTTTTAAATGTTGAACCAGGAGGGTATACATCAGACAATGTCCAATTCTTTAAATTAATAGCAGAGGTTTTTTTATAATTATTAGGATTATATTGAGGATATACAGCATATCCTAATATTTCTCCATTCTTAGGATTCATAACAATAACAGCACCTCTTGCTGCTTGTTTTTCATTAATTATGTTTAACAATTCTCTTTCACAAACATGTTGAATAGCAGAATCAATTGTTAATGTTACAGTTTCTCCGATTTGAGGTGTTGAAGCTAACACAGGGTCTGTTGTTGCTTCATAAATGATATCTCCTCTCGGTGTTCTTTGTATGGATACTTTCTTATCTACTTTTTCTAATTTATTTTTTGCTGTTAATTCAACACCTGAGGCTGTTTCTGCATCCGGATTATAATATCCGATAATATGGGCAGCTAAAGTATCCTGCGGATATACTCTTTCATTTTTTTTATCAAAACTTATTTCTCTTAATCCAAGTTTTTTTATCTCTTCAGCTGTAGTTCTATCTACATCTTTTTTTAATAATATTACTGTTGAGTTTTTCTTTAAGCTTTGTGTAAGTTTACTTTTTTCTATACCTAAATATGGAGACAATATATCTGCTAATTCTTCAGGTGTATGATCGAAATATTCTTTATGTGCATATAAATTATAAGAAGTTTGGTCACTTGCCAGTCTAACACCGTTTCTATCTACAATTTGACCTCGCATAATGAAATTTTTGCTAAAACGTTGATTTTTTGCTTTTGCTCTATAATGTCTTATGTCTAAAATTTGTAATGAAAATAAATATAAAACTACGCTTAAAAATGCAAGTAATACACCAATATGTACAACTTTTATACGGCGCTCTATTTTTTTTATTTTCTCTTTATTACTTGTTTCATTCATTTACAAAAAATCCCTATTAACAGGGTAGCATATTATATTAAATTGTTTAAATAATTAACTAAAATTAATAACCAATTGTCCAATTATAATTTATAGGCAATGGCTGCACTTTAGGAACAAATGCCATATTTACAGATTGCATTTCAATTACTTTTTTTGCAGTATCTAAAGATGTATTATTTTGAATAATTGCATCAACTTTATTAAATGAATGTAAATTATCTAATTTATTTTGAAGTTCAATATTTTCGTTACTTAATGCAATTATTTCTCTGCTTAAACCATTCATTGTTTTTTGACCGTCAGAAACAAAATAGTAGCTGACTAATGATAATAAAACTAAACCTAATAATATACTGCTTAGAAATTTATTTATTTTTTCAATTGGAGATTTTCTGTTTATAACTTTAGGAAAACGACCATAAATAACAGAATTATTGAAAGGACTCGTAACCGGATTTGAGGTTACCTTTTGTCCGTACATGTATGTAGTATCAATATATCTTATTGAACTTCTGCTCAACTAATGTCTCCCCTGACAATTACTTATTTATTCTTCTTGCTATTCTTAGCTTTGCTGACCTAGACGGAGGATTATTTTTTATTTCTTCCTCACTTGCCGTTATTGGTTTTTTATTAATGAGTTCCAATATTGGTTTGTTATAAGTCAAATTCCCGCTATAGGCATGACACATATTCATGTCATTTTGTGCTTTGCACAAATCCTGCCCTACTGCCCCAAGCCATTCCTTTGAATAGTATTTGAAAATTTGTTTAACTATTCGATCCTCCAAAGAATGGAATGTTACTAAAGATAGTATAGCACCATTTGATAATAATGTAAGCACTTCATTTAATGTATTTTTTACATTGTTAAGTTCATCATTTACTTCAATTCTTATTGCTTGAAAAACTCTTGTTGCAGGATGTATTTTTGATTTTATTCTTGGAGTAGCTTCTAATATAATATTTACAAGTTCTTTAGTTGTTTCTATCTTTCTGGTTTTTCGTTCTTCTACTATCTTTTTTGCAATACGTTTAGAAAAGCGTTCTTCCCCGTATTCACTAAATATTCGAACTAAGTCAACTTCTTTGTAATCATTAATAACATCATAAGCAGAAAAATCACTCGATTGGTTAAACCGCATGTCTAATTTTGCATCACTTAAAAAGCTGAATCCTCTTTGTTTTGAAGTTAATTGAGGTATTGACGCTCCTAAGTCAAAAACTATTCCGCCATTTATTTCTTTTATATTATTTTGTTCTAAATATTTCTTAATATTTGTATATGAATCGTTAACAATCGTTAAATTTTTGTAATCTTTTAAACGTTCATTTGAAGCATTAATTGCAGCTAAATCAACATCAAAAGAAATAAGTCTTCCTTTTGGTGAAAGTCTTTTTAATATTAATTCGCTGTATCCTCCGCCTCCAAGCGTAGCATCTATATATAGCTTATCGCTGTTTATGCATTCTAAAGCATCAACTGCTTCATTTAACATAACAGGATAATGCTTGAATTCTTGCATTTTTTCCCCAATTCGTTTTTCTAATTTATTTCTGCAAGTTTTTCTAATTTTAGTTTTTGGTCATGTGCCATAAGCAGATTTAATAAATCGTCAAGTTCGCCGTCTATTACTGTCCATACATTTAAGTTTTGACCTATTCTATGATCGGTTAATCTTCCTTGCGGGAAATTATATGTTCTTATTCTTTCTGAACGGTCTCCTGTACCAACTTGAGAACGTCTTAAATCGGTAACTTCTTTCATTTGTTTTTGAACTTCCATATCATAAAGTTTTGCTTTCAAGATTTGCAAAGCTCTTTCTTTATTTTGAAGCTGAGAACGTTCTTCTGTACAGAAAATCATTATTCCTGTAGGTTTATGGAAAACTCTTGCAGCAGTTTCAACTTTATTAACGTTTTGACCGCCTGCACCGCCAGAACGTGCTGTTGTGATTTCAATATCATTCATATTTAATTCAACTTCAACGTCATCAACTTCAGGCATAACTGCTACAGTTGCGGTTGAGGTGTGTACTCTGCCTTGAGATTCTGTAGCAGGAACTCTTTGAACACGGTGAACACCTGATTCATATTTTAATTTTGAATAAATACTGTCGCCTTTTATGGAAATAATAACCTCAGATACTCCGCCTGCTTCGCAGTCTGTTCTGCTTAAAATTTGTGTTTGCCAGCCTTGTTTATCTGCGTATCTTAAATACATTCTCATTAAATCACCTGCAAATATATTTGCTTCATCACCGCCTGCGCTGCCTCTAATTTCAAGCATAATGTCTTTATCGTCCATAGGGTCACGAGGTAAAAGAAGAACCTTCATTCTTTCTTCAAGTTCTGTCATTTTTGTTTCATTAGAAGCTATTTCTTCACGTAGAAATTCTTTCATTGTTTCATCGGTTTCAGATTTTATTAATTCATGCCCGTCTTCAACCGCTTGTTCTGCATCTTTCCAAGCATGGTAAACTTCTACGGTTTCTTCCATTGCTTTTCTTTGCTTTGAAAGAGTTTTAAATCTGTTATAGTCCTGTATAACTTCCGGGTCTGATAATATTTGACCAAGTTCTATATATTTACTTTCTATTTGTAAAATTTTATCTAACATGTCTTTCATTGGTATTATCCTCTTGTTGGCTTTCTACCGCAGGTTTTGTCTTCATCACAGAAACCTAATCGTTCACATTTTGGTACTAAATAATCTTTTAACCAAGCTTCTTCTTTTATAAGTTCGTCGCACATTCTTTTTACAAGAACTCTTATTTCTTTTTGAGCTCTTGTGCAAAGTCTTAAATTTGCAAGATGAATTAATTCTCTTAAATTTAAACTGGCTACCATTGAAGTTGATGCTGCATTTGGAAGTACAGCTCTTGCATCTTCCGCTGGAATGCCTGCATCTGTAAGTTCTAAATAAAATTCTGAAATTTTGCCCATAAATTCATCAAATTTTTGTTTTAATTCCGGATTATTTTCGATTGTATCCGGTGTAAGATAGTCAAATTGTCCTTTTTCTTTTACATATCTTTGAGACTTTTGGGAAAAAGACATGTGTCTATGTCTTACTAATTGATGTGAGCATGCTCGTGAAATATTATTAATAGCAAAACTTACTTGTATATGTTCTATTGTGCTGTAATGACCTGAAGAAATAACTCTGTTTATAAGTTTTAGCATTTTTTCTTCATCTTGTGCTGAATCGCAATCATAAATATTCAAAGGAGAATCTGCACTATAGCATGTTCTGCAAGCTGTATAAACTGTTTTTAACATATTTTCAGGTTTTGAAATTAATCTTACCTGTGCGTATTTATCCTTTTCCATATTTATCCCTCCATTACACACAAAAACCCACTATAAAAGCGGGTACAAAAAAGCTGTGCTTGAAAAAGCACAGCAAATAAGCTATTTTTGTTGATAACGTTTTTTGAATTTTTCAATACGACCTTCTGTATCAACGATTTTTTGATTGCCAGTATAGAATGGGTGGCAGTTGTTACAAATTTCAACTGTAATATCTTCTTGAACAGAACCTGTTTCAATTTCATTACCACATACACATTTTATAACTGTTTTTTTGTAATCTGGATGTATTCCTTGTTTCATTTTTCTACCTCAATTAATTAATAGTATCAGCTATAGAATTATATACACCTAAAAATTTTATATCAAGTATAGATTTAAAATTCTTGCCAAAAAACGTTACAAATTTTATTTATTTTATTTTGGGTTATTAGTTTTATTTATTTAGCTTATTTATATTTCAAAAACAAAAAATGCTATTTTGTTTAAAAATATAAAAAAATCTAAGAAAACATGCTTGTAAAATATAAAAATGTGGTATTATATTAATATGGAATAATATAATTATTTTATGAGTATAAGGAAAAATTAAATGAAAAAAGCATTTACTCTTTCAGAAGCATTAGTTACATTAGCAATTATTGGTGTATTGGCAGCAATTTTAATCCCAGTAATTGACAATGTTAGACCTGATAAAGATAAAGTAACTTATAAAAAAGCATTGTATAGTATGCAAAGCGCTGTTTCTAATGCAATGGATTCAACATTGTATTCTATGGCTGCAAATTCTTCAGCATACTGGAAAGATGAAAATGTACATGATGAAGATTTCTGTCAGGCTGTTGCAGATGCGTTGAATACATCAGGTCGTGTAGATTGTACTTCTAAGTCTGATTATGCTAACCCTAACTTTATTACTACAGATGGTATTAGATATTGGGGTCTTGAAGGTAAATTTGACGGAGATACACGTACAATATTTGTAGATCGTGGTCTTGGCAGTAAAGAATTAAAAACACTTGCTGCAAAAAGAGGTAAAAATGGTGATGGTACCGGTTTGAAAATCCGTGTTAGATTTGACGGTAAGATTGATACACCTGAAAGTACTGCAGCTGATAATTATGAATTTGAAAATGAATTAATAGAAAATTCACTTCAAGTTACAGCAGGTAAAATGAAATAGTTTCTGATATTTATTTAAGAAACAAAAAAGAATCGGTATAACCGATTCTTTTTTGTTTGCTTGTATAATATGAAAATCTATGCTAAAAGTATATGTATATCTATTTAAGGAGAATTATATGAGTGAAAAATTAACTGCACAAATTGGTATAATTGGCGGAAGCGGATTCTATAGCTTTTTTGAAGAAGCCGGTACACCTTGTCAAGAAGTTGTAATTGACACACCTTATGGCAAACCGTCTGACCCTATTACAATTGGTGAATTATTTGGTAAAAAAGTTGCGTTTATTCCAAGACACGGTCGTGACCATAGATTTTTACCTCATACAGTTAATTACAGAGCTAATGTTTGGGCATTAAAATCTTTAGGTGTTACAAGGGTTATTTCGCCTTGTGCAGCAGGAAGTTTACAAAAACATGTTAAACCTGGCGATTTTGTTATTTGTGACCAGTTTGTTGATTGGACTGACGGAAGAAAAAATACTTTCTTTGAAGGTCCTGTTTGTGTTCACCCTAGTGCTGCTGATCCTTATTGTCCGGAACTAAGAAAAATCGCTATTGAACAAGCTAAAAAACAAGGTATTGATGTTCACGAAACAGGTACTGTTGTTGTTATTAACGGTCCAAGATTTACAACAAAGTCTGAGTCTAAATTCTTTACAAATCAAGGCTGGGAAGTTATTAATATGAGCCAATACCCTGAAGTACATTTAGTTCATGAACTTGATATGTGTCCTGTTACAATTGCTTTAATTACTGATTATGATGCTGGTTTAGTTGGTGATGTTCCTCCTGTTACACATCAGGAAGTTATGCAGGTATTTAAATCAAATATCAGCAGATTAAAAAGTTTATTAATCGCAATTATAGAAAACATTCCAGTTGAAAGAAATAATTGTGAATGTCAAAATGTATCACATACTTCATAAGTAAGGCTAAATATGATTTCATATATAGTAACAATATTCTTTAAAATAATTTATTTAATTATCCTGCTTGTTGTTTTATTGAGCTGGATACCTATTTTTGATGTGAGAAAAGAGCCTGTGGCTTCATTAGTAAAAATTTATAATATTATAATGGCGCCATTTAAGGCTGTTATTCCGCCTATTGGTATGATTGATATTTCTCCGTTAATTGCTTTTATTGTATTACAAATTATAGAACAATTAATTGTCAGAATATTAATGTCATTAGGATTATAAAAGTAAAATTATAAATATAACGGTAGGTGGTTACCTTCTCGTCCTGTGATTTCGCGATACCTAAAATCAATGGACTTCGAAAATACCCACCTACCGTTATATTTATAATTTTAACCCATTATCATCCACAATAATCTACGACAGATTTTTGCTATCAAAATAGCTATAAATCCAAATACAATATCATATAATAGTTTTGATAAAGATTGGAAATATATCATATTATTTATAAAATCCCAAGAATCTTGTCTTAATAATGCAATTATTGTCATATAAATAATTCCTATTACATGTATAATGAAAATTCCGTAAAAAGCGGCAAGTAATATATGTAAAACAGAATTACCTTTTTTTAATTCTTTTGCAGTTAGAAGTACTGCAAAAATGTATCCAAAAATATATCCGAAATTATATTGAAATATATATGAAAGACCGCCGCCGAGCGCAAAAACAGGAAATAAATGTGTAAGTCCCATTATTATATAAATTAGTATTACAAATAATCCCCAGCATTCCCCTAATAAGGCTGCAATAAATAAAACACAAGGTATTTGCGGAATATATTCAAATTTCAAATATGAAATAATTCCGTTTTCAGGAATATTGAAATTCATTTTAATTTGAGTAAAGGTAGCAATTATTAACAACATTACACATACAGCCATTAAAGCCAATGTTCCAAGACAAAACCTTATACGTGTATTTGGTTTATGAAAACTTTTTATACCTTCTTTTACTCTTTTATTTATCATAAACAACCATATCTTTATTTATAGTATCTTTTATATTTGCAAAATTATTTTTGAATTTATCATACCAAATATTTTGTGTAAACATAATAATTGCATTTTCATTATTATCTTGATAATAATTTTTTCTCATTCCGATTGATTCAAACAAGAATTTTTCGTATAACATAATTGCCGGAATATTACTTTCTCTTACTTCAAGCGTTATGTATTTAATCATATCTTTATAACAGTCTTCTATTGCTTGAATTAATAAAATTTGTGCAAGTTGTTTTTTTCTGTAATCAGGATGAACAGCAAGTGTTGTTATATGTGCTTCATCAATAATATGCCATAAGCCGATGTAGCCAAGGATTTTATTGTCTTCATTTTTAACGCAATAATAATATGCAAGTTTATTTGAAAGTTCATTATAAAATGATTCTTTAGACCAATGATGTTCCGGATGTACAAGTTCTTCAATATGAAAAACTTCATCTACATTATCATTTGTCATTCTTATTACGTTTATTTTTTGCATAAAATAATATCCCTAACTCAGATTGTAGCAAACAGATAATAAAGTTTCAAATTATGTCATTCTTGATATAATCATTTTATGGTTGAACATGCTTATATTCATATTCCGTTCTGTTTAAAAAAGTGCAATTATTGCTCTTTTGTTTCTGGGCTTAGTTTAAAAAATAAAGATTTATATCTTGATGTTCTTTTATATGAAATAAATGAAAGATATAAAGGTGAAGATTTAAAAACTTTATATATAGGCGGCGGTACGCCTTCATTACTAGAGGTAGAGGACATACAAAAAATTATTGACTGTTTCTCTTTTCAAAAAAATTGCGAGATTACATTAGAAGTTAATCCTGAGACTGTTTTTAAGTCTAAATTTGAAAAAATTAAACAATTAGGAATTAACAGAATTTCGCTTGGTGTACAAACTTTTGATAATAATATTTTAAAAGTTATAGGAAGAAATCATTCTCAAGAAGAAATTTTTAATGCAATACAAATTATAAAAGATTGCGGATTTGATAATATTAGTATTGATTTAATTTATGGGCTTCCAAATCAGAGTTTTAAAATTTTTAAAGATGATGTAGAAAAGGCTCTTTTACTAGATGTGAAACATATTTCAACTTATGGTCTAAAAATTGAAGAGAATTCTTACTTTGGGAAAAATCCTCCGATTAATTTGCCTAATGACGAAATGCAGGCTGAAATGTTTAATTGTTTATCTAAAACCTTAAAAGACAATAAATTTATACATTATGAGATAAGTAATTTTGCGAAAGAAGGATTTGAATCTAAACATAATTGTGCTTATTGGTTAAATAAAAATTATTATGGTTTTGGTTTAAATGCTTCAGGATATGAAAAAAATATAAGATATAAAAATATTTGTAATTTAAAAAAATATCTTACTAATTCTATGGAAAGAGAAGAGGAAATAGTTTTAAATACACAAGAAATAATGGAAGATGAAATATTTTTAGGTTTAAGGTTAAAACAGGGTATAAATATTTCAGAAATAAATAATAAATTTAATATTGATTTTGAAGAAAAATATTCTTCAACTATAAAAAAGTATGTTGATTTGCACTTGATGAAAATACAAAATGGCTTCTGCAAACTAACAGAGAACGGATTTCTTTTAAGTAATGAAATAATGTGTGAATTTATTGATTAAACTTTGCTTTCTTCAGCTGTTTGCATCCCGACTTTAGAACCGGCAACAATAAATGTAGCAGGAAGAACTTTAGATGTTATTGCTGATACAGATTTAGCATCTTTTAATAACATATTTGCTGCAAGACATAAATCATCAGCATGTACAAGAAAATCTTCCGGTTCAACTTCGTGTTTTACTTCTTCTTTGAATATTGTATTGTTTACTTTATTCATAACTTTATTTCCAATATTCATACCGCCAAATAATGCACCAACAGTTACTGCAATTTTAGGTAATACTGAAAGAATGCCATTTGCAGCTTTTGCATACTTGAAGTTAGCTGGAATTTGAGGAAGTTGAAAACCTGTTTTATCTAAAATTTTGTTTCCTGCTGCTAATAAACCGATAGGAAATACCATATTACCTACAAATTGTTGTGTTGCTTCTCTTAACTTAGGTTTAATATTGTTTTTATCTTTATCTGCAAGAAGACCGCCTGTTAAACCACCCAAAACAGAGCCTGCACCTATTAATAGAACATCTTTTTCTTCATAAGAAAGATTTTTTAAACTTAAAGCTGGATTTCCTTTTTTTGCCATTGCATAAACACCGGCAACAGCTCCTGCAATACCTATTGCACTACCTGCAATTGATGCTGCATTTACTTTCTTTCTATATTCTTTCGTATTATATGGATTAGCTTTTATTTTTGGTTTTTCGGCTAATATTGAATTTAAAACATTCATTATTCTATCCCAGTTTTCTAACTCTATTAAGTTAGTACAAGATTTTTTTTGTTATTTTGTTAATTCTTTTTTACATAAATTAAACAATTATCACAGCTTATATTAGAATAAATGTAAGGATAAGGCAATTAATAATATGATTGATACACATGCACATATAAATTTTGAAGATTATACAAATAATTTTGACGAAGTTCTCAATGATATACGAAATAATGACGTTTCTGTTGTTATTATTCCGGGTGTTGAACCTTCGACATTTGAAGAGATAAATGAATATTGCAGCAGATATGAAATGTTATATGGAGCTGTAGGTATTCATCCGTCTGAGTTTCAAGCTTATGATGATAATGCGGAAAAACAAATTTATGAATATTTGAAAAATGAAAAAATTGTTGCAATAGGTGAAATTGGGCTTGATTATCACTATGGCGCAGACACAAAAGAAGAACAAAAACTTGTATTAAGAAAACAGCTTGAAATAGCAGAAAAAACTCAAATGCCAGTAATTATTCATGATAGAGAAGCGCATGAAGATACCTTTAATATTTTGCAAGATTACAATTTAAAAGATGTTATATTTCATTGCTTTTCTGGAAATGCAGAGTTTGCTAAAAAGTGCATTAATAAAGGCTACTATATTGCAATTGGAGGAGTTGTAACTTTTAAAAATGCAAAGGATTTAAAAGAAGCAGTAAAAATAGTTCCATTAGAAAAACTTCTTTTAGAAACGGATTGCCCATATTTAGCTCCGGTTCCTTTTAGAGGAAAATTGAATACTCCTGCATATTTAAAATATATTGCGCAAGAAATTGCAAATATAAAAAATATTGATATAGAAGAAGTAAAGAAACACACAACACTAAACGCAAAAAAGGTTTTCAATATATAACATGGTAAAAGAAAGACTAGATAAAATCCTTACTGATAAAGGATATTTTGAAACAAAAAGCAGGGCGCAGGCTGCTATTATGGCAGGTGATGTAAAAGTAGACGGAAATGTTATTACAAAAGCTGGTTTTCAGTTTGAATTAAAAGAAAATACTGTTTTTGAGATAAAGTCTATGCCTTTTGTTTCTCGGGGCGGTTTTAAATTGGATAAAGCAATAAAAGCTTTTTCGATAGATTTAAAAAACAGAATTTGTCTTGATGCAGGTGCTTCAACAGGCGGTTTTACAGACTGTATGCTGCAAAACGGTGCTAGAAAAGTTTACAGTGTAGATGTCGGATACGGTCAAATTGCTTGGAAACTTAGAACTGATGACAAAGTAAAAGTAATAGAGAAAGTAAATGTAAAAAACTGCTGCGAAGATGAAATATATAGTGAAAATGATGAAAGAGCTGATTTCTTAACAATGGATTTATCTTTTATTTCTATAACAAAGGTTATTGATAATCTTATAAAACTTGCAAATAAAGATAATTTTGAAATTGTTTCTTTAATAAAGCCTCAATTTGAAGCAGGAAAAGAACAAGTTGGAAAAAATGGTGTTGTTCGAGAAAAAGCAACTCATATTGAAGTTATACAAAAAGTTCTTGATTATTGCATTTCGCTAAATTTATATGTAAAAGATTTAACTTTTTCCCCTATAAAAGGTCCAAAAGGAAATATTGAATATTTGGTATATTTAACAAATCAAAAAACAGAAAACAACATCTGTATTGAAGATGTTGTTAATTCTGCTCATAATGAAACTTAAATTTATTGATTAACTGCTAAATTTAATTTTTGTTGTACAGGCTCTGCTTCAAATAAATCACCAACTCCGCAGCCTATTGTTTCACATAGTTTATCCATATTTTCATAAGATGGCTGTGTTCTGCCGCTTGCCCAAGAATATATTGTTTGTTGTGGAAGATTTAAAATCTGTGCAAGTTTGTATAAACTCCAGCCTTTTTTTGATTTTACCGTCTCTTTTATTTTAATTTTCATTGTGCCTCCCTATGCAACAAATATATATAACATTATACATGTGTTACAAATGTTAACATACTATTTTTATATGATTTCATACTTTTGGATGAAAGAAAAATGCAGAATTCGTATAAAATAAGTAATAAATATAGACTAATAATTAAAAACTATTATATTAACTGATATACAAAGAGTTGTAACATATTTAATGTAAATAAACTATGATTTTTTATAAAATTGGGTATATAATTTATAATAGTAAAAAATGTTTTTCTAAAACAATACAAGAGGATAGTATATGAAAAAAATATTTATACTTGGTTTACTTTTTTCGTTGATACTTACATTTGGCAGCTTTCAAAATGTAGTTTCAGCAGAAACTAGTTCAAAAGTTATAAAAGAATCTGACGCTAAAGTTATAAAAGAAGCAATTAAAAAATATAAAGAGAAAAATTATGTTGGTTGTATTTCTGATTTAAGATTATATACAGAAAAAGATCCTTCTAATGCAGTAGCTTGGTATTACCTTGGTAATGCATATATGAATATTGCAATGAAGCCTGATGCTCATGCTGCTTTTGAAAAGGTTATTGCTTTGAATACTGTTCCTAAATTAACTTCATATTCTATACAGGCTCAAATTTGTATGGAAAATGTAGCAAAATGTGAGTATAGAAACTTTACTTATGATGAAATTAAAAAGTTAAAGGCTAATCCCACTACATTTTTAGAAGAATACTTTGCTAAAATGAATGAAAAACCTGTTAAGGATGAAGAAACTATTGAAATAGAAAATTTAATTAAAGGTTCTTATCCAAACAATATTACTCCTGAGGCTAGAGAATTTATCAGACAAGAAAAAGCTAAGATGAAAACAACTGAAATTAATAATAATCAAGCTTATCTTCCTTCCAATCAACAATTAGCTCAAGCAGTTGAAATGTTGAAACATCAAAATAATGATATTACAGGGTTCGCAATGATGATGGATATGCCTCAGCAATATGGACAAAATAATTATGTTGATTTATTGAGACAATATCAAAATCAAAACGGAAAAAATAATTTAACTCCTGAAATGATTCAAATGATGATGATGTCAAACATGATGCCAAATTTCTAAAATGAATGAAAAAGACTTATATAAACTTTTTTATAAAAATAAAGATTACTCCGGAATAAAAAAAATAAAAAATGATTTTTCTGACTTCCGGAGTTTTAATATCTTTGCAAAAACAGCATTGTATACTTCCAATATTAAAGAAGCTTATATGTATTTCAACAAAGCAAAAAATATATATGGATGTGCATATTGTAAATTTATCATGGAGGATATTGACGGAGCTGAACTTATTCTAAAATTGGTTAAGGCCTCTTCACCTGCTGTTAATTGGCTTTTATTTCTAATTGAAGTTATTAAAGATGATATTACTCAACCTCCAACTTATTTTCAACTAAGAAATTTTTATGAGCAGGATTTAGAAATGCTTTTTCAATATCAAAAAAAAGATTTTATTTATAAAATTATAGAAAAAAATTCTTATATGGAATATTTTAATCGAGAAATTTATAAATATACGGCACGAGTTCTTCTTAACAACAATTATATAGATATAGCAGAAAAATTTTTGAAAAAAAGTTTGGATATTTGCTATAAAGATCCGGAAACACATTATATTTTAGCTGAATTATGTCTTATAAAAAAAGATATTCAAAAAGCTAAACAAGAATTTTATATATCAAGTAGTATTGTAGGGGAATATCTTCCTGCAAAAAATAAGCTTAAAGATTTAAGCAATGGATTGTATAATTTGGATTATGGTGTAAAATAATTATATGGAGTCTTATTAGGAGAAGTAAAGCAATGTTTGAACGTTTTACGGAAAAGGCTATAAAAGTAATAATGCTTGCACAAGAAGAAGCAAGAAGACTAGGTCATAATTTTGTGGGTACAGAACAAGTTTTACTTGGTTTGATTGGTGAAGGCACCGGCGTTGCTGCAAAAACCTTGAAGGCAATGGGTGTTACATTAAAAGATGCCAGAGTAGAAGTTGAAAAAATTATTGGCAGAGGTTCCGGTTTCGTTGCGGTTGAAATTCCTTTTACGCCTAGAGCAAAAAGAGTTTTAGAATTATCTTGGGACGAAGCAAGACAGCTTGGTCACAATTATATTGGTACAGAACACCTTTTATTAGGTTTGATTAGAGAAGGTGAAGGTGTTGCTGCACGTGTTCTTGAAAATCTTGGTGTTGATTTGAACAAGGTTAGAAGTAATGTTATTAAAATGCTGGGCGAAACAAAACCTGCACAAGCTACTGCAACTGCTGGTGCTTCTTCCGGTAAAACCAAAACACCAAGTTTGGATGAGTTTGGTACAGATTTAACTCTTGCTGCACAAGAGCAGCGTCTTGACCCTGTTGTTGGTCGTGAAAAAGAAATTGAACGTGTTATTCAAATTCTTGCAAGAAGAACTAAAAATAATCCTGTTCTTTTAGGTGAACCGGGGGTTGGTAAAACAGCTGTTGTTGAAGGTTTAGCGGCAAGAATTGTTAATTCTGAAGTCCCTGATATTTTAGAAGGCAAAAAAGTTATTCAGCTTGATATGGGCTTACTTGTTGCCGGTACTAAATATAGAGGTGAATTTGAAGAACGTCTTAAAAAAATAATGGATGAAATTCGTCAAGCAGGAAATATTATTCTTATTATTGATGAAATGCATACATTAATTGGAGCAGGTGCAGCCGAAGGTGCAATTGACGCTGCTAATATTTTAAAACCGGCTTTATCTAGAGGTGAAATTCAGGTTATCGGTGCTACAACTCTTGATGAATATAGAAAATACGTTGAAAAAGACCCCGCTCTTGAACGACGTTTCCAATCTATAATCATTGAAGAACCTTCCGTTGATGATACGATTGAAATAATTAAAGGCTTAAAACCTAAATATGAAGAACACCATAAATTAAGAATTTCTGATGATGCTATAGTAGCTGCAACAGAGCTTTCTTATAAATATATTACAGATAGATTCTTACCTGATAAAGCTATCGATATTATCGATGAAGCTGCTTCTAAATTAAGAATTCAAACAAGTGCATTGCCTCCAGAAGGTAAGGAACTTGAAAAGCAATTAAAAGCTGTAATAAAACAAAAAGAAGATGCTATTAGAAATCAAGAATTTGAAGTTGCTTCTAATCTTAGAGACGATGAAGCGGATTTAAAAGAAAAAATTCGCGAAATGGCTCAAAAATGGAGAGAAGACAATGAAGAAAATAAACCAACAGTAACTGCAGAACAAGTTGCACAAGTAGTTAGTATGATGACAGGTATTCCTACTACAAAAATTACTGAAGGTGAAAGTGAAAGACTTCTTAAACTTGAAGAAACTCTGCACGCTCGTGTAATCGGTCAAGATCAAGCAGTTGTTTCATTGTCTAAAGCAATTAGACGTGCAAGAGTCGGCTTAAAAGCACCAAACAGACCAATCGGAAGCTTTATTTTCTCAGGTCCTACAGGTGTTGGTAAAACTGAGCTTGCTAAAGCACTTTCTGAAGCCGTATTTGGCAGCGAAGATAACATGATTCGTGTTGATATGTCTGAATTTATGGAAAAACATTCAACAGCGAAATTAATTGGTTCGCCTCCGGGTTATGTTGGTTATGATGATGGCGGTCATTTAACTGAATTAATCAGAAAGAAACCATATAGTGTTATTCTTTTTGATGAAATAGAAAAGGCACACCCTGATGTATTTAATATAATGCTTCAAATACTAGATGACGGTCGTTTAACTGACTCTAAAGGCAGACATATTAACTTTAAAAATACTATCATCATTATGACAAGTAATGTCGGTGCAAGTATGATTACTACTACAGGTAAACTTGGTTTTGCTGTTTCTAATGATGAGCAAAAAGATAAATATGAACGCCTAAAAGATACAGTAATGGAAGAAATGAAGAAATCCTTCCGTCCTGAATTCTTAAACAGAATTGATGATATTATTGTATTTGCTCACTTACAAAAACCTGAAATTCGTCAAATTGTTGATTTAATGTTAAATGATTTATTCAAACGTTTAGAATCTCAAAACTTGACAATTGAAGTTACTGAAGAGGTTAAAGATTATTTAGGTGAAGCCGGTTATTCAGAAGCTTATGGTGCAAGACCATTACGCAGATTGATACAAAAACGTATTGAAGACGGCTTGGCTGAAGAAATTCTTTCCGGCAAGTATACTTCAGGTAATAAAATTGTACTTAAACTGAAAGATGAAAAAATCATTTTTGAATGTGAAAAAGTATAGTTATATAAATGATAAAAAAGACTCCCTTTGTTGGGGAGTCTTTTTTATATCCGAATAAAAGGCTTTGCAAGTTATAAAAATCATGATATAATTAAGGCATGAGAAATATATTATTAAACTGTTTATCTTCTTATTCTTCTGACACATGAAGTTAGTGCCATTACTTTTAGTGTCACATTTTAACTTTAAAGGAAGAAAAGGCGGTTTTGTATGCATAGGTTTGCTACGTATTTTTCAGTAATATTTTTATTACTATCTTTGGCGATGCTTTTTAGCGTTTTATATTTTAATATGCCATTATTATTAAGCGGAAATAGAATTGGTTTATTTGTTTTCTTTAATTCTATTATGCTTATTGGTGTTGCTGTATTTTTCATCATGTTTAAAGAAAGAATTATTCTTTATTTAGAAAATTACAGAAGAGAAAAGCAGCTTTAATCTTCATTAAAGACTTCATAAGCTTTATATGAACTTCTTGTTAAAGGAGAGAAAAAGCTATGTTTTATACCTATTTTCTTTGCTATTACAGAAAGTTCATCATATTCTTCCGGTTGGTAATATTTAACTACTTCAAGATGATTTTTTGTTGGGGCAATGTACTGTCCTATTGTGACAATATCGCATTTTATGCTGACTAAATCTTCAAAAACTTGAATAAGTTCTTCTTTTGTCTCACCCAGTCCAACCATTAATCCTGTTTTTGTAAGAATATTAGAGTTATCTTTGACATATTTTAAAAACTCTATGGAACGCTTATAGATGGCTTGTGGTCTTGCTTTTTTATATAATGATGGAACTGTTTCAATATTGTGGTTAAAAACATTTGGCTGTGCTGTAATTACTTTATCTATGCTTGATGTGATACCTTTGAAATCAGGTGTAAGAACTTCTATTCTTACTTTTGGTGTAGATTTTCTTATCTCATAAATAACCTTAGAAAAATGTTCACTGCCTCCATCTTCTAAATCATCACGCGTAACAGAGGTAATAACAACATAATTTAAGTCTAAGTTTTTTACAGCCTCTGCTATTTTTAGAGGTTCTTCTATATTCAACGGCTCTGGTTTATCACAAGTAATATTGCAAAAGCGGCAATTACGTGTACAATTGTTTCCCATTATTAAGAAAGTTGCTGTATTTTTTGCATAGCATTCACTTTTATTTGGGCATCTTGCGGCTTCACATACAGTATTAAGACAATTGTTTTTTAGTATTTGTCTTACTGTTTTTGTTTTTTCCGTATCAATAATTCCCCGTTTTAAAAAATCAGGAAGTCGTTTTATTTTTTCTGTCATTTTTTTACTCATAATATATTTATAATTTTATATTAATATCATATTATAAAAGACTTATTGAAAGTTATTATTTTATATATTGTTAAAAACATTTATAAGCTTTTTTTGATCTATTATATTTTCTTTGTGTTTTTGAGCTAATTTGAATATTATTTTATCTATCTTATCTTTGTTTTTTGTATATTGTATTTGATAATTTTTTCTTAAATTATATGGCTTTATTAGCAATTTAATTATATGAGGAGAAAGATATTTCATAAATATTTTTAATTTTTTTATATCTTCATTTTTATATATTGAATTAAGATGTTCTAATATATTAGAAATATCTTTATTCTTAGATTTTAATTCATAAAAGTCTTTAATGATACAAATTCTGGTTATAAATTCTTTTTTAAAAAAGTTACTGGTTTTATTATTTTCTATGATTGTATTTGCTAAATTTTTAATTTCTTCAATATCATTTAAATAAATAGCACATAAAAACTTTATGTATTCATTTGGTAAATCAGAAAATTGAGAATCTAAATGAAAATATGTATTTTTTCTTATATTTAGTGACTTAAATAGATAACAGATAGATTCTTTTTCACTTTTATATTCGGTTTTACTCCAATTTATTAATTCTTTTGCTTGATCTATCCGTTCAATATCATACTCAAATATAAATGACATTTTAGGTATAAGAATACGTACTGCAGGAAAACCTAAAAAGGAAACATCTCTTATATATATTTCTGAAGTAATATTTTGTATTTTATTTATTAGGAAATGTAAGAGCGCCGTATTATCAAGCTTTATATTATTGTTTATCCAGGCATTTTTACTATAAGTCCAGTTTAAGTCCTGATTTGTTAATTGTGCTTGTAATGGTTTACAAGTTTCTATATCTACACGGTGAATAAATTGCTTTTCAAACAAGAAATTTAAATTATTTGTGTTTATAAGATGCTCATAAGTTTCTTTTTCTAAATATTCCTCGTTATACTTTATTGATGATGCATTATTTGTTTTATTTCTTTTATTTGTAATGTCTGTACCTTGTGCATATTCTGTTAAACAACGTTCAATTGCTACAGGAAGACTGGGATGAGAACCAAAACTTAAAGTTGTTATATTTTCATTATTATTGTGTATTACAGCACAAACAACAGGTAGTTCAAAACCTAATGATGCATCTTTAATTTCAACTTGATAACCATTTTCTATATATAATTTGAGTATTTCTGAAATTTTAGTATATTTTAGATATTCCTCACAAGGAATATTAGGCATTGATAATCTTTTTTGAATAATTTGTTTTGCAGCGTATCTTTCACAAATTTCTGACAATCCTTGTACAATTGCTTCTTCAATACTATTTCCGGCAGCCATTCCATTTGAACCTGCTAACCATTCATAAACTAATATTGGTATTTGAATAATTTGTTTTTCTTTTAAACTATAAAAAGGAATAACTAAAACTTTATCCTTTTCTTTAATATTTTTTCTATTTGTATTTACAAAATTATTAAGAGCATTAAACAATTTTTTATTTGAAATAAAATTAGCGGTTTCACTTTTTAATAATAAAGTTTTTTCAATAAACGTTTCGTCAGGAGAAAAAACAAAATCATTGACTCTTACAGGAAATATAAAACCGTTTTGAACTCGTTCTATAAATTCTGCATATGCACTTGCTTTGGCATTAATTAGAGAAGCGCCTTTACCCTCTGCTTTATATTCGCTGATATCAGATAAATATATTGTTAAAGAATATGGTACATTTTTTTTATTGTATTTGTGTTCTGTTATTTTTTCTTTTAATGAAATATCAAGTTCATTTAAAATATTCTTAATTTTTGAAATTGTTTCTTTTGGCTTATTTTCTTTATAAATACTATAGTCCAATTTTTGCCTTTCTAAATAGTTTTATTTTTATTTTGTAATTTTTGCATAGCGTTATAATATGCTTTTGCATGTTCGCATAGATTTTTAGATTTTCTCATTAATTCAGCATCAAATATTGCATATTTAGGGCAATATGTACAATAATTACAATATTCATATTGAAAACAATCTTTTAAGTTTTCACTAGTAAAAAATTTATTGATTTTAGGAATAGTATATTTCCATATTTCTTCCAGAGATGTTGTTTTAAAATTTCCTAATGAATATTTAAAATCATTACAAAGAGTAATGTCAGAATTTGGATTTAAGCATAGATAGTTAAGTCTATCATCACATAAACATTTATTATTTTTTTCAAATTTTTCTCTTAAATCCCGCCCATTTTTTATTTCTTCAAAATAGTAAAGTTCAAGTTCTTTTTCGGAAAGTTTAAGATAGTCATTTTTATTTTCTGGATTATTTATAAAATAAGGAGAATATAGGTTTTTTGCTCCTATGCTATTTGCAAAATTATGAACTTCTAAATAATCATCTTTATTAATCCTTATTACCGGACAATTTATTACAACATCTATATCTTTTTCTCTAAGTTTTTTTATAACTTTTAAGGTTTTTTTGTGTGAACCTTTTTGATTTGTAATATTATCATGCACATTTGGATTCATACTATATAAACTTATTCTTAATTGATAAGGATAAAGTTCCATTATTTCATCAAAATAATCATCATTAGATAAGAGTTGAGCATTAGTTAAAAATACAAAAAATAAGTGTTTTTCTCTTATATATTTTGCAATTTTCATAAAGTTTTTATTATATGTACATTCCCCTCCTGTTATAGCAATATTTACAACTCCTAAATCATAAGCTTCATCTATAAATTTTCTTGCTGTTTCAAAAGATAATTCTTCATAATCTTTATCTTTAGGATTAAAGCAATGTTTACAGGATAAATTACACTTATAACTAAGCTGTAATGATACAGAATTTAATAGTTTATTCTTTGTTATTATTTTTGAAAATCCGGTATAAAGTGCAAGAAATGAATTTTGATTTGATTCTAGTACCTTGTGAGTAAGATATTTATTTCCTGTGAATTTAAAATCTTTATTAGTAATTATAATTTGTTTTTCTTTTAATTCTGAAATAAATTCATATAATTGATTTTGTTGTTTTCTTTCAGCTGCATAAAGTTCTGCCTTTTCATACGACGATGTTAAAAGAATAATTTCCCAAATTTTTGAGATTTCACCTTTTAGCACATAATATGTTTTATATCTTGCATCATAAATAAAACTATAAGATTCACCTGTTGTATCTTTATATGTTTTGCTAATAATATAAGGTGCTATTTTCATAATTGTCTTTTATGCCATACCTCCGCCGCAGCCGGTAATTCCTGAGCCTTTATTGGCGCAATGAGGACCTTTTACTAAAAAGATTTCTCCTAAATCAACAACATCAGAAAACATAGATTGTATTTCATCCGGTGATAAGGAATTTAAAAATTCATCATTTTCATCGTTAAACTTCTCACTCATTAGTCATTTCCTTTCAAATTAATCATATTACCAAGTTTCTTATCCCATTTTTTATATTCTTCAGGAAAATAAAAATAACCCGAATTTGGAGTAAAAGTCATTTCATTAAAATATAATTTGTTATTATGTATAAACCAATCAACACGTACTAATTTAAAATCTTTTGCCAGTTTTTTACTTAAATTTACTGCTGTTTCAAGTAATTGATGAGGTTTTTCTGCGCCATATTTATGATGTTCTATATAAGAAAATTTTAAATCTATATTATTATAGTTTTTATCGAAAACACTATTTACTTCTGTTTCATTATTATATGTTTTAAAAATTTGAGGTTTTGAATTGAAACAAAAAATTTCAATTTCATATGGCTGCCGGTGATTTTCACTACAAAGCATTGGTTCTATTATAATTTTAGGAACAATACTTTTATATTGTGTTTCAAAATCACTCCATCCAAAGAAGGTTTGACGCAGCCAATTATTAATCATTTTTTTAGTGTATGACATAATAAATTTGTTGCTTAAATAATCTTCTTTATCTTTCACAACAAATTGCCATTTGCATCCATGATTACATTTAACAATGAAGCGGTTGGGAAGTCTTGTAAAATCAATTTCCTCAAAATTATCACAAATTTGTAATACAGGTTTTAAATATTCTTCTCCAATAATATTTTTTATATAATTTCTAACCAAAACTTTATCTGTTAATTCTGTCTTTATAGGTAAATTATCATATATCTTTAACCATTGAATTTTTTCACTTAATGTTTTTGGATGTTTTAAGTTTAATTTTTTGTGTGTTTGTATATAGTAAGCTTTTTTTAAATATTGAGGATAATCTTTTTCATTAAGTTCCAGCATAAAATAATAATTATAAACAGATGAACCAAAGCCCCAAGCACCACGTTCTTTGATGTAATTACGAAGTTGAGAAGAATCTTTTTTTATTGAAAAAATATAATCAATTAAATTTAAGATTTTTTTGAACATGATTACTCCAGTGTATATAGTTTATTTCCTAATATAAAATATCTAATTTTATTGAAAATATAGTATTGAAACCCTTATAGCAGAAATTATAAAACGTTTTTTACGTACTGTCAATACGTATATTAATCTGAAATTAAGTTATAACTTTAATTAATGAACAAAAGTGTATATAAAAAACTCGGAAAAAATATCAAAAAAAGACGTATGGAATTAGGCTATACACAACAAGAACTTGCTGACAAAATAGGCAAAGGCTTAAATTTTGTCGGTAAAATAGAAGTTGCATTCTCAAAACCTTCATTTGATACAATTATAGAAATTGCTAATGCGCTTGAAATTAAATTAAAAGATTTATTTGATTTTTCTTAGAAAATTCTTTATTCTTGTATTAGTTCTATTTCGTTTCCATCTGGATCTTTTATAAATGCTATTAGTTTTTTAGAAGAATTACCTTCTTCATCTTTTAAAGGTAATTCAAATGGTTCATATAAGTATTTATATCCCATTTTATTTATTAATTTTGTTGTTTCTTCCATATTTTCTATAGCAAAAGCAAAGTGTCCGAAGTTTGAGCCTGTTTTATAACCATCTTTTGGTGTCTCATAATTATATGTAAGTTCAATTTGGCAAGAGTTTTCATTTTCACCCAGAAAATATAAATCACAATCTTCTAAGGATTTCTTTTCAATTAACTTTAACCCAATAAAATCCATGTAAAATTTTAAAGATTCTTCTATATTTTTTACTCTAATCATTGAATGCAAAAATTTCATAAATTACTCCTTTTTTGCTTATTATATGATAAATAAAGTTTGAATGTTCCTATTCTTTTTGTTATAATTGAGCAAAAAGGAGATTTATTTTGGCTGGAAAATATGTGCAGCATTGTAATGCAGAATATGTTATGCCTTTTTTGTTTGTACATGATATTTTTATTCCGGTTTTAAATGAACTGTTAAAAGATGAAATTAATCCTATCAAATATGTTTATGGAATAGTAAAAAGCGAATGGTCTGGCGGTAGATTATCTTGTACTTCAATAAATAATCTAAGTGTTCTTAACAGAATTTTAGATAAAGTTGTTAATAAGCATAAATTAATACCTGCATTTCCTTTTACAAACAGAACAATGACAAAAGAAAGATTAAATAATGAATTTTGTAATAATCTTTTAGATATTGCTTATGAAAAAGGTTGTCACTTTATTGTGGCTTCTGATAAGTTGTATGAACATATAACTTCACGATATAAAGATGCCCATATGGTTTCTTCTGTTATTGTTCCTTCAATAAAAATACATGAAGCAGGATTTGATGAAACAAAATTTTATAATGAAATGTTAGATAAATATGAAATTGTTGTTTTAAGACCTGAATATACAATGGAAAATCTTAATAAGCTTGATAAATTAATAAAAGATGTATCTCGTGTAGAGGTATTAATAAATCAAAAATGCCATTGGGATTGTCGCGTTGCTAAATTACATTATAGAATGAATGAAAAAATAGAAACCGGTAAAATAACTCCTGATAAATTTAATAATGTGTTAAATATTATTTGTCCAAAAAAGAAAGACGGATATAAATCTGTTTGTATGAATGATGAGATTGTTTCAACACTTCTAAGTATGGGAATTACAAAGTTAAAAATTCAAGGAAGAGACACTTATGATTATCCGGACATGTTGAATGAATTATATAATTGTTTCTTTAATAATGAAATTTCAAAAGAAGAAATAGAAAATAATATAAATTTAATTATTTCAAAATTTGTACAAAATAACAAACAAGTTGCTTTTTCTTTATTATAGTTATTTTGCTGTTAATAGGGCTTCTTTATCATCAAAGATAAACTCAACATAATCTTCATCATTTGGGAAATATGTGTTTTCTACAATATTTTGATTAGTTTCTTTTGCTGAAGATTCATTTATATAGCTGTAGCCCATGTAAATAGAAAATATTATTAATGAAGTTATCATAAAACCAAGTACTATTGCTGCGCGTTTATATATATTATCAAAGGAATCTCTATTTTCTTCATTTAACCTTTTCATAATTTTTTTTGAGAAATTAACATTTGTATTATCTTTAAATACAGCAATTGAGTGTCTTATATTATTTTTTAAACCGTATGCGCTTGCTAGCTCTGTTCTTGCTTGTTTGGATTTTAAAAGATATCTTCTAAATTTTATACTGTCGTCATAACAAAGTTCATCATCAATATATGGCGAAATATTTTCAAGAAAATTTTCATATTCTCTTATATTAAATACTTTATTTGCTTCAACTTTTTCAAATTCATTTAAAAGTTTTTCATATTCAAAATGAAGATTATCTATAATTTCTTTCATTTCTTTATATTTTTCGTAGCAGGATTTGCATTTTAAAAAATGGTTTTCAATAAACAATCTATCTGCTTCATCAAGTTTATTTTCAATATATAAAGCAAGCATTGATATAACTTTTTTGCATACTGGATTTGTCAATTTAAGTCTCCTTTTAAGATATGTAGGGTTTTAAGCATTCTTGAAGTTTATTTCTGGCTCTTGATATTCGAGATTTTACTGTACCTACATTCGTCTGAGTTATTTTAGCAATTTCTTCATAACTTAAGCCTTGAAGTTCTCTTAAAATTATTACAATCCTAAAATGTTCCGGTAATTTGCATATCATCTCTCTTATTATTCCTGTAAGTTCTTTACCCATTGTTTTTTCATCGGGTTTTAAGGTGTTATCGCATATATTTAATACGGCATTATCATTATCTTCATCATTTGCCCAATATGAATCAATAGAAACAGCTTCCGGAACTCTTTGTTTTTTTCTTAATTCGTCGTAAAACAAATTTGTAATAATCTGCCCAAGCCAAGATTTAAAAAATTTAGGATTTTTTAGTGTCTTGATATTTTTTGACATTCTAAATAATGCTTCTTGTGTCAAGTCTGAAATTGTTTCTCTGCAAGCGCCGAGATAACAAAATGAAGCATAGATATTTTTTTGTTCGCGTTTGATAAGTTCTTCTATGGCATCATAGTCATCTTCTTGTGCGCTGCAAATCAAATCGTACAAATTCATATCTTTATATTTGCGTTTTGACAATCCTTTCAATCAATATCCCTCTATAAAATTAAGTATATTTAATAGATAATTAAAACAAGCGTGAAGGACTATGACCTAATCGGTTTAAACAATTAGGTATACAATTTGAAAATACGAAAATAAATATTATAAAATAAAAAATTTATAGAAAATAAAAAATTTATAGAAAATAAAAAAAACACTTGACTATAAAGTATGCTTTAGATAAACTAATAATTGTCGATAGGCTCCCATCGTCTAGAGGCCTAGGACACATCCCTTTCACGGATGCGACAGGGGTTCAAATCCCCTTGGGAGTACCATTTTAAGAGCCGTAAGGCTCTTTTTTTATGTCACTTTTTAGTAACTTTTTTGTTACATCATTAGTTTTTGTATTCATTTATTCAATAGAAAATCGTTAATTATATATATGGGAAGGAAAATATATGCTTAACAGTATCAGTTTTATGGGACATGTTAACCCGATTTCTAAGACTACAGGTGTGCAAGCACCAATAAAAACAAGCGGGGATGACTGTTTTGTACGCTCAAGTTCTCCTTTAGACAAAGCAAAAGCTGATGCTAAAGCAAAAATTATTGATGTATTAAAACAAGAAAATCTTGAATATAGTTTTACAATTGCTCCAGATGGTACAATTATGGATGAGAATAAAGGAACAGAAGGTGCGTGTTCGATTGATTCACGAAAAGTTGTTAAAAATTCTGTTTTAATGCACGGTCATCCTGTTCCTTTGCCGTTATCCAGCGGTGATATTGCAAGTTTACTTGCTACTGACGCTATATCAGACGAAGCTATTACTGTTGACGGGAAGTATTCTCGTTTGATTAAAAATGAATCATATAAAATTGATAAAGATTATAGAGATTTATATTTTGAATTAGAGCAGCAACTTTGTTTAAAAGCTCTTGATAATTTGGGCATAGATTATCAATTTAGAGAAGCTGATTTGATAGATATGTTTAAAGATTATCTTGAAACGAATATGTGTAAGCCCAAAGCTTCAACTACTGATGAAGATGCGAAAAGAATTATGGCTCAGCTTGACATATCTTGTGATGATGATAAGTTAGAGGAGTCTCGTAAGCAATTAGAGCAGATGATGTATTTTCAGTTAATGAGTAATCCTCATAAATATGATAAAAAACATAATACTATTGTTGAAAATTATCCGTTAGTTCAAGAGTTTTTGAATTCTGCGGAGGGTGTAAAAGTTCGTCATGAATTTTGCAGGGATGTTGCTCAACAGTATAATATGACTTATGAAACAAATTTAGAATAATAATTATTTTAATGTTTTATAATTGTTTTTGTGCAATTGTTATTTTTTGCACCATACAAACTATTGTACCTATCTTAAATATTGATTTTGTATTAAATACGACACTAGATTGGGAATAAATTCTTGCCAAACTTGTTCCGACGGATGGGGATCACCATCATGAGTATATATCTTATCAGACAAATTTATATTTGCAATTTCATCTGTTGAAATAATTTTAATATCATTATCTAGCTTATTAAACATCCATTCTTGCTTATCTTCAGGATAATATACTAAGAAAATAAATTTTGAATTTGGATAGTAATTCTTCAAATTTTTATTTATTTCATTAATAATATTAGCAAATTCAGTAGTATTTTTATCGTAGAATTTAGCTTGGTTTTTGTAATCAGTTATATATTTTAATAACATTCGAAATAGAAAAAATCGAGAAGGATATCTATACCATTCAGATGCTTTAATATATTTTCCCGATTTTTTACTTTTTTTTAAACGAAGATTACAATAAGGACTAAAAATCTCACATTTTAAATATTGATTTAATCTGTTAATATGATCACCAATATATGTATATATAATCAAATTTACATTTTGATATTCATTTTTAAAATTTTGTTGTTGTATTAAATAAAGTAAATTATATGGGCTACCGCCAGGAATGCCTAAATTGTATATATTTTTTTCTGTTTCCTTTGCCAAATAATAAGCAAAAGTTTGATTTTTTTCTAATCCGGTACCATAAGTATATGAACAGCCAATAAGCATTATTGATTTATTCTTAAATTTATTTGAAACAAAACTTCGATTTTTTTCTATATAAACATCTGATTCTCTTACTTCGCGAGCAAAATGTGTAACATCATTAGGGTTAAATATACCTGCAGAATGGCTACACTCATATAAGTATTTCTTTTTTTCGTGTTCAAATAAAATAAAATCTAAAATAACTAATAATATGACTATAATAACAAAATTTATAAAAAAGATTTTGACAAACTTCATTGCATAATATTATATCAAATAAATATAATAATCAATATATTTATATACACCTAATGCATAATAAAAAATTATAAATTTGCTATTTTTTTTAAATTTTAAATATGCTGAGCTTGTAGGTTTTGTTCACTTCATAATTTAACAAATTTTACCAATTTTTATTATTTTCTTTCTCTTAGTATGTAGGGTGCAAAAAGGAACGTTTGCACCAAAATAAAACTAGATGAAAATGATTTATACAAACATTTAGATTATATACATTGTAACCTGATTAAGCACGGATATGTAAAAATCAAAGAATTAGAAGTATTCGAGTTTCAACAAATTTGTCAAATTAGGATATTACGATGATAATTGGTGTAATTTTGAAGATACAAATGGAATAAATGAAGTTGAGTTTGAATAGATTTTATTGGTGCAAACGTTCCTTTTTGCACCCTACCTGCTACCTGCTCCTTTAGACAAAGCAAAAGTTGATGCTAAAGCAAAAATTATTGATGTATTAAAACAAGAAAATCTTGAATATAGTTTTACAATTGCTCCAGATGGTACAATTATGGATGAGAATAAAGGAACAGAAGGTGCGTGTTCAATTGATTCACGCAAAGTTGTTAAAAATTCTGTTTTAATGCATGGACATCCTGTTCTGTTACCATTATCCAGCGGTGATATTGCAAGTTTACTTGCTACTGATGTTATATTAGATGAAGCTATTACTGTTGATGAAAAATTCTCTCGTTTAATAAAAAATGAGTCGTTTAAAAGTGAAAAGGATTATAGAACATTATATTTTGAATTAGAGCAGCAGCTTTGTTTAAAAGCTCTTGATAGTTTAGGTATTGATTATGAGTTTACAGACTCTGATTTAATTGATATGTTTAAGGATTATCTTGAAACGAATATATGTAAGCCCAAAGCTTCAACTACTGATGAAGATGCAAAAAGAATTATGTCTCAGCTTGATATATCTTCTGATGAAGATAAGTTAGAGCAAATGATGTATTTTCAGTTAATGAGTAATCCTCATAAATATGATAAAAAACATAATACTATTGTTGAAAATTATCCGTTAGTTCAAGAATTTTTGAATTCAGAAGAAGGTGTGCATGTTCGTCACGAATTTTGTCGTGATGTTGCAAAACAATATAATATGACTTATGAAACAAATTTAGAATAATATATTATTTTGATGTTTTATAATTGTTACTTGATGTTTGGTTAAAACCCAACCTACAGATTAGGCATTTTTCTCGAAATCATAGATTTCGTAAAAAGCAGGCAAACAAGTTTTGGGTGACAGGTACATTGTTATAATTAATTGAATATTTAATAAAATTCAAGAAGTTCTCATATAGGCTACAGACAATTGTGAACAAATAATTCACAATAATAGTATGCTTACGGAACACGATAAATTAAAATTACTAGGCAGAAATATTGCCAAGCAAAGGATGTTAAAAAACTTATCTCAAAATGCTTTAGCCGAGATGATTGATAGTTCTCGTGAACATTTAGCTAAAATTGAAACTTGTAAAAGAGGTATAAGTCTGAATCTACTTTTTAGAATATGCAATGAGTTAAATATTTCAGAACAAGTTTTATTTGATTTTGAAGCAAAATAATTTTTTTATGTTTTATTCTAAATTTATTATCGCAACATTTTCTTTAAATACTGCCCTGTATAGGACTCTTTGCAATTTGCAACTTCTTCGGGAGTTCCTTGTGTTACTATTGTTCCGCCTTCATCGCCACCCATTGGTCCAAGGTCTATAATATGGTCTACTGTTTTTATTAAATCTAGGTTATGTTCAATAATTAAGATTGTATTTCCAGCGTCTGCAAGTTTATTAATAATCTTAATTAATTTATCCAAATCATACCAATGCAAGCCGACAGTTGGTTCATCAAGTAAATAAAGGGTCTTGCCTGTTGCACGTTTATTTAATTCGCTTGCAAGTTTTATTCTTTGAGCTTCTCCGCCTGATAGAGTTGTTGCACTTTGCCCCAGTTTCATATAGCCTAAACCTACATCATTTAAGGTTTGTAATCTGGTTTTAATTTTAGGAATATGTTCAAAAAATTCCAAAGCTTCAGCTATGCTCATTTCAAGAACTTCTGAGATATTTTTGCCTTTATATTTAACTTCAAGCGTTTCTCTATTATAGCGCTGACCTTTACAAATATTACATTTTATATAAACGTCAGATAAGAAATTCATTTCAATTTTGGTTAAACCATCGCCCTTACAAGCTTCGCATCTTCCGCCCTTTACATTAAAGCTAAATCTGCCTGGTTTATAACCGCGCATTTTTGCTTCGGGCGTTTGTGCGAATAATTCTCTTATATGTGTAAATACATCTGTATATGTTGCAGGGTTTGAACGAGGTGTTCTTCCTATTGGTGATTGGTCTATACAAATAACTTTATCGATATTTTCAAAGCCGTCAATTCTATCTATTCCTTGCGGTTTTGGCTTATTACTGTTTAATTTGTGTAAGGAATATTGATAGAGCAAATCATTCATTAAAGTAGATTTTCCGCTGCCAGAAATACCTGTTAGTGCAACAACTTTTCCCAATGGAATTTTTACATCAATATTTTTTAGATTATTTTTATGGGCGTTAAAAATTTCTAAATAATTTCCGTTTCCTTCTCGTCTTTGTTTTGGAATAGGAATAACTCTTTCCCCGCTCAAATACTGTCCTGTCAAAGATTTTTTTGCTTTTATAATATCGTCAAGAGTTCCTTGTGCTATGACTTTTCCGCCGTTTACACCTGCGTATAAGCCGATATCGACAATGTGGTCTGCGCTTCTTATTGTATCTTCGTCGTGTTCAACAACAATTAACGTGTTTCCTAAATTTCGTAATCTGACAAGAGTTTTTATAAGCATATCGTTATTATATTGGTGCAAGCCGATTGAGGGTTCATCTAATACATATAAAACACCTGAAAGCCCGCTTCCGATTTGTGTTGCAAGTCTTATTCTCTGTGCTTCTCCGCCTGATAATGTACCTGCCATACGTGCTAGATTCAAATAACTCAAACCTACATCAAGCATAAACTTGAGTCTTGCTCGTATTTCTTCAAGAATTTGTTTTGCAATTGTAAGTTTATAATCATCAAGTTCTAAAAATAAATCTGAAAAGAATTTATAAGCATCTTTTATAGAAAGTAAGCATACTTCGTGAATATTCTTTCCTGCTATTGTTACGGCTAATGAAAATGGTTTTAACCTTGCGCCTTTACAATCGTTGCAAGGGATTTGTGACATATATTCCTGTATTGAATCTCTTACTTCATCAGAGTTTGAATCATTGTATTTATGCATAAAGTAAGGAATTACGCCGCTAAAAGATCGTTTTTGAGTTACGTATCTTGTTCCGCCAAATTCTTTAAATCTTAAACTTACAGCTTCTCGTCCGCTTCCGTATAAAATAATACCCTGCTCCTTTTGACTTAAATTTTCAAAAGGTAGATCCATATCAATGCCAAAATGTTTTGCAACTGATGATAAGATTTCTTGATAATACGGGTTGCCTGTTTTTGCCCAAGGATATATTGCTCCTTGTGATAAAGATTTTGTTCTATCTGGAATTAATAAATCCGGATCCATTTCATAATGTGCGCCTAAACCGCCGCAAGTCGGGCATGCACCGTATGGACTGTTAAAACTGAATATTCTTGGCGCTAATTCTTCAAAGCTTAAGTTACAATTTGGACAGGCAAGTTTTTCTGAAAATACCATTTCTTTATCGCCGATGACGTCAACAATTAAAAGTCCATCTGCTTTTTCCAATGCAATTTGTGCGCTGTCTGTTAATCGTGATTTCGCGCTTTCTTTTATAACAATTCTATCTACTACAACTTCAATTGTATGCTTTTGTGTTTTATTTAAAGTAATTTCGTCTTCATCCAGATTATAGATTTCCCCGTCTATTCTGACTCTTACAAAACCTTCTTGTTTTAATTCTTCAATTTTATTTATAAATTCACCTTTTTTTCCGCGTACAATGGGTGCTAAAAGCTGAATTTTTGTTCCTTCGGGTAAAGAAAATATTTTATCTACAATTTCATCTATTGATTGAGGTGCAATTTCGCAGCAGCATTCCGGACAATGCGGTGTCCCTATTCTTGCAAACAACAATCTTAGATAGTCGTAGATTTCTGTAACTGTACCGACCGTAGAACGCGGGTTATTGCTTGTGGATTTTTGGTCGATAGAAATAGCAGGTGATAATCCTTCTATGCTTTCAACATCGGGTTTATCCATTTGCCCTAAGAATTGTCGTGCATAATTGGAAAGACTTTCTACATAACGTCTTTGACCTTCTGCAAATATCGTATCAAATGCAAGTGAACTTTTGCCCGAGCCTGATATTCCAGTAAAAACTATTAATTCATTTTTCGGCAGTTCCAAGCTTACATTTTTTAAATTATGCTGATTAGCTTTTCTTATAACAATCTTATCGTTCATACCTATATTATGGCATAAAGAGGTTTTTATTTGTATTGTTAATTATCATTCTTTATATTATCAAATTCTTGATATAGAATAATTATTTGTTCATAATTTTTATCAAGTATATCATTTATTGTGTCACTTAAAGCAAATAAACAGCTTTGAGCTACATTTTCATCATCTTCCGGGTATGTTTCCATTTCATTTATTTCAAAATATAGAAAATGAAACAATTTCATTAAATATAATATATTGCTGAAGGTATTTTAAAGTCATAAAATTTTTCACGTATTTGTTCATGTGTTTTTGCTTTGCTCATTTTAATTCCTTTTTTTATTTAATCAAAGATTAATTAATTCTATTATAGTTTATCGAAAAATTAATGTCAAGTTGATAAAATAAAACTATGGACGAACAAAATATATTAAAAAACTTTGGTTTTAATTTTAAAATTGAAAGAATGAAGAAAAAGCTTTCTCAAGATAAAGTTGTAGAGTTAACTAATTTTAGTAAAACTTATATTAGTAATATTGAAGGCGGAAAGCATAATTTATCAATGGTAAATGCATTAAGACTTGCTAAAATTGTAGGTAAAACTATTGAAGAATTAATTGAACCAATAAACTAATAGAAGTATCAAGAATACTTTGTCACCCTGAACTTGTTTCAGGGTCTTAGATTTTGAAATATATCTATCAACTGGTAAGATTCCGAAACAAGTTCGGAATGACATTATTGGGGATAATCAACAGAATTAGCAAAATATATTGAAAATGAAAAACAAAAACCATATTCAGTTCAAAACCTTTCTACAAAACTTAAAAAAGGGACATTAAATATAACTGAATTAAAAATAATTCTTAAAAGATTAGGCTATAACATAAATTTTAATAAAAATAATTAAAACTCTCTGTCACCCTGAATTTATTTCAGGGTCTTACCAACATGAGATTATATCTTTTAACATTGGATAATTTTTACTTATATCAAGATATTGAAACAAGTTCAGCATGACAGATAAGATTATGATAATTTTATTCTTAATAAAAAATCGGAGAATATGTTCTCCGATTTTATTTATTATTAAAATTATATTTTTTAATTTTAATTAACCTAATTGAGAGTGGAAGGTTCTTGAAATAACATCATCTTGTTGTTCTTTTGTTAATTTGATGAAATTAACTGCATAACCTGATACTCTTACTGTTAATTGAGGATATTTTTCTGGGTGTGCTTGAGCATCTAACAATGTTTCACGATTAAATACGTTAACATTCAAATGATGTCCGCCTTTTTCAACATATCCGTCTAAAAGATTAACTAAATTTTCTTCTTGCATTGTAGCTGTCATTATATTTAACCTCTTTCTATTAATTTAAGTTGTTTTCGCAGCAACCGCAATCTAAATTAATTGCTAAATCGCCCATAAATATTTCATCTTTTCCTAAAGCATTAGGGATGATTGAGAAGGTATTAGAAATCCCATCTTGTGCGTCATTAAACGGCAGTTTTGCAACTGAAGCTAATGAAGCAACAGCACCATTTTCATCTCTTCCGTGCATTGGGTTTGCCCCCGGGGCTAAAGGTATTCCTGCTTTTCTTCCGTCAGGTGTATTACCTGTTTTCTTGCCGTAAACTACGTTTGATGTAATTGTTAGAATTGACATTGTTGGAATTGAGTTTCTATATGTATGGTGTTTTCTTATTTTAGCCATAAATGTTTTAACTAAATCTACCGCAATTTGGTCAACTCTGTCATCATTGTTGCCATATTTAGGGAAGTCGCCTTCTACCTCATAATCAACAACAATACCGCTGTCATCTCTTATAGTTCTTACTTTCGCATATTTGATTGCAGAAAGTGAATCTGCTACAACCGAAAGACCTGCAATACCTGTTGCAAAATAACGTTTTACATCTCTGTCGTGAAGAGCCATTTGCGCTCTTTCATAACAGTATTTATCATGCATATAGTGAATACAATTCAAGGTATTTACATATAAACCTGCAAGCCATTCCATCATTAAATCGTACTTTTCCATTACTTCATCATAATTTAAGTATTCAGAAGTGATTGGTTGATATTTAGGTCCAACTTGTTCTTTTAATCTTTCATCGATACCGCCGTTAATTGCATACAATAAGCATTTTGCAAGGTTTGCACGTGCGCCGAAGAATTGCATTTCTTTTCCTACTACCATAGATGATACACAGCAGGCAATAGCATAATCATCACCGTGTGTAACTCTCATTAAATCATCATTTTCATATTGGATTGATGATGTTTTTATTGACATTCTTGCACAATAAGTTTTGAAGTTTTTAGGTAATCTTGTTGACCATAAAACTGTCATATTTGGCTCTGGGGCGCATCCAAGGTTATCTAAAGTATGTAAATATCTAAATGAGTTTTTAGTAACTAATGGTCTGCCGTCAACTCCAACACCGCCGATTGATTCTGTTACCCAAGTTGGGTCGCCTGAAAATAATGCATTATATTCAGGTGTTCTTGCAAATTTAACCAATCTTAATTTCATTATGAAATGGTCAATCATTTCTTGAGCTTGAGCTTCTGTTATGATTCCATTTCTTAAATCTCTTTCAATAAATATATCTAAGAAAGTAGAAGTTCTTCCGATACTCATTGCAGCGCCGTTTTGTTCTTTTACTGCTGATAAGTAGCCGAAATATAACCATTGAATAGCTTCTTTAGCATTTTGTGCAGGTTTTCTTATATCAAAACCATATATAGCACCAAGTTCTGCCATTTCATTTAATGCTCTGATTTGTTCTGCTATTTCTTCTTTTAATTGAATTTTTTCAGCAGTCATTTCACCGTCAATTGAAGCATGCTGCTCTTTTTTATCTTCAATTAATCTATCAATACCATATAATGCTATTCTTCTATAATCACCTATAATTCTTCCTCTGCCGTATGCGTCAGGAAGTCCTGTTAATATAGCAGCGTGACGTGCTTTTTTCATTTCTGGTGTATAAACATCAAAAACGCCTTGGTTATGTGTCTTTCTATATTTTGTGAAAATTTCTGAAACTTCTTTGTCAACTTCATAACCATAAGATTTACACGCACCTTCTGCCATTCTTATTCCGCCAAATGGCTGCATTGAACGTTTTAAAGGTTCATCTGTCTGCAATCCTACTATTGTTTCTAATTCTCTATCAATATAACCTGCACCATGTGAAGTAATTGTTGATACGATTTTTGTATCCATATCCAATACTCCGCCATTTTCACGTTCTTGTTTAAATAAGTCGCAGCATTCCTCCCAAAGTTTTGTTGTAGCTTCGGTTGGGCCTGCTAGAAATGAAGCATCGCCTTCATATAGTGTATAGTTTCTTTGAATGAAATCTCTAACATTGATTTCCTTTTGCCATTTACCGCCTATGAAATCAATTTTATTAGAATTTCTTTCTAAAATTGCACTTTCCATTTTATCTCCCTTTTCTACAAAATTATTAATGTTTCTTGACTTTTTACATGACATAATATTTATTACTATTGTAGCATACTGCTATTCTAAAAACCAAAATTATTAATATTTATACATATATTTTACAAAGAAAATATATAAAAAAAAATTAATGTGTGATAATATTAACAAGCACAAGTTTTATAGCAGGATAAACATTTGAAAAAAGTTATAACAGCGAAAGAAGCGGCAAAGTTAATTAAAGATAATTCTACAATTATGATTGGCGGATTCCTTAGTTGCGGAGCACCAGACAAAATTATTGATGCAATTGTAGAAGAAGATATAAAAAACTTAACTATGATTTGCAATGATACTTCTATCCCTGATAAGGACAAAGGAAAACTTATCCAAAGCGGAATGGTTAAAAAAGTTATAACTACTCATATAGGAACTAACCCTATAACCGGTGAAAAAATGCACAAAGGAGAGCTGGAAGTTGAGTTTTACCCTATGGGAACGTTAGTTGAAAAAATTCACGCTAAAGGTTCAGGCTTAGGCGGAGTTCTTACACCGACAGGTATAGGAACAATTCTTGAAGAAGGTAAAAACATCGTTGAAATTAAAGGTAAAAAATATATTTTTGAAGAGCCTTTAGGTGCTGATTTTGCTATTGTATATGGGACAAAAGTTGATAAATTTGGCAATGTGAAGTTTGAAGGAACAACAAGAAATTTTAATACATCTATGGCAACAGCTGCAGATGTAGTTATTATTCAAGCTGATGAACTTGTTGATGAACTTGACCCTAATGAAGTTGTTATCCCGGGTATTTTTATTGACTATATCGTTAAGAATGAGGAAGTTTAAATGACTTTGACAATAAAAGACTTATCAAAAGATAAAATTAAAGAAATTATTGCAAAACGAATAGCAAAAGAATTTAAAGAAAATGATATTGTTACCTTAGGTATTGGACTTCCCACAGAAGCTGCTAATTATGTAAATGAAAATATGAATATTATTTTTCAATCTGAAAATGGTATTCTTGGATTAGGAAAAAATCAAAAAGGTCCAAATTTTGATACAAAAATAGTTAATGCCGGCGGTGCCTATGTAGAAGTTAACAAAGGTGCAAGTTTTTATGATTCTCAAATGGCTTTTACCATTATGCGCGGAGGTCATATTGATGCTACTGTATTAGGTGCTTTACAGGTTGATGAAGAAGGAAGTATTGCAAGCTGGCAAATTCCGGGGAAGTTTGTTCCGGGCATCGGCGGGTCTATGGATTTAATTGTTGGCTCAAAACGCGTTATTGTTGCGATGACTCATACCTCAAAAGAGGAACCTAAAATTGTTAAAAAATGTACGCTTCCTTTAACTGCATATAAAGAAATAGATATGATAGTTACTGAGCGCTGTGTATTTATGGTTGAGCCAAATGGTTTAGCTTTAACTGAAATTAATCCGTTATTTACAATTGAAGATATAAAAAATTCGACTGGTGCTGATTTTAGAGTTAGTGCTTATCTTAAAGAAATGGAAATCTAGTTTTCATATTATACAAGTAATCTTATAAAATTATATAATATAGACAATTTTTCTTTATCTTTTTCAATATGACTTAAGTTATCTTTTATATAGGATGCCATATTAATTTCATTTGTTGAAATCTCTGGAAAATCAAATAATTCTTTAGGCGAGATATTAAATGCATTTAATAATTTTTCAAGTGTATTGATTGACATAAAAGCATTTCCTGTTTCAATACTGCTTAGTGAGTTTGTTGCAATGCCAATTTGTTCTGCTAATTGTTCTTGCGAAATATTAGCTTTTTTTCGCAGTCGTCTTACCTGATTTCCAATATATTTTTGCAATTCTTTTGATTTAATCATAATACTATATATTTTATATTATTTAACTTTGTAATATAAACCATGTTAAACCTTGATATTACATGTAAAACATGTAATAATGAACATGGAAATTATATATGCGGGTATGAATATGTTGGATAATTTTTTTATTAATTTTAAAAAAGAAGATAATATCAGTAATCCTCCATATGAATATAGTTTATTAGCAAGTTTAAATGAAGAAGAATATCCTAGATATTTGAAAAAAATATTTAAATATACAACAGGTAAAACATTAAATCTTCAAAATCCAAAAACTTTTAATGAAAAAATCCAATGGTTAAAACTATATGATACAACTCCGTTAAAAACGCAGCTTACAGATAATGTTCTTGTTCGCGATTGGGTAAAAAATAAAATAGGTGAAGAGTATTTAAAACCTGTTTTGTGGATTGGCAAAAGTTTTGATGAAATACCTTTTGATGAATTACCACAGCAATTTTTAATTAAATGTAACCACGGATGCAAATGGCATTATAAGATAAAAGATAAACATAAATTTTTAGAAATACCTCAGTTATTTAATTCTGTAAAAGAATGTTTTGACGGCTGGATGTCTCAAAGTTTTGCGTTTTGGGCGGGGCTTGAATTGCAATATAAAAACATAAATCCTCAAATATTAATTGAACCTATTTTAAATGATACAGATAATCCTTATTCAACAGAGTATGAGGTTTATTGTTTTAATGGAAAAGCTAAAATATATCAAAAAATGTATTGGGGATATCCTGCTGAGAGCAGTATTTATGATGAAAATTTCAATCAGCTGGAATTTAAATTTTATTATAAGCATAAAAAAATATTACAACCAGCAGATAGTATATTTGAAAATCTAAAATTATTATCAGAAATATTAGCAAAAGATTTTAAATTAGTTAGGATTGATTGGCTGAAATCTAATAATAAAGTTTATTTTAATGAAATGACTTTTACTCCATATAGTGGTTTCTATGTATTCGAAGATAAAAAAACTGATTTATATCTAAGTAAATTATTAAACATAAAATAAGGAGAATTATGGATAACAAAAATTTTGATATTGGAAATAATCATCTTGAAAAATTAGATAATTTAACAGATAAGCAAATTCATGAATTATACAATGACATAGTTGAAGGTGGTTTAAGATATGAGGAACTTATAGCATATTGCTATTCTATTGGTAATGGTTGTGCAGCATGTTATAATTGTTCAACTTGTCCTACTTATTATGTTGGTACTTGTAAATAAAAAAAGACCATAATTTAATTTATGGTCTTTTTTTATAGAAATTTATTTACTTTTATCTTAAAAATTTTATATAGATATAAGCTGTACTTATAGCTAATGATATAAACACAATTGGAATACCGTACTTTAGAAATCCGATAAAGCTTATAGGGTGTCCTTCTTTTGCTGAATTTTCAGAAACTATTACGTTTGCTGCTGCACCTATTATTGTCATATTTCCGCCAAGACAAGCACCTAATGATAAACACCACCATAGTGGATATGCATAAGCATTGCCCATTACGTTTTGGATTTCTGCTATCATTGGTGCCATTGTTGCTGTATAAGGAATATTATCTATAATTCCTGAAATGATACCAGAAGCCCAAAGTATAATCATTGCCGTTGCTGTTTCAGAACCTTTTGTTACTGCTAATATCCATTCTGCCATTAATTTAATACCGCCAGAGGCTTCTAATCCTCCTATTATTATGAATAAGCCTATAAAGAAGAAGATTGTATTCCATTCAACATCTCTAAGTATATCTGTCGGTTTTTCAAATAATAGAAGTATGCTTGCTCCAAGCATTGCTACAATACAAGTTTCAATATGTATTACATCGTGCAAAATAAAACCTAATATAACAAAGAATAATACACACATTGAACGAAACATTAATGACTTGTCTGTAATTGTATTTGAATTATCTATTGACGCAACTTCTTTCATCTTTTCTTCAGAAGCTTTTAGTGATTTTTTAAAACATAAAACCATTAATGCTATTACTACAACTAATATAATTGCAACTACTAATGTTAATTCTTTTATAAAGTCCATAAATGCAAGTCCGCCTGCACTGCCTATAATTATATTAGGAGGATCACCGATTAATGTTGCTGTTCCACCTATATTAGAAGAAACAATTTCTGTTAAAAGAAATGGTATTGGGTTTATATCAAGTTTCTTTGCAATAGAAAATGTTATAGGCATAATTAATATTACTGTAGTAACGTTATCTAAAAATGCACTTACTATTGCAGTAAACAAACCTAACGCAATAAGCACTTTTATTGGGTGTCCTTTTGTTAATTTTAACAGTTCATTTGCAATATAGTTAAATACTCCGCTTCTTGTTGTAATAGATACTATTATCATCATTGAAACTAACAAGAAAATTACATTGAAATCTACAAAGTTAACAAAATACAATGGATTTATACTATCATCTATTGTTTTTGTCTGGCTTACCAAGCCTAATATAATTGTTATTGTTGCGCCTAAAAGTGCAATAGTTACTTTGGGTATCTTTTCCGTTGCTATAAAAATATATGCAAAAAGCAATAATCCTGCTGAAATTATTACATTATGCGCACTAACAAAAGCATATACAGCTTCCATTAATTACCTCCTTTTATAAGACCGTGATGATTCATTGCTGCTGCAATTGCAACTGCAATTTCTTCATCTGTCTTTGAATTTACATTCCTTTTTGGCTCTTCTTTTATTTCTTCGGGAAATATTTTATTTAATTTTCCAATAATAAATTCATTTATTTTCATAACACCTATCATTAGTGTTAGAAATAGCATAACTACTAACATCCCTAAGCACGCAAGCATTAATCCTGCATGCAGATTTTGAGTCATTAAATCTGTATTCATAATTTCTCCTGTTATAAATTTTAATTAACTGTAAAACAATATAATTAAACAGGAATTATGGTGCATTCGGTTGTATTTCAAAAACAAGGAAAGATATAACAGATGATGTTTTATTGTCTAAGAATGTATTTGTATAAATATAATATAGTAAGTTTCGGAATTGATTTGATGTAAATATATATGAATTATTTATTCCACCATCGTATAAATTTGAGGTTTTTCTATTATTTAGAAATATATTATCGTTTCTTGATATATTAACTTCTAATAGTTCATTATCTTTAGAATTGATAATATCTTGATTATAATATTGAACAGCAGAAATAGTATCTTTTGAACTGTTATTTGAAGAAATGGAACTATTAAAATCAAATGCAAAAGAAGCAATTATTGATACAAAGAAAATGTATATTAATAATATTAATCGGCTAATATATTTCATAACTAAATAATACTATAAAAAAATCAGCAGAGAATATCTGCTGAAGGAAAGTTTAACTATACCATGTTTTAAATGTTTCAATTTGTTCTGTTAATTGGTCAAAATTACCTTCAAACTTTACACATCTGTCATCAACATATAGCCATGCCGGTTCTTTTGTATTTGTAACATCTGAAACATATTTCTCGATTTTATGTTCTTTTATCCAATCAAGAACAAGTTGTTTTTCGCGCGTAGTAAATAATTTAATATTATAGTTTTGACTTAAATTCTTTATAAACAACAATGCTCCGTCTTGAATTTCCGGAATATAGTTTTCTTGATATTCTCCTGTGTATTTATTTAGAACGCCATCAAGATCAATTAATATAATTTTTTTATTTACCACAAAATTCTCTCTTGGACTACAAAATATTCTATCTTAAACATTGCTTATATGCAAACTAATTATTTTTAAAATATTCAAAAATTTCATTAATATGCCCATCTACATCAACTTTATCCCAGAATTTAACAATATTTCCTTCTTTATCAATTATAAATGTTGAACGATGCATATTTGTTATAAATTTGTCATGATCTTTAAATGCTTGTTTAAGTTTATTTTCTGTATCAGACAAAAGAATATAATTTAATTCATGTTTCTTTTGGAATTCTTTATGTTCTTCAATATTATTTTTACTTACGCCTATAACTTTTGCGTAATTTTTTAATATCTCCATAGCATCGCGAAATTCGTGTGCTTCTTGTGTACAAACAGGTGTATCATCTTCTGGGTAAAAATATAAAATTATATTTTCACCAGCAAAGTCTGATAACTTGTATTTCTTTTCATTCCCTGTTGAATCAATTCCGTCTAATTCTATATCTAAATAATGCATATATTTCTCCTTTTTTTTATTAAATTAATTTTAATTAATGTTTATTTCATTGCCTTTGTGAATATAAGTTAAGGATATATTTCTTTTTATGAAACTTTATTTTGAAACATTAGTCTTATTTTGGGAGGAGGGTAATGACTAAAAACTGGAATTTATATTATAATGAGTGTAGTAAGGAGAGAGTTGTGAAAAAATTTCTAAAAAATACAGCATTAATAACATTAGCTTTAATGCTTGTAAGTATTACTTGCAGTAGAAGTAATACTGCAATGGCTGAATCTGAAACAGTTTTGTATGATATGGTTTGGAAAATTGTCAATTCAAAATATTTAGACCAGACAAACAATGGTCAGGATTGGTCTAAATGGCGTCATAAATATGATGATAAAATTAAAACACCTGAAGATGCCTATATAGCAATTGATACTATGATTGCAAGTTTGAATGACAGGTATACAAGGTTTGTTCCGCCTAAAGAATTTGAAGAAGAAAAAAATATGATTAAAGGTTCTTTGTGCGGGATTGGAGTTCAAATAGGTTTACGTGATGGTAAAGTATTGGTAATTGCGCCTATTGAAGATACTCCTGGTCAAAAAGCTGGTTTATTAGCAGAAGATGAAATTCTTGCAATCGATGGTGTATCAACAAAAGATATGACGGTTGATAAAGCTGCTGATAAAATTAGAGGTGAAAAAGGTACTACTGTTGAACTTCTTATTAAAAGAAAAGATGTTCCTAACAAAACATATAAAATTGTTCGTGATGAAATTGAAATTAAAGCTATTTCATCTAAATTACCTGATAATTTTAAGCTGGATGATAAAATTGGCTATATTAGGCTAAGTTCTTTTATGGGAAGAAATGTTGGTAATTCCTTTGAAGATAAAATGATTGAATATAAAAATAAAGAAGGTATTATTATTGACCTTAGAGCTAATACAGGCGGTTTATTAACTAATGCTATTCAAATATCAGATTTATTTTTAGATAATGATATTATTGTTAGTACTGTTGATAGAGATGGTTATAAAGATACTTCAAGATCATCAAAAAGATACTTCTCATCTCAACCTATTGTTGTTTTAATCAATAAAGGCAGTGCTTCTGCTAGTGAGATTATGTCTGGAGCATTAAAAGATAACCAAAGAGCTGTACTTATTGGTGAAAATACTTTTGGAAAAGGTTTGGTTCAAGAAGTAAAAAGTTTGACTCCATTTGGTGCTGGTCTAAATATTACTGTTCAAAAATATTTAACACCAAACGGAACTGATATTAATAAAAAAGGTATTGCACCTCATATTGAAGTAAAACTAACTGAAGAAGATATTAAGGCTAAGAATGATGTTCAGCTTAAAAAAGCTCAGGAAGTATTATTACAAATGATTGCAAATGAAAAAATGACTGCTAACCGTTAATTTTTTGATAAATTATCTGGGCTGCATTTAATACAGGATCTATAGCTGGAGAATATGGTGGAGAATATGGTAAATCCAAATTCATAAACGACTCCAGCTTTGTTTTGCTTAGTATTGCTGGAATTACTGCATTAATTCGTTGATTTACTTCACCTTCACCTATGCCTTGTATGCCAAGAATTGTATGTGTGTTTTTATCTGCAATTAATTTTAAGGTCATTGTTCCGTTATTTGGCATATAGCCTGCTTTATCTCGTTTTGTTACTATTGCAAATTCCGGCTGGAAACCATGTTCAAGTGCTTCTTTATAACTTATACCAATAATAGAGATAGTTAAATCAAAATATTTTGTAATTGTTGAATTTAAAATTCCGTCAAACAAACAGTTTCCTCCAGCTATATTTATTGCTGCACAGCGTCCTTCTTTATTAGCTGTAGACCCCATAGGTACCCATGTATATTTATTTGTAACTAAATTAAAATTATCTGTACAATCACCTACAGCATATATTCCGTTTTTTGATGTTTTCAATGTTTTATCTACTTTTATGCTGTTATTTATGCTTAGTTTTATTCCGCTTCCTTCTAAAAAGTCTGTGTTTGGTTTTACGCCTGTTCCTAGTATGACAAAATCTGTTTCTATTTCTTTTCCTGAAGCTGTTATTACTGTTGTTACTTCATCTTTTTCATTACCCATAAACGCAACAACTTCTTCATTTGTTAATATATTTACCTGTCCAGGATTTCTGCCGATTATGTAATCTGTTATTAATTGTGCAAAGTCTTCATCAAACATTTTTAATATTTGTGAATTTCTTTCAATTAATGTTACTTGTATATTGTTATGTACAAGTGCCTCCATTACTTCTATTGAAATATATCCTCCGCCTAGCAAGACAGCTTTTTTCGATGTCCTCATCTTATTTTTTATATTTATTCCATCTTGGATTGTTCGAAGAGTATATATGTTTTTTAAATTGATGTTTGCAATCTTTGGCATTATTGGTGTTGCGCCTGTTGCAATTACTAATATATTGTATTTAACTTCATATATATTTTTAGAAATTAAATCTTCAATTAATACAGTTTGCTCATCTGGATTAACTTTAATACATCTTTGTTTTATATGAACATCTATATTTTGCTTCTTAAAATCTTCAGGTGTCCGCATTATTAATGTATCTGAATTTTGAATAATATTTTCAATATAATAAGGTAAACCGCAGGCAGAGTATGAAATAATATCTTCTTGCGTATATAAATCTATTTTTATATCACTTCTTTCTCTTCTTAATTTTGCTGCAGTTTTTGGACCTGCTGCTCCGCCGCCTATTATTACTACTTTTTCTGCCATTTTTGTTTCCCTTTTTAAAAAATCATTCTTTGCAATTCAATTCCGCTGATATCTAACAGTTCTTTTTCTAAATTTATTGCGTTCTCTTGGCTTTCGACCTGAAGCAATACTATTCCGTTAGAAGAGCAAAATATAGATGAGTTATTTATCCCGATTCTCATTCTGATAATGCAGTTGAACTTCGTTAGTATTTTTTGAAATTCAACTGCATTTTCTTCTTTATCAGGAAGTTTTATTCCTATAATTATTGTCATTGTTAGTCTTTTATTTCTAATTTCTTTGTTTCTTTTTCATCAGCATGCAATTTTGGTAAGTGTAATTCCAATATACCTTTCTTTAAGTCTGCATCTGATTTTTCAACATCTATTTCATAAGGGAAATAAAGTGTTCTTGAATAACTTCCATATCTGAATTCTGATTTATGATATTTATGTTTTTTATTTTCTTCTTCTTTTTCAACTTCTTTATTGGCTTCAATTTTTACATAAGATTTATTAATATCTACATTGATATTTTCTTTGTTTATTCCAGGTAGTTCTACTTTTACGCAATAGCTGTCTTCGTATTCTTTTACATCAACAGGCATTGCCATCCCTTTTAATTCTTGGTGAAATATATATTCTGGGAATAAATTATCAAAACTTTTCTGTAATATTGAATTAATATCTTCATTTAATGTGTTTAAAAAAGTATCTGGTTTTTTAATTAAGTATTTCATTTCTTTCTCCTATACAAAAATATCGGAATTAAATCCGATTTTATTTTGGAAGGAATAAAAAAATAAATCATTACCTTGTTTGGTAATGATTTATAACTAAATTTTTTATATTATATCTATTCTATTTCTTGTTCAATTGTTTCGCCAAGTTGTTTTTGCTTTAGTTTATTAACAACAGAATCAACAAGAAAATCATAATCTTTTATATTTTTTATGTCGTCTGAAAATTCTTTTTTCAACATATTTTCAACCATTGAACGAATTTTTAAATCTTCTTCAATAAATTTATTGTCATCAAGAATAGAATCTAAAAGCTCACTTTTATTCTTTTCATTATTCCTTAATGATGAAAATTTTAGCCAATTTGATTTCTGTTCTGAATTTTTTAATTCTTTTACTATTTTAAAACGTTTTAAATTGAACATTTAATACGAACTTCTCCATTTTTAAAGTACACATCGTTTATTTGTTTTGCACGATTTGTTTTCATACATGATAAAACATTTTCTACTGTTTGTACAGTATCAACCTTCTGTAATACATTGTATAAAACTAAATCATGAATAAGTGAATTATTTATTAATTCTGGAAATTCTTCATTTAAAATTGTATTTACCATTGAAGCAATTTTATCAGATTCTTGATTTCTATTTATTGGATTTGACATGCTAAGACTTGTGTAATTGGATTTATTTGTTTTTTCTGTAGCATTTACCCATTCAATTGTTACTTTTTTCTCTGATTTGTACATTGCACTTACCTTTTTTCGATTTCTTATCCGAGTTGAAAAAGAATGCTGAAGTTATTGAATTTACAAAAAGAAGAAAAAGCGTTACAAATATTTACAATTATGCTGCATCGTATTATATATTTATTTTGTAAATAAATGTAACTATATAATTACTTATTTGTGCAAATATCTAAAGTTTTTGGTTTTTATTCCGTTAAAAATATCATTCGGATATTTTGTAAAAGTGTGCTTTGTGCATGAGAAAAGGTGTATTATGACTGATATTTCAATAAAACAATCTTTAGCTGCTGACAAGTATTCAGGTGTAAAAAAAGAAAAAGGCAGTTATTCTGACTTGAAAAAAGAATATGATAATTTTTTGAAAAAGTCAGCAAAGTCTGATTTTGCAAATGCACCGACAATAAAGCAAAAAGAGCTTGAATATTTAGCTGATTTAAAAGCTCTGGCACAAAAAGAAGGTCTTGAAGATGAAGTAAAAATACTTGAAGAAAAACAAAATGCTATTCAAGCTTCATTAGATGATAAAACTACTGTGTCAGGCATATATTATGCTCCTCCATCAATAAATAAACCATCTTTTAAAGGGAAAGAAACTCAAACTCCTCTAGATTTTGCAGCTGTAATTGAATCTTGTAAAAATAAACATGGTGAAGTAGATGAGAATACACTAAATGTTATTATGGCTTTTAAAGATTATGATTTAGATGCGTATCATCTTCAATCATTGGTTCAAAAATGCAGAAATCATGGTGATACTGTAAGTGATAATATGCTTAAAGCTGTTCAAGTATTATCATCTTTCCATATTAGTGCTGCTGTATCTACCCAAGTTATTGAAGAATTGGCTGCTCAAAATGCAAATTCTGAACATAATATGGATTTGACTTTATGTGAACAAGTTGGCAATTATAAAAAAGCTGGTTTTGATGATTTATCTTCTTTTAAATTTGCTAAGCTTTCTCAAGCATTTAATGATAAAGCAGCTATTAAAGATTCTGTTGTAAAACTGGCAAAAGTTGATATTCGTCCTGATTCCATTGTAAAACTTCTTGATGAACTTGCTATAGAAGATGTTAAAACCGGTGGCAGAAAAGTTTCAACATCAGCTGTTAAATCGGTTGCATCTTTAAAGAAAGCATTGTTTGTTACAAGGCATAATGAAAAATCAGAACAAGATAATCCTATTGGTAAATTAGGTACAATGGTGCTAAATTTTGCTGATGGACTTATGATTTTACAAAATAATAAAGTCATTAAATGTTCAAAAGATGATGCTGCTAATATTGGTTCTCTAAAAATGGAATATGCTGATTTAATGGCAGAACTTGAAGATGGTGTATTGCTTGATTATGTTAAAAAATACAAAGATAAAAATGGTGAAATTGATAGTAAGTTCTTGCGTACATTAACTTCACTTAGAAGTTCAGGAATTGCATATCCACAATTATTTGATATGACTGATTTTTGTATTGATGATGGTCAAATAAATAAAAATAAAATAGCAGCTATTGGACAATTAAAGTCAGCAGGTGCTTTAGGTGCTGATATATTGCATATTTTAGAAAGTGTTGAAACTAATTCTAAAGGTGAATATAGCAAAGAAGATTTAGCAAATGCTGCGGAATTAACTTCTACTATTTTGGGTGGTAACGAAGTTGCTGCTTTACTTCCGGAAGTTAGAAACAATGAAAATGTTAAAGATTTCTTTGTTTATTTCTCTCAATTAATGGAACATAAAGCTAATTTAATTGAATTTTTACCTATGATAAAAGATGAAAATGGCAATTTTGATGAAAATGCAATGGATGTATTATATAATCTTGCACAAAATTTCTTTGTCTCTGAAAATGGTGCTATGCCTGAATCTGATTTTATTAAAAATTCAGGAGCTATTTTAGCTGCTGCTAAAGATAAAGACGATTCAGTTGTTAACGATGAAGGCGCAGGTATTTGTTCTATAATGTGCCAAAACAAACAAAGTGCTGAAAATATATTGAAAGGACTTGAACTTTGCAAAACTAAAGCTGGCAAAATAGATGAACAACTTGCTGAAATACTCTGGGATATGAGCTTAGAACATGCGGATATATCTGAAATTGAAACTGTTCTTAATGTCTGCAGAAATGATGATAATGTTGTTGTTCATAATATGACTCAGCATATAATTTCTATGTTTGATTCTGGCGATGATAAAGAAAAAGTTCTAACCTTCGCTAATAAATTAAACGAGATGTAAATATTTACTTAAAACAAACCCTAAGCTTTCAAGTTCTTCTTTGAACTTAGGGTTTTGTGTTATAAGAAATTCTTTATAATTATTGTATTTGCTTCCATTTTTATTTTCATCTAAATAAGGATGAAATATTATTTCAGTTATTGTTTCATCTTTTTTTATTTTTTTTAGTCCTTGCAAAAAGGTTTCTCTTGTCATATTACCTGTATACATTGCGCCTATAAAATAATCATTTGTTTTAATATTCGAAGTTTTTATTTCTTTTATATTAATTGATGTATATATGTTCAATAGTATATTTTTTAATATGTTGACCGGAAGTTTTGAATTAAAAGCCTTGTCCCATATTATATATGGTTTTTCTTTTTGTGTTCTTACAAATTTAATATTATATTCTTGAGCAAGTTTTATTATTAGTTTAAAAATAGAAGGAATAGAGTGCGTATGTACATGTGAATCAATATGTGTTATAGGGTGAATAGGTAATATTCTTTCTATTTGAGCTCTAAATTCTTCTTCTATTTGAAATATACATTTTTTATTTTGTGATTTTATGATTAATTCTTGAAAACTACAGTTAAAATATCCGTCTTGATTACATAATAACGATGATTTTGTTAAGCTTGGACCTTCTATAATATTAAAATGAAAACCTAAATCAATGTCTTTTATCTCTTCTAGTGTTTCAATTGTCTTATCAAATGCAGGCATGTTTGCCATTATACTTGTAGATGTTATTATACCAGCTTCATAACCAAGTTTAATTGCTTTATTATTTTGTTCTGATGCACCAAAATCATCTGCATTTATTATCAATTTTTTCATTGCATAAATTTCCAATATAATTTATTATTTTTTTATGTAATCATATCATAAAAGGCGGTTTTGTTATATGAATTTACCTGTTTTGGCGGTTGTTATACCTTGCTATAATGAAGCAGATTGTATTTCAGACACAATACAAAGATTGTTAGAAGTTTTAAATATAATGCAGAAAAATAATGAAATTTCTGATAAAAGTTATATTTTTTGTGTTGATGATGGAAGTATTGATAAAACTTGGCAGTTAATAGATAAATATAACAAAGAAACAAATTTAAAAGTAAAGGGCATAAGATTTAGCAGAAATTTCGGAAATCAAAATGCTATAATAGCAGGACTTTTTGAAGCTTCAAAATTTGAGGCCGATTGTTATATAACAATAGATGCAGATTTACAGCAAGATGAGAATAAAATATCAGAATTTGTAAATAAATACAAAAATGGTGCACAAATAGTTTTTGGTATTAGAAATGATAGAAAAACTGATAATTTTTTCAAAAAATCAACAGCTTTAGTTTTTTATAAATTAATGAATATTTTAGGCGTAAAACTTAAAGTAAATCATTCTGATTACAGGTTAGTAAGTAAGAATATTATTGAAACGCTCAAAAAATTTCCTGAAACAAATATGTTCTTAAGAGGAATTTTTAATGATTTAGGTTTTAATAAAGATTATGTTAATTTTGATGTAAAACCAAGAAAAGCAGGAAATACTAAATTTACACCTTTTTCTTTATTATCATTAGCCTTGAATGGTATAACATCTTTTAGTATTGTTCCTTTAAGAGTAGTTTCTTTTATTGGATTATTGATGTCTGTTATTAGTTTTTGGGTTGGTATTTCTGCTTTTATTGCCAAGGTCTTTAGTGGAAATGTAATCCCTGGTTGGGCAACAATTGTCGTTGCATTAGGTTTTATTGGCGGTGTACAAATTCTATGTACGGGTATAATAGGTGAATATTTAGGACAATTATTTCAAGAAGTTAAATCACGTCCCAGATATATAATTCAAGACAGAATTAATTAGTTTTTGCATATTTTTTCATCTTCAATCCAAACATAAGTTTTGGGTAGTGTAGATGCGAATGGATTATTTAAGCCTTCATAATTTATAGGGTTTGTAACATAAGAATTAATTCTGTTTATTCTTTTTCTTATTTGATTTAAATAAATACTTATATTCATGTTCGTAGTTCTTCCAACTTAATTCTCTTATTATTATATGGTTATTCGGGCAGTGATTTACAGGTACATATTGATAATCTTTTGCTTAAATTATCATACTTGTGTATAATAAACCTATGAGTAAAAGAATTCTAATTGTTGATGATACAAAGTCTTGGCTGTTGTTTCATAAGGATGTAATTCAACAGTTATATGGTGATTTATTTGAAATTACTTTTGCTAATTCTGCAAATGAGGCATTAAGTATAGTAAGGCATAATACGGTAAATCCTTTTGCTTTAATTTTAACTGATTTACAAATGGAAATGGATTACGAGCCAAAGCTTGCAGGTGAATGGCTTATTGATAATATTAAAAATATATATGAATATTCGAGTGTTCCTATTGTTATTATTTCTGCTATGTATAATATTGAACACATTGCAAGGGAATTAAATGTTGAATGTATTTCTAAAAATTTATTGATAAATAATAAATTATTGATGAAATTTATGTTCGAAAAGTTAATGCCTTTTCTAAATAAAATTTAATAATTTTCTAATTTTTTGAATGTTAAAAACTTTTTGTTTGTGTTAACATAAAATTGATTATGGGTAAGTCGGACATGTCGAAATATACTATAGTAACACTGGAAGAAGTACATTCAACAAATAGCTATGCACTTGAGCATATAGCTTTTCTTGATGACAAAACTGTTATCTTTACTTCTCATCAAACGTCAGGGCGTGGTCGTTATAACAGGCATTGGATTAGTGATAATTCGGAAAATTTATATATGTCTATTGTTCTTAAACCTGAAAATGTTAGTTCTTATCCTTTCCCTAATTTAACCCAATATTTATCTGTTTCTGTTTGCAGAGTCTTAGAAAATGTATTTAATTTAGTTCCAAATATTAAATGGCCTAATGATATTTTAATTAATGGGGCAAAAATATCAGGTATTTTAGCTGAATCTTCTATGGAAAATAACAAAATAACCGGTATAGTTTTAGGAATTGGTCTTAATGTTAATTTGCCAAAAGAAACAATTGAAAAGATAGACCAAAAAGCTACTTCTATTTCCGTTTTAAATCAACAAAACTATGATGTAGAAAAAATCTTACACAATATCTGTGATGAATTTTTTAGTAATTATGATGCTTTTGTCTCAAACGGTTTTGAATATATTAAAGATGAATATATTCAAAGATGTTCGTTTATTGGACAAAATATTACTGTTCGAGAAGCGGAAGAAAAAAAACAATATTTTGCTAAATCAATTGATAACGATGGATTATTGATTGTTAATGATAAATTTAATAATGAATATAAGATAATAACAGGAGATGTTTTATGTTAAATGAAGGTTTAACAACAATGGCTGTAGGTATGGGAACTGTATTTAGTTTCCTAGTTATACTTTGGGTTGTTGTTGCTATTATGGGAAAAGTTGTTGGATTTTTAAACAAAATATTCCCTGAAGAAATTAAAGCTGTTACTACAGCTGTTAAAACAGTTTGCGGTGATGTTGAAGTTGCTATTGCAATCGCAGCTGCAAGACTAAGAAAATAATCAGATTTTAGACAAAGAGGGAAATAAAATGGCAAAAAAACAAATTAAAGTTATGGATACATCTTTCAGAGATGGCTTCCAGTCAATTTATGGGGCTAAAGTTTTAGTAGATGACTTTATTCCTGCACTTCAAGCTGCTGTTAATGCAGGTATTAGACATTTTGAAACTGCAGGCGGTGCTAGATTCCAAGCTCCTATATTTTTCTGTAATGAAAATGCTTTTGAAACAATGGACAAAATCAGAGCTGCTGTTGGTCCTGATGTTACATTACAATCATTAGCTCGTGGTGTTAACGTTGTAGGCTTAAATTCTCAACCGCGTGATGTTATTGACTTACACGCAAAAATGTTTGCTAAACACGGCGTAAACGTTATTAGAAACTTTGATGCTTTAAATGATGTTAACAACTTAATTGATTCAGCTAACAGCATTAAAAAACACGGTTTAAACCACGAAGTTACAATCACTATGATGGAACTTCCTTATGGTTGTGAAGGTGCTCATGATGTTGCTTTCTATGAAAGAGTTTTAAGAAATATTTTAGATGCTGGTATTCCTTTTGACAGCTTAGCATTTAAAGATGCATCTGGTACTTCAAATCCAAGAAAAGTTTATGAAACAGTTAAAATGGCTAGAGAAATCTTAGGTCAAGATGCTCATATCAGATTCCATTCTCATGAAACAGCTGGTACAGGTTTAGCTGCATACTTAGCTGCTTTAGATGGCGGTGCTGATGGTATTGACTTAGCTATGAAGCCTGTTTCTGGTGGTACAGGTCAACCTGATATCATTTCAATGTGGCACGCATTAAAAGGTACTGAATACGATTTAGGCTTAGATATTAAGAAAGTTATGGAAACAGAAGAAATCTTTAAAGAATGTATGAAAGATTATCCAATCTCTCCTATTTCTTTAGCTGTTAATCCAATCTTAATCCAAGCTCCATTACCTGGCGGCGCTACAGCTACAACTGTTAATCAATTAAAAGATATGGGTATGTTAGATAAATTCCCTAAATTAATTGCTAATATGAAAGAAGTTGTTGAAAGAGGCGGTTATGCTACTTCTGTAACTCCTGTTTCTCAATTCTATGCGCAACAATCATTCTTAAATGCAATTACTGAAAATCCTTGGGATCAAGCTAACCCTGGTTATGCAAAAATGTTATTAGGATATTTTGGTAAAACTCCTTGCGAACCGGATCCAGAATTAGTTAAATGGGCTAGTGAAAAATTAAATATGCAGCCAACTACTGAAAAAGTTGTTGATTTAAATGAAAAAGATCCGGAAAAAGGTCTTAAAGCTGCTGAAGAAAGATTAAAAGCTGCAGGTCTTCCTGTAACTGATGAAAACTTATTCATAGCTGCTGCTTGTAAAGATGGTAACGTAGACAAAGGTATTGACTTCTTATTAGGCAAAGGTCAAGTTTCTGTTGATAAATCTGCAAATCAACAAAAAGCAGCTGCAACAGCTTCTTGTTCAGCTTCTGAAGGATGTACAGTTACTGTTAACGGTAAAAAATATGCTGTTAAACTTGAAAACGGTAAAGCTGTTGTTAATGGCAAAGAATATAATGTTGACGTTAAAGATGGTATTGATGCAGCGCCTGCTTCTGCTGCTTCCGGTGAAGGTACAGAAGTTAAAGCTCCAATGCCGGGTGCTGTTTTAAGAGTTCTTAAATCTGTTGGTGACAGCGTTGAAGAAAATGAAGAAATCTTAGTTATCGAAGCTATGAAAATGGAAACACCTATTAAAGCTCCTGTAGCTGGTACTATTAATTCTTTATCTGTTTCTCAAGGCGATAAAGTTGCTTCAGGTCAAGTAATGGCAACAATAGGTTAGGAGGACAGAAATGCAATTAATGGATGGATTAAATGAATTATGGTACTCAACAGGTATTTATAATTTCATTCAAACCGCTACAAATCAAGTAGATGGAACATGCGTTGAACAATTCTTAACTCATTTTGGTCAGCCAATTATGATTCTTGTTTGCTGCTTCTTATTGTGGCTTGGTATTAAAAAACAATTTGAACCGTTATTATTAGTGCCTATCGCATTTGGCGGTTTGCTTTCAAATATTCCTATGCCTTTAGGTGAAGAAATTGCAGGTCCTAACGGATTCTTAGGTATTATCTTTGCCGCTGGTATTGATAAAGGCTTATTCCCTCTTATAATATTTATGGGCGTTGGTGCGATGACTGACTTTGGTCCTTTAATCGCAAACCCTAAAACATTATTATTAGGTGGGGCTGCTCAATTTGGTATATTTGGTGCGTTACTTTTAGCTATTGTTTTAGGATTCGATCTTCAATCAGCAGGCTCAATCGGTATCATTGGCGGTGCTGACGGTCCTACTTCAATCTATGTAACAACAAAATTAAATAAAGACTTATTAGGTTCAATTGCAGTTGCAGCATATTCTTATATGGCTTTAGTTCCTGTAATTCAACCGCCAATTATGAGATTATTAACAACAAAAGAAGAACGTCAAATTAAAATGACTCAACTTAGAGAAGTTTCAAAAAGAGAAAAAATAGTTTTCCCTATAGTTGTACTTGTTCTTTGCTTAATCTTCTTACCTTCAGCTTGTCCGTTAGTTGGTGCTTTAACTTTCGGTAATTTATGTAAAGAATGCGGCGTTGTAGACAGATTATCAGATACAATGCAAAATGCTTTAATCAACATTGTTACTATCTTCTTAGGTTTAACTGTTGGTTCTAAATTACAAGCTGACCACTTCTTAACTGTAGAAACTTTAAAAATTCTATTGTTAGGTATTTTAGCATTCTCACTTGCTACTGCAGCTGGTTTGATTATGGCTAAAATAATGAATTTATTCTTAAAAGAAAAAATTAATCCGTTAATTGGTTCAGCTGGTGTATCTGCTGTTCCAATGGCGGCTCGTGTAGCTAATAAAGTTGGTTTGGAAGAAAATCCTCAAAACTTCTTATTAATGCACGCTATGGGTCCAAATGTTGCAGGTGTTATCGGTAGTGCAGTTGCAGCAGGCGTACTTCTTTCTTTAATTCCACACTAATTATGTTTTAGATATAATATTAATATATAAGGAGGTTATTAAACATGGAAACTTATGGAATTGAAAAATTTGGAATTATAGGTCCAAAAGCAGTTTATCGTAACTTAACTCCTGCTCAATTAACAGAAGCAGCACTTCGTTTAGGTGAAGGTAAATTATCAAATACTGGTGCTTTAGTTGTAACTACTGGTAAATATACTGGTCGTTCTCCTAAAGATAAATTCATCGTTGATACTGACGGTGTTCACAACGAAATCGCTTGGGGTAAAGTAAATCGTCCTATCTCAAGAGAAAAATTTGATGCAATTAAAGGTAAAATTGCAGCTTACTTACAAAACAGAGAAATATTTATCTTTGATGGTTTTGCTGGTGCTGATAAAAAATATACTCAAAAATTCAGAGTTATTAATGAACTTGCAAGCCAAAATATGTTTATTCACGAATTATTGATTAGACCAACAGCTGAAGAATTAGCTAACTATGGTGAAGCTGATTATACTATCCTTTGTGCTCCAGGATTTAAATGTGATCCTGAAGTTGATGGTGTAAATTCAGAAGCTTGCATTGCTATTGACTATGAAGCTCATACTATTATTATTTGCGGTTCTCAATATGCAGGTGAAATTAAAAAATCTGTATTCGCTACTATGAACTATGTAATGACCAAGAAAAATGTTCTTCCAATGCACTGCTCTGCTAACATGGATCCAGCAACTGGCGAAACAGCTGTATTCTTCGGTTTATCAGGAACTGGTAAAACAACTTTATCAGCTGACCCAAATCGTAAATTAATCGGTGACGATGAACACGGTTGGTCTCCAGATGGCGTATTCAACTTTGAAGGCGGATGCTATGCAAAATGTATTAATCTTGATCCTGAACATGAACCTGATATCTACAATGCTATCAAATTTGGTTCATTAGTTGAAAACGTTGTTATGAATGATGAAACTCGTGAATTTGATTTCAACGATGGTTCATTAACAGAAAATACTCGTGTTGGTTACCCAATTGATTATATTAATAATGCTCAAATTCCATCTATGGGTGGTATTCCAAAAGTTGTTATCTTCTTAACAGCTGATGCATTCGGTGTATTACCTCCAATCTCAAGATTAGACAAAAACGCTGCTATGTACCACTTTGTAACTGGTTTCACTTCTAAATTAGCTGGTACTGAAAGAGGAATTACAGAACCTCAACCTACATTCTCTACATTATTTGGTGAACCATTTATGCCAATGGATGCTTCAGTATATGCTAAAATGTTAGGTGATAAATTAGACCAATATGGTACTAAAGTTTACTTAGTAAACACAGGTTGGGCTGGCGGAAGTGCTGCTGCAGGTGCTAAACGTATGAAACTTTCATACACTCGTGCAATGGTTACTGCTGCATTAAACGGTACATTTGATAATGTTGAATTTAAACATCATGATGTATTCAATGTTGATTACCCAACATCTTGTCCGAATGTTCCAGATGAAATGTTAGATGCTCGTGGTATGTGGGCTGATAAAGCAGCTTATGATGAACAAGCTAATAAATTAGCTCAAATGTTTGCTGATAACTTTGCTGCTAAATATCCAAATATGCCATCTGAAATTGTAAATGCAGGACCTAGAGTTAAAGCTGGTGTTTAATTTATAATTTAGTTATAAAAAGAGCTTACCTTCTTAAAAGGTAAGCTCTTTTTTATTTTACTAATTTTTATACTGGAATATATACTCTATATGTGTCGCTTCTGCCGCCAATAGTTTGATAAATATTTGATGCGTGGTGGTCTGAAATTTCTCCGCCGTTACCATCTGCTATTGTAACGTGTCCATATTCGTAACCACCGCCGCCTGTTCCTGTTGTTGCTTCCCAACATACAACAGCACCAGCCGGCAAGCTTGTTAGGTCTCCTGAAGATGGATATTCACTTGTTACTTCAACAAACATGCCTTTGGAAACTAATTGGTCCATATTGCTATCCCAATCGCATCCATTACCGCCCATTGATATACCATAAGCCATTGCCATTGTTCTGCTAACTCCTGTTGCACAATAGCCTGTGGATGAGCCGTATTTTGCCAGCATATCCATTGCAGTATCTACAAGTCTTTGACCTTCTTCTGAATTATACTGATCTTTTGGATTAAGACTGTATTCTGCTGCTTTTTCTTTATTTTCAACTTCATTTATTGCTGTATTAATTTCATTTACGTAATCTTGTGCTTGAACAACATCTGCTTTAGCTGTTGATATAGCTGAGTCTTTATATGTAGCTAAATCTTCTTTCGCATCATTATAATCATCCATATATTGTTTAATTTGAGGATGTTCTTCTGCTATACGTTCTTCAAGTTCGGTCATTTGACTTTCTAATTCTTCCAGACCGCCTTCGCCTGTTTCAAGCTCAGTTTTGTCATCTTCTAATTGCTTTAATTTGTCTTTTGCATCATCCCAAGCTTCTTTTGCTTCTGTTTCTGCTTTTTTAGCTGTTTCTATTTTTTGTTCAAGATCAGCAATTTTAGAATCTAATTCGGCTTGTTTGTCACTATCCATATTAGATCTATCTGCACTTTTTAGTGAAGATAAAGAAGATTCAAGAGTTTCTCTGGTTGATACTGCATTATTATAAGAATTTTCTGCATTACTTACAACTGTTTCTTGATTAGAAATTTCTAGTTCTTTTGCATCAATTTCTGCTTGTTTATCATCAATAGATGTTTTTAATTCATCAACTTCTTTTGCTAAATCCTCATCAACTAATTTTAGCTGTTCTTGATATGCTTCATAGGCTTCATCAATATTACCTTGTAAGTCTTGAATTTTTGAGTCAGAGCCATCAAGTAATGATGATAATGTATCTTGTTTTGTTGATAAATCAGATTGTGCTTTATTTAATTCTGAATTTAGCTCTTCTTTTGTCATATCAACAAGCGTTTTTTCTTGAGGTTGAGAGCTTTGTAATGGTGCTACATTACCTCCTGATGTACGACCAGCATTACCTCCCGAGGATACATTAGAAGGTTGTTGTGCTGATTGCGGTTGTTGAACATCATCAACTTCTTCAACTTCAGGTTCTTCAACTTCCGGTTCTAAACTGAAAGATTCATCTTGAATTGCTTGAAGTGCGCCTAAAATGTCTTCAAGGGAAATATCTTCTTCGTTTCCGTCTATACCTTTTATTGCATCTAAAAATGTCTGAATTTCTTCATCATTTAAATCACCGCTTTTATCTGTATCCAGAAGTCCTTTTACACTTTCATCTTCAAATAAGTTATTTAATATACTTGTCAGTATATTTTCATTATTTCCTTCTTCCGGTGCTACTGCATTGTCTGCTCCTTCCGTATCTACTACAGGAGCATTTTCAATTGATGCATCTGCGGCAATTTCACCATCAACAGACTCTTCTGGTACATTTTCATTATCGGAAATATTAAAGGAGTCACCACTATTTTCTTCATTAGGATCTACTAATTTACCATTAACAATATCCATTTTTAAAATATCATTAATACTTTTTGAAAATATTGATGTATCACAATTTAACTCGTCAGTAATGTAGTTTTTAAACTCATTAGCATACATAAAAATACTTGCTTCTGAGCTTTCAACATTATAATCTTTATTAGAAGTTTCTTTTAGTTCTTCTAAGTAATTTTTAAATCCGAGCTTTAATGTTTCAAAGTTCATAATTACTCCTTTTCATGTATGTAATCGACATTTCTTTTATACATGTTTAGATAATTATGAACTTTGTTTACATTTCTTAATTTTTATATTTATTATTTACGCATTGAGTAAATTCCGATAATATTGCCTCTGTTTCTTGATTTTTCTTCAACACAGCTTCCGCCGCCTGCACCTGAAGTGTTACCTTCAATTGCTGTAATTGTTGAACTTCCGTCACCATTATCAACAAATAAACCTACGTGGTCTGCACTACCGTCTCCATCCCAGTCATAAAGAACTATGTCCCCAGGTTGTGCTTCTTCTGCGCTTATTTGATGACCTTCACCACATTGTTGTATTGTTGGACAGAAGGCTTTATTCGAACAATTTCTATACCAATCAGGTAAGTTTTCATCACCTATAGCTTCGCCTAATGCCATTCTTACAAAGTCTGCGCACCAAGCATCATAATCAAATTGATATCCTAAGTCTGCAAAAACTTGTCTCATTTGATCTTGGCTCATATCATCATATTTACGAGCCCAGTCAATTGCTGCTTGTAAATCATCTCCAATTAGGTATTCTTTAGTTGTTTGTTTATTATCATAGTTGTTAATAGCTGTATTAACTTCATCTACATATTTTTGTGCTTCTTGAACATCTGCTTTTGCAGAAGAAACAGCTGATTCTTTATATTCTGCATATTCTTCTTTTGCATCATTATATGCATCCATATATTCTTTTACTTCAGGATACTTTTCTGCAATAGCTGCTTCAAGTTCTGTCATTTTATCATTTAACTCATTCAAGCCGCCTTTGCCTGTTTCGAGTTCTTCTCTTTGTTCTTCTAATTTTTCTAAATTATCTTTTGCATCATCCCAAGCTTTTTTTGCTGCTTCTTCAGCTTTTTCTGCTTCTGGAATTTTATTGTTTTCAAGTTCAGAAATTTTTGCATTTAATTCAGAGGCTTTATCTTCACTCATATTTGAAGTATCTGCGCTCTTTAATGCTGCTAATGATGCTTCCAAGTTTTCTCTTGATGAAACTGCATTGTTATATGATGTTTCAGCATCGCTAACAGTTGATTCTTGTTTAGCAATTTCCATATCTTTTGCATCAATTTCTTCTTGTTTTGCGTCAATTGATTCTTTTAGTTCATCAACTTCTTTTGCCATATCTTCATCAACTAATTTTAATTGTTCTTGATATTTATCATATGATGAATCTATTGCTTCCTGTAGAGATTGTAATTTAGAATCTGAACCATCAAGAAGTGAATTCAATACATTTTGTTTTTCTGATAATTGGCTTTGTGCGGTATTTAATTCGGCATTTAATTCTTCTTTGCTCATATTATCAAGTGTTTTTTCTTGAACACCTGCAGAATTAGAATTTCCTGAAACTCCGCTGCCGCCGTATGAACCTCCGCCTGAACTTGGAACACTGCCTGTCTGTTGTGCTGTTTGAGGTTGTTCTGTTTCTTCAATTTCTTCTAATTCAGGTTCTTCTTCCGGTGTCAATGTAAATGTATCGTCTTGTATTGCTTGCAGTGCACCAATTACATCTTCTAATGATATATTTTCTTCATCGCCATCGAAGCCTTTTATTGCATCTAAAAATGTGCCAATTTCTTCTTCATCTAATTCGCCGCTTTTATCTGTATCTAAAAGTCCTTTGATAGTTTCGTCTTCAAATAATTCATTTAAGAAGTCAGTTAGAAGTGTTTGCTCACTGCCTTCTTCTTCACTGCCTATTAATGAGCTATCTTTAGGTAATGCTCCCTCTTCCGGAATTGCTCCATCTTGAACAACACCTTCTTCACCCTTTGCTGCTCCGTCTGTTTCTGCATTATCTTCAATTTCAAAAGAATCACCTGTTGTTTCTTCGTTTGGATCAACTAATTTACCATTAACTACTTCCATATTAAGAATTTCGTTAATACCTTTTGATAAAATTGAACTATCAACATTAAGTTCATCTGAAATATAGTTTTTGAATTCATTTGCATACATGAAAATGCTTACATCAGAACTTGCTGATGTGTTATATTCTTTGTTTGATGTTTCACTAAGTTCCTGAAGGTAATTTGCGAATCCCATTTTCAAAGCATTTAAATTCATAGTATTTCTCTCTTTTATTATTTCTCTTGTATATATAAAGTATATACTCGAAGAAAAATTGATGACATGAAAGAAACATGTTTACAATTGTTTACAAACATGGAAAAAGGAAGGGCTAAAACATAGTTGGCTCTTCCTTTTTCCATGTTTAATTATACTTATATATTTGAAATAATTGCTTGTGTATATTCATTAGTTGATGCATTACCACCCAAATCATTAGTCAATGATTTGCCTTCTTTTATTGTTTTAAATAATGCTTTTTCAACTTTTTCCGCAATGTCTTTTTGATTTATATATTTAAGCATTTCTATTGCAGATAACAATAATGCTGTTGGATTTGCTTTATTTTGACCTTTTATATCTGGTGCGCTTCCATGTACAGGTTCAAAAACTGCAGCTTCAAGACCTATATTTGCACCTTGTGCAATACCTAAACCACCGATTAATCCTGCACACAAATCAGAAACTATATCTCCGTATAAATTTGGAAGTACAAGTACATCAAATTTTTCTGGGTTTTGAACTAATTGCATACATAAATTATCTACAAGTATTTCTTTATATTCTATATTCGGATATTTTTTTGCAATTTCTCTAGCACATTCAAGAAATAATCCATCTGTTAATTTACAAATATTAGCTTTTGAAACTGCTGTTACAAGTTTTCTATTATTTTTTACAGCATATTCAAATGCAAATTCTGCAATTCTTAAAGAAGCTTTTCTTGTAATTATTTTAATAGATTCAGCACTATCTTCATCTATTTGTCTTTCAATACCTGCGTATAAATCTTCTGTATTTTCTCTTACTATTACCAAGTCTACATTATCAAATCTTGTTTTTATCCCTTCTATATTTTTGCAAGGACGAAGATTTGAATATAAATCAAGAGCTTTTCTTAATTGAACATTAACACTTCTGAACCCTTTACCTATAGGTGTTGTTACAGGTGCTTTTAGTGCAACTTTATTTTTTTTGATTGATTCGATTACTCTCTCTGGTAAAGGTGCGCCTTCTTTTTCTGCAACATCTGCACCTGCCGTTTGAATATCCCATTCTATATCAGCGCCTGCTGCTTTCAATATTTCCACCACAGAAGTTGTTATTTCTGGTCCTATTCCATCTCCGGGAATTAATGTAACTGTTTGCATTTGTGTCTCCTATACCAAATCAAAATCGCCATGTATTCTTAAATGTTCAATTAAACCGCCTTCGTTTAGCAGTTTTATCATTACATCAGGTAATGGAGCAAATTCTAATTTAATATCTTTTGTTTTGTTATATACAAAACCTTCTTTTACATTAATTTCAAGTTCATCATTTGCATCAATTTTATCTGTATCGCATTCAATTAAAAGTAAACCTATATTAATCGCATTTCTATAAAAAATTCTTGCAAAGCTTTTTGCTAAAACAGCACCAACGCCAGCTATTTTAATAATTTGAGGTGCATGTTCTCTTGATGAACCTAGTCCAAAGTTATTGCCTGCAACAACAAAATCACCTTTACTCATTTTTGAAGCAAATTCTGGGTCTGCATCTTCGAGTACATGTTTTGCAAGTTCCGGAAGATTTGAACGTAAATGGAATAATCTTCCAGGTGCTATGTGGTCTGTTGATATATCATCACCAAATTTAAATGCTTTTCCTTTTAATTCCATTATAAAACCTCCCTTACATCAGCTATATAACCTTTAATTGCACTATATGCAGCGGTTGCAGGTGATGCTAAATAAATAAAGCCTTCTGTATTTCCCATTCTTCCTCTAAAATTACGGTTTTGAGTTGCTAAGCATACTTCTCCGTCACCTAAAATACCAGCGTGAACTCCGACACAAGCACCGCATCCTGAGGTTACAATTGCAGCACCTGCTTCAACAAAGGTTGTAATTAACCCTTCATTTAATGCTTCTAAGAATACTTTTCTTGAAGCCGGTGAAACCAAAAGTCTTACACCTTCTTTTACTTTCTTACCTTTTAAGATATCTGCTGCAATTCTTAAATCTTCAATACGTCCGTTTGTACAAGTACCTATATATACCTGATTAACTTTAACTTTTTCCATTTCATCAATTGTTTTTGTGTTATCAACTGTATGTGGACATGAAATTGTTGGTTTTAAGTCATTAAGATTTATGTTTATTACTCTTTCATAATCAGCATCTTCATCAGGTTTTATTTCTTTGTATTTATCTGCTCTTCCGTGTTCTTTCAAATATTCATAAGTTTTTTCATCTGTTTCGAATAGACCTACTTTAGCACCTGCTTCTACTGCCATATTAGAAATTGTAAAACGTTCAGCCATTGTAAGATTTTTTACTGCACTTCCTGTAAATTCTAGTGCTTTATATGTAGCTCCATCAGCACCTATTAATCCGATTAAGTGTAAAATCAAATCTTTTGCATATACACCTTTGGGAAATTCACCTTCTAATACAATTTTAAATGTTGCAGGAACTTTTAACCAAGTTTTACCTAATGCCATTACAACTGCAATATCAGTAGAACCTGCACCTGTTGCAAAAGCTCCCAGAGCGCCTGAGGTACAAGTGTGAGAGTCTGCACCTAATAAAGTTTCTCCCGGGTTTACATAACTTTCAATTAATCGTTGGTGGCAAACGCCTTCACCTACTTCTGATAAAATAGCACCATATTCTTTTGCAAAATCTCTTAAAACAGTATGAGAATTTGATAATTCTTTTCTTGGGCTTGGTGCTGCGTGGTCAATGAATAAAATTGTTCTTTCCGGATTAAAGGTTTTAGTTTTATTCATTTTTTTGAATTCACTAACAGCTAATGGCCCAGTTCCATCTTGAACCATAACTACATCTATATTTGAAATAACTAATTCTCCAGGTCTTACCTGTTTACCTGCGTGTGCAGATAGAATTTTTTCTGCTATTGTTTGTCCCATGATATCTCCTATACAAATAAATGAGGTTGTGTGATAAAGTTATTATCAACTCTTTGTTTTAAGTTTCCTGTTGGTATATAGTACGGTGTTACTGTCATTATTTTTGCCGCAATATCAGGATAATAATATATGAATTTTAATTCGCTTTGTGTTAAAGGTTTTTGTGTATGAACGTTTGCATAACGTGCAAGTTCAAGAATATTTCTTGCTTCATCTTCATCTTGGAATTCTATTTCCATTTTTTCATATACATTTCTGAAACCTTTAATACCGCCATATTCACCTGTTGTTATCATTCTTCCTGTTTCAACAATTTCAGGTTCACCTCTGCCTAATTCTTCATAATCATAAAGTTCATAGTTTAATCTGTCTTTTAATGCGCCATCAGCGTGAATACCTGATTCATGCGCAAATGCATTTGCACCTGTTGCCGGCTGGTTAATTGGAATAGGTACATTAAATGCATATGCTGTATATTTTGCAAGTTTCCAAGTTTTTGATAAATCTATATTTGGATCAATTTCATATTTATCTCTCATTCCGCTTGATTTTAAAACACCAAGTAAACAAGAAATTAAATCGGCATTACCGGCACGTTCTCCCATACCGTTAACCGCAGTATTAATATATGCATTTACACCTGCATCTATTGCAGCTTTTGCACCCATAACTGAGTTTCCTGCTGCCATACCAAGGTCATTATGAAAGTGAAGTTCTATATCCATTTTTGTAGCTTCTGCTATTTTATATATTCTTTCATAGGCACTTATCGGATCATCAAAGCCTAATGTATCACAGTATCTAAATTTTTCTGCACCATGCTTTTTTGATTCTATTGCAAAATCTATTAAGTAATCTATATCACTTCTTGATGCATCTTCTGCATTAACACCTATAGATTGTGCGCCGCAGGCAACTGCTGTATCAAGTGCTTTTGTTGTTGATTTTATTATATCTTCTCTTGTTTTCTTTCCGCCAAATTTACCTTTTATCATTTGATCTGATGTTGAAACTGATAAATTTACGTATTTTAAGCGCGGTACATTTTGAAAAGATAATAAAACATCTTGTTCTATTCCTCTCATCCAACCGGATAATCTTGTTTTTGCAATTACGCCTCTATCAACAAGTTCTAAGTTTCCATTCAAATAGTTAATTTCATGTTTTGTTGTTGGAAAACCAAATTCTGACTGTGTAATGCCTATATCATCAAGCATTAAATTTATAATTGTTTTTTGGAGTTTTGCAAGCCCTAATCTTGAAGTTTGAACTCCGTCTCTATTTGTTACGTCTACAAAATAAATGTATTTTTTCGGCATTATTTTTTCCCTCTTTAAATCAATAGCAATATTATAACATATATTGTAATTGCTTTATATAAATTTAATATTTTTCTCTTTTTCTTTTATTTGCATATATACTGTCTTATTTATAGGGGTTTCTATATTATATTTTTTTGAAAGTTTTATAATTTCACCGGCAAATATTTCAACTTCTGTTTTTCTTCCTGCTTCAACGTCTTGAAGCATTGAAGGATATGCATCATCCAGTTCTTTTAGAAGGAAGTTTTCAGCTGCATTATAAATCCTTTCAGTATTAGTTATTCCTTCTTTTTCTGCAATTGATTTTGCTTCCTTCATTAATGCTTTTAATTTTTCTATTAACAAAGGGTTCTTCCTGATTTCTTTTAAATTTAAACCTGTTGCCGCGCATAACTGATTTACACCGACATTAATCAAAAATTTTTTCCAGTATTCTTCCCATATATTTTCAGAAATTTTATAGTTTATATTTGTTTTTTCAAAAAAGATTTTTACTTTGTTTAATGTCTCTGTATCCTTATTATCTTTTGAACCTATTACTATTTCATAAGTTCCGTTTTGTTTTATTTTTCTTCCCTCTCTTATACAAGAACAACCTAAGTAAAAAGAGATTAATACTTTATTATTCGGAAAAGATTTTTCTATTTCTTTTTCGCTATGTATTCCATTTAGCAATGAAATAATTATTGTATCTTTATTTACAAAATTTTTTATATTTTCTATTGCAGTGTTAAGTCCGTCATCTTTTGTGGCGATAATAATTAAATCAGCTTTATAATTACTATTATTTGGTAATATATAATCTAAATGAAGAGTTTTATCATTAAAAATAGTGGGATTTGATTTATATAATTCATATCTTTTTTTATCGACTAATATTTTTAGAGTTCCGTATTGTGCATTATAAATTGCAGAAGCACATACACAGCCAATACCTCCAAGTCCGCATAATAATATATTTTTTATTGACTTCATTTTCTTCTTCTTTAATCGTACTTTATTTTTCTTTTATATTCTTCATAAGAAAGATTAGATATTTTTCCTTTAAATAAACCTATTATAAAAACAATTGAAATAAATATCAGATTTAGAATTATAGATACAAAATATAATTGTTCATAAGGAATAGGAAGCTGCGGTTGTTTCCATTGACAATACAAATAAAGTAATTGTACGAATACTGCCAGTTTTAAAATAGCTGATATGTTTTTATATGAATTAGCATCTCTTCTTCCGCTGATATCATATAGTCTTCTATCAATAAGTGCAAAAAATGTAACTAAATATATTAAATATAAGAAATATTGAATTCCATTCGCAATAATAAGGTATGTATCAGTTGTTACATTTGGTATAATGTGTAGCGCAAATATTACTTTTGTTATATAAGTGATAAATGCAAGTATAATAATATTTAAAAAATACCATTTTCTTCCTATCGCATTATTTGATGCAAATAGTCTATCATCACTCATTTTACAACTCCTCTATTATTTGAAACTACCAAATTATAGAATATTTATCTTATTATTTCAAGGAATAGTTACTAATTCCCTTTTATAAAACAAAAAATAATTAATGCAATAATTCCTATAGGAATTATTATTATGTTGACTGCTATATCAAGCATATGTTGAAGGAAAGGAATAAAATCAATAAAATACCTTATACAAAAATCATATAAAAAAGGAAAAACAAATAAAATTGAAAATAATTTTTTCATATTTTCTTTGAAAGTATTAGATTTTGAATTTGAAAAATCGGCAATTCTTCTGTAAATAACAGAGATTGCCGACATTAATAATACAAATTTAAAAAATTCAACCATAAATATTAATATTTTATACAGGAATTCCGGTCTAATAAACGGTAAGAAGGTTTCAAATCTTACAAAATTTATACATATAAATAATGCGGTAATAATAAGCATATTAATAATATAATTTTTTCTGCTTATTGTTCCTTGATAACTAAAAAAATCGTTATTATAGTCTTTGTAAGACATTCTTCTCCTTTAAATATGTTTGTTTAAATTATTAGTAATTATAGATTTTGGTACAAGATTTACAATTCTTTCAACAGGTTCTCCGTTTTTAAAAATTAATAGGCAAGGAACACCGCTTATAGAATATTTTTGTGCTGTTTGAAGATTTTCGTCTGCTTTTATTTTAACAAATTTGACTTTCTTATCATATTCATTTGCAAGTTCTTCTATAATTGGAGTTAGTTTCCTGCAAGGACCGCACCAAGTAGCCCAAAAATCAACCAGTGTTATGGTTTCTTCTTGTAATACTTCTTTTTCAAAAGTTTCATCTGTAATTTCTATTATATTTGACATTGTTTGTACCTCCATTCTCAAATGATTATTAAATCATAATCCTTTATAACAAATTGGTAAATAGTACGAAAACATATTAGTTGATTAGGTTCAAAAAGTCCAGAAATAAAAAAAATAAAAAATGTGTAAAATTTTTCTTGACATTCTGTTTTGTCCCTTATATTATACAAGAAGCATATGAGATATGCCGGTGTAGCTCAACGGTAGAGCAACGGTTTTGTAAACCGTAGGTTGTAGGTTCGATTCCTATCACCGGCTATTTCTAAATTTTGAACATTTAAAACTAAATATAAATGGGTAGATGGCCGAGTGGCTAAAGGCGACAGACTGTAAATCTGTTGACGCGAGTCTACGGTGGTTCGAATCCACCTCTGCCCATTTTTTGAACCTTTTGTAACAGACTCTACAATAAAAGGTTCGAATATACGAGCCCTTGTGACGCAAAGACTCTGCCGAATAAACAACTAAATGTTGTTTGCGAGAGGTAGCATTCCTAAAAGAATGTGCGACTAAGGCTCGAAAAAAATGAGCCCTTGTGGCGCAGAGGTAGCGCATTCCCTTGGTAAGGGAAAGGTCATGGGTTCAAGTCCCATCAAGGGCTATTTAAAAAGCTATTATTTGAAAAATATAGACAAAGTAGAAAATATCAAAGAAAAAGGAGTTTAAACTCATGGCACGCGAAAAGTTTGAAAGAAACAAACCGCACGTTAATATTGGTACTGTAGGTCACGTTGACCACGGTAAAACAACATTAACTGCAGCAATCACATCTTGTATGGCAGCTGTTGGTAAGGCTCAAGCTAAAAAGTTTGACGAAATCGACGCAGCTCCAGAAGAAAAAGCAAGAGGTATAACAATCTCTACAGCTCACGTAGAATACGAAACAGATACAAGACACTATGCACACGTTGACTGCCCAGGCCACGCTGACTATGTTAAAAACATGATTACTGGTGCTGCTCAAATGGACGGCGCTATCCTAGTTATCGCTGCTACTGACGGTGCAATGCCTCAAACTAGAGAACACATCTTACTTGCTAGACAAGTTGGTGTTCCTAAATTAGTAGTATTCATGAACAAATGTGATATGGTTGAAGATGAAGAATTACTAGAATTAGTTGAAATGGAAGCTAGAGAATTATTATCTAAATATGAATTCGATGGCGACAATACTCCATTCATTCACGGTTCTGCTTTAAAAGCTTTAGAAGCTGTTCAAGCTAACTCTTCAATCGGCCGTGGTCAAGATAAATGGGTTGATAAAATTTGGGAACTTATGGATGCAGTTGATACTTGGATTCCAACTCCTGAACGTGATGTAGATCAACCATTCTTAATGCCAGTTGAAGACGTTTTCTCTATCACAGGTCGTGGTACTGTTGCTACAGGTAGAGTTGAACGTGGTAAAGTTAAAGTTGGTCAAGAAGTTGAAATCGTTGGTTTCGGCGAAACTAAAAAAACAACTGTAACTGGTGTTGAAATGTTCAGAAAACTTCTTGATGAAGGTCTTGCTGGTGATAACATTGGTGCTTTATTAAGAGGTGTTGATAAAACTGAAATCCAAAGAGGTCAAGTTTTAGCTGCTCCTGGTTCAATTCACCCACATACAAAATTCACAGCTAACGTTTACGTTTTAACTAAAGATGAAGGTGGTCGTCATACTCCTTTCTTCCCAGGTTATAGACCTCAATTCTATATCAGAACAACTGACGTTACTGGTTCAATCAAATTTGATGGTGAAATGGTAATGCCTGGTGATAACGTAGTTATGGACGTTGAATTAATCGCTCCTGTAGCTATTGAACAAGGTATGAGATTCGCTATCAGAGAAGGCGGACGTACAGTAGGTGCTGGTGTTGTAGATAAAATTACTGAATAATAATTTTATTTAGAATATAAAAATAAGTCGAACTTTATTGTTCGGCTTATTTTTTTTAAACTATGTAACATATTTTTCTATTACTGACAAAAAATATTTTATTTGTATTTAATACAATTGTTATCAGATAAAGAGTATACAATTGTGCAAATATCTAAATTTTCTAATGTTTATAATATCTTTCCCAATAAAAATGTAAATAGAACAAATAACAATTTTGCTAAGTATTCTAATTCTTTGCATGCTGATGTTGTTAGTTTTAGTGCTAAAAAATATGATGCAGAATCTATAATTAATCCAACAAATCATTGTGCTTATTGTGGTGAAAAAGTCTATAATGAGCAGCAAATTGATTCACTTGCAAAAGAAATGTTGTCTGCAAAAGCAGACAGGCTTGAAGGTAATATTAAAAGTGTTTTAGAAAAACTTGACGGGGCAAAAAATGCTCAAGATCTTGCACTTGCAAAACGCCTTGAAAATCAAGAACAAATAGATTTTTTTAAAAACTTTATGGATATTGCATCTAAAAAATCGTTTTTAAAAGGTGAGGCTATATTTGAGCAAGTATACAATTTATCAAGAGATGAAGCATATGAATTGTTAGTAAAAAACTTACACCCGCTTCAAAGAACTATTGATCATGTTTCTCCGCAAAAAGAAGATAAAGAAAATAATAGTTCTGATGTTAATTTAGTAGAAGCATGTTATTGTTGTAATCATGATTTAAAAAAGGGTGTTTCTTTTAATGAATTTTATACTATGTTTCCTTCCATAAAAAATAACATGCCTAAAGAAAAATTTGATTATGCTTCTGCCGGTTTGTTAGATTCTTCTCAGTCGAATATATTACAACGTCTTTCTGCAGCAAATATGTTAAAATTCTTAGAACGTCTATTTATGCAAAGAACTGAAGCTGCTAATTATTTAGATTCTATTGATTTTAGAATTAAAAGTTGTAACTCAAGTATTGAAGATTCAGTTAAATCGTGTGAGGCAGAAATAAAAGATAAGGAAAAAGAAATTGATTCTTTATCTGCAAAACATTCTGAAATGTTAAAAGATGATGAGTATGTCGCTTTATGCGAAAGAATTTCATTATCTGAAAGATTAGATTCTCAAAAGAATGTAACAGGCTCTCTTCGTGATAGACGCCAAAAAGTTAGTAATGCACTTAATGAATTAAGAAATCCGCCAAAAACTTCTAAAAAAGCTTCTGAAAAAGATAAAAAAGATAAAATGACTAAGGAAGAAAAAGAAAAGAAAATTGCCGGTTTAAAAGCTAATTTAGATTTATTGCAGCGTCAAATTACATCAAGTGAAGAAAAAGAAACTGAACTTGGATTACAAATAATGGAGCTTGATGAAAAATTCCCAACTATTGATATGCTGCAAGCTAAAAAATCAAAAATGGAATCAATTGTAAATGCACATATTTCCTTGATTAAAGAAAATGCTGAAATTAAATCAAGCCAATCGCAAAAACAAAAATTACAGGAACAAGAAGCGACTTTACTTTCTAGAATTGAAAATTTACCAAAGACTTCTTCTCGTTTCAAAGTAGAGAATTATTCTAATGATGAACAGGCTAAGTTTAACAGATGGCAAGAACTAACAGAAGCTTTAGCTTTTATTGATGAACATCCAAATGGCGGTGCAATGAAGGCTCTTATTAATCAGGCAGCCAGACTTCAGATAGTTGTTGAACTTGAGTCTTTAAAAGGGCAGGCTTCTGTAGTAGATTATAATGATTTTAATGCTCGAAAACAGCTAGAGTCAGAATTATCAAAAGTAAAAAAATCTATTGCGGAAATAGATGCTTCAATTAGTCAATCTCAGAGAAAAGTTTCTACACTTAAAAATTTAACCTCTCAAATGTCTCAGGAGGAGGCTCAATCTGAAAGTAAAAATTGTGCTGAAACTATAAGAAGACTGACTGATAAACAGAATTTTATAAAATTACCGCAAAGAATTAATACTTTAAAAGCTGAAATTACTCTTTTGAGACAAACCATTCAAGATTTATACAAGCAGCAAGAAAAAATAAAAGCTTCATATAATTCTTAAGCTTAATATTTGTAAAATATTTGTCTGTTATGATTTTCTGGACTATTATTTTATTAGGGAGCGTGTATGTAATGCAGTTTTCATATAAAGTATTAGTATTAGATGATGATAAGTTAGTTACCTCTTCTTTAAAATCTTTATTGATGCTGGAAGGGTTTACTGATGTTGCATATTTTAATAATGCTTTTGATGCTCTTGAATATTTAAAAGAAAATAGTCGTGATGTTATTATTTCTGATTTTATGATGCCTGAAATGAATGGCTTAGAATTTCTTTCTTCTGCAAAAAAACTTTATCCGAATGCCAGTATGATTTTGCTTACAGGATATGCTGACAAAGAAAATGCTATTAAAGCAATTAATGAGGTGGGATTATATAAATATATTGAAAAACCTTGGGATAATGATGAACTTATTATAAATATCAAAAATGCATATGAACGCTCACATCTTGTTGAATCTTTAGAAAAAACAAACGCACAGTTACAAGAATATTCGCAGCATTTAGAAGAACTTGTAAAAGAAAAAACAGCTGATATCATAGAAATGAACGAACGCTTATCTGCTGTTATTAACAATTGTGCTGATGGTATTATCCTTATTGATAATTTAGGAAACATTATTGATATTAATCCTGCTTGTGAAACTTTATTTGGGCTTTCAGAAGAAATTTTACATACAAAAAATATTGTAGATTTGTTTGATACTAAAGATATTAATTGGAAAGAAGTTCTTTTAGATCAGAATGAAGCTTTGCTAAGAAATATTGAAATTCTTAATGTTGTTAACGGAAATAAAGTTCCTGTAGAAATTAGTTCCGCTTTTATTCCTAAAAAGAATGATAATGATTTGGATAAACATGTATTTGTTATAAGAAATGTTCATTTCCAAAAGGAAATGGACAGGCTTCGTGAAGATTTTATTGCAACGTTAACACATGATTTAAGGACACCATCTTTAGCTGCTATTCAAACATTGGAATATTTCTTAAACGGTAAATTGGGTGTTTTAAATGAAAAACAGACTTTGCTTCTTCAAACAATGAAAAAAAGTAATGAAGATATGCTTGGGCTTGTCAATACTTTATTGGAAGTTTATAAATATGAATCCGGACGATTAAAATTAGTTAAGACTCCTTTTAAATTTGATGTCCTTATTGATGAATGTATTGAACAAGTGCAGCCTATTGCTTCTTCTAAAAATCAAAAAATTGAGAAGTTGTATGATAGTATTGCAAATATTGATGTACTTGCTGATAGAAATGAAATTCGCAGAGTTATTGTAAATCTTTTAGGCAATGCGATAAAGTATACTCAAAATGATGGTTTAATTGAAGTTCGTGCTGAAATTACAGATAAAGATTTACATTTTGCTATTAAAGATAATGGAGAAGGAATTTATAAGAAGGATATCCCTAAATTATTTAAGCGTTTTTCTCAAGGTACGCAAGAAAAACGTTCTATTAGTACCGGACTTGGGCTTTATTTATCTAAGCAAATTATTGATGCACATGGAGGAAAAATTTGGTTAGAAAGTGACAAAGGAAAAGGCAGTGAATTTTTCTTTTTGCTTTTGGATGCAGTTATGACAGAAAAAAAGGATGAGATATGGACAGTGTAAAAGTTTTACTTGTTGAAGATCATACTATGGTAAGACTTGGTCTTTCTCTTGTTTTTGATAATTGCGAAGATATTAACTTAATTGGTGAGGCTGATAATGGCAAAAAAGGTGTAGAGCTTGCTTTAAAATTAAACCCTAATGTCGTATTAATGGATATTGGTCTTCCAGAAATGGATGGTATTCAAGCTACTGCTTTAATAAAAAAATCTAATCCTAATATAAAAGTTTTAATTTTTACTTCTCGTGAATCAGAAGATGATGTTTTTGACTCATTATCTGCAGGTGCTGATGGTTATATTATGAAAGGTGCCAATGAAGAACAAATGATTACTGCTATAAAAGCGGTAGCTGAAGGGACTGCTTGGCTTGATCCTGCTATTGCAAGATTAGTGCTTTCTAATGTTAAAAGACAAACTACTACTTCTGCTTCTGATACTTTGCCTTCTTCTATTAATAAAAATGCTAAAAATACTTATGGTTTAACTGATCGAGAAATTGAGGTTCTAGCTCTTATTGTAGAAGGTTTAAATAATGCACAAATAGCTAAAAGACTTGTTATTACTTTATCGACCGCTAAAGCGCATGTGCATAGTATTTTGCAAAAGCTTTATGTTACAAATAGAACTCAAGCAACTATTCAAGCTGTTAAAGAAGGTCTTGTTTAATGAAAAAATTTGCTTTGTTTTTTCTTTCTTGTTTAGTTTTAGGTAATATTTCTCTTTCTTTTGCAAAAGAAGAAATTCCTGACCCTTTATATCTTCAATCTGATACTTTAGATTATTCAAATATTGAAGAAGAAGAAAAAAGTGTTGATCCTAGAACTTTAGAAGAAAAATTTAGAGAAAAATTTCATTTAAAACCTTCAAGAAAAATTCATTATCATAATATTGATAAGTCTAATCAGCCAATTACTATGGATGATTATTATAAACTTGCTGCTGATAAAAAAAGAAAAGATTTTGAAATTCCGGAACCTATATTTACTATTAGTGAAGAGTTTCCTTTTCCTAATCCTCATTTTAGAGTTGTAAGTTATAATATTCCACCCGGTCAAAGAAATATTGATTTGACAAAAATTGTTGAACGAAAAACTGTTTCATCACCAGGTATATTATCTCCAGATAATACAAAAATGGTTTATACAAAATGCTTTTTTTACAAGGAGTACAATCAAACTTCTTCTGCTGTTTATTTTATTCCTATAAATAATACTAATAAAAATGATGCTTATTATGCATTATTAAATACCAATGTTATGCAGGGAAGTCCAGAGCCTATATTATCTGTAGGCATGGATTCTATTCAAAGTTCACAATTTAAAACATTATTTCCTATAGATTGGTCTAAAGACAGCAGTAAAATTGCACTAAAAGAAAAAATAGGTTCTAATTTTTATGAAACTTGGCAAACCAATGTTATTGTTTATGATTTTAGAACTAAAACTTGGAAAAGATTAACAGCAGTTCGTGAAGCTATTCTATATTGGTGGCGTGAGAATAAACAAATTGATTTGAAAGATTATATGTGGGATATTTTCCCTGTCGGCTGGGACAAGAATAATCCTGAAAGATTAATTGTATATGCTTATGCATTTACAAAAGATAAACCTTTATTTCTTGGTACTTGGAGTATTGATTATAATGAAGAAAAATCAACTCTTTTATCTATTGATACAACAAATGTTGAAATAGATTTGAATGGTTTTGGTTTAAAAGAAATAAAATTAGAAAATTAAGGAAATTATATAGAAATTTACACTAAATATACTCAGAATATAGTCATAATGTCATTCCGAACTTGTTTCGGAATCTTACCAATTGTAAGACCCTGAAACAAGTTCAGGGTGACAACTTCAACTATTTTAGTGTAAAATTATACATAATTTCCCAAATTAATATAGCCTATTAAAGATTTCAACACTTTTTCGTATATCTTCTTCTGTAAACATTTCAAGTACAAAAGAAGGATTTATATTTTGTTTTTTTATCTCATCAAATATTTCTTTATAATTTAATGTTCCATTCTCAAGATTTGAATGATCATCATTAGTTCTAAAATTATTGTGTATATGAAGATGATATAAATTTTCTCTGTATGCTTTTATCCATTCTGTAACTTTTGTATTATGTGCATATAGATTAACGTGCCCAGCATCTAGTGCAAGTTTTAAATTAGGAGAATTTACTGCTTCAAATAAATCTAAGCAGAATTGCGGGGTTTCTTCAAATACATTTTCTATAACTGCAATTATATGAGCTTTCTCAAATTCAACTATAAAGTCTTTCCAAAATGCTATAAAGTTATTTTTAAATGATTCTATTGAACCATAATGTCTTGTTCCTTTATTTCCTGTATGAAATAAAATTGTATCAGCATTAATACCTTTTCCTATTTCAAAGGATTGATAGCATCTTTTTTGTGCAATTTCTTTTAAAAGAACATCTTGCCCTGCAACATTAACATCTGAAAACATTGCATGAAGTGTTCTTCTGTTATTAAATCCTTCTAAATCATTTTGTAAAATTTTAATAGTATCTTCAACTGTTAAGTTTTTATCTTTATATATTGGTAAACGACTAATCTCTATACCTGTATTAATTTCTTTTGCCAGCTCTACTGACTCTTTTATTGTATTTTTTGCTGAAGATGAAATTAATAATTTCTTCGTGTTATCCATTTGTTTGTTCCGTTTTATATAGTGTATCAAGATTTAATTTATTTGAAAATTCGCTTATAACATCTTTTAATATGGACTCCAATTTTTCTGATGAAAAATCTTCAAAGTCGTATGTTAGTCTTCTTATTACTGGAGGGTTATCTTCTTCTGTATGTTTTATGTCTATAAGAAGTTTTATATATGTTGGGTATGTTATTATTATTTCGCTAGAAAGATTACCTTCTTCTATTATAAATCTACTTTCTGTTTCTTTTACAGAAAAATTTATCTTAGCATTTGGGTATGTTACAGAAGCTGATGATTGTGTTTGATAAAACACCGGTGCAACCATCTTTTCAAAACTTTCAAAAAATTCTTTTTTAAAGTCTTTAAATTTTTTGCCATTTTCATCTTTTATATCAATTACTTCAATAGCTTCATTTAAAGTTAAATCATATAAGTAATTAAAATCTTTTTCTGTAGTTATTTGATCTTTTAAGCTTTGAACTAAAATAGGTTCCATTTCCTCGAAAGATGTTGTTATTTCTGCTGCTACAGCATATAGTTTACATATATTTGCTAAAGAATTCTTTATTCTATTGGCAACTGATTTTGCTCCAGCAATACCAGATGTATAAAGTACTAAATAAAATCCTGAATTTTTTCCGTATGCAACTATATCGTTACCTCTTGGAATTGATTTTATTACTTCTGCAATTTTGAGCATATTTAGTTTCTTATTATCTATTGCAACAGGTTTTAAGTACATAAATACTGTATTTTCAAGATTCTCTTCAATACTTTTACTAAAGAAATTTCTTAACGCAACTGGTGCTTGTTCTTTCAAATAAATTCCTGTTTGTTTTTCTATTATATTTGCAGAAATTAAAATTTCATTACTTATATCTATTTGTTTATATAATACAGATTTTTGTAATGTTAAAAATATTCTCATTAAAATTATAGAATCCGCATCACTTAAGAAGAAGAAATCATCTATTCCATTATCAAATGCATACATTAATAAATCTTCTATAAAATTATCCATTACAAATATAATAGGTACTTTATCTAAAGCTTTTAATGCTCTTATTTCTTTTACAATGCCAATTGAATCACTTTTTGAACAATATACTAATATTAAAGAAGGTTGTGTTGAATTTAAAACTGAAATGGCTTCAATATAAGATACAATTCTAATTGTGTCACATTCTCTCAAGAGTTTTATCTTTTCTGATATCTCTTGTCCAACTTTTGCCTCATTACTAATAATTAAAATAGAACCGCTTTTCAATTATCCACCTATATTCTTAGAACATACCTTTTTTTCTGAAATAAAATACAACAGCAATTGATGTAATTATAGATAAAGTAACAACTATCATAAACCCAAAAGGATTATCGCCATAAGGAACCTTTACATTCATTCCCCATAAACCGCCTATCATTGTTGGTATTGACATAATAATTGTAATTGCTGCTAAAAATTTCATTACTAAGTTTAGATTGTTATTTATTATTGACGCAAAACCTTCCATCATTGCTTCTAAAATCATTCTATGCATATCAACCATTTCGATAGCCTGTTTTGTATCAATAATTACATCTTCTAATAAATCTATATCTTCTTCTGTATTTTTCATGTAATTTTGAGAATTTGAATTTGTCATTCTCATTATTTTTTGCAGCACAATATCATTATCTTTTAATGCTGTAGAAAAATATACCAATGTTTTCTGGATTTCCATTAATTGAAATAATGCTTTATTATTTGTTGCTTTTTGAAGTTCTGTTTCTATATTTTCGGTTGTTCTATTAATTATATCCAAATATTTTAAATAGAACTTTACAGAACGGTATAATATTTTTAGTAAGAATTCTGTTTTATTTCTTGTATCAAAAGAATATGCTGTATTTTCATTAAAGCTTGATAATATATTATTATCTTGTGAGCATACAGTAATAATAGATGTCGGGGTATAAATAATACCTAACGGTAATGTATCAAAACAACCGTCATCTGTCATAATAGGCAAGTTAGTAATTATAAGAATATTACCATCTTCTATTTCGATACGTGAACGTTCATCTAAGTCTAATGAATTTAATAAGAAGTCTTCATCTAAACCAAGAACTAATGAAACTTGTTTAACTTCTTCTTCATTAGGCGCAATCAAGTTAAACCAAGAGCCGGATACAGCCTCACTTATACTTAATTTACTTAGTTTTTTATTATCTTCCGTTTTTAGAATTTTAATCATTAAACTATTCTCTTGATATTTATATATCAATTAAAGCATAAATTGCTCTATATTAAAAGTATTCATTAAATATAAAAAAGAACACATACAATGTATGTGTTCTTTTTGTCAAACCCCCAATTATAAATTTTTAGTCTAGCAGCGACTCTAGTATTGCTGCATTTTTAACAGCTAAAGCATTTTCTCGTACTTTATTTCTATGTATATACGTTCTTAATGCTTCTCTAATTAATTCACTTCTTGTTCTATTTTCTGTATCTGCTACTTTATCGATTTCTCCTAAAAAGTTTTCAGGCATTGATATTAGCACTCGAGCCATTTTTTTCTCCTTTTTGTTTTTTCTCTCTTATATTTTTATAAAAACTTTTAGGAAATAAAAATTGACTATTTTGTATATACTTTTTCTATATTGCTTAACAAAACTTAATGAACAATTCTTGAATTAATCCTGTTTTTTTCTATAAGCTCTGTTAATAAAGCTTGTTCAGTTATTCCAGAAGTTAGCTTTTCTTTAAATGCTTTATTATTATATATAAATAAATATTTTTGCTTTTTATGTTGAATATTATATATGTTATTTAAAATTTCTGGCATTTTTATGTAATATAATGAGATTTGTTTTTCATTGTTTGTATACAATTCATTTTCCAAGCAGATTAGAATTAAGATACATTTTAATTCTTGTTCTGCATCATTTACATTTTGTTCTTGTATAAATTTTAAATAATTAATTATAGTCTTTTTCAGATTTTTTTCTGCATTAGGATAGACTAAATTAGAATTTAAAGTGTTTATTTTATATTTTAATGCATTTGCTATCTCTTCATTTGTAATTCCTGATTTTATTTCATTTTCTGTTTGATTTAGTAGTGACAACATTTTTTTGTATGTTGCTGAATCCATTGTTCCTTTTTGATAAAAACTACTTGCCCCATTTTCGAATGCTAACCAAAAACTTGTTAAATCGCCATTTTTTTGATTTATACATATATCGAATTGATATTTAAATTCCGGATATTTTGTTAGAATTGCTTTCATAAAGAAATAATCAAATATTGCAATTCTTTCATCTTTGATTAGTGAATTTTTAGAAATAGTGTTATATATTGCCCAATCAACATCATTAAATTTTTTTGTCAGAACTTTTATTGGACCTTCTATTATTGGTATGCTGAAATGGTTATAAACTCTATCAGACTCAGCGTAAGCGCTTATTTCTAACGGATTTCTCATATTTTCCGAAAGTCTGTAAAAGTCAGAATATGAGCTTGAAAGTTCTAAATTATTTTGAGTGATAAATCTTTTTAATGCTGTTTTATAAGTTTCTGCTTCAAATCCTTTTATATCAGCACATGAAGCAGCATTTGTCCAAAATGTAGTATCAATATTTTTTATATTATTATCATAAAATAGCTTTTTGAATTCATTAACCCCCATATATTTACATACTTTTGCTAATTTATCAAAATGGTCAAGTTCATGAGCTAAAATAGCTATAAGCATTTTTGTATCCAGTTCATATAGCATTTTGCTGCTAATAATCAAATTACCGGTATTAAAATCAAAATTAGCCACCATATAATGCCCATCAGTTTTTGCTTTTGATTGATCAATATCTGTAGCTATAACTTTTACCGTATTCTGAGGATAACCTTTATATAATAATAAAGCATTTACTATATTGTTAACAGAACCCAAACTTTTTGCCGGATATTCTGCAAGTTTATCTAAAAGATTATAATAGTCTTGTACATTATTAGTTATTTGTTTATTTATAGTTGATGCTGAAATGATTGGAACTTGAACTTGTATTTCTTCTTCTTGATTTATATCTGTACTTTGCGATTTTATATTAATTTCTTTGTCAGCATTTTTATTTTCTTGTTTATAATTTGAATATTCTAACATTTCTTCAAATGTTTTATCTTTTTTTGGTTTTTTTATTTCATTTGGACTTGAAACATATATTACTATTGTCAAAAATGAAATTAAAAGAAAGCATATAAACTTTAATGAAATAGGTTGTTCTTGTTTTCTTCTCATTTAAAATCCCTCTCGTTTGTAATTATAACATACGAAAGTAATTGCTCAAAATACAAAAACAAATTAAAATTATGCTTTATAATCAACTCCTGCATATTTTGGTGTTGATTTTGCAATATCCTTGCCTAATTTTTTATTAATTGCATCTATAAGTTTTTGTAAGAAGGAAACTTTTGTTTCATCTGCTTTCATTTGCAGTTCATTAGCATTTGATTGTGCAAATGAAGGACGAAGCGGCTGACTGACTCCAAAACTAACTTGAGGTGCCATAGCTGCTGATGTCTGCATCATTCTAGATGTTGCAATATTTCTTGATAGAATAGCATTCTGCATAGCCAAATATGATGTTATCATATCTTTTACACTCCTTACTTCATCATTGTAACATAAAGAATTTTATATTTAAAGCCTTAGTAAACATAATTTATTTAGCTTAATTTTTAAGAAAATATATCGAATTATATGTATATTTTTATTAATAATAAGATTCTGAAACAAGTTCAGAATGACAATATGGTTTTTATCCATATTTATGGAACAGGATCATATCCACCAGGATGAAACGGGTGGCATTTTAATATTCTCTTTATGCTTAAATATCCGCCTTTTATTATTCCATATTTTGTTATAGCTTGTTTTGCATATTCTGAGCAGGTTGGATAAAATCTACATACGGGTGGAGTCATTTTGGAAAAAAACTGATATATATTTATTAGCTTTATGAATATTTTCTTTAACATATTAACCTTAGTATAATATTATTTGCGGTTCTTCTGTATCTTCTTTTTTTAATAGTTCTGGATCCATATATTTTATCAGACAATATCTTTTACCTGTATCTAATAATGTATAGATTATTTTATTTTCTTCTATATCCCACATATCTTTTATTTCTACTACAATATAAGCTTGTTTATTTGTATTAATATATTCTTTCAACCACTTAATATCATTATTTTTATGAAAAATAACAGGTTTATCATAATAATATACCAAGCTGTATTTTTTTGATGGAATATATGCAGCCAGTTCGACTTTTTCTTTATTTGCTATATTTGCAAAATTAATTAAGTCATTTTCACCGCTATTTAAAGAGATAAAATTAAATATTGTTGGAGTAATTACAAATGAAAGGCTTATCATTAGAATTATATTTGCTGTAAAAGGAACTATTCTGCCTTTTAAAAGAACTGCAAAGATGCTTATAACCGGTATTACAAAAAATATAATTATTAATGGAATTAATAAATGACTTAATCCTTGGAATATCCATGTATTTAGTATGTTGTGTCCAAAAATTCCGATTAACGAACATATTATAAATATTAAATTCGGTATCATTGTAGCAAAAAATATACTTTTATCATGTTCTTTTTTTATTATATATTCATACCAGTAATGTCCTGATAAGCAGGCTGCAGGAAATATTAAGAATAAAATTAAATATGTATATTTTGCTCCATATAATAAAGCAAAGATTAATGCTGTAAAAAATACAATTGTATTTAAAGATAAGAATTTATCTACTTTACTTAGTTTTTTCCATTTTTCTTTTAATTTTTCTTGTGAATTGTCTTTAAAATATGAGAATACTGACATTACAGTATCTTTTAATTTCTGCCCCAATATCCATAGAAAAGAAAATGCCCAAGGTGAAAATCCCAGAATAAATATACCAATTGTTATAAGCATATTTTTTATGCTTATATAATTAAATAAATTATATGCTTGAAGATTGTCTTTTATAAAAACTAATCCATATTTATATGTCATTATTATTGGCCAAGGAAGAACCAGTAATAAAAATATAACTAACCCGGGAAGAATATTTTTAGGTTTTATTATTTCTTTTAGATTTCCTGAGAAAATATGCATTGTTAATATTGCAAAAAGTGGAAGAAGAAATCCCAATAAACCCGCGCATAAGGTATTAATTGCTGTAAAAAGATATATACAAAACCAGCAAAATGTTGTCTTTTTTTCATTCTTTGAAAAAATAACAAGATAAGTAGATAATATTATTACCATTGTGAAAACAGTAAAGAGGATATCATTTGTTGCAAGTCTTGCAAATACAACAAAACCTAAACTTGTTAGTAATATAAATGATACAATCAATGAATATGTTTTTGTAAGTATTTGTTTTAAAACTAAAAATAAAGCAAGAATTCCAAATATAGAACAATATGAAATTGGAAATCTTACCGCTTCATTACTTATTTTTCCAAACATTATACAAAATGAGTTTATAAGCCAAAATACAAATGGCGGCATTTCAAATAAATTTTCACCGTTAAGTTTTACATTTACCCAATCATTATTATTCAGCATTTCTTTTGCAATCGATACAAATTTTGTTTCATCTGTATCTATAAATGGATAACTACCCATATTTGTAAAATAAAGAAGAAAACAAATTATTAACAAAATCCCTGCAAGTATGAGACCATTATGTTTCTTTAAATAATTCATCTTACTTCCTTCCTATAATTATATTTTAGGCTGATTTTATATAGTTTTCTATTTCTTCTTTTGAATTTGTTTCTGTACAACATACAAGAACTTGTGAATTATTTATTTTATAACCCGCTAATATATTAGCTGATTTTAATTTAGAAATAAATTCATCAGCGTTTTCTACTTCTAATACAAATTCATTAAAACAGTTATTATTCAAAATTTTATAACCTTTTTGTTTTAAACCGTTTTGAAGTATATTGGCATTTTTTGCACTTAGATATGCGGCTTGTTCTATACCTTTTTTGCCTAGTAAAGACATATAGATAGCTGCATTTAATATTGCTAAGCCTTGGTTAGAACATATATTGCTTGTTGCTTTTTCCCTTCTTATATGTTGTTCTCGTGCTTGAAGTGTTAAAGTAAAAGCTTGTTTGCCTTCAGAATCTAAAGTTCTACCGACAATCCTGCCAGGCATTTGTCTTTTATATTTGTCTAATGTTGCAATGAAGCCTGCATATGGACCACCGAATGAAACAGAATTACCAAAAGACTGAACATCTCCAACTACTATATCTGCATTATATTCACTCGGTTTTTTTAGAACAGATGTACTTACCATTTCCGCACATACAATTAACATTGTTTTTTGATGTTTTTGCATTGATTGTAGAATATCAATATCTTCTATTGTTCCATAGAAATTTGGATTTTGTATTATTAATCCTGCGTATTCACCAGAAACAAGTTTTTCATTTATAGAGTTTAGATTTGTTTTAAATTCTATTGTTGAAACAGTTTCAATTTCTATTTCACCAGCATGTGCATACGTTTTTATAACTTCCAAATATTGAGGGTTTATACATTCACTTACAAGAATTTTGTTTTTACCGCTTATTCTTGCTGCCATCAACATTGCTTCTGCACAAGCATTACCTGCATCATATACAGAAGCATTACATACATCCATTCCCGTAATATCACATATCATTGATTGAAATTCATAAATAACTTGCAATGTACCTTGTGAAATTTCCGGTTGGTATGGTGTATATGCTGTATTAAATTCAAACCTTGAAGATATTTGTGAAATAGCAGCTGGAATAAATCTCTTATAAGCTCCAGCACCTATAAAACACGTATAATCTATTTTATTTTGTTTAGCAATTGATTTTACATCTTTTTGCACTTGCATTTCACTTAATGCTTCTGGCAAATCTAGTGTTTCCATACGTGCTTTTTTATCTATCATTGAGAATAAACCATCTAGGTTTTCTTCTCCTATGCTTGTTAGCATTTCGTTTATTGTTTCTTCAGAGTTTGCTTTAAAATTATTCATTCTATTCTACTTCTTTTTTATATGCGTCATAATCTACTAAATCTTGGCTGTCTTCATTAAAAGTTTCAGAAGAAACTTTTATTAACCATTCTTGTTCAAATTCACCTTCATTTAATAATTCTGGATTTTCTATTAATTTTTCATTGATTTCTATAACTTTTCCGCTTACAGGCATGTAAATTTCAGAAGCTGCTTTTACTGATTCAATTGTTCCGAAAATTTCGCCTTTTGCATATTCGCTGCCTACTTCCGGTAATTCAACAAATACAATATCTCCAAGTTGTTCAATTGCATAATCTGTTAAACCAATATTATAATTTCCATTTTCTGCATATACATATTCGTGTGATTTACTGCATAAAATGTTAGCTTTCTCACTCATTTATTTAATCTCCTTATTAATTATTTTTATTATGTTTTTGTATAAAATTCTTGGTTGTAATAATAGCATTATACAATTTATTTCTGATTAAAATTTGTATTGTATCACCGACTTTTAAATTTTTATCAGTATTAATATAACCTAAACCAATATTTTGTCCTAAGCAAGGTGCAACACATCCGCTTGTAACGTAGCCTATTTGTTCATCACCTAAATGAATTGGATATTCATTTCTTGCAATAGCTCTATCTGTCATTTTAAAAGCTATAAGTTTTCTGTTTACACCATTTTTTAATTGATTTTGAATAACATTTTTACCATTATAGTTTTGAACTTTCTCTTTATCTATAGACCAGCTTAATCCTGCTTCAACTGGTGTTGTTGTTTCATTTAGTTCATGCCCGTATAAGCTCATTGCAGCTTCGAGTCTTAGCGTATCTCTTGCGCCGAGTCCTATTGGCATAATACCAAAATTTTTACCTTTTTCAATAATGGTTTCCCATAGTTCTGATACTTTTTCATTTCTTATTATGATTTCAAACCCATCTTCACCAGTATAGCCTGTTCTTGAAACAAAAACATCTTCATTTAATAATTTGGTTTGCATTATAAACATTGTATGGGGTTGGTCTTCTTTTTTTATTCCGATTTCTGCTAAAATATCAGAAGCTTTTGGACCTTGTAGTGCAACCATAGAATAAAAATCGGACTTATTATCTATTATTACATCAAATGAATTTTTATTTTTTACCAACCAATCATAATCAGCCTCAAGTCTTGATGCGTTTACAACTAAAAGATAATAGTTTTCTTCTAATTTATAAATAAATAAATCATCAACAACACCACCATTATCATTTGTTAATTGGCAATATTTTGCTTTTTTATCAATAATTTTTTCGATGTCTTGAGGAACAACTGTTTGTAAAAAATTAACGCTGTCTTTTCCAGACACAAAAATTTCACCCATATGTGATACATCAAAAAGTCCGGCATTATTTCTTACATTATTATGTTCTTCAATGATGCTGGTGTATTGTACAGGCATATCCCAGCCTGCAAAATCCACCATTTTAGCACCTAATTTAATATGGTTATTATATAAGTATGTTTTTGCCATATAAGCCTCATTTAACTATTTAGAACAAATTACACGTGCAGCGTGTACGCCTGAAGCTGAAGCTTGGATTAAACCTCTTGTTACACCTGCTCCATCGCCGATTGCGTATAGATTTTTTACGCCTTCTGTTTCTAAGTCATTAGTTAGTTTTACTCTTCCAGAATAGAACTTAACTTCAATACCATATAATAATGTATATCTTGAAGCTGTTCCAGGTGCAATTTTATCTAATGCATATAACATTTCGATAATTGCTGTCATTTGTCTATAAGGAAGAACTAGGCTTAAGTCACCCGGAGTCGCACAAGCTAAAGTTGGAGTGATTATGCTGCTTTTTATTCTTTCTGGTGTAGAACGGCGGCCGTCTAATAAATCGCCAAATCTTTGAACTAAAACACCTCCGGCAAGCATATTGGCTAGTCTTGCTACGTGTTGACCGTATGCTATAGGTTCTTTAAACGGTTCTGTGAATTTTTCAGATACCAGTAGAGCAAAGTTTGTATTTGCTGTTCTGTAATTAGCATAACTATGACCATTTACTGTTGATATACCTGAATAGTTTTCAGTTACAACTTCACCGTATGGGTTCATACAGAAAGTTCTTACTTCATCACCAAAAGTTGGAGAATGATATATTAATTTTGATTCATATAGCTTTTCTGTAATAGGTTCAAAAACAGGTGCCGGAAGTTCTACACGAACACCAACGTCAACTGCGTTATTTACCATACCGATTTTATTTTTGGCAAACTCATGAGTTAACCAATCAGCACCTTCTCTACCTGGTGCAATAATGATATGCTCTGCCATAATTTTTTGGTTATCTTGAGTTATAAATCCTTTTACCTGCCCATTTTCGACGATTAATTGGTCTGCAATTGTATCATATAATATTGTAATTCTTTCACTTAGATAGTCCTGCATATTTTTTAATACATCTAAACTTCTTTCTGTTCCTAAGTGACGAACAGGTGAGTGTACAAGTTTTAATTCGGCTAAAGTAGCTGCTCTTTCAATATCAGCAAAAACTTCTTTATCTGTACCAAAAACTTCATCTGTAGCTCCAAATTGAAGATAAGTATCATCAGTGTATTTTACTAAGTCTTCAACAGCACTGCGTGACATATAATCCAATAAGTGTCCGCCTACATCTGGTGTGAGTGTTAATTTACCGTCGGAAAAAGCACCTGCACCGCCCCATCCGCAAAGTAATCCGCATTTTTTACATGTAGGACATTTTTCATATCCTTCTCTTAGTAAGCATTTCCTTTTTTCAATTTGAACGCCTTTTTCAACAAGAACAACTTTCCATTCAGGTTTAAGTTTCATTATCTCTAGTGCTGCAAAAATTCCGGCCGGTCCGCCACCAACAATAGCTACATTGTACATTTCTTTCTCCACTATTTCTCTTCTCGTATTTGTTGAGTTAACAACATATAAGATTGTAACTTAAACTTTTTTTGATTTAAACACTACGTAAAAAACAATTTACTTAACTCAATGTATTTTAGTATAATTAGTCTATGAATATTAAAATTATTGCGGTTGGAAAAATAAAAGAACAGTATCTTAAGGATGCTATTAAAGAATATGAAAAGAGACTTGCACCTTTTTGCAGTTTTTCTACAGTAGAAGTTCAAGCAGAACAAATTAATGATGAAGCTTTGTGTGAAAAATATAAAGAACTCGAAGCCGATAGAATCTTACAAGCAATAAAACAGGGCTCTTATATTATCACTTTAGAAATAAAAGGCAGAATGTTTTCATCTGAAATGTTTGCTCAAAAAATAAAAGATATATCTAATCAAGGAATAAATGACGTGTCCTTTATTATAGGCGGCGCAAATGGCCTGCATCAAAAAGTAACGAATATTTCTCATCTAAAATTAAGTTTTTCTAATATGACATTTACTCATCAAATGATTAGATTGTTATTGGTAGAACAAATTTACAGGTCATTTAAAATAAATGCAAATGAACCATATCATAGATAAATAAAAAATATTTAGTTGTAGTTAATTTTTTTGTTGTTAATAGAACAAAAAAATGTAAAAAGGAGTAAGTTTGTAACTCTGAAATATTAACTCAAATCAAAATAATGTAAAAAATATAATGCTTTTACAGCAATGTGTAACAAAATGTAAAATCTTGTACTTATAAAAGTTTAAAACTTACAAATATGTGTTATTATAAAATCAAGATTTGAATTAAGACTTTAGTAGCGGTTTTTACACAAATTTGAATGGAAGTGTAAAAACAGATATGCGAAATTTGCATTGAAAACGTCAAAGGGTGACTGGATTCGCTAAGTCAAGGGGATAGTTGTGAATATTTTTAAGAAATCGTACTTTTTTGTAATTATAAAAAGTATTGGAAATACAATTTTTTTTATTGAATTTTTGTTTTAGATAAATAGTATTTATTGTTTTAAAACAAACTTTTTTTATTAAAATATATATTAGACAAATTTTAAAGGAATGTTAGGTTTATGATTTATTGTTGTGGAGGCTGCCATACGCCTCTAAAAACAGTTTTTCTTCCTGCAAATTTTCGCTACAGAGACAGAAAACTGGAAGTATTGGTATGCCCAATTTGTGGGAGTTTAGTTGCTGAATTAGTACAATTTGATGTAAGGAAAAATAAGTATGAAACATATCGTCCAACAAGCAAACAAACAGTTTCTTTTATTAAAGATGTACAAGCTGGTAAATGGCGTGAAATTAAGATAAAATATGGCACCAAAGGAAATGCGGGCTTTGTATATGGTGTTAATAAACAGCGTAAAAACGGTAAGATTTATCAATATGCTGTCGATTTTAATGGTACTAAAAAGCTTGTTAAAGTTATTGATGTAGAAGAAGTAAAAATGGGATAAAAAATAATTATTATAGCTTAATTCGTTCCAAGTCATATTCTAATACCAACTAGCAAGTTTGTTTATTGGTATTTGCAAGATAGTATACTTTTCTTTTAATGTATATTATCTTGCTCTTTCTTTTGCGTAGACATAATGATTATTTGATATTAAGAAAGGAAACAATGAAAAAACAAGTATATAAATTAGGCGCAGAGTATAATGAGCCGATAAATGGCTATATATCAAATGAAGAAGAACGGGCGGAAATAATATATAATCATCCGGATAATGAAAAAAGAGAAAAGAGAGACAAAAGAAAATACAAGAAAGAACCAGTAATTGGATTAGAAATAATAGATGAAATAAAAGAGATACCAATAGCAGAACCGGTAATATATGTGGAGGCTCCCCAAAATACAACAATACAGCGTGATTTAAAACAAGAAAGAAGAAATGCAGTAAATCAAGCAAGAAAACAACAGCGAACAGTAAAAAGCGTTCCAAATGTAAATCCGCAAACAAAGATGGAATATATAAATAAGCCAAAAATAGGATTAGGACAAAATACATATATAGTACAACCCAAAGTACAAGAAGAATTTACAATCGGGAAAAGTGAAAATAAACAATCAGCATTCAGAAAACAAAAGAATTATGATGAAATAGCAGAATTGTTTTACCCAAACATGGAAGTAAAAAGTGAAATTACTCCATTAAGAAATGAAATAATGCTTCCGAAAACCGAAACAGGAATGTATTTAGAATCACAAATTCCAACGATATCAGATGCGGAAAAACTGTTATATCCCAATGGAACACTTGGAGAAATGGCACCAAAGAAATTATATGATTTGACAAAAACAGATACAGAATATGAAGAAATAGCGAATGTAATGTATCCGACAAATAGTGATAAATCTGAAATAAATGAGTTAAGAGAAAAATCACGAATGGAGGAGAAATTAAGAGAAGAAGCATTAAGAAAGAAAATACTTCAATATAGAGTAGGCGCTGCAATAATAATCGCAGTTGGAGCAGTACCAATAGCACGAGAAGCGATTTTAACAACCGTATTAGGTAGGACAGCAGTAGGATATCTAGTTCCAATAGTGGGTAGAAAGGTATCAGAATTATTAGTGCCAATGGTAATAGAAAGTTTCATAGGCGGAGGGATAGCAGGGTTAGGTGAAGGATTTTTAAATGATGAAAATCCGATAAAAGTGCAATAACAGGTGCAGTAATGGGCACGTTATTAGGCATAGGCATAGGTCTGGGAATTGGAAGGATAGGAAAAGAATATGCGATGCGCGAGATAGAACGAGCAGCGAATAAAGATGGACTATTAAAAAAATATTATGCAGATTATATCGAAGGAATAGAAGGCAAAACAAAAGAGATAATAGAGTACCGACGGTTGAAAGCCGGTGCTGTTAAAGCTGGCAAACATGAGGTATTGTATGACGAAATAAATAAAAATAATACTTCAAAAACAGTTGAAAATATTGTAGAATACAAGAATACAGGAGCAAATAATGGACAAAAACAAGAATCTACCGCCTCTTTTATTAGAAGAGTACGAAAAGCTTATACAGATAATAATGGACGATTTGAACCTTACGAAAAAAGAAGCAATAATTTATATAGAAAAATTGATACAGAATCGAATGGAAGATTTCAACTTGAATCGAATAGAAGCGTTAATGGCAATGTTAGAAGGTTGGTAGAAAATTCATATATTCCTTCGGAAAAATTAAGTCAATTATTTCAACAAAGAGGATATGTTCCAACTGTATATAATGAATTAAAAAGAAGAAATGATAAATCTGCACAATATTTTTATAATGTAATTGGTACTGCAAAAGAACAACTAGGTAAAAAGGGTTCAACAGTATATAAATATTCAATAGAAGATTATAAAAAAATGCGATTATTTGTATCGGAGGATGGTTTAAGTGGCTTTGCGCTAAAAGATGATGGAGATATAGTTTCTGTATTTTCAGTCATACCATATAAAGGTAAATCTCATTCAATTTTGGAACTAGCAATTCAAGAAGGCGGAGTTAAATTAGATTGTTTTGATACACATTTACCAAAACTATACAAAGCACATGGCTTTAAAGAAGTACGCCGAGAAAAGTGGAATGAAAAGTATAAACCTGCAGATTGGGATAAGGAATATTATAAAATGTACAATAACGGCGAACCTGATGTAGTATATATGGAACTACAAAAATAATATTTAAAACTCTTATAAAAGCTCGTTTCATTCCTAATCATATTATATGCCAAATGTATTCATTATTTGTTTTGGCATTGCAAGATAATCTGCCTTGATTTCAAGGTATATTATCTTGCTCCTTTCTTTTGTGTAGGTGTAATAAAACTAAAAGAGGTGTTTGTTTAATGGCAAGAAAGAAAAAAACTTCAGAAAATGAAGAATTTAACTATTCTAAAAATGAGTCTTTTGAAAATTTACAAGCTGTTCAAGAAATGGCTTTAAATAGAAAAGGCAAAGATGATGAAATTAATCCAGATATTTCAATTTTCCTTAAAGCTGAAGAACTTAAAGGAAAATTGTGCGGATTATATTCTGAAAAAGATAAGAAAACTTCAACTGTCAATGTTATGACAAGTGTGAAAATTGATGGCAAAGTTTTGCAAATTAATGTAGGTGAAAAGGCAGATGTGGAAATAAAAGATGATTGAATTACCAGAAATTTTAAATATACCGGATAAATTAATACCTGTAATTACAGAGATTAATAATTATAATTACTTTTTAATAGAAGGAGGAAGGGGTGGTGGCAAGTCACAAAGTATAGCCAGAATAATTCTTTGGTTAACCGAACAACGGAAAGTTAGGGTTTGTTGCGGAAGAGAGACTCAAGCAACAATTTCAGACAGTGTATATAAAATATTTAATGATTTAATTAACGACTATAATTTAAACTTTACAATAAAGTCTAATAAAATTATTCATAATACTAGCGGTTCAAGTATCATTTTTAAAGGTTTTAGAGAACAAGGCAGGGTTAATATAAAAGGCTTAGAGGGTGTAGATATTTTATGGATTGACGAGGCTCAAGCAATTACTAAATCTACTCTTGATGTTATTATTCCTACAATCAGAAAAAAGAACTCTATCGTTATTTTTACTATGAACAGATTAGTCCGCAAAGATCCTGTATATTCCGAGTTTGTTTCCAGAGACGATTGTCTACATATAAAAATTAATTATTACGATAATAAGCATTGCCCTCCTAAACTTATTGCAGAAGCTAAAAGATGTAAAGAAAGAAATATTTTAGACTATGAATATATATGGGAAGGAAATCCTTTAGATAAAACAAATGATTTTTTATTTTCTGCAATTAAGTTGGATAAGGCTAAAAATATTATTTTTAATGAGGGAAATTATCGTAAAATCCGTTGTATGTCTGTAGATTTGGCAGGTAATGGCGGAGATTTATGCGTGGCAAGTCTAATTGAATCTAAGAGTTCATCTCAATGGGCATTAGAAAAGCAAGAACATTGGAGTGAACCTGATACTGATATAACAAAAGGCAGAATTATTAATCTTTATTCAATGTGGAAACCAGAACTACTTATTCTAGATGCTGATGGATTGGGTTATTCGATATATGTAAGTATTAAAAATGTAATATCAAATACAATTAAATTTAACGGCGCCGCATCAAGTAATCGTCCAAACGCTTTAAACAGGCGTGCGGACGGTTATCTTACGTTAAAAGATTTTATTGATAATGAATGGTTAAAAATTTCGTCTGATTTTACTATTTCCCAATTGGAATATATAAAAAAATCTTATAAGCCTAATGGGCAGATTTTTATTCAATCTAAAAAAGATATGAAATCAGAACAAGGAGAAAGCCCTGATTTTGCAGATAGTTTGATGATGGGTATTTATGCAATAAATTACTATTCATATCTTATAGATGAAAAAGATGAAACAGTAATATTAGATTCTAATTTTGACCCGTATGGGTAATAAGAAAGGAAAAAATGAATAAACAACTGTATAAAATAGCGATAGAGCATAATGAGCCAATAAAAGGCTATATATCGAAAGACGAAGAAAGAGCGGAGATAATATACAATCATCCGGATAATGAAAAAAGAGAAAAGAGAGAAAAAAGAAAATACAAAGAAGAACCTGAATGGGATTTGCCGGTATTAGATGAAATAGAAGAAATACCAATAGTTGAACCGGTAATATATATAGAGGCTCCAAAAAATACAACAATACAGCGTGATTTAAAGCAAGAAAGAAGAAACGCAGTAAATAATGCAAGAATTCAACAGCGTACAGTAAAGAGTATGCCGAATATCAATCCGCAGACAAAAGTGGAATATATAAATAAACCTATAATAGGTTTAGGGCAAAATACATATATAGTTCAACCAAAGGAAAAAGAAGAATTTACTATTGGGCAAAGAGAAACAAAAACACCATTCCCAAAACAAGAGAAAAATTATGACGAAATAGCAGCTGTGTTTTACCCAAATATGGAAGCAAAGAGTGAGATTAATCTAAAACCTAAAAAATCCCATAGCTATTCAGCCCCAAATAGTAAGATAAAAACGCCAGATATATCAAATGTAGAAAAAACCTTATATTCAAATGGTACTTTGGCTGATATGGCACCCAAGAAAATCTATAATCTTGTAGATGCAAATCAAAATGCTATTAAAAACAGGCATGAAAAGTTGGAACAGAGAGAAGTTGCTCATAACCCTAAAAATATTATAGCTGTGGATTATATTCATGTGCCTAAACTAAAAAAACATGCAGAAGATAATTTTGGAGTAGAAACAGCAGAAAACTTGTTAATGTCAAAATCAGAATATTATCTGAATACAGAATATGCAAAACAACATTTGATATTTAATAATTATTTAGAAGTAAATAGTGATTTGCAAGAGTATTTAAAGAATAAAATAACAGAACAACTTGGAGAAGACAAATTATTAACAACCAAAGGAATATATATTGCTTCTGAAACAGATTCTTCAAAACGTTTAGCTGAAGCATTGGTAAATAATAATAGTTTTATTAAAGTTCTTATAGAAAATAAAGACAGATTAAAAAACAAAATACCATTTGATTCTAGTATTAAATTTACAGATAATAATTTTCACTATGCATTAGGAAATGCCGATTTATTAGACATACATATAAATAAAAAAGGTGATATAGATTTGTTGGTGGCAGATACGTATGATTTTAATCCTGGTGATAAAAATGATTTGGTTCAGGTAGCATACGAAAGGCAGAAACAAGGTAAAATAAAACCATATTTCATTATTTATCATGTTATAATACCTAAAAGTGCAAAAATAGGAAGATAAAAAATGTACAAGTATCTTATTTTAATATATTTTATATTAGCAACTTTATTGACAGTATATATAGATAAATTTTGTGAGACTGCATATAAATTTCCATCAAAAATATCAATAGATGCATATTTAACATTTTATGAACCTGTATTAGTTGTAATAATATTAGGAATATTAAAAAAGGTATTTAAACAAAAATGGGTACAAAAACTAATATTAGTATTAACAGTAATACTGATATTATATACAGTATTGTTTTATGGATTTATATTATCATTTTATACTCCTAATGAAATATATGATTAATAATATAAAATGTATTGTTTTATAGTGGTTAGAAAGTAGTGGAAAACGTACTTTTGGCACACTACTTGCTTTATTATTTATCTGCTATAATACCTAAAAATACCAAAATAGAAAGATAAAAAATGTACAAGTATCTAGTAGTAATATATTTAAAATGACTAATTTAAATTGTTATAATCATTCAAAATTTCTTTGTTTTCTATATATTCGTTGTAAATTTTTTCTAATAACAAAGCACGGGATTTATATATGTCTTTAATTGTACTTGTTCCAATTGTGACATATATTAATCCTTGCTTTGAATTAATATATTTTTCAATTATTTCTGTATCTGATTGTAATGATTGTTCCCATTTTTTTGATTAATATTTATTAAAGAATAATCAGTTGTATTCATTTCTTTTTTTAATAGTTTTATGTATTTATTTATTTCTTTTTGCCATTGTTCTTTGGCATAATATGAACAATTAGGATAATCTAGAGTGTTTGAAGTTTCTATGCATTTTTCTTCTTCAATGTCTATTTTGTGTTTGTACTCAGTATTTCCATAATTATTATTTTTATTTTTTTGAATATTTTGTTCTAAATCTTCAATTTTTTTATCTTTTTCTACCAAGTTATTTTTTAAATTGGAAACTAAATTATTAAGTCGTTGAATTTCAAAATCTTTATTAAGAGAAGGTTTAGAGAGTTCTTTGTGAAAGAAGTATCCACAAGTAAAACTAATGCAAGTAGTAATACAAATAGAAATAACAAAAATAATAATTAATTTTTTCATAAAAGCTTAATTCCAAGAAATATATAAATTAATGCTACTTGATAAAGAATTTTAAAACAATAAACCAAGTGCTTAATTGTTTTAGCCAAAAGTACTAGAAAATACACATAAAATAATAAAAGAAAGGAAACAATGAAAAATAAAAGACAATATAAGGTAAAGATAGAATACAACGAACCATTGAAGGGCTACATATCAAAAGACGAAGAAAGAGCAGAAATACTGTATGGTAACCCAGATAATAAGAACAAAAAATGGGATTATGAAAGAGACAATGAAGAAGAAATAGGATTAGAAATAATAGAAGAATATAAAAAAATACCAATAGCAGAACCAGTACAATATGTAGAGAAACCGGAAAAAACAAGATATCAAAGTGATTTGAAGCAAGAAAGAAGAAATGCAGTAAATCAAGCAAGAAAACAACAGCGAACAGTAAAAAGCGTTCCAAATGTAAATCCGCAAACAAAGATGGAATATATAAATAAGCCAAAAATAGGATTAGGACAAAATACATATATAGTACAACCCAAAGTACAAGAAGAATTTACAATCGGGAAAAGTGAAAATAAACAATCAGCATTCAGAAAACAAAAGAATTATGATGAAATAGCAGAATTGTTTTACCCAAACATGGAAGTAAAAAGTGAAATTACTCCATTAAGAAATGAAATAATGCTTCCGAAAACCGAAACAGGAATGTATCTAGAATCACAAATTCCAACGATATCAGATGCGGAAAAACTGTTATATCCCAAAGGAACACTTGGAGAAATGACACCAAAGAAATTGTATGATTTGACAAACTATGGTGAACAATATGAAAAAGTGGGAAATATTCTATATCCTAAAACAGATGACCCTAAGATAAATGCACTAAAAAAAGCAGCCAAAAAAGAAAATTTTGAAATACAAAAAGAGAGAACACTTACACATGCAAAAAACTTTGGCGGAGCAGCATTGATATTGGGAACCAGTTTGGTACCTGGGGTGGGTGAAGCTAGAGTAACGGTAGGTTTAGCAAAAACATTAGGGCCTATTGTGGGAAAGAAAATAGCAGAAACCGCCGCAAAAGTAATAATAAAAGGGCCTATACAAGGTGCTGTAGCTGGTTTGGGCGAAGGATTAATAAATGATAGAAATTTACTGATTGCTACCGCTGAAGGTGCTATACTTGGTGAAATTGTTGGTATTGGTACCGGGCTTACTGTAGGACAGGTAGAAAAAATAATATCTGGTATAAAATTAAAAAATTTTAAACCAATAGAAGCGATGACAAAAGAAGAAAAAATAGCTTTCAGAAAATATGCACTGGAATATTTTAATTCTTATATAAATGGTACAACTGTAAAACATAATGATTTTGGATTAATTAATTTGACTCAGAAAGGTGCAAAGGAAACTATAAGTAAAAATATGGAAATGGTGAAACATTTTCCAAAATTAAAGCAAAATATAAAGAATTCAAAATATACTGGACCAAGTGAGTTGTATAAACAAAGAAAGGATAATTATGAATTCCATATTTTTGAAGATGATAAAAAATTAATATATATAATAGCAACAGATGAAAATGGTAATAGATTTTATCTTGTAAAAAATGCGAAATGATGATATAAACAACTGTGATTCGTACACGTCACAGACTATATCATCATTTCTAAATGATGATATAAGCGACTGCGATGCGTACGTGGCGCAGACCTATATCATCATCTAATGTCATTATAAATTGTATTTTTTATTATTAAAACTAGCCGATAGATTTATTTTTATGTTATCAAGTATTAGAAAAGAACATAAATTATTCAATGGGTAATATAAAATAAGTAAATTGTATGCTTATTTTTAATATTTTATTAAAAATAAACTTATGTACTTATTAAAAATGCAAAATGATGATATAAGCGACCGTGCTTCATACGTGGCCCGGGCCTATACCACCATTTCAATATTATTATAAATAATATTTTCTATTATTTCAACTAGCCAAGTGGTTTATTATTTACAGAATTGGTATTAGAAAATATGTAATATTTACATATTTTCTAGCCTGCTTTGTAATTGTATACTGGTTTTAGATGATCATAAATTTGTGCTGTCGGTTCTATTAATTCTTTTATTTCATCTCCATTTTTATATGCCATTGGAGCTTCATCAAGTGTTTTTTTAGTTATACAACTGCTGTATATTCCTTGCATACTTGTTTCATAATCTTCTAAATTTAGGCTTTCTTTTGCTTGAGTTCTGGATAATATTCTACCTGCGCCATGTGGACCAGAATTATTCCAATCTTCATTCCCTTTACCAATTGCAATAAAACTGCCATAAGCCATATTTATCGGAATAATAACTTTTTCATCTTTTTTGCAAGATATTGCCCCTTTTCTGATAATATTATCAAAACCAATATAATTATGAACGGTTTCTATAGTTTCAATAGCTTCCCACTCCATATTTTCCAGAATTTCTTTTGACATTATTTCTCTTGATAAAGATGCATATTTATGACAAACTTTAGCCCAATATAAATAATCTTTTGCATCTTTACCTGATAAAAATGATAAATTTCTATTAAAAATTTCTTCGTTACAGTTTGTTTCTATTGCTCTTTTTTGAAAGTATTCAGCAAGTTTGTTTCCAAAGTTTCTTGAACCACTATGTATTATTAAATAAATTCCGCTTTTACCTCTTTCTAAAGAAATAAAATGGTTTCCTGAACCAAGCGTTCCTATTTTCTTTAACTCATATTCGGTTTCTTCTTCAAGATAATCTTTGCAAGCTTTATCAACTTCTTCCCTTATATTATTGTCTTCAACTTTGTAATGAATAGTTTCTCTAATTCCGCCTGTGCCGCCTGGAATTTTTTCTCTTATTACTTTGTCTAATTTTTCGTAATCTGTTATCGATTCACATTCTTTCAACTTAATTGCCAGCATACCACAGGATTGGTCAACACCAATAATGTTAGGAATAATTTCACCGCCTAAAGGCATTGTAGATGTAAAACCGATTGTAGAACCTTTGCCTTTATGACAATCAGGCATAATACGAATTTTACAATCCTTAAATATTGGATGATTACATATATTTAAAGTTTGCTCGATAACCCCTTCATCTATAGTTTTTGAATATATTTTAGCTGATGTGTATTTCCCGTCAATTTCTTGTATCATTACTTTCCACCTCAAGTATCACGACAAAATATATAGTTAATGTTAAATGATAAATATTAATAAAACAATAAGTCAAATGCTTAATCTGACAACCAAAAGTATTAGAAATTATACATAAAATAATACAAGATAAAAAAGATGATATGAAAAATATATTAAATCAATAAAAGAGTATTATAAAAATTGAAAATGCACAAGGTGAATATTATTTTTATAAAATAGTTTATAAATTATTAGATAATAAATAAGCCCTGCCTAATGGAACCAAGATCCGAGGGTCTGGACTTATCCGATAAACCCAAAGCAACACGGAACCCAACCCCCTGGCATTAAGGTTTATCTATAAACCAAGATCATAACGAGCACCAAGGTTTACTATCTTTAGTATCTAACCATTTGTTCTAATTTTTCAATTAGCCAAGTGCTTTATTTTTTACAAAGTTGGTATTAGAAAATCTAATTCTTTGAGTAAATAAGATTATTTCAAGAAAGGGAATGTGTATGGAAAAATTTGTTTGCCATAGCCCCAAATTCTATAAGGCTATGGAGTATTTGCTTTGCGCTGAAGGCGGTTACAGCAATCATAAGTTAGATAAAGGAGGTGTTACAAACTTTGGTATTACTCAAAAAACATATAATTTGTATCTTAAAAAACACGGTTTTAAAGAAAAATCCGTTAAAGCCATCACTAAAGATGAAGTTTTTCAAATTTATTATGAAGAGTTTTGGCTTCCGTCTGGAGCTGAAAAAATAGATGATTTTGCTATTGCTCTAATACTTTTTGATTCTTGCGTAAATCATGGCTTATCAATTGGTAAAAGTCTTTATAAAAAAGCTGATAATAATGTTTATTCTTTCCTAAATTTACGCAGAGAAAAATATAATGCAATTGTCAAAAATAATCCGTCTCAAAAAGTATTTTTAAAAGGTTGGATGAATAGAATTAATAGATTAGAGAAATTTATTAAAGAACATAAAAACTAAATGTTCTAAATTACATTAAAAAGAAAGGAAAAATTTATGTGCTCAAAACCAAAAATTCCTTCTGTGCAAAAAGCAGAAGTTATTAAAGCTGCTATTCAAGCGGATGCATCTGTTCAGAAAGCAAGTTCTAATAATCGTTCCGGTGTTAGAGGTTTAATTTCAGAAAATATTAAAACTTCAAATAATGGACTTACAGATGATTTTGCATCATCAAAGAAAAAATTGTTAGGGGAATAAGATGAAACAAACAAAATATTCCAAAAAATATTTTAATGCACGCAGGGCTGAACTGGAAACTGCTTATAATGCATTAAAGCCTGATTGGCAAGATTTAGCGGATTATTTCTTGCCTCGTTCGGTTCGATTTCTTGCTCGAAGCGTAAATAAACAACCAATGAAAAATAAGAAAATTAAAGATTCAACTCCGCTTCTTGCTGTTCGAAATTTTTCATCAGGAATGATGTCAGGAGCTACAAGCCCTGCAACTAACTGGTTTAAGGTAAAAATTAGAAATTATGGACAAGAAGCGAGCTACGAAGTAAAAACATGGTGTAATGCAGTCGAAAATTTATTTAGAGATATTTTCAATTCTTCCAATCTTTACCGTATTTTACCATCTGTTTATAAACAAATTGGTGTTTTTGGTATTTCAGTATTAGGTTTGTTAAGTGATGAAGCTAGTATTTTAAGATGCCAATTGCTTCCTATAGGTTCTTATAGAATAGCAAAAAATCATAAAGGTGAGGTTGATACTATTTGCCGTGTTTATATGGAAACAGCTAAGAACCTATATGATAAATTTGGCGAAGAAAATGTATCAAAAGAAGTTATAAGCGCTATTAATTCAAACAGATATGAAGAAATGTTTGAAGTTGTTCATTTTGTAGAACCAAATAAAGACTTTATGCCAAGTTCTGTTTGGGCAGAAGATAAAGAGTTTATTTCTGTCTATTATGAATATGCTTCAAATGAAGAGAAATTCTTATCTAAAAGCGGATTTGATAAATTTCCTTATGCCGTTTTTGAAGCAGAGGTTAATGGTGAAGATGTATATCCTTGTGAATGCCCTGGTTTTAATGCTCTTCCAGATGTGAAACAGCTTATGAGTATGGTTATTGATGAGGGAAAAGCAGTAAAGAAAATGATAAGCCCTACTTATAAAGGCCCTGCGAGTTTGAAAAACAAGAAAATGATTGATGCTCCAGCCGCGTTTATAGAAGAAGATGAAAATGGACGAGGGTTATCTCCTATATATGAAGTTAACCCAAGAGTTTTAGAGGTTGATTCGATAATAGAAAAACTTAAAGAGTCTATAAAAGAAATTTTTTATAATGACTTATTTGCAATGATATTAAATACTGCTGAACGCTCAAGAACAGCAACAGAGGTAAATGAGTTAAAAGAAGAAAAAATGGTGCTGCTATCACCATTACTTCAGCAAATTCATAATGGATTAAACCAAGTAATGGATTGGGTTTTTGATGAATGTATTAAATTAAATATTTTACCTGAACCACCAGCTGAAATTATGGGTTCAAATATGGATATTGAATTTGTTTCAACACTTGCTCAGGCGCAGAAAGCTGTAAAAATATCAGCAATGGAAAGATTTACAACTTTCACTATAAACCTTGCTCAATCATTAGATCCTTCATTAAGAAATAAGCTTAATGCAAGCAAAATAGTTGATGATTATGCAGATTATGCAAATATTTCGCCTGAACAAATTGTTCCGACTCGAGAGGTCGAAAAACAAAAACAAAAAGAAGAAAATGCAGAATCTCAAAAACAATTGATTGAACAAGCAAAAGAAGGTTCTGAAATTATTAAAAATATTGCCGGTACTGATTCTTATGGTAGTGATTTAATGGCAAGACTAGGATTAACATAAAAGGAGGAAAACATGTTAAATGAAGATGTAAAACAAGAAACTTTAGGATTAGGTGTAAATGCCTATGCACCTAAAGAGGTAACAGAAACAATAGAGGTTGTTCCGGTTGATGAAAATGGTTACTTTGGAAAACCCGAGAAATATGATTATTCAGCTGTACAACTACCTGAAAATTATTGTTATGACAATGAATTATTAGAGGAATTTAATGAATTGGCAGGAAAATACAATCTGTCTCAAAAAAGTGCAAATGAATTAATGTCTATGGCCGTAAAGCTAACACAGTTAACGGGAAATAATTTCTCTCAAACTATAGCAGAACAACAAAGACAAAAAATAGAAGATTATAAAACTGCACTAATTACAGATAGAGAAATAGGCGGAGCTAATTTCAATAAAACTATGAGAACTGCAAATATTGCGTATACTCAATTTGCTGATGATGAAGTTCAAGCATTACTGCAAGAAACCGGCTTAAATTGCCACCCTAAAGTAGTAAAGATGTTCTACGAAATAGGCAGACAAATGCAAAATGATGATATTTACGGAGTAAATGCTGCTGTAGTTCCAAAAGAAAACAGGGAAGATATTTTATTCCCTACAATGTAGTAAATAAAACAAGAAAGGAAAAAGGTAATGGCAACTTTAGGTGCTAACTATTTAACATTGGCAGACAGATTAAAAAGAACAGAAAACGGAAAAATTGCTGCCGAAATTATTGAAATGATGTCAGAAACAAACGAAGTATTGCAAGATGCAAATGCGCTTCAATGTAATGATGGTTCTAACCATATAACAACAATTAGAACAGGACTTCCTAGTGCTGTATTTAGAAACTTATATGGTTATGTTCCAAGTTCTAAATCAACAACAGAACAAGTAAAAGATGTTACAGGTATGTTAGAAACATATTCTATTGTAGATGTTGATTTAGTTGATAAATCAGAAAATCCAAAATTATTCAGATTATCTGAATCTTCTGCTTTTATTGAAGCTATGAATCAAAAATTACAAGAAACTATTTTCTATGGAAGTATTAAAGATAATGCGGCTGCATTTGATGGTTTAGCTGCAAGATATGCTAAAAAATCAACAGATACAAAGAAAATTGGTTCTAATATTATTGATGCAGGTGGTACAAGTACAGATAATACTTCAATTTGGTTTGTAACTTGGGGTGATTTGCATACCTCTTTATTATATCCTCAAGGTTCTCAAGCAGGTGTTCAGCATAAAGATGATGGTGTAATGACAGAAACAAGTTCTACAGGTGGTAAAAGAAAAGTTTACCAAGACCATTTTAAAATGGATGTTGGTTTATCTGTTAGAGATTGGCGTTCTACTTGTCGTATTGCTAATTTAAGCATTTCTAACTTAGCTGGTTCTTCTCCTGCTGATATTGAAGCACTATTAAATAAAGCTTATTACAAGATTAGAAGATTTGCTAAAACAGGTAAAACATTCATTTATTGTAATTCAACAGTATTAATGTATTTTGAAGCTCAACTTAAAGAAAAATCAAATGTTAACTTCACAATAAAAGAATATATGAATGACAATATTCTTCACTATAAAAATATTCCTATTCGTGAATGTGAACAAATTACTTGTGATGAAGCTAAAGTGTCTTAAGAAAGGAAAAGGTAAAATAAATGATATTAGATGAACAAGGATTATTTTCAAATAATCAAGCTATTACAGCAAGTTGTGTATCAACAAATATTTTAGATATGGGAAAAAGAGAAGTATCTTTTGGAACTCCAATTGATTTATTGATTAAAGTTACAGAAGATTTTAATAATTTAACAAGTTTATCAGTTGCAGTTCAAACTTCAGTTGATGAAGCCTTTACAAGTCCTGTGAAACTTGCGGAAGCTTCTATGGTTTTAGCAAGTCTAAAAAAAGATGCGATTTTCCCTATTCAATTTTTACCAAAAGGTAATTTAGGCTTTATGCGTTTAAGTTATACAGTTACCGGAACTGCCCCTACTAAAGGGAAAATTCTTGCAGCTGTTATTGATGGTGCAGAACAAAGTTTTCATAATATAGATTAATATCCAATAATAATCAAACTCCCTTTGATATCCGGCATTATGCCGGATATCTTTTCTTTAAAAATATAAAATGTAAAGGTAAAAATAATGAATTATACAAAAGCAAAAATATTTAATTTAACATTAAAAAATTTAAGAGTAAGTGTTGGAATACAAGGTGCAAATTTATCTGAAAAAAATACAGTTATTTTAAATGAATTTTACGATAGTGCAAGAGAACAAGTGTTAAAAGATTTTGATTGGAATTTTGCAAATTCTTATAGAGAACTTTCACTAACAGGAAATATTCCGCAAAATCCTAAATTCTTATATGAATATGATTATCCAAATGATTGTTTATTTGCTCGAGAAATTATTCCTTATGCAAATAAAAAAATGGTTGAATTTGAAGTGGCAGCAAGTATTACTGGACAAAAAGTTATTAATACAAATATAACTCCGGTTGTATTAAGATATACAAAATCTGTTGAAAATGAGGCTTTCTTCTCTACTGAATTTGTAATGGCATTATGCTGGTATTTAGCTTTTCTTGCTGCACCTGCAATTACCGGTAATCGCAGTATTCAGAATGATTGTTTTAATATTTACAATAATATGCTTGTTAAATCAAAAACAATAAATGCATCTGAAGGTTATATAAAAAATGATAATAGCTGTTCGTGGCTTGATGCTAGATAAGGAGATATTATGACCAGATATACTCAACGTTCTTTTACGGGCGGGGAATTAAGTCCTGCGTTATATGCAAGAAATGATTTGGCAAAGTATGCCATTGGTTTAAAAACTTTAAAAAATGGATTTGTTCGTGCTGAAGGTTGTATTAGTAATAGACCAGGCTTAGAACTTGTTTGTGAAGTAAAGAATTCCTCTAAAAAAGTAAGACTTATTCCATTTTCTTTTAATACAGAACAAACTTATATTATTGAATTAGGTGATAAATATGCGCGTTTTATAAAAGATGCAAGTCAAATTGTTCGTGATGAGGATGAAGAAATTAAAGTTGAAATTTTAACTCCATACGAAGAAAATGATTTATTTAATATAAAATATGCACAAAATGCAGATGTTTTAACGTTTTGTCATAATAAGTATTTGCCGGCTGAATTATCAAGATATTCTCATGAAGATTGGGAATTAAAACAAATTAATTTTCAGCCTCAAATATTACCTCCGCAATCTTTAACTGCATCTTGGAAGGGTGGTAAAGAAAATCCTTATACTTATTATTATGTTGTTACTGCTGTGAAAAAAGATAGCTATGAAGAAAGTAATCCTTCAGAAGAAGTTTCGGTTCAAGGCGAAATAGAATCTTCTTGGGGTGTAAATGAATATATAACTATAAATTTTTCAGCGGTAGAAAATGCTGTTGAATATAATGTTTATAGAAAAGTGAACGGAATTTTTGCTTTTGTAGGTACAACTTCAACGACAACTTTTGTTGATGACAAAATTGAACCTGATATGACAGCAACTGCTCCTATTTTTACAAATCCTTTTGAAAATGGAAATAATCCGGCTTGTGTAAATTATTTTCAACAGCGTAAAGTATTTGCTTGTTTAAAAAACAGTCCGCAGCAATTGGTTGCATCTCAAACCTCTACAAATAATAACTTTAATATCTCAAGACCGTTAAATTCTACAGACTCAATTAATTTAACTCTATCAGAAAGAGAAGTTAATGAAATTCGTCATATTATCGCTATGAATGATTTAATATTACTTACATCAGGAGGTGAATGGAAATTAAACGGTGCAGATGGTGCATTCTGCGCATCTTCATCATTAACCGCATCACCGCAAAGTTTCTATGGGTGTTCACATGTTCCGCCTGTAGTATCAGGAAATATGATTCTTTTTACTCAATCAGGAGGAAGTGTTGTTAGAGATTTGGGTTATACATATGTTTCTGATAGCTATGATGGTGAAGAATTATCTATTTTTGCCAGTCATCTTTTTGAAGGTAAACAAGTTGTTGATATGGCTTATTCAAAGGAACCATATAGAATTCTTTGGTGTGTTATGTCTGACGGCAGTGTTAATGCCTTAACTTATAACAAAAAACAAGAAGTTACAGGCTGGCATAAACATGTTACAAAAGGTGAATTTGAAGCAGTTGCTGTTATTCGTGAAGGCTTTGAAGATGTTCCTTATTTTGTTGTTAAACGAAAAATTAATGGGCAGACTAAAAGATTTATTGAACGTTTAGCTTCAAGATATGTTGAAAAAACTCAAGATGGGATATTTTTAGATTGTGCTCTGACTTATGATGGAACGCCTATTAAAACTATTTTGGGCTTGGAGCATTTAGAAGGTGAAACTATAAATCTTCTTGCGGATGGATGTGTTATTGAAAATAAAAAAGTTCAAAATGGCAAAGTTGAACTTGATTATCCGGCTTCAAAAATTGTTGCCGGACTTCCTTATGAATTTGAACTTGAAACTTTAAATTTAGATGGAGAAAATACTCACGGTTTATTAAAAATAGTTAATTCAATAAATATAAATGTAGATAAATCACGAGAAGATTTTTTTGTTGTAGGCACAAATGGAACAATGGTTCAAAATATCAGAAGTATGACAAGTGTTGATAATGTAAATTATTTACATTCAGGAAATGTTAATGTTTATACTTTTTCTAATTATTCAGAAAATGCAACTGTGCATATTAAACAAATTTATCCTTTTCCTTTAACAATAAATTCAATCTCGTTAGATGTAACAATGGCGGATTCAAATGATTAAAAATATAAAAAATAAATCAGATATAGTTTTTATTTTGGATAATTTAAGAGATGAAGATAAAGAAGAATTATATGCTTTATTTGGTGAAAAATGGAAAGAAATAACTCTTTCTGATTTAGAAAATCATGAAGTACTTTGTCTTTATTTGTTAAACGGAAAAAATGAAGAAATACCTATTGCAATGGGTGGTTTTTTTGAACAATTTACTCAAAATACATCTATTGCTTGTGTATGGTTGTTATCAACAGTTTTTTTAAAAGGAAATAAAACTCTTTTTATAAAAGATATAAAAAGGGAACTTGAAAAAGCAAGCAAGAAATATTCAATTATGTATAACTATATTTATAAATCAAACTTTGAAGCAAAAAAATGGCTGAAAATATTTGGTTTTAAATTTGATAAGCCGTATCCTAAAAATTTAGAAATAAAAGATGGCTTTGAATTTTTTTATAAAACAAACTAGAAAGGTTTTTTAATATGTGCACAATTGCATCGATAATATATGCTGTCGGGACTGTTGCAACGGCAGTAACTTCTGCTAAATCTGCTTATAATCAAAAAGTTATTGGTGATTATCAAACAAAATTAATTACTAATGAGGCAAAAATTGCAGAAAATAATGCAAAATATGAACTTCAAGAAGGTATTGAAGAATCAAGAAGAAAAAAACTTCAATCTATATTAAATATGGGAGAACAAAAATCAAATATTGCTGCAGGCAATATTGCTTTATCCTCACAGACAGCTATAAATATTCTTGATGATGAAAAATTAAATGGCGAATTAGATGCTCTTAATACATTAAAGTCTTCAGAACATAGAGCAGAAAGCTATTTTCAACAAGCTGATAAATTATATGCTAATGCAGGATTGAATTCTTTTCGGAATAAACAAAATTATAAATCTAGGCAAAAACTTATTTGGACTAGTGCAATAAAAACTAATAGTAACAACATTGAAGATTTATATATAACTTATAGCGAAAAGAAAAAGACAAAGAATAAGGATGTAAATAATGGAAAAAAAGCTTAGTAGTGATATAACCTCTTTTTCAATACGAAAAATCCCTGTATCTACGCAAAATAAAGAAAATATCTTAACTGATAATTATCTTGATAAAATTAAAATTTTAGAATTAAGTAATATTATTGATGAATGGGAAAAAGAGATATTATTTTCAGAAAATGGATTTTATTCATTAAAGGGAAAAGAGATAGAAAACAAAACAGATAAATTTGCTCTTGAACTAAATAATTTTATAAGTGAAAAGGTATCAGAAATTAAGTTTGAAGATAGTTCTTCAAAAATAATTGCAAATAAAATAAAAGAAGATAAAGTTACTGCTATAAAAGTTCAAATGCAGTTATATGAACAGCAAGAACTTAGCAGCTGGCAGATTGAAACCTATGAAAATGCAATAACTTCTTCAATATCAAGAGCCGTTTTATATAAATCTAATGATAATGTTATTTCATCTTCTTTTCAAAATGGATTATCTGTTTTGAAACTTATGTCTGAAAAAGAAAATTGGAATAGCAAAATTTTTAATTATAGAAAAGAACAATATAAATCGGAGTTTTATTATTCTATTATCAAAGCTTTTATTGAAGATAAAGATGCAGCTGCATATCGTTTCTTTGAAAAATATAAGGATAGTTTATTCATAGAAGATAAAGAAAAACTTGAAACTTCAATAAAAGAAATGAAAATTAATGTGGTTGCATATAATTTTGCTAAAGAGTTATTTTCTTATAATCTATCGAAAAAAGATCAAGAAAAAGAAATTAATAATATAAAAGATTCCGAAACAGAAAATGCAGTAAGACGTTATTTATCTGATTTTTCTAATTCAAAGAAAAAAGAAAATGAACAAAAAGAAAAAGAAGCTAATATAAAAAACTGGCAGGAAATCAATGAAATAATAGTTCAAGATGTTAATAAGGCTTATTTGTATATTGATTTTTCTTTGAGCAATGAAGCTATAAAAAGTAAGAAAGATTATATTAAACAAATTCAAAAGAAAGGTTATATATTAACTGATAAAAAACAATTTATTAATTTATTAGCTGAAGTATTTGAAGACATTGATATGTATAAAGAAAAGGATATATCAAATTATCAACATTGTTTTTCAGCAGATGATTATAACTTTTTTATAAATCTTCAAAAGATAGAAAATTTAGAATTTTATAAATTAAATTCTGATTATAATTATGCAGTTAAGATTATGAAAAATATTAATCTTAAAACCGAAGAAGAAAAATATGAGTTTATTAACCTTGTGATAGCTTCAATAGCGGAATACAAAAAAATAAATGATAAAGAAGCAGATATAAAAGAACGCAATAAAATTTTTGAAGCTATAACTGAAAGATTTAAAAAAGAAAGTAAATAAGGAGAATATAATGACTGTATCATCAATTGTACCCGTAAATAATCATACGGGTAATTCATCTGTTAAAAAATTTGATTTTGATTTCTTAATAGAAGATGAAAATGAACTTATAGTTCAGTATACAAATAAATCAGAAGAAACAAAAATATTAACGCTTGGTGTTGATTACTCAATAAATGAAATAGGTAATCCAAATGGAAGTTATATTATATTTCCGTTAGAAAGTTCTGCTTATAATGTCTTAAGAAATGATGAAAAAATTTCTTTAATGCTTACGTTAAGTATTAAGCAGGAAAGTGAATTTAAAAATTCATCTTATTTTAATTTGAATATTTTGGAATGGACTTTTGATTATATTATAAGAATTTTGCAGGTATTAAATCGTAAGATAGATAGAAGTGTTAAAATATCAGAGGGTGCAAATTATACTCCGGATGAACTGATTAATCAAATTAAAACCAGCGAAGTAAAGGCTGTTAATGCTGCAAATATTGCTGAAAATGCAAAAACATTTATAGAGCAAAATGAAGCTTTATATTGTGTTGCAGAAGATATTCAAGGTCCTAATAATATAGCACAAGTTCTAGAGAACAAAGTCAATATTGATAAAGTAGCCAATTCGATATCAAATATTAATATTGTTGGAAATGATATTGATAATATTAATTCTGTTGCAGAAAATGAAGATAATATTAATCTTCTTAATTCAAATAAAAACAATATTAATATTTGTGCAAGCAATATAGATACGATAAAAACAGTGTATCAAACCTCGATTAATTCAATACAACGTGCTAAAAATTGGGCTGTATCAGATAGTGTTGTTGAAAATGGATTATATTCCGCAAAATATTATGCAGAGCATGCACAGGGGTTATCTGATGTTACATATAATGATTTACGCGCTTCTTCAGCGTTAGAAAATAATGGGGATTTATTAACAAATGAGGAAGCGTTTGCAAATATACAAACCAATGCACATTCAACATTTAATTTATCAAATTTTAATGTAATAGGTGATTTAGATATAACTCAAAATGGAATAGCTTCAGGTTTCAGTACAGCTAATTATATAAAATTACCAGCACTTGAAAGTGAACCTCAAGAATTAGAAATAAATTGTAAATTTAAAGGGTCTTCAACTTCAACTGCACCGCAAAATCAAATATTTGGATGGTATGATGGTGAGTCATCATTATTTAGGGTATTTTGGTACTTAAAAAATACTATAAGATTAGACTTTACTATTCCCGGTGCAACATCATTAGTAAGCCTTTCATATAGCGGTAATATAAATGATGAATATATCATTAGGATAACATATAAAAATGAAGTATTAAAACTTTATGTTAATGATGAATTAGCAGGGAATTATGAAGGCAAGGTTAATTTAAGCTGTTTAACAGGAACGTCAGGTAAAATAGGTTCTCAATCAATAGGCGGATGGTATTTCGGAAATGGTTTAATTGATCTTAAATATTTTAATATAAAAGTAAATGGAGAAACTATATATAGCGGTAATAAGACTGGCGTAGATGTAATAAATAATATTGAAATTCCTTATACCTTAAGTAAAACAGGGTCAAAAATTGTTGATGCGGTGTATCGTGACAGGGTGCAAGATGTCTACTCTCAATATGGCTCAGCTATGTATTACACTCTTGATGAAGGAAACAAAAACTTCACTTTGCCGATGGGTGAAATTTACGGCATGATTGAGCAAAAGGCGGATGAAACGGCTGTTAATACTCAATATGAAAATCTTAATAACAACAAGTGCAATAAAGACGGTTCAAATGCCCAATTCCCGTATGTTGTAGAAAAATATACAAATGGAAGTGAAGGTTATAGATTATATTCAGATAATTTTTGTATTCAATTTGGTCACATTTTGGCATCTCAACAAGTAACATTATTAAAACCAATGTTAAATACTGATTATAATATAAGTTTTTCGCCTCAAGTTAACGGCACTTTAAGTGGAAATCAGGCTGAAGGGTGGAAAAATAAAACTAAAACAGGATTTAATATTAATCTTTCAAATACTAATGGATGTGATTGGTGTGTGCAAGGATATATAAATACTGCAGCAGATGATGAATATGTAGATGAGCAAGAACCAAGTTTATAAAAAGGATAAAAAAATGGAAAAATTATACACAAATAAAGATTATGCAGATAAAGCAGCAGAAGCAAACTCAAAGAGCGAAAAACTATATATTCATACATACAATGTTGAATATCAAGAAGACGTTTTGGACTTTGAAGAAGTTGAAGTGGAAAAACAAGTTCCGATTTTAGATGAAAACGGCATTCAACAAACAGATGAAGAAGGAAATCTAATTTATGAAACTGTAACAGAAACTGTTCAAAAACCTATAATGATTGATAAAACGCAAATGGATGAAGAAGGCAATGAATATACAGTTCAAATTCAATCGTCTCATAAAGTAACTAAAACGAAAGAAGTCGCTGAATTAATTGTTGCGCCTGTTAATTATTATATCTGTTATAAAGATAATTATACAGATGGAACTGTTAATGAAAACTATGGAGCTGAGCAGCTGCAGAAAAAACAAGAACAATTTGAACAAGATTTTTTTGAAACATCACTTGGGTTTATACGAAGAAAAGTGACAATGGCAAACGGTGAAACAAAAGACTTCTTAACGGATTTACTTCCCTCAATTGCAATGGGCTTGCAGTTAAATCAACCCGTTAATATTATTTGCTATAACGAGCCCGATTTTACACAAGATACAATTGATTTTGAAGCCTTACAGCACATAGAAACCGCTACAACACAATTTGTTCAGGAATGCTTTGTTCAATTAAATAATGATTTTATTACATTGGAGGTATAGTTTGTTTGATGATTTTTTAATTAAATTAAGAAAAATCAATATTAATGGAAAAGAATATATTGAATGGTATAAAGATGAAACATTTGGTATATTCTTTTCTGATATACCTGATATTGATAATAAAATAATTAATAAAAAAGTAATGACAAAAGAAGAAATCAAAGCTGCAAAGAAAAAACCACTATATTGCAGAAATAATGTAGAGGTCATTTTAATTGATTATGAAAAAGAAAAAGAATATAAATTCTCTATAAAAAAGGGTTATGACTACGACGGTGCAACAATTCATAAATCTTTCTGGAAGTGCATTGGCTGCAAAGAAGATATTAGATTTAAAATAGCCTCTTTAATCCATGATGTATTATGTGAAAATCATTGTTATGTTGAAAATGACAGATATTTTGCAGATAAAATATTTGAACGCTGTTTATATGTTGGTGATACTTGTTCATTTGTTCGTTGGCTTATGTTTCATTGTGTAGATAATTTTCAAAAACTGGCAGGAGGCTGGAAATGACAAATGAATTTATTTTACTGTTATTCATAAATATATTATCAGCAGGTATTGCAGTAGGCAGTTACTCCAAAAGTTTGAAATATATTGAAGAACATATTAAAAGACTTGAAGAAAAACAAGATAAACATAATTGTTTAATAGAACGAATGGTTGCAGTAGAACAAAGTATAAAGTCAGCTCATCATAGAATAGATTCTTTAGAATAGTTATTTGGATATTAATCTATAGATTAAATCAATCAAGGTAGGAGAAAGTGAATCTAATGCAGATTTAATTTCTTCTACTTTTTCGTTATGTGATTTTATATTACGGAAATCAAAAAATTTATTCATATCGTATTCAAGCGCATTTGCTATTTTTTCAATAGTGGGCAAGGAGGGATAATGTCTTCCGCTTTCAATTGCACTTAAAGAACCTGTTTCAATATTAATCATTTCAGCTAATTGCTCTTGTGTATATTCTTTTGTGCGTCTAAGTTCTTTTATTCTTTTTCCTAGTAATTTTTTGTTATCCATAATAGCCCCCAGTTAATGCTAACTGATTACTTGACTAAATATAAGAGTAATGTAGATGTAGTTTTAGTATAAACTCTGTAATACAGATGTTGTTATGTGTTTTATTTACATATTTTTGTATTAAATTCTGTAAATAAAATGTATCTATGTGTTTTAAAAACATAGTTTTTGTGTATAATACATGTTGTACACATAGTTTATTTGTAGTGGAATTTGTATATGCTGGAATTTATAAAAAATATAATAGATAAATTTAGTGATGATAATTCTATTCCTAATCCACCATATAGTTATGATTTTTTGTTTAATTTGAAGGAAGAGGATTATCCTAAATATTTAAAAAAAATATTTAAATCACAAACAGGAAAAGAATTAAATTTAAAAAATCCTAAAACATTTAATGAAAAAATTCAATGGTTAAAATTATATGATGTGACACCTTTAAAAACAAGATTAACCGATAAAGTTTTGGTTCGTGATTGGGTAAAAGAGAAAATCGGTGAAAAATATCTAAAACCTGTTTTATGGATAGGTAGAAGTTTTGATGAAATACCGTTTGCTGAATTACCTGAACAATTTATTATTAAAGCAAATCAAGGATGTAAATGGCATTATAAGATAAAGAATAAAGAAAAATTTTTAGCCGAAAAAAGATTAGTAGAAATAGTCCAAAATCGATTTAATGGATGGATACAGCAATCTTTTTTCCCATGGGCAGGATTTGAAATGCAATACAAGGATATTATTCCTCAAATACTAATAGAACCTTTGCTCATAGATAAAGATGAAGTATATCCTATCGAATATGAAATATATTGTTTTAATGGAAAACCAAGACTTTTTCAGAAGATAAGATATAAAATACCTGCAGAATTTTGTTTATATAACGAAAAATATCAAGAAATAAATTTTAGTTTAAATTCTGAATATATAAGAAAGTCAGAAAAAGCTGATGAGACCTTAATAGATATAGTCCAATTATCAAGAATGTTATGTGCAGATTTTAAATTAGTCAGAGTTGATTGGATAAAGTATAGAGATAAAATTTATTTTAATGAAATAACATTTACTCCAATGTCCGGATTTTTTCAATTTGATGATAATAAATGGAATAATAAATTAGGTAAAATGATAACGTTATAAAAAGGATTAAAAATGGATAAACAAAGCACAGATAATACAACAGATGAACTTTTTTTAAATATGTATAAGGATATAATAGAAGGACCACTATATTTAACAGCAGCTAAAAGCGGATGCGGAAGAGGTAGTGCATATACTGATAGCAGTGGCAGAGTATGTATATGTGTAGGTAATAGTTATTATAATTGTCAATAAAAAAAGGTGAAATATTTTTATTTCACCTTTTTTTATTGACAATTATTCCTTTTTATACGTTAGGTAAATCGCCTTTAACAACAGCCATTTCTGTAGTTTCAAGACCAAACTCTTTACAAAGTGCTTTAATTGAATCATTAGCTTTATCTTTATCAACAAGACAACTGATTTTTATTTCACTTGTAGAAATCATTTTTATGTTAATACCTTTATCAGCTAAAGATCTGAACATATCAGCTGCAATACCAGGTCTATCAACCATACCTGCACCAACAATAGAAACTTTTGCAATATCTTTATCAGTTGATATTTGAGCAGATTGAGTAATTTCTTTTTCAGCTTCTAATGTAGCAATTGCATCTTCTAAATCATCTTCTGAAACTGTAAATGCAATTGAGTTTGTTCCGTTATTTGCTAAAGATTGAATAATCATATCAACACTTATGTTATTTTTTGCTAAAGCGCCAAAGAGTTTAGCAGCAGTTCCCGGAATATCAGGAAGGTTTGATAATAAAATTCTAACTTGTGAAGAATCAGCTGCAACACCTGCGACTGGTTTATATATTTCCATATTTTCAACTCCTATAATTAAAGTACCAAGATTATCTAATTTGAATGAACTGCGAACTCTTAATGGAACATTAAATTGTTTTGCAGTTTCAACGCTTCGAGGGTGTAATACATTAGCACCAAGGCTGGCAAGTTCTAACATTTCTTCATAAGAAATAACATCTGTTTTTTGAATGTTTGGAACAATTCTTGGGTCAGTAGCATAAACACCTTCAACGTCGGTATAAATGTCACATCTATCAGCTTTAAGTGCAGCTGCAATTGCAACAGCAGAAGTATCAGAACCGCCGCGGCCAAGAGTAGTAATTTCTCCATCCGGTGTAACACCTTGGAATCCTGCAACTACAATAATATTACCTTCTTGTAATTTCTTTTGAAGTTTTTCTGTTTTTATATCAACAATTCTGGCTTTAGAGTGAATACATTCAGTTACAATACCAACCTGCTGTCCGTTCATACTTACTGCTTTATGTCCATGAGCTTGAATAGCCATAGCAAGAAGCGCAATTGAAACTTGTTCGCCGGTTGAAAGCAGCATATCCATTTCTCTTGAATCTGGTGTATTTGTAACTTCTTTGGCAAGTTTGATTAAATGGTCAGTTGTATGACCCATTGCAGAAACAACTACAACAACATCATTTCCATTCTCTTTTTCCTTAATAACGGCATTTGCTACGTTATGGATTTTTTGTGGATCGGCAACTGATGTGCCTCCAAATTTTTGTACAATAATTCCCACTTTTTCTATCCTTTATTAATGTTCAGTGTTTGTCCGATATAAGTACTAATATCATTTTGACTAAATGAATCTTCAATTTTCATTTCTTTCATTTTATTCAAATATGAATTTAGCATGTTTTCATTATAATTCGATGGGCTTTCTTCTACAAGTATTTTATATGCTAAGTATGATAATGATACAAATATTTGAGTATTTTTTGTTTCTTCATCAAATGAATATAGTATATTTAAAGCTTCTTGCGGTTTCTTTATATTAATTAATGAGTGAGCTTTTATTAATTTTGCTTCTTTACATTCTTTATCTTTGCTTAATAATAAATCAGCTTTTTCTATTGCATCACTATAAATACCTACTTTTAAATCAGTAAGTGCATATATTAAAATAACTTTTTCTGAGTTTCTGTTTACTTGATATGCTTTTCTTATTTTTCGTAATGCTTCGCGTGTATTATTTAAGTTTAAGAAACAAACACAACAATTTATATATGCTTCAATATGCTGAGGATAGTATTCAATTGTTTTTTCATAATAATCAATACATTTTTTAAATCGTTCTGTTTTGTAATAACAATTCGCTATATAGAAATATAAATACGATTTTTCTGCTGAAATATCAATAGCTTTGAAGAAAGTATTAATAGCAGTATTGTAATCTTTTTTTTCATAATAAACAAGACCCAAATCTGCATAAGCAGAGGAATTTAATGAATTTTCTTTAATTGCTTCAAGAAAATATTTTTCTGCTTCATCTAAATTATTTTCTTTTAAATAGCAGCAACCTAATCTGTATAATGCGATAGAATCATTTGGTTTTTTATCAAGAGCTTCTTGTATTTTCTCTTTTGCTAAACTAATTTCATTGAATTTTAATAATGAGATACCCCAAGATAAAGTGAATTCAAAATCATCAATACCTTTTTCTATACCTTTTTTATATATATTTAAAACTTCGTCTTTATTATTTAAATTTAAGTATGTCTGAGCTAATAATATATAAACAGAAGGATTTTTAGAATCTTCCTTTAAAGCTCTTTGTGCATACTCTAAAACAGCCATATAATTTTTTTCTTTTTTATAACAAAGCGCAAGATAATAACTAAGATTTTTATAATTAGAATCAAGTTCTTCTAATTTTTTAAATTCAGAAAAAGCTTCAGATATATTTTCAGTTTCAAATAACATAACTCCAAGAATAAAATAAGCATGAAGGTTGGAAGGGTTGAACATTTTTGCTTTTTTTAACATTTCTATAGCTTTATGTTTTTTTTGCATTTTTGCGTAAAGAATCCCGTAATTTAAATAAATTTCAGCATCTGTCGGTGCAAGTTTAAGTGCTTTTTTTAATGCATTTTCAGATTCTTCGTAATTATCCATTGCAGCATAAACGCTGCTTAATACAGAATATGCATTTGAATTTTGAGAATCTCTTTTTATTGCTTCTAATAAAACTTGTTCTGCTTTTTCATAGTTTTTTTGTTTTGCATAAATAATACCAAGACTAATACATGGTTTTGGATTTTGGTTTGACATTAATACAGCTGTTTCAAGTTTTTCAACTGCAGTATGAAAATCTTGTAAACTGGCAAAGTGAAGTCCCCAATTTGTATATGCCAAAGATGGAATTTCAATACTGTTGCTATTTTTTAAATATTGATTTGTATATTCATCAAATTTAATAATTTTTTTGTATATTTGTAAAATAAAATTTTTCATAATATATAGTCTGTAACTTCTCTTACGGCACCATCGCCACCATTTTTTTTCGTTATAAAAATATTTTTAATATTTTTAACTGAAGAATGAGCATCTTGAACTGTAACAGGAAAACCAACATATTCAAGACAAGTTGTATCATTAATATCATCTCCCATATAAAGAACATTTTCGGGATTAATATTGTATTTTTCAAGGAGTGATTTTAATACATTAATTTTGTTTCTTTCATTTTGAAATATATCGATAGACGGAAATTTTTCTTTCATTATATCAATAGCAGTAGTTTTTTCGCCCGAAATAACCGCAAATTTGATATTTGCTTTTAAAATATTGGCAATAGCCATAATATCTCTATAACTGACTTGTTTAGAGGTTTTTCCGTCAGAATAGACAGTAAGCTTTCCGTCAGTAAATATTCCGTCAAAATCACTTATAAATATCTTAATTTTTTCTTTTTCAAAAGCAGGTTGATTCATATTCTCAAGTCTTAAATATATGATAGTAAATTATATATTAATCCGTAATTTAGTATAAAGATTATAACATATTAAATCCAGTTATTTCTTTAAGTAAAGTTACAAAAATATAAAAAAAGCACTTGATTATTTACTTTGCTTATGTTTTGATAATGAAGAACTTTACAGTTATCCTCTTTTAGACTGAAGGTTCAACGGCTGCAAAGGGCTATAAAATATAGCAAAGTTGCATTAATGAAAAATGGAGAGTAAAACCGCATGGTTAAGATTAGATTAAAAAGATTAGGATACAAAAAGAATCCTGTATACAGAATAGTTGTTTTAAATTCAACAACAAAAAGACAAGCAGCACCTATTCAACAATTAGGTTTCTATAATCCTAAAACAAAAGAAATGCAGTTAGATAAACAAGCTGCTTTAGATTGGGTAAAAAAAGGTGCACAACCTACTCAAACAGTACAATTCTTAATTAACAATTGCACAGATGAAGGCAAATTAAATTATGTTAAAAAAGAAACTGTTAAATTATCTAAAAAAGCACAAGCTAAACTTCAAGCAGAACAAGAAGCAGCAGCTAAAGCTGCAGCTGAAAATACAGAAGAAGTTTCAGCTTAATAAAAATTTTACAGGGAAAGAGAACACTTATTTACCGCTTTTAAAAAGGCGGTTTTTTTTTATGTTATAATTCGTTGAAAAAGGTAACAATATGAGTATATTTGAAATAATTATTCTTGGATTTGCTTTAGCTTTGGATGCTCTACTTGTAAGTTTTTCTTATGGCTTGATTTTAAATAAAAATCGATTTCATAATTCATTAAAATTGGCATTTTCCTTTGGTTTTTTTCAATTTTTTATGCCGATTTTAGGCTGGTGGCTTACAGGATATATATATAATTATTTAAAAATATATTCCAAATGGATAGTTTTTGTAGTTTTCCTTGTATTAAGTTTGAAATTTTTAAAAGAAGCATTCTCTAAAGATGATAATGCAATCCCAAATGAATGCATATCCTTAACATGCTTGTTGTGTCTTGCTGTTGCAACAAGTATAGATGCATTGGGTGCCGGTGTTTCTATAAAATTTCTTAATATATCGATAATTTTTCCATCTGTAGTAATTGGTTTAATAACTTTTGTCTTGTCTGCAATTGGTTTTTTTATGGCGTGTATTTTTAAGTTTATAGGGAAAAAATATATAGAAATAATTGGTGCTGTCTTATTGATGTATTTAGCAATTAAAGCGTTGGTATAAAAAGTTTATAATTTGTAACTAAAATATTAGAAAAATAGGAAAATATCTGGTTTCCCATATGCTCTTATAAATGGTAAGATTCCGAAACAAGTTCGGAATGACATTATTACTATATTTTGAGCATATTTGGTATAAACTTCTATATAATTCCCGAAAAATATAGCTTGCGAAATAAAAACTTTTCATGTAGTATATAACTTGAAGCGATAACTTCTTTAAGCGGAAGTAGCTCAGCTGGTAGAGCGTCTGCCTTCCAAGCAGAATGTCGCGGGTCCGAGTCCCGTCTTCCGCTAATTATTTTGGTTATGTGGCGGCATGGCCAAGTGGTAAGGCAGAAGCCTGCAAAGCTTTTATCCCCAGTTCGAATCTGGGTGCCGCCTTTTGCTTTTTTAAATAAAGTTTACAAAAAAATCATGTTAATAGTTGAGAAAAAATAAAAGAAAATCCTGTTTTTTATGCTATTATTGTATAATAGAATGGAGCATAGTATTTGAAAAAAATAGATTTGCCCATTTTGACTAATACGTGTAAAATATAAAATGAAACTTATTCGGAATAAAGAGTGAGAAATATGGTGGATAACGAAAATCAATGGGAAGATATCGAATATTCTGATGAGGCTGAAGAAAATCAGTCATATTCTTATGATGATGATACTGCAGAATATGAAGAACAATCTGAAGACCAAGACTACAGTGAATACGATAATTATGATGAAGATGAGGACGACGATGAGGCACCGGCACAAAAGAAAAGCAATCCTCTCGTTATGATAATAATTTTCTTATTACTTCTAGGCGTAATTGGGTTTATTGCTGTTCCTAAATTTATGGGCGGAGCACAAACTTCTTCTAATAATACAGAAAATCAATCAGTAGAAATGGCTTCCGAATCCGATGATTTGTCAAATTCATTTTTTGAAGAATCTAATGGTGATAATCCGGATATGTCTAGTGTGAGCTTTGGCGATAATGGTGAAATGAACATGTCAGAAGGCAACGGTGAGAATGAAACAGTTGCAACTGTTACCGAAACAGCTCAACAAAGTCCAAGTATGAATGATGATTTGTTTGAAACTAACTTGTCTAGTGACAATTCTTCCGGACAAGAAAATAATGCAATTATGGTTGTGTATAATAAGGCAGCAAGAACAAATCCTTTTAAACCGCCTGTTGCAAATAAAGTAGAAACAGATCCGTATGAAATGGTAGATAATACTCAATTTGAAATTATTGAACCGCCTGTTGCATCTGTTCCTGATGAAAATCTTACAAAATTGTTACAAACTCAAATCTCAGGTATTTTGTATGATAACGAAAGCCCATCTGCAATTGTTAATTTAAATGGCATGGATCAATTTGTAAAAGTCGGAGATGTAATTTCCGGTTATAAAATTGTTAGTATAACAAAAGACAAAGTCCAAATAAGTTATAAAAATAATAGTTATGTAGCATCAGTTGGCGAATTATTTACAAAAGGGAATTTAGAAAAACGTCCTGCAGTTGCTAATTTGGAAAATAAGTTTGCGGGAAGATATAAAAATTAATTAGAGGAGTAGAAACATATATTATGGAAAAAAAGTTTAAAAACATATCAAAGCTTTTGATTGTTACAGGGTGTGTGTCAGTACTTGCGTATAATTTTGCAAATGCGGCTCCTCTTACGTATGATTTGGGGCAGCCGGCTGTTCGTTCAGAATATACAGCTCCAAATAAAATTAGTTTAACAGGTAATGTTAATTTTAATGATAGAGGACAATTAATAAATTTAAGTTTAAGAAATACAGATGTTCAACAAGTTTTAAGAATGTTTGCGGATAAGGCTGGTTTAAATATTGTATTCCATCAATCAGCTACCGGTTCTGTAACTTTAGACCTTGTTAATGTAAGGCTGGAAGATGCCTTTAAAATGGTCATGAAAATGACAGATTTGACTTATGTAATTAAAGATAAAACAATGCTTGTTGTATCTACATCAAAAGCAGAAACTTTAAACTTAACAAAAGATAATATTTCAGTATTACCTGTAAAATATGCAGATGCTGCATATTTAGCTCATTTCTTGAATACAAATGTATTTGCTATGAATACTCCGGGTTTAACATATGGACCTATTGTTTCAACTAACGCAGACAAAAATGAATTGTTAATTTTTGGTACAGATAATGATTATCAAATGGCAAAAAAGATTGTAGATAGATTTGATAGAAAACCTGTAATGACAACTTATAGAGTAAATCATACAACACCTTTTGAAATGGCTAAAATGATATGTCAAACTTTATTCCAACTTCCGTTTGAAGGTAATGTTAGCGGTTCCGGAAAAGGCAATGGAACATATTCTTCAAAATTAAATATGACAATAAAAACACAAACATCAACCGCGAAAGCCCCTGAAGGTTCAATCGGCGGTGGTACAGTTGCTTGCGTTCTTACAAGCGGTGTTACAACCGGTAATATTACTTCTTATCAAGCAAAACCAACTATGACATTATATGTTCAACCTGAATTGGGTACTTTAACAATGATGGGTGGAAGTGAACAACAGATTCAAATGGTGAATGATTTTATTCTTGAAAATGATAGAAAGCAACCTCAAGCATATTTGGAAATTTCAATTATTGCATTGACTGAAGAAGGTTCAAAAGATTTTCAAAATACATGGTTATATGGTGGTAAACATTTAACATTAAGTTTTGATGCTGCTACCGGGTTATCTTCTAATGCTTTTAGCTGGCATGGCCCAAGTAACGGCTCTGCAGTTCATCATTTAAACCAACAAATTTCTTATTTAATATCTAATAAAAAAGCAAGAATGCTTGCAAATCCTAAGATTGTAATTACCAATGGTAAAAAATCTGTTATTGACTTAACTCAAGATTATATAGAGTCTACTACAGTACAAATTTTAAATAGTTTTAGTAATGGTGAAACCGGAACAGGTTCAGTACAAAAAACATATGAAATTGGTGAAGATAACGGTATTAAAATTACAGTTCTTCCGTTCATTAGTCCGGATGGATATGTATCACTAGATATTAAACCGGATTATGCTTCTGAATATATGCCTGTTATTGATAGCTATGCAGGTGTACCTTATACAGCAGCTACATTACTTCAAAGACATAACTTAGATTTAAAAGGTGTAAGAATTAAAGATGAAGAAACATTATTGTTAGGCGGAATGATAAAAGAATCCGAACATAATGAAGTAAGCAAAATTCCAATTTTAGGAGATATACCATTTATAGGTTTCTTCTTCAGAAATCAAAATAAAAAAATGGAAAAAGAAGAGTTATTATTTATGATTACTCCTAGAATAATAAAAGATACTGAAGATATAGTTGAATTATAGGAATACAAATAATGACAAGTCCTATTTTAGAAAAGATTAAGCCTGTAATTGATTTTTCATTGGTATCAAAATTTGATGCCAATGAAATTCAATCTAAATCATATATTCCAATATGTATTGCAAAAGGATATATATATATATTGGCAAAGCAATCAACGATTCAAACTGACGTTGCGCAGGCTGTATCTACAGTTTTGGGTACAGATAAAGTAAATATAAAAATTGTTGGTGATTCTGACTTTTCTATATTGTTAGATTATGTAATTAATAATATTCCTTCAAATAAAATTGAAAGTGAAAAAACTGTATTTAACCAAGAAGGAATTCAATTAAAATATGATAATGATGATGATTTGGATGAAGATGAAGCCGGTGTTTCGCTGACTTCAGATGCATCAATCTTGCAGCAAGAACATTCGGAAGATAAATATTTTTCTAAAAAAATTGGTGAAGTTCTTGTTCAAATGGGACTTGTTACAAAAGAACAAATTTTTAATGCGCTTGTTGAATCCAAAAAAAATCATATTCCTTTGGGTACAATATTAGTACAACAAGGAAGTATAACTATTGAGGAACTAAAAAAAGCTTTAACAGCACAGCAGGGTTATGAAGCAGTAACGGCTGAGCAATTAAAAATTTCTGATGCTGTATTATCTATGCTTCCGGAAGACTTTATTAAAATGAATAAAGTAATTCCTATTAGTTATGATGATAAAGTTCTTGTTGTTGGGATGGTAAATCCAAACGATAAAAAAGTTATAAATGATATTATTTTCTTAACGGGATTGAAGCCAAGTATTTTGATTATTACACATTACGAATTTTCAATGTGTATGCAAAATATGTTTAATGAAAATAAAAAAGCTACAAACAAAATTATAAAAAGAATTGAAAAACAAGCTTTAGCATATGATAGAGAAGAAACTTTATTTGAGCAGGCTCAAAAAGAATTAAAAGATGATTCTAATATTGTTGTTAAGTTTGTAAATAAAATTATTTCCGATGGTATAGATATGAAAGCGAGTGATATTCATATTGAGCCTCGTTTAGACGGATATGTAGTAAGATATAGAAAAGACGGTATTTTGCGTGAAGTATTAAGATTACCTGCTAAGTCTGAATCTGCTATATTAACTCGTTTAAAAGTAATATCAAAAATGAACATTGCTGAACATAGAAGACCTCAAGATGGTTCTTTTTCTATTACTTATAAAGAAAAAGATTATGACTTCAGAATAAATACCCTTCCGGTTGGTGAAGCTGAAAAGATGGTAATCAGAATTTTGGCTCCGGCAGTTTCAATGTCTACTTCAAAAGATGATATGGTAATAGCAGGTGCTTCAAAAGAAGAAACTGAAATAATTAAGAAAATGGAAAGTGTTCCAAACGGAATTATTTTAACAACAGGTCCAACTGGTTCAGGTAAAACAACAACATTATATACATTGTTAAAAGCAATTAATGATGAAAAAATAAATATTACAACAATTGAAGACCCTATAGAAATTCGTATTGACGGGATAAATCAATCGCAAATTAATACAAAAGCGGGTATTACATTTGCATCTTGTATGCGTGCTATATTAAGACAAGACCCTGACGTTATACTTGTAGGTGAAATTCGTGATATTGAGACATTAGAAACTGCTATTTCAGCCGCGTTAACAGGTCACCTTGTTTTATCTACACTTCATACTAACTCTGCCGCCTCAACAATTACAAGGTTAATAGATATGGGTGCTAAAGATTATTTAGTATCTTCAACTCTTGTTGGTATTATTGCACAACGTTTAGTTAGAAACTTGTGTCCACATTGTAGAACTCAATATTTCCCAACTCGTGAAGAGGCAGAAATGGTAATAGCAGGCGGCGAAAAAGAAATTCAACAATTTATGAAGACTCCTGTATATAAGCCAAGCGGCTGTGATAAATGTAATTTTGAAGGTTATTCTGGACGTATTGGTGTTTTTGAAATCATGCCGATTACTAAGGAAATCAAAAAATTAATTGCACAAGGTGCTCATGATATTCAAATAGAAGAGGCTGCTGTTGGTACAGGTATGAACACTCTGCAACAAGCGTGTTTGAAACATATTGTAGAAGGAAGAACAACTATATCTGAGTTTGTTCGTGTACTTGGACCTGTTAAAGAGTAGAGGAATAGAATAGATGACCAGATATGAATACGAAGCAGAAAAATGGAATGGCGAACGCGTAAAGGGTAGAATTGACGCGAAGTCTGAAGTTGAAGTAAAAGTTCGTGTTAAAAATTTAGGTTATAAGGTTATTTCTATACGTGAGTTTACCTCCAGCCAACCTGGATTAAAGCCTGGTTCACTTCAATCATTGTCGTTAAAAGAAAAAATTGACTTTACTCAAACCTTTTTAACTTTGAATAAGGCAGGTTTGCCAATTATTGAAAGCTTAATTTTTATTGAAAAAGATGCAGCATCAAGACAGGTGAGACTTCTTGCTCAAGAAATAAAAAAGCAAATTATTGCTGGTTATACTTTGTCTGATACAATTTCAAAATATCCGAATTTATTTGGACAAGTTTATATTGGTCTTGCTAAGGCAGGTGAAGATTCTGGTGAAATAGATAAAACATTTGAACGTTTAATTGAATTGTTGAAAAAACAAGGTGATATAAAAGGTAAAGTAATATCGGCTTTGACATATCCTTGCTTTGTTATATTATTGGCAATTGCTGTAGTTTTAGTAATGTTAATGTTTGTATTTCCAGCCTTTAAAGATATGTTTGACCAACAAGGTAAACAGCTTCCTGCAATTACTCAATTTTGCATTAATTCAGGAGAATTTTTGAAAGATAAATGGGCTGTGATTCCTATAGGAATAATTGTAATAATTTTGTCTATGATGTATTTATTACGTTGGGAACCATCAAGAAGAAAAATTGATGCTTTTTTATTAAAGATACCATTGGTTTCTGATTTAGTGAAGGCTGCAGCATTTTCAAACTTTTTAACAGTATTGCAGATTGCGTATGATGCAGGTATACCTATTATTGAATGCTTATATTTATCAAGGACTACATTATCTAATTCTGTAATGCAAGATTCTATCAAAGTTTCGATTAAGAAAATGCAGGCAGGTGCGCATTTATCTGAATCATTAAAGGCTGCTAATTTGTTTCCAAAAATGATTTTATTTATGGTTTCAACAGGTGAACAATCTGGCCGTTTAGGCGAATTAATGACACAAAGTGTTCAGCATATTGACCAGCAATTAGATTTAATTATTGATACAATGGGTAAATTAATAGAACCTATATTGTTAATATTTATCGGGGTAATAGTATGTTTCTTGGCATTGTCTTTATACTTACCTCTATTCCAGTCATACTCTGTATAAGAAAGGGCATTTAACTAATGTACGAAGAGAATAATGTAGAAGAAAATAGCAGTTTCATAACAGGAATTTGGTCAGAAAGAATTCTTGTTATAACAAAGGATTACCAAATAAAAGGTAGTGTATTCATGCCTAAAACCGGAAGAAAGAACAGAGTACTTTCTGATATATTAAATGGTGCAAAAAGATTTGTAGCTATAAAAGATTGTGAAGTTATACATAGAGAGTTTCCAAACAGAAAAGCAGAAACACACGAGTTCTTGCAATTAAATTTAAATTCAATAATTTTATTACGTCCATTAAAAGAAGAATAAATGCTTGATTTTAAAATATGTTTGTGTAAATATATAAATATCGAAAGGGCTATTAGCTCAGGTGGTTAGAGCGTACGCCTGATAAGCGTAAGGTCCCTGGTTCGAGTCCAGGATGGCCCACCATTTTAAAGAGGGTATTAAATCCCTCTTTTTTAATGCAAAATTTATGAGGACACTATGATAAAAGTATTATTTGTTTGTTTAGGAAATATTTGCAGGTCGCCAATGGCTCAAATTGTATTTGAAAACATGCTAAGAGAACATGGACTTGAAAATAATTTTGAAATAGATTCTGCAGGAACAGAAGGTTATAATGAAATGTGTCATGCCGGTATTCATCGAGGTACAAAAGAAGTATTGAAAAGGAACGGAATTCCTTTTTCAGAACATTATTCTCGCAAAATGCAAAAAAAAGATTATGATTATTATGATTACATTATAGCGATGGACACAGAGAATATTAAGGATATTGAATATATTGTCGGCTTTGACAAAGATAATAAAGTAAAACGACTGCTGGATTATACAAATAATCCACGAAACATTAGAGACCCTTGGTATACTGGCAATTTTGATGAGACTTATGATGATGTAGTAGAAGGCTGCACAGCATTTTTAAATTATTTAAATTTATAAAAGCTTATATAAAAATTATTATAATAATGTCATGATGAACTTGTTTCAGCATCTTACCAGCTTTGGAATATTGAAAGAAAAAGTCAAATATAAAAATCTTAGATTTCTGAAAAAGTAGTCAAACAAGTTCATCATGACATTATGACGTTTTGGGAATATGTATAGTGTAAAATTATATAAATCCTTTAATTCTTTAATTTATATAACATCAACAGGGTCAATATCTATTATCATTTTAATATCATCCGCGGTTGAGGTACTTTTTATAAAAGTCGATACAAGGTATTGACCTTTTTTATTCATTTTATTTTTTATTATTATTTGATAACGGTATTCTGAATTAATTTTATACATAATACATTTCATAGAACCATTTACTTCTATATATTCTGTTAGATTATGTTTATCAATTAATTCTTTCAATCTCTCAGATATATCAAAGGCACATTTTTCTGCACGTTCTTCATTCTTTGCAGAAATAACAATCTTTATAATTTGACAAAATGGAGGGTAATCAAACATTTCTCGTCTGTCAATTTCGTTGTTATAGAAAGATAAATAATTTTGAGATTTTGCATTTTTGATAGCATATAAGTCAGGATTATAGGTTTGAAAGATAACTTTTCCGTCAAATTCACCTCTGCCTGCTCTGCCTGCAACCTGCATTAAAAGCTGAAAGCCTCTTTCACTTGAACGATAATCAGGAAATGCAAAACTTATATCAGCGTCAACTACCCCGACAAGTGTTACATTTTTATTGTCCAAGCCTTTTGCTATCATTTGTGTGCCGATTAATATGTCAATTTCACCTTTTTGAAATTTATCCAATATTTCAATGTATTTTGTTTTAGAAGATAATATATCAGAATCTATTCTTTCTATTTTTGCAGTTGGAAACAGTTTTTCTGCAATTGTTTCAATTCTCTGAGTTCCCATTCCTGTCATTTTAATTTCAGATGAATTGCAAGATGGGCAATGATTTGGTAATGGTTTTGAAGTATTGCACCAATGGCATTTTATTGTTTTGTCTGAATCATGGTAAATCATCGGTATATCACAATTTGGGCATTTTATTACTTCGCCGCAGACTTTACATTGAACGCTTGTGTAAAAACCGCGCCTATTCATTAATAAAATAGTTTGTTTATTATTGTTTAATGTTTCATTAACTGCATTAATGAGAGTATTTGAAAAAATACTTCGAGATTCTTTGTAAAATTCTTCTCTCATATCTATAACTGTAACTTTTGCAAGGTTAACATTGTTGAAACGATTATTTAATGTAATTAAATTTTTAGTTGAAAGTGCTTTAAAATATGAACCTACATCAGGAGTTGCACTGCCTTTTATTAGAGCTGCATTATGAATTTCACAGATTTTTTCTGCAACCAATCTTGCGTCGTATCTCGGTGCAGGTGAAGTCTGCTTATATGTATTTTCGTGTTCTTCATCAATAATAACCAGTCCTATATTTGTTAATGGAGCAAATATAGCACTTCTTGCTCCTATTATTATTCTGATTTTGTTATCACGTAGTTTATTCCAAACATCAAATTTCTCTCCTTCAGAAATACTGCTATGCCAAATAGCTATTTCATCTTGGTTAAATCTTTTTATTAGTCTTAGTGTTAATTGTGATGCAAGTGCAATTTCAGGTGCTAAAAATAAAACATTTTTGCCTTCATCTAAAACTTTTTTTATAGCTTTAAAATATATTTCAGTTTTTCCTGAACCAGTTATTCCGTTTAATAGAATTGGCGTCGTACTTTTTGCATCAATCTTTTTTGATATTTCTTCAAATGCTTTTTGCTGTTCTTCAGAAAGTTTTGGAAATTCATCTTGTTCTATATTCTTAAAAACAGATAATGGGTCACGATATATTTGTTTTTCAACAATTTCAATATTGCCTTGGTTTTCTAATTTAGCAATTGTTGGTCTTGTTGTTTTTGCTATTGTTAAAAACTCAGATAATAAAGCTTCTTTTAAGTTTTCAAGTTTATTTAATATTGGAAGTTGTCTTGAAGTTGCATTTTCTTTTGTTTTGAAAATAATATATTTTTCCGTTTTTTCTTTTTGAATAGCTTTAGAATTTTCTTTTAAGAATTTCATTGGTATTGCAGCTTGAATAACGGCATTAATATCGCAGCAGTAATAGTTTGCAATCCAATCTAACAAATGAAGATATTTCATAGAAAAAACAGCACGTTTATCTATAATCTTTATTATTTCTTTTGCTTTAATACCTTCTTCTAAATAGTCAGAAAAACCTGTTACAAACGCTATAATATTTTGTTTCCTGTGTCCAAACGGAACTAAAACAGCTTGCCCTACTTTTATTTCTGCTTTTAAATTTTCTGGAATAAGGTAAGAAAAAGTTCTAGTCCCAAGATTATTAACATCAACAAGACATAGTGCATATTTTGGAATATTATTTTTTTCATTCTCCATTCTTTTATTATACCAAATGAAATTATTTGATGTATTTTTTAACAAATAAAGGTGTGAATACTTTCCACGCTTTAGCATTTGGATGCCAGTCTGCAATATCTTCGTTTAGTTTGTATTCTTTATCAAAAAGAAATCCGGTTAAATCTTTAGAATGAATAACTTTAATGTCCGTTTCGTTTTGTAGTTCTTCCCAAATTTTACTATTTTGATTTTCATAATCAAATTTTATTTTATCATTTGAATACATATCTGCAATTTTCTGATCATAAAGAATAATTATAAATTGTGCATTAGGAGTTAACTCTTTTATTTTATTATTAGCTTTATTTATAATATTTTTTAAATATAAACTGCTTTCATTTGTTTTAGGGTAGTTTTTTGTAATTTGTTTAATTTTTACAGAAACTATTATTAAACGAATTAATGGAATTTTAATAAAAAATTTTTTAATTTTATTTTTTTGCGGATATATAATTTCATAATATCTATATAATCTTTCAATCATAAGATATCTGTTAATATGGTCATGCATGTATATATAAATTACATAATCAGCATTTGTAATTTCTTTTTTGTCATATATTTCGTCTAAACTGCCTATTAAATCTCCACCGCAATAAGAAAAATCATATATAGGTCTTTGTGAAATTTCTGATAAAAGATATGAAAAAGTTTCATTTCTTTTTATGCCATGTCCATATGCATAAGAACAACCAAGTATAACTATAGGATTTTTTTGTGAAAAAATTTCTGTACCATATTCTCGTCTATTTTCTCCGCAAAATTTTTCAACTTGTTCTTTATTTATTTCTATTTGTTTTACAGTTGTCTGTTCTACATTATAGTTATTTATATCTATTTTAGAATTGTCAAAGTTATGAGAAATAAAAAGATTATTATTACTTAAAAAATGCCCTATTAAAACAATATTTTTATCTATATATAAATTTAGACTTGCAAAAAGCAAGCCTAAAATTAGTAAATTAAAAAATAAAATTCTTAAAAATTTATTCTTCTTCAACTGTTAAAAGTTCCTGCATTGCTTCTTCAACTGCGTCTTTTAATGTCATTAAATTATCAGGAGAAACTGTTACTCCTTTTTTTGTAGGTGCCCAATTTGCACCATCATCAGTTGTGTAATAAATTCTTAAATCTAAATATCTTTTGTCTTTATATGAATTAATGCTTATTTGTAGTTGTTCTGTAGCATTTCTTGGAATTGTCGCTAAAATTTTTGGTTCTTCTGCCATTTTATATCTCCTTATATACCTAGTGTTTTTTTATAATCAGGAATTTCAAATACTCTGTTATCCGCATCTTTATTTGTGAATTTCAAATATTCTTCCATAGATTTATCTTTAGCATTATTGTAATAATCTTTTGGAATTATAGCAAGATATTCTTCATTCAAATCACCGGAATAGTTTCCTAAAATGCGTGCAAATTCTGAAATATTTTCTTTGCTGCTTCCTGCGCCGTAAGCTTTTGTTTTTGCGTCAGTTCCCGAAGGACGAATTTCTATAAATTTATCTGTAAATTGTAAGAAAGTACCGTCACCAACAAATTTAATATCAATTAAATTATCAAAATTTAGTGTTTTAAATGTTGATTTTAAAATAGATTTAACTTGTTCAAGTGTGATTTTACCTTCAAATTCAGCTAATGCCATTGTTAAATAGAACAAATCATTTTTAGTTCTAAGCGCTTCACCGTCTTTTTTTGCTTGAGTAAGCTTTACAATATCAGGTTCTGATTCATTGTAATATGCAATATCTTCACGCATATCATATTTTGCAATGATTTCATTTGAAGTAAAAATTTCATCTAATGCAACAGAAAGAGTTTTACCTTCTTTTTCAAGTTTTGCTGCAAGTGCTGAAGCTACAATGATTGCTTCTGAAGCGCTTTTTTCTCTCATAGCGATAGCAATTCTACCTGCTTTAGATTTAATAAGTTCTTCACTTCCTATAATCATACCGCCTGATTCTTCACCGCCAAATAGCATTCTCGGGTTTTTACCAAGATTAATATCGTTACCGAAAACATCTGTAACAATAACATCTTTTTCCGGATTATCGATAATTTGTTTTTCAACTTTTTTCATAATATTTGCAATTTCTTTAAAACCAACAGGAACATTAACAACTTGAACATTATTAAATTTAGCCCATTCATCCCAAGATTTTGCACTTGCTGTTGTTTTAATCATAAAGCGCGGGTGGTTGTTCCATCTGTTAGAGGCTTTTAATTGTTTAGCCCAGAAATCCATAATTAATAAGAAGGATTGATTTGCTGTATAAACGCAAAGAATTCTGTCATCATTTAATTCTGAATAGCTGATACCTGTTTTTTCAAGGAAAGGTAATACTGATTTGTTTTCTATTTGGCAAACTGTTAGACGGTCGTGGTCAGGGTCTGTAATTAAAACTACAGTACCGACAGGGTATTGTTTTAATTTTTCGCTGTAATTTAATGTATCAATTACAGGGAAGTATGCGCTTCCATCTTTTTTCTTTGCAACTACTGTTGCATCTACTGAATAGTCATAGAAACATTTGTTTCCTTTTGGATCTGTATCATATTTGCCTATACCATGGAAGAAAGGATCTTCTTCAATGTTCATCCAAACAAATTTATCACTTATTTTTAATTCTTCTAAAAGTTTGCTTAATGTATTATAGGCGCTTCCGCCAACATTTTCGATTATAATTTTTTCTTTTAAATTTTTTATTGCTTCTAAGTTTTCTTTGTTTGCAACACCGTTTTCAAGGTATTCTCTATATAAATCAACACCGTTGTTTATAGTTTTCATAAATGCTTCGTTGATAAGCTTATCATCGGATTTTGCAATTTTTATTTCGTATTTACCTTCATTTTTTACTGTTTCAAAGATTTCTTTTATCTTATTAACAAATTCCATAGATTCTTCCGGCAAATATTGACTTCCTTGTGAATTTAAGTCTTTAGTAGCATTTTTAACGCTGATACCGTGGCTTGAAGTGATGTATTCTCCGCCAAGTAAATCTAACTTAAATGCCAAAAATGAAGCAAGCCAAATAGGCATTGTTTTTCTTTCGTATGTTGTAAGTGTTTCAATACCTTGCGCTGCTTGAACACGTGCAATTAAATCTAAAAATTTATCTGAATTGTATCTTACTTCACGACCAGCTAATTTTAAAAGTTTTTTACCTTTGTATTTTTCTTTTGCAACAAGAGCTTTTGCATAAGTTGCAAGCATAATTCCCATTATATTAATTGGAAATCTAACATCATAAGGGAATAATATATTTTGTGGCCCTCTAATGCCGGCTGTTGAAACAGCTGCTTCTTTTTCATAATTTTTTAACCAGTTATCAAGATTTAAACCTTCCGGGTTTGTTGTTTCATCATAAGGAAGTAAATGTTCTTTTTTTAGTGTGAAAATAAATTCATTTTTATTATCAATATCTACATATTTGTTATTTTTAATGTAATCCGGAGTGTTTTTTTCTACTGATTTGAATAATTCTTTTTCTAAAGTTTCGGCTGTCATACTATCTCCTTTTTATCGAATTTAGTTATCTATTTTATGATACTAAATACATAAAAACATAACAAGTAACTTGTAGACTTTATTTAAAAAAGTTTGATATAATAGTTTTATGAAAAAGATAATTGTACTAATAATATTTTTTATATTTTCAGTTTTGATTTTACCTGCAAAAGCAGATATTATTCCTTTAAGCTCTAAAAATATAAAACATTACGGCATTGGTGTTCTAAATATGCCCAGAAGTTATACAGTATATCAATATCCGTATGTTGAATCTAAAGTTTTAAGAGAAGTTAACTATGAAAATATAAAAAAATCAGCTATAGTAAATACGGTTGATATGCGAAAGGTATCTTATGTGGCATATGTACCTGAGGCTAAGGTGGCATTGTTAACTGTAGACTTGAATCCAGGTAATGATTGGTATTGTGTATTCTTAGATCAAGAGACAGGTGAAACAGGCTGGGTATACAATAATAGCCGAAATGCCTTTATGACTTATAAACAAATGTTTTATAAATATGGTAAAAAATACGGCATTAGAATGTTTAATGACTTACCTAATGATAAAAAAGTTTTATATTCTCATTATTCAACCGAATCACAAGTATTAGAAGAGTTAAAATATCCTAAATATATAAGTTTTACTATTATTTACGGAAACTGGCTGCTTGCTACTGTAAACGATATGTCTAAACAGGCAAAAGTCGGCTGGTTTAACTGGCGTAATGATGACGGAACTCTTAATATGTTTCCGAACTTTAAAGAATAGTCTAAAAATAAACCACTTGCTTAATTATAAATTTACTAATTTAATCATATTATTTCTTGTGAACACATGATATTTGCATGTGTGCAAATTATTGAGATAAAAATTCATTAAAATTGCTTATATGCAAAAGGATGAACTAGTAAGATTAGGAAATAGAATAAGAGACCTTAGATTAAAAGCTGGGTTATCACTTTGTGCATTATGTTATCGGCACGGACTTGAAGTTTCAACTTTAAGCAGGATTGAAAAAGCAGAAGTCGAAGCTAAATATTTAACATTGTTAAAAATCGCTGAAGCCTTAAATATGAAACTTTGTGATTTATTAAAATTTGATTAATCAATTATTATAATCAGTTGTGTATTTATACTTCTATAAATCTTTTTCATATTTTAAATATGAATATTTTGATAATTAATGCTCATAAATTTTATTCATATTCAAAAGGCGAATTAAATAAGTTTTTATTTAATTCTATAAAAAGTTATTATGAACTTGCGAATGATGTTAAAACAACAATAATTGAACAAGGGTATGATGTAAAAAAAGAAATTGAAAAATATAAGTGGGCAGATGTAATATTTTTTCAATCACCTGTAAATTGGTATAACATTCCCTATTCATTTAAACAATATATTGATGAAGTTTATGTTGGCGGAGATTTTTATGCAAAGGCAGAAAAATATGGCAGAGGCGGAAAATTTACGGATAAAAAATATATGTTATCTTTAACTTCTGCTGCAAGTATTAAAGAATATACTTCTACAGACGGCTTTTTTAATATTAGAAGTATTGATGATATATTTATTGGTTTTCATAAAACGCATGAATATTGCGGTATGAAAAAACTGGATACATTTGTAGTTTATGATGTTTTTCACAATATTGAAATAGAAAAGGTAAAAATGGATCTAATAAATCATTTAACGAGTTTACGGGATATGCTATAATCAATAAAAAAGGATATATAGTGTATTTTGTATTGATTTTTGTTGTTTTCTTCGTTTTATGTTATCAACTTTTAGATTTTATTCGCTTATATAAGTCTCAAAAAATATCAGAAGTTGTAGAACATTATATGGCAGATGATGAAAAAATTGAAAATATCGGTGTATGTATAAATCATCCGAATATTTTCATCAGTATTATATTTGCTTTTATGGTTTATTTTTTATTAAGTTTATTTTTGCCTACATTAATGAATGTTGAACAATTTAATTATCTTTTAAAACCTTTAATTCTTTCTACTTCTGTAGTTTTTTTATTTTTTTCATATTTAATAATAAAAAAACGTTTTTCTAATATAGCTATTCTTACTAATAAAAACTTATTTATTGCTGATTTCAATAATATTCAAAATGACTATATTAGTTGCAAAGTGCAGCTTTCTAATATTTCAGAATGCAAATATAGGTCATTTATGTCTATTCCTCATTTATTTTTTAGATTAAACAATGGCGAAGAAAAAGAAATAACTCATATTACAAATTTAAAACAGATTAATGAATATATTGAAAATGTTATTAAATAACTTAAAAGAAATGTGATGAATCAAAAATGTCATGCTGAACTTGTTTCAGCATCTTTCTATCTTTAATATTAGCCATTTAATAGACTTTATTTATAAATCTAAGATGCTGAAACAAGTTCAGCATGACATTAGTTAACAATTTAAGAATAATAAACTACTATATATGGTATTTTATTGTTCTTGGTTGCAAAATAATGTAATTTACGATATAATAAAAATAAGATTTGATATAAGACTTTAGTAGCGGTTTTTACATATATAATATTTAAGTAAAAACACAAAAACGTCAAAGGGTAACTGGTATCGCTAAATCTTAGGGAGTACTATATAAATTTTTAGACAGAACATTTTGTTCTGTTATTTTTATGTGTTTTTAGTGCTCTATTATAGAGAATATTTATAAATAGGAGTATTTTTATGACTTGGATATGAAGTCTTACTTTTTAATGTAAAAAAAGTTAATTAGATAAAAAAAGGAGATAAAAATGACAAATAAAAATGGTTGTGTGGGAAGCTACAATGTAAGCGGATACACTCGCTCTGACGGTACATCAGTTTCGGGTTATACAAGAACATGTGGAGCTGCTCATAATTCACAAAATGATGAAAATTTATTACAAGAAAGAGCTAATTTACTCTATCCAAATACTCAAACAAAACAAGATAATGTATTAACAGGCGGTGCTGCACAAATTAATAATAATCAAACAATAGCTGGTGTCGAAAGGGGTGAACCAATGTCAATTGAAGAAGCTGGTAATGGTGTAAACCCAAGTTATAATCATCAAATAAAAAATGATTATACTACTAATTGCCAATCAAGTGTAGCAATTTTTGAAGCCAGATTACGTGGTTATGATATTGAAACAAAACTACCAAAAGGTTTTGATGAAATTGAGACATTAGAGGATCTAAAAGAAAATCCAAACAATGCATATATTGACCCGAAAACAGGGAAAAAACCTTATTTTACTACTTTAAAAGTTAAAAATGCAGAAGAATGTGAACAATGGTTGAATAACAATATTAAACAAGGAGAACGATATGCTTTTGCATTTCAGCCAACCACCAATAATAAAAATAGTGGACATATATTAGAAGTTATGAAAGATAATAACGGAAATTTAAAGTTTTATGACCCACAGATTAATAGAAGTGTAAATAAAGAGTATATAAAACAAATAAAGTTTAAATTTGCTTTAAATGAAGTAGACTATTTACCGCATATACTAAGAGTTGATGATAAAGAGTTAAATATAAAAATTCTTAATCAAATATCAAAACCAGCAAGAAAAGTAAGTAATTATTTTTAATTATCAAATATTATTTTTCTGAATTTTCGTTTTTCATACCACTTGGCAAAACGCATATTATTATCTTTTTCATAAATAATTTGTGTTTTGCCTTTTTTTTCACAAAAATAAACTCCACCATCATACTTAAATATCTTATAACTCCAGTAGTCACTTTTTGTTCTTTTAAAACAATTATTTTCATCTGCAAATTGTTTTACATTATCTGGTATATCAGGTCCATCTATTCTGTCAAATATATAATATTTAAAATATTCTTCAGCACTAATCTCTTCTATGGGTCTTTTAAGATCTTGATGAATTTCTATTGGCGGCGGCATATCCATTGTGTTGTAATCCTCTTGTTTATTCTATAAAAATATAATTAAACATTATCATTATTATGTTCAGGCAAAGAAGCAGAGTATTCTGCTAAAATTCTTGAAATGTCAGAGCCTTTAATTACTACTTCAAGTATTAATTGAGCATTAATTAAAATTTTATCTGAATATTCAAGTTCATCAGTATCAAAAATTTCAAATTCTAAAAAGTCATGACCTACATAATTAATTCTGCCATAGCCTTCGCTTGAACCCCACTTCATGAATACAAGCTGTCTTTCAAATAATTTTAATTTATCTACCAATCTCATTAAGTTTCTCCGTGTATATAATAAATAGTAATAGAAAATCTATAGGAGATACCTTTTCGTCCTGTGATTTCGCGATACCTAAAATCAATGGACTTCAAAGATATCTCCTATAGATTTTCTATCGCTATTTATTATAATAATGATTTTCACTTTTAAGGTCAAACAAGTTTTGTAAATTTTATAATTATAATCTTTACAAAATGGATAAAAATATTTTGTTTTATATTTAATTCTGGTATAGTCATAAACAATAACTACTAAGTAAAAAAAAGGAACAAATCGTGACAGATACACTTAGTCGACGCATCGAAACACAACCAAGTTTTTATAGTAAGTATGTTTCTTCCCCTATTAGCAGATTACAAAATGTAGAAAATCAGTTATTTAAAATTTTTGAAGAAGAAATTAATTCTAAAAATCCTGTATTATTAAGATATAATTCTCTAGCAATAAGAAAACTTGCAAGGTTTATAACAGGTGATATTACACGTTCAGCATCAGTTGGTATTGCAGGAGAAACGGCAAGCGGAAAATCAACAATTACACTTGATATTATTGATACAATTGAACTTTTTGCAAAAGTATTTAATACAGGAAGAGTTATAACTCGTGTAAATACTGATGATTATTACTTTGACCGTTCGGAAGAAGTAAGACAAGCAGGCGGAATGGCAGAATTTGCTAAAACTTATGATTTTGATGTTCCTGAAGCTCTTGAACTTGATTTAATGTGTAAACATATTCAAGAATTATTATCAGGTAACTGTGTAATGCTTCCAAAATATGACATGTCAGGAACAACAATTAGAATAGATAACCATACTTTAGCTAAACCTTCAAAAATTATTATTTCTGAAGGTTTATTTACGCTTACAGAAAAAATAAAAGATGCTTTTGACTTCAAAATTTATGTTGATATAGATTGTGATATTCAAAAGGAAAGATTTTTTGTTCGTGCTAATGAAAGAGGTTTAGGCGAATCTGCAAATAAAATTTATCAAAATGCTTCCGATAAAGCAGAAATTTATATAAGACCTTGCAGAGAATCTGCTGATATTGTGCTTTCCGGTGAAGCAGACAGAAGTCGTTATAAAATCTTCTTAAATAAAATTCTTTCAATTGTTGAACAATTATATTTCGCAAATTAAGGTTCGACTATGACTGAATGTGTATATCAGGGCAGCTTTAATCCTATTCATAATGCACATATTGAAGTAGCTAAACATGTGCATGAAAAGTTTGGGTTTGAAAAAATTGTTTTTATTCCTGCATTTAGACCGCCTCATAAATCTTCAAAAGATTTCGATTCTGAAAATGCAATGCACAGGCTTAATATGGTTCAACTGGCTGTGGAAGAATATCCGTTTTTAGATGTTTCTGCTATTGAATATATGAGAAATACTCCTTCATATACTTATGATACAATTGCGCAGATTAATGAAATTGTTCAGCCAAAAGATAAGATAAATTTTATTATAGGAACAGACGCTTTTATACAAATTGAAAGCTGGCATAGAAGCAGCGAACTAAAAGAACTGGTTAATTTTATTTTATTTGTTCGTGAAGATAATTTTGATGAAAAACCGTTTTTAGAATTAAAATCAAAAGGCTATAACTATAGTTTAATGCAAATGCCGTTTATAGATATTTCTGCAAGTGAAGTAAGAGAGCGAATTAAGCAAGGCAAAGATATTTGTGATATAGTACCTGTTAAGGTAGCAGAATATATAAAGCAAAATAATGTATACAAAATATAGTATTGAAGAAATAAAAGAACGATTAAAATCTTGCCTTAATGAAGATCGTTATATACATTCTATCGGTGTAATGGAAAAAGCTATGCAATTGGCAAAAGAATTTAATTGTGATGTGGAAAAAGCTCAAGTTGCAGGTCTTTTGCATGATTGTGCAAAATGTTTCCCAAATGAAGAATTGGCAAAATCTAAAGACATTTTTGAAGAAGATGAAAAACTAAGTTGTAAAACCTGGCATGCACCCGTTGGTGCTATTATTGCACAAGATGAATATGGTGTTATAGATAAAGAGATTTTATCTTCAATTAGATGGCATACTATTGGCAAACAAAATATGAGCGATTTTGAAAAGATTATTTTCTTAGCCGATAAAATTGAAGAACGCACACGCGAAATAGAGTTTAGACAGCCGATTGAAAAGGCGTTATATGAGAGAAATAATCTTGATGATGCTATGCTTAAAAGTTTTAAAATAACAATTGAAAGTTTAGTAATACGTAATTTGCCTATATGTTTTCAAACTATAGATATTTATAATAATTTACTGGAAAAAACCTCAAAATGAAAACAATTTTATTAGATATAGATGATACAATTTTTGATTTTCATAAATGTGCAGCAGCGTCTATTTTAAAATCTGCACAAGAATTTGGCATTGATTTTACTAATGAAATGCTTGAAAGATATTTTGAACAAAATTGGTTTTTGTGGGGTGAATACGAGAAAAAAATTATTGAGCGTGAAGACATCTTTAGAATGAGATTTCCTCTTTTGTTTGAAGAGTTCAATATAAAAGCAGACGGTATAGCCTTTGAAGATGCGTTTCAAAGATATTTTATGCAGGAATGTGAGCCTATTGAAGGTTCAAAAGAATTTGTAGATTATCTTTGTTCTAAATATGATGTGTATATTGTTTCAAATTCAATGGAAGCTACACAAAAATCACGTTTAAAAAAAGCAGGGTTAGAGGGTTGTTTTAAAGAAATTTTTGTATCAGATGTAGTTGGTCATCAAAAGCCTACAAAAGAATTTTTTGAACATTGCATTTGCCGTATTAAAAATTTTGACCCGAAAGAAACAATGATAATAGGCGATTCTTTATCATCTGATATTCAAGGCGGCATAAATGCCGGTATAAAAACCTGCTGGTTTAACCCTAAACATAAAGTTAATGATACAAATCTGCCTTGTGATTATGAAATATCTAAACTTGAAGAGATTAAGAATATTCTTTAATTAAGCACATAAAATCCTAAATTTAGATAAAATGCAAAACTTACCCATAATAAATATGGAATTAATAATATTGCCGCAAGTTTTGAATGCCTGAAAAAGGCGATTATAGTAAGCAGGATAAAAATCCACATAAGTATAATTATTGCAAGTGCAAGCCCGATATTTTTCATCATAAAAAATGCGGGTGACCAAGCAAAATTCAATAACATTTGTATCATAAAAAATGTTATAGCCATTTTTTTAGAATATGCGCTTTGTGTTGTCACTAAAATAAAGAAAGATACCGCTATCATAAGATATAGCACGCTCCAAACGGGTATAAATACCGCATCGGGCGGACTTAAAAACGGCTTATTTAAACTGTGATACCAAATCATATTTTGCATATTTTTATTGTATACAGTTTAAAAAAGAATATCATTAGAGGAAAGTATAATATTTATTTCTGTCTAATTATCTTCAAACTTAAAAATTGAAAAAGGCTTGAAAATGTTGTAGTATAAAGAAAAAAGGAAAGATAATGGAAGAAAAATTAATTTAAATACAAAATTTAATATATAATATTCGAGGATATAAAGTAATGCTTGATAGTGATTTAGCTGCTTTATATGAAGTTCCGACTCATAGGCTAAATGAGTCTGTAAAAAGAAATATAAAACGTTTTCCATCTAATTTTATGTTTCAGTTATCAAAAGAAGAATGGGAAAATTTGATATCGCAATTTGCGATATCAAATAAGGGAAGAGGTGGCCGCCGTTATCTTCCTTATGTTTTTACAGAACAAGGTGTAGCCATGTTATCATCTGTTCTTAATTCTGAAAAAGCAATTCAAATAAATATACAAATAATGAATACATTTGTAAGACTTCGTCAATGGGCTATAGAAAGCAAGGAGCTTTCAGAGCGTTTAACGGAGCTTGAAAGATATTTTATAAATCATTGCAATGAAAACTCAGAAGATTTGCAAAAAATCTATAGTGCACTTGCATTGTTAATGGATAGAATAAAACCTTGCGAGATAGGGTTTAAAACAAAATAGGTTTTAATTAGTTTTGTCATGCTGAACTTGTTTGACTACTTTTTCAGAAATCTATGATTTCTTGAAAAATGTCTGGTTTTCCACAGCATCTTACCAGTTGTGGATACAAACAAAAATTTAGTTCTATATTAAAAGATTATATTGTAAGCTGGTCAGATCCTGAAATAAATTCAGGATGACATAAATTTAAAATTTTATATTAAATTTTTGAGACTATTATAATTTTTTATAATCTTGTCATGCTGAACTTGTTTGACTACTTTTTCAGAAATCTATGATTTCTTGAAAAATGTCTTGTTCCCACAGCATCTTACCAGTTGCGAGGTTAAACGAATATTTAGGACTACATAAAAAGATTATATTGTAAGCTTGTAAGATCCTGAAATAAATTCAGGATGACATAAACTAAATTTTTTATATTAAACTTTTTTAAGATTACTATTATAACTATTTATAATCTTGTCATGCTGAACTTGTTTCAGCATCTTACCAGTTGTGGATATAAACAAAAATTTAGTTCTATATTAAAAGATTATATTGTAAGTTGATCAGACCCTGAAACAAGTTCAGGGTGACAAAACGGTCGTTTTAATCTTAAACTTAATAATTTATTTGAGAAATGGATTGTCAGTCCTGTTACTTTTTATTTCCTAACTTTATACTCAAAAAAGCGTATATAAAAAAGGAAACAAAAAATGGATGTAGATTTAGCACTTCGGGTTATAGGGCAAGAAATTAAGAAATATAGAGAAGAAAGAAAATTAACATTAAAAGAATTATCGAAAAAAACAGGTATAAAAGAGAAATATTTAAAAAAAATAGAAGAAGGTCAAACAGATTATCCTTTAGATAAATTACTTTTTATTGCAGATGCTTTAAATTTAGATATATATTCATTATTAAGTTGCATAGATGAATTATTTGAGAACTAAAAACTCAGGTACACCCTAGGTTTGTACCTGTATGTTAAAAAACTATTTTAAATTATTGCTTAGGTTCTGCAAAATCAAACAGAATTTGCTCAGAAATATTTAGAGTAGTGCAAAGCTTAAAAAGAAGCCCGATGCTGATACCTCTTTTAGCCGTTTCAATTTTTGCTAAATGTTCACGTGAAATATCAAGCATTTCTGAAAGTTCATTTTGAGATAACTTCTTAGCTTTTCTTGCTTTTGCAATATTTCTGCCTAATAATTTAAGTTTAAAATCTTCTACGCTTTCCATACAGACATTGTGTTTTATTTGTACACAAATGTATGTAGTCCTAATGAGAATATTTAAAACATCTTTCTAATATTTAAAATTTTTACTATAATTTTAATATGGAAAAGCAATTATCAGGTAATATTCATTCATTAGAAAGCTTTGGAACTGTTGACGGACCGGGGATACGTTTTGTTGTTTTTTTTCAGGGCTGTCCTATGAGGTGTTTATATTGCCATAATCCTGATACGTGGGAATATAGCGAAAATAAAAAAATGAGTTCTGATGAAATTCTTGAAAAATATGAAAAGGTAAAAGAATTTTTGAAAAATGGCGGTATTACTGTTACGGGTGGGGAACCTTTAATGCAGATTGATTTTGTAATTGATTTGTTTAAGAAAGCAAAACAGCGTTCAATACATACTGCGATTGATACTTCGGGAGTTTTATTTAATAAAGAAAATACTTCAAAAATTGATGAACTTTTACAATATACAGATTTAGTTATGCTTGATATTAAGCATATAAATGATGAAGAACATAAAAAACTCACGAAGCATTCAAATAAGAATATCTTGGAATTTTCAAAATATTTATCTGATAAAAATATCCCTATGTGGGTAAGGCACGTAGTCGTTCCTACTATTACGGATAATGAGCAGTATTTGAAAGAGCTAGGCGAATTTCTTGCCGGTTTGAATAATATAAAAGCTTTAGATGTATTACCATACCATAATATGGCTATTCCAAAATATGAAAATCTAAAGATTCAATACCCGTTAAAAGATTTACCTGCAATGACAAAAGATGAAGCAATTAAGGCTCGGGAAATAATTTTAAGTGCATATAAAGCAAAAAAGGCGACGTAGTTATTTATTAATTAAATTAATTTTATTTAAAACAATGTTATGAACTATTAACTATAGGATTTTCTTGCCACTTGTGGATATAAACAAAAAGTAGATCTATAAAAAAGACTATATTATAAGCTGGTCAGATCCTGAAATAAATTCAGGATGACATAAACTAAATTTTTTATATTAAACTTTTTTAAGATTACTATTATAACTTTTTTATAATCTTGTCATGCTGAACTTGTTTCAGCATCTTAGATTTATTAATAGCGTCATTTTACTTGATTTATTTGAAAACTGGTAAATTGCTGTGGGAACCAGACATTTTTCAAGAAATCATAGATTTCTGAAAAAGTAGTCAAACAAGTTCAGCATGACAAATGGCTTTATTTGATGTAAAAATTTTGTTTTTATTTTATATTCACCTAAAATTAATCATTCCTAAAGCCTTTAGAAACTGCAATATCACGTCCGATTGATAAAATTTTTCCTTTAATGCAATTAATACATGTATCAGGCGAGTCATTTATGCAGATTTTATTAGGATATAGTTCATATTTTGCTCTGTAAACGGTATCTGTCATATTCGGCATAACAACATTTGCTCCTGAATTTAAAGCTATTGTTCTTCCGTTTTCTTTTAATGTCTCCATAGCTGTTGTTGCGGGGATATTAATATCGGGCAGAATAAGTCTTGTTATTGCCATAACTTTTAATGCAAGGTCGAAATTATCTTTATTTCCATTAGCAAGAGGCGTTTGCGGATGAGGAATAAACGGCCCTATCCCAACCATATCCGCATTTATTTCTTTAAAGAAAAGAATATCATTTGCAAGTGATTCTATTGTTTGATTAGGCAGCCCGACTAAGCAGCCTGTTCCTGTTTCGTATCCCAGTTTTTTTATTGTTTTTATACATTCAAGGCGGTTTTCAAAACTCATATTCGGGTGCAAGGCTTCATATAAGTTTTTGTCTGTTGTTTCAATGCGCATTAAATATCTGTCAGCACCTGCTTCTTTAAAGGCTTTATATTCTTCATAAGTTTTTTCGCCAATACTTAGAGTTAGTGCAATATCATATTTTTTTATTTGTTTGATAATTTTGCAGATTTTTTCTTGAGTAAAATAATTATCTTCTCCGCCTTGCAGAACAACTGTTTTATAGCCGGCATTAACTGCTCGTTTTACACAATTAAGAATTTCTTCTTCTGTTAAGCGGTATCTTTCAATTTTTTTATTCTCACATCTTAAACCGCAATAGAAACAATTATTTTTACAGATATTTGTAAATTCAATTAAGCCTCTTAAATGAACGCTGTTTCCTTTATATTTTTCTCTTATTTCGTTTGCAGCTTCAAACAATAAAGAAGTATCCGAGTTCAAAAGTTGAATAATTTCTTCTTTTGTTAAATTATGCTCCTTTTTTGCTTTATCTAAAATACTTCTCAACAAAATAATATATGCTCCATAAAACGACTTGTAATTCTAGCACGTATAACCTTTTTTGTAAATTAGACTTAAAAATTAATATAACTTGTTCTATTTTTCTTTTGTATGTGCTAACATAAAAGATGATTATATAAGGATTTATATATGGGCGAACACTGGGCTGGTTATATATTTAATTTACATGTACATTGGGACACATTATTAACTATGTGGTTTGCAATGGCTGTTGTAATTATTTTGTCATTTATTATGACAAGAAAACTCCAGATAATCCCAGGGAAAATTCAAGCAGTTGCAGAAAGTATTTTAAAATTCTTTATGGGTAATTTATCAGAAGTAAAAGACGGAAATAAACATATCCCGATTGTAGCTTCGCTGTTTTTATTCATACTTGTTGCAAACTTGATGGGACAGCTTCCTTTAAGATTAATTCATCTAAAACAAGGCGAACTTGCTTCTCCGACTAATGACATCAATTTAACTGCAGCTTTGGCGGTTATTGTGTTAATATACTATTTATTTCAAGGTTTTAAAGAAAAAGGAATTCACGCAATCTGGCATGGATTTAATATTACGGGTATAATTACCACTTTGGTTGATATACTTGAAATGATTACAAGACCTTTGAGTCTTGCACTTCGTTTATTTGCAAATATTTTAGCAGGTGAAATATTGGTGTCTGTGGTTCTTGGGTTATGCGCATTTGCAGCACCTGTTCCTGTTATATTATTTGAAATTTTTGTTGCCTTTATACAGGCATTTGTATTTATGATGCTGACAATAGCTTATATTACGTCGGCAGTATCTAATGAACACTAATTGAAAGGAGTTATATAAATGGAAGAAGTAAAAACAATATCAGATTTAGCACAGCTTGGTGCAGGTTTGGCAATCGGTTTTGCAGGTCTTGGTGCAGGTCTTGGTATCGGTGTTGGTATTAAAGGTCTTATGGAAGCAGTTGCAAGACAACCTGAAGCAGCCGGTAAAGCAGTTGGTTTCTTCCTTTTAGGTGCAGCTTTAGCAGAAGCTTGTGCTTTATATGCTTTAGTTGTAGCTTTAATGTTAATAGGTAAAATCTAGGCTTAAATTATGGAATTTGATGCAACCTTTTTAATAGCAGTCATAAGTTTTGTAGTGTTCGTTTTGATAATGAACAAAATTTTCTATGCGCCTATTCTTAAAATTATGCAGGAACGCCAAAATTTTGTTTCTGATAATTTTGACTATGCAAGAAAAACTAAAGAAGAAACTTTAAAGCATCAAAAATATCATGATGATGAACTTGAAAAAACTCGTTCAGAGGCTCGCTTAAAGGTTGCTCAAGAATCCCAGCAATTAAAACAAGAACGCTCAAAAGTTATTTCTGAATATAAATCAGAACTTTTTGAAAATATTTCAAAAGAGAAAGAAAGCCTTCGCAATTCTGCTTTAGAAGCAAAAGAAACTTTAAAAGACAGCGTTGTAGATATTGCTAAAAATATTTCAGAAAAACTATTGGGTAATGATATTAATCCTGATTGGATTAATAAATCACAAATAAAAGAAGAGCAGGGTTAATATGTCAGATATCTTGCAATTATTAATACAAACAAATACTTTGAACTTCTTAATTGTTCTATTTTTAATCATATTTTTAGTTATGAAACTAAATCTAAAAGAAAAAATAGAAGTTCTTCGCAGCGAAATAAAAGATTATGTTGATGCTTCTACAAATGAAAAAGAACAATCTGATAAGGATTTGGAAATTATAAAAAAGAAGGTGGATAAACTTCCTCTTGTAATAGAAAAAATCCAAAAAAGTACGGAAAACAGCGTAAAAAATTTAGGCGAAAAAATTAAAAACGAAATAGAAGAACAAAAAAAAGATATTGAAAATAATGCAGAACGTATTTTTAATCTTGAAACTAAAAAGTTTAAGGAAAAATTAACCTCTTTACTTTCAGAAAAATCAGTTGAAATAGCCAGAGAAAATGCGTTAAATCAATTAAATCAAAATAATGATTTGCATAATAAATACATTGATAACGCAATTGATGAAATTGATAGGATTACTCTATGAAAATAGGTGATATTAAAAATATAAAAATAGCCAGAAAATATTCAAATGCATTAATTGAATCAGCAATTGAGTCAGATAAAGTTTCAAAAATTTATGATGATTTATTATTTATAGCTGAAACAATCAAATCTAACGAAATGCTTCAAAATGCTTTATTAAATCCAGTTGTAACAATGAACGATAAAAAAGAAATTGCGCAAAAGGTATTCGCAGTTCATGTTGATAAAATTACAATGGATTTTATATTACTTCTTCTTGATAATAACAGGTTAAATATACTTGATGAGGTTATAAACCAATACAGCGCTTCTTATAATGAATATAGAAATATAGCAAAACCTGTAGTTATTTCTGCTATTGAATTAAATGATAATCAAAAAAGCAGAATTATACAGAAATTAGAATATAAACTATCAAAAAAAGTAGAGCCTGAATACACAATAAACCCTGATATTATAGGCGGGCTTGTTATTGAAATAGGCGATAAAACTATTGATTGCAGTTTAAAAACAAAATTTGACACTATGAAAAAACAATTAACAAAGGGAAACAGATATGGCAATAATTAATCCTGATGAAATAACTTCGATAATAAAAGAAAAACTTCAAAATTATGAATCAAAACTTGAAGTTAAAAATGTAGGTACAGTTCTTGAAGTAGCTGACGGAATTTCAAGAATTTACGGTTTATCTGACGCAATGGCAAGTGAACTTGTAGAATTTGAAGACGGCAAAGGTACTTTAGGTATTGTATTAAACCTTGAAGAAGATAATGTCGGGGTTGTAATTTTGGGTGAATATACTCATATTAAAGAAGGTATGACTGTTAGAACTACGGGACGAATTGCTTCTGTTCCCGTTGAAGAAGGCTTATTGGGCAGAATAATTGATCCAACAGGTATTCCTGTTGACGGTAATGGTGACATTCAATCTGATAAAACACGTCCTATTGAAAGAGTTGCACCTGGGATTGTTACAAGAAAATCAGTTTGCGAACCTTTACAAACAGGTTTAACAGCTATTGATGCTTTGACTCCTATAGGAAGAGGGCAAAGAGAACTTATTATCGGTGACCGTCAAACAGGTAAAACAGCTATTGCTATTGATACTATCATTAACCAAAAAGGTAAAGATGTTATTTGTATATATGTTGCAATCGGTCAAAAGACTTCAACCGTTGCACAATTGGCTAAAACATTAGAAAACTTTGGAGCTATGGAATATACAATTATAGTTTCCGCTCCTGCTAATGAATCTGCACCAATGCAGTATATTGCACCATTTGCAGGCTGCGCTATTGCAGAAGAATTTATGGAACAAGGCAAACACTGCTTAATTATTTATGATGACCTTTCAAAACACGCTCAAGCATATCGTGCAATGAGTTTATTATTAAAAAGACCATCAGGGCGTGAAGCATATCCTGGGGATGTATTCTATTTGCATTCAAGATTACTTGAAAGAGCTTGTAAACTTAATGATGAACTTGGCGGCGGTAGTATTACAGCGCTTCCTATTATTGAAACACAAGCAGGTGACGTTTCAGCATATATTCCTACAAACGTAATTTCTATTACTGACGGTCAGATTTTCTTGGAATCTAACTTGTTCAACGCAGGCACAAGACCTGCTATTAATGCAGGTATTTCAGTATCTCGTGTTGGTGGTGCGGCTCAAACAAAAGGTATTAAACAGGTTGCAGGTAAATTAAGATTAGACCTTGCCCAATTTAGAGAGCTTGAAGCATTTGCACAATTTGCAAGTGATTTAGATAAAGCTACAAAAGACCAATTAACACGCGGTCAAAAATTAACAGAAGTTCTAAAACAGCCTCAATATTCACCTTTAAGCGTTGCACAGCAAATCAGCATTCTATTTGCTGCAAATGAAGGACTTTTAGATGATGTTGAAAATACAAGAATTAGAGATTTTAAACAAGGCTGGTTTGATTTCTTTGATGCTAATATGAAAGAACTTTCAGATAAATTAAACGCGGGTGAAAAATTGTCTGATGAAGATATGAATGCACTTCGCGAAAAATTAAATAACTATAAAACTAATTTCTTTAAATAATAAGGTTAAAAATGGCTAATTTAAAAAAGATAAGAAACAGAATAAACTCAATTGTAAGTACACAAAAAATTACGCGTGCTATGAAAATGGTTGCTTCTGCAAAAGTTAAAAAGTTTGAAAACAAAGTTAAAGCTTCAAGACCATTTACTTTTGAGCTTGAAAAAATGTTTTACCGTCTTTTACATTCTATTAGCGAAGTAGAAGTGCAGGAAACTAATTTTAAAGAGCCTTTAAATAATTATCCTGTATTATTGCAGGAAAGACCTATTAAAAATGTAGGTTTGCTTATAATTACATCTAATAAAGGACTTTCAGGCGCATTTAATGCAAACCTTGTAAGATATACTTTAAAAACAATTCAAGAATATAAAGAAAAAGGAATTAGATGCGAGTTATTTATTATAGGACAAAAAGGCTATAATGCCCTAAAACGTGTTGCTGATGAAAACGGATTTACAATAACTCAAACTTATTTAACTTTTAGTGAAAATCCAACTTCTTCACAGGCAAGATTAGTTGCAGCAGATATGGCACGTTCTTTTGTAAACGGTAATATTGATTCAATGGAAATTATTACAACCCGTTTTAAAAATATGATGTCTTATTCTGTTGAAAAGTGGGATATTCTTCCTTTAGATGAAATTGATTTTGAATATACTAAAGAAGAATTTTCAGATATGGAAATAGAACCAAATATTTCTTCTGTTTTATCTGAATTAGTTCCTCTATTTATATCAAGTATAATTTTTCAAGCTATGCTAGAATCTATAGCAAGTGAGTTAGCATCAAGAATGACAGCAATGTCAGCAGCTTGTAATAATGCTGATGAAATGATTCAAAAATTAACTATAGATTATAATAAAGCAAGACAAGCAATGATAACTCAAGAGCTGACAGAAATTGTCGGCGGTAGTATCGCAATAAATAATAAGTAAAAAAATGCAGATTTGGAAAAAAATAACTATTGGTGTGCTTATAAGCGCAGCTTCTTTTACCGCACTATATTATGGTGCTTTAATTGCGCTGCCAAATGTTATTGATTTGAACAAATATAAACAAACTTTTGCCGAAGCTGTTGAAAAAGAAACAGGCTTTAAAATAGATTGTGAAGATATTTCTTTTAAGAAAAGCCTTACTCCATATTTAAAAATACACATGTATCATACGGCGGTGCTGTATCCTGACGGTGAGATTTTTCTAAAGTTAAAAGAGTCTGATATCAAGGTTAAAATTTTGCCTTTAATATTTAAAAAAATAGAAATAAAAGATGCTAAATTTACACGCCCAATTATTAATATTACCTTATACAAAGATTTTTCAACTTCGTTAGAAAAATATATTGATGTGTCTAAAGTTATTAATACAAACGGATTTAAGTTAGATGCACTTATATATGATACTATTTGCGAAAATTATAAAATTAAATTTAAAGATGAATCAATCGGCAAAGTTTTTTATCTTGAGGGTAATGAACTTCTGTTAAAAGACTTGAAATTAAATGATAAAGCTCATATTGCACTAAATGGAGCATTATTCCAAGACGAAAAAAAATATATTAAATATGATGTTGATATAATTTCTGCTTTAAATTCAGATAAAAAACAATTTACTTTTTCTCCGTTTAAAACGATTATGGAATCAGATGTAAAGGCAGATATCTTCGGTCATTTAAAAATTGATAAAGCAAATAATATATACGGAAATTTGAATATTAAAGATTTATCTTTAAAACTTGATGATATTGTAAGCTCCAATAATAAAGCAGAGTTGACTTTTAAAGGTCAAGAAGTTGAGATAGATTCTATCTTACATACCTCTAAAACAGATAGCGCAAAGGTTAAAGGTAAATTTTCATTCGGGGATAAAAAGAATATTGATTTGAATGCAAAAGCTAAAAATATAAATATTAATAACCTTGTAAAAATAGTTTCTGAAATCTCCGAAATATTAAATATTCAAAATCCTTTAAATGAAATTAGCGCAAAAGGGCTTTTAGATGCAGATTTTAATATTAGTTCCGATTTTAAAAAATTGAAATCTTCCGGTAGCGCAAAGATAATAAATGCAGTTATAAAACATAAATCTTTACCTTATTCAATAACAGATATAAATGCGTTTATTAATTTGAATAATAATAATATATTGATTGAAAAAGCAAATGCAAAAGTAAATCAAACTCCTGTAAATATAAAAGGTACAATTGATGAAAATGTTCAATTTAAACTTAATGCTTTTTCTGAAAATTTGGATTTAAACCATGTTATAAATATTTTTGATTTGAATAAAACACTTCCTGTTAATGTTTTAAACGGTAAGCTTTCTTTTAATTCTGATATTACGGGAACTCTTAATAAGTCATATAAATTAAATACCGATATTAAGTTAAATAACTTTAGCTTTAAAGATAAAACTTATAATATTCCTGTATCAGTTAATAATTTGGCTTTGAAAATTGAAGGTGATGAGAAAAAGTATACAGGAGAAGTTCTCTGCCATAATGCTTCTGCAAAATATAATTATAGTAAATTTACAGCACCTGAATTTAAAATCTCTTTTGATGAAAAGAAAATTACTATTCCAGAAAATATAATATCAGCACCATATTCTATAAAATTGTCAGGTATTATTAATAATTATGCTAAGAATCCTTCCGGAAAAATAATATTTTCAGGAAATATCTTATCATCTGCAATTGCAGATTTATTAAAGCAGGAAGTTAAACTTCCATATAAAGCAGTTGGGAAAATAGAAACAGCAGGAACTTTGGAACTGCTTGGCGAAAAATTGAACGTAAAGGCAGAATTAAAAGCAGATAAAAATAATTATTTGTCTTATGTTGTAATACGAGAATTATTTCAAAAGCCATCTATATTAAATGTTGATTGTGAAATTATAAAAAATAATGTTTTGATAAAAGATTTATCATTAAATGAATATAAGATAAATTCAGAGAAAATGCCTAAAATCATATCAATAGCAGGAAAAGTTATAAAGGATAAAGAAGTTATTTTTGATAATTTAAAAGTATTAATTCCAAATTCATTAACGATTTCCACTAATTTTTTAGGCGGTGAAGAAATATCTTTAAATGCTAATTTACTTTTAAATAAAACTTTAAAATCTCCGGAAATTAAAGGTAATGCCAAAATTCATACATATAATATTAAGAAATATCTTACTTCCGTTAAGAATGCAGATGTAAGTTTTTCAGGAAATAATATAAGAATCATTGCTCCGGATGTTCAAATTAATGATTCTGCTTTTAATATAATTGCAGACGTTATACCTTCTTTGGATATAAAAAATATAGTAGTATCAAACTTGCAATTGCATTCTATGAATTTAGATTTAAATTCTTTCTTTTCAATGATAGAAAAGGAACGGAATTTATTTGCAAATTCTTTAGTGACTGTAAAAAAAGGCACAGCGACTATAAATAAGTTTAAAATTCTTGAATTAAAGGCTAATGATATTAGCAGCGATATTCAAATTGAAAATAATATAATTAAGGTTTCTAATATTTCTGCAAAAGCATATACAGGTAATGTTGAAGGTGATATTAAATATAATTTGCCGCTTGGTAAGCTTGATATTAACCTAAATGGGCGTGGAATAGATATAAAAAGTTCATTATATGACTTATGTCAATTACACGATAATCTTGCCGGAAGAGCAGATTTTAATGCTAAAATCTCTTTATCAACTGGAAATTATAATGAAATTTTGAAATCATTAACAGGTTCATTAAAATTTAATGCGCAAAATGGGAAAATGGGCTCACTTGGTAAATTTGAATATTATTTATATGCGCAAAATCTTTTATACCATGGTTTATTAAATGCAACACTAAATAGAATTGCAGACGCTATAGTTCATGATAATACAACACAATATAGACAAGCATCTGGCTCTTTATTGTTCCAAAACGGATATCTTATAACTGAAGGAATTCAAACTGTTGGTACTAATATGAGCTTATTTATAAAAGGCAGACATAATATGCTTACAAGTCAAGCTAATATTGACATTTATGGACGTATATCTGATGAAATAAAATCCAAATTAGGTTCTTTCGGCAATGTTTCACTTTCAGAATTAATGAATGCACAACAAGGAAAAAGAGAAATAAAAGTAACTGTAATACCTGACAATACAATGAAAAATATACCTGATTTATATAATTTAAAATCTGATAAAACAAATACATTTAAAGTAAATATATATGGAAATATAAATTCAGTAAAAGCAGTAAATTCATTTAGCTGGATAATTTCTGATAAGTATAAACTAGAACAAAAAGAAACTCTGCCTGAATTTTCTGATATATTTCAAAATTTATAGGTTAATTATTTTTCATGAATATCAGACATTCCATATTCAGAATGTTCTTCGATATCGTATTTTTGGATAACTTCTCTTTTTAATATTGGGAAAAATTGTTTTTTAGTTTTTTTAAATTGTTTATTAAATTCTTCCATTTTTGTATAGTTAAATTCATTTTCCCATCTTGCAATAACAACAGTTGCTATACAATTTCCTATTAAATTTATTGTTGTTCTGCCCATATCAAGAATATGATCTATTCCAAGTAAAATTGCTACGCCTAAAATCGGATACCCAAAACTTGATAGAGTACCAGCCAAAATAACAAGTGAAACCCTTGGAACACCAGCTATTCCTTTACTTGTAAGCATTAAAGTTCCCATAACAAAAAGGAGCTGGGCCGGTTCAAGTTGAATACCAACAATTTGAAGTGAAAATAACATAGCGAGCGCTAGGTATAAAGTAGAACCATCAAGGTTAAAAGTATAACCGGTAGGCATTACAAAACCTACAATGTTTTTAGATACTCCAAAATTCTCCATTATTTTCATTGCTTGAGGAAGTGCAGCTTCTGATGTTGCTGTAGTAAAAGCAAGCATTACAGGTTCTCTGATTGCGCGTAATAATGCTAAAGCCGAAACTCCGACAATTCTGCAAGTAACATTTATAACTACAAATAAGAATATAAATAATGCAAAATATAATGAAGCTATAATTTTTGCATAATTTAGCATTATACTCATTCCACTTTCAGCAATTGTATATGAAATAGCACCAAAAACACCAATAGGTGCGAAGTTCATTACAATTTGAGTGAATTTAAACATTATTTCAGATAGAGATGAAACACAATTTAAAACTGGTTTTGCTTTTTCTCCAACCGCACATATTGCAAGAGCAAAGAATATAGAAAATACAACAATTTGTAATAAGTTACCATTTGCCATAGACCCAATAATACTAGTTGGTATAATATTAACAAGCATATCAGTAAAAGATGCGTGAGTATTTTGTGCAGCCATTGAGTTTGCTGTATCAATCATATTTTGAGATATTGCAGTTGTAAAACCATCACCCGGTTTAAATATCAAACCAACACTTAAACCTATAATTAAAGCAAAAGATGTTGCAGTAGCGAAATATATTAAAGTTTTTGCACCTAATTTTCCAAGCGAATTTATATTTCCGTGTGAAGCAATACCTGTAACAACAACAGAAAATAATAAAGGAGCAATAATCATTTTAATCATATTCAAAAACATATGAGCTAAAGGCTGCATTTGTTTACCTATTTCAGGAAACTTCCAACCAACTAATACTCCTATTACAAGGCTTAAGAAAATATATAAAGTTAATCTTGTTGTTTTCATTAAATAAATATTCCTAAAACGATTATAACAAAAAAACTAAAAAATCTTATGTTGTTCTACAATATTAGTAATATACAGATACAAAACTTATTATATAGAAATATTATTATATATTATTTTAGAAGCTTTAACTATAAATTCTTTACCTTGGAAATTATTGTAAGGTCTTTTAGCTAATATAACAACAATGTATTTTTTACCATTTGGAGTTTTTACAATGCCTGCATCACCAAGCATAAAACCAATATCACCTGTTTTATGAAGAAGAATAGCATCTTTTGGTAAGCCTGCTTGTAATAATCTGTTGTTTTTAACGTGCCCCAAATAGTCGCCAATACGACGTTTTGATTCACTTGACAGCATAGTTGATGTGTCTAAATTATAAAACATTTTAGCCATTTCTCTGGCTGTTGTAACATTTGTACCTTCTAAATCCGGCAGCCAGGTGTTTACTCTTGTTGTTTTTAATCCCCATCTATTCATTGCTCTGTTTACAGCCGGCATACCGCCCATTTTTGCCATAATCATATTTGTAGAAGAATTATCAGAATTTTCTATCATAATTCTTGCTAAATAATCCATAGAATGAGCAATACCGCCTTGTGAATATTGAAGTTTTCCTGAACCAGAAGCTCTATAGTAATCTTCTAATATCATTGTATCGTCTAGTGAAAACTTACCATTTTCAATTTCTCTAAACATTTCTATTAATACAGGAACCTTAATAATACTAGCTGCGGGATATGCTTCATCTGCATTGATGTTTACATAACTTTTACCGTCATATTCCCATACATATACGGCAGGTTTTATTCGTTTATATTCTTCTGAAAGTGCTAATAAGTTATTTTTAAGCCCTGTTCTTTCATAAGATTCTTCAATATCAAACATTATAGGTTTTTTATATTGAGTTTCTTTTATTATATGTTTACCTAAAAATAAGTTTTTATATAAATAATTATGTGTTGGATATAAAAGATTATAATAATCAATTTTTAAAGCGTTTTTTGTATTTGCAGGAAATACATCAGCTATAAATGTTCTAAAAGAAAAAGGAAAAACATAAAACAACATTATTGCTGAAAAAATATATGTAATAATTTTAGCTAATTGTGATTTCTTCTGTTGTTTTTTCTTTCTTTTTATTGGTTTTACTTTTCTTACGGGAGTATTTTTAAAATAATATTGTTCATACATAGATGTGTATAAATCAGTTTCAACCGCTCTGTTGTAATTAGGTCTCGGCACTTTTATTCCTCCCTTTATTAAATATTATATGAAGAAATCAGAAGTGCGGCAATTTTGTTAAAATATGCAACAAATAGATGAGTAAGCTTGTGAAAAATAGAAAACGAGATGGGGATATTACTTCGAAGTCCATTGTTTTTAGGTACCGCGAAAACACAGGACGAGAAGTAATATCCCCATCTCGTTTTCTATTTTTCACAAATAACTTTAACTTTTTGTAAAAATTTGTTAGAATAAAAACAAACGGAAAGGGTATTTTGATGAGCAATTTAATTATTTATACATATGAAAAAAATTCTATACTTGTAGATTTATGCAGAAATCTAATTGATATGGAGATAGTAGTTAAATCAGCGGATGAATTAAAAGATATAGATTCGACTGATGCTGCAGTTGCTGTTATAGATATGCCATTAGATAAATTAAAAGAATTATCTATGGTAATGAAATTCCCTGTTCCTGTTTTAGTGGTTGCTGATAATGTTCCAAATAATATTACAATTAGAGGTGAAGCTTATGATTTTATTATTAATCCTCTTTCAGAATATGAACTTGCTGTAAGACTTAAAAATTTAATTAAAATTAAAGATTTAAAAGACAAAATTGGCAATATTTCTACAACTGATGAATTAACCGGTTTGCATAATCGTAAATTTTTACTTGAAAGATTAGAATCAGAAATGTCTAGAGCAAAAAGATATAAATCAACTGTATCTTGTATTCTATTTGACCTTGATTTCTTTAAGGTTGTTAATGATATGTATGGTTATGAATGGGGAGATGTTCTTCTTAAACGAATTGCAGAAATGCTTTCTAATCTTGCAAGAAAAGAAGATGTTGTAACAAGATACGGTGATGAAGAATTTATGGTTGTTCTTCCTGATACAAGTGAAGAAAATGCCTTTATTTTTGCAGAAAGATTTAGACGTGATGTGGAAAAAATGTCATTTATTCCAGCAGGTGAAGATGAAAGACATCCTGTAAAAGTATCAGGTGGTATTTCTTCATTCCCTTACATGGACAATGTTGAAGAAAATGCTAATTCTTTAATCAGATACGCTGAACATGCTTTATATAATGCAAAGAAACGCGGAAAAAATAAAATTGTATTATTCTCTCAAGTTAATTTGGATTATTAATAATGGTAATGGCACGAGATAAAAAACCAGTTTCTTTTTCATTTAATAATACGGAAAGATGCCAATCTCGTTGTATAACTTGTAACGGATGGAAAACCCCCGCTTCTGTTATGCAGGAAGAATTAACTATTGATGAATGGAAAAAAATTCTTTTTAATCTGCATAATTGGATGGGTAATTATCAATTTATTATTTCAGGCGGTGAACCTTTTCTTAGAGATGATGTATTTGAAATGGCTCAATATGCTTCAGATTTGGGTGATACTGTTAATATAGTTACAAATGGCTTGGCTTTACCTGATAAATTAGATAAAGTTTTACACTCAGCTTTTACTAATATTACATTTTCTTTAAATTCTGTTCAAAATCCTCAAATACATAATATTTCAAGAGGAAGAGATGATGCTTTTCAAAGAACAATGGATTCTATACAAAATCTTAATTATATGAATAAATACAGAACAGGACATAAGTGGAAGAATATATTTCTATCAACAGTTGTAATGCCTTCTAATCTTTCAGAACTTAGACCAATTGCTGAATTCTGCAAGGTAGAAGGTATTAGTGTTAGTTACCAGTTAATGGATAACGGAGATGCTTTTTCTACAGCTGTTGATACTGATAAACAAATATATGGTACAGATATTAAAACAGCTGCATTAAAAGCAATTGATGAAATGATTGAATTAAAAAATGAGGGTTATCCTATTTGTAATGGGTACAGTCAATTAAAAGCATTTAAACTATTGATAGATACACCTGAAGAAATTCAAACACTTCCTTGCTCAGTAGGCGAAAATAATTTTGCAATTGACCCTTACGGAAATTGCAGAATATGTTTTTGTATGAAACCGATTGGTAATCTAAAAAATAATCTGCCTCAAGATTTATGGTATAGTAAAGAAGCAGATGAAGTTAGAGAACATATTTTAAAATGTACAATGAATTGCAGACTTTTAAATTGTAATTTTAAGTAGGGTTTTATGAACGAGATAAAACAAGAAAAGTATATAAGCTGTAAATGGTTAGAATCAGGTGTTTGTTTTGATAACGGTGTTTACGGTTCTAATGTAAAATTATGCTGTTATATGAGTGCTCCCGGTGGTGGAAATTCAATGATTTTTGAAGATTATCACGGCGAAAAAATAGACTGGGATGAATTTTTTAGAATTAAAAATGAATACAGAAAAATTCAAAAATCAGGGCAGACGGTTCCCGGATGCAGAGGATGTGTTTTTCTTGAAGAACATTACTGGCCTCAAATAGATTATATTGATAATATAGTTTTTGACCATTTTACAAAATGCAACTGCAATTGTACATATTGTTATACAGAAGAAGATAAGAAACGATATAATCAATTAAAAACATATAATATATATCCGATAATTAAGGATATGTTTGACAAGAGAATTATTAAAAGGGGCGGAGCGCTTGGTTTCGGCGGCGGTGAACCTACTATTCTTCCTGAATTTGATAAATTAATTTCATTATTTTTAAAGAATGGTTTTTATGACATAAGAGTTCCTTCTTCCGGTATAAAATATTCGAAAATAATAGCAAAAGGTATTTCAACAGGGCAGTTGTCCGTTGTTATATCTATTGATAGTTCCTCTAGAGAAACTTATAAAAAAATAAAGCAGACAGATGCATTTAATACAGTATGTAAAAATTTAAAAAAATATTCTAAAGCCCAAAAAAGAGATTTTTGTGTAATTAGTAAATATATTATAATTCCGGAAATTAATGATAATATAGAAGAAATAGATAATTGGCTGAAATTTAATAAAGAGAATAATATCAAAATTATAATTATTGATATTGAAAATAGCTGGCTGAATAAATATAGAAATGATAAACCAGATGAAAGAATTTTAGACTTAATTAGATATGTTCAAAAAAAATCACAAGAGATGAATTTTTATAGATTAGAAATTTGTGACAGAGCAAAATATTTATTAAATCCCTAAATTTCAAAACCGCTGAATACTACGGCATTATTATAACCGCGTGATTCTTCTTTTACTGTTTTAAAGAAATCTCTAACTAAAATCGCATTGTTTTGTAGTAATTCAAAACGATTTTCTTTAAAGAAGTTTTCATATAGTTCTGAACCTTGCAAATATTTTCTGTTTTTTATATATATCTTGGATTTTTTATTTCGTTTTTGGATTTTCTTTACTGCAAAAGATAAAATCATTGCATATAAGTCAGAGTATAGAGGCGGAACAATTGTATCAATAAAATAGTTTTTATTATCAATCGTTTTAATCTCAATGAAAGCTTTAATTATTTTTTTTGAATTATCTTCAAGAATATATTTAAAATTTAGGTCTGAATTAATACCTTGAATTAATTTATCATCAAATTCTTCTTTTTCTTTTGATAAAGAATATTTGTAATGAGTTATAAGGTTATCATTAAACAAATCTGCTGATTTTTGATTATCAGAGGATTTAAATGGCTTGAATAATGATTCATCAATGTTATCAACTATGAAATTTACATTAGAAATAGACCAAAGCGCCTCTGTAGAACAAAATCTAAAACCGCAGCCTTTTATAAATAAATCAATAAGTTCATTTTGGTTATCGTCAACAGACACATAAAACGTATCAACACCTCTAGCACCAAATTTTGCGATGATATATTCAACAAGCTGTTTGCCTTCTTCGTGTGAATTTTTATCTAAAAATAATCGTTTAATCTGCCATTTATATGGGTTGCCATGCTGCGCTTTAACACTGATAACTCCTTTTAAATTATTTGAATTATCAAAGGCAACGTAGGTTTCAGGTAATCGTCTTAAATGTACGCTATATATCAAATTCTGAATATAAGTAATTGGAACAGAAAGAAAAAATAGGCGTCTATAGCTCATAACATTATCACTACAAACAACTGAAATTAGTTTTTTAACATTGATAATATCTCGGTAACTTATTTTTTTTATTTTAGCCATAAATAATTCGCCTTTATACTATAATTATAAACTATTTTTAACTATCGACAAGTGCTAAAATTTAAATAAAAAGTTAAGAAAAAATTAATAACTATTGAGTAAAGAAATTGATATTCTATAATTAAAAGATAGGGATAGAGTTTGAGGGAATATGAAAAATTTTTTTGAAAATAAATTAAATAAGAGTAATCCTTTTATAAATAAAAAAGATAAAAATGGAGATAATAATAAAACTATGACCGAAGAATTTAATGAAAATGAACAAAATAATATAGTAGAAGAAACAGAAAATACAGAAGAAACATCTGAAACTGCTCAAACTGATGCAGTAGTTGAAGAAAAAGAAGAAGCTGTAGATTCTGAATCAGAAAAATTAAAGCAAGATTTAGAAAATCTAAATAACCAATATTTAAGACTTGCTGCCGATTTTGAAAACTATAGAAAAAGACAAGCTCAAGAACGTGAAGCTCTATTGAAATATGGGGCAGAAGAATGTATGAAAAAACTTATAGAAGTTGTTGATAACTTTGACAGAGCCCTTGGTGTTGTTGAAAAAATTGATACAGTAGAAAAAATGAAAGAAACCTTCTTTGTATTAGATAAACAATTAAAAGAATCTTTAACCAAACTAGGGCTGGAACAAATAGATTGTGTTGGTAAACCCTTTGACCCAAATATGCATGAAGCTGTAATGCAGACACAATCAGATGAATATCCAGAAGAAACAGTAATTAATGAACTTCAAAAGGGATATAAAATGGGAGATAAAGTCCTAAGACCGGCAATGGTTTCAGTATCTGTAAAATAATAATTTACACAGCACAAATTGAATGAGAGATTAGAGAATATGAGTGATTTTTACGAAATATTAGGTGTAGAAAAAAATGCAACAAAAGATGAAATAAAATCTGCCTTTAGAAAAAAAGCGAGGCAGTGGCATCCAGATGTAAATAAAGCGCCTGATGCTGAAGAAAAGTTTAAAGAACTTGGAAAAGCTTATGAAACATTAATGGATGATAATAAACGTGCAACTTATGATAGATATGGTGAAGATGGTTTAAAAGATGCAGGGTTTAATACTTCCGGCCCATTTGATGGTGGTTTTGGTGACTTAAATGATATCTTTGAAAGCTTTTTTGGCGGTTTTGGTTTTTCGGAACGTGCAACAAATCCAAATAGTCCTCAAAATGGTGCTGATTTAAGACTTAATCTGCAAATTGAATTTGAAGAAGCTGTATTTGGCGTAAAAAAAGAAGTAAAAATTTCACATCTCGAAACTTGTGATGAATGTAATGGCACAGGCGCTAAAAAGGGTACTAAACCAGAACCTTGCTCTACTTGCGGCGGTACAGGACGAGTTCAGCAAGTAACACAAACACCTTTAGGTAATTTTAGACAAATTACAACCTGCCCAAAATGTAATGGTACAGGTAAAATAAATGTTAATCCTTGTCCAAAATGCCATGGCGATGGAAGATTGGAAGTAGAAAGAACTCTTCATATTAATATACCAGCTGGTGTTAATAATGGTTCAAGAATAGGTTTGGCTCAAGAAGGTAACTGCGGTAAAAATGGCGGTAGAACAGGTGATTTAATTGTAGTTATCTATGTAAAAGAACATGCAAAATTCAAACGTGACGGTTTTGATATCTATTCAACAATAGATATATCATTCCCTCAAGCTGCGCTTGGCGATACAATTGAAGTTGATACATTAGACGGAAAACAAGAACTTGTAATTCCTGCAGGTGTTGAACAAGATAAAATATTACAATTAAAAGGTGCCGGTGTACCTCATCTTGGTAATTCTTCAAAAAGAGGAAATCATAATTTTATAGTTAAAATTAAAACTCCTCAAAATTTAACACCGGAAGAAAAACAATTGTATAAAAAATTATTTGAAATCAATTGTAACAAAAAGCCTTCTTCAAAATTCATTGATAAAATGAAGAATGTACTTCATAATTAATTGGGGATGTATGAAAATAAAATCATTTGTAATAAGTTTAATAATTATACTGTTTGGAACTATGCAGGTACAGGCTGCTCAATTACCAAAAGAGATTAAGGAATTTCTTTTATCTCAAAAAAAAGTTCCTACTGTTCGTGTTGACGGGATTGTTGTATATAACAATGATGTAATGTACCTTCCTGTCTTTCCTGCATATAGTGAAAATGTTGATACTCTAAAAATAGTTAAAACATATCCGGCAAATCAAAGTATGGATTCTTTGCCTGATATGGTGCTTTTTAATAATAATATTTCCTTGCTTAAAGTTTATAGAATTGATTCAAATACACTTACTATAAGGAATATTCCTGATTTACCAGTTGAGCTTAAAACAGGCTCTCTTCCACAAGATATTATGGTTCCGAGAGGCCTTGTATTGCCAGAAAATTTGGCAGGAATTTTAGGAGATGTTCAAATCCCGTTAGTGGGAAGTGCAAAGACAGCTACATTTGTTTCTTCTAAAAAAAGAGCTCCTTTGCCGACAGGTAAAAGAATTACAGATACAAACCAATATAAAAATGTTCCACCGGCTATGAAAAATAAATTATTTTTCGTAAATAATTTTCAAACTGAATATTTGCAGGTATTTTCATCTACAGTATCTGAACCTTTATATTCTTTAAAAACATCAGGAGTTATGAAAGATGTAAAACCTGTTTTAAATGGTAAATATTTATTAGCTGCTACAAAAGGTAAGAAAAATATAGATGTTATAGATATTGATAAAGAATATGTTTCAAAAAATATTGATTTAACAGCAATTCCTTCTGAAATTGCTGTAGATGATATAAGAGGCAAGGCGTATGTTGCAAGTATTGATGACGAATCTTTATTTGTGATTGATTTAGCGTCTATGTCGATAAAAGAAAAAATTCAATTAGTTGGTGCGCCTCAAAAACTTTCAGTATCAGCTGATGGTACAAAGATTGCATATTCTGATTTAAAAACTTCAAATATATATATACTTGATTTAGAAAATGAATATGAAAATAAATTGATTACGAATTACCCCAATATTTCTAAATTAATTCTTGACGGAAATACTATGTTTTTAATAGCAAGAACTTCTCCTGCTCTTAGAATTGTTAGTTATGATTTGCTTCAAGATAATGAAGTTACAAAAACAAAAAAGGAAAAAAATCGTAAAAAACAAGAGAAAGATGCAGCAAAAAGACAAAGTACAGATGAAATGACTAATGATATTTATTATTCATTTGATTTTGATGATATGGAAGAAGATGTAAAAGAAGGCGAACTTCTTCCAAATGCTAAAACATATTCAACAAGTATAAAAGATATTTCTGTAGGTGCAAAGCCTGTAGATATGACTATTTATAATAATTCTGTATATGTTCTTTGCGCGGGAAATAATACAGTTTATAATTATAATAAATCCACCAATAGTGTATCTAGTGTAAAATTACCAGTTGATGGTTTTTCAAAATCTTTTACTCCTGTTCCGAATTCAGACCTTGCTATTGTAACAAATATGTCTGATTTAAAATATGTTGTGTATGATATGGGAAAAGATAAACCAATTCAAACACTGCCTATCAATGAATATATAAATACAATAAATATTTTGGAAAGAAATTAATGAATAGTACAACAATAGAAATATTAGAAAAGTTAGAAAAAACAGCAGATGAGTTTTGGAATGTATCACACCAGACTGGCAATTTTATAAGTATGCTTATAAAAGCTACAGGTGCAAAAAATGTACTAGAACTTGGTACATCTAACGGATATTCGGGACTTTGGATATCTGATGCTCTTCAATATACAAACGGGCATCTTACGACACTTGAATTTTGGGAAAAAAGACAATGTCTTGCCCGCGACTATATAGCAAAATGCGGCTTGTCTGATTATGTAACATTCAAGATAGGTCAAGCTTACGATATTATTACAACAGAATTGCAAAATGAACAGTATGATTTGGTATTCATTGATGCCAATAAACAAGAATATATAAAATTCTTTGAAGCTGTTCATCCGTTACTGAAAAAGGGCGGCATAATTTTAGCTGATAATATTACTTCGCATGCACAAAAAGTGCAACCGTTTGTTGAGGCTATTTCTAATCATAGCGAGTATCAAGTGCAAATTCTTGATTTACCTGACGGACTTCTTATGGCATATAAGTTGTAGGAGTTTAGAATGCTTGAAGAAATAAAATCAATTAATGGCGATGTTGTTAATCTAAATAAAGTTGGAATTTTTTATAATAAAGAAAATCAAAAAGCTAAATATTTAGCGTTATCAATTGAAAAAACACTAAAATCAAGAAATATAAACGCTGCAATATCAACTACTGATGAATTTTCAGAAGAAATTACCTTTGCATTAGTACTTGGCGGTGATGGAACAATATTAAAAACAGCTAGATATTATTCGCAGTATGAAATACCGATATTAGGTGTGAATCTTGGCAGACTTGGTTTTCTTTCTCAATCTAAACCACCGCAAATTGAAGAAGCAATTGATTGCATTTTAAGCGGACGTTTTAAAATTGAAGACAGAATAATGTTAACTGCGCTTGATGGAAAAATGAATGCTTTAAATGATATTGTTATAAAAGGTGATGGTTTTTCCAGAACATCAAGATTATATGTTCATATAAATGACAGTATAGTATGTGATTATCTTGCAGACGGAATAATTGTTTCAACGCCGACAGGGTCAACAGCTTATACACTTTCTGCCGGCGGGCCTATTTTGTTCCCTACTTTAGATGCAATGGTTATTGTTCCTATATGTCCACATACTATGAATGCTCGTCCTATTGTTATTCCATCTTGTGAAGTTATAAAAGTAACATCAAGCCAAAATAAACCTTTATTAAAAATTTCAGCAGATGGACAAAATACTTTTGATATTGGTATTAATGAAACAATAGAAATTAAGAAAAGTGAGTTTGTAGCAAAATTATTGTTATTAAATTTGCAAAAAAATTCATTTTATTCTGTATTAAAAGAAAAACTTCATTGGGGATTGTCTTGGAAGGGTTAAGATGATAAAGTCGATTACTGTAAAAAATTACATATTAATTGATGAATTAACTCTTGATTTTAATGCGGGATTTAATGTTTTTACAGGTGAAACCGGTGCAGGTAAAAGTATAATAATTGGCGCTATTGATGCTGCATTGGGTGCTAAAGTTAATAAAGATGCAATAAAAACCGGCAATGATAAAGCTTATATTGAATTATTGATTGGATTAAAGCCAGAATTTGATTTTTCTGTTTTTGAAGATAATGGCATTGAAATTGAAAATAATGAAGTTATTATTTCCCGTGAAATCTTGCAATCTACAACACGTTCAAGAATTAACGGAGTTCCTGTTTCTTTAGATTTTATAAAAGAAATAAGAGAGCAGCTTTTAGATATTCATACACAGCATCAAAGCTATAATTATATTCAGCCTAAAAATCATATTATACTTTTAGATAACTTTGCTTTGAAGCCGCATAGAGATAATGTTCTACTTTTTAATGAAAAATATCATAAGTATATTGAATTGCAGAATAAGTTGGAAAAAGCTTTAAATATTGTAAATACAACGCAGCAGCAAGAAGATTTTCTTAAATTCCAAATTCAAGAAATTGAAAATGCGAATATAGAAGATGTTGAAGAATGTGAGAAATTGGAAAAAGAGCTTGATATTTTATCTAATGTTGAAAAGTTAAAGGAACTTTCATATTCTTCATACTGGGCATTATATGGGGATGACGGCAATATTTTAAATGCATTAAGCAGCGTAAAATCAAATATTTCAAAACTATCTTCAATGGATGAAAGTGTTTCAGAGTTAGAAGAAGATTTTATTAATACCTATGAAACGTTGAAAGAACTTGCCTCGCAATTAAGAAATTATTCAGACTCAAAAGAAAATGATAATGAAAGAATGGATTATATTGGTGAGCGTTTAAGCCTTCTTGAGAAGTTAAAAAGAAAATATGGTAATACTTTAGAAGAGGTTTTAAACACTTACGAGAATCTTTGTGAAGAATTAAATGCTATAGAATTTTCTCAAGATGAAGTTGTAAAAATTGAACGAGAGATAAAAGAACTTAAGGTAGAACTTGAAAATTTAGCTTCTACAATAAGTGAAGCAAGAAAAGAATTGGCAGTTGTTTTATCAAAAGCAGTAACAGATGAAATGGAAAAACTTGAACTTCCAAAATCACGTTTTGAAATAGATGTTCAATCTTGCAATATGAATGAAAAAGGTATAGATAAAGTTGAATTTTTAATATCGACAAATGTATCTGAGCCTTTAAAACCCTTGGCTAAAACAGCATCAGGCGGAGAAATTTCACGTGTGATGCTTGCAATTAAGACAATTTTCGCGAAAGCAGATAAGACAAATACAGTTATATTCGATGAAATAGATACAGGTATTTCAGGTAAAGCTTCACAAGCAGTTGCAGATTCAATAGTAAATTTATCAAAAACACATCAAATAATTTTGATTACGCATCAGCCTATTATTGCAGCAAAAGCTGATTTTCATTTTTATGTTAAGAAAGAGCAGGCTGAAACAACAAAGGTAAAAGTCTATAATTTAGATGGTGAAAACAGAATAAAGGCATTAGCTCTATTAGCAGCTGGTGAAATTAATGATGAGTCTGTATCTTTTGCAAAAAATTTGCTTGGAGTATAGTTTAGGAAATCAGAAATTTTTTTGTTTCAGCATCTTACCAGCTTGAATTGATACCTAACAATTAATATTTTAATTTGGGGAATTATATAGAAGCTTACATTAAAATAGCAGAAAATGTCACCCTGAACTAATTTCAGGGTCTTACCAACTTAATATAATAACTATTAAATGGAAATAAGTTTTAAGATTTAAGTTATAGCTGGTAAGATTCCGAAACAAGTTCGGAATGACAGTTTGATTATTGAATTTAAGTAGTAAGATTCCATAGAAACCAGACATTTTTCACATAATCAAAGATTTTGGAAAAAGTGTCAAACAAGTTCGGAATGACAGTTTGATTATTGAATTTAGGTAGTAAGATTCCGTGGAAACAAGATATTTTTACAAAATCAAAGATTTTGGAAAAAGTAGTCAAACAAATTTGGAATGATATTAAGATTGAAGTGTTTGTTTTAGTATATATTAGATAAATTTTATTTTTATCTCAATAAAATTAATAATAAAACATGTCATGCTGAACTTGTTTCAGCATCTTACCAGCTAATTAATATAATATTGAATAAGCTCCAAGGAACAATTTCTTTAATATCTTATTAAAAAACTTTATCGCAAAATTCAAACATTAAATTGTGTATTGAATCATCTGTACCAAAGAATTCTTTGTAGAAATTTATACCATCTTTAGCAGGCAGACATTTACCTGCCCAAGCATCACAAATTACAGCTTTATCACCCCAAGTTGAAGGATTTGCTATATCACAATTTGGCTCTAATCCCGCAAGCGTAAATACATGTTCCAGAAATGAAGTCCTAACTCCTTCTTTATTTGTTGAATAAATTAAAACATTATTTGCTTTTACACCTTGCTTTTGCAGGCTGTCTATAGTTAAATCAGCGCATTCATTGCAATTTAAATATGTACCATTTTCATGCAGATATTTTTTTAACGCGTTTATATAATCATCAAAACATTTATATTGATTTTGTTTGAAATTCTTTCGCATTTTCTTTACTTGAGCAGAATATGTTTGCCTTTTATTAAATAAAGCATCTAATATTGAATTATCAACATTTGCTTTTTTTGCCTGCTTTATCTCTTCACAAACATAAGTCGCAGATTTTACATCACCAAATTCTAATTTAAATTCTTCTAACGCCTTTTGAGCTGCATTCATTATCGATTTAGCTTTTGGCATAATCGGATAGTGAGGTATATTATTAAGATTTACATTCTCAGCAGCTGTTTTGACTATTGGGTTCGCAATAGTTTTTCCTTGTTTTTGTAAAGATATTTTGGGTACTGCACTTGCAGCCTTTGAAATATTTATCATATTAATAATAAAAATTTTTTTAATATGAAATTGCGTTATTTATTTAAATTAAGCTTTTCGATTACTAATGGTGTAATTAAATTCCAGGCTTTTTCATTTGGGTGTTTATCTGTTTCTGAAATTGTGTAACCTTCAGTATTATATAAATCTATTGCAGTTATATCATTGTTTATGCTATAAACAATAAAATCATTTTGTTCAAGTTTACTTTTTAATAAATCCCAATAAGGAATATGATAATAACCCAAAATGACAAATTTTACTTTTGTATTCCAATGTTTTTCAAGTTCTTTTCGTGTTTCAATAAAATAAAGTAGAACTTCATCTGTTAATTTATCTGCATTTTTAGGATTATGAATATAGGCATCTGTATATTTAGTTTTTAGCAATTTAAAAGTATAACATGACCTTAAAAGATTTAATAAAGGATTATTATAGTTTATTGCAGCTAGTTTATTATTCTTTTTTTCATAATTCCCTAATTGGTATGTGTCTAAAATATGCAAGTAATTTACTTTCATACGTTTGTAATGGTCTTTAATCATTATATAGAAGACAGTATCTGATGGTGGAACATCATTATAAAATTGCTTGCTTCTGCTTTGTAATAACATATGCTGCAATCCTTTTCCCGGAATTGCACGATTATATACAGGTCTTTTTAGACTGTGTGCTAATTTGTAACTGAATGTTTGGTTATAATCCAAATATTGTCCATGTGCAAATGAACACCCAAAAATTGTAATTGGAATTTTATCATAATATTCAGTCCCGTCAGGTAATCTCCCGTTATATACATTATCTGTTCCGTTAAAAATTGCATTTAAATCGAATGCAAATTTTGGTTTTAGTTGATAGGTAAATTTACTGAGGTTATATACTTTAGAGTTAGTTTTATAAAAAATATCTGCATTATGTTTATAAATTATGATATCACTTATAAATAAACATAAAACTAAAATAAATATGTTTATAGTAACAATTAAAATAATTTTTAAAAATTTATTCATAATGTTCTCAATTTTTATATTAATAAAATTATATTATAAAAAGCTATATAGATATATCTTGTCGGCTAATATTAAATCCTTTTGTATTTGATACAGTTGTCTTGAAAGGAAAGATTATGCAGACTATTGTTTTTTATGATGTAAAATGCTATGAACGTGAGTTTTTTGAAAAAGAGCTTTTTGATAAGTTCAATCTTGAATTTAAAGAATATGAATTATTGCCGGAAACTGATATTTCTTATGTTGAAGAAAATGCAGAGATTATATCGGTGTTTACATCTTCTCGTTTAACAAAAGAAACATTGGAAAAATATAAAAATTTAAAACTTATTTTAACGCGTTCTGTTGGTTATAGTCATATTGATATGGATTATTGTAATTCAAGAAATATAATAGTCGCGAATACTCCTCATTATGGAGATTATACAGTTGCAGAATTTTCTTTTGGTATTTTATTAAATCTTGTACGCCGAATATGTTATGGCGTAAATGAATTAAAAAATGGTGATATGTATCCTGAAACTTTTGGTATGGAGCTTTATGATAAAACAATCGGCATAATAGGGACAGGTTCTATAGGTTCAAAAGCTGTAAAAATTGCGAAAGGCTTTTCCATGAACGTAATGTGCTACGATGTTTATCATAATGAAAATTTAGAAAGAGAATTTAACATTAAATATGTTGATATAGATACACTTTGTAAACTTTCAGATGTAATAACATTGCATGCTCCATTAACAACATCTTCTTATCATTTGATTGATAGAAATAAAATTGCGCTAATGAAGGATAATGTTGTTATTGTTAATACTGCACGAGGTGAACTTATAGATACAGAAGCCTTGTATGATGCATTATTAGATGGAAAGATTAAAGGTGCAGCATTAGATGTTCTTGAGTTTGAAGATACTATATCCAGTAAACGTCCCGGTGAAAACTTAAACTTAAAAAACTTGCGAACTTCATTAATAAACAGTAAATTGCTTAATCTTGATAATGTAATAGCTACACCGCATATCGCTTATGATACAAAAGAAGCAGTAGACAGAATATTAAATATGACACTACAAAATTTAACAGAATATCTAAGTGGTGACAAAATAAAAAATAGTGTCTAAAAAAACGCAAAAAAAATGCAAGTTTTAAGTAAGATTTAAGAACTTGCAATATTTACACTAGCCGAAACATTAATAACAGAATTATTATACAACGAAATTATGCGTTCGTAAAGTATACATGTGCTTTTTTCTATAAAAAATGTTTAAAAGTTAATAATTGTTTACAAATGACTTTTAATAAATATATATGTGATTTATATATAATTTCCTAAAAAAACAGTTCAAATTGTCACCCTGAACTTGTTTCAGGGTCTTACAAATGGTAAGATTCCGAAACAAGTTCGGAATGACATTATGATTAAATTTAGAGGAAATTAAATGAAACGGCTATATAATTCACATATTTATATACTTGTAATAATCTCAAATTTATCGGATAATTTCAGTAATAGTTAAAGAGGTACGAAATATGAGAAAACCGGTTATTGGAGTTTTAGGTGCAACAGGTGTTGTTGGTAGACACATTTTGGAAATTTTAGAAGAAAATAATGTAGTATATGAAGATATTAGATTTCTTGCAAGTAAAAAAAGTGCAGGAAAAACAATAGAATTTAAAGGTAAAGAATATACAGTAATAGAAGCAACTCCAGATGCATTTGAAGGAATTAACATAGTTCTTGCTTCTGCCGGTGGTTCAACAAGTTTGGCTTTAGCTAATGAAGCTGTAAAACGCGGTGCTGTTTATATTGATAACTCAAGCGCGTTTAGAATGGAAAAAGATGTTCCGTTAGTAATAGCAGGTGTTAATGATGAAGATATCAGAACTCATAAAGGTATTATTGCTAATCCAAATTGTTCAACATCTCAATTAATGCTTGCGTTAAAACCATTACACGATTACGCAGGTATAAAAAGAATGGTTGTTAGTACATACCAATCTGTTTCAGGTGCAGGTTTAGCTGCTATTAATGAATTGAAAGAAAATACAATAGCTGTAAATGATGAAAAGCCATTTGAAAATAAAGTATTTAAAAAGCCTATTGCTTATAACTGTATTCCTCAAATTGATTCATTCTGTGATAATGGCTATACAAAAGAAGAAATGAAAGTTACTAATGAAACAAGAAAAATTCTTCATTTGGCTCCTAATACTCCAATTTCTTGTACGGCAGTTCGTGTACCGGTATTCGTAGGTCACTCTGAAGCTGTAACAGTTGAATTTGAAAAAGATATTACACCGGAGAAAGCAAGAGAAATCCTTGAAAATGCTTGGGGTGTTGAAGTTATTGATGATGTAGAAAACTATGAATTCCCAACCGCTGTAATGGCAGCAGGTACAAATCCTGTATATGTTGGCAGAATTAGAAAAGATATCGCATTTGATAATGCAATTTCTTTCTGGTGTGTAGCAGATAATTTAAGAATTGGTGCTGCTTTAAATACAGTAAGAATTGCTGAAAAAGTTATTGAAATGCAAGTATTTTAGGAGAATGAAAAATGAGATATAATGCAGGTGAAATAATTACCGCAATGATTACTCCTTTTAATGAGGACTTAAGTATTGATTATCCGGCATTGGAAAAATTAATAAATCATTTAATAGCTACAGGCACTGATGCAATTCTAGTAGCAGGTACAACAGGTGAAACCCCGACCTTGTCGCATGAAGAAGAAGATGAACTTTTTGCTTTTGTTAAAAAAGTTGTTAACGGCAGAGTTAAAATAATCATGGGAGCAGGCTCAAACTCAACAGAAACAGCTGTTAAATCTTCTATCAATGCTCAAAAAGCCGGTGCTGATGCTATTCTTACAGTTGTTCCTTATTATAATAAACCTTCTCAAAAAGGAATGTATGAACACTTTGCAGCAATTGCCAAAGCCGTAGATTTACCAATTATTTTATATAATATTCCGGGCAGAACAGGCGTTAATATGCAGCCGGCTACAATTGCAAAACTTGCAAAAGAATTCAAAAATATTGCAGCTGTTAAACAAAGTAATTCTGATTTGGACTTAATTAGTGATATTAAATCACTTTGTCCTGATGATTTTGCTGTTTATTCAGGTGATGATAGTTTAACATTACCAATAATGTCATTAGGCGCACATGGTGTTATAAGTGTTGCCTCTCATGTTGTTGGAACTGATATGCAAAAAATGATTAAGGCTTTTAAATCTGGGAATATAAAAGATGCTTTAAGTATGCATTTAAAATTATATCCATTATTCAGAAAATTATTTATGGCGCCAAATCCTGTACCTGTAAAAGCAGCATTGGCTGAAATTGGAATAATTAAAGAGTATGTAAGAAAACCGCTTGTTGTTCTTGATGTGGATGAAAAACAAGAATTATTAGGTGTTTTAAAAAATTACATTTAATAATTTAAAATTTGAGGTTCTTATTTGAAAAAACTAATGAATAAATTCTTTAAAAACTATAAAAAGGGTAATACGTTATCAGAAACGTTAATTGCCCTTGCTATAGTTGGAGTTGTTTTTACTATTAGTATGGGAACAATTGTTGCTGATCATAATAAAAACCAAACTGTAATAAGATTAAAAAGAATATACTCTATAGTTTCGCAATCTTTTGAACGTTCAACTGCTCAAAATGGAACAATTGCCAATTGGGATCTTTTTGACGGACGAACAGAACATGGTTCTTATGCGTTTTTTGAACAATATTTAAAACCATTTTTGACTTTATCTCGTGATTGTAAAAATTCTACAGAAGGCAGCTGTGCTTATACTTTTAAAGAACTTGATGCAACAGAGAAAGAGCTAAATTCGACCTGGACAAGATTCTTTTTAAATGATGGTACATTTATTGCTCTACAATCTTATTCAGATGAAAATTATAAAGTAATTTATTTCTATATTGATACAAATGGTAAAAAACGTTTAAATGTTGTAGCCAGAGACATTTTCTTGTTTGAATATTGGATTGAAAATGCAGAACATCCCGAATATGTAGGTAAACTGCTTCCATTCGGGCATGAATATACAAGAGCTGAATTAATATCAGCATCTAATCCTAATAATTGTAATAATACTAAAAACGGTAATTATTGCGGTGCTTTAATTATTAAAGATAACTGGCAGATTATAAGCGGTTATCCTTGGGCACAAGCAAGATATGTAGTTCAATAATTAATTATGGAAATTATGTACAATTTTACACTAAAATAGCGAGAGTTGTCACCATGAACTTGTTTCAGGGTCTTACAACCGATAAGATTCCGAAACAAGTTCTGAATGACATTATGACTAAATTTTGAGCATATATAGTGTATACTTCTGTATAATTCACTTAATTATTTCTAATAAGATTAAAAATGTCATTACAAACTTTAAATATATTTCTTGCTTGTTCAAAGTTAATCATGTTTGGTCCGTCACATAATGCGCAGTCAGGATTAGGGTGAACTTCAAAGAATAAACCATCAGCACCAGCTGCAACTGCTGATTTAGCTAAAACGGGTACGAATTTTCTTTCGCCTGAAGAACTTTCGCCACAGCCTCCGGGTAATTGAACACTATGTGTAGCGTCAAATATAACAGGGTAGCCCATTTCTTGAATAATAGGAATTGCTCTCATATCAGAAACAAGATTATTATATCCAAATGTTACGCCTCTATCTGTAATTGTAATTTGGTTGTTGCCTGATTCTTTAACTTTATTTGCAATAGACTTCATTTGAGAAGGCGCTAAAAATTGACCTTTTTTAATATTTATAATTTTGTTTGTTTTTGCTGCTGCAACAAGTAAATCTGTTTGACGGCATAAAAATGCAGGAATTTGTATTATATCAGCAACTTCTGCAGCAAGTTCTGCTTCATTTGGATTGTGGATATCTGTTACTATTGGAACATTAAATTCTTTTTTTACTTCTGCTAAAAGTTCCAATCCTTTTTCCATTCCTAACCCGCGATATGAATTAATTGAACTTCTGTTTGCTTTATCATAAGAGGATTTAAAAATAAAATTAATATCGAGTTCAGTTGTAAGTTGTTTTAAGTATTCTGCAGTTTTAAATAAAATATCTTTAGATTCAATAGCGCAAGGACCGGCTAATATTGTTAATTTATCTTCTCCAATTTGAAAATCTCTTAATTTTACTGAATTAACCATCTTAAATCCTCCGCTTTTTCTACTTAGATTTTACTAAAGAAACTATAATTAAACAAGAAATACAAATTTAATTTTTAAAAATTTAAAATATAATGTATAATTTTAATGGATTTAAGAAGAAAAGGAGTTTTTTATGAGTAATGAAAATCAAGTTGTAAACAATTCTGGTCAAGGAGCTGGAGTTGTAGTTCCTGAAGAAGTTAAAAATCATTTTAACTGGGGTGCATTTTTATTAGGTTGGATTTGGGGTATTGGTAACAAATCTTATTTAACTTTTTTAAGCTTTGCAGCTTTATTGGTATGCTGGATTCCTTTTGTTGGCGGTTTAGTTCCATTAGGGCTTTCAATTTGGTTTGGTATAAAAGGTAATGAATGGGCTTGGCAAAATAAGAAATTTGATAGTGTTGAAGCATTCCATGACTACCAAAAATTATGGGTAAAAATAGGTCTTGGTTTACTCGTATTATCTGTAATTTTCGGTATTTTATTAGGTATTTTGTTAGCTGGTGCAGCAGCTCTTCAAGCTCAACAATAGGATATTATAAATGGAAGATAATTTAAGCGTTAATTCAAAATTAGTTTCGTTTGATGGTGTTATAGGAAGAAGAGATTATTTCTTAAATCTTATAATTATATCTTCAATTGCTATATTTTATACATTGCCATATTCAATGTGGGTAATGACAAAGATAACTCAATTTACAGATATATTTTCACTAAATACACTATTCTTTAATGCTCCGATATTTATCAAAGTATGGTATATACTTGGAGTTGCAGGAGTTTCCTATTTATTAATATCGAATATTGTAAGACGTTTAAATGATATTAGCGGCAGAAATAATCTGCCGCTAAATATTATTTGTTCATTAATATTTGTTATCAATGCTTTTGGTGCAATGTTCCCAACTAAATTTATTTATTTAATTAGTTTTTTTGCTTTTATATTAGGACTATTTTTGATATTTAAAAAAGGAAAAATTACATCACAATTACCTTATGATTATACAAAAGAGTTTAATTGGGGTGCTTTCTTTGGAACTTGGATTTGGGGTTTATTCAATAAATCTTATATTCCTTTGTTCCATTTATTATTATTCTTTACTCCATGGAATTTATATTTTCAATTATATTGTGGATTGAAAGGTAATGAATGGGCATATAAAAATAAAAAATGGGACGATGTTTCTAAGTTTAATAAATCACAGGAAAAACAAACTATATTTTGGTCAATATATACTTGTGTTATTGTACCTATTTTATATTTCGTTTTGATTTTTTCTATAGCTATTCTTATGATTGCATTTATCGGAAAAGATTCTAATGGCAAAGCAAATGTGGCAAAACTGGAGAAGTTTGTTGAAACAGTAGCTTCTGTATATTATGACTCATATGATATTGAGCCTAATGAAAATAAATTTTATGTTCTTTCTTCGGATTGGAATACATATAGTTTTTCAGATAAAAAAAGACTTCTTGATATGGCTGCAAATATTTCAGCAAATGAACGTTATAAAGCAAATCCAAAAGTGCACACAAATAAAATGGCAGAATTGCCAAGAACAAAAATTTATAGTGCAAATAATTTACAGCTTTTAGCAGAATTTAAAATGGATGAAACAATTGCCCAAAAAGATAATGCAGGTTTTATGGAATATGTAAAAGCCGGTATTAGTGCATATAAATTTTATAATGCAGAAGAATAGATAATAGCAAAAAAAACTTTTACATGTTTTATACTTTTGTAGAGTTTATGGGAAGGAATATTAAATGAAAATTAGTCCATTAAATATAAATACAAAAGCAGCATCTTTTCATGGCATTAAAGAGCGAACTGAATTCAGACAAGAAGCAAAAAGTATTATAAATGATTTAAAAGATGTACAATTAGGTACTCCTGAATATACAGATTTCACTATTGAAAATGGTAAAGTTGGAAAAAGTTTACAAGAAAGACTATTAGATGCGATATTTATCAATCCTGAAAAAATAGGTAAAAAATTTATTACAGATGAAGATCGTGCATTACATGAAAAATTAAAATCATTGTATAAAGAATATCAAGAGGCTGATGATTTTGCTGATGCTATGTGTGGAGGCGGCGGACATTTTGTTGAACGAACAATTAATTATTGTATTTAAATATTTGAAGTTTATAGATTAATTTTAATTATTGGCTTTTATTAAACATCTTTATAAGCTTTCTATAAAAAAGACGGATTTTATTCCGTCTTTTTTCATTAAAAATTCTGATATTTTTCCACAATAAAACTTTTAAAGCTTGATTAAGCAATAAAAAACTCCGCTGTCTGTTCAACATTGGAACTTTTTTGTCAAGAGTTTTATTAGAAAATTGTTGATATTAAAAACTACAAAACTATAGCATTAATCAAAAAATTTAAATAGCTAAAAAGTGTATTAAAACAAAACAATTTTTGTCAAATATATTTTTGTTATAATAAAAAAAACAGTATAGTAAATTATGAACATAGAATATACAAAAACTGAAGATAAACCTAAAGATTGGCCAGCAAATGAAATAGAATTAAACTTAGATAATATTTCTAAATGTCTAGAGGAATTTGCTAAAAACCCCAATCATGAAACAAAAGAAATTTTAATATCATTGGTTTCTTATTATGATTTGAATCAACAGTCTCATTTGGGTCTTTTAAGAACAACAAAATATGAAGTAGCTCAAATTAATAGCTTATTTATAAAAGCACAGTTATATAATATTACACCACTTAAAGTATATTTGTATGAATTAGTAGGCATAAAAACTAGGATACAAAAAATAGCTTCCTGGTTTCCTGAAGCAAAAGAGACGGCAGAAATTAGTGAATTTAATGGGCTATTTCCACAATTACTTCTATATCATATAACTTATCAAACTTATATTTTAAATAAAGATAAAGAGTATGCAGAATATTTAATTGAATATGCTCAAACTGTAATAGAACAAAAAGATTCAAAACTACATGAAAAATTTTTAAGATACTTTATCTCAATGCTTAACGACATAAGTTATTTCAGTTGCACAAGAACAGCAGGAATATGGGCATTTAATAGAGATGAAATATATCGCTTGTTTAAACTTGTTTCAGAATTAATTAAATTAAGCAAACAAAATCCATTAGAAAGACCGTTAAAAGGCGTATTAATGACTTGTATTAGTAATTATATTTTAAAATCTAGGAATAATTACAATGAAGATTATGTATGTAAATATGTTAGTCCTGAAGTTGCAGTAAAAAGCTTAAAAAATAAAGAAGTTTGGATATCCGAAATAAAAAACTTGAATGATGAAAGAGAACAAAAAGTAGTACCTGAATTATTTAAAGATAATGAATGGAATACATATAAGTGGGCTCAAAATATAGATTTTACACCACAACGAAGATATTATGTTTCTTGCTTTAGTAAGTCTATAAATAATGAAAAAATGAAAGAAAAATATGGTTCTTGTATTTATGGGTATAAGAATGACAAAATTGCAGAAATGATTTCACCAATATCATTTTATTGTAATCAAAACATTAAAAAAATCCCAGTTCTTTCACAAGTTATTTCTTTCGACGTATTATACGATAAAGATGAGGCTAAACAAGAATTAGTTTTTCTTTGTAAAATTATTGATTGTTTTGATATACACGACAACGATAAAAAAATTTTTTTAGAAGAAATATTGCAATACTGGATATTATCAGTCAAAGATTTAAAATGGAAAGAGGAAAATGAACGTAGATATGTAATATTTATATATGATAACTATGAATATAATGAAATAGATTTAAGTACCCCTGAAATTTTAAAGATTAGATCATCATTATTACTAGATCCAGATTTTATTTTGGGTGAAAACCCAGTAAAACCGAATTTAAAAACAAGAGTTGATATAAAAAGATATCATATTTACAAACAAAAGCCTTATTTATATTGCACTGATTGCTTAAACATGGACTTTGATACAATATTACCTAAAAGCAATACCAAAAGTTGTCCAATTTGTGAAAGTCAAAATATAACATATGAAAATTTTCAATACTTATAACTCAATAAATTTACAGTATTTATATTGTAAATTTGTTGATATTAAAGGTATAAAATATTTTTATTAATAGAAAAGTTTAAAAATTTAGCTTAGTGTTTTATCACAGGTTATTCATAAGCACGCAGATAAACTTTGGCTAACTTCAAATAATATTCATAATTAAAATTAATTCTTGTTTTACAGCATTCAAGCTGCATTCTATTATCATTTTTTTATTTTATAAAAATTTTTATAATTACAAAATTACAAAGACTAAAAATAAGGCTGAAAAATAATAAGTTAAATACTTTTGAGTGTAATCAAAAAGTAATTTAATGTAAGTATATTCAGCTTCAAGAAATCAACAAATTGGATAAACAGTTTTATGAGCAATTTGACGCTCTGCTTAGGTTCACATACAATGCATACGAATATTATCAAAAAGGAACTACAGCTCAACGAAGAAAAATTCTAGAAATAATCAGTGAAAAAATAACTTATAAAGACAAGATATTTAATATAGATTTGAAACCTGTATTTAGAACTATCGCAGAAAATCAGTATAATTTACGCTCCAATTTGGTCAACAATCGAACTCAGGAAAAAGGCATTAAAAAAGGGCTTGAAACTGATTTAAGCCCTAATAATAGAAAAAACTCCTCAGGTGGGACTCGAACCTACAACCCTTCGGTTAACAGCCGAATGCTCTGCCATTGAGCTACTGAGGAATCTCTATATCTATATATTATCAAAAAAAACGAAATTGTAAATACTTTTTTTATTTTTTATTTTCTATCATTTTTATTCTATCAAATGGAGACACATTTATATCCAGTTTTTTACCTTCAGATTTTGCGTATAAATATAAATTATACAAAGAATTAATTATTTCATTATTCTTATTATTTCTACTATACCAACCTATTTCTATATCAATGCAAGTATGTTTAATTCCCGCTTCTTTATTTCTTTGTATAAATTCATACATTTCTTCTTTTGAATCATTTATTGATGGAATTATTATAAATTTTGTTTTTACAAGTGAATCTGTTTGTTGATGTTTTGCATATCTACTGATATTTTTCCAAACCTCCTTATGTTTATCAACTAATTTGATTTTTTTGTAAGTTTCTCTTCTTCCCGAATCTGTTGATATTAGTAAATTTATTAAACCTTTCTTTACTCCTGTTTCAATATTTTTATTATATTTTATTGCATTTGTTAGAATACGGACAGGTGATATATTATGTTTAATTAAAAGTTTTATTGTTTTATCAAAATCACTTGTAATAGTTGGTTCCCCTCCGGCGATTGTTATATCGGCCGGATTTTGAAGATAATTATTTTTAATTAATTCTTTTATAATTGGATAGATTTTATATTCTTTATATTTTAAATATTCATGCCTATCACAATAGATACAATTAGCATTGCATTTTATCCAATTATTAATATTTATAGAATGAATTATATTTTCCTGATTCCACTCTTCTTCGTGCAGATATATGCAGCCTTCACAGTATGGAATTGTTTTTCCTTGTTTCTGAATTGAACGAAGTTTATTTTTTATTTCAAAAAATTCTTTCCAATTAATTTTTTGACCTGTATAATTCTCTATTAATTTTAATTTATCTCTAAATAATTCATTTCCAACTCTGCAGCACAAATTTATAGAATTGAACTGTGCGTCAAATCCATGTTCTATTATATTGCAGCTGTAATATTTATTATTATCCATATCAAGAAACTAGCTGATGGTGGGAATCGAACCCGCGACCTATTGATTACGAATCAATTGCTCTACCTACTGAGCTACATCAGCGTACTTGTATTTTACAATATAATTTATTTTAAATCTATAAAAAAAGAGCGAATTTTCAAATTAATGAAAATCCGCTTTTACTTTCTCTCTTCTCTTGTTTATTTTGATAGTATTTCTAATAAATTTGTTGATGAACTGTTTTTTATTGCTGGTGAATAGTTTCCGCTTGTTTGTTTTGTTTCAGAAATAGCAGTTTGTTGTTTATCTTTAGGTAATCTATCTTTTAGCGGTTTCTTACCTGTTAAAAGTCTCATAAATTTAAAGTATTTTCCAACAAATCCGCCTCGTTTTTCATTCTTTTCTTCCATTTCTTGGATTTCTTCAAATGATTTTTTACCTATAGGCATACCAATTGATTTTCTTGTTAACATTTCTGTTGTTAATGTATTTGGAATAGCAACTGCAGTCATACCTTTTAATGAACTGTTATATGTTGAACGGAATGTTGCGTTGAACCAGTTAATTAATAATGATTGATAGAATAAAGCACTTAATCTTTGAACAATACGTTCATTTGCTTTTTCTTTAGCGCCTTCTTTATCTTCACCGTTTGATTTCAACATAACCATGTTATAGTTATCAGCAACAAGGAAGGCTGAAGTAACAGCTGATGAAGCAAGCTTTGACATCATTGCTAGGTCTGTATTTTTGTTATTGGATTGAGTAACACCATTGAAAGATTTTTCAACTGCAGTGTTTACATATACCATTAATTTATGTTTAGCTTTCTCTGCAACATCTTTTAGTTTTTGAATTTCATCTGCGGATTGTCCGTTTGCAATAGCTTGTTTTAATGCTTCTTCAGCCTTTCTATAAGGAAGAGTTTGTTTTTCAAGTTGTTCCATTGCATTAGTGAAAATAGCTTGACTTATTTTACCTGTTTTGGCTTTCTTTTCACCAAAGATTTCTGTTACAACTTTGTGAATACCTTTTTCAAAGTTTGTAAGTTCTGCTTTACCTAATGCAGCTTGTGCGGCTTTCTTTTCAACAGGAGAAACTGCAATGTTGACTAAAGAACTTGTTATTTTAAATGGCAGTTTTGCTGCTGACATTATAAATTTGAATGGTTGTGTAACTATGTCTACAAATGGTTTTGCTTTTGTTTCTATTTGGATTGGTGCTTCTTTTGCTCTTGAAGAAATAGCTTCTGTAATAGTTTTTGTAATACTTTCCATTTGATCTTTGCTTAGATTTACTTTTTTATTTTGCATAATTTCTGCAGCTTTTTGTGCAACTGAAGCATATTTCTTTTCTGCAATCGCTGTTCCTTCAAGACCAATTGCTGTTTTAATTGATTCCGCGATTTGAGCAGTTTCTTTATCTGTTAATTTTGCTCCTGTTTCTGAAGCCTTGTCTAATGTTGTTTTTACAATGTCTGGAATATGAGATGAAGATAATGATGCTTTGTACATCTTTATTATTCCATTTGCAGTTTTTCCATATTTATTTTTTATGAATTCATGACCTTCTGCAATTTCTTTGCAGCCTGCATCTTTAAGGCTTTGTGTTAATTTTTCAAAATTACTTTGTGAAATTTCAAAATCTTTAAATGCTAAAGGTTTGTATATTTTCTTATTAGCTAAATCACCGATAGATTTTATGCCTTGAATTAATTTTGTATTTTTTGTATATGAACTATTTTTTAGGAAGCTTAATGCAAAACCTGCACCAATAAGAGCTAGAACACCTTTTTTAAAGGTTGAGAAGTTAATTAATGCTTTTTTATTTTCTTCTTTTTTAACTTCTTTTGTTTCTGCTTTTGGAGCTTGTTTATCTGGAGTCTCAGCCGCTTTAAAACTTGTAAATACTTTTGAGTCTGAACCTATAACATCAAATGATATATTTTTCATTTGTTGTGCAGCTGCTGTTGCTTTTGTTTCTTGTGGTTTAGTTGCTGCTTCTGTTTTATTTGTTTTATCTGTTGATTTTGATTTTTTTGCAGCATCTTTTTCATTATATTCTTTTGCTTTTTCTTTAGATAAGAATAAAACTGGTTTTCCTAAACGTTTTCTTGAACTTATTTCAGAGAACAATACTGTTGCAGCTGAAGTTAACGGAGTAAACCATGGAATAGTATTTACTTGTTTAGTAAATGCACCGAAGGTTAATAATTGAATATATGCAGTTGTAAATACTCTTGAAATTTCTTGTTTCTTTCTTTCTGCTGCTTCTTTCTTTGATTCTTCTTTTGAATCACCGCATAATACAGAAAGGTTATAAGCATCATTTGCCAAGAATGCTACAGGAATTAAACCTGTAACAATTCTGTTTAAAGGACGTTCATAGGCTGTATTAAAATTACCTGTATGCTTATCAAAAAATTTGTTACTTACTTTATATAAATTTTCTTTTATATATTCATTTGCTTCTGCAACTAATTTTTTTGCTTGCGGATTATCATCTACTTTGTTTAATTGCTGCATAAGATATTCAGGTGTAACACCTTTTTCTTTTGCAAATTTACCAACTACATCTTGTGTTTTATCAAAAATACCCTTAATTATATCTGTTTTTGAATCAAGTTCATTTAGTTTACGGGGAACTCTTAAAAGAGAAGTATTATAAAGCTTTTTAGCACCTTCTTTTAATCCCGGAATTGATTGTGCTTTTTTTACAACCCAGTTTGCCCCATATAAAGGTAAATTAACAAAAGGAAATATAATATTTTCGGCAAGTGCTCGTCCAACCTTCTTTTCTTGAATAGAAAGAGCTCCTTTTTCTAATGAAAACCTAGAGCTCTTTTTTAAAATTTCTGAAGATGTTACTAATTTACCTACTTTTTCACCTAAACGTTCACCAATATTTCCGTAATGTTGAGAAAATACGTTTAATATTTTTTTATCAGCTTCGGTAATTAATGTTGCCGGTGCACCTTTAAAACTTACCGATTTATTTATATTATTTTGAGATATTTTATTTACAGAGTTTTTATAATTTTTATTTTGAGAGAACTTTACAAATTGGGGGGTAATAGTATTCATCTTTTTTCCTTTTTCTTCCAAGGATTCTTCTATCCACATGGAATAACAATGCAAAAACTATTTTTTGCCATTATTTAAAGAAAATGTAACATTTTGTTATTCGGGATAACGAGATGTAGCTTTTATAAGCATTTTCGCTAATTTGTCGCAGCCTTCAAAATTTCTTTTTCGCAAAATTTCACTTGCATGCTCTACATTATATTTAATTAATTTATGTTTTATTGTGTATGTAGAGGTTATTTCATCTATATCTAAGACAACATAGCATGCTTTAGGTTCTTCACTAAAGGGTCTGCCTACACTTCCAACATTAACAACAGTTTGTTCTGTATTCGTTTGATATCCGCAAGGCATGTGTGTATGACCGCAGAAAATTAAGTTTGCATCTGTATCTTTTATTATTTCTTCAACTTCTTCAATACTTAAATTTGGAAATATATTTTCGTTGTTTTTTCTTGGCGAACCATGAACTAATAATATTTTTATTCCAAATAAATTAATTTCTTCTTCCTTTTGAAGATTTTTTAAAAAGTCTTTTTCTTCATTAGATAATAATTTACTATCTGCTAAATATGCACTTGCCATAACTGTACTTGTTTTTATTATTTCGTTATAAATATCAAATGAAAATTCAGAAAGCATTTTATCTGTATTGCCTTGTATTATGTGAAAATCACTTGTAGACATTAGTGATTTTATTTTTGCAATTGCTTCTTTTGGCTGCGGTCCTGCCATTGCTATATCGCCTAAACAAAATATTTTATTGCAGTTCTCATTTTTTATATCTGCTAAAACACTATTTAATGCATCAATATTTCCATGAATGTCAGATATTATAGCAATTTTCATTTTAAAACCTCTAACTTTTTTATGCTAATATTTTTATATAATCATAACAGGAATAATAAAATCATGATACAAAGACGACAATCAAAACAAATTCAAATCGGTAATGTGAAAATAGGCGGAGATGCTCCGATATCTGTGCAATCAATGACTAATACAGATACAAGAGATGTAAATGCAACTTTAAATCAAATTAATCAAATGGCAGAACAGGGCTGCGAAATTGTCAGACTTGCGATCTTAAATCCTGATGCAGCCGAAGCAGTAAAGGAAATAAAAAAACAGTCTCCATTACCATTAATTGCTGATATTCATTTTGATTATCGTTTGGCAATAAGATGTATTGAAAATGGTATAGATGCTTTAAGAATAAACCCAGGCAATATTGGTAAAGAAGAACATACAAAAAAAGTTGTTGCTTTAGCTAAAACTAATAATGTTCCTATTAGAATAGGTATTAATGGCGGCTCTTTAGAAAAAGAATTTGAACAAATGGACTTACCATTACATGAAAAAATGGTATTAAGTGCAATGCGACATGTTAAAATTCTTGAAGATAACAATTTTGATAAAATTAAAATTTCTTTAAAATCAAGTGATGTATTAACAACAATTGAAGCATATAGATTAATTGCAAAAAAAGTAGATTATCCATTGCATTTAGGCGTAACAGAAGCAGGAACATATACAGGCGGTATTATAAAATCAGCAGTAGGGTTAGGTGCTCTATTGGCAGAAGGCATCGGAGATACAATAAGAGTTTCGCTTACAGATTCTCCTGTTGAAGAAGTAAAAGCAGGATATTTAATTTTGAAATCTCTTGGATTAAGAAAAAGAGGAATTAATTTTGTATCTTGTCCAACTTGCGGGAGAACTCAAATAAATTTAATTGAACTTGCAAAAGAAGTAGAAAAACGTCTTGAAAATTTTGAAAAACCTTTAACCGTTGCGGTTATGGGCTGTGCCGTAAATGGCCCAGGAGAAGCAAAACACGCTGATTATGGTATTGCCGGCGGTATTAAAGAAGGTTATATATTCAAAAAAGGTGAAATCATTATGAGATTGCCTGAAGAAAAACTTGTTGATGAATTTATAAATCTAATACAAACAGAAAATGTTTAAATATTGCACTTTAAAAAAAAATAAGCTATCATGTAATTATAATAAAGGGGATTTATTAATGAAAAAGATAGCTTTAATTTTAACTATATTATTATCAACAACTTTAGCATCAAATGCATTTGTTGATAACATGTATATGACATCAGAACAGTATATGGTAAATACCGGTTATTCCGCAGAAATGGCTAAATTAATGAATGTTACAAATCAAGATCCTTATCGTGAGCCTTATGTTGAATCCAACTCTCGTAAAGATGTGATAAAAAGAATGTATAGCTATATTGTACCGGGTGTTTATACTGATTTAGATTTTTATAATCATAGTGTAAACTTTAATGGTCCTAATTGGAAAGATTTTTAATATTTAAGTTAAATTATTACAAAGAGGGAAGTAGATTTTAATTACTTCCCTCTTTGTATATTTACTAAGCTTGAAATATTTATTACATATCGTTATTATAAAATAACTAGTGTAGACTAAAAGTTATATTGTTTATGAAAAATATATATCAAAATATTCTAATATTGTTTATCTGTTTTCTTTTTGCTGCTAATAATGCAATAGCTGATAATATTGAAAAAGCAGATAAGCTAATACGAAAAGCCGAAACTGCATCCATTCAGGAAGAGGCTTATGAATATATAAATAAAGCAAGAGTTTTATATCAAGAAGAATATGATGTAAATCCTGTAAATATTCAAGTTCTTTTAGGACTTTCAAAAGTAAATCAGCTTCTTCAAGATAGAGCCGAAGCTAAATTATACGTTTTAAAAGCATATAATATGAATCCTTCTGACCCAAAACTTCAAAGAGCAATGGGTGATTTCTTTTATAGTTTTCAAGAATATTCTACAGCAATTGAATATTATAAATTATCACTTGCCTCAGGACTTTTACGCGATTTTGATACAAACCTGAAAAGTGCAAAATGTTATGAAAAACTGGGTGATTTAAAAAATGCCGAATTATATTATCAAATTTGTTATCATTTAAATTCTCAATCCAGAGAAGTTATGAAAAAATTAAATGAATATGATTCCGTAAAACATCCTGATAATACAAAAGAATTAGAAGAAGCAAAATATAAATATCTATTTAAAGATAAAAAACCTTCAAAATCAGAACAAAATGATAATGATGCTGAAAATATAATAGAACAATTAAATTCTAAATGATGTAGATAATTTTAATCTTTGTTTAATTGTAGAATTGTCTGTATATTGATTTGTTGCATTAAGTTCTATTTCTAAATCACGATTATTTTTTATCGGTTTATAAGTTAGAACAAGTTCGTCTTGCATTGTATCTTGCGTTACGTTTCTTATGAATCTTGTTTTAAGGTATAAAGAGCTTGAAAGCTTAAACTCCGGAACAAAATATACGCTTGTATCATAGTTGTCACTATTTGTATATTTACTTTGTGCAACTTGAGCATTTAATTTTAAACGTTTAAAATTGTATTCGCCAAAAAATCCGCCTGTAGATTTATCATAATCTTGTGCTTCATTTTTAAAATATGCGCCTCCAAAGGTAAGACTTCCTGTTTGTTTTGGCAAATTAAATGCGTTTGTTGATAATATTGCACCTCCGGAAGAAGCATGATTATATGATGAGGAAAAAGATCCAACGGAAAGATTTAGTCCGTCACCTTTATATGAAATCACAGAACCTGTATTATATGTTGACTCATTTGTTCTTACAAATAAAAGAGAAGTTCCGTTTGCATCATTTAAATATGTTTGTCCTAAAGAAGCAGAAAGCGAATTTGAAACATCAGCTGTTATTTTAGACGAATTAATAACTCCCGGTATAGGAGCCATGTGTCTGGAATCATTCAAAAACGCATTTGAAAAAGATTTTGAATGATCCCAAATCATATTTTCTGTTTTAATTTTATTTTCAATATTATATTGAGTTTCATTAACTTTTAATTTGAAAACCCTGTCACTATTTATAGAAGTTAATGCATCATCATCAATATCATCTAATTTAAGCGATACAGCATTTTCTTCATATCTTTTTGCAACATCAAGGATAGCATCTTCTTCGAATGTATCATCTTGAATTTCTTCTGTTTTATTAGGTTCTTCAGCATCATTTATTTCTAAAGTTTCAATATAACGTCCAAAATCTAAAAAGCCTGAAGAATTAACATCCAGTTTTTCGTTATCTTTTGAAAAAGCAGGATTAAGAACAAGTAAAAATAGTAAGATGCTTAGTAATACCTTCCTCATAATATAATTTTGACCTAAAAAGCGAATTAATTCAATCGACTATTTGATTTAGTGTTGAATAAAAATATTAATTGACAAAATTAAATAAAAATATTTCAATATATACAACCAATAGGTAAAATTTATATAATGTATTAAGAAATATTAAGATGAATTTAAAAATTTAAAACCCAATAATAATGTGGCTTTTGAAGAATTTTCAAAAAATATTACAAACAAAAAAGTATATATTTAAAAATTAACTAGCAAAAAATTTTATTACCAGGTTTTAAAACATAATGCGAAATGAACACGGAGATAAAAATGGCTGAAATAAACAATAATATACCTAACTTTAGTAGAAATATAGAAAAAGTAGATGCAAAAAAAGCAGATAAAGCAGATAAAGCACTTTCAAATGAAAAAGAAACGTCTAAAGATGCATCTTATATTCAAGATACAGGTGTTTTAGGACGCTCTCAAATTCATAGATCTAATGGTTCGAATATAACCAAAAGTGTTGATGAAGCAGTTGCTCTTGCTTCTAAAAATCCTGTACTCCTAAATTGTAGTGAAGGAATGTTTAATACTATGTATGAAGATTTCTTAGCGCAAGGCATGGAACCTTCTGATGCTTATATGAAAGCATTGTTGGCAGAAGAAGAATTCATGGAATTAGGATGTGCTTATTGTAAATAAAAGTATTGATAACATGCTTTAATAGTGTTAATATGTTTTCATTGTTTGTAGATTAAGAGAATTATATGGAAATTAAAAAACCTGTTGAAGCAAAAGATAGAATTATTCTTGCACTTGATGTTGATAGTATTGAAGAAGTTATAAAATATGTTGATTTATTAAAGGAATACGTTGGCTTTTTTAAAGTCGGTCTTCCTTTATTTATTTCTTGCGGGTTTGAAGCAATTGATGTTATAAAAGAACATGGCGGAAAAGTTTATTTTGACGGCAAGTTTCAAGATATTCCAAACACGATTGCACAAGCAAGTATTAACCTTATTAAAAAAGGTATTGATTTCTTTAATATAAGTGCAGTTGGCGGTTCTAAAATGCTTGCTAATACAATTTCGACTTGTAATAGCTATGCTAAGAAAAATAATATTGAACCTCCTGTTATATTGGCTGTTACTCTTCTTTCCAGTTTTGGGCAGAAAACATTAACAAATGAACTTGGCGTTAGTACTAATATATCAAGTTATGTTTTAAAACTTTCAAGTTTAGCAAAAGAAGCCGGCTTATCAGGTGTTATTGCTCCGGATACAGATGCGGCACAAATTAAAAAAGAATTAGGTGAAGATTTTATAGTTGTATGTCCTGCTGTTCGTCCTACTTGGGCAATCGTTAATGACCAAATAAGAATTGTTTCTCCTTCTGCTGCAATAAAAGCCGGTGCTGACTATATTATTATCGGCAGACCAATTACGCATGCCCAAGATCCTGTAGCTGCTGCAAAATTAATAATAAGTGAAATAGAAGAAGCATTAAAATAAAAAGGGATTATAAATGATTATAGGTGTTCCAAAAGAAATAAAAGTAAAAGAAGATAGAGTTGCTATTACTCCAAGCGGCGTAAAAATACTTGTTTCAAATGGGCATAAGGTTTTAATAGAAAAATCGGCAGGATTGGGCAGCGGTTTTTCTGATGAAGCCTACCAAGAAAGTGGTGCAGTTATTTCTTCTGCAAGTGAAGTTTATGAAAATGCAGAATTTATAATAAAAGTTAAAGAACCACAGCCTTGTGAATATAAATATTTGAAGAAAAATCAAATATTATTTACTTTTTTACATCTTGCTGTTGAAAAAATGCTTACACAAGAATTGTTGAAAAGAAAAGTAACAAGTATTGCTTATGAAACCTTACAAACTGATGATGGCAGAATTCCGATATTAGCGCCGGTTAGTGAAATTGCAGGTAAAATGTCTATTCAGATTGCTGCAAATTTATTAGAAAATAGAAATAATGGGTCGGGAATTTTATTAGGCGGAGTTGCTGGTGTGCCAGCTGGAAAAGTTTTAGTAATTGGTGCTGGCAAGGTTGGTATGAATGCTGCTAAAACAGCGATAGGTATAGGTGCAAATGTTAGTATTGCAGATGTTGATATAGATAAACTTCGTCAGGCAGATGCAATGTTTGGATCTCGAATAAAAACTTATATTTCAAATCAAGAAAATTTAAAAGAATTGGTAAAAGACTCAGATGTTGTAATTGGCGGAGTATTAATTCCGGGGCATAAAGCTCCATGCTTAATTACGGAAGAAATGGTAAAAAGCATGCGAAAAGGCTCTGTTATTGTTGATTTATCTATTGATCAAGGCGGAATTGTTGAAACAATGGATAGAATTACAACCATTGACAACCCTTCATACGAAAAGTTTGGAATAATTCATTATTGTGTACCTAATATTCCAGGAAGTGTTGCAAGAACATCAACATTAGCATTAACAAATGAAACAATTAAATATATTGAAGCTATTGCAAATAAAGGAATTATAGAAACAATAAAAAATGATAATATATTTGCAAGAGGTGTAAACACATTTAATGGCAAACTTACAAATAAAGGTGTTGCTGATGCACTAAATATGGAATATACTGAATTGCCAAGTATTATTGGTTTTTAGGAATTAAATCACAGCACATTTGGCAAGCATTAAATACTTTTGCATGATATAAATTTTTCCTAAAACATTTAAAAGCAGGTGTATTTATTGCTTCTTTTAAACTCATTTCTTTCAAGTTTCCCGCTTTTATTGAAAGACAAGGATATAAAAATCCTTCAGGAGTTATATATACACTTGTCATTGGAATTTGACAGGCATGGTATAGTTCTGTAACAGGTTTATTTTGTGAATTAAAGAAGTTTTTAATTTTCATTTCATCCCCAATTGGATTAAATCTTGGCGCATAGCGTAAAATTGTTTTTGTGTTTTTTGATATACTTGCAAGTTCTTTATATATTTCAAGAAAATGTTCTAAATCGAAATAAAGTTCTACAGGATATTCTGTTTTATAGAATTCTTCAGAAAATGTTTCCCATAACTTTGAATTTTGTCTTAAGGGCTGCTTTCTTAAAAATGTTAAAGAAAAAAATTGTGAATTAAGCCTAATTGCTTCTTTATATAATTTAGGTAAATCATCAAGATTGTTTTCTAATACACAAGTCTTTATATCAAGCATTGGCGCTGATTTGTAATTTCTTTTTTTATTGAAAAGTTCTAAATTATTAATTACTTTTTCCCAAAGTCCATTATGATTTCTTGATAAATCATGATTTTTCTCATAACCGTCTAAAGATACAGATAATAATAAGAGATTATTTTTTATAAAAGAATTAATAATTTCTTCATTAAGTGCTAAACCGTTAGAAATAATAGAAATTTTTCTAAAATGTTCAGAAGCTTTTTCATATATTTTTATGAAATCTTTCTTTAAAATAACCTCGCCGGCTACCATGCTAATTAGTGAAAACCAAGGAATTTGGTCTATTATTTTAAACCATTCTTCGGTAGTTAATTCTTCTTTTTGTCTGTTTTCGGTTATATAACAAAAGGGGCATCTTAAATTGCAATTATAAGTTAGTTCCAGTAAATAACGCATAGGCATTTTTATTTTTCCTGATTTCTTGTCAAATGCATATATGGCGTATAAATGTCTTACAATATCAAATAAAGAACTATTATTTAGCATATCTTCCCTTTTTTTTTAATAATAAACTAAAAGAAGTAATTTGTTAACAAAATGTAATATCGAAAAAAATAAAAAGGCAATTTTTGAAGAGTAAAATTGTTTATATAAATATAGAAGAAATAACTAGATTAGACACAGGGGATTTTTGTTTATGGCAGTTGGAGCAAAAGACAAGATTGACAAGGAATTGGTTAGGAAATATGCCAAACTTAAAATGGATAATCCTGAATCCACAAAATTAGTTGATTCTCAAAAGATGTTATCAGCAATGAACGATTATGCATCTATGCAAAGAAGTATGATAGATATGAATACTAAACTAAAAGATATTTGTTCAAATGTAACATCAAAATCAGTTGTTTATCTAAAATTAAATTTCAATCCTCCTCGTCCAAGGAGATAATTGTAAACAAACTGAAATCAAACTAATTTTATTTTTTTAAAATGATTAACTTTTAATTACAATGTAATATATAAAGTTAATCATTTTAAGTTTGGAAAGTTATGAAAAAATATATATTAGCTTCAACTTCACCAAGAAGACAATTTCTGTTAAAACAAGCTGGAATACAATTTTCAGTTATTTCACCTGATTATGATGAAAATATATTAAATAAAACTTTTAGTTACGAATTAATAGAAGATATAGCCGAAAATAAGGGCAAATCAGCACTTAAACAAATAAAGGAACCAGCTATAGTTATAAGTGCTGATACGGTTGTTATATATGAAAGTATAGTTTTAGGGAAACCAAAAGATTTTGATGAAGCATTTAAAATGTTATCTTTATTAAACGGGAAAAAGCATCACGTAGTAACCGGTGTATGTGTAATAGATAATGAAACTAATAAAAAAATCATTAAATCAAATACAAGTGAAGTTGTATTTAATAAGTTAACATATGAAGAAATAAAAAGTTATATAGAAAATTATAAACCTTATGATAAGGCAGGTTCTTATGGAATACAAGAACTTCCAAGTAATTTTGTAAAGGAAATAAAAGGTGAATTTGATAATATAGTAGGACTTCCTACAAAAATGTTAATAAATATGATTGAAGAAATTACTAAAGAATAAGTTTAGTGTAAAATATAAATAACGAAGTTGAGAAGGAGATAAAAATGAATGGTATGCAGCTTGTAAAAGATAAAATAAGAAATATAAAAGATTTTCCTATTGAAGGAATTGTTTTTAGAGATATTACAACTGCAATAAAAGATAAAGAAGCTTTTCGAGAAATGATAAACTTCTTAACTGAAAAATTTATAGATAAAGGTATTGATTATGTTGCTGTGGTAGAATCAAGAGGATTTATTTTTGGTTCAGCACTTGCTTATAATATTAATGCCGGTTGTGTATTAATTAGAAAACCGGGGAAATTACCTGCAGAAACAATAAGTGAAGAATATTCTTTAGAATATGGCACAGATAAATTAGAAATACATAAAGATGCAATTGAAGAAGGCAAAAATGTTATTGTAATTGATGATTTACTTGCAACAGGCGGAACAGTAAATGCAGCATGTAAATTATTAAAAAAAGCAGGTGCTAATGTAAAAGCTGCTGCTTTTATAATAGAATTATCAGAATTAAACGGAAGAAAAAATCTTCCTCAAGATGTTGAAGTTGTTTCAATGATTTCTTATTAATAATGGAATAATTGAATGGGTGACGAGAATAAACAATTTGAAGCCAGTCAGCAGAAGTTAAACAAAGCAAGAAAAGAAGGACAGGTTGTAAAATCAAAAGATTTTTCAACAGCTTTGGCATTACTTGTAATGTTTATGGTTATCTTAAAACTGTCTCCGTTTATTTGGGATCAAATTTCAATATTGTTTGTATATTTGTACGACAAAATTCCTGATAAACATTTAGAAGAAATTGGTTATGTACATCTTGCAACCTCTATAATAATTCCAACCTTACTAATAATTGGTCCGATATTAATTATTGCTGCATTTATTGCAATATTAGGTGATTTTATTCAAGTAGGCCCATTAGTAACAACAAAGCCATTGGAACCTAAATTAGATAAATTAAATCCTTCAAAATATTTTAAAAATCTAATGTCTCCCAAAACAGCTTTTGAACTTGTCAAAAATATTGTAAAAGTTGCATTGTTAGGGCTTATAGGCTGGATGGTTTATAACTCTCATTTAGAAGCAATATTAGCACTTGCAAGTATAGATAATAGTTTTGTTATTTTAAATGAATTTGGTTCTTTAGTAATAGATTTCGTAATGAAAGCTGGTATGGCATTTTTAATAATTGCGGCTGCAGACTATGGAATGGTACGATGGAAATTTTTGCAAGACCAAAAAATGTCTTTTAAAGAAGTTAAAGATGAATATAAGAATTCAGAAGGAGATCCACACGTAAAAGCTGCGCTTAGACAAAGAAGACAGCAGATGTTACAGCAAAAGATGATGGATGCTGTGCCAGATGCAGATTTTGTTGTTTCAAATCCTACACATATTGCTTGTGCATTAAAATATGATTCACAAAAAATGGAATCACCTAAACTTTTAGCAAAAGGTACAGAACTTTTTGCTAAAAAGATTATAGAAATTGCCAGGGAGCATTCAGTTCCGGTAATAGAAAATCCCCCTGTCGCCAGAGCAATATTTAGAATGGTTGATGTTAATGCATCTATCCCTCCTGAGTTATATAAGGCTGTAGCAGAAATATTGATTTTTGTTTATAATTTGCGAAATACGCAAAAAAGTAGTAATATATAAAATAAAAAAGATTAATAAATTATAAAAATGCAGACAAAAATTAAAGACTACATTGAAATAATAGAGAAGGTTGCAAAGGTAGAGCATAGGCGTATTCCGTCACATATGGTGGATTATGAAGAGCTTGTAAGTATCGGTATTATTGCAATTCAAGTAATGATAAAAGGTAAAACCGAAGAACAACTTGCAAAATATAATAATGCTTACATTGGTACAGCTGTTCGTTGGGCTATAAGAAATGAACTTAGAAACAGATATAAATGGTATTCTTTAAAACATACTAATGTAGATTCTCAAGACGAAACTCAAGAGGGAGAAGAAACTTCAGAAGGAACAACAATTACCCCGGGTAAGGTTAGAGAAGCTATCTATGAAACAATTCTTTCTATTGATAGTCTTGCAGCTGCGGCTTCTGATAATGATTCTCCTTTTGATTTTATTAAAGACCCGTCTGCGCTTCCCGATGAAAAGGCTGAAATCTCTGAACTTGGAAGAACTATAAGAGAAGCTATTTCAAAATTACCGCAAAAAGAAAGAACTATTATCGAATATAGATTTTATCGTAATATGCAGGTTAAGGAAATTGCAGAGCAAATTGGTCTTTCTTCTTCAAGAATAACAAGAATTATTCAAGCTGCGTTAAATACGGTTAGAGAATATTTGAATAAAAAAGATCATTACGATTATTAGTTTTTGAAAATTATGTAAAATTTTACATTAAAATATCTGAAGTTGTCATCTTAAACTTGTTGGAATACTTTTTTCAAAAATTTTTGTTTTTGTGAAAAAAGTCTGGTTTCAAACATTGGTTTACAAATGGTAAGATTCCGAAACAAGTTCGGAATGACAAAATTTAATTGTCACCCTGAACTTGTTTCAGGGTCTGAAATTTTTGGAAAATAATCAAATAAGTCCAAAATAATATTATGACTATCTTTTGAGTATATTTAGTGTGAATTTTTATATAATTCTCATTAATTTTTAAACTTCAAATAAAGAATAAAGTTTTTCTCTTATTTCTTCAGCATCAAGCTCTGCTTCAATTTCATTTAATTCTAATGCTTTTTGATATGCCTTAGCTGCTTTTATGTTTTCACCCATCTGCTGCAATACTCTGCCAAGATTAAAGTGTGCCATAACATAATCATTTTTAAGTGCTATTGCAGTCTCAAAGAGCTTTTTTGCTTCTTTTAAATTTCGTATACCATCAAGATAAATTACACCAAGATTATTATATGCACTATAATAGTCAGGCTCAAGCTCCAATGCCTTGTGATAAGAAATTATTGCTTCTTCAATATAATCTTTTTGCCATAGCGCCATAGCACATTTATTATATGCGCAGGCATTTTTTGGATTTAATTTTATTGCTTCGCAATACGCTTTTATAGCGCTGTCTATATCTTCTGTTTCGCTATATATATTGCCTAATTCAAGAAATGCTTCATCATTATTTTTATCAAGAATAATTGAATTTTTTAATAATTCTAATGCACCGTCAATATCGTCAAATACATTATGATATAAACTTGCAAGAGCTTGACATACAATAGATGTCCATTCATTATCAGGGTTTTTTGCAATTGCATATTTATAATGCTCACTTGCTTCTTCATATTGTTCCGCTTTGACAAGTGAATATGCTAAAGCATTATGATAAAACGGATTTTCATTATCTTTTTCTAAAGCTAATTTAAATGCATTTATAGAATTAATAATATCTTCTTTTTTTAAATATAGATGGCCTAATTCGTAATATATTTCTGCGTTGTTGTCTTCAACTTCCAAAAGTTTAGAATAACAATCTATTGCAGTATTAACTTCTTCTTCAAAATAAATTTGGGTTAAAGTTGCAACTTTAAGCAGTAAATCTTTATTATATGGATTAGTTTCTAAAGCTTTAAAATAAGCGTCTCTGGCTGTATTAATCTCATCTTCTTTAATATTTAAATCGCCAATTTTACGATAATATACTTCGTTATGACCGGTAATTGAAGCTGCTTTATCATACGTTTTTACAGCCATAGCATAGTTTTTAGTTTTTTCTAATACTTTTCCTGCTGCATCATAGAAAATTAAAGCAAGATTTTTAGAAATATTTTTGTACAACATTTTTACAGAAGGATAATCAAGAGCCACACTTAAACCTCCGGATAGCATATAATATAAAGATTGTGAAATATCTTTTGCATTAAGATTCGAATTTTGCATTTTTTCTATATACATTGCAGCCAAGGACAGTCTTGAACGTGCAGATTTTAACGGATTAAGTTTAATAGCTTGCTTTAATTCTTTTTCAGCTTCATCATAATTTTTAGCCATTTCAAGAAAATAAGCAGCATATATGTGGGCATTAGGGTTTGATGGAGAAATATTTATTGCTGATTTACATTGTTCAATAGCAGAGGAAAGATTTATTTCTCCTTTCTGCCATAATAATGATGCAAGACGATAATATGCTTCTGCTATATTAGGATTGAATTTTATAGCATCGATATAATTATCTACAGCATTATCTAAATCTGATTTTTGTCCTTTTATCAAGAATTGTTCATGGTATTTTCTTGCAAATTCCATATAATCTTGAGCCATAGACGCGAAATCAAATTTTTCTGCAGTATTTAAAGAGTTATTTGTTTTTTCTTTAAACATTAACTTTTATTCCTCTGATTATATCTTCTAATAAATTTCAAAAAAAAGGAATATTTTAGCTTTAAAATACAACGTTCAATGTAGTCTAAATATTGTAGTAAATATGAATAATTAAGATTACTTCATCTAGGTATAGGAAAGGTCAATTTTTAAATTTTTCATGTTTTTATATATATAGGGAAAACAAGAAAAAGGAGTTAATATGAATCCTATAAGATTGGGTGAAAGTAATTATAGTTCTCCATATGGAAAAGAAAGACTTCAAGCAAGAACTGAAAATTATAGTACAGGTTCTCAAAAAGAAGTTCAAAAGGATTCTTATAATCCCAAATATAAATCAAAGAACAATACAGCCGGAACGATAGCAGCAATTGGAGCTGCAGCTATTAGTGCTTTTGCCGTATTTAAAGGCAAAGGTAAAATTAAAGATGTTATAGTCAGTTTAAAGCAAAATAAAGGCGAAATTTTTAAAGGAATAAAAAATAAACTTCCTAAATTATCTACTTTAAAAGAGTCTTGTAAAACACATCTAAAGTCAGGTGCAGAAACTTTGAAAAAACCATTAAAATCAATAGGAACATTTATTTCAAATATAATAAAAAAGAAAAAATAAATATAGAAAATGCCATCAAATATAAACTTAAATTCAAATAATATATTTAATTCTTTTCCGGACTATACGTTGGAACAGAGTGGTTTGGCTGCAAATCAGGGCATTAATAAAATAAAAATTTCAGATGGTTTATCAGATACCGTAGAATTAAATGTAAAAAAACCATTTAGTAAGGCTAAAAAAATATTATTCGGTTCAACAATTGCATCAACTGTTTTATCAGTTGGTGTTGTCAGTATGATATTAGCTAAAGGTGTTCATGGAAGCTCTTTTAAAAAATTAGCCAAGTTGAAGGAGCATTTAGTAAAAGAAATTCAAGAAACAAGCATTTCTTCAACTAAAGACCTTGCAAATAAAACGGCATTGTATGCCAAAAAAGGCACAAAAAAAACAATTGACGGTTTACAGGCAACTTCTAATTTTACAGCTATAAAAGACTGGCTTTGTGATAAAGCCTTACGTGCAAATAAAGCAACTGCAAAATTTGCAGATGGAACTAAAAATCTTTTTAAAAAAATTGTAGATAAAACATTGGGCAAAAAATATAATAAAGTAGAAATTAATGTTAAAGATTTAACTTCTTTGTTGAAACATTATAATATATCTAATCTTTCAATGTTAGATGATGCCCAAAAAATGAAATCAATTACTATCAAAGGAACAACAAAACCGCTTGCGGAATGGTTAGAAGTTCTTTCTTCTCAAACGCAGAGACTTGAAACCTCTTATGACAAAGGTTTTAGTTTGGGTGCAAGAAAATTAAGAAGCCAGAAACGCAGTCAATTATTATCAGGAATAAAAGATAAAATAGAAGAAAAATTCTTTAAAAATAAAGGGCTGTTAAAAGCATCAAATTATAAAACTTATGTAACGGAAGATGTAAGCAGTGGTGCACAAAAAGAACTAAAGACTGATATTTTGCGTGCAAAAAAACAAGTTACAAATAATATTGGCAATATACATGACAATATAAAAGGCCAGATAAGTAAGTTTTCTGAAAGTATTAATCCGGAGGATAAATTCTCTGTTGATTTATTACATACATTAAAACAGCAATTAGAAAACTTTAAATCTTGTTCAGGTTCAACAGAAGAAAAAACCAGAAAAGAGATTGCCCGTCAAATTACAGGTTGTATTGATGATGCTTATGCTGTTATTAAGAATAATTCAAGGTATTCACGTGTTCAGCAAGAAGAAATTATCAAAAATTTAGATAGTATAAAAACCTCTTTATTATCAACAAATTCTGGTTCTAAAGGTGCATTAGAAGAAATAATGACAATATTAAAAGGCTTAAATGCTGCTGAACTTGGTGCAGAAGGTAAAAAAATAATTTCAGATGCTGAATTTAAAGAGTTTTCAAAATTATCATCGAAAATAAGTAAAGGACTGGAAAAAGCAACAGACCTTGAAATGGGAGAATATTTCTTAAAACAGGCTGAATTAGAAGTTGGTTCTGCGGCTACAGATGTATTTTCTGTTTTATTTCCGGTTGCAGCCGGTACTTATGCGGTAGCTAAAGGTGATGACAAAGATGAAAAAATATCTGCTGTATTAACAACATGTTTACCATTAGTTGGAACATTCGCAACTTTCGTATATGGTACAACAAAGATGCTCTCTGGTGCTAAAAACTTAATCTTCTCTGGTGTTTCTGGCATCGTATTAAGTAAGCTTGGCAGTTATTGTGATAAGTTGTATAAAAAGTATAAAGCAGAAGGTTCTGTTGTAAAAGTGGCAAAAGATGAATATGACAATTTTATGACCGATATTACACCTAAGTATTTCATGGAAACACAAGATGAGAAATAATCCATCATTTAATTGAGTTATAAAAAAGTAAATAATAATAAAATGATAAACATGAAAAAGTTTTTGGTTTTATTATTAATACTTTGTTTTATAAATATGCCTGTATTTGCATTAGAATTTGACGATACGATAGATGCAAATATACGTAAAGATTATAATGTAGAAGAATATGAACTTCCTGCACTTCCTTCAAGTGTACCTACAGCAGTCGTTGAACCTCCTTCTGTTAAATACAATCCAACAGGAAAAATTTATACAATAAAAAGCGGTACTAAAATAAATATCTCTTCCAAAAGTACAATTACAGATAGAATGGGCAAAGGACACAGAATTACTTTCTATGCTAATGAAGGTTTTACAACTAAAGAAGGTGATATCGTTCCTGCGGGAACCTTATTAAAAGGTGTAATTACAAATTCCCATACACCTCAAATGACAGGAAATGGCGGACTTGTTGAACTAAAAATAGATGAAATATATTATAATGGATTAGCTTCTAAGATTGAAACAAAGGTAAGCCTTGCAAATTCAAAAAAAGTATATCTAGGTAATATAAAAGGTAAACGTTCGTATTGGAAGAATTATTCAAAAGCAATGCAACCTGGTAGAAAAGCATTTAAGGCGACGAAGTCTTGTTCCTCTGAATTGGGTTCAATTCCGATTATAAATTTAATATCGCCAATTCCTATATTATGCGGTACTGTAATTTATACGTTGAATTTTGTTGCAGCACCGGTAATTGCCATATTTACAAAAGGCGGTTCGCTTGCGCTGCCAGCAGGCACTAAATTCCAAGTAAAAGTAACAGATGATGCTAAAATAAAAGGTTAAATATATAAATAGTTGATAAGCGGCTATTTTTATATTAGGCTTTTAATAGTTTGAAAGGAAAATTATTATGTTACGAGCAGGAATTGTAGGGCTTCCAAATGTAGGCAAATCAACTTTATTTAATGCATTAACTTCATCAAATAATGCGCAAAGTGCAAACTTTCCGTTTTGTACAATAGAACCTAATGTTGGGGTTGTAAATGTTCCTGACGAAAGACTTCAAGTTTTACAAAAGCTTGTAAAAACTGATGTTGTTATTCCTACAGCAGTTGAATTTGTGGATATAGCCGGGCTTGTAAAGGGTGCAAGTAAAGGTGAAGGTCTAGGAAACCAATTCTTGCATAATATTAGAGAAGTAGACGCGATTATACAGGTTGTAAGATGCTTTGATGATGATAATACAATTCATGTGGCGGGTAAGATTAATCCTATTGATGATATAGAAACTATTAATACAGAACTTGCTTTAGCTGATATGGCATCAATTGAAAAAAGACTTGAAAGGCTTACAAAACAAGTAAAAAGTGGTGATAAACAAGCAATATTGGAACATAAAGTTCTATCTAAATTAAATGAGCTATTATCAGATGCTATGTTTATAAATATAGAAGAACATTTTGAGGATGATGAACTTGAATTTGCAAGAAATTCTCAGTTAATGTGTATAAAACCGGTAATTTATGCTGCGAATGTTAGTGAAACAGATCTTGCAACAGGTAATGCTTATGTTGAAAAAGTTAGAGAATATGCAAGTAAACATGGTGCTGATGTTGTAGTTATTTCAGCAAAGATAGAAGCAGAGTTAGTAGAACTTTCTCAAGAAGAAGCAAAAGCTTATCTTTCTGATTTAGGTGTAACAAGTTCTGGTATTGAAAGAATGGTTCAATCTGTATATAAATTATTAGATTTAACAACATTTATAACAGCCGGTGAAAAAGAAGTAAGAGCTTGGACTGTTAAAACAGGCTCAAAAGCACCAAAAGCAGCTGGCGTTATTCATACAGATTTTGAAAAAGGATTTATTAGAGCTGAAGTAACTGGATATAATGATTTTGTAGCAGCAGGTTCTTATGTTGCAGCAAGAGAAAAAGGTGTTACAAGACTTGAAGGCAAAGACTACGTTATTCAAGATGGCGATATAGTTCATTTTAGATTTAATGTTTAACTTTCTTAAAAATTTGTATTAATCCGTTTACGCTTAAATTGCTCTATGTTATTATCTATTTTGTTAATATGAGGAAATAGGGTGAAATTCCTTAACCGGACCGCGGCCGTAAAGTCGGAATGCTCAAAAGTTTTATTAATTGCGTAATCCGATTAATAATTGTTTTTTGGGTTGCCTTACATTAACAGAGAGTAAGGTTTTTTTATGTCTTCACCAATTACAGCACCACAAGTGAATAATAGAGCTGGATTATGTCCGCATGGACTTCCGCCTGCAGCATGCCCTATATGCAGCGGCGGCGGAATGGGCGGTGCAAAAATGAAAGATACTGCTCCTGCTACAAAACCAATGCATTCAGGTGAATGGTCATTTATGAAATGTTATGCTGCCGGGCTTGCAATTAAAGCACAAGAAGCTCGTATAGAAAATGCTAAAACAGCTTTTGAACAGCAAATAGAATTTGCAAAACAATTAGGTAAAAATATTCAAAATATTAAAGATAAAATTCAACAGGTGATGCAAAATATTCAAAATATGGCGCCTAAAATGCTGCAAAATATTGTTCAAGTAGTAAATAATTTAATAATTACACCAATGCTAAACTTAGTAGCACAAATGCCCAAATTAATTGAAAAATTTGCAGATTTCCAACAAAAGCTTGGCACAATGCTTCTTCAAGCTGGTGAAAAATTAACAGCTTTACTTGGTGATTTAAAAAACTTTATTGATAAGAAAATCATTGAAGATATAAAGAAAAAGGCAAAAAAATTCTTCTTGTTTTTTGTATCAAATATAGAAGATGAAAATTATAAAAATGATGATGCGCTGGCTGTTTTTAAAGCTAGAGAGTTAAGAAAATATATTGTAAAAATATTAAGAACAAATAAGAAACGGAATGAGGATGCAGATAGAAGCAATGAAAGCCAGACAAAGTAAGCTGGCAGATAGTAGAAAAAAAACTGCTAAAAATAATAAAGAAATTAATAATACATTAAAAGGTGTTCTTATGAATAACCATGTTCGTGGCTATCAAGAAACAACACTTTTTAATGATATGAAAGATTCTCTTTTAATTTGTGATTCTAAACAATATTATTCACCTAAAGAAAAAGAAATAAAAAAAGATGAAAAAGAAAGTTCTTTTAATGTTGGAAAAGCTATAAAACCATTGTTAATTGGAACAGGTGTTGTTTTAGCAGGTTCTTTAGGATTAACGGCTATATTGGCAAAAGCATCTAAAACTAAAATTTCGTCAAAACCGTTTGAACAGCTTCCTGATTTAGCTATAAATATGAATATTAAAGAAGAACCTCAATTTGCGATATATAGGGCTATTCGTGACCCTAATTTTTCAAATATATTAGGCGCTGCCGGAATTTTTCTAATGAGCGGAATTACAATAGCTTCTAAAAATTTTGTAGACGGTGCTAAAGAAATTTGGCTTAAAAAACAATCAGCTGATATTGAAAAAGAACTGCAAGAAAACTTAATTGAAGTTGAAACTAATTCGTTTTCCGGAAAGCTTAAGGTTGTTAATGATTTAATGGATAAAAATGTTAAATATTTTGATTCTGTTTTGAATAAACATAAAGAAAATAATATGGAAGCAACTCCTAACATTTTTTCAAAGTTTATCTCGTTTAAAGGAGATAAAACTCAACAAGAAGATGAAAATAACCCAAAAACAAGTATAATCTCTAAAATAAAAGATAATAAAAATTTAAAATATGCTGCATTAATCGGCGGTGTAATTGCAGCAGCAGCTGTAGCTTGTAAATTTAGTATATCGAACTTGAGAAAAACAGCAGAATATGCAAATAGTTATGCTAATAATTTTACGGAAAAAACAATAAACGCGATAAATACAATGGCTGAAAAATCAGATAAAAAAGATTTGCCAGCTATAACTGAATTATTACAATCGATATGTGCAAAACCAAATTTCATACAAGAAATCGGCAGAAAATATAATCTTTCAGTTGATGAAATTAAAAATCTTGCTTCCAAAGTTGAGGAAGGAACAAAAACAAAGTTTGCTGACGCTCCTACGGCATTAGGCGGTATTCCGAAGAAAATTCAATATTATTGTTATATCGATGAAAACAGAGGCCATTTATACAACTGGATATTGAACCCAGATAATAAATTCACAAAATATATTTTCTTAGCATTTACTTCTTCAAGTGCAATCGGTTACTTATTTAAACAAGGAATGGACGCTGTAAAAGAAGCAACTGTTATGAAAGAAAATGCTAAAACAGAATTGGATTTAAGAAAGCGTTTAGTCGATGTTGAAATTGCAAATTTTAAGGCTAAAAAGGAAAGTGCAATTAACCCGTTAATTGAAAACTTTACAAAACAAGCCGAAGCAGGTAGCAAAACTCCCGAAGAATTAAAACAAGTAGCAGATAATATTCTTATGGAAACAAAGAATGGACCGCCTTATGTTTATAGTTAGGAAGAATCTATGGTTGTAAATTTATCAATACAAAGCAATGTTTCTCAATTGGGTCAGGGAGTTAGCCTTCCTAATTTTCAAAGAAATTATTGTACATATAATGAACAAAGAACAAACGAGCTTCTTAATGCAAAAGAAGAGGCATTACCATATATTGATACATTTTTAAAAACAGCAAATACAGAAGAGCAAGTTTTAGACGGGCTTCAAGTATTAGATAAAATGCTTGATAAAGGTGTTAAAGGGATAGATAAAATGTATCCTACAATAGCAAGGTTTAATGATGTTACCTCACCAAATGTACAGGTTATGTTAGCGGGAATTTATCGTAAAACGCTTGTCCCAGACGCTTTTGGACCATTAAATAAGATGATGTTTAGGCAGACTATAATGCCAAATTCGCCATATTTTGATCCTACTGAAGAAATCGGCGGTGCAATTATGGAATATTTGAAAAATCAATCTAATATAAATTCGACTATGGTACAAAAGCCAAGCGAAGCTTTAATTTCAAAACAATAATAATTTTTTAATCAGAGACCATTGTTTTTGTGTAAGCTAAAAACACAGGGCTCTGAGTGAAAAATTATTATTGTTTTGAAATTATGAAATTAGAAAGATTTTCAAACCATGAAAATTTTTTTTAAGATTAAGATAGTTATCAAACGATAAAAAATTAAAATATAGGAGCTGTGTTTTTAGCTTACACAAAAACAATGCTCCTATATTTTAATTTTTTTATCATTTGATAACTAAAAAAGACTTTGATATAAAATCAAAGCCTTTTTTATTATAAGTTTATAAAAACTATATAGTAAATAAAATGTAGGGTGCAAAAAGGAACGTTTGCACCAAAATATTTACATAGCTCCTTTAACAATTTGAGCAAAGCTGTCAGCAGTTAAACTTGCACCGCCAACTAAAGCACCGTCAATATCAGATTGAGCCATTTGTTCTTTAATAGTAGCAGGTTTTACGCTTCCGCCGTATAAAATTCTGATTGAATCAGCTGTATTAGCATCATATAAGCCTTTAACAACATTTCTAATCATACCGATAACTCTGTTAGCTTCAACAGAATCACAAGTTTTGCCTGTTCCGATAGCCCAGATTGGTTCATAAGCGATGATTGATTTAGCTACATCTTCAGCAGATAAATCTCTTAAAGCTTTAGTAATTTGTGAAGCGATATGGTAGTCTGTAACACCAGCTTCTCTTTGTTCTAAAGATTCACCGCAGCAGATGATAGGAATTAAACCATTAGCTAAGATAGCTTTAGCTTTTTTGTTAACCATTTCATCAGTTTCACCAAAGTATTCTCTTCTTTCAGAGTGACCGATAATAATATATTCACATCCTGCATCTTTTAACATTTCAACAGAGCATTCACCAGTGAAAGCACCTTTTGTTTCATAATAGCAGTTTTGAGCAGCTAATTTAACTTTACCGCATCCGCAGTCTGTTAAAGCTTTATTAGCAGCATATAAAGATGTAAAAGTCGGAGCAATAATAACTACAGGAAGTGCAGCTTTATCTTCAGCTTTTAATTCTTGCATAATTCCGTTTGTTAAATCAGCGGCGTCTTGTTGTAAATTGTGCATTTTCCAGTTGCCAGCGATTACAGGTCTTCTTGACATAATTTTACCTTCTTTCTTTTGTGTAAATCACATGAAAATATTAGTCAAAACACATATTTTAATCAAGTTATTCTAATAGGCGCAATATTTTTTTATTACATGTTTTACACATAATGTGTGTTACGGACTCTGTATTCGAAATGATGATAAATTCTATAAAAACGTATAATATAGCGCAGCCTCAAGCGGTAAATTTTAAAAGCTCAGCACCCTCTTTTCATATTGCTGATAGGTTTGATACATTTGAGCGTACAACAAAACCTAAATCAGATGCTAATAAGGTATATCCATTTTCCTGCAGACAGCATATGGGATTGTATTCTGTAACTCCAAGTATATGTAAAAAATTAAAATATGACTCGATTAGAAATGAAGATATAAAAATGATTGCAGATGAATCAATTGAAATGGCAAAATTATTAAAATCATTTTTAGTTGAAAAAGGTGAAGGAACAAATAATACTTATGTCTGTATAGGTACAAGTCCGGCTGGTGTAATGAAAAGTATGGAACTAATGGGCGAAGATGTCCGTTATATGCCGTTATCAGGATTACGTAATCTTAAAGATTTTAAAAATACAGAATATATTGATGCTATTTTTAAAGAACTTGATACAGCTGAATATAAAGATTTTCTTTCTTCTATAGGATTAAGTGCAGATGAAATTAATTCACGAGAAGGTAAAACTATTTTTTATGATTATACTTTATCAGGCGCTACATTAGATATTGTAAAACAGCTTGCACTTCATAACGGCGTAGATGAAAATAAAGTTGAATTTAGAAGTTTAAATAAAGATTTAATAGAAGCTGCAAAAAACTCAAAAACTTCGGGAATGAGAGATTACGTTAATGCTTATATTTTGACCCATTTGCTTAATTCGGAAATAGGTATTTATGCTGGAATTCCGCATGTTGATTATAGAAGCTTATCCGATATAAAATCTGAATTACGTGAACCAATTTCTAAATTTGCCGAAGATTTTAACTTCGCACTTCTTTATAATATGGAACAGCAAGGATTATTAAATATATAATATACATAATTATTTTTAACAAATGTAAATTTGACACTAGTCAAAATCTAAAAATAGAGTTAAAATAATAAAAAGTGTTTTTATAAGACAAAGGGGTAAGGAAATTATGAATATGGATGTTATTTTTAATTTTGTTAATGAAGTTATGAACCTCTTTGCAAACTGGCTTTTAGTTGATAAAAAAGAATGGGGTTGGTGCCGCGTTCATGTCGACAATCGTTTTGACAGATATTAATCTATAGTCTGTTTTTTTAGTTCGATTTGTTGACGCAGGTGTGTTGGTTTTTGTTTAATACAAAAATCTGCACTTATTGTGCTGTATTTCAGTTATGATAAATATGGCATATTATTTTGTAGTGATTAAAAAGGAAAATAAAATGGAAAAAACAAAATTTGGAAAATTTGGCGGACAGTATGTTCCCGAAATATTAATGCCCGAAATTAAAAAGATAGAAGAAGCTTATGAATTTTATAAGAATGATAAAAAGTTTAATGAAGAATTAACCGATTTATTAAATAATTATGCAGGGCGCCCGTCGTTATTGTATTTTGCGAAAAATATGACAGAAGATTTAGGCGGTGCAAAAATTTACTTAAAGCGTGAAGATTTAAACCATACAGGAGCGCATAAAATAAATAATGTATTAGGTCAGGCCTTACTGGCAAAATATATGGGCAAAAAACGAGTAATCGCAGAAACGGGAGCAGGACAGCACGGCGTTGCAACTGCAACTGCAGCAGCGCTTTTAGGTATGGAATGCGAAATTTATATGGGGAAAGAAGATACAGAACGTCAGGCGCTTAATGTTTACAGAATGGAACTTTTAGGTGCTAAGGTTCATGCCGTGACTTTTGGTACTCAGACACTAAAAGATGCTGTAAATGAGGCAATGAAAGCTTGGGCTCAACGAGTAGATGATACTTTTTATATTTTGGGTTCTGTTGTAGGCCCTCATCCGTTCCCAATAATGGTAAGAGATTTTCAAAGTGTAATAAGTAAAGAAGCAAGAGAACAAATACTTGAAACCGAAGGCAGGCTCCCTGATGTCGTAATGGCTTGTGTCGGCGGAGGAAGTAATGCAATGGGTATGTTTTATAACTTTATAGATGATAAAGATGTAAAATTAATCGGCTGCGAAGCGGCAGGACACGGCGTTAATACCGAAAAACATGCTGCAACACTTACAAAAGGCAGAACAGGTATATTTCATGGAATGAAATCTATTTTTTGCCAAGATGAACATGGGCAGATTGCTCCAGTTTATTCAATATCAGCAGGTCTGGATTACCCTGGGGTAGGACCTGAACACGCTCATTTATTTGATACAAAAAGAGCTGACTATGTAGCAATTACAGATGATGAAGCCGTAGACGCATTTGAATATCTGTCAAAAACAGAAGGAATTATTCCGGCAATTGAAAGCTCACACGCGGTTGCTTATGCAAAAAAATTAGCACCAACAATGAAAAAAGATGAAATTATTATAGTTTGTCTTTCAGGCAGAGGTGACAAAGACGTAGCAGCAATTGCAAGATACAAAGGGAGAAATATCAATGAATAATTTATTTAATAAAAAAGAAATAATCGGATTTTTAATGGCAGGCGATCCTGATTTAGAAACAACAAAACAAAGTATAATTGCTATGGATAAAGCAGGCGCTGGCATGGTTGAACTCGGCATTCCGTTTTCTGACCCTATTGCAGAAAGTGATGTTATTCAAGATTCTAATATGCGAGCATTGGAGAATGAAACTTATCTGCCAAACATTTTTAAAATGATTGAAGAATTAAGGACAGAAACTCAAATTCCTGTTATTTTCCATACTTATATGAATCCTGTATTTAATTACGGATATGAAAATTTCTTTAAAGAATGCAGCGAAAAAGGAATTTATGGAATAGTAGTACCTGATTTGCCGTTTGAAGAAAAAGGCGAAATTCAAGAATATGCTGATAAATATGGTGTCTCAATAATATCATTTGTTGTTCCGACTGATGAAAAAAGAATAAAAGAAATAGCAAAAAATGCTCAAGGATTTATCTACTTTGTAGCTTCAATCGGTACTGAGGAGGAAGATAAATCGCATAAAGCAAAAGCAATAATTGATATTATAAAAAGCGTAACAGATATTCCTGTAGCGGCAGGCTTTGCAATAAATACACCGGAGCAGGCTGCCCAATATTCAAAAATTGCTGATGGAATAATTATTGGAAATACAATAGTTAAATTGATTGAACAATACGGTAAAAATTCACCTGAACATATTTATGATTATGTAAAATCAATGAAAGACGCTATTAAATAAAAATTTAATTTCCTAATTTATCTGTCATGCTGAACTTGTTTCAGCATCTTAGATTTATTAATAAAGTCATTTAAATTAATGATTTCTATTAAGGTTGGTAAGATGCTGTGGAAAACCAGACATTTTTCACAAAATCAAAGATTTTGGAAAAAGTAGTCAAACAAGTTCAGCATGACATGATTTATAATAAAAAGTTATTTATCATTTACCACCCTGAATTCACAGCTTGTACAGCTTGTTTCCAAGATAAATTATATTCCTCCATCACTGAATATATGTACTCTTTGGATTTTTTGGTTTCATTGTTGAAATTAGTTTCATAAGAACGAATAATATTTGTAATAATGCTATCTTGATTAAAAATTTCTTTCAGTTTATATGCTATATCATGGTCATAATCTTGAGGATATTTATCAAAAAATTTAGTAACTTTTAATGTTTTAATAATAATTTTTTCCCCATTATTTCTTATATAGGAGCCTATAGATGGTATTATTGTACAGTCGCCAATAATTTCTATAATTTTTTCAATTGCTTTTTCTTGTGTAAATTTATAAGTTAATGTATCTTTATCCATTAAACCTATATAAAAATCAAGTTGATAATATCCTATAGAACCTGCACACATTAATAAATTGGAATAAGCATTTCTGTAATGCTTCATTTTTTCATAATTAAAATCATTAAAGAATTTTTCATAAAAATTTATCATTAAATTAGAAATTAAATCAGATAAATTTTCATTAAATCCAAATTTGTTACATAAAATACGCTGAGCATAGAAAATTTTCAAACTTTTTTCTTCTCTTTTTTGTTTTTTCATAGATATTCTCCTTTTTTAGTACGTAATACCTATAAGAGCAACAAAAAAGAAACCCATAGTGATAGGTTTCCTGTGGTTGCCTATCATTCAAGCATTAGCACCTGATTAAACAGGTTGCTGTGTAGTCATTGGGCTTGTCCCTCGTACACTCTTTATAGGTTTATATGTATGTTATTATATAATAAATTTTTATTTGCGTAAATTATTTAATTAGTTTTTACAGCTAAATAATAAACAGTATAATATAAGAAAATGAACAATTGTAAACTCTTATACAACAAACATATTCCCCCCCCCCCCGAGCGAAATTTGTTATAATAAATAAAAAGGAGTTAAAATGGATTTTCTTTTAAATTTATTGGCTTGGATTTTTGTTTCAGCCCCTGTAATTTTGCTTTACTTTGTAATTTCAAAAATCTTTTTCCCTAATAAAATTTCAAAGAAGATTTTTATAATAGTTTGTTTAATACTACTAATTATTTCATCATTATTCATTTATTTATTTATAAGCACAATGCCGAACGATGCAATACCACTTACATATAACCAAGTTCTAAATCATATTATCGGAAAAATGATATATATCCATTCATTCTCTTTTAATTTGATAACGGTAATATTTTTGCCGATTATTTTCGTTGCAGGTTCTATATATTCAATAAAATCTAAGGATAAAATATTTGCATTTAAAACAATTGTTATTTCATTAATATTAGCTTTTATTTTATATCTTACATCGCCTGCTTTTTATGATATATACATTCACTTTAATCTAAATAAAATTAACAAAGAAAAGGAAATAGAACTTTATGAGATAGCTGCAGAGAAATCAATTCTAACCCCAATGAAATCAATATATATACAACTTGTAGAAATATATATCTATCTCAACATAATATCATCTGAAAATAATTCTGAAAATATAGAAAAATGGATAAAATATAAAGAACAAGAAGCAGAATTACTAAATTATAATGAATATTATATTCTTGTTGTTAAATGTGCAGAATATAAAAAGTTTGAAGAAGCTCATCATTATATAAAGCGTTTAGAAGAATTAGGTTTTGATAAAAAAAGAATAGAAAAATTATATAAATATATATCAGAACAAGAAATGCACGAATAACAATTGTATTACAATAAATCATCAGCATCTTAGATTTATGAATAAAGTCATTTAAATTAATGATTTCTATTAAGGTTGGTAAGATGCTGTGGAAAACCAGACATTTTTCACAAAATCAAAGATTTTGGAAAAAGTAGTCAAACAAGTTCAGCATGACAAAAATGAAAATAAGAATATAAAAAGTTTATTAAATAAAATATATGGGCATTATATAAAAATGAATTTAGAAGACTTATTTAAAATAATATCACTAGTATTAGGCGGTTTATTTCTTCCTTTTCTTGTTGATTTTATTATATTTAAAGAATATGTTAATAAAAAAGCTGGATATATTATTTTATTTTTTTTCTTTATAGCTTTTTGTATAAACTTTTTTATATGCAACTTGGGTGAGATTATTGCAACTATAGCAGCATGTACTTCTGTGGTTCTTATTTACTGCATAATATTTGCTTTTATAGTTTGTAATGTATCAAATAAAAAAACTTTTCTAAATAAATTTAATCTTTTAATATTTTCTCTTTTGTTAATTTTATTCCTTACTTCTCCTCTACTTTTATTGGCAATAGCAGATGGAAAATATAAATATAATTATGAAGCTAGAATAAAAGTTAAAAAAGTTGCTGCTACAATCTGTGTATTTCCAATTATAAAGGCTGAAATATATCAGAAACTGGCGTATGATAATTTAAATTATAATCAAGAAGAAGTCATAAAAAACTATGAACTTGCATACAAATATGATGATGAATTATATGTTAATTTACTTAAGCTTTATTTAACCACTGAACAATATTCCAAAGCAGAAGAACTTGTGAAGAAAGAAAATGATACAAATGGTGAAATAGATGTATTGTTAGCAGAAGGCAGGAATAATGAAGCAGAAGAATTAGCAAGAAACTCGGGAAATATAGATAGATTAATTGATATACTTTTATCTCTGGGCAAAAATAATGAAGCATTGGAAATTGCGAAGAAAAAGTTGGGAGAAACATCCCAAAATAGAATTGACCATGAATATTTTATAAGAATCTATCTTTCAATGAATGATTATGAAAATGCTCAGAAACATGTACAAATAGCACTTGATATCCCTTATGACGGGAAAATATTTACAATGAATTCAGAACCGTTTTATGCATATCAATCAGTAATATATGCAAAAAAAGGTGATATTGCTAATGCAAAAAAAGAATATAAAAAAACTACAGACAATTATGATTTTCTATTTGAAAAATACAATATTGATGTGAATTTATTAAAAGATAATTAATTTATTCATTCTCCGTCATGCTGAACTTGTTTCAGCATCTTGCCAATTTTGAATATACTCATTTTAATGCTAAGTTTACAAAATCTAAGATGCTGAAACAAGTTCAGCATGACTGGGGGTATAGATATTGTTTTTTACAAAATAATATTAAATTTTTAAATATAATAAAAATTTGCAGGTTGGGTTTTAACTCAATAAAATATAAAAAGAACTTTAACCTCACAATCCGTAATAAAAAATTGTAATTCAATCATCTTTGGGGTACATTTATTGTATTAGTAATAATAAATTATAAGCAATTTGGATACGAGAGAATGGAGGTTGTAAAACAAATGCCAAAGAAAACACTTACTGTTGATGGTAACTACGCTGCAGCGCATATTGCTTATGCACTTAGCGAAGTATCAGCAATCTACCCTATCACTCCGTCATCTACAATGGGTGAATGGATTGATGAATGGGCATCACAAGGAAAGAAAAATATTTGGGGAAAAGAAGTAAAAGTTGCAGAAATGCAATCTGAAGCTGGTGCAGCAGGTGCTGTTCACGGTTCACTTGCAGCAGGTGCTTTAACTTCTACATACACAGCATCTCAGGGCTTATTATTAATGATTCCTGTTATGCATAAAGCAGCTGGGGAAATGCTTCCTCACGTTATGCACGTTACAGCTCGTGCATTAGCAGCTCAATCACTTGCTATTTTCGGTGACCATACTGATGTTATGGGCTGCCGTAACACAGGTTATGCTATGTTAGCTGCTAACTCTGTTCAAGAAGAAATGGATTTAGCTTTAGTTGCTCACTTATCAACTTACAAAGCAAAAGTTCCTTTCTTACAATTCTTCGATGGTTTCAGAACTTCTCACGAATTACACAAAATTGAAGAAATTTCTTATGAAGACATCGCTAAATTAGTTGAACCTAAATATATTGAAGAATTCAAAAAAAGAGGTTTAAGACCAGAAGCTCCTGTTTGTAAAGTTGGTGCTCAAAATACCGATGTTTACTTCCAAGGACGTGAAACAGTTAACAAATACTACAATGCTGTTCCTGATATTGTTCAAGAATATATGGATAAAGTTGCAGCAGTTACAGGAAGACAATATCATCCGTTTGATTATGTTGGTGCTCCTGATGCTACAGACGTTATCGTTGCTATTGGTTCAGCTTGTGAAACAATTGAAGAAACAATTGAATACTTAAATAAAACAAGAGGAACTAAATACGGTTTAGTTAAAGTTAGATTATACAGACCATTTGATGTAAAACGCTTCAACGAAGCACTTCCTGCTTCAGTTAAACGTATTGCTGTAATTGACAGAACAAAAGAACCTGGTTCAATCGGTGAACCATTATACATGGACGTAGTTGCAGCTATCGGTAACAAAGATATCAGAGTTATCGGCGGACGTTACGGTTTAGCTTCTAAAGAATTTACACCTTCAATGGTATTAGCTATCTACAAACATTCTGAAAACAATGGTTTCCACGGATTTACAGTAGGTATCGATGATGATGTAACAAACCTTTCATTAAATGTTGATGAACACATTGTTACAGAACCAGCTGGTACTACAAACTGTATGTTCTGGGGCTTGGGTTCAGACGGTACTGTTGGTGCTAACAAAAACTCAATTAAAATTATCGGTCAATATACAAACAAAGATGCTCAAGCATACTTTGCTTATGACTCTAAAAAATCATTTGGTGTAACTGTTTCTCACTTAAGATTTGGTGATGAAGCTATTAAATCAACATACTTAATTACTGCACCAGACTTCGTATCTTGCTCAGCTCACGCTTATGTTGGCAGATATGACCTATTAAAAGGTATTAAAGAAGGCGGTACATTCTTATTAAACAGCCCTTATACTAAAGAAGAAGCATTTGCTCACTTAACAAGAGAAATGCAAGAAACTATTATTAATAAGAAAATCAAATTCTACAATGTAGACGCTGAAAAACTTATTAAAGAACAACCTGGCTTACGTGGTAAAGGTGCTAACACTGTAATGATGGTTGCATACTTCAAAGTTTCTGGAATTATTCCATTTGAACAAGCTTATGAAGGTATGAGAGAAATGACAAAGAAAACCTTTAAGAAAAAAGGTGACGATGTTGTTAATATGAACTTAGCTTTAATCGACGCAGCTGTTGATGCTTGCCAAGAAGTTGAAGTTCCTGCTTCATTAGACGGTGTTTGCTCTATTGATAACGTACAATTAATACCAGAAAATGCTTCAGAATTTGCTAAGAAAATCATTGAACCTTCTATGAAATTAAAAGGTGATGATATTCCAGTTTCTGCAATGAGCGTTGATGGTGTTATTCCTACAGGTACTGCTTGTTTAGAAAAACGTGGTATCGCTCCAAGAGTTCCTCACTGGAACAGCGAAAACTGCTTACAATGTGGTGTTTGTGCTTCTGCATGTCCTCACGCTGCAATCAGAACTAAATTAGTTGAAGCTAAAGATTTAGCTAATGCTCCAGAATCTTTCAATGCTATTCCTGCAAAACCAGCAGTAGCCGATGAAAAATTCAAAGTTCAAGTTTATTGTAACGATTGTACAGGCTGCGGTGTTTGCTTAGATCAATGTCCAGCAAACAAAAATCCAGAAAAACAAGCATTAACTTGGTCAACAATTGAAAAAGAAGAAGAAGCATGTGAATTTGTTAATGAAAAATTCTTTGACGAATTACCTGATAATGTTATGGGTAGAAATACTACAAAAACAATTAAAGGTGCTATGTTAAGAAAACCATTATTTGAATTCTCAGGAGCTTGTGCAGGTTGTGGTGAAACACCTTATGTTAAATTAGTTTCACAATTATTTGGTGAAAATGCAATCGTTGCAAACGCAACAGGTTGTTCTTCAATTTACTCAGGTACATTCCCAACAATTCCATACACAACAAACAAAGATGGCAGAGGTCCGGCTTGGGCAAACTCTCTATTTGAAGACAATGCTGAATTCGGTTTTGGTATGAGATTAGCAGTAGACCAAAACAGAGATACTTTAAAAACTTACGTTGAAAAAGTTTTATCTAATGAACAAACTCCTGCTGACTTAAAAGAAGCTTTAGAGTCAGCTATGGCTCACTTTGATAATTCAAAAACAGCTGAAGCAATTGCAGCACAAGATAATGCAAAAGCAGTTATTGCAAAATATGCAGATTGCGGATGTCCTGATTTAGCAAAAGTTAGAGAATTACAAGACTACTTCACAGATAAATCAGTATGGATTATCGGTGGTGACGGTTGGGCAAACGATATCGGCTACGGCGGTATTGACCACGTATTAGCTCAAAACAAAAACGTTAACGTTCTTGTTTTAGATACAGAAGTTTACTCAAATACAGGCGGTCAAGCTTCTAAATCAACACCTACAGGTGCTGTTGCGAAGTTCGCTACAGGCGGTAAACCAACATATAAGAAAAACATGGGCTTAATGAGCATGTCTTACGGTTATGTTTATGTTGCTTCTGTTGCACTTGGTGCAGATAGAATGCAAACATTAAAAGCATTCCAAGAAGCTGAAGCTTATAATGGACCATCTATTATATTTGCTTATGCTCCTTGTATCGCTCACGGTATCGATATGAGTAAGACTCAAACAGAACAAAAACGTGCTGTTGAAGCAGGTTACTTCCCATTATACAGATATAACCCGGCTAATGAACAACCGTTTACTTGGGATGCAAAAGATCCTAAAGAAAGCTATCAAGACTTTATTAAGTCTGAAGGCAGATATAAGTCATTATTAAAGACAAATCCTGAAGAAGCAGAAGCTCTATATGCTAAAGCTGAACAAGATGCGGCTAGAAGAATGGCTGTATTCAAAGCAGTTGGCGAATTGATTAAATAATAAATCGCTAAAACTTTAAAGGAGGTACTATATTAGTACCTCCTTTTATATTAATAATTTGTTATAAATTAAATTTTAAAAGCAATTTTAATATATCATTTGTTTTATCAAACTTGAAAGGTTAGGTAAAATTATGAATATAGCTAGTTTTAAAGGACAAAATCCCCCCCCCGCGTAACTTTTGGTAAAATTAGCTGGGGAAGTGATGATAAGAAAAAAGTAACTCAAGATACTTTTGTATCATTAGTACGTGCAAATGAAGACTTTAATTATAAATCTGTAACATTTGCAGATATACAAGCACAATTGGGTATTATTCAAAAAATGCCTCAAACTGTTATTATAAATGCAGATAATGATTCCTATACTGGTGAAATGTACTTGTATGCAAAAAATGAAGATGGAAAAATTCTTGCAAGTTATTGCAGTGATCCTGAATATGGAATGGATATTAATAAATTTGCTGATAGTGTTAAAACAAAATGCGAAGAGAAAAGTGATGTACAGCTAAAAGAAGAAGCAAGAGTTAAAACTATACAAGGCATTATGGATGAACTTTCTTCATAGTCATAAATAATTTTATATATTGTTATTCTATAAATTCAAATTGTAAGTAAAAAATTATTTATTTGCTTACAATTTGTTATGCCATATTATTATTTTTCTATTTGTTCATAAATAGCGTGATTTTTTAACTTTTTTATCAATTCAATGATTTCAATATCTCTTTGTTTTAAAATAGGATTACTAGAAGAGAATTTAGCACTTAGTAATATACGTATTGTAGGTATGGACACACCTAACTTTATTAAATCTCTAATAATCATAAGCCAATCAATATCATTTTGACTAAATAGTCTTTTTCCATCTTTTGAATGATTTGTTCTATAAGGTTTAATTAACCCTTCTTCTTCATATGTTCTTAATCTATCACTTGTAATACCTAACAATTTTGCTGCTTGGCTTATCTGATAAAATGGTTCGTTTGGTTCTAAATGTTTCATAGTTACCTCTTTTTTAATTATAGATTGAGATAAAATACTACAAAATATGGGTTTTTTAATTACCATATAAAAGATGTATATTGACAAATATAAACATAGGTATTAAAATACATAAGTAAACCGAATAACCTTTAAATTATAGGGTTTACATTTTTAATAATGTATTATTACAATTGTAAATTTGGAATTAAAAAAAAGGAAGAAGAATGAAAAAATTAGTTATAGCAAAACGTATTAAATTTTCTATTATTGTGAATGGCGGCTGCCCATGTACAAGAATGTCTTGTGGCGTATGTTATAAACTTATAGGAGAATTTAGGTATGCAAATTGGGGCTATTAATGCTAATGTATATGTAGCAGAATGGATATCAGCTCATGTTTACTGCACAGAAAATAAGAATATAGCTTTTATTTTTAATCAAAAGACAAATGAGTTTATTGTGTTGGAAGATTCTGCAGCTATTTTATTTAAATTTCTTTTAGAAAAACAAAGAGATTATTATGAAATAATCAATTTTTCAAAAAGTAATGGATTAGATTCTGAAATAGAATCTTTTTTAGAAGAATTAGTTTCTATAAATATATTATTGATTAATAAAATAGATAGAAATGAATATAGTTGTATTGACAATAAAGATAAACAAATACAAAATTCTTCTATTGAAGAATTTGCAGAATTTGAGAATAAAATGTCAGGAATAATTATATCAATGGGATTTATGCCACGATTATGTTTTGAGCTGACATATAATTGTAATTTAAAATGTATACACTGTTATAATGATAAAAATTTAAAAACATCTAATATTAAATTAAATGATATAAAAAAAGTTATTGACGATGCTTATGAACTTGGTGTTTTCTATATAACATTGACGGGTGGAGAATGCACTTTAAATCCAAATTTTTTGGAAATTATAAGCTATATTCGAGAAAAAAAGATAGCATTAGAATTTTTGACAAATGGTCAATTATTATATGATAATAAAATACTATTAGAACGAATAATAAATTTGCATCCGTATAGAATTTCCTTAAGTCTTTATAGTATGAAACCTGAAATACACGATACAATTACAGGGGTTGTTGGTTCTTATCAAAAAACATTAAATGTAATAAAAATATTAAAAGAAAATAATATAAATATTGAAATAAAATGCTTCTTAACTAATATTAATGCTTATGAATATACAGATGTTTCTAAATTTGCAAAGAAAAATAATATTGCTTTTTCTGTAGATTATACGTTATTAGATAACCCAGAAAAAACAAACAGAAAAGTAAAAATAACAAATGAACAATTGTTAAATTTATTATTAGATAATAATTCATCAGCATTTATAAATAATAATCCAGCATTAAATATTAATGAAAAGTTTCAAAATGAACAATTATGTGGTGGGGCAAGTACTGGTCTTTCAATAGATCCTAATTTAAATGTATATCCTTGTCCTGCATTAAAAATATTATTAGGAAATTGCAATAATGATTCACTTATTGCTATTTGGAAGGACCAAAATAAAAAATCGAAGTTGAATATATTAAAATCTCAAAAGATTCTAGATTTAGAACAATGTTATAAAGAAGAATATTGCAAGTATTGCGGTTATTGTCCAGGAATAGCATACACAGCTGGTTTTTATATGCAGCCATATAGTGATTTTTGTGAGATTGCAAAAATTAAAATGAAGGCTGCCAAGTTATTAAATATTTAGCATGACATAAAAATGATTAAAATTTTTGATTCTTATACTCCAAGATATTATTTAAGATATTTGTTCTTTAGATGTATTCCTGTTTTCTTGTATAAATTAGTTTTGATATATAAGTATAAGAAATCAAAACTGGGAAATTTAAATTTTAATTTTCCCGAAAAATTGAGTGAAAAAATTCAATGGATTAAGTTATATGGCATAACTGAACAAAAGAAAAATTTAACAGATAAAATTGAGGTAAAAAAATATATAAATAAAATTGTTCCAGAACTTAAATATGCAAAAATATATCAAGTTTCTGATTCGTTTAGAAACCTCAATTTTGACAAATTACCTGCCAGATTTATATTAAAAACAAATCATGCTTGGGATACAAATATTGTAATAGATGATAAAAATTTATTACAAGCATCAGATTATAAAAAACTGGAAAAATTTTATAATAAGGTTTTAAATATTAATTATGCTTATTGGAGTTATTACGAACTTCAATATCAAGATATAGAACCTAAAATTTTTGCAGAAGAACTTTTAGCTGATGGCGATAAAATAAAAGATTATGAGGTTTTTTGTTTTAATGGAAAACCAGAAATAATATTGTATAGATATCCTATTCGAATTGATGAATATTATAGATTAGACCAATGTTTTTTCAATATTAAATGGGAAAAGCAGTCTTTTTTTATAAACTGGGAAAATGGTGTAGAGGATTTTCTTTGTAGTAATAAAGATAAAGTAATAGAATATGCATCAAAGCTATGTAAAGATATTGATTTTGTGCGTGTTGACTTTATGGAAATAAATAATGAAATTTATTTTTGCGAGATGACATTTACTCCATATTCGGGCTTTTGTTCTTTTTCAGATGAAAAATATGATTTACTTTACGGATTAAAGCTAAAAATTTAGAAAGGAATTTTTATTATGGAAAATAATTCTTCAATATATAAATATGGGAACAACATTATATGGTCTTTACCTTGTTTATTTCAGTATGAGATGCTTTTTGGTGCTATGCAGTCATTGCTGGATAGTTTATGTTTTAATAGATTGAATGTAAATGTTTATGGCTCGCCTATGTCAGCATGGTCTGGTGGAAGATCTCCTATAGTTAAAGGTAAACTTGAAAAAGATTTAATTGAAAGAGTTTTTAATTATGTTATAAATATTCATCATGGTATTCCAACTATTAATTTCTCAAGAATAGATATCACTAAAGATGAGCTTAATAATGAATATGAAAATTGGCTTCTTGATTTTTTTATAGAACATGGTGCACGATTTATAGTTTCATCTGATATTTTAAAAAATTATATAAAAGAGAAAAATCCATCTTCAACAGTTGTTGCTTCTATTTTGAAACCAATTTATAGATTTCAAGGATTTAATATTGAGCAAGAACCAACAATTGAAAATGAAACAATCTATTATAATAGATTATTAAAAGAATATGACATAGTTGTTTTACGTTCGGAGTATGCTAAAAATGTATTAGCAAAAAATCCTGTTCTAATTGATAATATTTCAAAAGTTGAAGTGTTAATAAATGCTTTATGCATAAACAATTGTCCATATGCACCATCTCATTATACTTTTCACGCTAAGTTTCATAAAACTCAAGAAAATATTAATAAAAGATATGACTGCTATAGAGATAAATATTCTTATCTGGAACAATATAAATCTGTTCCAGCTCTTTCAACAGTTGAAATTAATACTTTAATAAAATCTGGGGTTAAGCATTTAAAACTACAAGGAAGAGGTGATAATATTCCATATATTGTACATTTATATAATCTTTCGTCTCAAATTTTTAATAATGATGGCGCAAATGCCATAATAAATCATCGATTTTTATATGAAAAATTTAAACTTGAATTAATTAGATTTAATTCACTTGTTGATATTAATAAAAAATGGCAATTTCAAAATGCATTTGAAGAAATAGAATGAACAGCTTTATTAATTTTCTATTTTATTTTTCAGCAATTTGATATGAAATAACATCAAATAAGATATTTTTATGTGTTAAATATTTGAATTTATTAAATTTATATATTTCAATTAATTCATCGGGTTCTAAAAAATTTCTTTTAGATAAAATTAAATATTTATAAGGTTTTGTATTTTTATAAAAAAGCTTTGCAGCGGTTAGTATAAATACATCTAAAATTTCGCTTGCTAAATTATGCTTACCAAAATCAATTTGCAAAAACTTACCGTTTGTTTTTAATACTCGGTAAATTTCTTCTAATACTTTATTTTTTTCTGGAATATTTCTTAGTCCAAATCCCATAACTATGTAGTCAAAAGAGTTTTTCTCAAAAGGAAGCTTTCTTGCATCAACTTCCCAATAAGTAATATTGTTATTATTTTTTCTTGCTATTTCAAGCATGGCTTTTGAAAAATCTGCACCAATTACATCGCAGTCTGGATATAATTTTTTTATAATTGCACCTAAATCCCCTGTCCCGCAGCATAAATCCAGCACTTTTGATTTTGGTTTTATCTCTAATGCTTTTATCGCTTGTTCTTTAACTAGTTTATGAAGACCAAACGAAATTATATTGTTCATAAAATTATATTTTTGTGCGATTTTATTGAACAGGTTTTTTACGTCTGTGTTTGTCATTTATTTTAAAATCTTAAATATGGCTTTTTTAACATGTTTTGGTTCATTAACTGCTAAAGCAGGCATGTGTGCATCTTCAGGATAGAAGATTAAAAAGTTTTTATTTGTAGCTAATAGTTTATCAACTTTTCCGTTTAAGAACATAACATCTTTTTCTTCATTATATTCTTCACTAACAGTTGTATTCTCAAGATTTGTATAGCCCATAAATTCTTCACCAATAGCAACTACTTGAATATCAATATATTTTTTATGTGCTTCTAATTTTTGTGTTTGTTTTGTTTCGTATTCTTGAAGATTAAAAAATACTTCGTCTCCTCTTAAAGCATGTTTCCCGCATTCTAATTTGCTCAAATCATTATTTTTTAAGAAGTCAAAAACTAATTTAAAATCTTTATGTAAGCTAATATATTTTTCAGAATTGGCTAAATCATCAATAATCATAAGAAAAATCTCCTTTTTATATAATGTTAAATAAATTTTAACAATTGTTAAATAAAAAGGCAATTCTTTCAGCTAAAAAAACTTATATAAAATATAGAGGATTTTAGACTTTTATTTTTAACAGGGGAAAAGATGAACGAAGAACAATTGAATGGGGTTTTGGGAACAATTTGTGAACCAGTAAAGAATGTATATAAATTGGATTCACGTAAAAAAGTTGAAGAAATACAACGTATTATAAGAATATTTAATATTAATGAAGAACAGAAAATTAAGCATAAAATGCTGTCGATAAAAAATCTGGCGACGATGAAGGTCGTGTTCAGCAATAATTAAAGTATAAAAATACGAAAAAAGGATGCTGGATTGTTTTTGAAGTCCATTGATTTTAGGTATCGCGAAATCACAGGACGAAAAAACAATCCAGCATCCTTTTTTCGTATTTTTTATATGTTTTTTGGTCGATATGCTTGAGGATAAGAATATTCTTCAACAAAACCAACTGAATTATACATTTTTACAGCAGGAAAATTATCAGAATCGCAGCTTACATTTAGTTCTTTTAAATTCCAGCCGCCTGAAATAGCTGAAACTAATAAGTTATCAACTAATTGTTTTAATAAAATCTTGCCAAAACCATAATTTCTATGCTTATTTAAAATTGCAGCAATCGGTATATTAGCAATACTGTCATTTGTAAGATTTGCAAAACAAATTCCTACAGGATGTTTTTTATAAAGTAAAACTTTAGTAATACCAGGCAAGAATTGTCCGTATACATTTTCTGTAATTTTTTCTAAAATATCGCGGCAGCCTTTTACTGTTGTAAATCGGCTGTCAAATAAAGCATCAGAAGATTCTTTAAATGCTTGATGCATAACATCTGCAGCTTCTTTGAAATATGTAGTTTTCCAATTAGATATTGAATAATCGTTAGGAAGTTTAGGAATAGTAATTTCTTTAGTTTTATTTATTGCTGTTATATCAGATAAGTTATAGCCCATAACAGAGGTATTTACAATTTTAAAACCAAACTCTTGAATATCCTGAACAAAAGCACTCTGTTTTCCTAACATAGGGTATGTTACTATTTTCTCTTTCATTAAATCAGAAGTTTCTTCTAAGAATTTTTCTAAAAGTAGTTTACGTTTAGCATTTGTATTTTCATCACCAATACAATGAATAATATTTAATTCAATAGCTTCTGAAATAAGTGTTGTATAAACAAGGAAGCCTGTAGGAATGTCATCTTCAAATAGAATTAAACATTTTAACAGACCATCTTCAATGCTTTTAATAAAATTAGGATATGCTAATGGTTCAAGTTCAAAATTATAATCTTTAGCAGCGTTTACTTTAAAATCATTATAAACACCGGAAAATATTCTGAAATAATTTTGATTATAGGATTCAACCTTGTATATTGTAATATTTGCCATAATATCTCTCTTTATAAATCAATTAAGTGTTCCATTTTATCTACTTTAGTATGAATATATCTTTCGTTATATTTATTCAAAGGTGTCTTTAGCGCAACTCTTTCTGTAATTTCGAGTCCATAACCTTTAAGCGCAACTATTTTTGTAGGGTTATTTGTAATAAGTTTTATTTTATTGTAGCCCAAATCTCTAAGAATTTGCGCACCAATTCCATAGTTTCTTAAATCAGGCTGAAAACCTAATGAAATATTTGCTTGAACTGTATCTTCACCTTGTTCTTGAAGTGCATAAGCTTTAATTTTATTAACAAGACCGATACCTCTGCCTTCGTGTCCTCTAATATAAACTAAAGCACCTTTTCCGTATTCTTCAATTTTTCTAAGTGCCGCTTCTAATTGATTTTGACAATCACATCTTTGAGAATGGAAAATGTCGCCTGTTAAACATTCACTATGAACTCTTACCATTGGAATTTTGTCAGAACCGTCATCTTTAACAATTGCAACCTGATCAATTCCGCCAAGTTTATTTGTATATCCATAGACTTTAAAAGTACCAAAGTCAGATGGCAGATTGGCTACTGCATCACGTTTCATAAACATTTCTTTTTGAAGTCTGTATTCAATAAGCTGTGCAACAGTAACAAATTTCAAGTTATGCTTTTGCGAAAACTTAACCAAATCATCACGGCGAGCCATTGTTCCATCTTCGTTAACGATTTCGCAGATAACAGCTGCGGGAGTTAACCCTGCAAGTCTTGCTAAATCAACAGAGGCTTCTGTGTGTCCTACTCTTTCAAGCACACCGCCTTCTCTTGCAATTAGAGGGAATACGTGTCCTGGACGGCATAAATCAGAAGGAATTGCGTCATTTGCCACTGCAACTTCAATTGTTTTTGCACGGTCATAAGCACTAACCCCTGTAGTAACTCCAAATTTCTTAGAAGCATCAATACTTTGAGTAAACGCTGTACCTTTTGGGTCTGTATTATGACTTACCATTTCTGAAAGTCCTAATTTTTCAGCTCTTTCTCTTGTTAGAGCCAAGCAAAGAACCCCTTTACACTCTGAAATTAAGAAATTTACCACCTGTGCTGTTGCAAATTGAGCAGGAATAATTACATCGCCTTCATTTTCTCTGTCTTCGTCATCTGCAACTATAACAGGTTTTCCGTTTTTAAAATCTTCAATTGCGTCTTCTATAGTATTAAATTTAATTTCGCTCATTTTAAATAAATCCGTTCTCGGCTAAAAAACCGTAATTAATTTTACTTGTATTATCTTTTGAATTAAATATTTTTTCAACATATTTTGCAAATAAATCAGTTTCAATGTTTACAATATCGCCTTTTCTTAAATCAGCAAGATTTACTTCATTTAATGTTGTGGGAATAAGTTCAACTGAAAATATATTATTTTCAATTGATGCAATTGTAAGGCTAACGCCGTTTATTGCAATAGAACCTTTATAAATTACATATTTTGCAAATTCATTCGGTAATTTAAAAAAGAATGTTTTAGAAAAACCATCTTGTTTTGCTTCTATAAATTCAGCTGTACAGTCTACGTGACCTGAAACTATGTGGCCGTCTATTCGTTTATTTAAGGTTAATGCACGTTCAAGGTTAACTTTGTCATCTGTTTTTAGATTTTTATAGTTTGTTACTTTTAGAGTTTCATTAGAAGCTTGAACTTTAATGAAATCTTTTCCAAAATCAGTAACAGTTTGGCAGGCGCCATTAATACAAATACTTGCGCCATTTTGAACGTCAGACAATATTTTGCTGCATAAAACAATAATTTCCATTCCTTTTGATGAAATATTGCAGCTTTTTATTTGACCTTGTTCTTCAATTAAACCCGTAAACATAGTTAAATTTTAGCACAAAAGCACTTAAACTTATATTTATTATTTTAAGAATTTATATATAACTTTACTTTTTACTAAAATAACTAAAATAGTCATGCTGAAATTGTTTTTTGACTTTTTACTCGAATTTTATTTGATATTATCATCATTTCTGTCATGCTGAACTTGTTTCAGCATGACATTATGACTATTATTTGAGCATATTTAAGGAAAAACTGCTATAAAAATCTCTCATTACAAATATTAATTATGTATAAAATATAGTTGTAAACTTGAAAAAAAATAATATAATGTTGTTAAGGAGTTTATTCTAATGGCAATAGCGTATTTGTGTTTAGGTTCAAATATCGGCGATAAGGTCGGATATGTGCAGCAAGCTGTGAGAATGTTGTCATCGACAGGTATGGTAACGGTTGTCCGTACTTCTTGTTTGTATGAGACAGAGCCTTGGGGCAATAGAGATTTAGACTGGTTTGTAAACGGAGTAATTGAAGTTAAAACTAAGTTGTCTCCTCGTGAACTTTTAGAATTATGTAAAAATACAGAAATTCAAATGGGCAGAGAAAAGTCTTATTCTGATACTTATGAAGCAAGAAAAATAGATATAGATATTCTTTTCTATGGTGATTTGGTTGTAGATGAACCTGATTTGAAAATCCCGCATGAACATTTGCATGAAAGAGCTTTTGCAATTGTGCCTTTGTTAGAATTAATTCCTGATTATGTTCATCCTAAATATAAGAAGTCATTATTACAATTACACGAAGATTTAGAAACATTAGATGACGTATTTCTTTATGGAACAAGAGTTGATATATAAAAATATAGCAGTAATAGGAACAGGTGCAGCAGGCGGGCTTGCATCTGTTTTGCTTTCTAAAAATACTGAAATTAATGTTACTGCTTTTGATGTTAAAGAGCCTTTCTCTTCACTTTTGCCAACAGGCGGCGGAAGATGTAATCTTACTTATGATGAGAATGATGTAAGAGAATTTGTTAAAAATTATCCCAGAGGAGATAAGTTTTTACTGTCGGTTTTTTCAAAGTTTGGGCAAAAACAAACCCGAAAATTATTTTCTGATTTGGGAGTTAAAACTTATGTCCAACCTGATAAAAGAGTTTTTCCTGTATCAGACAGCTCTAAAAAAACTATTGAAATATTGAATAAACATTTAGAAACTTCTAATTTTAATTTTAAGAAAGAAAAAGTTATTGAAATTAAAAAAGAGTCTAATGGATTTATTGTTATAACCGATAAGTCGAAATATGAATTTGACGTTGTAATTCTAACGACAGGAGGACGAGGAAACGGTTTTAAACTTGCTGAAAATTTGGGTCATAAAATAATAGAGCAAAAGCCTTCCTTAACTGCACTCGATATAAAAGAAAAGAATTTTTATAAGCTTTCAGGTTTAAGTTTTAAAAATGTTGAAGCGCAAATAAAATTTGGAAAGAAAAAATTTCAAAAATGTTATGGCGATTTGCTTTTTACACATAAATCAATTTCAGGTCCTTGTGTTTTTAAAATTTCAGCACTAACTGCTTATGAGGAATTTTCTTCTCAATCTCCATTAGAAATTACTATGAAGTTGATAGATGTTTCAATTGAAGAAATCGAAAAAGAAATTAAAAATAAATCTAAAAAGACAGTTAAAAATGTTTTTGCTAAATTCGCACCTGAAAGTTTTATAAGCGAAATTCTTACATTAAATAAAATTGACGCAGATAAACAAGCTGCCCAGTTAAAAAAGACAGAAAAAGAACTTTTAATAAATTCATTAATTGCATTTAAATTGCATGCGGAAAAAAGAATAAAAGACTCTGAAATAGTTACGGCAGGCGGTGTTGATTTAAATGAAGTTAATTCAAAAACTATGGAGTCAAAAATAGTAAAAGGTTTATTTTTTGCCGGTGAAGTTTTAAATATTGATGCATTTACAGGCGGTTTTAATCTTCAAAATGCTTGGTCCGGTGCTTATATTGTTTCTTGTAATTTTAATTGAACGAATAAAAAAGGAATGATATATAAATATAGTCTCTCCATTGTCATGCTGAAACAAGTTCAGCATGACATGTTATAAAAAATAAGATAGTTTTGTAAAAATAGGTCAACCTTCTTTTATTTCTGTTTGTTCGTTATCATCGTTATTTTGTGTATTAAAAAATTGTTTAATTAACCCCGGGAAATATATTAACTGAGCAACACTAATTGCTACGGTATATATGTATCCTAGTATATAATCAGCAATTTCTTTACTACAGAAATTCGTGAATTTATATACAATGTAATAACAAATACTAAACAATAAAAATATACCTACAATTAAGACGAAGACTAATATTGTTTTCCAGAACAAAGAACCATATTCTTTATGTTGTTTTCTTAATTCTATAGCTTGTTTTAAGTCAAAAATATCTTCTAGCTTTAAAGATTTATAGTAATTAAGATGTAACGGAAAAACATATTTATAAGAAATAAGAATAAGAATTATAAAACCAGCTATAAAAGTAATTATTCCAATAGCCATTAATGGAAGTAATTTTATTCCAGCTATAACCATCATAATAGTTCCAATAATGAATATAATCATTGGAATAATAGCCGCCAGAATAGTTAAAGCAATATTGCCAAGAAAATATTGACATCCATTAATTAAAATTTCTTTTATTTCAGATAAAGCAGGGATAACATTATCTCTATTATTTACTTCATTATTACATGCCATAGCATTATAACCAGATAAAAATATGGAACTAACTATTGTTAGCAGCCAAACAATAGCAGATGCATAAAAAAGCATTAATTTATCTTTAATTCCATCTGTGGGTAAAACTGACCCTATTGTTAAGACAGCTATAATTAATGAAAAATATAAAATATTTTCTTTATTGTATCTTTCTGTAGCTGCATTTCTAAATGCTTCACGAATACTAATTGTCATAAATTCTCCTTGTTGTTAAACCAATTATAATGGTTATTTTGCGTTTTGTAAATTTTATGTTTGAAAAAAAATATGTTTAAGTTATGATATTATCAGTGGTTTTACACAAGGGAAGTAGAATATAAGGAAAAAGCTGTATTCTATAGTTTTCTATTGTAAATAAGAACATAAAATATAATTTGATAAGAAAAGGTGACACAATGGGAATCAAAGGAAAAAACGATAGAATGGTAGTTCTTGCTTGTGAAGAATGCAAAAGAAGAAACTACACAACAGTAAAAAATAAAAAGAACTCAAAAGAAAGAATGGAGTTAAACAAATATTGCCCATTCTGCCAAAAACATACATCTCATAAAGAAACAAAATAAGGTTTATAATAAGCGTCCTTAGTTCAGTTGGTAGAACGTCGGTCTCCAAAACCGGATGTCGAGGGTTCGAGTCCTTCAGGGCGCGAATTATAAAAAGGAAAATAATATAAATGGAAAAATTAGTAACATACTTTAAAGGCGTTAAGTCGGAATGGGGTAAAATAACCTGGCCGGAAAGAAAACAAGTAATAGCACAAACAATTATTGTACTTGTTATCGTTATTGCCTTTACTATTTATACTTATGGCCTTGATATCTTATTTAAAGGTATTTTAAAGGCTTTTAGGTTGGTAGATTAAGCGAGTGACTAAAAGATAGGAATTAACACGTAATGACAAAAGATAATAATGAAATTGTAGAACATTTATCAGATATGGAACTTGGTCAAGAAGGCATTGTTTCAAAAGAAGAAGTTCTTTCTAAAAAAGATACTGAATTTAAAGAAGCAGCTAAAGAACCAAAAGCTCCACAAAAAAGATGGTACATCGTTCATACATACTCAGGTCATGAAAACAAGGTAAAAGTTAACCTTGAAAAACGTATTGAATATATGAATATGAGTGATAAAATCTTCAGAATTGAAGTTCCTCAAAAAACTATCACTAAGATGAAAGACGGCAAGAAAATGGATAGGGAAGAAAAAATATTCCCTGGATATGTACTTGTTGAAATGATTATGGATGATGACTCTTGGTATGTTGTTCGACATACAGCAGGTGTTACAAAATTCGTTGGTTCAAGTAAAAAACCAATTCCTGCTAAAGATAGTGAAATTAAGAAAATTATCCATAAGACTCAAAATCAGGTTACTAAAGTTGAACTTGACGTTAAAGCAGGTGATAAAGTCAGAATTATCTCTGGTCCATTCTCAGAATTTATTGGTGATATTACAGAAGTATATCCTGATAAATCAAAATTAAGAGCTATGGTTTCTATATTCGGTCGTGAAACACCTGTAGAACTAGAATACAAACAAATACAAAAGATATAGTGGAAGGAACATAGGGTTCCGCAATTACCACGAAAGGAGAAACAAAAAATGGCAAAGAAAGTTGTAGGAAAAATTAAACTACAAATTCAGGCTGGCAAAGCAAATCCATCACCTCCGGTTGGTCCTGCATTAGGTCAACACGGTGTAAACATAATGGATTTCTGCAAACAATTCAATGCTAGAACTGAAGCACAAGCAGGATACATTATTCCGGTTGTAATTGATGTTTACGAAGACAGATCATTCTCATTCGTAACTAAATCACCACCAGCTGCTGTATTAATTAAAAAAGCAATCAATCTACCAAAAGGAAGTGCAACTCCTAATAAAACTAAAGTTGGACAAATTACACATGCTCAACTTGAAGAAATTGCTAAAATTAAAATGGAAGACCTTAACGCAACAACAATTGAATCTGCTGTTGAAATGATTAAAGGTTCTTGCAGAGCAATGGGTGTTACTGTAGTAGATTAATTGATTACTAAAAATGTGGAAGCTGAAATTGCGTTATGACCACAAAAGGAGAAAAAATGTCTAAATTAACAAAAAAACAAAAGAAAATAGCAGAAATGATGGAAGGTTTTAACCAACCATGTAATGCTATGGAAGCTATACAAAAATTACAAGAAGTAGCAAAAGAAACTTGCAAATTCAACGAAACAGTTGAATGCCATATGTCTTTAGGTATTGATGTAAAACACGCTGATCAACAAGTACGTTCTACAACAGTATTACCTGCAGGACTTGGTAAAACAGTTAGAGTTTGCGTAATTGCAAAAGGTACAAAAGCGACTGAAGCAAAAGAAGCAGGCGCTGACGAAGCAGGTGCAGAAGAAATCATCGATAAAATCGCAGGCGGTTGGTTTGAATTTGATACTTTAATTGCAACTCCTGATTGTATGGGTATGCTTGGTAAATTAGGTCGTGTTTTAGGACCTAAAGGTTTAATGCCTAACCCAAAAACAGGTACAGTAACTTTAGAAGTTGCTAAAGCAGTTAAAGATGCTAAAGCCGGTAAAGTTGAATTCAGAGCTGATAAACAAGGTATGATTCACGTTCCAATCGGTAAAATTCAATTCTCATCTGACGATTTAATGAAAAACTATATTACTTTAGCTGATGCTGTTTTAAGAGCAAAACCATCTTCGTCTAAAGGTGTTTACTTAAAATCAGTATACTTAACAACAACAATGGGACCAAGTATTAAATTGGATTCTAAAAATGTTGCTACTGAAGTTAAAGAAAATATTCAATAGTTTATGTTAAATTAAAGAGTACGACAGTTTATGCTGCCGTACTCTTTTTTAGTATTATGGAGTTATAGAGTGGCTAATCAAAGAAAATTTAAAGAAAAAGTTAAATTGGGAATTTTAATTAATCTGTTAAAAACCTTCTTTCATATAGAAAAGCATTTTTTGACAATTAAACATATAAATTATCCTCAAGAGCAATTTATTTTGTCTATGATGCATTGTCATCAATGTTTGGTGTATGGAATAAAAGATAAAGATAAATTTTATGCTTTAATTAGTGCTTCAAATGATGGCGAAATAATTGCGAAAGCGGCAGAAACATTAAATATAAAATCAGTTAGAGGTTCTTCTAAAAGAAGAGGTGTTGCTGCATCCCTAGAACTTATTGATAAGTTAAAAGAAGGTAATTCAGCAGGTATTATGATAGATGGACCACGAGGACCAAGAGGGAAAGTTAAAGACGGTATTGTTAATATATCAAAATTAACTGGTGTTCCAATAATCCCTGTTGCCTGGCACTCAAAGAATAAAACATTTTTTGCTGCTAGTTCTTGGGATAAATTTATTATTCCTTTTGGACCTTGTCAAACAGTTGCTCTATATGGTGAACCTATATTTATTCCTTCTGATTTAGAAAAAGAAAATATTAAATTTTGGTGCGAAAGAATAGAAAACGAAATGCAAAAACTTCAAAATGATTTAGAAGAAAATTATGATAAATATTTAAAAGCATAAAAAAAGAGGGAAATTATTTCCCTCTTTTTTTATATTATATGTTAATTAAGAAATTCTTTGAAACATATAGCCAATACCGCGAGCCGTAAGAATTAATTCTGGATTAGCCGGATCAGTTTCAAGTTTTGAACGTAATCTTGAAATATGAACATCGACAACACGTGTATCAATTCTGTGATCAGCAGGGTAAGACCAAACATGTTGTAGAATTTCATTTCTTGAATAAGCTTGACCAGAATTATTAACTAATAGTTCAAGTAAGCTAAATTCCATACCTGTTAATCTGATACGTTCATTTTTTCTAAATACTTGTCTTCTTGCTGTATCAATTCTTATATTACCTGTTGTAATAACATTTTTAGCAATTTTACTTGTTGGTGCAGCAACTTCTTTTGTATTTGTTCTTCTTAAAACAGCTTTAACTCTTGCTTCTAATTCTTTAGGGCTGAAAGGTTTAATAACATAATCGTCAGCACCCAATTCAAGACCGGTGATTCTTTCAGAAACATCACCTAAAGCAGTAAGGATAATAATCGGAACATCAGAAGTTCTTCTGATTTCTCTGGTTACTCCATAACCATCAATTTTAGGCATCATAACATCTAAAACAATTAAGTCAGGGTTATGTTTATTAAAAGCAGCAATTGCTTCTTCACCATCAGTTGCAGTAACGATATCGTATCCAATCATACTTAAACGAGCTTCTAAAATTCTTCTGATACTTGCTTCATCATCAGCAACAAGTATTTTTTGTGTAGAATCTTGTTCGGCTTGTAATTCACTATTTTCAGTCATTTTTTAGACCCCTTAACATTTAAACATATTATCTGTGTTTACATTATATTACAAAATATAAAAAAATCAAAATATTTCTTAAAAAAACATAAAAAAAATTAATATATTTTTGTTAATAATTTTGTTATTGTATTTGATTTTTTGCTTATTTTATCTGATTATTTTACTATTGCATAATTGGGATTGAGGAATTTGTATGAAATGAAAGATTTCTTGTCGAAATACAAAAATCAAAATGAGCTGTTTGCTTATTTATCTATAACTATAGCTGTTTTATTATATGGAACAACCTTGACTGCAACAAAAATTTGTTTGGGTTATTACTCCACTCCACAATTGATGGCTTTCAGAATGTTGGTTTCGACAATATTATTTATTCCTTTTATTTTCACAGTTTATAAACATATCAGAATAGACTTAAAAGATATAAAATTGTTGCTTTTAATGATGCTTTGTGAACCATGTTTATATTTTATATGTGAAACAAATGCTCTTAAATATACGACCTCAGGACAAGCTGGCATAGTCAGTTCTTTGGAACCTGTATTGTTGGTAATAGCTGCAAGAATAATTTTAAAAGAAAAATTTGTTAAAATTATATATTTGGGACTCTTTATATCGATTATTGGCTCTATTTTATTAAGCATTTCTTCAGATGCTTCAGAACTAGCCCCCAATCCATTACTTGGTAATTTTTTGGAATTAATTGCAATTATTCTTACGGATACTTGTGTAATCACTACAAAATATTTAATGGATAAATATCCGCCATTTTTTCTTGCAGGTATATCAGTCATTGGCGGATTAATATTCTTTGTAATATATAACATAATTGATGGTGGAAATTTTAATGTAGTGATGAATGCAAGTGCTTTTCTTGTTGTCTATTTGGGAATACTCACAGTTGTTGCCTATGCGTTGTATAATTTCGCAATATGTACATTAAGTGCAAGTAAATTCTCTCCGTTTTTATTTGTTTTACCTGTAGCAGCTGTATTCTTTGGCTGGTTCTTCTTAGGTGAAACTATAAATATGAAGCAGTTTGCTTCATGTATATTGGTATTTATTGGAATATATATTTGCCAAATCAATACTAAAAAGAAAGTAGTTAAAACAATAAGAAAATTTCCTTTTTCTGATTGTTTACTTTTTAAAGGCAAAAAATAAATTGTTCGTGTTATAATGCTTGTAAACATTAATAATTAAAAGGGATATAAATGAAAATCGGAATACCGCGTGCATTGTCATATTACAACTTTTTTCCGTTTTGGTATGGCTTTTTTACTGATTTGGGAATTGAAATAGTTTTATCTGATAAAACAACAAAACAAACAATGTCTGTCGGTTCATCGCTAGTTGTTCCTGAAACTTGTCTGCCTATTAAGGTTTATGTTGGTCATATATTAAATTTATTGGATAAAGGCATAGATAAGATATTTGTACCATCTATACAGTCAATTGCTCCTAAAATATATAATTGTTCTAAAATCCGCGGACTTCCGGATTTAATTAGAAATGTTATAAAACGAGATTTTACTATAATTGAAGCAACCCTTGATAAATCAGAAAAAAATCAGGGCCTATATACTTTTTTAGCTGAAGCAGTAAAACCTTTTGGCATTACAGATACGGAAAGAATAAGAGAAGCCTCAAAAACTGCTTGGAAAGTCTATAATAATTTCCATGTAATGACAAGAAGCGGAATTCCATATAAAAAAGCGTTAAAGAGTGCGCTGGAAAATAAAGTTATTATTGCTGAAAATTCAAAAACATATCCAATTAATATTGCCTTAATTGCACACGGGTATAATCTTTATGATGAACGTGTAAGTATGAAAATTTTTGATAAACTTGAAAAATTAGATGTAAAAGTATATACAGCAGACCAATTAACATTTGAACAAATGAATGAAGGTTTAAATTCTATGAAATCCCGTTTGTATTGGGCGAATGAATATGAATTAACCGGTGCAGCTGCTCATTATATTCAAGATAGACAAATAGATGGATTGATTACTATAAATGCTTTTGGCTGCGGTCCAGACTCATTAATGTTAGAACGTATTTCTAGATATTCTAGAAAGAAAAATAAACCTATATTGCATTTATCAATAGATGAACAAACCGGTGAAGCTGGATTTGTTACTCGTATAGAAGCCTTTGTAGACATGTTATATAGAAAAAAACGAACAAATATATTAAATAAAATTGATATTAATAAAAAATATGATGATGTTCATTGTAAGGATTTTATATAAAAAGTCATAATAATATTTAAAGGGATGGTTTTTCGCCATCCCTTTAATTTTTTATATATATGAATTATTAAGAAACATTAAGCAAAAGTAGTAAAAGCGGTAAAGAGTATATACTAATTAT